>KE159598.1:0-72314 GCA_000403275.2 Lachnospiraceae bacterium 28-4
ACCCCGTTCTGGAAGGAGACCATCTAAAGAAGGTCAATCAGTCTGACCAGATCAAGGGACTATTCTGTCTATCCTATTCCTACAATAAACTTACGCTATCTGCTCTGGCTCCCGGCTTGTAAAATCAGGAGGTTTATGATAGTATGGAGATACGAAAACAGAAGGGAAAGCAGAAGGGAAAGCAGGTGGGAAGATTGACAGTGACGGAACAGATAGACCAGAAACATCAGGAAGATTTACAGAGACTAAGAGGCTTTCGCCTGCTTGATGATGATTTCCTCACCAAGTGTTTTGAGGGAGATACGGCAAGCATAGAACTGGTATTGCGGATTGTACTGGAAAAACCGGATTTAAAGGTGCTGGACGTCCGCACCCAGGTATTTGTGGAGAATTTGTTGAATCGTTCAGTAAGGTTTGATATTCTTGCTACTGACAGTACTGGCGCTAAAATAAATGTTGAAATCCAACGAGCCGATAAAGGAGCCGGGAGAAAAAGAGCAAGGTATAATTCCAGCATGATGGACGCAACTCTTTTGAAGAAAGGTGATGATTTTGACAATCTCCCAGAAACATGGGTAGTGTTCATCACGGAAAATGATGTGATAGGAAAAGGGCTGCCGCTCTATCCGGTTGAGCGCTGCTTTTTAGGAACCGGAGAAAGATTTGAAGATGGTTCACATATACTGTATGTAAACGGTGCTTATCGTGGAGATACACCAATCGGAAAACTCATGCATGATTTTTCATGTACTAATGCGGCAGATATGTATTATACGACACTGGCAGACAGAGTTCGTTTTTTCAAGGAAAGTAAGGAGGGCATTTTAATCATGTGCAAAGTCATGGAGGATATGAGAAAAGAATCTTTACAAGAGGGCATAAAAGAAGGGGCAATAAATACTGCTAAAAGAATGTTGACAGATGGAATATTGACACTTGAAAAAATTGCGGAATATGCAGGACTTCCTCTTGACGAAGTAAAAAAATTGAAAGCAGAGCGGACAGCATAAAACAAAACCGTAGGCCGGGAATCTAAAAACAGGTTCCCGGCCTTATTTTTTTGCCCTGAAATGTAAATTTTCTATGAATTTGATTAAAAAGTCCTTTACAAAACGTCACTGGCAAAACCGCAAAATCTATACTGATTTCCTGCGGCGCGCGGCTGGCGGTATTCGATATTGCCGAGCTACGGGAGGTCACAGCCTATGATGAGCTGGAACTGGACACCCTGGGGGACAAAAAAACCGCCCTGTTCCTTATTATGAGCGATACCGATGACAGCTTTAACTTCCTGATTTCCATGTGCTACACCCAGCTGTTTAATCTGCTCTGTGAAAAAGCGGATGATGTGTACGGCGGCAGGCTCCCGGTCCATGTGCGCTGCCTGATTGACGAGTGCGCCAACATCGGGCAGATTCCAAAGCTGGAAAAGCTGGTAGCCACCATCCGAAGCCGGGAGATTTCCGCCTGTCTGGTATTGCAGGCGCAGTCCCAGCTGAAGGCCATCTACAAGGACAACGCCGACACCATCATCGGAAATATGGACACTTCCATCTTTCTGGGCGGCAAGGAACCCACCACCTTAAAGGAGTTAGCCGCCGCCCTGGGAAAAGAAACCATTGACACTTACAACACCGGGGAGAGCCGGGGGCGGGAAACCTCCCACTCTCTCAACTATCAGAAATTGGGGAAAGATATGCCATACTTATTTGTGAAGAGTTGGCTGCCCGATACAAAAATAAACGGAACAGGGACACGATCAGCCGGCAATTCAGCTAATCATGTCTGCTGTGTCAATTCTTATCTGACTTAGAGTTTTTCTGCCTTGCACTGTTCCGGCGTTTCTTTGCGTCAGGCTCTAAGATTTCAGACTGACTGAGCATATCCGCCATATCGTCAATATTCTTTTCAGTCGGCTTGATTTTCAGGAACTGGCTGAATATGTAGGCAAGCCTTTGTTTGGAAGTGCCTACAAAATTTTCTGCTTTCTCAAGGATTTCTTCCCAATGTTCGGTTATGGTTTTGGGTGGGGCGGAGTCGATATCGCCTTTGTGGGCATCTCGGATATCTTTAATAATGGTGTGCATATCATCATCAATTACATGGGAAAAATATTCATTCAGTTCAAGGTGTTGCATATTCAGGGTATTTAATTGCAGGTTATATTCGTCGGGATTGTGGCGTTTGAGCAGTATCTTTCTTCCTATGTCCACTACAAAATTTAGTGATTTGACCTGCATATCCGCAAGACCGTCCACATAGATCTCCAAGTCAATCATGAGCTTTCGGAACTGCTCATGTGTGATAAGCTCTGACAAGAGCAGCGTGTTTAGTTTCTGGTCGTTAAGAAGTGACAGGGCGGCATCGCTCAGGTGCAGGTCGGATATGGAAATATTGTCATGCTGCCTGTTTTCAGTCAGACCAAGCAGGTAGTCTGTTGATACCTTATAGAATTTTGCCAAGTCAATGATGTTCCTGTGGGGTATCTCTTTATAATCATCAGATTCATAAGAACCAAGTGTGGAAGCCGGAATTTTTATCTGTTGTGATAGCTGCTCTAAAGTCAGTCCCTTTTCTATACGCAGGTCTTTCAGGCGTTCCTGAATACTTAATTGTGTTTTCATTGATAATTCTCCCCTTTACAAAAACAGAATACCACATTAACTGGAGAATTCCTACTATATTTTTCCAGCATGATAGAAATTTTCTGTTTCCGGGCAGATTTCTGACATGATGGATATACGGGAAAGCAGGCTGTTTTGTTGGATAATGGCAGTACAATTAAATGACTGTCCAAGCTGATATAAACCGCCAAGACTAATTTGAAAGTGATTTGAGCGCCAATACAATACTGGACGATACAGCGCCGACAAGGGTTGCCTGTCAGGAAACAGCAAGGGGAGAACAGCAGAACAAATGAAACAGCCCGATTATGGGTGGAAAATTTAGTACCGGCAGGGTACTGTTAAATAAATTTGGCATCGGAGAAAGGAGTATGGAATGAAGTTATCAAGATATGAACAGGAAGTGGTTATCAATCTGAATGCAGATGAGGACGAAGCAACGGTTTACACAGCAAATCCGGTATGGATGCGGAAAATGGATAAACTGCATAAGGAGTTCCCAAATGTAATCCGGTTAAAGTCATGGACAGAAGTAAGCAAGACATATGTTTTACCCAAAAATCTTATCCGGATTGGAAAGCCGAGGACATTAAGTGAAGCGCAGCTTAGGCATTTACAGGATTTGAGGGACAGGACATAAAATTTCTCCTAAAATGATGTAAATGAAATTGTGGTTTAAAACGGAATAAGATGAAACATAAACAGGTGCAGCCAAACGAAGGAGAGGATATTCAGTATATGGATGTCCTCTTTTGTATGCCTGTATTTTTATCCAATATTAACAGCGTTACGGGCAGGGAGGAAGTGAAAAAATGAGTGAAAGTAAACAGACACGCAGAGATGTGATTGATGCGGAATTACAAAAGACCAAAGCTGAACTTGCCATTGCAAAACATAGGGAAGCAAAACTTCGTAATCAGATAAAAGGTATGACAGAAAAGGAACGCCGACACCGCAACATTGTATGGGGAAGTCACTTTGAATACCTTATCAGAGAAAAGCTGAATGTTTCCAAAGAACAACTTGCCGCTCTGAATGATGATTCAGTAAAAGATATTCTGAATACTCTCTTTTCTGATTTGTATTTCCGCCGGACGATGCAAAATATTTTGACAGAAAAAGTAAAACCACAATCACCGACAGAATGAAATTATCTGCTGAAACGTGGCGGACGGCACTGCAAAACTTTGTGTTCAGATAAAGGCTGTTCTTTAGCCTTTATCTGAACACAAAGTTCACTAAAGGGTAGGGCGGAACGCCCGTAGGGGAATTGTCGTTTCCCCTGTTGTCTGCCGTAAGGCAGGCAAAGCCCCGCAGGGCGCACACACGCGAAGCGTGTATAAGTGCGCCCTATCCAAGAACTCGGATAGGGCGCATTATCCGAGATTTTTAATTATCCGAGGAAATTCTTAAAAACCTTTTGTATGCGGGGGTTCATGCAAAAAATCTCGGATAAAATTTATCCACATGGGCATAGTACAGTTAAAGCTATCAAACAGGAGGTTTTAACTATGGGTTACCATACAAGGGAAACCAACACAGTGCCATGCGGATACCACGAATTGAATCCGGAAATGGAGGCTCTTTTAGCGGAGTACCTTGAAGACGGGAAACGCAAGGGACTTCAGGAAAGCAGCATCCATCTTCACGATAAGATTGGGCACTACTTTTTATCCGCCCTGGCTGATACAGGCTGCGCAGCGCCGCAGGCAATGAACGCCCAAAATGTAGGAGCCGCGTGTTTAATGGTCAGCAGCAAATGGTACCTTTCACACATCCGGACATTCCTCAGATATGCATATCAGGCCAGACATACCGACAGGGATTACAGCGGCATCGTTCCTCTTTTCAAGAGGCCGCAGCCGTACCCTTCTGTTTATACAATAGAAGAAATCCTGAAAATTGAAAATAGCGTAGGCCGGGACTCCCCACATGGAAAGCGAGATTACGCAGTGCTGCTTCTTGCGACACGGCTGGGGATCAGGAGCGGGGACATCTCATCCATGACATTCCGGGAACTGGATTTTGGCAGGAACCTGATTCTGCTTACACAGCACAAAACCGGCGTTGACATTGAACTTCCCATGGTCCCGGATGTAAAGGCCGCCCTGAAACAGTATTTAGAGGAAGAACGGGCCTGCTATGACAGCCCGTATGTATTTCTCCGCATCGTTCCCCCTTACAGCCATATCTCTGTGCAGGCAATCACCAAGATCGTCAGGACTGCCATTATGGCAGCTGGAATTGATCCGGCGGGACGCAAACAGGGCGCACATGCTTTCCGGTCGTCCCTGGCAAGTTCCATGGTCAATGACAACATCCCTTATGAGGCGGTAAGGAAAGCCCTTGGGCATACAGACCAGAACGCCATCCAATCCTATGTCAGTCTGGATGTGGAGCAGCTGCGGAACTACGCCCTCCCGGTCATGGAGGCGACAGGTACATTTGCTGCTTTTCTGGAGGGGAGGTGGCGCCTGTCATGACACAGTTCCAGTCGGTTTTCAAACATGAGCTTGCAGAATATCTGGAAATCAGCCAGGGGACTGTCAGCGATGATACTTTGCGGAGTACACGCAGAACCCTTCTTTCGTTCGATTCACTGCTGGTGGCAGAAAACGCCGACAGGGTTACGGAAACAGCCATCAATCACTGGATCAGGGAACTCCAGCAGATAAACGCGCCCAAAACGGTCAGCGATAAGGTAAGCTATCTCCGCAAATTTTTGCGGTACCTTCAATACAAGGGGTACAGTGTTTTCATGCCCGCCTGCCCCAAAACATCAGACAGCTATGTCCCATATATTTTTTCGGACAGGGAAATCCAAACGCTTCTGTCCTGCGCCGACAGCTGGGCCAACAGGCATACAGACCCGAAAACCCGCCGGACGGACATGGAGTTCTGTATGCTGCTCCGGATGCTCCTTGGGTGCGGGTTCCGCCTGGGAGAACCGCTTGCCGCCAGGGTAAAAGATATAAATTTCCGCAATGGGACCATCCTGATCCGCCATGCCAAGAACAACAAACAGCGTGTTGTTCCAATGGACAGGACATTGACAGAGATGCTGGAAAGATACTGCATTGCTATGGGGATCAAAACAGAACCGGAAAGCTGTCTGTTCCCGGCAGCCAGGGGCCAAGAGTTTTCCGTCAGTAAAGGAACCTTTGATTTTCGGTTTAGGAACCTCTTGCGGGAAACCGGCCTGTATGTACAGGAAAAATCCCATTCCAGAGGGCAGTGCCTTCATTGCTTCCGTCACTATTTTGCCATCCATTCATTTGCGCAGGCAGAGAAAAACGGACACCCGACAGATAACTCTGTTCCTTTCCTGTCAGTCTATCTTGGACACCATGACATGGACGAAACGGAGAAATATCTGAAATTCAGTGGTGATATGTTCCCTGAATATACGGAGCTGTTTGAAGATTATGCCGCTGGCGTATTCACGGAGGTGGCGTATGAGGAAAAATAAACTTCCTGAATTCATGCTCCTCCTGGAACAGTTTTTTACGGAATATATGCCGCTCTCGTCAGGGCTTTCCCCTAATACCACGAGATCCTATAAACATACCTTCCGCCTTTTGTTCCAGTATGTTTATCAGGAAAAGAAGAAAAATGCTGGTGAAATCCTCTTCCGGGATTTGAATTTCGAGACTATTGACGGCTTCCTGAAATGGATCGAAGCAGAACGGGGATGCTCAGTATCCACAAGGAATCTCAGGCTTTCAGCATTGGCCTCTTTTGCCGGTTACGCACAGAACAGGAATTTTGAAGCAGCGACTGTGTTTGCAAATGCGGTGAAAAGAGTGCCTGTAAAAAAAGAGGCCGTCCAGCCGAGGACCACCTTTACGCTTGATGAAGTTTCAATCCTGCTCCGGCTTCCTGAACCCGGGAAACGGATGGGCTTCCGTGACCAGGTCCTTTTGAACCTGATGTATGCCAGCGGAGCCAGGGCACAGGAAATCTGCGATCTCAAAGTCAGGGACTTCCTGGCCGAGAAAAACCTCTATAAGCTTACAATTACTGGAAAGGGAAACAAAACCCGGAGGATCGTGATTGCAAGGCCTAGCGGAACTCTCCTGGAACGATATCTGGAGGAAACGGGAAAGGCCGGTCGGTTGGAGGCCTACATCTTTTCCAGCCAGACCCATCCGCAGATGAGCATTTCCTGTATTGAGGAGATTTATAAAAAATATATCATGCTCGCAAGAGCAGGGCATCCGGAAATGTTCCTTGAAAAACGCTACACCCCGCACACCATGAGGCATACGACCGCCACACATATGTTGGAAGCCGGGGTACCAATTATGGCAATCAAAAATTTCCTCGGACATTCCTCGATCTCCACAACAGAACGGTATGCTGAACTTTCACAGGGAACCGTAAACAGGCATATCCGGGATTGGAACGAAAAGTGGTTTTCCCATCAAAAAGAAAATCCTATTACACAAAAGAAAGAGCATCAGCTCCCTGACTTCCTGAAATAGTTCTTACATTATCCGAGGCAACTTCTCTGAAAGCCTTTTATGCTGGCGGTTTTGAGAGTTTCCTCGGATAATTGATTATCTCGGATAATGCGCCCTTGTCAAATGCGGCACAGCCGCATTTTTCCGTTGGGAATAGAAAATATGCAAAAGGAGGGAGATACCGATAAGCACCAAAATGATACATCTTAATGCAAAGATAATCAGCAGGGGCGGAGAAAAACCGCAGTCGGCTGTGGCTTCCGCTGCATACCGGAGTGGGACAAAGATATATTGCGAATATGATGGGGAGATGAAGGATTTTTCAAGGAAAGGTCATGTGATATATTCCGAAATCCTCCTGCCGGAATATGCGCCGAAAGAATTTGCAGACCGTTCCGTTTTGTGGAACGCTGTTGAAAATTTTGAAAAAGGAAGCAGGGCGCAGCTTTCGAGGGAGGTTGAATTTTCCCTGCCTTGTGAGCTGGATGCGGATGAGCGGTTAAAGGCTGCAAGAACACTTGCAGAATTTTTCAGGGATAAAGGAATGGTGGTTGACATGAATCTGCATAGTCCCGACCATGAGAACCCGAACCCGCACTGTCATCTTATGCTTACCATGCGCCCGTTCCAAAAAGACGGGACTTTTTTAGAAAAGAAATGCTGGCGGGAATATGACCTTGATAAAAACGGTCAGAAAATCCCCACAAAGAAAGGAAATGATTATAAGTCACATAAGGTTTACGCTACTGATTGGGACGACAGGGGAAACGTGGAAAAATGGCGTGCATTGTGGGCAGATATTGAAACTGAATTTTATAAGAAGAACGGCTATGAGATTACAGCGGAACACCGTTCTTTTGAAAGACAGGGAATAGACCTTCTGCCGACAATCCATATGGGTGCTGCAGTGACCGCAATGGAGCGCAGGGGCATTCAAACCGAAGTCGGCAGCATGAACAGGGAGATTAAAAAAATCAATGCCCTTATTTTATCCAGCATGGAGAACATAGAGCGTCTGACAAATAAGATTGCTTTCCTTGAAAAAGAGAAAAAAGCGATTGCACAGGATAAAGAAAAAGAATTACCTGTACAGGAAAAGAAAGAGGATTCTTTAATTGCAGTCCTGATGGAATGGCAGCAAAACCGCAGCGCATTTATTCAGGACAATGATATCCGGCAGCGCACAGACACAAAAACGGGCAACATAAAAGATTTTTCATCTATGGTGGCGTTTCTCCAGTCACATAAGATTGAAACGCTTGAGGATTTGCAGAAGCTGGCAGAGGACACCAAAAAACAGCGGAGTGACAATATTCACAACCAGCGTGAGTTAAATGCAAAGCTGAAAAAGATGTCCAACATCGTTGACATCTACCATGCCTACAAGCCATATGCGGAATACCTGAAAAAGTATGAAAGTCTCTCCGGCAGGCAGAAACAGTCTTATTATGACAGGAATGCAGATAAGATAGATACTGCACTCTCCTACCGTACAGGACTGAAAAATATGAGCGGTACGGATAGGCTGCTCCCCAAAACGTGGAAAAAGGAACTTGAAGAACTGAAAGCGGAAAGTGCAAAGATAAAACACGATTTGGCAGAAAATGATGCCATTCTTGGGGAACTTGCGGAGATTGCGGACAAGACAGCAATGGTACAGAGGACAAAAGCAAAACAGAATGAAATTCTTCCCAATCTTGGGGAGAAAAAAAGCGTAAAAAAGGAAAGGGGCAATTATGGCAGAGAATAAAAAATATTACTTCCTTAAACTCAAGGAAGATTTTTTTGACCAGCGTGAGATTGTAGTGTTGGAAGGCTCAAAGGACGGTGTCTTATATGTGAATATCCTGCTCAAGCTGTATTTAAAATCATTGCAGCATAACGGGAAACTGCTCTTGAATGAGATGACGCCGCTTTCAGCGGAAATGATCGCACTGCTCACAAGGCATGAGACAGGAACGGTAGAGAGGGCGATGCGGGCATTCATGCAGCTTGGGCTTGTGGAAGTATTGGAGGATAATACTTTTTATATGCCGGAAATTGAGGAAATGACGGGAAAAGGCTCGTCTGATGGGGAACGCAAGGCAAGATACCGCAGACAGAAAGCGGAAGGCAGCACGCCGCTTTTGATGGATAACAATATGGGAACGGGACAAAACTGGGACAATGTCCCACCTGTGTCCCAATTCTGTCCACCAGAGATTAGAGATAAGAGTATAGAGAATAGAGATAAGAACTTAGATAAAAGAGAGAGTGAGAGAGAAAAGGACACACACGCACCCACAAGACAGGAGATAAATCTTTACGGCAGATATGAAAATGTCAGCCTTACGGATAAAGAACTGGAAACGCTGAAAGCCGACTTTCCGGCAGATTACCAGTCCATGATAGAGCATCTGTCGGAATATATGGCTTACAGCGGAAAAACATATAAAAATCATTTAGCCATTATGGAGTGCTGGAAAAAAGAGGATATGAAGAAAGAACAGGCAAAAGGAAACGGGTATTCTTATAACGGCAGTTTTAAGGAGGGTGACAGTTTATGATTGAAGTGGTTGTTGATGAAGTACTGAAAAAATTGGAAAAAACCACAAATGAGGAAATCAAGGCGGTTGATGATTATACGGACGATGATACCGGATTATTGATGTGCGGACAGTGCCACACAAAAAAGCAGAAAAAAATATCATTCCTGGGAGAGGAACGCATTGTCGGCTGTCTTTGCAGATGTGCGGCGGAGAAACTGGAAAAAGAACATGAGGAATACAGGGTAAAGGAGGAACTTCTGAATATACAGAAGATGAAAAGTGCGGGATTGCAGGACAAAACATTTTATAACTATACCTTTGACCGCTGTGATGCGTCACAGGAAAACGCCGTATACGCAAAGCGGTATGTGGAACATTTTTCAGAAATGGCGCAGACAGGACAGGGACTTTTGTTTTGGGGGAATGTTGGGACAGGCAAGACATTCCTTGCAGGGTGTATTGCTAATGCGCTGTTAGAGCAGAAAATTCCTGTACTGATGACAAGTTTTCCGAAAATATTAAATGCGCTCGGCGGTCTTTACAGTTCGGAGCGGAATGAGTACCTTGCAAGTTTGAACCGCTACACGCTGCTTGTGATTGATGATATGGGGATTGAGAGGGAAAGCCAGTATACGGTTGAAACAATTTATACGGTTATTGATGAACGGTACAAGTCCGGCAAGCCGTTCATCATCACAACAAACATTCAGCTTGATGCGCTGAAAAGTCCGCAGGACGTGGAACACGCAAGGATTTATGACCGCATCATGGAACGCTGTATGCCTGTATTCTTCGGCGGTAAGAATTACCGTTCTGAACTGGGGCAGGGCAACAGGGATACGGCGAAAAAGATTTTGACAGGTGTTAAGGATACAGTGTGATGTTTGGCATTGGGGAAGGGTTATCTTCAATGCTGTTTTTATGCAGATTTATCTTTCTGTACAGAGAGAAAAAGAGGATTGAAATATGACAGGCGGGGAAATGACCGCAGAAAGGACAGGGTTTATTTTATGATTGCAGACAGAGAAGTTAAAAAGGAAATAAAGGGGCAGACAAGGTTTGTGGTGACGAGGGAATTTGGCGGCACACAGACTATGCAGCAAGCTTTTGAACAGCTTATAGAGAAAAAGACGGAGGAACATATTTCAAAAAATGCTCCGCATTCTCGAAAAAAGGACAGGCAGGCGGTTTAAGGCAGATTTAGGAAAAATATGTTGAAATTGGGGCGGGGACATGGTAATATAATTATATCGTGTCCCTGTTCATAAAGGAGAGAACCTATGAACAGGAATAACAATTCCAAGAAAAACAATTCTAAGATTACCAGTCCAATGATTACTGCCCTTTATTGCAGATTATCTCTTGAAGATGGCAAAGACAATGAGAGCATGAGTATCAGCAATCAAAAGCTGCTGCTTAAAGACTATGCAGAAAAGAATGGTATGTTCAACTGTGAGTTTTATGTGGACGATGGTTTCACAGGGCGGAACTTTGTTGAGGTAAGATAACGTAACCTTTTTTGCAGAGAGCGTTATCTTACCTCTTTTTGATGTATGTTAGATAGCATAACTCTTTACGTCGGCTCCTATCTGTCTGAAATAGGAGATACTTTCGGTAGGCTTGTCGCCTGTATCAACTCTGCCGACAAAGCTATAAAAGATTTCGATTTTGCGGGTGTTCGTTTCCTTATCCAGTTCGTGAATAAGAATACGGTCAATAAATTCATGGACGTTTTCGTAGGTCAGTTCTTCAATCGCTGTGTATCTGCGTACCAGTGCGACAAACCTTTTCACGTCCGCGCTGCGCTCGGTAGCGTTGTCAATTTCCTGTGACAGCTCCGCAATCCTCCGGGTCAGCGTCTTTTTTTCTTCGTCATAGCCGGAAGTCAGAAAAGCAAATTGTTCATCTGAAAGTTTCCCTAAAGCGTTGTCCTCGTAGAGCTTGCGGAATAAGATATTCAGCTCGCTAATCCGGCTCTGCGCCTTATCAAGCTCTTTCCGCTGCTGTGTCAGCGTCTTTTGTACTGCCTTTGCGCTGCACTCGTTGGCGGTCTGAATAAATTCCTGTTCATGCTCTTTCACATAAGACGTTACGCGCTGCAAGTCTGCAAGGACAAGTTCTTTTAATACGCTTTTGCGGATATAATGCGTAGTGCAGAGCATATCATTTCTTGCCCGGTTGCGGTAGTTGCCGCAAGTGTAGGCGTGTTTTCGCTCAAGCGTCCCGGCTCCGCGTACCGCATACATTTTGTAGCCGCAGTCCCCGCAAAAGAGCAGCCCGGAAAACAGGTCAATTTCATCAACCTTTGTCGGGCGTTGTCGGGTGGCAATCCGTTTCTGTGCAAGTTCAAAGGTTTCTTCATCAATCAAAGGCTCGTGAGTGTTGGGGAAGAAATACCGTTTTTCCTCCGGGTTCTTTTTCGTCTTTTTCGACTTATAAGATACCTTGTAGGTTTTCCCGGTTATGGTATGCCCTAAATACTCTTTCCTTGTCAGAATGTCGTACAGCGTCTTGTCCGGCCAGTTGTACCATGCGTTGAGCTGTGGGCGGGGGTGGCGTTTGCTTCCTGTCCTGCGGTAGCGCAGTTCCCCGACGGTCAGTATTTCATTGTCCCGCAGCCAGTTCTGGATTTCACACATACGGTCGCCCCGTACATACATTGCAAAAATCTGTTTTACAACGTGCGCCGTTTCCGGGTCGGGTATCAGATGATTGCGGTTATCCGGGTCGATAAGGTAGCCGTAAGGGGCTTCGCCGTTGACGCGCTCGCCTTTCTGTGCCTTTGCCTGTTTAACAGCCCGGATTTTCTTTGAGGTGTCGCGGGCGTAAAACTCATTAAACCAGTTCCGCAGAGGGGTAAACTCGTTATCTTCCCTTGCTGTGTCTACACCGTCGTTAATGGCAATGTAGCGCACTTCATATTCGGGAAAGACAATCTCTATCAGCTCCCCGGTTTTCAGATAATTACGTCCCAGACGGGAAAGGTCTTTTGTTATGACGGTTGCCACGTTCCCGGCTTCGACTTCATGCAGCATGGCTTGAAGCCCCTCGCGCTCAAAACTCACGCCGGAAAATCCGTCGTCTACGAAAAAGCGCGTGTTGAAAAAGTGGTGTTCGTCAGCATACTTTTGTAAAATCAGCTTTTGGTTCTGTATGCTCTCGCTTTCCCCGGCCTGCATATCTTCCTGGCTCAATCTGCAATATAAAGCGGTAATCTTGTCTGTCTGTAACATTTTGTCCTCCTTTCCGACGACAGACAAGCATGGTATTTGTACTGTCTATATTATACCACATACCGCTGCCTGTGTCATGTATAAAATGTGAAGAAACGCCCTATTTCCGGGCGTTTGCGGGGTTCAGCTCCATGTCTTTGCGAATGAGCTTCTTTATCTTTTTATCCAGTGTGTCCGTTGCGCGTTCACTTGCGGACGAACATACAAGGTAAGTAACTTTTCCTATTTTATGCTCCGTTGTGGTAACGGGCGTTTGGTTTTGCGTCAAAGAAAATCCCCCTTTCTTTCGCAAACATATAATACAGTCTATGAATAGCAGCAAGTCCACTATTCAAGAAAACAAAGGCTTTAATCGGACGGTTATTAGCATAACCTCATGGGAATTTCACCCCGGCATGGTTCTCATGCAGCCCTACCCATTGCCTGCGACGCTCTTAACGCTCGGACTGTGGCTGTAAGGAAGTATCATTGTATATTCTGCGCTATCGTCGCCCGCAAGCCGCTACACTTGCTTTCCGGCGCGGTGTTGGTCGCTCGGCTATCCGGGCGGGGATAACCTCGCCCGGATAGCGTCATGGCGCACCCGCCGTATGGCTCGGCGCAAAAGGAACGTATCCGATTTGCCTTATGCTGCGCCGCCGTTATCTTGCGCCGCTTTCTTTTTCAAGGTTCAAAAATGGCTGTGCTGTCCGCGTCAGCAGCGGAACGGAAAAGGGGGTGAGAGAAAGCGTCCCGCCGCCGTTGCGGTTATTCCTCTGTCCTAAAGGTGAGGACAGCCATCATCAGTTTTGCTTGCAGCCGTTCCCGAATGTCGTGGTCTACGCCGAAATAGACGTTCCCGCGCTCGTCGTACAGCTTCCGCATGGAGAGGCGGGCTATGTAGCCGCTGAAATGCTGCAAGACAATCTTCATAGCGTCCGGGTCGCCCTTTGTCGCTGCCACAATGACAGGATAGGGAACAAGGGCATTTTCCGGGTAGCCGGGTTCGTTACCATTCGTCCCATTCATCAGCATTTTCCTCCAGATATTTTCTTAATTTCTCAAAAGAGCTTGTCCGCCTGTACTGTATCGTGCTTCTCGACGTATTGAACAGCTCCGCAATCTCGGTATCGTTCATTCCCTCGAAATAATACAGCAGTATGGATTTGCGCTTTTCTTCCGGCAAAGTACGGATTGCTTCAAGAAGCAGCTTCGGCGTGATTTTCTTCCCGGCTTTCTCAAAGACGGTTTCGGCGGTTTCCCGTTTGAAATATTCATCAAACGTATGAAGTTGCCGCGCTTCGTCTAAAGTCATGTCGGAAAAGGTCACTTCCTTTGCCTTGTGTCTGCGAAGTTCTCTATGGGTGTCGCACGCTTCATTGTGAAGTACCGTATTACAAAACTTCTGAAAAGCACACTGTTTGTAAAACTCCCTGCTATTAGGTTCCACATTCTCACCTCCTTTCTCGTTGGAAAGTTGGTGGTGCTTCCCCCTTTTCGCGGGGCAATACGGCGGTTTTCAAAAACGCCGAAGATTTTTTGAAATTTCTTCAAAAAATTTTTTGAGCAGCAAAATGCGCCCGTCCGAAAAGCCCGGACAGGCGCATAGGTATTATAAGTAGTATTTAGATGATTAGACAGTTCATATATAAAAGCGTAATTTCCCCCGGTGGTGGTCGGGCTTTTTTTAACAAGTCAATGACCGTCGGATTTTGTCGATACGCTTTGCGCTTCATGGCGGCTACCTCCTTTTAGCCGCCGTATCTGTTGGCGTTTGTGGCGTCATTCCTTTTCAGAGGATAGAAAGAAACGGCAGCCTTGATTTATTCAAAGCCGCCGCTGATAGACAGGGTAATGAGTTTATAGAAACGGCTTAATATTGGGGGATATAAAGAGAGCCGACAAACTGCGATTACTCGCAAGTTTATCGGCTCTGCGTCTGTGCGTCTGGCTCTTTGATAACTGACATATTCAGTTGCTTTACATTTATAAGCGTTTCCTGTTTACATTTCGGACAGAACAATGGGAAGTTTTCAAGTATCGTGTCGCCGCGTATCTTTACCCGCGTTTTGTTGCCGCATACCGGGCATAATAACCATTGTTCAGCTATCATAGCAAATCCTTGTTTTCCGCCCAAGTTGAAAGTGTTACACTTCCATGGTGCTAATTTTGTTAGAGAGTGCTTTTGTCAAAACGAAAGCAACTAATATACTTGCCGCCGCAATCACAAGAACAATAACGCTGTTAAATATCCCTCCTGCTAAAAGGATTTCAGACGCAAAGCTACCGAAAATACATGAAACAATCACGCCCACTATAATTGTTACAGAAGCGGATTTTCTCCAATATCCAAACCACAAAGATATTACCGCCAATGCAGCAGCTATTATAGAGTAAGCAATAAGCGATATTGCAACCCCGAATAGCGTTGACATTGTTATAGCTTCTTGACAAATAGGAACAAACGCTTCGGTGGTAAAGAATATTACAAAAGTAATCACTCCGCTAAACAGCATGGAAACAAATGTAAACAAAAATACAGTTATAACTTTTGCCAATAATACTCGGCTTCGCTTAACAGGGTATGAGAAAAGCAAAAAAACTTTTTTGCTTGCATATTCTTCAACAATAAATCTGTTATACATTGCCGACGATAAGATAGAAAAGCAAGCCGTAGCAACAACTAACGATAAGGTGGCTATGCCGTTATATGTAATAAATATCTGAACATCTGTATCAGAAGCGTCAAGATGTGGTATTGCAGCAAATAAGTAAACAAGACCTAATACTGCAAATGTAATTAAAAGTCCCGCAGTTATGTAGCCTTTCAATCGGTTACGCTTAATTTCAAGTTTTATTAAATTCAACATTATCTTTCCCCCTCTTTCACAATCGAAATGAAATATTCTTCAAGGTTAAATGAGTTGTCTTTTTTCAATTCCTGCAATGTCATTTCCCGCACAATCGCACCATTTGAAATGATACCGATTTTATCCGCTATATGTTCTACCTCAGATAAAATATGACTTGAAAAAAGAATAGTTATTCCGTCCTTTTCTACAAGGCTTTTGAATAAATCACGCATTTCACGAATACCTACGGGGTCAAGCCCATTAACAGGCTCGTCCAGTATAAGCAGTTTAGGTTGATGTACCATAGCACGTGCAATAGCCAAACGTTGCCTCATACCAAGTGAAAACTCCGAAACGGGCTGATTTCCGACGCTCTGCAATCCGACTTTGGATAAGGTCGTTTCCGTATCAGCTTTTTTAACACCCATATAGGCAAGATGTATGTTTAGGTTTTCTTTTGCTGATAAATGTTCGTAAAAAACAGGAACATCAATCATACTGCCGATATGCCGTAATATATCAGCTTTCTGTACTGTAACATCTTTTCCTAATACTTGAACCTCGCCCAAAGTAGGGGTTAATAAGCCGGTTAGTATTTTGAACATAGTTGTTTTGCCTGCTCCATTGATACCCAAAAAGCCGTATATTGTTCCTTTTTCTACGGTTAATGAACATTTACGAAGCACCTCATTTTTTCCAAAGGATTTGCATAATCCTTTCGTGTGAATGGCTTGTTCTGTTGACATTAGATTTCCTCCTCGTATTTTGAATATTGTATTGCCTTTTCCCGCTCCGCAGACGGCACATCACCAGGCAGAGCCGACAGTTTACTCATAAATTCTGTTCTATCCATTCTTTAAACATTCCTCAAAGATACCGTTCAATTTGGCAGAATACCGATACCACTCGCTAATATACGGATTAAGCTGTGTTCTTCCTTTCTCCGTAATCCTGTAGTAACGCCTGTTGCGCCCCCCACATTCCATATCGTACACTTCCAGACACTCATCTTTCTGTAACCTGCGCAGAACTGAATACAGCACAGATTCGGAAATCTCAATGACCTGCCGTACCTCCTGTGTAATCTTATACCCGTATGTACCCTCTGGCTCATGGGATATCATAGCCAGCACAACGGCATCCAGCAATGCCGCACCTGTGTTAAAAACCATGCAATATACTCCTTTCCTGTTATTTATATATCTTATAAAGTTCTCTCCATGTGTGAATATATAAAAAATTATGTAAAAGGTATAATGTGCCTATGATAGTCTGCGCTTATAAACTTGTGCTGCTGCGGTAAACGCAATTATAATTATTGCTATGCACCAAGCAAGAGCTATCCACAAGCTGTTCCCCAAAGGCAAGCCAAGCGTCAAGGCACGAATACTGTCAATAATCGGTGTCATAGGCTGTATTTCTGCAAACCACCTAATACCGCCGGACATGGTATCAGTAGGAGCAAAGCCGGAACTGATGAAAGGCAAAATAAAGAGTGGAAACATTAAACCACTGGAGCCTTCCGGCGATTTTGAAATTAGTCCACATAGTACAGCAAGCAATGAAATCGCAATGTTTACTAAGATAAGCAAGGCTGCAACAATAAGCCAATCCACAAAGCCGCTATGTGGCCGAAAACCAAGGACAAAGGCAGTAATAATGATTACGGTGCTTGAAATTGTATTTCTCACTACTCCCGCGCCAGTATGACCTATCAGTACGGCAGATTTTGAAATTGACATAGAACGGAAACGGTCTATTATGCCTTTTGTCATATCTGTTGCGACGTTCATTGCTGAGTGTTGAGAAGCCTGCCCAAGACTTTGCATAATAATT
Organism: Lachnospiraceae bacterium 28-4; assembly: GCA_000403275.2. Lineage (GTDB taxonomy): Bacteria > Bacillota > Clostridia > Lachnospirales > Lachnospiraceae > Kineothrix. The sequence goes on from KE159598.1 coordinate 17,516, forward strand.
CCCGGCACAATAAAATCAATGTAATTTAGGCTTCCCACATCTGCTATATTCCCAAATACCGTTCCAAACAGGAGCATTAAAAAGAACGGTGTTATTGTTGCCATCAACAATGCTTCGGGGTTTCGCAAAGAAATAAGCAGGCAGCGTTTAAACATTATCCAAGAGTCAAGAAATGATATACTTTTGAGTTTATGCACGATTATTTTCCTCCTTTTTCATCAGTCAACGCTAAAAACACTTCTTCCAAAGAGGGAAGTTTTTGCTCAAAGCTGTCAATCGTTATACCGTTCTCATTTAATAATGCCATTGCTTCGCTTGCTTGTTCTTCACTTTGAAAATTGAGTTGCGCGCCGCGCTGCGGCATTATCGTTTTTAGGTATTGCGGTGTCCCCTCTGCAAGTATCTTACCGCCATGAAGAATGGCGATATAATCCGCAAGATATTCTGCTTCTTCCAAATACTGTGTAGTAAGGAATACCGTTGTTCCTCCGGCAGCTAATTCTTTTACTAAATCCCACATGGCAATACGATTTTGAGGGTCAAGCCCAGTGGTGGGTTCATCAAGAAAAATAATTTGTGGCTTTCCCATAAGGCTCATGGCTATATCTAATCTGCGACGCATACCTCCAGAATAAGTAGATACTTTGCTGTCTGCTGCGTCCTGCAAATGGAAGAAAGACAACCACTCATTCACCTTGTTTTTGACATTGTTCAGACGTTTAAGCTGTCCGATAAGGTTTAGGTTTTCTCTGCCTGTCAAAACTTCATCTACCGCTGTGAATTGCCCTGTCAGACTAATGCACTCACGCACATAATATCCTTGACGAACCACGTCAAAGCCGTTAATGGTTGCTTTGCCGCTGTCCGACTTCATCAATGTAGAAAGGATTTTTACGACAGTTGTTTTCCCTGCGCCGTTTGAGCCAAGCAGGGCAAAAACACTGCCTTTACGGACAGTAAAGCTAACATCTTTCAAGACGTGATTTGCCTTATAAGATTTTTTTAATCCCGATACGTCAATCATAGTTTCTATCATATTACCCTCCTTAAATACATACGTATGTATGTTTTAGGTCTTAATTTAACTGCCTATATGGGCAGTTAAATTAAGACTTTATTCTTTTTCAAATTCGTGTTTGCCTATTTCGTCCAGAAGCTCTTTCATTTCTTTATCCATAAAGGGTACGCCCAACACTTGTCCCAACTGTTCGAGAAATGATACTTTATCGGAATATTCTTTGTAAGATACTTGAAATGTAAAAGGACTTAACCATGAAGCAATCAGCATAGAGATAACTTGCGCTGTTTGCTTTGGGTATTTTACGGAAATCGAACCGTCCGTATTTCCCTCAATCAACAGTTTTTCAACGTAGGGAGCTACTACATTTACTTGCGTAAGCATTTCGTTCTTAAAGACAACAGGGCTATCTGATAGTTTTTTCATTTCTGCTCTTAAACTATCGCTCATATCCAAACGGGGCGTGAGGTCAAGTTTGAATACAAACCTAAGTTTTTCAAGGGCGTTTAGCTCTTTCTGCCTGTTAGCAAGGACAAACGGATTGTTGTCATTAAAAGACTTATACATAACGCCGGAAATCAATTCTTCACGTGATTTGAAGTAATGATAAAATGCTCCGCGAGTTACGCCAAGCTCCTTTACAACATCTTCAACATTGACATTTTCTAATCCCTTTTCGGCAAAAAGACGTGTGGCTGTTTCTAATATCTCCTGTTTCGTTTTTTTATCAGAACGTGGCATACAATCACCTCCAAAACATACGTATGTATGTCCTGCCTATTATAGATTTTATTCTTTGCGTTGTCAATAGACTTCAAGGAAAAGGTTACAAGTATATATGCTTTATTTTGACTAACTAATAGAACTGTGTAGACATATCCAAAAGGAAAGGTGAACAGTAAAATGTAGTAGGGTGAATAACTATGGCAAAAAGACCAGTACCAAAATACGACTTCAAGGCTTTTGGGGCAGCGATAAAGGCGGCGCGGACAGGGCGCAAGGAGAGCCGCAAGAAAGTAAGCGACGAAATGTTTATCTCGCCGCGCTACCTTGCGAACATTGAGAACAAGGGGCAGCACCCAAGTTTACAGATATTCTTTGAGCTGATACAGCGTTACCATATATCCGTAGACCAATTCCTGTTAGACACGCCCGCCGTAAAGGACACAAAGCGGCGGCAGCTTGACGCGCTCCTTGACGGTATGAGCGATACGGGCATACGGATTGTGACCGCAACGGCAAAAGAGATTTCCGAAGTCGAAAAAGAGGGCGAATAGGAATGTCCGGCTTAAAACTGAACAGTATTTAGAGAGCGTTGTAATCTTTTTTTGAGATTGCAGCGTTTTTCTTTTGCGTAAGTTTGGCAAAATCGCTTTTTCTCCGTAGTAAGGGATAAGAGCCTAAAGGATAAAAACATTCGTAGCAAGCATAGGAAGCGGGTACCCACTTCCGTATTTTCGCCCTCCCGCGCTGCGGCTCGTCGGTTGAAAATGGCTTGTTGGGAAGTGTCCCAAACCCTCGGAACGGAAAGGAAAGGAGCGAACACATGGACGGACGCAAAAGGACGGTGCAAATCAAATTCAGAGTGACGGAAGCGGAACGGGATTTAATACTGGAAAAAATGAAGCTCGTACCCACCCGGAACATGGCGGCATATCTGCGGAAGATTGCCATTGACGGGTATATCATTCAGATAGACCATGCCGATATAAAGGCAATGACCGCAGAGATACAGAAAATCGGTGTCAACGTCAACCAGATAGCACGCCGCGTAAACGCGACGGGGAACGCATACCAAGAGGACATAGAGGAAATAAAGGGGGTGCTTGCGGAGATATGGCGGTTACAAAGATTAAGCCTATTAAAAGCACTCTAAGCAAAGCCCTTGACTATATCGAAAACCCGGACAAGACGGACGGAAAAATGCTTGTGTCCTCTTTCGGCTGCTCCTATGAAACGGCAGATATTGAGTTTGAATATACATTGTCCCAAGCACTCCAAAAGGGGAACAATTTAGCCTTTCATCTGATACAGTCCTTTGAGCCGGGGGAAGTCGATTATCAGAAAGCCCATGAAATCGGAAATCAGCTTGCCGACGCGGTAACAAAGGGGCAGCATGAATATGTACTCACGACGCACATTGACAAAGGACACGTCCACAATCACATTATTTTCTGCGCCGTAAATTTCGTAGACCACCACAAATACAATTCCAACAAAAGGAGCTATTACGGCATACGGAACATGAGCGACAAGCTGTGCCGGGAGAATGGCTTGTCCGTCGTCGTTCCCGGCAAGGGCAGCAAGGGAAAGAGCTATGCGGAATATCAAGCTGAAAAGACGGGTACCAGTTGGAAAGGCAAACTGAAAACCAACCTTGACGCGCTTATCCCCCAAGTTTCCAGTTTTGAGGAATTGCTAACGCGGTTACAGGCGGCGGGCTATGAGATAAAGCCGGGGAAATATGTGTCATGCCGCGCCCCCGGACAGGAACGCTTCACCCGCCTTAAAACCCTCGGCGCAGACTATACAGAGGAAGCCATAAGGGAACGGATAGCGGGCAGACGGACAAAGGCGGCGAAAGCTCCCAGAGAGCAGCGCGGCGTGTCGCTGCTTATCGACATTGAGAACAGTATCAAGGCGGCGCAGAGTAAGGGCTATGAACAGTGGGCGAAAATCCACAATCTGAAACAGGCAGCTAAAACAATGAATTTCTTGACGGAACATAAGATTGAGCAGTACGCGGATTTAGTCAGCCGGATTGAGGAAATGGCAGCGGAAAGCGGACAGGCGGCAGACGCATTGAAGAACGCCGAAAAGCGGCTTGCGGAAATGGCGGTGCTTATCAAGAATGTTTCCACCTATCAAAAGACAAAGCCTGTCTATGACGCATACCGCAAGGCAAGGAACAGGGAGAAGTACCGCGCCGGACAGGAACAGGCAATTATCCTCCATGAAGCCGCCGCAAGGTCACTGAAAGCGGCGGGCATTGCGAAGCTCCCGAACCTCGCCGCGCTGCAATCGGAGTATGAAGCCCTCCAAGCGCAGAAAGAAGCCCTTTACGCCGACTATGGAAAATTGAAAAAGAAAGTCCGGGAATATGATATTATCAAGCAGAACATTGACAGCATTTTACAGGCAGGCAGACAGCCGGAACGGGAAAAAGAAACAGAGCGTGGATAAGGATAGCAAAATCCCCGCCGCTGTGCTATGATAGGGCTATCAAAATGCAGACAGGAGCGTTGAAGCATGGAAAACCAGAAAATGCCGGAATATGAAACCATACGCGCCGCCGTTGCCGGGGAAAAATGGGCGGTGGAGAAAGTCGTGGAGTGCTACAAGGACGAAATCGACAGGCTATCGACGGTAGCGGTCAGACAGCCGGACGGAAGCACGAAACAGGAAATCAACGAAGATATGCGCCAGTCTATCACAAAGAAGCTGATAGAAGCCCTCCCGCAGTTCCCACTTGAAGAAATGGAAAAGGGAAATGTCAGATAGGCAAAAAAAGAACAGGACGCGGAAGCCGGTATATGACTTCCGCGCCCTGTCTTTTTATGGGTGCTGTTTTCGTGAATGTTACGCAGTAGAACGCCATTTTCGGGGATAAAGGTATAAAGTATCGCCTATCCGATTTTCACGCCCGGAAAGCCCTGTAAATCAAGGGATTTTCCGCGCCTACTGCGTAACAGGGGTGCGTCTTTTCCTCATGCGCTCGGCGGCTTGTCTGCGGGTGATACGCTTCCGGCAGACGGGGCAGTATTTGACACTGTTAGAGGTTGACGCAAAGAACGCGCCGCACTCGGTACATTTCTTCTTATCCCCTGTCTGGTAAAGCTCCGCATAGAGCAGCCTGTCGGCGGGAAGCACCGCAGCCCGGAACCACTTGCAGAGAAGCGAATAGGAAATGAGCTGCGGACATACGCACTCGTCTCCGTCGTCCAGTAAGATACAGTTCCCGTTATCATAGTTGCAGCACGTCCGGCGCACAAGGGCGTTGACTTTCCGGCTCTGGGGCGGCGTCAGCCGCTTAACCCCGTTCATACTTCATCAGCGGCGTAAATGGGAAGCTCTGCAAATTCCGCTTCGGTCAAAGCGTCCACTTTGGAAAGGGTGCGCTTTGCAAGCTCCCGCATATCCGCGTCCATGTAGGGCAGCGCGGCGTTGACATTCTCAATCAAAGCCCGCTTGCCGCCCTCGTTGTAAATGCTCAAAAGGTTTGTTTCTTCAACAGTCAGTCTAATCATGCTCATACCTCCATATCGTGATTTTTTGTTTTTGCCGCCGCCTTTTTCGGGGCGGTCTTTGCCTTGTCTGCTTTAAGCTGCGCCCGGATAGAGGGGCGGGGCTTCCTTATCTCCCTGTCCCGGTTCTCCCCCTTGTCAATCAGCGCATACGTCCCATGTCTGCCCTCGATTTTGGAAAAGGAAAGAGTCTTATAGGGCAGCATGGAGAAAAGGCGGTCAGTGTCCTTTGTGGCTGCAAGCCGCATGAACGCCGGGGAAAGCTCTGCCATGAAATGGGTCTTGTTCGGGCTATTCGGCTCATAGTGCCGCTTCATTTCCCGCACAATGCGCCGCGCTTCCGTTTCAATCAGCCCGTCCCGCAAGGCTGTGATATGCGCCTTGAAGTCCCCCGGTGGAAGCTGCTCCCGGCTGCGCCGTTCTTCCTGTAAGAGTGATTGCAGCGCGTCCGGGTCGTCGGGTAGGGCTTCAAAGCGTTCAAACTTCCCAAGCTGCGGGTCTGGGTTGCCGTTGAAGAACCGTCCGGCGGGTATCTCCCTTTCCCCTCGCTCATAAATCAGCTTCACCGTATCGGCGGGCAGCTCATTTTCCTTGACGCGCTCATAATGTTTAGCGTAGTCCAGTTCGTACAGATTGCCCTTGATTTTCCCGCGCTCCTTTCCCGTCAGCTCGATTGCATAGGCAAGGACGCGGTCGCTTGTCTGCTCCATGTAGAAACGCCATGTGTTGTGGGGCGCGGTGTCTTTGAGGAAAACGTCGCGCTCCCGGAAACAGTGCGTCCCGGACGGGCGGCAGAACCACAAAAGGGTCTTGTCCTCCCTGTTGGGGCTTGCCGCCGCCTTTGCGATAATCTCTTTGTCAATGTCTAAGTCGCTCTGGTAAAAGCCTGTGTTCTGCTTCATAATCGCTTCAAGGGAAGCGAACAAATCCACGTTTTCAAATTTACTCTGTTCCGGCATGGGTCAGCTCCTTTCCAAGTCCTGTGACTTCTGCTTTGCGTTTTTCTTCTGCGCCTTTTCCTTGTCGGCTCTAAGCTGCGCCCGGATAGAGGGTTTCTTTTCCGGCTTCGCCCCTTTGCCGCGCTCCTTGTCGGCTTTGACAGCGTTAGCCAGGTCAACAAGGGAAATCTGCTCGCCCGCCTTTACCTTTGCTTCCAGTTCGTCAACGGTGGGGGTGTTGTTGATGATACCGTCAATCATGTTTCCGTTCTGCTCTATGGTCTGCTCGGCGGTTTTCAAGGGATTGTCCCGCTGCGCCTGTTCTGCGGCAACGGCAAACGCCCGCGTCCCATTCCCCATAATCAGATACTTTCCGTCGTCCGACTGGTGGTGAAAGCCATATCCGGCGGCTTCTATCTGCTCCCGGCTCATGGCGGTTACATGGAAAGTCCCTCTCGGTGTTTTGACAGTTTCGCCCGTTTCCAAGTCGTCCGGGGTAAGCTGCTTCTGCTCCTGTAAAAACTCCGGCACTTCCCGGAAACCTACACTGTCAACGAAATGCGCCGCGTCCTGTCCGTCCTGATGAAGCACTACCACGTCCGAAACGGAAAGGCTGTGTCCCCTAAAATCTTTGGGGTGGTCGATATTGAAGCGGGTATAAATATCTTCAAGGGAAGTTTCCGGCGCAAGGGGTGCGGAATAGACAAGCTCATAGTTCGCCCTGTCAACCACATTCCCCGCCGCCTGCAGGCGGTCGTAAGGCTCAAAGCGGAAATCCCTTGTTTCGTCCCCGCCCTTTATCTGGTAAATGGAAAAGGTGTCTTTGTCCTGTCCGGCGGTCTGCGCCGTTTCCTGTGCCTTTGCGTAGAGCTGCTTCACGTCGCCCTCGGTCAGCTCGCCGCTTTTGAGCTGCCCCATAAGCTCGCGGCATTTCTCCGGCGTTCCCGTATAAAGCACGTCGCCCATTTTTGCCCGCCCGTTCTCCTGTGTCACATAGGCTTGCAAGAGGTAGCTGTTTTCCCGGCTGTCGCTGTAAGGGTTTCGGCGCACTCTGTAAATCGTTTCCGGGGTAAAGGCTTCTTTCGGGGCTGCGCCCGCTTTTTCCTGTGCGCCGGATTTTCCCGGTGCGGCTGCTTCCGGCTCCGGCTTCTCCGGCGGGGCTGCCTGTTCCTCTCTGGTGGGCTGCTCCTGTCCGGCGGTCTGCTCCTTGTCCTGTGCCTTTTGCAGCTCCGCTAAATTCCCATCTATGGAATTGATAATCTCGGCGGCTGCGCTGCGTATCGTTTCAAGGGAGCTTTTCAGCTCGGAAAGCTCCCGACCGCTGCTCCACCCGGCGACGTAGCCGAAAGAGTAGTCCGACGTGTCAAGCCCGTAATGTTGGCAGACGGTATAGGCGACGCTTTCCGCTTCGACTTCGCGGGTGCGGCGGTCAACGCGGGGCTGCTCGTCCTTTGGCGCGTTGAGGTCAATGTCGTGCAGCTTCGCATGGGCGATTTCGTGAATGGCGGTCTTTAAGGTCTGCAATTCGCTCATGCCCTCGTTGATAGCAATGCGCTTGTCCTCCAAGTGGTAGTAGCCATGAGAGCCGCCCTCGATATTCTCAAAGGCGATAGGAACGGGGGAAGTCTTTTCAAGGGTTGCGAAAAAATCCTTGTAGCGGTCAACGTCGCCCGTCAGCTCGTCAACGGCAATATCCGGCAGCTCCTTTCCCTCGGTCTGGGAAACGTCAAAGACTGATACCACCTTGTAGGCGGGTATGGTGATTTCCTTTTCCTCGGTGACGGGCTTTCCGTCCTTGCCGATTATGGGCTTCTGTGTGTGCGGGTCAATTTTCTGCATTTCCTGTTTGATTTTATAGGGCGACGGGGCAATGATTTTAATTCCCTTTTCCCCTCTCATCACATTTCGCTCAAAGTTGTTCTTCCAAGCGGAAAAGCCCGCCAAAAGGGAAGCGTCCGGCTTCTGCATGGCGATAAGGACGGTGTTTCGGAAGCTGTAATTATGGAATTTTGACATGACTTTCAGATATTCCTTGTAACGCTCGCTGTCAAAGAGTTCCGTAATGCCCTGTTCCAGACGGTCGGTAATCTCTTTTAATTTCTCGGCCGGCTTCCCGGCTGTCAGCACGATAGGGATAACCGGGTGCGGCTCCTGTGGCTGCTCTGCGGCGGTTCGGGCGGTCTGCTCTGTGGCGGCTGCGTCCATAAAGGTCTTGTCCTGTCCGCCGCGTTCCGGCTGTGGGAAGCTCATAACGCGGTATTCTTTGGGTATCTCGTTTTCCGTTCCCCGATACCATTCGGTAAAGGTGTTCTGATTGTTATAGATATAGCCCTGTTCGGTAAACTGCCCCTTATCCTTGCTAACTGCGTCCCGCCCGTATTCTTCATACTTGAAATATTTCTTTGCTTCTTCGGGAAGCTCCAGCTCGTCCAGTTCGTCGATAAGATAATAACCGTAATCTTCTTCGCTGCGGACAGTGGGATAGAGCCAGTAACAGTCAAGGTTTTGTGCAAGGTTGATAAGGTCTTTCATGCTTCCGGCATACTCGCCATGTGTAACCGCCGCCGCAAATTTATCCTTGTCCCCGTCACTCTGCATTTCCAGAAGTTTTCCAAAATAATTCAGCTCGTCCATGCTTGCGCTTTGGATAACGGAAAGCGGCAAGTCAAAGGGGCAGTCCTCCGTAGAAGAATACCCGTTGATGAAAAAATCCTGCGGATTGTCTGCGGTAATGCCGACGCTTTCCATAGCCGCATGAAGCTGCTCTGTTGTGGTCGGCATGGGAAGCCACTCGCCGCCCGGTTCGCCTGTTTCAAAGCGACTGCGGCTGTCGATAAGAATTGAAAACTGCTCGCTCATAGGGTCATGCTCCTTTCTCTGCCCGGTGGTCTGCCCCGCCGCCTGTTCTGCGGGGGCTGCGTCTGTTTTTTCAGTTTCCTGTCCGGGCTGCGTCCGTTCTTCCCCCTCAACAAAATAGCCGGGTAAAAGCTGCCCGTTTACTTTGAAATGTTCTGCATATTCCTGTGGGATAGAGGGGGATATTTCAGTGAATAAATGTGCGTATGCCTTGATACGCCCGTTCAGATACTTTTCCATAGCCGCCTTGTCCGCAAAGACTTTTCTTTCCTGTCCTGCGATTTTCGCCTGTCCGTATTGGTGGGGGCTGTTGGTGTAAATGCTCCATGAGAGCGTCCATGAGTAAGGGATAGATTTCTCTTTTTCCCTGTCATACCGGGTATTCTCGGATACGCGGTAACGCATTTGGTAGACGCGGTTACTGATGTGCTTTCCGTAGTCGGCAGCTTCCCATTGGTTAGCGGTATGCTTGACTTCGGGCGTCCTTACATACTCAATGGCTTTGTCAATGGCAAGCGTCTTTCCCGCCTGTTCTTCCCAAGCCGCCGCCTGTTGCTGCAAGGCTGCAAACGCTGCCTGTTCAGCCGCCGCGTATTCCTCCCGCAATGCCCGCAACTGCTCTAAGGGCAGAGTGGTCAGCCCGGAAATGTCAGCGGTCTTTTCTTCAAAATACACTTTGCGCTCTATCCGCATACTGTCAGCCGGTTCTAATCGGTCATGCTCATATACGGAATAGCCTTTCTTCATTTCCATTCATTCGCTCCTTTCTGAAATGGCGGCGCACCGCCGCGCTTTTCTGGTACGCTCCCTACTACGGCGCGGCTGTGCGCTTTGCCAAGATTTTTTAGAGGGTTTGGGAAACTTCCCAACAAGCAAAATCCCCGTCCGGCGCGTCAGCGGCAGGACAGGGATTTACGGAAGTGGGTACCCGCTTCCTATGCTTGCTATTCAAGTTTTTAGTTCTTCTGCACTTCGATACGGTAGTTGACGTATTTCCCGCCAGTATCGGCTAAAACGATAGTTCCGTCGTAGGTCTTGCCTGTTTTCGGGGAGTAGAGCTTCTTCACATTCGCCTTGCCGGATTTAAGGAGCGCGGCGGCAATCTTCGGGGTAAAGGCGGTCTTGCGTTCCTCGAAAAAGCGGTCGTTCTTCCACATGACAAAGGCACATTCTTTGTTGCTGCAATAATAGTTTTTCTTCCCCTCATGGACGGGGGAACCGCAACGGGGGCATTTGCCGACAGAGGGCTTTTCCTCCCGGAACAAATCCTTTTTCTCGTCCAGTGCTGCGGCGTGTGTCTGCACAAGCTCCCGCGCCATAGCTTCAATGCCGGACAGAAATTCGCCGGGGTCTGCGGCTCCCTTTGCTATCTGCGTCAGATTGTTTTCCCATTCTGCGGTAAGCTGTGGGGAAGTGAGCATATCCGGCAGAATACAGATAAGGCTGTTCCCGTTTTTGGTAGGGATAAGCTGCTTCCCCTTGCGCTCCGCAAAGCCGCCCTTTACCAGTTTTTCAATGACGGCGGCGCGGGTGGCGGGAGTGCCAAGCCCCCGGCGTTCCGCGTCCGGGTCGGTGTCCCCGTTCCCGGCGCGTTCCATAGCCGACAAAAGGCTTGCTTCGCTGTGGGGCTTCGGAGGCGTTGTGGTATGCTCCGTTACTTTTGCGGCGGGTTTAGGAAAGCCCTGTCCCTCGGAAAGCTCCGGCAGCGTCACGTCTGCATTTTCCCCGTCCTCCGCTTCGGGCTTATCTTTCAGCGTCGCCCGGTATCTGCGTTGAAGCTCTTTCCAACCCTCCGCAAGTACGGTCTTTCCCCTTGCGGTGAAGTCTGTCCCGGCGCATGAGAAAACCGCCGTAACCGCTTCATAAATATGCGGCTCGGCGGTGGCAAAAAGCAGACGCGCCCCCGCAAGGGTAAGGATATTCTTCTCGCTTTCCGGCAGCGCGTCCGGGTCAGCTTTTGCAAGCTCCATAGTGGGAATGATTGCGTGGTGGTCTGATACTTTTTTACTGTCTAATACCTTTGCAACCTCCGGCGTGAAGTCTGCGCCCGCCATAAAGGGGAGCTTTTCGCAGAGCAGCGCGATAATGCCCGCTGCGGTGCCGCCCATGTCGTCAGTAAGAAAGCTGCTGTCCGTCCTCGGATAAGTAAGGAGCCGCTTTTCATAAAGGGATTGTGCAAGGTCAAGGGTCTGCTTCGCGGTGTAGCCGAAAATGCGGTTCGCTTCCCGCTGCAAAGAGGTAAGGTCAAAGAGCTTCGGCGGGGCTGCGGTTTTCTTCTCTCTGGTGAGGGAAACGCATACCGCCGTTTCCGCTTCGCAAGCCCCTTTCAGCGCGTCGGCTTCTGCCTTGTCGGAAATCCTCCCGCTTGCCGCTTCCGCGCCGGATAAATCAAGGCGCACATGATAATATTTTTCTTTCTGGAAATGGGAGATAGCCGCGTCCCGGTCGGTGAGCATTTTTAAGGTCGGGGTCTGGACGCGCCCCACGTTCAAGGTCTTTCCATACAGGCAGGAGAAAAGCCGGGTGGCGTTAATGCCGATAAGCCAGTCAGCCTTTGCGCGGCAGAGGGCAGACGCAAAGAGCGCGTCGTATTCCCGCCCGTCTTTGAGGGAAGCAAAGCCCGCCTTAATCGCCCCGTCCTCCATTGAGGAAATCCACAAGCGGCGCATGGGCTTCTTGCAGCCCGCCGCTTCGTAGACAAAGCGGAAAATCAATTCTCCCTCGCGCCCCGCGTCACACGCATTTACCACTTCGGAAACGTCGGCGCGGTGCATAAGCTCTTTTAGGGTTTTGAATTGCTTCCCCTTGTCCGGGTCAACGGCGTACTGCCATTCCTCCGGCAGAATGGGTAAGCTCTCAAAACTCCATTTTTTATATTGCTCCCCGTAGGCGGCAGCTTCCGCAAGCTGTACCAAATGCCCGACGCACCATGAAATGAGGTAGCCGCCGCCCTCGATAAATCCGTCTTTCTTTTCCTTAACGCCAAGCGCAGCGGCGATAGTCTGCGCCACGCTCGGCTTTTCTGCAATCACAAGTCTAAATGCCATGAAAAAATCCTCCTTTCAGCGTTCCGGCGCGGTGTGCTTCTTCTCCTGTGCCTGTTTCAGACAATAGCCGATACAGGGGGATTGCGCCTTATAAGGGCAGCGCACACACGCCGGGGATTTTGGAACGGGCGGCGCATTGTCACGCCGCCCGCCCGGTCTTTGTATCATCATCTTTTCAAAGGGATTGTCGGTAAACAGGGTCATGCTTCCTCGTCCTCCTGTTCTTCATCAGAAAGCCCGTCCCCCTCGTCCGGCTCCGGCTCGTCCTCGTCGTAGTCGTCAAAATCGAAATCTTCAAGGTCGGTGTCGCCCTTGACGCTCTGTTTCGGCTTCATAAACTTAAAATAATAGAACGCGCCCCCGCCGCCAAGAAGTGCCACGACAAGGAAAAGCACAAGCCCGCCCGCATTGCCTTTTTCTTTGGGCTGCTCCGGCGGTTCCTCGGTTTCCGGCTCCGCTTCCTTGCCGCTGCAAGCGGTCATGTTGTCCTTGCAGACGGGGCAGCTCACATTTACCTTTCCGGCTTCGCATTTCCCGGTGCAACTGCAAACGGCGGGCGGGGCTGCTTCGGTGCTTCCGTCCTCCATAAGTGCTAAGAGGTCGGCTTCGTCCACTTGATTAAGGAAATGTACGGTGTCCTCGCCATCGTCGTCCCGGTCAATGAGGATATAAAAGTAATTGCCGTTTTTGGTCGTCACTGTGATAAGCTGCTTGTTGCCGCCGAAATCGTCTACAAGGGTCGCGTTCCCGTCCGGGGTAAGGGGTTCTTCCTTTTGGGGTTCCTCGTAGACAACGCCGCTGTCGTCGGTGTCGTCCTCTCCCTCCGGGGTCTGTGCAAAAGCGGTGACGGAAAAGCCGCCCATAAGTACAAGGGCGGCGCAAAGTGCGGTCAGTGTTCTAAGGATTTTCTTATTCATTCTCGGTGTCCTCCATTTCTTCGTTGTCATGGTCTGCGGGTTCTGCGGGGTAGCCCGGCGCGGCTTCCATGCCCGGAATACCGCCCCCGGAAAGCATAGCGGAAAGCTCATGCGGGGAAAGGCGCATGGAGCGCACAAGCTGTACGATTTGCAGGTTTTCCGCTTCGGTTTTCTGCGCTTCAAGCCCCCTTAATCTGTTCTGGTACTCGGTGATTTTCTCGCGGGTCTTTGCAATCTCCTTGTCGATACGTTCAATTTTGTTCATAGCCATCAATAAATTTCTCCTTTCAGATTTTCATTTTTTTGTTGTCAGTTCCAATTCATTAAGCCGTAGCCCTTGATACAGCCATAATTGACGGGGTAGCTCTTTATCTTGCAGGCGTCGCCGGAATTGCCCTCGACGGTATAGACGCGCTCCCCGTCCGTCCCGATAACAAGCCCTACATGGTCTGCGCTCCCGTCCCCGTCCCAGTCGAAAAAGATAGCGTCGCCGGGGGCGATATTCTCATAGCCCCTCGCGCCCCATTGCCCGCGTGACTGGAACCAGGGTACGCCCTGTGACTGGCACCCGGCAAAGCGCGGCTCGCTTTTCCCGGCTTGATTGTAGCACCATGAAACGAAACAGGCGCACCATTCCACGCGGCTGTTAAAGCCGTACCAGCTCCAAAAGGGTCGCCCGCCCACGTTGCCGACTTGCCGCTTCGCAAGGTCTACAACGGCGGTGTTGCCGGGGCGTGTGCCGTTTGTAAACTGTACGCCGCTTAAATCCTCGGACGCGCCCATATCGGGGGAGCCGCCGCCGAAAATCAGCGGCTTGTTGCCGCTTGTTTCCAGATAGACGCGGTACATTTCAAGCTGCTGTGGCGTTAGAAGTTCCTCCGCAATCTCGGAAATGGGCTTGTTCGTCAGCTTCACATTAAGGATATGGTATTCGTAGGGTACTTCCTCGGTGGTCGTTTCCCCTGTTTCCGGGTCTGTGCTTGTTTCTGTGCGGTAGCGGATTTCCGTTTCTTCCGTCAGCGTCAAGGTGTACTGCATGGCAAAGACGCGGTTTAATTCTGCCTGTGCGCTCTGTGGGGTGTAGGTCTGTAAAAGGGCGGTGAGGTAGGACGCTAACTCATGGGGGTTATGCCCGATACTGTCAAGGTCATAGCGGTATTCGTCATAGCCGGGGCGGGTGCTTTCGATATTGTCAATCTGCTGCTGAAGCTCGTTTTCCTTTGCGGCGTAATTGTTCTCCGTCGCCACAAGGTCGCTGTCCTCCGACGTGTAGGAAGTCCCAAGTATGCCGTTCATCAAGCCGGAGAACATAGAGCCGCAAGAGGAAAGCCCCGCCGATACCATGATGAATAAGAGCAGCGCGGCAACGGCGATACATACGCCCGCCGGGTGCCGCCCTACAAAAGCGATTGCCCGTTTGGTTTCCTCGGCTGTTTTCTTTGCCGCCTTGCGGGTGTTCTCTGCGGCTTTCTGCGCCGTTTTTGCGCCGCCTTTCCTTGCTGCCTTTGCATACTGCCGCTTGATTTGCTGCTTCTGCATGAAGCGGGAAAGGGGATTGCCCGCAATCTGCGGATTGTCATGCAGGGCTTTATGGTACTGGAAATCCACATTCGCCTTGAACGCCGTTTTCTCTGCCTTTGCCGCCGCCCGGTAAGGTTTCAGCTTGTGGCTGCGGTAGCCCTCCTTGACTTTCCGCGCCCCGTACTTTGCGCCGCGCTCTGCCAGTTCTTCGGATTTGTGCGCCCCCTCAACGCCGGAATTGTCCTTTTCAACGGAATGTATCTTGTTGTGGACGAAAATACCCGCTTCCTGTGCGGGGCGGGATAGCGGGTTATTGTGGGGCTTATTCTTTCCTATGGGCTTTTCCCGTTCCTCAAAGTGTAGGCGGGTCTTGCCTTTCCCGGTGGCTTCATCAAAGGTGCGCTCCCGTACAAGTTTCTTTTCTTTGGGGATAGCCGCCTTTGCCGCGTCCAGACGGTCGGCTGCTTTGTCTGATTTTCGGATATACCTTTCAAGCTCCGGCGTTGCCCGTTCCTCGTCGGTAAACTGCAAGCGGGAAGATTTTTCTTTTGCTGTGGCTTCTGCCTGTGCTTTCCTCGCCGCCTTTTTGCTCGCCTTTCTGGTACGCGCCCCGTCGATACGCTCCAAGACGCGCTCGGCTGCTGCGGTGTCCTGTTCCCGTTCTGCCCCCGGTGCATGGGGAAGCGGCGGCGCGTCGGCTGTGGGCGCGGGAGCTGCGCCGCCCGGTAGGGGCTGCGCTGCCTGTTCCGGCTGCTGCGGGGCTTCGGTCTTTGCAAAGTCCGCGTCCCTTATCCGCTTGCTGATACGTTTCTTTTTCCCGGTGGCGGCGTTTACCTCGACAGCCCCCTCGCGGGTCATTTTCAGCATGGTCTTGTCACTGGATTTATACTGTTTCATGGTCTGCCACCTCCTTTTCCCAGACGCACCATTCCGAACATTTCCCGGTTTCCATGTCTGCGATATATTTTAAGATTGGGTAAACCTGTGCCGGCACTACGGCGTTCCCAAGCGTTTTTAGGCGTTTTGACCTGTCCTTTGTGTTCGGGGACAGCCGGGGAATATCCGTAGGCTCTATGCACCAGAGGATATTTCCGTCCACCCCTGTGGGAAGCCCATCAGCCATTCCACCCATTCCGGGTTGAAGCGCAGGGACGGGTCTGTTACCGGCGTCAGAAAATAGATTGTTTCCGAAAGCCCCGCCGACCAGTACCTCCCGTCCCGTTTCTTCCGGCGGAACGCCCCGTTTGGGGATATGCTTATCCGTTCCGTCCTTGTCCTTGAGCCGGTGTCGGCGGCAAGGGGAGTAGGAAACATCAATCCCCACGATAAAAGTTCGCTTGCGTTCATGCCATGCGCCGACGGCACAAGCAGGAAGTACGAATGTCCAAACAGCATATCCCGCTTTTGCCAGGTCAATGAGCGTTTTGTGGAACCCCATATTGATGAAGTTAGCAACATTTTCGCCAAGCACATAATGGGGCCGGAGTTCGTTAATGACGCGGCACATTTCCGGCCAGAGGTAACGGGTGTCCTCAAACCCCTTTTTTGGCCCGATACTGGAAAAGGGCTGGCATGGGAAGCCGCCGGAGAGCAGCGTGAGTTCTTTTTTTCCTGTCCGTTCATAGAAAGCCTCCTTTGTCAGAGCGTGTATATCTCTGAAACGTGGAACGTCCGGCCAGTGCTTTTCCAATACTGCGGTTGGGTAATCCGCCCATTCGCACTGGCAGACGGTTGTGAAGCCTGCGGCTTCGGCGGCTATGTCTATGCCGCCTATCCCGGTAAACAGGCTTAAATGTGTCAGTGGTTTTATATTTTTTTCGTTTTTTATCATGCTTCGCCCACTTCCTCCGGCTTCGTCGTCATTACCCGGTAAAGCTCGGTGTCTTTCGGGAAGCGGTCTACAAAGGGCAGCACCACGTTTCCGTAGAAGATAAGCCCCTCGCCCGCTTCGGTGTGGGTGACATATTTCATCTGCTGCGGGGAGATGTTGAGCTGCTTTGCAAGGATAGCCCGGTCGCCCGCCGCCTGATTGAGCATGAGGACAAAATCAGAGTTTTCAAAGATATTCTCCACTTCGCGGGAAGCAAGCAAATCTTTGACGTTCTGCGTAATGGCTGTGGGTATGCCGCCCCATTTTCTGAAACGCTTCCAGATTTCAACGGAATAGGCGGCGGTCTGTTCCTCTTTCAAGAGAAGATGAAATTCGTCCATAAAATACCGGGTGGATTTCCTTTCTGCCCGGTTGACGGTGACGCGGTTCCATACCTGGTCCTGCACAATGAGCATACCTAATTTTTTGAGCTGCTTCCCAAGCTGCTTGATGTCAAAGCAGACAAGGCGGTTTGAAAGCTCTACATTCGTCCTGTGGTTAAAGACGTTAAGGCTCCCGGAAACATAAAGCTCCAACGCCGCCGCGATACGCGCCGCTTCCGGCTCCGGCTGCTTCAAAAGCTCGTCGTAGAGGTCGCCCAAAATCGGCATTTTCTCCGGGGCGGGGTCTGCAAGGAAAGGGCGGTACACGTTCCTAACGGCGCGGTCAATGACGGTCTTATCGACGGGCTGCAAGCCCTCCTTGCCGCCTATGACAAGCTCGCAGAGGGAGAGGATAAAGTCGGATTTCAGCGCAAGGGGGCTGTCGTCCTCGCTGTAATTGAGGTTAATATCCATAGGGTTCACATACTGGGGCTTCCCGTCAATGCCCTTGCCCGTAGGGGATAAGCGTATCACTTGCCCGTCAAGCCGCTGCACAAGGGAAAAATACTCTGCTTCCGGGTCGCAGATAATTATGTCGTCGTCTGTAATGAGGAAAGCGTTTGTCATTTCCCGTTTGGCTGCAAAGGATTTCCCGCTTCCCGGCGTACCCAAGATTAAGCCGTTGGGGTTCTTTAGCTGCTTGCGGTCGCAGAGTATCATGTTGTTAGACAGGGCGTTTAAGCCGTAATACAAAGCCGCGCCCGTCTGAAAAAGCTCCTGCGTGATAAAGGGGATAAAGATAGCGGTGCTTGACGTGGTAAGCCCTCTTTGAATGGGGATAAGGTTTTCCCCAAGCGGTACAGAGGACATAAGCCCCGCTTCCTGTTGGTAGTCAAGGCGGGTTAAGGCGCAGTTGTTCTTCTGTGCAATGCCCGCCGCCGCGAATACGTCATTTTCCAGTTTCCGCTTCGTGTCCGCCATGTTCACCACAAGGAACGTCAAGAGGAACATTCTTTCATTCCGGCTCTGCAAGTCCTGTAAGAGGTTCTTCGCTTCGCTGCCGAACGTGGCAAGGTCGGACGGGATTATATCCATGTCGTAGCCGCTGCGTACCGCTTTCTTCTGTTCCTCGATTTTCATTTTGTCAAGGTCGGTGATTTTCCGCTTGATTGTCTTTATGGCTTCGGTCTGGTCGATACTGTGGATATGCAGATTGACGATAACGCCCGTTTCCAAGTCCAGAATATCCGACAAGATACGGTCGTTTAATTCCGGCGCAAGGATTTCAAGGAATGAAACCGCGCCGATTTTGCGCCCCATGCGGAAATACCGCCCCTCGCCAAAACGGAAAGAGGACGGGGCGATAAAGTCCTTTGTGGAAAGCCCGGACGGGGCAAGCCATGAAAAGTCAAAGGCAAACTGCCCGCCCTCCGGGTGGAAAATGCCATGCAGCATTTTAAGGCGTTCATAGCCTGTCATGGGGCGGGCGGCTACGCCTAAGAGCTTAAAGTTGTTGAGTACGTCCGTTTCGATACGGGCAAGGCGGGATTTCGCCGCGCCCAGACTGTCGGCTTCAATGGCAAAGGTGATGTACTTCGCCTTGACAAGCCCGTTGTTGCCCTTTGCAAGCTGGTTTTGCAGCATATCCCCGTATTCTGTGCGGATAGAATTGAAAGCGTCCTCCTGTGACGGGATATTGACCGCCTTTTCCGCTTCGCCCCGCTGCGTCCCCTGATTGATGAAAGAGAGCTGCACCGAAACGGAAGCGTCAAAGTAGTTGAGGAAGTCGCACCAGTTCTCAAAAATGGCGGTCTTGTCGTCTGCCTGTGCAAGCTGATAGTTAATATCTTCAAAGGCGACGGTCTTTGAGTATTTGCGCTCCGTAACCTTGCAGATACCGTCCGGGTACATCTGGATATAGGGGATTGTCTGCTGCGCGGTATGCGCTTTCCCATCGCCCTTTGCCTGTCTGATGATTTCCGCAATCTGCTTCTTCTCGGCGCGGGTGAGCTTGCGGGGCGGGTTAGCCTTTGCGCTTCCCGCCGCGCTGTTTCTTCGTGTTTCCTTTTGCAATCGCTGATACCTCCTTTTCAAGTTTTCTCTGCCGTTCTAAGACGGAATAAAAGTTGTCTGTCCTGTATGGTCGTTCTTTGGGGGCTATGAATTTCGTCTGAATGATGTTCTTCACCACCACTTCAAGGGGCTGTCCATGCTTCTCATACATGGCAAAGAGGAAACAGGGCAGCATGACGGCAATCATAGCCATAGACGCAAGGCTTGTGCCTGTGCTGTCTTTGAGCAGAAAGAAAAGCGGCAAGCCGAACAGGAGAGCCGCCGCAAAACATACAATCTGCCGTTTGGTAAGGTTGAACGCTACTTTTGTCTTGACTTTGGATAAGTCTTTGGGTACGGGTACATACGCCAAGTGAAAACCTCCTTTCTCTGGGTTTTGTGCTGCTGTAAGTTCCCATAGGGGTAATCAAGGCAAAGGTCAATTTCTGCCCTTTGCCCGTCCCTATTCTATGGGGTTTTCCCGCGTCAAGGTCGGGTCGTATTTTCGCCGCTTCGCTCTGAAAATCTCCACCCTACCCTTGACACGCCGCTAATGCGCGGAGAAAATCGACTTCGCCAGTGCGCCGGATTTGAACAGGGAGAAACAGAGGATAACGGTATAGGCTGCAAGGGAAAAAATCGCGCTGTGCAGATTGTCCGCTATTATCATGTTGTTCACCAGTACGGCGTAAATGCCGACACATATCATTATGAGGAAGCCTTGAAAGCCAAGCGCGAACAGGGATTTTAGGTAGTTGTTCCCTATCTGTCCCCATTCCCGGTTAGTCATTGTTGCGAACGGGATAGGCGATACCGAACAGTAAAGGTAAATTTCTATCATGCGCCCGTAGAGGATAACGGTTATCAGTACGGACATGATTTTCATGCACAAGCTCACAAGGCTTGTTTCCATGACAAGTAAGAGCAGTTCGGGGATTTCCATAGCGTCAAGCCCGCTCTGCATGGAAGCAAGGGCGGCGGCAACATCAATCTCTGTGCTGCCGCCGATTACCCCCGCCGCGCCGGAAACAACGTGCTGCGCCATATCGAACACCGCCATAGTGATGTCAAAGGTGTGCGTCACAAGGTAGACTGCCACAAACGCCTTGAACACCCATTTGAAGAACATGGAAGTGTCAACGTCGTGCATATTGTTCTTTTCCGTTACCATGCTGATAAGCTCATAGCATAGGACGTAGGTAATGACAAGCCCCGCAATGGGTACGATTACATTCTCACTAAGCGTCTGTATCATGGAGAATATATTTGCGTTCCACCCTTGCGGGGTCTGCCCTACCTCTGCGGCGATAGTGCCGACTTTCTCGTTTACGTCCCCGAACATAGTTGACAGATTACCGTTTATGGCTCCTATGAGGATTTCCTTTATCCATTCGTTAATCGCGTCAAGTATGCTCTGCATAAGCCTTTACCCGCGCTTCTTAACCGAACAAGCCGGAAAGCAGCGGTACAAGGGTCATGCCGATAAGGGCAACGCCGCCGCCCGCCATAAGCTGCTTCATGCCCTGGCTCTTCGCGCCCGGATTGTCGTTGCCGTAGCCCTCCATGAGATTGATAACGCCCCAGATACCAAGCCCGGCTCCAAGTGCTACAACAAGGGTCTGCAAAACGTCTACTGCGCTATTGAAAAATGCCATAAATAAATCCTTTCTGCCGCGTCTGCGGCTGTCCGGCAAGCGGACAAAAGGCGGTCAGCGTATGCCGCCGCATAAAAAAACCGCCCTCTGGTAAAGGCGGCTGTCCCCGCGCTGCGTAAGTTCTGCGGCGCGGCGGTATTCAGTTGTAGGGGGGTGCGGCTCCTGCCGCTGTGTGCTGCGCCGGAAAGTAGGGGCGCGTATCATGTAGCCGATATTGATATATGTGATTGCTTCGATTCCTCCTTTCGGTGTCCCGCTGTGCTGCCGGACGGGTATTATTCAGACTTGCGGGAAGTGAATAGCTTGCATAGCAAGGTGTTCGCTTCCCGCAAGTTCACAAAGGGGTAGCTGCCGCAAGGCAGCGTAGGGGAAGTGTAGCTTCCCCTGTCCCGGCGGTCTGCCATGCTGTCACTGTTGCGGGATAAGCCCCCGGCGCGTGACATACTCCGTTGCAAAACGGCGGTGTTCCGCTTCCTTTTCCCGCCAATACTCCCATAATGCAGCGTCGGCGGCTTCCGCAACATTCATTAAAAACCGTTCAAGCTGCTTTTGTTTTTCCTCTGCGCTACGTTTCCTCATGGTCTGCGTCCTCCTGTAAGTCTGCTGCGTCAATCTCGTAATAGTCAAAAACCTCGTCGGGCTTGACAATGGCGGGGCGGCGTTTAAGGTGCTTTTCCATGTCAAAGGCGTTCTTCGGGTCTGCGTCGGACAGGTACTTGTATTTCGGGTGCTTCGTTATGTCGAATTTGTCCGAAAAGAACGGGCGCACCCCGCGTAGCTGCAAGATACATTTCCCTCCGTCCATGACTGCAATTTCATCTTCCGTCATAAGCTGCTTTCCCAATTTCTGATAGTTCAGCCCATGCGAAAGCTCCCGCCCCCTTGTTTCGGACGTGTTAAAGCTGTCTATCGTTTCTTTTCCTAAAATTTCCGATATTTCTTTAAGGGTGGTTTTCTCCTTGCCGCCCAAGAAAAGCGTGGTGTCGCAGTTGCCGACTATGGTATCGGCGTTGTCTTTGTAAATGGCTTTTAGCTGTGACTGGCTCTGCAAGATGATTGACGCGGATATTTCCCGGCTCCGTATCGTTGCAATGAGCTTTTCAAACTTTGGTATCTGCCCGATATTCGCAAATTCATCAAGTAAGCACCTAACATGGACGGGAAGCCGCCCGCCGTATTCATCATCTGCCTTGTCACAAAGCAAGTTGAATAGCTGTGTGTAAAGGATTGAAACGACAAAGTTAAAAGTGTCGTCGGTGTCGCTGATGATGACGAAAAGGGCGGTCTTTCTGTCGCCTATGGTGTCAAGCTCCATTTCGTCGGTTTCCATAAGCTCCCGCAGCTCCTTAATGTCGAATGGGGCTAACCTCGCGCCGCATGAGATAAGTATGCTTTTTGCGGTCTTGCCCGCCGCAAGTTTGTATTTTTTGTACTGCTTGACTGCAAAATGTTCCGGGTCTTTTTCTTCCAGACGTTCAAACATGAGGTCAACCGGGTTCTGGAAATCCTCGTCGTCCTCGCGGGCTTCCGACGCATTTATCATTTCAAGCAGCGTCGTGAAGTTCTTCTCGTCCTCCGGGGCTTCATACCAGATGTAGCCGATTAGTGCGGTGTAGTAGAGCTTTTCCGCTTTCACCCAGAAATCCTCGCCGGATTTTTCCCCGTCGCCTTTGGTGTTGGCGATAATGGTATTGACTAACTTCAAAATGTCCTTTTCGCTCCGCAGATAGGCAAAGGGATTGTATTTCATGGATTTTTTGAAGTTAATCGTATTTAACACTTTGATACGGTATTTGTACCGCTGTAACATTTTCCCGGTTTCCAAAATCAGTGTTCCTTTCGGGTCAGTGACGATATACGACGTTGGAAAATCCTTTGACGTACATTGCATGAGCGACGGTTTCACAAAGAACCGGGTCTTGCCGCTGCCGGAACCGCCGATTACAAGGATATTTTTGTTTCTTGCGTATTTCGGCTGCTTCGGGCGGCTGTTCATGGTAAGCCGTTCCGTCTGCGTTAGGGGGATATTGTTCTCAAATACCGGGTCGGTGTACGGCTTTATGTCGTCAGCCCCGCCCCAACGCGCCGAACCGTATTCTGTCCCGCGGCGGTATTTCTTCGCGTTCTTGCCTTTGGTGTAGATAATCAGCCGGACAATGACCGCCCCCGCAATGCCTAAAGCTAAGTCTGCCGGGTGGAAGCTCGGCGCGATACTGGAAAAGGCGGCGGTAAAACCGTCCCCAAGATGTAGCAGCTTTGCGCTCGCGTCCGCGCCGGGGGAGAGCCGGACAGCCGCGCCCACTTTATCAAAGAGCCAGACAAAGAGCAGATACGGGAGATTTAAGATAAGCAGCTTCTTGATTTCCGGCTTCATAGCGATACCTCCCTGTCTTTGTTCTTGACCTTTGCCCGTTCCGCGTTCTTGCCCTGTGCAGCTTCTTTGAGGGTAGAGAGCAGCTTTCGGATTGAGGGCTTTTTCTCCTGTGTCAGCTTTTTTGCGGAAAATTCCTTAAAGGCGGCGGTCAGCACGTCCGCGTCCCGCCCCTTGAAGAAAACCAGATAGCGGGGCGGGCTCTCCGTCGCGTCCTTTTTCAGCGCAAAGTCGATACCGTACTTTTTCGCCGTACTCTCAAAGGCTTTGATATTGCCCTCGGTAATCTCAATGTTGGAAACGCCCGCGTTCTGCTTCATAAGCTGCTTTACGCTCTGCTTTCCCTGTGGCGGTTTGGAAAGCGGCTTTTTTCCCTTTGACAGTATGGCTTTCATTGCCTTTTGGAGCGTCTGCGCTGTCAGTTTCCCGGTCTTGATGTAAAGGGCTATGGTCTTTTCGTTTACTTCGTCCTGCAATTCCTCGCGTCCTCCTTTCGCGTTTCTTTATGGGGCGGCGGTCAGATACGCACCCGCAGCCCGTTCAAGTCCTCGGCTCTGATACCCACAAGATACCAGTTGTCGCCGTACTCAATCCGGGTCGGCTTCCACTTGCCCCGCACGAATACGTCAAAGCACTCACCGCAATGCAAGCCCCCGTAGTAGCTGTTTAAGTCAAAGCGAATGTCGTAACGGTCGGTGCGCTCGTCAAATACCAATGCTCCTGTCATTTTCTGTGCCATAATAAAATCCTCCTTTTGTTGTTTTACAGGCTTTCGCCCTCGTTGTATGAATAATAGTCCGGGTCGCCGTACTGCGGCTTTTTCGGTGACAGTGCGCCGCTTGCCATGTCATGGGCGACAAGGGAAGTGTAGTAGTTGCCGATTGTGGACGGGGCATTGAAAAGGGCGGCTTTCAGATATTGCTTGATGTTGCGGATTTTGGTTGTGTTCTCCCGCATACAGTCAAGCACAAAGCGGATATGTTCGCCGTCCAGTTTCATAAACTTTGACTTCACAAGCTCTGCCGGGTAGTCGTCCCCCGCAATCCGTACCCGCTTTCTGGCGGTGCATACGGTTTCAAGCATGAGGTCTACAATCTCGTCCAGCCTGTCCCCGTCAAACTTCATGTCCTGTTTGAGAATGTGGTAGTCGATATTGTCCTTGATGATTTCCCGGTATATATCAACTGCGCTCTGTGCTGCCGCTTCCGTTCCTTTCCGTTCCGGCGGCGCAGCCGCTTCCCCGCAAGGAGAGGGGTTAGGGGAAAGGATAGGAATGGAATGGGTACTTGATAAATCTGTATTTGATTTTTCTTTTTTTGGTAAGTCAGTTCTTTGTATATCTTTATTTAATTGCGTTGGATTTTCCAACGTAGGTTTTTCCAATGTTGGTTTTTCCTGCGTTGGATTATCCAATGTTGGATTTTCCAATGTTGGATTTTCCAATGTAGGTAAATCCGGCGTAGGCGGCTGCGGCTGCTCGAATATCACATAGTCCGCGCCCCGCAAGCGTCCTTTCTCGTCGCGTTCCCTTGAACGGACGATATACCCGGCGCGTTCAAGCTCCTTAATGGCTTCGCGGATAGCGTCTATCTTCTCCCGGTTGATAAGGGATAAGCCTTTCAAGGTGTAGTCCCAATCTTCGGGGAGTGACAGCATTTGCGACAACAGCCCCTTTGCCTTTAGGGAAAGCTCCTTGTTGCGTAGGTGGTGGTTGCTCATTACGGTGTAGCCCTTGTTCCGTTCCACTCTGAAAACTGCCATAGTTCATAGCTCCTTTGCTTTGGATTTGTTACGCAGTAGAAGCGCGGTTTCGGGGGATAAGGTATAAATCCCTTTCCGCGCCAGATACGCGCCCGGAAAACCGCTTGTAGCAAGGCTTTTTCTGCCCCTACTGCGTAACAAAGGGCATGAAAAAAGCGGCGTTCCTGTTCTCCCATGTAGAGAGTAAGAAACGCCGCTTCTGCGTCGTATTCAGTTTTTAGTACAATACCCTGCTTGTCCGTCGCTCGAAAAACCTTGATTTTCCAGTGTTTTCAAAAGTATCGTTATCTAACGTCAGCTTTCAACCGTCCGGCATTCCAGCGTATGATAAGTGATATAGAAGCAGGAAAGATAGGCTGTGTGATTACCAAAGACCTTTCAAGGCTTGGACGTAATTACATTGAGTCCGGCAGCTACATGGAAGTATTTTTCCCAAAACACAATGTACGCTACATAGCTATTACGGACAATTACGACAGCCTGAACAAGCAGGAAATGGACATAGCGCCGTTTAAGAATATCCTGAATGATATGTACAGCAGGGATATTTCAAAGAAAGTGCTTGCAGGGCGCATGACACGTTCAAGGCAGGGAAAATTCTGCGGGGGACAGCCGCCTTTGGGACTGATGCGTGATCCTGATGACAACGGGCATCTTATCATTGATCCGGAAACTGCGCCGATTATCAGACGGATATATGACCTTGCGCTTGATGGGTTTGGGAACATGAAAATATGCAAGGTTTTGATGGAAGAACGGATACCGATTACAAGAACGCAGACGGGAACGGACTGTGACGTGAATTATTACGCTTGGAGCGGTTCACGTATCTCCGCTATCCTGAGAAATCCTTTTTACAAGGGCGCACACGTTGTCTGCAAGACACATCAGAAGGGGATACGTTCCAACACTTACAACATCATTCCGAGGGAGCAGAGGGAAGTCATAGAGGACTGCCACGAAGCCATTATCCCTAAAGCGGAGTGGGAAAAGGTACAGCAGCTTATAGACCGTAGACCGCCAATCATGAAGGGGAATAACTGTCCATATTACAATATTTTTCATGGCATTGTCTATTGTGCCACCTGTGGAAAGTCCATGCAGGTGCGTTATGAAAAGGTGGGCAGGACGGACAAAGACCGCCGGACAGGGAAAGAACGTGAGCCGATAGATAAGGCATATTATATCTGCCAGACTTATAACCGTTTGGGTAAAAATGCCTGTACAAGCCATAAAATTGAAGCAAGGGATTTATACAACCTTGTGCTTTCGGACATACAGGAAGTTGCAGCGATGGCATTAAAGGACAAAGAAGCGTTTTATAGAAGATTAAGCCGTAGAATGGAGAAACAGTACCTTGCAGATACGGACAGTCTGAAAAAGGAATTTGAGAGCCTTGCAGGGCGCAATCAGGAGATAGATGATACTTTTATCAGCCTATATGCAGATAAAGCAAAAGGAATACTTACGGAAAAGCGTTTTTTGAAGCTGACGGACGCAATGGAAAAGGAACAGGAAAGCAACCAGAACCGTATGCAGGAAATAGCAGCACTTATCAGTGAGGAGGAACATTCAGAGGGCGATGTGCAGATGTTTATGGGGGAAATCAGGCGTTATGCTGCCATAACGGAGCTTGATGAAACAGTGTTAAACCGACTGATTAACCGCATACTGATTGGAGAACCTAAGAAAGTGGACGGGGTAAAGACACAGGAAGTACGGATTGTATATAATTTTGTTGGGGAGCTATAAAATAAAAAATTTTCATTATTTCTGAAAAATTTATAATACAATATATAAACTTTAAACATATTTTGTGTCAAATTATTGTATTCATTTCAATATACGAGATATTACAGAATATAAATAAGGCTAAATACTTTATTTATATCTGATAAAATTGACTTCTTTTTCTATTAATTTTATATAAATAGGAAAAATATAAAATTTTTTATTTTTTTGTAACGTTTTTAAATAAATTTCTATTTATATTTAGAAGGAAAGGGGTGATAGCTATAAATGGATTTACAGGAAGTATATATAAATTATGCAAATGATATTAAAAGATTTTTATTTTGTCTGACACATAATTATGATTTGTCTGAAGAACTGACTCAAGAAACATTTTATCAAGCCTGTAAATCTATAGAAAGATATGATGGTACTTGTAAAATGTCTGTTTGGCTATGCCAAATAGCAAAACACGTATTTTATGATTATTTGAAAAAGCAAAAACATTATGGTCAAGTTAGTATTGATGAAAACTTTGATTTTATTGCAGAAGAAAATCCACACCAAATTTCATTAGAGGATTACTTTGTAATTAAGGAACAGGCAGAGGACATAATACATGCCGCTTTGAATATGAAAGAACCTTATAGTAAAATTTTTTTATTAAGAACATTAGGTGAAATGAGTTTTAAGGAAATTGGATACATATTTAAAAAAAGTGATAACTGGGCGCGCGTTACCTATTATCGTGCAAAGGAAATGTTAAATGAAAGGGTTAATCATAATGAAAGTGACATGTAATATTATTAAAGATTTAATGCCATCATTTGTAGATGAAATTTGTAGTGAAGATTCTAAAAATTTAATTTATGAGCATATACAAAGTTGTGAACAATGTAAAGAGTTCTTAGAGTCTATGAAAAAACCTCTTCAGTCTGTCGAGTTAAGCGTAGAAAAAGACAAATTGAAAGCACAAAAACCATTTAAAAAAATAAATAAAATGCATCGGATTAGAATTATTATAGTCGCTATAGCTGTAATGCTAATGACAATGATAGGTATGATGGTCGTAATTAATGTTGGTGCCATAAATAACTTTTTGTTTCCCCATCAGATATCTGTCATTAATGAGGAGGATGGCTTTGGAGAATGGAAGGCTATATCATTTGAGGGCAATCAGTATTTAATTTATGATTCAATATTCTATAAGAAAACAGTTACTAATAATGCCAACAGTACGGATAGCATAAAAATGAGGATATTAGATAAAAAAGGGAACATTGTATTAAATGATTTAATAATTGACGCTGGAACTACTATTAACTTAAAGGAACTAGAAAACAATAAATATTATACAGTAGAAATATGGGCAGACAATGGATGGTATATGCTTAACTTTAGATAAGGTAGTAATAGTGCTACGCATTTTAAAAATATCATTTGTGGAAGGAGACAAAAATGAAAAGAAGATTAGGAAGGTTATTAATGGTAACAGGAGTATGTGCATCACTCGCGGTTAGCCCCATAGTAGCGTTTGCGAGTGAAAGCGAGTCGGAAGTTGTTGTAGCAGATTCTGTTCAGGAGCAGATTCAACCACGTGTAAATTGGTCAGGAACAGCATATTTGGCAGCGAAGCAATGGTGCAACGTTACGTCATCAAACAATCTTTTTCCTGATTCGCCCAAAGTAACGAATGACGCGTCTAATCCTTGTTCCATCAAAGTGCGGATTGTTAATGAAGCTGGTGCAGTGGTTGGAAAAGAAAAAGAAGTTGAGGTAGGCAAAAGTGTTACGATGGATCAAATACCTGCGCTAAGTGGTACATACACATTGCAGGCTTACTCAGAAAAGGCAGGAAATTTTACAATTTCTATTGATTAATGTGTGTTGAATGTTTTTATATGTTGTGGTAAGGGTATTTTAGCATAAGATTATTACATCATATAATTCAAAAATAACAAAAAAGCAGGGATTCGAGAGAGTCCCTGCTTTTTTGTGTGCGCAAAATTAAACTCATCACTTGACAATGTTGCATAGATCTGATGTCGGTGGACGAGCTGGCCGTGATGGACGGCGGGAAATGTCTGCTGCAGATCAGGGGCGTGCGCCCTTTTCTCTCCCGGAAATACGATATTACCAGACACCCAAATTACCGGCTGCTTTCCGATTTCAATGAGAAGAACGCTTTTGACATTGAGAAATTTTTATCTACGAAAATGCCGGTGCGTCCCGGCGAGCTGTACCGCAATTATGAGGTCACAGCGGAGGATCTGGAGGCTCCGGCTGCAGGATGATGTAGCTGCCTGTTAAAGTTTCTGGCTTTGGCAGGCTTTTTTTCGCCGGAAGGAGGTCCTATTGAGGATTCGCGCCCCTCCCTGACAACTGAATACTTTCCAGGTATGACCTGGAACATGCCGCCCCTGTGCTTTATGCAGATTTTCTTAAAGCACAGGGGCGTTTTTTCGTTTCCGGCCTGATACGGCCACAACACAAAAACATGATTTCTTAAATTAAAGGAGGACAACATTTATGGCTTTTTTTACAAGTGCGATTGATACCCTGAAAATCCTGGTTATTGCTTTGGGTGCCGGCCTCGGCGCATGGGGCGTGATCAACCTTCTGGAAGGTTACGGCAATGACAACCGTGCGACACGTTCGTAACTGAAAAGGTTACGCACTAAGTCGAAAGGCTAAAAAGCCTGAAATCTTAGGAGAACTGACAATCCGATGGGTGGAATGACAGGGTAACGCCTTGAAACGCCCACACTGATACTCCGATTGGCGGCGGTATGCAACTGCCTAACCGTCAAAAGCTCGGTGAAGTCGGCAGAGAGTGACCGTAAGCGGGATTTTCCCGCACGAAACCTGTCCAGAGGTGGACGGCGTCACCTATATGCCGGGTGTCGGATACTCATGGTGAGAATGTATGAAAATACTGGCGTACTTCCGAATGTACGGGTCTAAACGTTTGGATTTGTCGAAAGGCATTTCCCCATTAAATTGGGGTGTCCGTGGATTAGTAAGATTGGTTGTTATGAACGTCCACATACCGTTACAGGCGGTAAGATTCTTTGAATTGGGCACAGGCTTAGAGGAAGCACCTAAAAGTATCCAATGATAGGATTGTTGGAACGTGGTAAACCGGGACGTGAATGATAAAGCTGTTGCAGGCTGATGTCACGCTGATGAGGAAAAGCGAAAACCAGCAGAAAATGCTGGTATATCAGTTATGATATTCCACTATCGCTATAACTTATCTTAATCCCGGCGAAAGTGGTGGCACAGTACCTGTGAAGCGGGAATAAAAAGCCCGTGGAGGGATAGCCACCAGTCGGATTTACTATGAAACACAACCTTCCGGGTAGCCCAAAAAGCGCAGACTGCCCCTGTCAAACTCAAAAAAGCTGATTTTAAACTTAACTGACAGGTTTATGCGGCAACTACTGGAGCTTCCCAACCAAGCGCTTTTAACTTTTTAAGGTATGCATTGATCTTGCGTTCCTTGTTGAACTGGTTGTAATAATCAGCTCCCAGATCCTTGAAAACAACACCATCCTTGAGGATGTGGTATATCGCAATGAGCATGGAATGGGCAACGGCCACATAGGCACGCCTTGTCCCTCGGTGGGCACTTATCCGCATAAACTGAGCATGGAAGTAAGACTTCTTGTTTTTTACAGCTGCATGCGCACAGGTGATCAATGTTGTCCGTAGTAGAGAGTTCCCTTTTCTGGTCTTTCCAGATTTTCTCTTTTTGGCGCTTTCATTGTCTCCAGGACACAACCCTGCCCAGGATGAAATGTGTTTATCCGTTGGAAAACGCTCCATATCCGTACCAATGACAGAAATGATGGCCTGGGCACTGGTATTGCCTATGCCAGTCACGTCCTGGATTGCCTGGGAAGCTTGCTTTTCCTCCGGTTTCATGAAGTTGTCAATCTCATCATCCAGATTTCTGATGTGAATATTCAGTTCGTCCAAATGGATGAGAAGTTCCTTCATCATCCGGCGCTGGAGAGATGACATGACACCATTGAGATCATCAATGATCTGCTCCCTGGTGGCTTTGAGATTATGGGCAATGACCTTCTGATTATACATCTCATCGTATTTTGCCTCATCGATGGGCTCCCCGGTAAGGAGATACTCCAGGATGCTGCGGGCGCTTTTGCCATTGATGTCAGATACGGTCCCGGACAACTTGATGTTGGCTCCTTCCAGCATCTTCTGGAGCCTGTTCAATTCTCTGGTACGTTCACCTACAAGGCTTTTGCGATAACGGACTAATTCCCTCAGTTCCCGCTGGTCTTTGTCGGGAATGTAACTGGGCTGAAGCAGACCGTGCTGTAAAAGGTCAGCGATCCATTCCGCATCTTTTACGTCTGTTTTTCGACCTGGAACAGCTTTCATATGGCGGGCATTGACCACCATGGCATTCAAGTCAGAAGATTCAAGGATGTTGTACAGAGGCTTCCAATAAGAGGCTGTACTCTCCATAGCGACCATTTCACAGCCGCCTTCTTTGAGCCAGTCAGCCAATGAGAGGAGTTCTCTGGTTGTTGCGCCAAACTCACGCACGTCCTGCTTTTTGCCGCATCGGAAGCAGGCAACGATAAGTTTTTTGTGAACATCAATACCACAACAATTGTCGTAAATTCTATCCATACTGGCACCTCCTGGTGGAATTTACGGCACGGTACTCTGTCTCTTATCATTTTACTATACGTCCTTTTGCCGTGAACCGGGGTTCTTAAATGGCTGGACAGGTGGTGGTGCAAATGAGAGTACCTGAAATCAGTTTAGAAAACGGGCTTCCAGCCCAAAATAAACACGATTTTTGCCGTTGCCATAAGTATAAATAACGGCACAAACAAAATCAAGAACCTATCGTCTGCACAGTTTCATTTATGGTGGTGCCAAGTGTGCGGGCATGGAGGTTTAGAAACAAAAACTGAAAACATAACAAACACAGCTTCGAGTATGACAAAGAAAATCCTAACCGAAAGGGGTGGGTGCCTGTGTTGACTTCGGAGCAGCAAAAGCGCAAACCAAAACAAAGCAAAATCCGCTATACGGAGTATTACGACCTGCAAAGCATCTTTGACAGTCTGTATGCTGACAGCCTGAACGGCAAGACCTTTCAGAACCTCATGCGCCTGATTGCAAGTGAGGAAAACATCAAACTGGCATATCGGACAATTAAGGGCAACAAAGGAAGCGGTACTCCCGGCGTGGATAAGCGGACAATCAAAGACCTTGCCGAACTTCGTGAGGAACAATACGTCCGGCTTATTCAAAAACAGTTCAGTTGGTACACTCCCCGCCCGGTGAAACGGGTGGAAATCCCCAAACCCAACGGAAAAACAAGACCGCTGGGGATTCCTACAATTGTTGACCGCATAGTGCAGCAATGTATTTTACAAGTGCTTGAACCAATCTGTGAAGCAAAGTTCCATGAGCGTTCCAACGGCTTCCGTCCGAACCGCTCTACGGAACACGCCATAGCACAATGCTGTCGGCTCATGCAGGTACAGCACTTGCATTATGCGGTGGATATTGATATTCGTGGTTTCTTTGATAATGTAAGCCACGGCAAGCTGATAAGGCAGATGTGGGAAATGGGTATCCGGGACA
Source organism: Lachnospiraceae bacterium 28-4 (assembly GCA_000403275.2). Classification (GTDB taxonomy): domain Bacteria; phylum Bacillota; class Clostridia; order Lachnospirales; family Lachnospiraceae; genus Kineothrix. The sequence continues at coordinate 49,454 of KE159598.1, forward strand.
AAAAGCTGTTGTGTATCGTCAAGCAGATGTTAAAGGCACAGGTGGTACTTCCAGATGGAACGAGGATAACTCCGACCAAAGGAACACCGCAGGGCGGCATTTTGTCGCCGCTGCTCTCCAACATAGTGCTGAACGAGCTTGACTGGTGGGTAACTTCCCAGTGGGAGGAAATGCCTACCCATTACGAGTACAAAACCCGGCAGAATGCCCGTGGCACAGACATTAAAAGCCATACCTACCGGGCGCTCAGACGGAGCAATCTCAAAGAAATGTATATCGTGAGATACGCCGATGACTTCAAAATCTTTTGCCGTAGCCGGCAGGACGCTGAAAAGGCGTTTGAAGCAACGCGGCTATGGTTAAAAGACCGGCTCGGACTGGAAATCAGCCCGGAAAAGTCTAAAGTCATCAATCTAAAACAGCGGTATTCGGAGTTTTTGGGATTTAAGATGAAAGTCTGTCCCAAAGGGAAAAAATATGTGGTCTGTTCACACATGAGTGACAAAGCCGTAAAGCAGGCAAAGGAGAAAATATCTACCGCTATCCGGGCGATACAGAATCCGGCAGATGACCGGGCGCAATACATCGCCATTCAGCAATACAATTCCGTGGTTGCCGGACTGCACAATTATTACCGTCTGGCAACACACATCAGCGTAGATTTTCCAAAGCTGTCCTATGGACTGAAACTGCAAATGGCAAACAGACTGCGGGAATTGACACCAAAAGGAAAACTGGAACGTGGATATATCAAGGAACGGTATGGCAAGAGTAAACAGCTAAGGTTTCTAAACGGACACCCTCTCATTCCAATGGGATATGTCCAAACAAGAAACGCCCAGCACAAAAAGAAAACCGTCAATCGGTATACATCGGAGGGACGGGCAGAAATCCATAAAAATCTTGGTATCAATACCGATACGATGATATGGCTCATGCAAAACCCTGTGTTGGATAAAACGATTGAGTTCGCAGACAACCGAATTTCGCTGTTTGCGGCTCAATATGGGAGGTGTGCCGTAACTGGTGCTGACCTTATGCTGTATGACATTCGCTGTCACCATAAAGTGCCGCTTGAAAACGGTGGTACAGATGAATATGGCAACCTTGTTCTTGCAACCGAAGCAGTACATATCTTAATCCATGCCACTTTGGGAGAAACAATCCAGAAGTACCTAAATGAACTCCAACTGAACAAAAAACAACTGGAAAAACTGAATAAACTGCGGAAACTGGCGGGAACGCCTGTAATCGCATAACAAATCTTTTAATGCTGTAACGAAGTGTGTAAGTTATGTTTAAAATGAACAATTTCTAAATTCGATGGGGCGCCGTGTGCGGTGAAAGCCGCATGCACGGTGCTAAGCGGGGGAAAAGCCGGAAACATTTGAAACTGTAGGCTTACCTATCGCAATCGGGCGCAAAATCACAGGGAATCAAGCAGTTCATGGCTAATTAAAGGGAACAAAAAGAAAGGAAAACCAATCCAGACGGTATCAGCGGTAGGCTACAAGAATAAATTGTGATTTCACAAGATTGGTGTTATAATAAGAGAAAAGTTCTTGCTGGGGCAGCCGCCCCGGTGGTATGGATAGAAAGGCAGGAAAATAATATGCACATCAGCTATAAACCACTCTGGCACACACTGTTAGAGCGTGATATGAGGAAAGAGGATTTAAGGCTTGCCGCTGGTATGACAACGAATATGATTGCTAATATGAGCAAAGAGGGAAAGCACATCAGTATGGATACATTAGCCCGTATCTGCGAAACGCTGAATTGTGAAATTACCGATGTGATTGAGTTAGTACCAGATGAGCCTGCTTCCACAGGAGGTAAGGAACATGAGCGAATTGAAACCAAGAATAACGGAAAACGGAATTGATTATATCCTTGTCGGAGATTACTACATCCCGGACTTGAAGCTGCCGGAGGAACACCGCCCTATCGGAAAGTACGGACGGATGCACCGGGAATATTTAAGGGAAGTCCACCCAGCCAGATTGAATACATTGATACTGACCGGAGAATTGTGGACATATCTTGCAGACCTGAACGAACAGGTACAGGAACGGTTAGACAATATTATGGAGCAGATGAAAGCTACCGAGGGCGTGACAGAGGAATTAAAGCGTACCTGTCAAATGGAATGGGTACAACGATGTAATAACATCCATAACCGGGCAGAAGAAATTGTTTTGCATGAGATGATTTATTCATAACGGTGTGGTAGAATGATTATGTAAATGAATTTGATTTGGGGTGATAAATATGAAGGTATTAGTTAGTGCCTGTATTATGGGAACAAACTGTAAATATAACGGAAAAAACAATAAAAATTTAGCAGTTATCAATTTCTTAAAGGATAAAGAAGTTATTTCTATTTGCCCAGAAGTATTAGCTGGCATGAAAATTCCTAGACCTTGTGCAGAAATCGTGAATGGGATTGTAGTAGATGAAAATGGAAATGATGTTAATTCTGAATATAATAAAGCAGTGTCAATGGCATTATCAAAAATTCAAAATGAAGATATTGATTTGGTTATATTACAATCCAGAAGTCCTACTTGTGGTGTAAATAAAATATACGATGGCAGCTTTACTGGAAAACTAATTTCTGGAATGGGATTTTTTGCGAAGGCATTAAAGCAAAGAGGATATAATGTTATTGATGTTGAAGAAGTTTAAGTTTGTCACTTTGAAATTTTAATTGAATAACTACAGCACAAACCGCTGCTACATGGGAGCCAACAAACCATGCAACAGCGGTTTTTTCTTTACCGTTTTTTTCTCTGGCTGATAGGCGTTCCCATTTTCTTTGATTTTTTGAGAATCCGAATCAGCCAGCGAAATTCTTCGTCTGACAGATTTTTATAGTTGATACCGAGCTGCTTGCAGTAAAGGACAACGAGCTTTTCATACCGACTGCCCTTGAAATTTTCGACCGCTTCCAGATTTTCTTTCAGTTCATCGGCAACGGTGGTCTGGGGCGCACTCTCACTGTCCTTTTTGTGAGCTTCCCGAATATCCCGGATAATGAGATTGAGGTCATCCAGAACCATGTGGCTGAAATATTCATCATCGCTGATATGGGCAGCTTGTAGCACTTTCAAATGCGGGTCATCTTCGCCGGGGCGATACCGTTCAATGATTTCATGCCGGACAGTATCGACAAGGGCGTTGAGGTTTTGAATCTGCATGGTGGCAATCCCATCCACATAAATCTCAATATCCGCAAGAAACTTGATAAAATCCTTATGGGTGACAAGCTCACAGAGCAGGCGGTTGTTAATCCGACCGCTTTTCAGAAGTGCCACCATCTCATCATTCAAATGCAGCTCTGTTAGTGGCGTGTTGATCTGCTCCCGGTTCTCTGTCCGGCACAGCAGATAATCAACGGAAACCCCATAGAAGTCTGCCAGCGTGACAAGATAGCCATGATTGATTTCCTTAACATTCTCTTTTTCATAACTTCCAAGAGCTGATTTAGAAATGTCCGTCAGCTTTGATAGTTCTTCCAGATTTAAGCCTTTGTCCTTGCGGAGTTCCCAAAGGCGTTCCTGTATGCTTGTTGCTCCTTTCATGGGCACACGCTCCTTTCCGGCGGTTGCATTGCTACCGCTTAACTGGATTATATCATACTTTCCGCAATCGTGGAAATTTCCGCTTTTTACCCGTAATTCCTACTTTGTGGACATACGGCACAGGGCACAAAAATGTTCTATGATACAGGTAGTTCATCGATGGATTATTCCAATCGAATGACCAGCCTGTGTGGGATATGCTTCCCCGGCGATGTAGTGCCATGACTTTTGGCAGGGATGTGGAGGAACCCTGACCGAAACGAGCATACCAAAGGGAGCGATACGCCGCTGTGAGATTCAGGGGAGGAACGACACCGGGGAGAACTGGCGAACTGACACCGAAATGATACCGAAACGCGACAATCTGATAGGAGGATAGTCTACCCTATCGCTGATACTTCGGGAGATTTTAAGCGGCTCTATGAGCGTAATTTTGCCGAAAATCGCCCTGAAACCATACACTAAAACGGGAGGAAGCGCAATATGCCGAGAATGAGCAAAAAGAGGAAGCATGAGCTTTCCTTTTACCTCAATGACCGGGGGCGTGTCACTTACAACGAATTATGCCGGAAATGCCAGCATGGGTGCAAGCAGAGCTTCCGGGCGGTTGTGATTGACTGCCCCCGTTATTTATCCAAACGAGCAAAGAAAAAGGAGGAACACACCGAATGAATTTTGAATTTATGACGATAGACACACCCTTGCCGCCCTGTATGCCTTTTCCCAGGGCGTTGACAGGATTTCCAGTCAGCAGCACCGCAAAGGTCATGTACTGCCGGATGCTGGACGCTATGCTCTCCAAAGGGCAGGAGGACGAGAACGGAATCCTGTTTGTCTGCTTCCCTGTCACAGCCATTGCCGCAGTCCTGTCCCGCAGCCCCATGACGGTCAAGCGTTCTTTGAATGAACTGGAAACCGCCGGACTTATCATGCGGGTGCGTCAGGGCGTTGGAGAACCAAACAGGATTTATGTGCTGATACCGGGAAAGGAGGACGCTGCCCTTGCCTGATACCTCAAAGCTGGAAAGGCTCAACCGGGAGATGGAGAAAAGCGAAAAGAAACTGCGGAAAGCCATCAATGATGAAAAGGCATTGCAGCACCAGTTAAAGCAGCTTACCCGAAAGGAACGGACGCACCGGCTCTGTACTCGTGGCGGTATGCTGGAAAGTTTTCTGCAAGAGCCGGAACGCCTGACAGATGATGATGTCATGCTGTTGTTGAAACTCATTTTTAACAGACAGGACACGCAGGAACTATTGAAAAAACTTCTGGAACGGGAGAAGCCGGAAACCCCTTAGTTTACTAAGGGCGCATTATCCGAGATAATCAATTATCCGAGGAAACTCTCAAAACCGCCAGCATAAAAGGCTTTCAGAGAAGTTGCCTCGGATAATGTAAGAACTATTTCAGGAAGTCAGGGAGCTGATGCTCTTTCTTTTGTGTAATAGGATTTTCTTTTTGATGGGAAAACCACTTTTCGTTCCAATCCCGGATATGCCTGTTTACGGTTCCCTGTGAAAGTTCAGCATACCGTTCTGTTGTGGAGATCGAGGAATGTCCGAGGAAATTTTTGATTGCCATAATTGGTACCCCGGCTTCCAACATATGTGTGGCGGTCGTATGCCTCATGGTGTGCGGGGTGTAGCGTTTTTCAAGGAACATTTCCGGATGCCCTGCTCTTGCGAGCATGATATATTTTTTATAAATCTCCTCAATACAGGAAATGCTCATCTGCGGATGGGTCTGGCTGGAAAAGATGTAGGCCTCCAACCGACCGGCCTTTCCCGTTTCCTCCAGATATCGTTCCAGGAGAGTTCCGCTAGGCCTTGCAATCACGATCCTCCGGGTTTTGTTTCCCTTTCCAGTAATTGTAAGCTTATAGAGGTTTTTCTCGGCCAGGAAGTCCCTGACTTTGAGATCGCAGATTTCCTGTGCCCTGGCTCCGCTGGCATACATCAGGTTCAAAAGGACCTGGTCACGGAAGCCCATCCGTTTCCCGGGTTCAGGAAGCCGGAGCAGGATTGAAACTTCATCAAGCGTAAAGGTGGTCCTCGGCTGGACGGCCTCTTTTTTTACAGGCACTCTTTTCACCGCATTTGCAAACACAGTCGCTGCTTCAAAATTCCTGTTCTGTGCGTAACCGGCAAAAGAGGCCAATGCTGAAAGCCTGAGATTCCTTGTGGATACTGAGCATCCCCGTTCTGCTTCGATCCATTTCAGGAAGCCGTCAATAGTCTCGAAATTCAAATCCCGGAAGAGGATTTCACCAGCATTTTTCTTCTTTTCCTGATAAACATACTGGAACAAAAGGCGGAAGGTATGTTTATAGGATCTCGTGGTATTAGGGGAAAGCCCTGACGAGAGCGGCATATATTCCGTAAAAAACTGTTCCAGGAGGAGCATGAATTCAGGAAGTTTATTTTTCCTCATACGCCACCTCCGTGAATACGCCAGCGGCATAATCTTCAAACAGCTCCGTATATTCAGGGAACATATCACCACTGAATTTCAGATATTTCTCCGTTTCGTCCATGTCATGGTGTCCAAGATAGACTGACAGGAAAGGAACAGAGTTATCTGTCGGGTGTCCGTTTTTCTCTGCCTGCGCAAATGAATGGATGGCAAAATAGTGACGGAAGCAATGAAGGCACTGCCCTCTGGAATGGGATTTTTCCTGTACATACAGGCCGGTTTCCCGCAAGAGGTTCCTAAACCGAAAATCAAAGGTTCCTTTACTGACGGAAAACTCTTGGCCCCTGGCTGCCGGGAACAGACAGCTTTCCGGTTCTGTTTTGATCCCCATAGCAATGCAGTATCTTTCCAGCATCTCTGTCAATGTCCTGTCCATTGGAACAACACGCTGTTTGTTGTTCTTGGCATGGCGGATCAGGATGGTCCCATTGCGGAAATTTATATCTTTTACCCTGGCGGCAAGCGGTTCTCCCAGGCGGAACCCGCACCCAAGGAGCATCCGGAGCAGCATACAGAACTCCATGTCCGTCCGGCGGGTTTTCGGGTCTGTATGCCTGTTGGCCCAGCTGTCGGCGCAGGACAGAAGCGTTTGGATTTCCCTGTCCGAAAAAATATATGGGACATAGCTGTCTGATGTTTTGGGGCAGGCGGGCATGAAAACACTGTACCCCTTGTATTGAAGGTACCGCAAAAATTTGCGGAGATAGCTTACCTTATCGCTGACCGTTTTGGGCGCGTTTATCTGCTGGAGTTCCCTGATCCAGTGATTGATGGCTGTTTCCGTAACCCTGTCGGCGTTTTCTGCCACCAGCAGTGAATCGAACGAAAGAAGGGTTCTGCGTGTACTCCGCAAAGTATCATCGCTGACAGTCCCCTGGCTGATTTCCAGATATTCTGCAAGCTCATGTTTGAAAACCGACTGGAACTGTGTCATGACAGGCGCCACCTCCCCTCCAGAAAAGCAGCAAATGTACCTGTCGCCTCCATGACCGGGAGGGCGTAGTTCCGCAGCTGCTCCACATCCAGACTGACATAGGATTGGATGGCGTTCTGGTCTGTATGCCCAAGGGCTTTCCTTACCGCCTCATAAGGGATGTTGTCATTGACCATGGAACTTGCCAGGGACGACCGGAAAGCATGTGCGCCCTGTTTGCGTCCCGCCGGATCAATTCCAGCTGCCATAATGGCAGTCCTGACGATCTTGGTGATTGCCTGCACAGAGATATGGCTGTAAGGGGGAACGATGCGGAGAAATACATACGGGCTGTCATAGCAGGCCCGTTCTTCCTCTAAATACTGTTTCAGGGCGGCCTTTACATCCGGGACCATGGGAAGTTCAATGTCAACGCCGGTTTTGTGCTGTGTAAGCAGAATCAGGTTCCTGCCAAAATCCAGTTCCCGGAATGTCATGGATGAGATGTCCCCGCTCCTGATCCCCAGCCGTGTCGCAAGAAGCAGCACTGCGTAATCTCGCTTTCCATGTGGGGAGTCCCGGCCTACGCTATTTTCAATTTTCAGGATTTCTTCTATTGTATAAACAGAAGGGTACGGCTGCGGCCTCTTGAAAAGAGGAACGATGCCGCTGTAATCCCTGTCGGTATGTCTGGCCTGATATGCATATCTGAGGAATGTCCGGATGTGTGAAAGGTACCATTTGCTGCTGACCATTAAACACGCGGCTCCTACATTTTGGGCGTTCATTGCCTGCGGCGCTGCGCAGCCTGTATCAGCCAGGGCGGATAAAAAGTAGTGCCCAATCTTATCGTGAAGATGGATGCTGCTTTCCTGAAGTCCCTTGCGTTTCCCGTCTTCAAGGTACTCCGCTAAAAGAGCCTCCATTTCCGGATTCAATTCGTGGTATCCGCATGGCACTGTGTTGGTTTCCCTTGTATGGTAACCCATAGTTAAAACCTCCTGTTTGATAGCTTTAACTGTACTATGCCCATGTGGATAAATTTTATCCGAGATTTTTTGCATGAACCCCCGCATACAAAAGGTTTTTAAGAATTTCCTCGGATAATTAAAAATCTCGGATAATGCGCCCTATCCGAGTTCTTGGATAGGGCGCAATTATACACCACCCAGAGGTTGGTGCATTGCGTTCTCCGAAGGCTCCTCGCCGGAGGGCTGTGATTTTCCGCAGTCAAGGTCTGCTCCAAATCAAACAGGGGACGCTACGCTTCCCCTGTGCTGGCTGCCGCCAGCTACCCTTTTGTGGACTTGCCATCTGGGGACACCTTGCAATGCAAGCTGTTCCCAGCCGACAAGTTTCATAAAATATGCTATCTTTTCGATAAGCAATAAAGTATAATGAAGTCAGTAATAAATTTAGAAATTGAGGTAAAGTTATGGCATCCAGCAAAGAATATTTAGAATTTATTTTAGGTCAGTTATCTGGCTTGAATGAAATTACCTATCGAGCTATGATGGGCGAATTTGTCATTTATTATCGTGGTAAGATTGTAGGCGGTATCTATGATGATAGATTACTTGTTAAACCAGTAAAATCAGCAATAAGTTATATGCCAACGGTTTCGTATGAGTTACCTTACGAGGGAGCAAAAGAAATGTTGTTGGTAGATGAAGTTGATAATAAAGAGTTTTTGACAGGATTGTTTAATGCTATGTATGAGGAATTGCCTACCCCTAAATCGAAAAAGAAGAAATAATAAAATAATAATTTGAGAGGAAGTGTTACTGATGGAAAAGTTTAAGCCGTTTATTATACCTGTGGCATTATTGGTTTTAATTGACCAGACGGTTAAAATAGTAATTTCAAAAGTATTTATGAAATGCGAATTTGATATAATAGCCAAAGTTTTAAGATTTAATCCAGAACTAAATACTCGTTTATCTTATGCTGGAAATTTCTTCGAATTATTATCAAGTCCGTTTGTTACCATTTTATTGAATGTGTTTGTTTTGTTCCTCTTTTTTTCAGGATATATGCTATATCAGGCAAAAAGAGCACATATAAGTTTTTGGGTAAAAATAATAATGATTTGTGGCATATCGGGATGTTTATGTAGCTTGATTGATAAGCTGTTTTGGGGTGGAAGTTTAGATTTTTTGCAGATACCTACCCTTTTTATTTTTGATTTGAAAGACTGCTATCTTACAGTTGCAGAAGTTATATTTGTTGCTATTGGAATTTTGAATAGCAAAGAAATATCGGTTAAAGAGTATTTACATTTTTGTTGTAACAAATTTAGCTTGTAAACTTCTGGTTTATTATTTCTTATACATCGGGTCAACTTGCCCCGAACTTTTACAACTAAATACCCGCCGCCCACACAGCGGCACACCGAGCAGGAAATCTGAAAAGGTCTCCTGCTTTTTTTCTGCCCCAAATGAGGTGGTAAAACGCCACCCCATCCACCAATTACCGAAAGGAGGGACACGAAATGCCCTGTCCACACAACGAAATCACGATTGTTCAGCGCAGCCAGCGGCAGTCTGCGGTTGCCGCCGCTGCTTACCAAAGCGGCGAAAAGCTGTTCTGTGAATACGACCAGCAAGTGAAGCACTACCCGGAAAAGCGTGGTATTGTCCACAATGAAATCCTGCTCCCAGCAAATGCCCCACAGGAATATGCAGACCGCAATACCTTATGGAACGCCGCCGAAGCGGTGGAAAAACAATGGAACTCCCAGCTTGCAAGGCGGTGGGTACTTACCATCCCCAGAGAGATACCGCCCGACCAGTACGCTGTCCTTGTCCGGGAGTTTTGTGAACAGCAGTTTGTTTCCAAAGGCATGATTGTTGACTTTGCCATCCATGACCCCCATCCGCCGGGACACAATCCCCACGCCCATGTCCTGCTGACTATGAGGGCAATGGACGAACATGGAAAATGGCTTCCCAAGAGCCGCAAGGTTTATGACCTTGATGAAAACGGGGAACGGATAAAGCTGCCATCCGGCAGGTGGAAAAGCCACAAGGAGGATACGGTGGACTGGAACGACCAGAGATATTGTGAAATCTGGCGGCATGAATGGGAAGTCATCCAGAACCGCTATCTGGAAGCAAATGACCGCCCGGAGCGTGTGGACTTGCGTTCCTATGCCAGACAGGGGCTTGATATTGTCCCTACTGTCCATGAGGGGGCTGCTGTCCGGCAGATGGAAAAGCGTGGTATCCAGACGAATATCGGCAACCTGAACCGGGAAATCAGAGCCGCCAACCGTCTGATGAAGTCCATCCGGCAGCTTATCCAAAGCCTCAAAGGCTGGATTACCGAGCTAGGCGAAAAACGGAAAGAACTGCTTGCACAAAAAGCGGCGGAGGAAGCAACGCTTCTCCCCAATCTTTTGATGAAATATATGGAGATACGAAAGGAAGAACGGAAGGACTGGACAAGGGCTGGACAGAACCGGGGGACTTCACGGGACTTAAAGGCAATCAGCGAAGCCCTGTCCTATCTCCGGCAAAAGGGGCTTTCCACTGTGGAGGACTTAGAAGCATTTCTGGAATCTTCCGGGAAATCAGCCGCAGATTACCGCAGTCAGATGAAGCCAAAGGAAGCCCGAAGCAAAGTGATTGACGGGCTTCTTTCTGCCCGGACAGACTGCAAGGAATGTAAGCCTGTCTATGAGAAATACCAGAAGATATTTTTTAAGAAAACAAAGGAAACATTCAAACAGGAACACCCGGAGGTCGCCCGCTACGAGAAAGCCGCCGCCTATCTTGCCAAGCACCTGGACGATAAGGATAAAACGAAAAATGAGTTACAACAGGAGCAGGAAACGCTTCTTAGCGAAATCGCAGAGTTGAAAGTACCGCTGACTGAGGTACAGGAGGATTTGAAGAAGCTGCGGGACATCCGCTACTGGGTACGGAAAGCCACACCCGGCACAGAGGAAAGCAAAGAGCCGCCCAAGAAGCAGCCTATCAAGGAAGTCTTGCAGGATAAGGCGGACGAGAAAAAAGCACAAAGAACTACTCCGGCACAGGCGAAACACAGACAACAGGATATGGAACTTTAACAGGCACTTGCCATTTTCAATCAGAGAATGTCAGGTACTTTTTTCTTTTTAGGGAGGGATAGATTTGAATGTATTTGAAGCTGTGAAGCAGTCCGTCACAACCAGACAGGCTGCGGAGCATTATGGAATCCATGCAAACAGGAACGGGATGGCTTGCTGCCCGTTCCATCATGATAAAACCCCAAGCATGAAGCTGGATCGGCGTTACCACTGCTTTGGCTGCGGTGCTGACGGGGATGTGATTGATTTTACCGCCGCCCTGTATGGGCTGGGAAAGAAAGAAGCTGCCATACAACTGGCACAGGACTTCGGGCTTTCCTATGAGGACTGGAAGCCGCCGGGAAAGGCAAAAAAACCCAAGCCCCGGCAGAAATCGCCGGAGGAACAGTTTCAGGAAGCAAAGAACCACTGTTTCCGTATCCTTGCCGACTATCTCCATCTGCTGATGGAATGGAGAATGAAATACGCCCCGCACTCCCCGGAGGAAGCCTTTCATCCCCGGTTTGTGGAAGCCTTACAGAAGCAAGACCAAGTGGAATATCTGCTGGATGTGCTGCTGTTCGGGGAGACAGAGGAAAAAGCGACTTTGATTACGGACTACGGAAAGGATGTGATACAGCTTGAACAGCGAATGGCAGAGCTTGCAGCCACAGACGCAGCAAGAATTAAAAAACACCATGAACGCCATGCAGCCGCCCCAGAGCGTTGAGGAAATCAAGGCGGGGCTGGAAACTACCGAGAAAGGCGGTGTCCGTCAGAGCATACGGAACTGTCTGACCGTATTCCAGCGTGACCCGCTGCTTTCCGGGGCTATCGCATACAACATCCTGACCGACCGCAAGGACATCATAAAGCCCATCGGCTTTCACAGAGAAAGCACCGCCCTGAACGATACGGACATGAAGTATCTGCTTCTTTATCTGGAAGAAACCTATGGGCTTACCAATGAGAAAAAGATTGATAACGCCATCGGGATTGTGGCGAATGAAAACAAGTACCATCCCATCCGGGACTATTTAAGTGCCCTTGTGTGGGACGGGACAGAACGAATCCGTTTCTGCCTGCGGCACTTTCTGGGGGCTGACGCAGACGATTACACCTATGAAGCGTTGAAGCTGTTCTTGCTGGGTGCAATCTCACGAGCCTTTCAGCCGGGGTGCAAGTTTGAAATCATGCTCTGTCTGGTTGGTGGTCAGGGGGTTGGCAAGTCCACCTTCTTCCGTCTGCTGGCAGTCCGGGACGAGTGGTTCTCCGATGATTTGCGGAAGCTGGACGATGACAATGTGTACCGAAAGCTGCAAGGTCACTGGATTATCGAAATGTCGGAAATGATGGCAACCGCCAATGCCAAGAGTATTGAGGAAATCAAATCATTTTTGAGCCGGCAGAAAGAGGTTTACAAGATACCCTATGAAACCCACCCGGCAGACCGCCCCCGTCAGTGCGTGTTTGGCGGCACTTCCAATGCCCTCGACTTCCTGCCTCTTGACCGTTCCGGCAACCGCCGCTTTATCCCGGTCATGGTGTACCCGGAGCAGACGGAGGTTCACATTTTAGAGGACGAAGCTGCTTCCAGAGCCTATATCGAACAGATGTGGGCGGAAGCGATGGAGATTTACCGAAGCGGCAGGTTCAAGCTGGCTTTCAGCCCTGCCATGCAGCGGTATCTCAAAGAACACCAGCGGGATTTTATGCCGGAGGACACCAAAGCGGGGATGATACAGGCGTATCTTGATAAGTACACCGGGAACATGGTCTGCTCCAAGCAGCTCTACAAGGAAGCCTTGAACCATGCTTTTGACGAGCCGAAGCAATGGGAAATCCGGGAAATCAACGAGATTATGAACCAGTGCATTTCCGGCTGGCGGTACTTCCCGAACCCAAGAATGTTTTCAGAATATGGCAGACAAAAGGGCTGGGAGCGTGAAACCCCGGCAACGGACTCCGGCAACCCGTCTGAAAAAACAATGGATGGTTTTGTGGAGGTCACAGAACAGATGGAGCTTCCATTCTGAAAAGGACAGCCCGTTGCACCCCCTGTTGCTATCCCGTTGCCGAGCCGGTTGCCGGGGAAAATCCCTTATTTCCGGGCTTTTCTCCCTTATAACAACCAAAACAACAGAAAAATAAAAGAAAAGTATAAATAGTAAGTAATGCCAGACTGGGATTGTCTGCAAGGTCTTTTGAAGCCCGTTGCCGGACTTCGTTGCCGCCATCCTCTGTCTGGCTGTTTTCATGTATGGAGGATAACTGCCTATGGCAAAAAACAAAACAGAGATTCATGTTACAACGGTGTTTGACGGGGAACTGGACGCAACCGATGTGTTCGTCAGCTTGATTTCCCAGAAATACGGCAAGACAAATACAAAAGAATATCTTGCTAAAAAGAAAGATTTGGAGTATAATGAAGATGAGGTTCAAAAGAGCCAGATACCGTCTGGATTATGTGGGTAAATGGCTATGATGAACGAAATGGAATACAGAACAATCGGTTCGGCACTTGCCGGAGGGTATCGTGCAGCGGTCTATTGCAGGCTGTCAAAGGACGATGACCTGCAAGGCGAAAGTGCCAGTATCGCAAACCAGCGTGATATGCTGGAAAAATACTGCGAAAAGCAGGGATGGGAGGTTGTGGCAGTCTATCAGGACGATGGCTTCACAGGTCTTAATATGGAGCGTCCTGATTTACAGAGAATGTTGAGAGCCATTGAGCGCAGGCAAATCAACCTTGTCATCACAAAAGACCTCAGCCGACTGGGGCGTAACTATCTGCAAACTGGGCATTTGATTGAGGACTTTTTCCCAAGAAGCGGTGTCCGCTATATCGCCATGAATGACGGTATCGACACCCTGCGGGATAACAACGACATTGCCCCGTTCAAGAATATCCTGAACGAGATGTACAGCAAGGATATTTCCAAGAAAGTCCATTCCTCTTATCTTCTGAAAGCGCAGAAAGGACAGTTTACTGGGTGTCTTGCCCCGTTTGGGTATCGGAAAGACCCAGAGGACAAAAACCATCTGCTCATTGACGAGGAAACCGCCCCGATTGTGCGGCTGATTTTCGGATATGCCCTGAACGGTCATGGTCCGAACTATATCCGCAGACGGCTGGAGGAAGAAAAAATCCCCTGCCCCACATGGTGGAACCGGGAACGGGGGCTTCGCAATACCCGCACCAAATGGGAAAAGAAAGACCCGGAAAACGGACGGTATATGTGGGACTTCTCCGTTATCAAAGACCTTTTGATGAATCCCGTCTACACCGGGGCGATTGCTTCCCAGAAAAAAGACTACCGCTTCAAAATCGGCACGATTGGGGAAAAGAAGCCGGAGGACTGGATTGTGGTGGAGGGACAGCATGAACCGCTGATTGACCGCATGAGCTTTGATATTGTGCAGAACAAGCTGAAATCCCGCCAGCGTCCGGGGCAGACCAATGAAATCAGCCTGTTTGCCGGACTGATAAAATGTGGCGAGTGTGGGAAGTCGCTGACGATACGCTACACAAACGCAAAACATCCCCAGCGGATTTACTCCTGCAAGACCTACAATGCCTTTGGAAAGAACCACTGCACCCAGCACCGGATTGATTATGACACCCTTTACAGCCATGTGCTGCGGAAAATCCGGGAATGTGCCAGAGCTGCCCTGATGGACGGGGAAGCGGTTGCCGACCGCCTGACCAATACCTGTGAAGCCGAGCAGCGGGAACAGCGGGAAGCAATGGAACGCTCCCTTACAAGGGACGAGGAACGGATTGAGGTTCTGGACAAAATGGTAATGCGGCTTTATGAGGATATGATTGCAGGGCGTATCAGTGAGCAGAATTTCAACACCATGCTGGAAAAGACACAGACCGAGCAGACGGAGCTTAAAACCAGAGTGTCCGATGGCAGGAAGCGGCTGTCCGATGAAGTCCAGCTTGCCAATGACGCAAAACAATGGGTGGAAGCCATTCAGGAATACGCAAACATCACAGAGCTGGACGCAGCCACCCTTAACCGCTTAATCAAAGAAATCGTCGTGCATGAGCGCATTGACGAAGATAAAACAAGACACATTTCTATCGAAATTCATTTTAATCTCAAACCCATCCCGGAGGTGGAACAGGTCACTGCCTGACCTGTCCCGCCGGGACGGTTCTCTTAAAACACCATATAGATTTTTTGTACGCCGCCGCCCGCCATCGAGCAGAGTTTTACACCTAATTGGGGATAAAACAGCTTATGAGTGGAGGGGGCATTATCATTGTGGCGCAGACGGTGATTCCACAGCTCTCCAGCCTGTTTTCATAAGATAAATGGGCGGCATCATAGACAAAATCACTGATTTCATAAAGGAGATGCTGCAGGGGTGGGTACTTAATAACCTTGATACCATGTTTTCCGAAGTGAATTGTTAGTAAAGTGGGTTTTGCCAAAAACAAGTGGAAGAAAAGCTGGTGTGCAGGTGGTTCTTATAAAATGAATATGGTAAAATTTTATAAGAAACGAGGTAAGGCTATATGGAAAAGAAAATTTATATCACAGAGGAAGAACGGACAAAGTGTCAAAAGGTGGCAGATGCGTTTGCAGAGCTGTATGAGATGGAGAATATCGTAGTGCTTGATGTAGGCAGGTATGGCTTTGTAATGCTAAAATATTATAATCTGCCACATGGTTTTGAAGATGCCATAACTTTTACAGACAGTGTGGAACTATTTGAAGATTTGTGGGAAGAATGGCTGAATACAAAACTGTATTTACTGGCAAAAGGCACACCGTTGCTGGAGAAGGGCTATAAAGGTGTGTTTGAGGGTTTGCCGGAAGAAAAACAGTCGGAACTTATCATGAGGAAAGCTACTTTTGCAAAAGCGGCAGAGATATATCTATAATGTTGTTTTTGTGAGGAAAATGGAACGGTAGTTGGCGAATAATCAAAGGTTAGAAAGGCTCTGTGAGATGCAGAGCTTTTCTTATTTGTGTTTTATGAAAAAATGGAATGAATGAGTGGGATTTCGCCGTAATCGGCATTGTGGAAATGTCGTATAACTGGCTATCTTATGGAGTTGTGGGTAACTCTGTTTGCAGGATGTGGGAAAGCTGCACTTTGCTTTTCCATGTCCTGTGAATAGAGTTATCCATGACGGAATAGTCAGTTATGCACATTTCCATGATGCAGTTTTTATGGAAAGTCTGTTCATTTTACAAAAATTTGACATAAGTTATGTTTTTGATTTTACAAGCAGTATTTATGATAAAAAGCGTAGAAGAAAATATCACAAAGAAAAAAGGAGAAAATTATTATGAAAAAAATTGTTACTTTTGTTGCCACTTTATCACTTGCACTCGTAGCTATGACCGGATGCGGGAAGGCGGACAGCAAAACAGTATCTACGGATGGCTCAACCTCTATGGAAAAAGTAATCGGTGCTTTGGGCGAAGCTTTTGAGGAAAACAATTCCGGTGTAACCTTTACATATAACCCTACCGGTTCCGGCTCCGGAATTACGGCTGTGGCAGAAGGACGCTGCGATATTGGTCTTTCCAGCCGTAACTTAAAGGAAGAAGAAAAAGCGCAGGGATTGACTGAAACGGTGCTTGCGCTTGACGGGATTGCTGTCATTGTAAATCCGGATAATCCGGTAAATGACCTTGACCTTGAAACGATTAGCAGGATTTATAGAGGGGAAATAACAAACTGGCAGGATATAGGCGGCAATGATCTGGAAATTGTCCTGATTGGACGTGAAGCCGGGAGTGGTACAAGAGATGGCTTTGAATCCATTACGGACACGGAGGATGCCTGCAAATACCGTCAGGAGCTTACATCTACCGGGGATGTGATTACAACGGTGGCAGGCAATCCGGCGGCAATCGGATATGCTTCCCTTGCATCTGTAAAGGATACGGTAAAAACCCTTTCTGTCGGCGGTATTGTACCTGCGGAGGAAACGGTAAAAGATGGTAGCTATGTGGTGCAGCGTCCGTTTGTGTTAGTGACAAAGAGCGGCGCAGAGCTTTCGGCAACTGCACAGAAATTCTTTGATTATATTACTTCATCTGAAGCAGGTGAGATTATCTCATCTGCGGGTGCAGTACCAGTAAATAAATAATCCGGCGGATTATGAAAGGTTTTGGAAGGTGAAGTCAAATGAACAAAAAACAGTTCATGGAGAATGCCATACATGGCATATTCCTGATACTTGGTCTGATTACAGTTGGCTGTGTACTCCTGATTACTGTTTACCTTGTCATATCAGGGATTCCGGCTATCCGAAAAATAGGAGTTTTGAATTTCCTTTTCGGGAAGAAATGGGCTTCTACAGCAGCACAGCCGCAATATGGGATTTTTCCGTTTATCCTTACCAGTATTTATGGTACGGCTGGCGCAATCGTACTTGGAGTGCCAATTGGCTTTATGACAGCAGTTTATCTTGCTAAGATTGCGCCGTTAAAAATAAAAACCGTTATTGAAACAGCGGTAAGTTTATTGGCTGGCATTCCGTCGGTAGTTTATGGGCTTGTGGGAATGATGGTGCTTGTGCCAGGGATACGGATTGTTTTCCATATCCCCGATGGAGCCAGCCTGTTTGCTGCTATCATTGTACTTGCAATTATGATATTACCCTCAATCATTAAAGTGTCGCTTACGGCATTAGAAGCTGTTCCAAAGGAATATGAGGATGCTTCCCTTGCGCTTGGTTCGACACCGATTGAAACATACTTCCGTGTATCCGTTCCGGCGGCAAAAAGCGGCATTGCGGCGGCTGTTGTGTTAGGCGTTGGCAGGGCTATCGGCGAGGCTATGGCTATTATGATGGTGGCGGGGAACGCCCCAAATATGCCGAAAATTTTTCAGAGCGTCCGTTTCCTTACAACCGCTGTGGCAAGTGAAATGTCTTATGCGGCTGACGGAAGTTTACAGAAACAGGCATTATTTTCGATTGCGTTGGTTTTATTCCTCTTTATCATGCTGATAAATGCCGTATTAAATTTCTTTTTGAAACAAAGCAAGGAGTAAATATAGATGGAAAAACAATCAATTTCCCTTAGAAGGAAAACATATATTACAGCCATGCGTGTGTTGATGGGGATTTCCGTATGCATTACTTGTGCATTGGTATTATTTTTGATTGGTTATGTATTGTGGAAAGGGCTGCCGAATGTATCTTGGGAGCTGCTTACTACGAAACCGAGTTATCTGTCTGGCCGGATCGGGATACTGCCGGATATTCTTAACACAGTCTATATTGTAGCGGCAACTTTGGTATTTGTTCTCCCGCTTGGAGTTGGTGCGGCGATTTATCTTACAGAATATGCCAAAAATAAGAAACTGGTAGAAATGATTGAGTATGCAGCCGAAACCTTATCAGGGATTCCGTCTATTATTTATGGACTTGTAGGTATGCTGTTTTTCTGTCAGTTTTTTGGTATGAAAACTTCCCTCTTAGCGGGGGCATTTACTTTGGTAATCATGAATCTGCCTACGATTATGCGCACAACGCAGGAAAGCCTGAAAACAGTACCGCAAAGTTACCGTGAAGGTGCTTTTGGGCTGGGAGCTGGAAAGTGGCGTGTGATTTATACCGTTGTGCTTCCAGGTTGTATTGATGGAGTCATAACAGGCTGTATATTGTCAGTGGGGCGAATTTTGGGAGAATCAGCGGCACTTCTTTTTACGGCTGGTTTTGCCCATGCCCTGAACGGGATTCTTGAAGGGCTTGGCAGTGCAGGGGCAACATTGACGGTCGCATTATATGTCTATGCAAAAGAAAACGGGGAATTTGGTATAGCCTTTGCAATTGCCGCTATCCTGATGATTTTGACCATGTTCATCAATCTGTCGGCTACACTGGCGAGCAGATATTTCCAAAAAAGGAGAAATGTATGAATAATATAATGAATCATGACAAAAATCCTGCCATGGTGGTAAAAGACCTGTGCCTGTGGTATAGCAGTACACAGGCTTTGAAAGATGTAAATATTGAGATTGAAGGACAGAGCATTACGGCACTGATTGGCCCCTCCGGGTGTGGGAAGTCTACTTTCCTTAAATCGTTAAACCGAATGAATGACCTTATCGCTGGTGTACGGATTACAGGAGAAGTGTATTATAGGGGCGATAATATTTTTGATGCAGATGTCGATGTCAATGAGCTTCGCCGCAGTATTGGCATGGTTTTTCAAAAGCCGAATCCTTTTCCTATGAGCATCTACGACAATATTGCTTACGGGCCGAGGACACACGGAGTGAAAAATAAGGCAAAATTGGACGATATAATAGAACGCTCTCTGCGTGGGGCGGCAATCTGGGATGAAGTAAAGGACAGGCTGAAAAAATCGGCATTAGGACTGTCAGGCGGTCAGCAGCAGCGGCTCTGCATTGCCCGTGCATTAGCGGTAGAGCCGGATGTGCTTCTGATGGATGAGCCTACAAGCGCACTTGACCCTATTTCCACATCTAAAATAGAGGAACTTGCAATGGAACTTAAAGAAAAGTATACTATTATCATCGTAACGCACAATATGCAACAGGCTGTGCGGATTTCCGATAATACGGCTTTCTTTCTCCTTGGCAATTTAATTGAGTATGGAAATACGGAAAAGATGTTTGAGCAACCAAAGGACAAGCGGACGGAGGATTATATTACGGGGAGGTTTGGATAATGAGAAGTCGTTTTGATGAACAGCTTGTTATGCTGAATAAAGAGCTTACCCAAATGGGGGCAATGTGTGAGGAAGCGATTGCCGCTGCTTCAAAAGCATTAACTATGGGCGACATAAAGCTGGCAGACAAGGTTTTATCCCTTGATGGAGAGATTAACCGGATGGAGCGCACAATCGAAACACTGTGTTTGAAACTGCTGTTACAGCAACAGCCGGTAGCAAGGGATTTACGGCAAATATCTGCAGCCCTTAAAATGATTACTGATATGGAGCGTATTGGAACACAGGCGGCGGATATTGCGGAAATTATCACGTTTCTTGACGGAAGGACTGGAGGGGAATGTGAACAGATCCGGTTTATGGCAGATGCGGCGAGCCAGATGGTTACAGAAAGCATTGACGCTTTTGTAAAACAGGATGTAGTATTGGCTGGTGCGGCGATTGACCGTGATGATGTGGTTGACGATTTGTTTTTACAGGTCAAGTCATCTCTGATTAAGCTGATAGCAGAAAAACCGACAGACGGAGGATATGCGCTGGATTTACTGATGATTGCCAAATATTTTGAGCGTATCGGGGATCATGCGGTAAATATTGCAGAGTGGGTGGCTTTTTCCGTGACAGGAGAACATAAAGGAGCATGATTATGAAAGTATGGTGTGTGGAAGATGATGACAGTATCCGGGATATTGAGGTATATACGCTTAATTCCACTGATTTTGAAGCAAAAGGATTTTTGGATGCAATAGCCTTTCGTGACGCTTTATCTATGGAAAAGCCGGATTTGATAATTCTTGATATTATGCTGCCCGGAGAGGATGGCGTGGAACTGCTGAAATTTTTAAAAGACAGCCCTGACACTTGCAGGATTCCCGTCATCATGGCAACTGCAAAAGGCATGGAGTATGATAAAATCCAGAGCCTTGATTTAGGTGCGGATGATTATCTTGTAAAGCCTTTTGGGATGATGGAGATGGTTTCCCGTGTGAAAGCGGTACTCCGCCGGTGCAATCCTACAGAGGTAGAACATCTTTTGGAAGCCGGGGGGCTTGTTGTCAATCTGGACGAACATACAGTTTCCATTGATAATGAAAGAATACAGCTTACCTTAAAAGAATTTGAACTTCTCCGGCTGTTCCTTTCCCGTCCGGGCATCGCATTTTCCCGTGACCAGCTTTTTAATGACATATGGGGAGCTGATTATGTCAGTGAAACGAGAACGGTTGATATGCATATCCGTACTCTGCGTGTAAAACTGGGGGATTATGGGAAAATGATTGAAACAGTGCGTGGTGTTGGTTATAGGTTAGAGGTGCAGGCATGACAAAGAAAATTTTTAAATCAATTATGGTTGTAGCGGGGGCTGTCCTGATTGCAAGCCTTGTTATCATCATGGGATGTCTTTACAGTTATTTCAGTAATGTTCAGGGAAAACAGTTGGAGGATGAACTGTCTTTAGCTGCCATAGCCGTTGAAAAGGATGGACGGAACTATCTGGAGGAATTACAGTCAAGGGAGTACCGTCTGACATGGATTGCTGAAAATGGAGATGTTATATATGATACACAGTCTGACGGGGAAAGTATGGAAAACCATGCGGACAGGGAAGAAATTCAGGAAGCCCTGCGGAATAAAGAGGGAAAAAGCTCACGTTATTCCACGACTCTTTTAGAAAAAACACTTTACTGTGCAAGGCGGCTTAATGATGGTTCAGTATTAAGGATTTCTGTCAGCAGCGTTACGATATGGGTGCTTGTTTTGGGGATGATACAGCCGATTTTAATTGTAGTTGTTGTAACACTCATTTTATCAGGAGTATTAGCAAGCCGTATTTCTAAACATATCATGGAGCCGTTAAACAGACTTGATTTAGAAAAACCGCTGGAAAACGATACTTATGAGGAGCTGGCTCCCCTATTAAACCGTATCAATAAACAGCATAAGCAGATTGATATGCAGTTGTCGGAACTCCAAAGGAAAAATGATGAATTTGCACAGATTACATATGGCATGACGGAAGGGCTTGTCCTTTTGAATGAGAAAAATATAATTCTGAACATTAATCCTGCCGCGCTGAAGCTGTTTCATACGAAACGTTCCAGCATAGGTAAAGATTTTCTGACAGTAGAGAGAAGCCATAATGTGAGCCACGCCATACAGGACGCATTTTCAAGTGGACACAGCGAAATCCGCATAGAACGTGAGGGAAAAGAGTATCAGATCCATGTAAACCGCATTGAATCTAACGGTATTGTAATTGGGGCGGTTGTTCTTGCCTTTGATATAACAGAAGCAGCTTTCGCAGAAAGGAACAGACGGGAGTTTACTGCCAACGTATCACATGAATTGAAAACTCCGCTGCAATCCATAATGGGGAGTGCGGAGTTAATGGAGAACGGTCTTGTAAAATCGGAGGATATGACACGTTTTGTAGGGCATATCCGCACAGAGGCAGGGCGGCTTGTAACATTAATTGATGATATTATCCGTTTATCCCAATTAGACGAGGGATGCGATATGCCGTTTGAAAATGTTGATTTATGTGAGATCGCATCTGAGGTGATGGCAGGACTGGCAGATATAGCAGCGGCAAAAGATATTGAAGTGGCTTTAACAGGAAAAAAGGTTTATATTAAAAGTGTCCGGCGGCTCTTAACAGAAATTATTTTTAACCTCTGTGATAATGCTATCAAGTATAATAAGAACGGCGGTACGGTAGAAGTAGCTATAAGCAGTCAGGAAAATAGTGCCTCGATTACGGTGAAGGATTCGGGAATTGGCATACCGCCGGAACATCAGGCAAGAATCTTTGAACGATTTTACCGTGTAGACAAGAGCCGCTCTAAGGAATCAGGTGGAACGGGATTAGGACTATCTATTGTAAAACATGCTGTACAATACTTGAATGGCAAGATTGAACTGCAAAGCAGCCTGGGGCAAGGAACGGTTATACAGATTATTTTTCAGCAAGATAAAAGTGATGTGGTGCAGTTTTCCTAAAAAACCTGTATTTTACATAAATTATACAAAACATAACTTTTATATTTTACAAAGCATTCATAAAATTATCTTTACTCAAACTTCCCACATTAAAAATGGGATTTGCTCCTTGAAAAATCAATACTATAGATCATAAAATAGCAATCAAGCAGCCGCTGAACCATACTC
>KE159598.1:73749-74531 GCA_000403275.2 Lachnospiraceae bacterium 28-4
TATACCATCAAGTGCAGGTTTGTGCCTTTTTTATGGGCTACAGTATTGATTTTTCAAGGTTCAGCACACCAACTGGTGTGGGAAGTTTGAGTAAATTTATTCAACTTAAGTATTCAAAACAAGATACACCAGATAATATGAAAGTCAAATACATTATTAATAAGATGTATTGTTATTTTACGAATGGAAAAGAAGAAATCTTTCCAGATAATGGTAGCATTGAACATATACTTCCTGAAAGTTCTGGAGAAAGGGCATTAAACATCGGAAATTTAATTTTGTTAGAAATTAAATTGAATAATAATGCAGGTCAAGCCACTTACGCAGATAAGAGACAAAAGTATTATTTGGAATCTAATTATGATTGGGTTAAGAATTTTATTGATGAACATACATCTTGGACAGAGGAGGATGTTCTTGTAAGAGCAGAAAATATGGCAGATATATATTATCATAAAATTCTTGAAAGGAATTAGAAAGAGGTTAAAAGGTGCGTTTAAAATTGAGTATGCGAACGCGCTCGTTGGTAGGCAGGCTGCTATTAATCGTGGTAATGTTGGTTCAAGTCTAACTCAAGGAGTTAGGGAGAGCCAGTAGACATCAATGTTTGCAGATTTTTACGTTATAGAGAGTGAGAAACAGAACTTAAAACAGGCATAATACTGTGAATCAGAATAGAGATAGAGACGCTAGGGTAAAGTTTTTGTAGGAAAACAGAATAGAAAGAAATAGGAAAGCACCTTTTTCTGTGTTAGGATTTGATTGGCGAAAAAATCCAAAGA
>KE159598.1:75001-294365 GCA_000403275.2 Lachnospiraceae bacterium 28-4
GACAGGCTGATGGGATTAGGATCAGGGGAACGCATGACAGAGGATGCCGTGGCAAGGATCTACGAAGAGGCGGCGGACAGCAGTTACAGGAAAGGCGGCATGAATGCCAGCATATCAGGTGTGGCAGTGAGCAAGGAGACCGTGATGGAGAAGCTGCACTGCCTACAGTTTCCCAAAGCAGAAGATACAAAAGAAAAGAGACAGGTAAAGGTGCTCTACATAGATGCGGGTGAAGACCATGTGGCATTGCAGTATCTGGAGAAAAAGGGAGATACAAAAAGCGCCCTGAAACATACCTTCATGCCAAAACTGGTGTATGTCTACGAAGGCATACGGGCAGAGGGAGACAGACATGAACTTGTTGGAGTAAGATACTTTGGCGGCGGCTGTGAAGGGACAGAGGGGACGCAGCGGTTATGGAGAGAGGTATATGACTATATAGCAGGGACTTATGATGAAGAAGTGCTGGAACGCATCTATGTGAACGGGGACGGGGCAGAATGGATCAAGACAGGGGCGAAGGTACATGCCAAGGCGAAGTTTGTGCTTGACAGATACCACATGCATAAGTACATCATGGCGGCGACCTCCCATCTGGGGGACAGTGCGCAGGATGCCCGGAGTGAGATATGGGGCGCGATAAACGGGAAGAGGAAAAAGGATGCGGCGGAGGTCTTTGAGAGGATCATCGGCATCACAGATACAGAGAGCAAACAGAAAGCGGTAGGGGCATCCAGGGATTATATCCTGGGGCACTGGTCTGCGATCATGAACGGGGTGAGGAACAAAGAGGATGACATTCATTGTAGCGCAGAAGGGCATATCAGCCACATCTATGCGGACAGGATGAGTTCAAGACCCCTTGGGTGGTCAAAGACAGGAGCGGATAAGATGGCGCGCCTTAGGGTGTATAAAAAGAATGGCGGGGATATGCTGACGCTCGTAAGATACCAGAAACAGGAACTGCCAAGGGCTGCGGGGATGGAAGAAGTGATCTGTTCAGCGGAAGAAGTATTAAAGAGCGAGCGAAAGAACCGAAAGGCACAGGGAGCGCTGGCAGAGCTGCCTGTCTACACGATACCGTATACACAGATCAGAAAGATCGCGGCGCTAAAGAATCATATCTGGGGCTTGTAGGAAGAGAAAAGAACAGGTATAGTAAAGAAGGTCAATCAGTCTGACCAGATCAAGGGACTATTCTGTCTATCCTATTCCTACAATAAACTTACGCTATCGATAGAGACAAATAGATTGAGAGAATTTAGAGGATATGATAATATATTTGTAAAGAAAATAAAATATTGCTTTGATTGAGTTTATAAGTGAGGTGAGAGTGATTAATCGAGAGGAATCAAGAACTGTTACATTTACACTGGGAGATATGATATTTGAGTATGATGAACGAAAGAATGAGTATAATATTGTGCATCATGGTATATCTTTTAAACAGGCTGCCCGAGTGTTTTTTGATTATGATAGGATTGAACTGTATGATGAAGAGAATAGTGAAGTTGAAGATCGTTATGATACAATAGGGGATTTATCGGTGGGATATGCGAATATTTCTTCAGGAGAAACTGTAATCGGAAATATAGGTTCATTTATGGGAGAAATAAATGATATTATATTTGTTGTTTATACAGAGAGAGTGCAAATTGATGGGGATGAAGAAAGAACAGATGTTACGAGATTAATATCTGCCAGATTTGCAACAAATTTTGAAAGGGGGCTGTATTATGGTAAATACTAATGGAATGACGAAAGAAATGATTGAATCTCTTGCTTTTTCGGAGGATGAAAAGGCTGCTCTTGCGGAGGCAAGAAAGAGACCAGTTGTTTTTGATGAAGATTGTCCAGAGACAACTCCAGAGAGGGCTCTGAAATTCAGACGTGTTAATCCGCCGAGAAGCCGCGTAGAAAAAAGGGCATAAAAATTCATATTTCTTCGGTGTGCGAGCGCACCCGTTGGTAGAGCACGCGGCTGTTAACCGCGGGGTTGTAGGTTCGAGCCCTACTCGGGGAGTTAAATGAATAGTTTAGTAAAAACCTGTAGGCGGAATGTTTACAGGCTTTTACGTATTTCACTTCACTTTGGAAATAAAAATTGGCAAACTGATTGGTAGTGTAAAAAAGTTTGTGTCTTTGGAAAAAAATACCTCTTTTTTGGTAAGAATCAAGATATGACAATTCTTATCGAAAAGGAGGATTTTTATGCCTGCAACAAAGGAGCAGATTCGACAGATCATTGTAGATAACAACCTAAACAGCGTGGCTGATGTCTACAGCCTGCTGAAAGACAGCTTTAAGGATATCCTGCAGGAACTTATGGAAGCAGAACTGGATGCATCTCTCGGTTATGAAAAGAACCAGAAAGGGAATGCTCCGACATCCAATAAGAGGAATGGACACTCCCCGAAAACACTCAAGAGCCAATATGGTGAATTCCAGATCGATGTCCCAAGGGACAGGGATGGTGAGTTTGAGCCAAAGCTTATTCCAAAATACCAGAGGGATATATCCGGGATAGAGGAAAAAGTGATATCCCTCTATGCAAGGGGCATGAGCACAAGGGATATCCATGACCAGATACAGGACCTTTACGGAATGGAACTGTCTGCAGAAATGGTCAGCAAGATCACGGACAGGATACTGCCGGAAATAAAAGAATGGCAGTCACGCCCATTAAATCCGGTCTATCCGTTTGTATTTATGGACTGCATCCATTATAAAGTAAGGGAAGACGGGCGTATCCTAAGCCGTGCAGCTTATATTGTGCTGGGCATCACGGCAGAAGGTTACAAAGATATTTTAAGCATTACGGTAGGAGCCAATGAGACCAGTAAGTTCTGGCTTGGGATGTTGAATGACTTGAAGAACCGTGGCGTACAGGATGTGCTTTTCTTCTGTGTGGACGGGCTTGCAGGGTTTAAGGAAGCGATAGGGGCAGTCTATCCGGATGCCCAGATACAGAGGTGTGTGGTCCATATGCCGCGTAATTCTTTTAAATATGTCAATTACAGTGATCTGAAAAAGTTTTCCTCTGATTTTAAAGCAGTATACAACGCCCCGAATGAAACAGCCGCGCTTTCAGAACTGGAAAAGATCAAAGAAAAGTGGGGACGGAAATATCCCTATGCGATAAGTAACTGGGAGAATAACTGGGAAGATGTCAGTTCCTTCTTTCAGTTTTCAGATGATATCCGGCGTATCATGTACACCACAAATATCATAGAAGGGCTCAACCGCCAGTACCGGAAAGTGACAAAGACCAAAAGTGTATTTCCAAGTGACAGTGCATTAGAGAAAATGCTCTATCTTGCAAGCGGAAACGTAATTAAAAAATGGACGCAGCGTTACAGGAACTGGGACCAGGTGCTGAATCAGATGATCGTCCTGTACGGGGATCCGGCTCGCCCAGTACCTGTAAAAAGAAAAAGCTGGAACGCCACACTTTACAAAAAACGTTCCAGCCTTACCTTATTCCATTCCATCGGCATTAGCAGTATTGCCCAAAATACCCAGCCCTATTCCGGAGGCCGGGTGTGGGCAGCACCCACATCATTTTCCTTCTGCTAATGCCTGATCGGTGTGCAGAAAATTTGAAGTATATGTATAGAAACAAAGAAACGGTCTCCAATTTAGGAAACATTTATATTTTATTTCGAAATCGGTATTTCTAGTATCTCAACTTTTTCATTTTCATACGATTTCCAAACGATTAGCGCAACTATCTCATCAGCATCAATAACTCGAGTAAAACCTGCTATTTGGTACGCATTTGACTTGCTGCTATCTGTATATCCCAATCTGCCAGGATTCATTAAATATGGAATTCTTGTTCCATCTTTTAATACAACGCCCTTGACTTCGGGAATGCCAAGATCATCTTCTTTTTCCATAGGAGCCACGCTGACAGAATAATTCACTTCTATGGAAATCGGTGAGATATTGATATCCTCTATCGTGAAACCCGTTCCTTCCACTTTCTTCCCTACTTTAATATTTTGGGTCGAACTGACATCAGAAAGGTTTATTTCAAAATTCCAGTTCCCATCCACTTCAGGAATAAACGTTCCTTTTGAGAACGTTCCTAAATTTTTGAATTCAACATGTATTGTCTTGCCAAGAAGTGAATCGTTCTTCTCCGCGGCACTTGCCTGAATAATGTATTCCATATTTCCGTTATCATCCGTATAATGAGAGATAATGCTTCCATCTTCATAATGAGAGATAATACTTCCATCTTCATATGCCGGTATACCGTTTTCATCAAGGATAATTCCATCATACATGGTTCCGCTCATATTAACCCATGCGCTTTCATCCTCAGGATTATCTCCCTGATACACATTTACCATATCAAATCCCGGCTCCATCCTATCCGCTACGCTATAACCAGAAATACGAAATGCCATATATACAAATCTCTCATCCACAATAACTGTATCCGGCTCTATTGTAACACCGTTATTTGTCACAGCAAGTGACGGACTGTTCGGTTCTTCACTGTACACTTTTGCTATATTCTTTTCTGTAAGCACTTGCTGCTGCTCATCGGATGCCTGAATAATTCCGTTCATGCCTCTCCCCCAATAATGATGAATTGCTGCAACGGCACTTATACTGCTAACTGCTAATATGCAAACGCCTGCGATAACGGCAGCCTGCGTTTTAAATACTTTTTTATCTTTGGTATGTGTTTTTTTCATACAAACAATATCCTCCTGTTTAATCATTTCAAAGGCCTGATTTGTTTTTTCCAACACAATTTCCGATAACTCTATTTCTTCAGAAAGTATAGTTTTTTTATTTGCCATTTCTATCCTCCTAACAATCGCGATAATACTTTTCTACTTGTTTTCTTCCTCTTGAAATCCTTGTCTTGATGGTATTTAATGGCAATGACAACATTTCAGCAATTTCTCTCATCTTGAATCCCTGACTATAGTACAATTCCATAGGCAATCGATATCGTTCGTCTATAGAAGCATATGCCTCTTTCAATTCAAGATTATACTCATCACATTTTGACGGTTCCTCATAAGATTCTATATTCTTGTAAGCTGCATTGTCTCTTATGATATCATAGCAATGGTTTATAAGTATTCTCGTCATCCATGTCTTAAAGAACTCCGGTTTCTTAAGTGTATATAACTTTTCCCAACAAGTGAGAATTGTATCCTGAAGAGCATCTGCAGCATCTTCTTCATTCATTAGAATTGCAATGGCAGTTCTATACATATCCTTCATATATAACTGCATTAGTTCGGTAAATGCGTCTTTATCATGCCTCTGCGCCTTCTTTACACAAAACTTTGTTTCAATGCTTTTCATTTACTTTCTCCTACGCGCGTATGATTGTAAAACAAACAAACGTCCTTCATTTGTTTTACGATCATTAGACGTCAGATATTGTCTTTTGGTTTCAAATTATTTATTACTCTTTTTTGTTTCTCAATATACCTCAATTTATATATCGGAACCACACAACTAATCCAAACATTGCTATAAAGAAAGCTGTACTAGTGCAGTTTGCCTAAAAATAAGATGCTAAAATTGTAAAAATGCAATAAAGTGCAATCATTTTTGACAAAAAGGGACTGAAGTCCTATTTCGTTACAGGGACATATGTCATAATACTTTTATAATTTTTATTAATGGTACTATACATTCAGAAAATCATTGAAACAAAACAGGAGGAAATTTATTTATGAAGAAGAGAATAATTGCAATGTTTCTTGCAGCCACAATGGCATTTTCTCTGGCAGCGTGCGGTTCCGGCAATGGGGGGAACGCGGAGAGCGCACCGGCATCCAGCAGCAGCGAAGAGGCATCCAGCGGCAATGAGGAAGTAGCTGACAGCAATGAAGGAGAAACGGCTGGCAGTACGGATATGAATATTGCCATGATCACTGACTCCGGCGATATTACGGATCAGAGTTTTAACCAGACTACATACGAAGCTTGCAAGGCATGGGCGGCAGACAATGGCGCTGAATTTACATATTATAAGCCGGACAGCGATTCCGATGAAGCAAGAAATGCGAGCGTAGACCAGGCGGTAGCGGGCGGCGCGAACGTAATTGTAATGCCGGGTTACATGTTTGCGGCAGCAGTAGTTGCACAGTCCGAACTATATCCAGATGTAAAATTCGTGGCACTGGATGTAGGAGCTGGCGATATCTGTGAAAAGGGTGTCGGCGAAGGTTATGATTATAATCCGGATAACTGGGATGTGACGGAATATTATAATACGGACAACGTATATTGCTGTACTTACCAGGAAGAAATATCCGGTTATATGGCGGGATACGCAGCAGTGAAATTGGGTTACAGGCATCTTGGTTTCCTGGGCGGTATGTCTGTACCGGCTGTTACACGTTTCGGATACGGTTATGTACAGGGCATCAACGATGCGGCTAAGGAACTGGATGTAGTTGGAGACGTTGAAGTAGAGTACGTTTGCGGCGGACAGTTCTATGGCGATGCTGATATTACGGCAGCAATGGATACATGGTATGGAACAAAGGGCGTGGAAGTTGTATTCGCATGCGGCGGCGGTATTTTCACATCCGCAGTGGAAGCAGCAGTAAAAACTGGCGGCAAAGTAATCGGTGTGGACTCTGACCAGGCTCCTGTTATCGACCAGACACAGGAAGGTTTGACCATTACTTCTGCTATGAAAGGGCTTTCCACAACGGTAAAGACGGTTCTTACCGACATTAAAGACGGCAAGTGGAGCGATTACGCAGGAAAGATCGATAACCTTGGCATGGTTTCCGAGAATCCGGAAGAGAACTTTGTACAGCTTCCTACGGCAAGCACTCAGTGGGGCGAGGGATTCCAGGAAGAGGATTATAAAGCGCTTGTGAAGGCGATTTACAATGGTGAAGTAAAGATTTCCAACGATATTTCGGCTATGCCGGCAACGGATGTCAAAGTTACTGATTACGGCAGCATCAAATAGTAAACAGTTTTGTAATCGAGGGAGCGGATATAGTCTGCTCCCTCTTTGTCTTTTTTAGGGAGAGGAGGTAACAGGAAAATGGCGGAATATGCGGTAGAGATGCTGAACATTACGAAAAGATTTCCGGGGATCATTGCGAATGATAACATTACCCTGCAACTGAAAAAAGGTGAAATCCACGCCCTTCTGGGGGAAAACGGGGCGGGAAAATCCACACTGATGAGTGTGCTTTTCGGATTGTATCAGCCGGAAGAAGGGGAGATCCGCAAGGATGGGAAAAAGGTTACAATTAACGATCCTAATGATGCGAATGATCTGGGGATCGGGATGGTACATCAGCACTTTAAGCTGGTGGAATGTTTCAGCGTCCTGGACAATATTATTCTAGGCGTGGAAACGACCAAAGGGGGATTGCTTCAGAAAGACGAGGCGAAAAAGAAAGTGATTGATTTGTCCGAAAAATACGGTCTCTTGGTAGATCCAGACGCGCTGATCGAGGATATTACGGTGGGGATGCAGCAGAGGACGGAAATATTGAAGATGCTCTATCGGGACAATGAGATTTTGATTTTTGACGAACCGACGGCAGTGCTGACGCCCCAGGAGATCCACGAGCTGATGATGATCATGAAAAATCTGGCGGCAGAGGGTAAAAGTATTCTTTTTATCACGCACAAACTGGCGGAAATCATGGAAGTGGCCGATCGTTGCAGCGTATTGAGAAAAGGAAAGTATATAGGAACCGTAGATGTGAAAGATACGACTCCCGAAAAACTTTCCGCTATGATGGTAGGGCGTGATGTCAATTTCGTTGTGGAGAAGAAGCCGGCGAAGCCGGGGGAAGTGGTTCTGGACATTAAAAATATGACAGTCGCTTCGAAACGGCATAAAAACAATGCGGTAAATGATGTGTCTTTGCAGGTACGCAGGGGGGAAATCGTTTGTATTGCCGGAATAGACGGCAACGGGCAGACAGAATTCGTATACGGCTTGTCAGGGCTGGAGCCTTTAAAAAGCGGTACGATTACGATGAACGGGAAAGACATCACCCATATGGCGATCAGGGAACGTCTGACTTCCGGCATGAGCCATATCCCGGAAGACAGGCATAAACATGGACTTGTCTTAGATTATTCCCTGGAAGACAACATTGTTCTTCAGAGATATTTTGAACCAAGATTTACGAGTAAATTCGGTTTCCTGAAAAGAAAAGAAATACGGGAATATGCCAACGGGCTGATTGAGCAGTATGATATCCGTTCCGGCCAGGGGCCGATTACAAAGTCGCGTTCCATGTCCGGGGGAAACCAGCAAAAGGCGATTATCGCCCGTGAGATCGACAAGAACCCGGAACTTCTGATCGCGGTGCAGCCCACGAGAGGACTGGATGTAGGAGCTATCGAATACATTCATAAACAGCTTGTGGCGCAGAGGGATGCGGGAAAGGGCGTTCTGCTGGTTAGTCTGGAGCTGGATGAGGTTATGAATGTGTCGGATCGAATCCTTGTAATGTACGAGGGAGAGATCGTGGGAGAATTTGATCCGAAGAAGGTTACTGTTGAGGAGCTTGGACTCTATATGGCAGGTTCCAGGAGAAAGGAGGCAGGAAACCATGAATAAAAATTCCGGTAAAAAAGAAAGTATCTGGAGAAACAACGGCTTTCAGACGATCATGGCATCGATTCTGTGCATTGTATTAGGACTTTTTGTCGGATATATCGTGTTGTTGATCATTAATCCTGGCGGCGCCTGGGAAGCAATCACCGCGATTATGAAAAACTTTTTCTATTATCCCAGCGCGGCGGCGGTGAAAAAGTATCTGGGCACCACTTTGGTAAAGGCATCTGCGCTGCTGATGTGTTCCCTGTCCGTATTGTTTGCTTATAAAGTAGGATTGTTCAATATCGGTGCGGCGGGACAATATGTGGTAGGCGCGGGGGCATGCCTGTATTTTGCATTGGGGCTTGGGGCGCCCTGGTATGTCTGCCTGGTGGCGGCGATACTGGTTGCCGCACTGGTTGGCGGTATTTCCGGCGCGCTGAAAGCATACTTCAATGTAAACGAAGTAATTTCCTGTATTATGTTGAACTGGATCGGGCTATATTGCGTCAATATGCTGCTTTCCACTGTAAAAGAACAGTCCACTCCATATACAAAGACTTTGTCAAGCACAAATAAAAGCGCTTTGCTGCCCAATATGGGGCTGGATCAGATTTTTTCCAAAAATGAGTTTGTGACGCTGGGATTGCTGCTGGCGGTGGCGGTGGCGGTAATTGTCTGGATCGTGCTGGAAAAAACAAAATTCGGTTATGAGTTAAAAGCTACGGGTATGAATAAACAGGCGGCGAAATATTGCGGTATGAGGGAAAAAAGCAATATTATCCTTACGATGATGATCGCAGGAGGATTGGCCGGATTTGGCGCAGGTATTTTCTACCTGACGGGAATCGAGCAGTGGATGGTACAGCAGACGGCGGTTCCGGCCATGGGCTTTAACGGAATCGCAGCGGCATTTTTAGGAGGGCTTAACCCTATTGGAACGATTTTTTCTTCCTATTTTATACAGCATATTACAAGCGGCGGTACTTATGTGGATAAAACGATGTATTGTACACAGATCTCAGATCTGATTTCCGCGTTTATTATCTATTTGTGTGGTTTTGTGCTTTTCTTCCGGTTATGGTTGAACCGGTTTCTGGATAAAAGAGAAGAGAAGCGGAGCGTAAAAGGAGAGAAAGGAGGAGAAGCATAATGTTATTATTGATTCAGTATACATTGATATTTGCTTCTGTGCTTGTGCTTGTGGCGCTCGGCGGATGCTTTTCGGAACATAGCGGCGTAATCAATATCGGTTTGGAGGGAATCATGGTAATCGGCGCATTGGGAGGCGCTCTTATGATGAAATATCTTTCGGCCGGGATGGCGGCTCCCATTATTATATTGCTGGTAATTCTTGCCAGTGTTTTAGCAGGTATGGTTTTTTCATTGCTGCTTGGCATCGCGGCGATCCAGTTTAAGGCGGATCAGACATTGGTAGGAACCGCACTGAACCTGCTCGGGCCGGCGGCGGCAGTAGTTCTTGTCCGTGCGATCAATACGGCGGAGAGCGTAGACAATGTATCCTCCACAGTTGCTTATGGCGCGGCAAAAAAGGCATTTATCGTCAATATCGGAAGATTTGAATTTAACTGGTTTATGCTGATTGCCCTTTTGTTGTTAATCGCATCTTATATTGTACTGTATAAGACCCGGTTCGGGCTCAGGCTTTGCGCTTGCGGCGAACATCCTCAGGCGGCGGATTCCGTTGGAATAAATGTCTATAAGATGAGATATGCCGGCGTACTTATTTCCGGCGCATTGGGAGGTCTTGGCGGGCTCGTATATATTACGGCAGGTGTGAGTGAATGGAAATTTGAAAATGGGGTAGCCGGGTTTGGTTTCCTGGCGTTGGCGGTTATGATTTTCGGACAGTGGAGACCGGTGAATATCGGGCTTGCGGCGCTTTTGTTCGGACTGTTCCGCGCATTGTCCAATGTATATACGGGATTTGACGCGCTGGTTGCATTAAAATTACCGAGTACGTTATATAATATGCTGCCGTATATTATTTCGCTGATCGTACTTGTCTTTGTTTCCGGGAAGTCGAGGGCTCCGAAAGCAGAGGGTATTCCGTATGATAAGGGGCAAAGATAGGAGCGTGAGAAGTACTTCTAAAGCTCACAGCAGGGGCTGTTTCGCTAAGAAGCACTAAGTCTCACGCAGGAGAATGCCCGTCTCTCGGGCATTCTCTGTACTGTTCGCACTGATGCAAGATTCTGTGAAACGGAAGCGTGAGAAGTACTTCTAGGGTTTATGATTTGAGACGCAGTGGGGCTGCGGTATGGAGGTTGGCATGAAGAATTATTCAGAAGATGCAAGTAGGCAATATCATATTCAGGTGGCACAGGGGGAAGTAGGGCGTTATGTTATTATGCCTGGGGATCCGAAAAGATGTGTGAAGATCGCGCAGTATTTTGATGATCCCGTTTTGGTGGCGGATAACAGGGAATATATTACTTATACAGGGACGTTGGACGGAGTGAAGGTGAGCGTAACATCTACCGGAATCGGGGGGCCTTCGGCTTCGATTGCAATGGAGGAATTGTATCGTTGCGGCGCAGATACTTTTATACGGATCGGGACTTGCGGCGGTATGCAGACAGAGGTAAAAAGCGGCGATGTCGTAATCGCCACAGGAGCTATCCGCATGGAGGGAACGAGCAGGGAATATGCGCCGATCGAATTTCCGGCAGTAGCGGATCTGGCCGTGACAAATGCGCTGGTTGGAGCGGCGGAGAAGAAAGGATATGTTTTTCATACGGGTGTTGTGCAATGTAAGGACGCTTTTTATGGACAGCATGAGCCGGAGGTGAAACCGGTGAGTTATGAATTGCTCAATAAATGGGAAGCATGGAAGCGGCTGGGATGTCTGGCTTCAGAGATGGAGTCGGCGGCGCTGTTTATCGTGGCGAGCAGCCTTGGCGTGAGGACGGGTTCCTGTTTCCTGGTGGTGGCCAACCAGGAGAGAGAAAAACTGGGATTGGAAAATCCCGTAGTGCATGATACGGATATGGCTATTCAGGTAGCGGTGGAAGGAATTCGTGAATTGATCAGGAAAGATGCGGAAAGCGGCAAGTAAAAAGGAGCGGGATATGGATAAGAATGAAGTATTAAAACATGTGGATCATACACTTTTGCTACAGGCATCGACATGGGATGAGATCAGGCAGATTTGTGACGATGCGGTGAAATACCGGACGGCGTCCGTATGCATTCCTCCGTGTTATGTAAAACAGGCATATGATTACATGGAAGGGAAAATACCGGTATGCACGGTGATCGGTTTTCCCAATGGAAATATGACGACGAAAACGAAAGAATTTGAGACAAAGGATGCGATCGAAAACGGCGCGTCCGAAATAGATATGGTTATTAATGTCGGCTGGTTGAGGGATAAAAAATATGACCTTGTAGAGGAAGAGATTCGCACTTTAAAGAAGGCATGCGGAGAACGGATACTGAAAGTGATCATCGAAACCTGTCTGTTGACGGAAGAGGAAAAAATTAAGATGTGCCAGATCGTAACCAATGCCGGGGCGGACTATATAAAGACTTCCACCGGATTTTCCAGCGGAGGGGCGACTTTTGAAGACATCAAGCTGTTTGCGGAGCATGTCGGCCCCAATGTGAAGATAAAGGCGGCGGGAGGCATTTCTTCTATGGAAGATGCTGAGAAATTTATTTCGCTGGGAGCGGATCGGCTTGGAACGAGCAGAATTGTAAAAATAATCAAAGGAGAAGAGGCAGCGGGGTACTAAGATGGATAAGAAATTGATAGAAGAAATGATTGATCTGGCAATAGAACAGTTGAATTATTCCTATACGCCCTACTCCGGTTTTAAAGTAGGAGCGGCGCTTTTGACGAAGGAGGGCAAAATCTATAAGGGATGCAATATTGAAAACGCAGCTTATACCCCGACAAACTGTGCGGAACGAACCGCATTTTTTAAAGCAGTCAGCGAAGGGGAGAGAGCCTTTCAGGCGATTTGCGTAGTGGGCGGCAAAGATGGAATTCTGACGGAATACGCCGCGCCCTGCGGAGTGTGCAGACAAGTGATGATGGAATTCTGCGATCCGAATACATTTCAGATTATTCTGGCAACGAGTAAGGATCAATATGAAATTTTTACATTGAAAGAATTGCTGCCGCTGGGATTTGGGCCGAATAATCTTAATTAGACAGGTGTGAGGTGGAAAATGAACAAATATAAACGAATTTTTGTGATTGTTCTGGATTCTCTAGGGATAGGTGCCATGCCGGACTCTCCCCGGTTTGGGGACGATGGCGTGGATACGCTCGGACATATTCTGGAGAAAATGGGAACGCTCGAGATTCCGAATTTAAAAAAGCTGGGGTTGTTGAACCTTCATACGGCGGGCGATATGGAAGCGGCTGCGGAGCCGGCGGGGCGTTATATGCGTCTGGGAGAGACGAGTAACGGCAAGGATACGATGACCGGGCATTGGGAAATGATGGGGATACTGACGCAAAAGCCTTTTCAGACTTTTACGGATACAGGCTTCCCGCAGGAATTGATTGAGGAGTTGGAGAAACGATGCGGTAAGAAAGTGATAGGAAATAAGAGCGCCAGCGGAACGGAGATTATCGAGGAACTGGGTGAAGAGGAGATTCATACCGGTGCAATGATCGTTTACACATCGGCGGATTCCGTACTCCAGATCTGCGGCAATGAAGAAACTTTTGATCTGGATAATCTGTACCGCTGCTGCGAGATTGCGCGCGAGATCACCATGAAGGACGAATGGCGGGTAGGCCGGGTGATCGCCAGACCATATGTCGGGAAAAAGAAAGGTGAATTTAAAAGAACGAGCAACCGTCATGATTATGCGCTCAAGCCTACGGGCCTGACAGCGTTGAACGCCTTGAAAGATGGCGGTCTGGACGTGATCGGTGTTGGCAAGATCAATGATATCTTCTGTGGAGAAGGCATCACGCAGACGCACCATTCGGATAGTTCCGTTCATGGCATGGAGCAGACGATCGGAATCTGTAAAGAGGATTTTCATGGGCTTTGCTTCGTGAATCTTGTGGATTTTGACGCGCTTTGGGGGCATCGCAGGAATGTGGAAGGATATGCGCAGGAATTGGAAAAGTTTGATAAGAATCTGGGAGTGCTGCTGGAAGAACTGCGGGAGGATGACCTGCTTATTCTGACGGCGGATCATGGCAACGACCCCACATATACCGGAACGGACCACACGAGGGAATATGTACCCTTTGTGGCATACTCGAAGCGTATGGAAAAGGGAGGCCCGTTGGAAAACGAGGATACTTTTGCAGTAATTGGCGCTTCCGTGGCGGAGAACTTCGACATTGCCATGCCGGAAGGGACGATAGGGAAATCCATTCTGGGCAAATTGATGTAAGGCAGGAAGGTAAGTCGAAGAATGAATAAAAAAATTGTAAAAATGGTTCTGGCAGTCGCAGGAATCTTATTAGTCGGAACGGGGGTGGCGTTTAATGCCGCCGCCGCTCTGGGAAATGATCCGGTAGGAATCGTGTATGACGGAATCAGAAATACGGCAAACCTTTCATCAGGGCAGCTGGGAATGGCATCGAATGTGGTAAATGTGGCGTTGATGATTCTCATATTTTTTATGGGCAGACATTATATCAACATCGGGACTTTCATTTATGTAATTCCTTACGGCGCGGCGGTGGATCTGGGAGGAAGGCTGTATGCCGCTTTACTTCCGGCACAGGCATTGCCTGTTCGGATTATGGGGGCGGCAATCGGATGCCTGTTGCTTTATACAGGCGTTGCCATGTTTATAACGGCGGACATCGGGCTTGATCCGTTTACGGGTGTGGTCATGATTATTCGTGACAAGGTGCGTAAACAATACCGGGTTGTAAAAATATGTTTTGATATAGGATGCATTATTCTTGGAATCGTTCTTGGCGGAAAAATGGGAGTTATTACGGTCATAACGGCATTGACGGCGGGACCGGCGATTCAGTTTTTAGCGGATGGAATGAAAAAAAGAATGAAAATAGACGGATAAAAGACCGCGGTCTGGGAAAGGAGGTCGATTCATGGAATATAAGGCTTTGTATGGGGAATTCCCGTTTCTGAAGGAGGTTGGCAGAGAAAGGCAGGAACAGTTTGCGGAGTATTTTAAAAGTGCGCCGCTGTGGCTTATGAAAGAGCTTCAGATGGAGGAACTGAAAAAGGGTACTGTTTTTATAAGAGAAGGAGAACCGGCGGATACTGTTTTTTTTCTTGTCAAAGGTATTGCAGGAGCCACGGACTACCGTATTTATGGAATGTCCTATGATTTTATGCAGTATGATAAGGTTTATGCCTTTGGAGGCATGGAGTTCATCATGGATTATGACTGTTACAGGACGACGCTTCGGGCTATGACGGACTGTACGGTATTGAAGATTTCCCGGGCCATGTTTGAAAAATGGATGTATTCGGATATAAGAGCAATGAAGTATGAGGCGAAACAGATAGGGGAATATCTGCTGGAAGAAGGAAGGAACAGCAGACTGTTTCTCTTTATGCAGGGATCGGACAGGCTGGCGCTTCTTTTTGTGGAGCGATATGAAAAATATCAGAAGAACGGCCGCTTGTATTTGAAAGGAAACCGCCAGAATTTGGCGGATGAGACGGGATTGTGCGTAAAGAGTATCAGCAGAGGCGTCAAAAAATTTATGGAGGACGGGCTGCTGAAAAAGGAAGGAAAGCAGATTGTAATCGACAGGGAACAGTATGAGGGGTTGAAACAGATCGTTTCGGAGAAAGTGGATTTGGAATAAAAAGAAAGGGTATGGTTATCGAGATGAGCAAGATATATGAAAAATTGGAAGTATGTATGAAGAGCATCAGGGCGAAGACGGACTTTAAGCCGGAAGTGGCAATGATTCTTGGGTCTGGTCTGGGCGATTATGCGGATGGCATAAAAATCGAGCAGACCGTGGATTATACGGAAATCGAGGGCTTTCCTACTTCGACGGTGGCGGGCCATAAAGGAAGATTTGTATTTGGCTTTGTGAAGGAAGTGCCAGTAGTTATTATGCAGGGACGGGTGCATTTTTATGAAGGCTATCCCATGTCCGACGTAGTGCTTCCGACGCGGCTGATGGGGCTGATGGGAGCAAAGAAATTGATACTGACCAATGCGGCGGGCGGTATGAATCCCGATTACAAGCCGGGAGATTTTATGCTGATTACGGATCATATTACGACAGGTGTACCCAGTCCGCTGATCGGCGCGAATCCGGAGGAATTGGGTGTCAGATTCCCGGATATGAGTGAGGTATACAGTCTGCGTATGCGCGGCATTATTAAAGAGGAAGCCGGAAAGCTTGGGATCCATTTGCAGGAAGGCGTCTATGTGCAGCTTACGGGTCCGGCATATGAAACACCGGCTGAAATCCGCATGTGCAGAGGCTGGGGCGGTGATGCGGTTGGCATGAGTACAGCCTGTGAAGCGATGGCAGCCCGGCATATGGGAACGGAGGTATGCGGCATATCCTGTATTACCAATCTGGCGGCCGGGTTGTCTTCGGTGAAACTGGATCATAAGGAAGTACAAGAAACGGCTGACCGGGTGGCCGAGCAGTTCAAGGAATTGATTACGGCGGTAGTGGAAAGAATCTAAAAACATTTTGGGCGGTTTGACAGGAGGAGCAGTATGGGAAATTACAGGTATCTGGACATGGAGGAATATAGAAGAAGAGCGCACTTTGAATATTTCAGCGGGTTGGCTTATCCTTATGTGGGTGTAACAGTCCAGGTGGATCTTACGGAATTGCTCTGCAAGATCAAGAATGAAAAGCTTCCATTTTTCTTTACCATCTGCTATTGTGTATCCAGGGCGGCCAATAGGACGCAGGAATTTCGTCAGCGTATCAGAGACGGGAAAATTATAGAATTCGACAGGTGCAGAACATCCCATACGGTGGCTTTAGAGGATGGAACGTTCTGTTATTGTACGCTGGCAGATGAAATGCCTTTTACAGAATATCTTCCTTATGCGGCCCGGGAACAGGAAGAGGCCAAAA
Source organism: Lachnospiraceae bacterium 28-4 (assembly GCA_000403275.2). Lineage (GTDB taxonomy): Bacteria > Bacillota > Clostridia > Lachnospirales > Lachnospiraceae > Kineothrix. The sequence continues at coordinate 91,603 of KE159598.1, forward strand.
GGGAAGGGTCGATTGAGGAGACGGAAGAAGATATTTATGATAAGTTTTTTGTCTCTACGGTTCCGTGGATTTCCTATACATCCCTTATTCAGCCGACACCTGTTCCTGCGGACAGCAATCCCAGGATTACATGGGGCAAATATTATGCACAGGGAGAACGCATATTGCTGCCAGTGTCGGTATTGTGTCATCATGCATTGGTAGACGGACGGCATATTGCGGATTTTTACCAATCACTGGATAAGGAAATAGAGTTGCTGTGCGGGCAGGAACCGGGCGGGGAATGCTAAAGCAACGATAGGGAAGATGCCTGGCAGCGATTTGCCTGTTGCTGCCAGGTTTTTTATAAAAAATGAAAATTGCTATTGCCAAACTCGCCGGGATATGGTAATATATTTTCCGTTAGGTCACTCTTCTGAAGACATTATAAGTATTTACGAAGCAGAGAAGAAGTTCTGGCAGGACGAAGCGAGGCTCCGTGGTCAAGCGGTTAAGACATCGCCCTTTCACGGCGGTAACACGGGTTCGATTCCCGTCGGAGTCATTAGTATCTATTATGGACCTTTAGCTCAGTTGGTTAGAGCAACCGGCTCATAACCGGTCGGTCCTGGGTTCGAGTCCCCGAAGGTCCATTATTTGTGGTAAGGAGATCCCTTATCACATACCCCTGGTAAGGAGGGATCCGCGAAGCGGGAAAATCCCTTATCACATACCCCTGGTAAGGAGATCCCTTATCACCAGATACATATTTAATATTTTTAACGATGAAATTTGGCCCGGTGGCTCAGTTGGTTAGAGCGCCGCCCTGTCACGGCGGAGGTCGTGGGTTCGAGTCCCATCCGGGTCGTTAAAGATATGATTGCGGAAGCAATAACATCTTTTATGAATATACGGGATCTTAGCTCAGCTGGGAGAGCATCTGCCTTACAAGCAGAGGGTCATAGGTTCGAGCCCTATAGGTCCCATTGTAGTCCTTGCTGGTGTGGCGGAATAGGCAGACGCAAAGGACTTAAAATCCTTCGGGAGCAATCTCGTGCCGGTTCAAGTCCGGCCACCAGCATTATTTTATTAGAGAATCCACAATTTCGGTTAGAAGCTGAGGTGGGTTCTTTTTTTTCGTCTAAAATATTTAATTGTATTGGAAGGAGAAATTTTCAAATAAAATGGTTGATTATCTCAAAAAAGCCTTGATTTACGGGCATACAAGCAGGATTTCAAGCTGAATTTACTACCAATTTACTACTTTTGAGGGAAAGAGCCTTGATATGCCGCCCGGAACCCTGCAAGCCCAAACATCAGCATACAGCATTGAGAAAGATTAAATGAAAACTGAATACGACGCATACGCGGCGTTTCTCTATCCCTACACGGGAGAACAAGAACGCCGCTTTTTTTATGCCCTCATGTTACGCAATAGGGGCAAAAAGAGCCTTGCTACAAGCGGCTTTGCGGGCGCGTTTTTTGCGGGGACAGGGATTTATACCTAAACCCGGCAAAACGGCGTTCTATCGCGTAACAAATCCACAACCAAAGGAGTGATGAAGCTATGGCAGTTTTCCGAGTGGAGCGCAACAAGGGCTATACCGTTATGAGCAACCACCATTTACGCAACAAGGAACTGACCTTAAAGGCAAAGGGGCTTTTGTCGCAAATGCTGTCACTTCCCGAAGATTGGGACTACACCCTTGCGGGGCTGTCACAGATCAACCGGGAAAAGATAGACGCTATCCGGGAAGCCATAAAGGAGCTGGAACGTGCCGGGTATATCGTCCGTTCAAGGGAACGCGACGCAAGGGGACGCTTGCGGGGTGCCGATTATGTAATCTATGAGCAGCCGCATACAGAACCTACGCCGGATTTACCTACATTGGAAAATCCAACATTGGATAATCCAACGCAGGAAAAACCAATGTTGGAAAAACCTACGTTGGAAAATCCAATGCAATTAAATAAAGATATACAAAGAACTGACTTACCAACAAAAGAAAAAATAAATACAGATTTACAAAGTACCCATTCCATTCCTATCCTTTCCCCTAACCCCTCTCCTTTGGAGCAGGAAGCGGCTGCGCCGCCGGAACGGAAACGAAAGGAATCGGACGCACAGACAGCTTTTGAGATTTACCGGGAGATCATCAAGGACAATATCTCCTATGACATTCTCATGCAGGATATGAAGTTTGACGGGGACAGGCTGGACGAGATCGTTGACCTCATGCTTGAAACCGTCTGCACCCGGAGAAAGACAATCCGCATTGCCGGGGACGACTACCCCGCCGAGCTGGTGAAAGCAAAATTTATGAAGCTGGACGGCGAACATATCCGCTTTGTGCTGGACTGTATGCGGGAGAACACTACCAAAATCCGCAACATCAAGCAGTATTTACGGGCGGTGCTTTTCAATGCCCCGTCCACAATCGGCAACTATTACACGTCCCTTGTGGCTCACGATATGGCAAACGGCGCACTTGCGCCACAGGAGCCGCACGACCCCTATTCATTCAAACCGGGCGAAAGCCTGTAACCACCCACAACCACAAAAGGAGGATTTTATTATGGCACAGAAAATGACGGGAGCATTGGTATTTGACGAGCGCACAGACCGCTACGACATTCGCTTTGACCTTGCCAGCTATTACGGCGGGCTGCATTGCGGGGACTGTTTCGACGTGTTCACACGCGGCAAGTGGAAGCCGACCCGTATTGAAATGAATATGGCGCAGGAATGGTACTTGGTGGGTATCAGAGCCGACGACTTAAACGGGCTGCGGGTGCGTATCTGACCGCCGCCCCATAGACTACCCCGAAAGGAGGGACAGACCCCATGCAGGACGAAATCAACGAAAAAACCGTTGCCCTGTATATCAAGACCGGGAAGCTGACCGCCGAAGTGCTGCAAAAGGCAATCAAAAAGCTGCTCTCACAGGCAAAGAAAGAGCTTGACAGACAGGCAATCCCCCACGGGAAGCAGACCTTAAAGCAGCTTATGAAGCAGAATACAGGCGTTTCCAACATTGAGATCACAAAGGACAACATCAAAGCCTTTGAGAGTACAGCGAAAAAATATGGTATCGACTTTGCGCTGAAAAAGGACGCGACGGAAACCCCGCCCCGCTACCTTGTATTCTTCAAAGGCAGGGACGCGGACGCGCTGACCGCTGCTTTCAAGGAGTTTTCCGCAAAGAAGCTGACGCAGGATAAAAAGCCCTCAATCAGAAAGGCATTAGCGGCTTTCCGGGAAAAGGCAAAGGAGCTGAACGCAAGCCGCCAGCAGACCAAAAACAAGGACAGGAAGGTATCGCTATGAAGCCGGAAATTAAAAAGCTGCTTATCCTCAATCTCCCGTACCTGCTCTTTGTGTACCTGTTTGACAAGGTGGGCGCGGCTGTCCGGCTTTCCCCCGGCATGGACGCAAGCCAAAAGATTTTACATCTTGGAGAGGGCTTCACCGCCGCCTTTGCCAGTGCCGCGCCCAGCTTCCACCCCGCCGACCTGCTGATCGGCGTTGCCGGGGCGGTGATTATCCGGCTTGCCGTTTACCTAAAAGGCAAGAACGCGAAGAAATACCGCAAAGGCATTGAGTACGGTTCGGCGCGTTGGGGAACCGCCGACGATATAAAGCCGTACACAGACCCGGTATTTGAGAACAATATCCCGCTTACGCAGACGGAACGGCTCACCATGAACAGCCGCCCTAAACAGCCGAAATATGCAAGAAACAAAAATATCCTTGTGATCGGCGGTTCCGGCAGCGGCAAGACCCGGTTCTTTGTGAAACCGTCGCTCATGCAGTGCAGCTCAAAAGATTTTCCAACTTCATATATCGTTACTGACCCAAAAGGAACACTGATTTTGGAAACCGGGAAAATGTTACAGCGGTACAAATACCGTATCAAAGTGCTAAATACGATTAACTTCAAAAAATCCATGAAGTACAACCCCTTTGCCTATCTGCGGAGTGAGAAAGACATTTTGAAGCTGGTAAATACCATAATCGCCAACACCAAAGGCGACGGGGAGAAATCCGGGGAGGATTTTTGGGTGAAGTCGGAACGGCTTTTTTACTGCGCCCTTATCGGCTATATCCACTACGAAGCCCCGGAGGAAGAAAAGAACTTCACGACGCTGCTTGAAATGATTAACGCCAGCGAAGCCCGCGAGGACGACCCGGAATTTCAAAGCCCGGTTGATCTCATGTTTGAACGGCTGGAAGAAAAAGACCCGGAGCATTTCGCTGTCCGGCAGTACAAGAAATTCCTGCTGTCGGCGGGCAAGACGCGAAGCTCTATCCTCATTTCCTGCGGTGCGCGGCTTGCGCCATTTGACATACGGGAGCTGCGGGAGCTTATGGAAACGGACGAAATGGAGCTTGACACGCTGGGGGACAGAAAGACCGCCCTTTTTGTCATTATCAGCGATACCGACGACACTTTTAACTTTGTCGTGAGCATACTCTACACCCAGTTATTCAACCTCTTATGCGACAAGGCAGATGATGAATACGGCGGGCGGCTTCCCGTCCATGTAAGGTGCTTACTTGATGAATTTGCGAATATCGGGCAGATACCGAAGTTTGAAAAACTCATAGCCACCATAAGGAGCCGGGAAATATCGGCTTCCATCATTTTGCAGAGCCAGTCACAGCTAAAGGCAATCTACAAGGACAACGCGGACACCATAAGCGGGAATTGCGACACGACGCTTTTCTTAGGCGGCAAGGAAAAAACGACGCTCAAAGAAATGTCGGAGCTTTTAGGAAAAGAAACCATAGACAGTTTCAACACGTCCGAAACGCGGGGGCGGGAGCTTTCCCACGGGCTGAACTATCAGAAATTGGGAAAGCAGCTTATGACCGAAGATGAAATCGCGGTTATGGACGGGGGCAAGTGCATTTTACAGGTGCGCGGGGTACGTCCGTTCTTTTCGGATAAATTCGATATAACGAAACACCCGAAATACAAGTACCTCTCCGACGCAGACCCGAAAAACGCCTTTGACATGGAAAAGCACATCAAACGCCGCCCCGCCATTGTGAAGCCGGACGAGGAATTTGACTACTACGAGATTGACGGGGAGGGCTTACAGGAGGACACAGACCATGAATGAACACCCCGGAAATGATAAGCGGCGGTTTACGGTGCTTATCAACCCCAAAATCCGGGAGGAACAGCGGCGGCAAGCTGCCTTACGGAAGTTTATCAAGGATTGTGAACGGCTTTACGAGAAGAACCGGGCGCATTTACAGGAGGACGCAAGAAATGAATAAGCGTATCAGAAAGAAACAGGAGAAGCAGCGGAAGCAGCTTGAAATGAAGTGGCTGCTGGAAACGGCAAACGCCATTGACGCAGCAATACAGGAATATTGGCAGTGGCGGGAAGAAATGGAACGCCGTTATGTGGAGCTTTACGCGGAGGAAATAGCCCGCCGCATGGGGCTTGTCCCGAAACAGTGACAGGGCGTAAAAGATTTGCGCCGTGGAAATGTGGATAACAGGCTATGGGGCTATGGAAAACGCCATTCACAGCACATGGAAAAGCCAAAGTGCGGCTTTCCCACGTCCTGCAAACAGCGTTTCCCACAGCCCCATAAGACAGCCAGTTACCCACATTCCCACACCGCCGACGGCTACGGATAAAAGACCCTTTCCTACCTGTCATTCATAAAAAATATTTTTAAGGAGCTGATCTGAAATCAAAAATGTAAACACGGGCTATCTGATACGCGCCCCTACCGGGCAGCGTACCGCCCAAACCCTTACAACTGAATACCGCCGCGCCGCAGAAGTTACGCAGCGTGGGGACACCGCCTTTCATACAGGGCGGTTTTTTTATGCGGCGGCGACCATTCGCTGACCGCCTTTTGTCCGCTTGCCGGACAGCCGCAGACGCGGCAGAAAGGATATATCCATGGCATTTTTCAACAGCGCAGTAGACGTTTTGCAGACACTTGTTATCGCACTTGGAGCAGGGCTTGGCATTTGGGGCGTAATCAATCTCATGGAGGGCTACGGCAACGACAACCCCGGCGCGAATGCTCATGTGCGGTAAAGTAACACAAAAGGATTTGACAGACGTAAGTCCCCTCTATTCCGTAAGATAAAGGGAAATTGATAGAAAAGTTAATAATTGCATGATATAATTATCAATGATGAGATAGACAAATAAAAAATTTGTCTAAATAAATCAAGATAGATACATTGATATTAGATATATTTAGGTATGGATAGAATTAAATGGTGGATATAGCAAAATGAGAGAAATAGAAACGATACAGAAAATACAGGATTATATACGCATACATCATAAAGACGACGATTTCGATATAAAAGATGTTTGTTCTACGAGTGGATATTCAAGGCGACAAATTGACAGATTTTTCAAGAAATATCTGGATAAAACATTACAAGAATATGTTACGGCAGTTCATTTAACGGAAAGCGCAAATGAATTACTGAATACCAAAAAAACAATCTTGGAAGTCGCATTAAATAGCCATTATGAAACACATGAGGGATTTTTGCGCTCCTTTTATAAAAAATTTCATATCATTCCTTCTGCATATCGTGAAAGAAAGATTGCTATTCCATTGTTTATACAATATCCAATTAGTCACTATTATGCTTTGCTTAAACATAAGGAGGAATTATTCATGGGTAATGATTTAAATTTATGTATGATTACTGCCAAAGAACGCAAAAGAAGAAAGTTGATTTATCTCCCGTCACACCATGCACAAGATTATTTTTCGTATTGCGAGGAAGTAGGTTGTGAATGGGAAGGGCTATTAAATAGTATTGCAGAAAAATATGAATCTGCCGCTTTAATTGAGTTGCCAGACAAATTAGTTGAAACCGGTTTTTCAAAGATAGCCGCTGGCGTTGAAGTGCCATTAGATTATGACAAGGAACTTCCAGAACCATATAAAACAGTAGAACTTTCAGAATGTATCATGCTTTATTTTCAAAGTGAACCGTATGAGAATGAAGAGGATTTTTGTAAAGCGATTGAAAGCACATATACAGCCATAGGAAAATATAATCCTGCCTTGTATGGCTATAAATTTGCATACGATATAGCTCCAAGTTTTAATTTTGGTGCAGATACAAGTACAGGGGCAAGGATAGCTGTTCCGGCACTACTGACAGACTGAATAGCTATAAAATACAGGTTGTCGAAACAATAGCAAATCCAGCCGAGCCAGTCAACGGCAAGTAAATGGGCTTCGCCCACCGTTGACAGCCCCGTCCGGCTTTACTAATGGGTAGTCAAGGAGCGACAGCCTAAAGTGCTGCCGCCCCTACTATGATACAAAAACCCGTCAACAAAGCACCACCCCTACACAGAGGAAAGGGGGAATTTCTATGACTTGCACAGAAAAATACAAGGAGCATATCGAGTACACGTTCCACGCTTTTTGTAAAGTCGTTATCCGAAACGCCAAGTACAACGCTTTGCGAACATGGCGCAGGAAATACCAAAGAGAAATATCCCTTGAATACCTCACAGAAGAAAAATTTTATCCATTCAGTACGACCGATAACTATTTCAGCAGGGAATATCTAGTTACCGTCTGCGGTGATACGGTCATTCTCTATGACAAGCTACTTGCCACTGCCTTCTCCCGTTTGCCTGTACAGGAACAGGAAATGCTTTATCTGTCCTTTTTCAAGCGTATTCCACAGCATGAAATCGGCAGACGGTACGGGTGTAGCCGCAGTACAGCGGGCTATCATATCCGAAAATCCGTAGCGTGGCTTTATGGGGAAATGGAGGTGCTTGCCTATGAGAAATCCCAAAATGATACCCTATGAAACCATTGTACAGGCTACCGCCGGAGAACGGGAAGCTATTGAACGTATTATGCAGCATTATCGCGGGTACATACGGCGAGCCGCCCTTGTAAATGGAACGGTAAACCAAGACGCAGAGGACTTTATCACAGAAACCTTGTTGGCTGCGCTTTTCAAATACCGTTTTGCCGAGAAATAATGAAAATTGAATAAGGAAATACAGGAAAGAAGTATCAAGGAACCTTGCGTTTTGCGATACTTCTTTTTGCTAAATATAAAATGTGATTGTTGTCGGTAAATATATATTGATTTGTTGTCGGTAATCAATTACAATATGGGTACTGGCAAGTGGGAGGAGGTGAATATGTCGCCAAAGAAACGAGGGCGACCTGTCGAGGAAAATCCGAAAAATATTCGTTTGGATATTCGAGTAACAAAAGAGGAACTAAAGATACTTGATGATTATTGCGAACGGACAGGCGTAAAACGCCCACAGGGATTACGTGACGGGATAAAAGCCCTTGAGAAAATGTAAAGGAAGTGGCGTTCACTGGCAAGTGTTTACTACGCCACTTCCCTATACAGCCCCACCGCAAGACGGCGAGCCGCACAAATATTATACAATGTGCGCTCCCCTCTTGCAAGCGGCTAGTGAAATAAAATTGAAAGGATAGAATGTATGAGAAAAATTCTTGACGCTTGGTTTGAAGGAAGCCTTCTTGTTGAACCACTCACAGAGAAACGTAGCCCGGAACATCAAAAAGCGTCTGATACTGCCTTTGGCTTGTTAGATGAATTATCAAAAAAGCTGAATGAGGAAGAAAAAAAGATGTTGGATAAGGCAATAGACGCTTTGACTTTGGAAAGTGATTATTTCGCCGAGGATAGGTTTTCCAGAGGGTATTGTCTGGGGGCATTGATGATGTTGGAAGTTATGGAAAAGCGGGAAGACTTCTTTTTCTCTCAACAGGGGTAAGCGTATAAGTGTTTTAGAAGATTTATATTCTGGGAAAATCTACCCCAGTGAAAAGATTGTACCGCGAGATGAAGAATACAAGCCAATCAATCGGAAAATCGGGGAAATGCGTGAATACTTTTCCGGCAGGCTATCTCCAGAGGACAAAGAAAAATTTGAGCAGTTAAGCAACCTTATCCATGAAGCAATCTACATGGAAAGCTATGCAAATTTTTCTTATGGTTTTCGCTTAGGCGTTGTGCTGATGACGGACGTAATGACAGGATACGAGGAGCCGGAAGAATAAAACTGAATATGGAGTAATTGAAGAAGCAGTAAGTCTGTAAATGAAAACGGATTTACTGCTTTTTTTGCGTTTTCGTTTGGCGTTTTTAAAATTTCTCTGTAATAAAGCGCGAAGCAGGAAGAAAAACATCTTTGTCTGGTTTGGCAGTTTTGCTTTTGGTGGAACTAAAATAGTAAATCCCTTAAATGAGGTAGCCAAAACAGGAATTTTGTGATTACACCCATGAAGCGGGCAGAAGCCCTCTTGCCCGGTGTCATATTAGCAAAGAGAAATTTTCAAGATTGCCACCACGAAGCGGGCAGAAACGCTTTTTGCGATAGTATCTTTTGCAAAGACAGAAGAAAATTCCTGAAATCTCCGTCCATTTTGCCTTGTCTGGTTTTGTAGGTAGTGAAGAAGAAATTTACCGCGACTTTGGCAAATCCGCTTTTTCAGGTGGTGTGGGGATTGAGGGGAAAGCCACAGCGGGCAAAGCTGCCGTTTCCATTCGCTCTATTGCCGGGAACGGAGAACACCCCGCCCTATGCCGAAGTTTGCAGTTTCTAAGAGCGAAGTTTGCAGTTTCTAAGAGCAAGATTCTACCGCAGTACCAAATTTCGCTTATCGCTCATTTTGTCCTTGCGGGAATCTTGTTGGGGAGTGCCTTCCCCAAGCCCTGCTATACGCCCGTTCCGGGCGAGAAAGGAGGTCACAGACCATGACAAAACGATACAACACCCCGCACCGCAGCCGCGTTGTGAAAACCCGGCTGACCGAGGAAGAATACACCGACTTTACCGGGCGGCTTGCCCCCTATGGTATCAGCCAGTCGGAATTTCTCCGGCAAGCTATCCGGCGGGCAACCATACGCCCCGTTGTGCAGATTTCCTCTGTCAATGAAGAACTGCTTGCCGCTATCGGGAAACTTACCGCCGAGTACGGGCGAATCGGCGGCAACTTAAACCAGATAGCCCGCTGTCTGAATGAATACGGCGCACTTTACAACGCCTTATCCGGCGAAGTACGCGCTGCCATTTCCGACCTTGCCGCCCTGAAATTTGAAGTCTTACAGAAAGTGGGGGATGCCGTTGGCAATATTCAAACATATCAGCTCTAAAAACGCCGACTATGGGGCAGCCGAAGCCTACCTGACCTTTGAGCATGACGAGTTTACCATGAAGCCAGTCCTTGATGAAACCGGGCGGCTTATCCCCCGCGAGGACTATCGGCTGACCTCTCTCAACTGCGGCGGGGAAGATTTTGCAATCGCCTGTATGCGCTCCAATCTCCGCTATGGGAAAAACCAGAAGCGGGAGGACGTAAAGAGCCACCACTATATTATCAGCTTTGACCCCCGCGACGCAGCCGACAACGGCTTGACCGTAGACCGGGCGCAGGAATTAGGCGAGCAGTTTTGCCGGGAACACTTCCCCGGACATCAAGCCCTTGTCTGCACCCACCCGGACGGACACAACCACAGCGGAAACATTCATGTGCATATCGTCATTAACAGCTTACGGATAGAGGAAGTCCCCCTACTTCCCTACATGGATAGACCGGCAGACACGAAAGACGGCTGTAAGCACCGCTGCACCGACGCGGCTATGAATTACTTGAAAGCCGAAGTCATGGAGATGTGCCACCGGGAGGGGCTTTACCAAATCGACCTCTTGCATGGCAGTAAAAACCGCTTGACCGAGCGTGAATACTGGGCGAAAAAGAAAGGGCAAGTGCAGCTTGATAAGGCGATTGCGGAAGCTGCCGCCACAGGAGCAGCCCCGCCCCGGCAGACAAAGTTTGAAACCGACAAGGACAAGCTGCGAAAGACCATACGCGCCGCGCTATCGAGTGCAAGCAGCGTTGATGAATTTGCAGAACTGCTTTTGCGTGAGGGCGTGACCGTCAAGGAGAGCCGGGGGCGGCTGTCCTATCTTACCCCGGACAGGACAAAGCCCATTACCGCCCGAAAACTGGGTGATGATTTTGACCGCGCCGCTGTCCTTGCCATTTTGGAGCAGAACGCCCACAGAGCCGCCCAAAAGACCGCAGCCATACCCGAATACCCGGACAGCATTATGGGGCGTTTACAGAGGGCAAAAGCCGCCAAAACCGCCCCGAAACAAGACAGCTTACAGCGCATGATTGACCGGGAAGCCAAGCGAGCCGAGGGCAAGGGCGCAGGCTATGACCGTTGGGCTGCCTTGCACAACCTCAAACAAATGGCGGCTACCGTCAACCTTTACCAAGAATACGGCTTTTCTTCCCCGGAAGAACTGGACGAAGCCCTGACCGCCGCCCATGCCGCCTTGCAGGACAGCACCGCCGACCTGAAAACACTGGAAGCCACCCTGAAAGAGAAAAAGGAACTGCACCGCCAGCTATCCGTCTATATCAAGACCAGACCAGCCCGCGAGGGGATAAAAGCACAAAAATCCGAGAAAGCCCGCGCCGCCTACCGGCAAGCCCACGAGGGCGATTTTCTCATAGCCGAAGCCGCCGCCCGGTATTTCAAGGAGCAGGGCATTTCCAAGCTGCCCGCCCGGAAAGCCTTACAAGCCGAGATTGAGCAGCTTACCACCGAGAAGAACGAACGGTACAACGATTACCGGGAGAAAAAGCAGCGCGTCAAGGAATTGCAGACCGTCAAGATCAATATCGACCAGATATTGCGCCGGGAGCCAGAACGCCAGAAACGGCAGGATTTAGACCGCTGAAAAACCCCAGAAATGATACCAAACCCATGCAAGAACAGGAGGACACACCATGACATTCACAAGAAGCGAATTAGAAATGATTTACCAGTATGCCGCTGCCAACCGGGCAGCTACCGTTGTGGGGCTTGCAGAGATTATCCCCGTCATCAAAGACCCTCTCACAAGGACAATCGTGGAAAATACCATAGACAAACTGGAAAAAATCCCGGAGCCGGAGTGCAGCCGCTTTATTGCTGAAACAAAAGCCCGTTTCCTTGAAGAACGGGACAACTCTATCCGGCGGCGGCTTGCCGAAGCAAAGGCACAGGCAAAAGAGCCGATTATGCAGGGGCATGACTTGACGGGCTTTGAACGCTATCTGCCCCAGACCCGGCACATGATTGTGGTGGATATTTTGAGCAATGACAGCCCCGTTGGATATAAGGGGGAACGCTACCGCTTTTTCCTCTCTGACGAGGGCTACAAAAACGCAAGGGCAAGCGAACAGCGGGGAGAAGCAAAAATCCGCAGCCATGCTGCCGTATGCTGCGGAAGCCTGTACCCGGATAAAAAGCCGGGACGTGACCGTTAAAAACTACCCCCAAATGATACCGAAACGGTACAAATCCGGCTTGCCATACTTCCCCTATCCGCAATACCATTCCGGTTTTCAAAGCGGCTTACAGGGGAGAAAAACCGCCAAAATGACACCGAGAACATACACAAAAAGCCGCCTATCCCGTTATCCCGATAGAAACGGCAGAAAGGAGCTGCCATGCCGAGAATGAGCAAGAAGCGCAAGGAGGAATGGGCGTTTTTCCTCAACGAGCGCAACCGTATTACTTACAATCCCCTTTGCCGCAAGTGCCGCCGCACCTGTAAGCAGAGTTTTCGGGCAATTATCATTGACTGCCCGCCCTTTCTCTCCAAGAGGGCGAAACTATGAAGCCAGAGCAAGGTTATCTGACCGCCGATACCATACTGCCCCAATTTATCCCTTACCCGAAATTCCTGTTTTGTATGGAATTGACGGATACCGCCAAGCTGCTGTATGCCCTGTTGCTTGACCGGGCTATGCTGTCACAGGCGAATGACTGGATAGATGAAAACGGCAGGATTTACCTTGTATTCCCCATTCAGAAAATGGCGGAAACAATGGGTAAAAGTCCTATGACCGTAAAAAACGCCCTGAAAGAGTTAGACAGTGCCGGACTTCTGGAACGGAAACGGCAGGGATTTTCCGCACCCAACCGCCTGTATGTGAAGTACCCGCCAGAAGTAAAGATTTCTGTCCCTATGATGGACAAAAAACTGTCTGTCATAAGTACAGAAACCTGTCTGAATGAGGGACAAGAAACTGTCCTTATGATGGACAGAAAACTGTCCCCTAATCAACTAACTTATAATCAACTAAATAGTAATCAACTAAATAGAGTGAGTGACGCGCGCGCTGCCCCGTTGGGGAAATATCAAAATATTTTCCTGACAGAGAACGAACAAGCGGAACTGAAAGCCGAATTTCCGGCAGAATACGAGGACTATATTGAACGGCTGTCACAGTATATCGCGTCCAGTGGCAAGCGATACCAGAACTACGCCGCCACAATCCGCTACTGGATAACCAAAGACAGGGAGAAGCCGACAAAGAAGAAACGCGGCATACCCGATTACAGCTTTAAGGAGGGAGAAAGCCTATGAATACCGATTTTACAACTATGCTTGATGATATTACCAATACCACCGCCGAGCCGCAGGACTATACCGGCGAGGACGGTTTACTTTATTGCGGCAAGTGCCACAAGGCGAAAGAAGCCTACTTCCCGGAGGGCATGAAGCTGTTCGGGCGTGACCGCCACCCGGCAGAGTGTGACTGCCAGAGGGCAGCCCGCGAGGAACGGGAAGCCGCCGAGCAGCGCAGAAAGCACCTTGATACCGTCGAGAACTTGAAACGCCGGGGCTTTACCGACACCACCATGCGGAAATGGAACTTTGAGAACGACAACGGCAGAAATCCGCAAACTGACACCGCCCGCAGCTATGTAGCGCGTTGGGAGGAAATGAAAGAGAAAAACTATGGCTTGCTATTCTGGGGCAGGGTAGGCACAGGGAAAAGCTATCTTGCGGGCTGTATCGCAAACGCCCTTATGGAGCAGGAAATCCCCGTCTGCATGACGAACTTTGCCCTTATCTTAAATGACCTTGCCGCCACCTTTGAGGGCAGGAACGAGTACATTTCCCGGCTTTGCCGCTATCCGCTTTTGATACTTGATGATTTTGGTATGGAGCGCGGCACAGAGTACGGTTTGGAACAGGTTTACAACGTGATAGACAGCCGCTACCGCAGCGAAAAGCCCCTGATTATCACGACCAACCTAAGCCTTGACGAGCTGAACAATCCCCCGGACACCGCCCACAAGCGGATTTATGACCGGGTAATCGAAATGTGTACCCCTGTCTGCTGCACCGGCGAGAACTTCCGCAGAGAAAAAGCACAGGCAAAAATGAAACAGATGAAAGAATTACTTGCTGAAAGGAGCCGCCTATGACCGAAAACAAACACGTTGACCGCACCACCCGCCGCCCGGATTGCGTGACAGAAATCCGCATGGGAAACTCTATCCTTGTGGTGTCCGGCTTTTTCAAACAGAACGCCACCGATACCGCCGCCGACAAAATGGCGCGGGTACTGGAAGCGGAAACTGCTACACAAAAACCGTCATTTTGACTAACGATAAAGAAGCAGATTTTACCCTTTTGCCGCTATACAGACAGCCGCCCTATGTGGTATGATAAAGATACGGAATAGTGGGGCGGCTGTCGGAAATGGAGGATTTTATGTTAAGACAAGCCAACCCGAATTTAATCACAGCCCTTTACCCCCGGCTTTCCCAAGAGGACACGCTTTCCGGCGAGAGTAATTCTATCAGCAATCAGAAACGGATTTTGGAAGCCTATGCCAAGCAGAACGGTTTTCTCAACCTACGCTGGTACACCGACGACGGGTACTCAGGTGCGAATTTTCAAAGACCGGGCTTTCAAGCTATGCTGGCAGACATTGAAGCCGGGAAAGTCGGAACGGTTATCGTCAAGGACATGAGCCGGTTAGGGCGAAACTACTTGCAGGTGGGATTTTATACGGAAATGCTGTTCCCTCAAAAGGGCGTTCGGTTTATCGCTGTCAATGACAACGTAGACAGTGAAAACGGCGGCATAGAAAACGATTTTACCCCGCTGCGGAACTTATTTAACGAATGGCTGGTAAGAGATACCAGCAAGAAAATCAAGGCAGTAAAGAGGGCGAAAGGTATGAGTGGAAAGCCAGTCACAAGCAAGCCGGTGTTCGGCTACCTCATGGACGAGGAAGAAAATTTCATCATAGACGAGGAAGCCGCGCCGGTAGTACGGCAGATATACAGCCTTTGTCTTGCGGGGAACGGTCCGACCAAAATCGCCCGTATGCTGACCGAGCAGCAAATTCCCACGCCGGGAACGCTGGAATACATGAGAACAGGCAGCACCCGCCGCTACCACCCCGGCTATGAGTGCAAATGGGCGACGAATACAATCGTGCATATCCTTGAAAACCGGGAGTACACCGGCTGTCTGGTAAACTTCAAGACGGAAAAGGTGTCCTACAAGGTAAAGCAGAGCCGGGAGAACCCCGTTGAGAAGCAGGCGATTTTTGAAAACCACCATGAGCCGATTGTTGATAGGGAAACATGGGAACGAGTGCAGGAGTTACGCAAGCAGCGCAAACGCCCCAACCGCTATGATGAAGTCGGTTTGTTCTCTGGTATGCTGTTCTGCGCCGACTGCGGGCGTGTGATGTATCAGCAGCGATACCAGAACGCCAAGCGGAAACAGGATTGCTATATCTGCGGCAGTTACAAGAAGCGCACCGCCGACTGTACGGCACACTTTATCCGCACCGACTTGTTGACCGCGGGCGTCCTCTCCAATCTTCGGCAAGTAACCGAGTACGCCGCCAAGCATGAAAGCCGGTTTGTAAAACTGCTCATCCAGCAGAATGAAATCGGGGGCAAGCGGAAAAATGCCGCTGTCACAAAGCAGCTTGAACAGGCACAGGAGCGCATTACGGAAGTGAGCCGCATTATCAAGCGTCTGTACGAGGACAATGTAAACGGCAAAATCAGTGACGAGCGTTTCATGGAATTGTCGGCAGACTACGAGCAGGAACAGCGGGAACTGAAAGACCGCGCCGCCAGCTTGCAGACCGAACTGGAAAAGTCACAGGCTGCCACCGTCAACGCCGAGAAATTCATGGGGATTGTGAAAAAGCACCTTGCTTTTGAAGAACTGACACCCACTCTCTTGCGGGAAATGGTGGAGAAAATCGTGGTGCATGAGTGCAGCTATGACGAGAACGACACCCGCAGACAGGACATAGAGATTTATTACAGCTTTGTCGGCAAGATAGACTTGCCAGAAGCCTAAACGCCCGCCCTATCCGACGTAATCGCGAAACGCCGGATAGGAACGGCAAAATTTTTTACACTTCTATTACTTCTTTATCACACATCAGCAAAATCACAGGGCATGAAGCAGTTCATGGCTAATTAAAGGGAACAAAAAGAAAGGGAAAGCCAATCCAGACGGTATCAGCGGCAGGATACAAGAATAAATTGTGATTTCACAAGATTGGTGCTATAATAAGAGAAAAGTTCCTGCCGGGGCAGCCGCCCCGGTGGTATGGATAGAAAGGCAGGAAAACAATATGCACATCAGCTATAAACCACTCTGGCACACACTGTTAGAGCGTGATATGAGGAAAGAGGATTTAAGGCTTGCTGCTGGTATGACAACAAATATGATTGCCAACATGAGCAAAGAGGGAAAGCACATCAGCATGGATACATTAGCCCGTATCTGCGAAACGCTGAATTGTGAGATTACCGATGTGATTGAGTTAGTACCAGACGAGCCTGCTTCCACAGGAGGTAAGGAACATGAGAGAATTGAAACCAAGAATAACGGAAAACGGAATTGATTATATCCTTGTCGGAGATTACTACATCCCGGACTTGAAACTGCCGGAGGAACACCGCCCTATCGGAAAGTACGGACGGATGCACCGGGAATATTTAAGGGAAGTCCACCCAGCCAGATTGAATACATTGATACTGACCGGAGAATTGTGGACATATCTTGCAGACCTGAACGAACAGGCACAGGAACGGTTAGACACTATCATGGAGCAGATGAAAGCCACCGAGGGCGTGACAGAGGAATTGAAGCGAACTCAACAAATGGAATGGGTGCAGCGTTGTAATAACATTCACAACCGGGCAGAAGAAATTGTTTTGCATGATATAATTTATTCATACGGGAGTAATTAAATCGGAGGTATATAAGATGATTGAAATTGTATTTGGTGAAAGTGCCTGTGGAAGTTTGAAAATTGCCCAAACTTACGGTAAGGGAAAGTATAGAGGAAGTGCAGTTTCGGTCTTTATGAGGCACGAAGATGGGAGTGTTCCATCTTCAGATGAAATGAAAGAAGCACAAATTCAAGCACAGGAACAAGAACATATTGCTTGGGAGAATGCTATTCCATTGGGAGGCAAGAGCAGTGATGTTTATTGTTTTGATATGGCTCTTAGTGTGGGAGATATTTCTGATAATGGAATTGGCGAACAGCGGAAAAATGTTCTCAAGAAAATGCTGTCTGTCTGGTTTGTAGAGGATTTAGACTATCAGGTTGAAGAAAAAATACAGAAAATTAAAACTACATTGTCTTCGGTTATTGAACGATATGTAGCTGGGGAAGAAGTTCGTATTTGGTATAGCTATAATCCGGATGAACTTTGCGGTATGTACTGGCTTATGAAACAACTTCGACCATTAAACTGTCAGACAACAATTTATTTGGTTAAGTTACCTGCCTGGGAATATGGAAAAGAAAATACTATGATATCCAAAATAGCATGGGGTGAGGTTTCTCCTGGCGAATGGGGAAAATATATAACTCTACAAGAAAAAGCTAAGCCTGTATTTCTTTCAGCTTGTGCTATGAAATGGAATCAACTTCAAAATGAAAATGCACCTTTGCGTGCAATGCTAAATGGTAAATTGCAAAGTGTTTCAGAAGATATATATGATAGTTTCATTCTTCGTGAAATTGCGGAACAGCCAGAGCAATTCAAAATGGCTATTGTTATAGGTAATGTTTTAGGAAAATATCAACTTGGAATTAGTGATGTATGGATTTCTAATCGCATTGATAAAATGCTTGAAGATGGTGTGTTGGAAATTATACAGGACGCACCAAAGGGAGAAACAAATTATCGCCGGATATTAAGAAAACGAATGAAATAATAACCACAGCAAGAACCGCTGCTACATGGAAGGCACCCCAACCATGCAACAGCGGTTTTTTTTACCGTTTTTTCCTCTGGCTGATAGGCGTTCCCATTTTCTTTGATTTTTTGAGAATCCGAATCAGCCAGCGAAATTCTTCGTCTGACAGATTTTTATAGTTGATACCGAGCTGCTTGCAGTAAAGGACAACCAGCTTTTCATCCCGGCTGCCCTTGAAATTTTCGACTGCTTCGAGATTTTCTTTCAATTCATCGGCAACGGTGGTCTGGGGCGCACTCTCACTGTCCTTTTTGTGGGCTTCCCGAATATCCCGGATAATCAGGTTGAGGTCATCCAGAACCATGTGACTGAAATACTCATCATCACTGATATGGGCGGCTTGCAGCACTTTCAAATGCGGGTCATCTTCGCCTGGGCGATACCGTTCAATGATTTCATGCCGGACGGTATCGACAAGTGCATTGAGGTTTTGAATCTGCATGGTAGCAATCCCGTCCACATAAATCTCAATGTCTGCAAGAAACTTGATAAAATCTTTATGTGTAGCAAGCTCACAGAGCAGACGGTTGTTAATCCGACCGCTTTTCAGCAGTGCCACCATCTCATCATTCAAATGCAGCTCCGTCAATGGTGTGTTGATCTGCTCCCTGTTCTCTGTCCGGCACAGTAGATAATCAACAGAGACCCCATAGAAGTCTGCCAGCGTGATAAGGTTGCCATGATTGATTTCCTTAAAATCCTCTTTTTCATAACTTCCAAGAGCTGATTTGGAAATGCCTGTCAGCTTTGATAGTTCTTCCAGATTTAAGCCTTTGTCCTTGCGGAGTTCCCAAAGGCGTTCCTGTATGCTTGTTGCTCCTTTCATGGGCGCACGCTCCTTTCCAATGGTTTCATTGCTGCCGCTTATCTGGATTATATCACACTTTCCGCAATCGTGGAAATTTCTGATTTTTACCCCTAATTCCTACTTTGTGGACATACGGCACAGGGCACAAAAATGTTCTATGATACAGGTAGTTCATCGATGGATTATTCCAATCGAATGACCAGCCTGTGTGGGATATGCTTCCCCGGCGATGTAGCGCCATGACTTTTGGCAGGGATGTGGAGGAACCCTGACCGAAACGAGCGTACCAAAGGGAGCGATACGCCGCTGTGAGATTCAGGGGAGGAACGACACCGGGGAGAACTGGCGAACTGACACCGAAATGATACCGAAACACGACAATCTGATAGGGGGATAGTCTACCCTATCGCTGATACTTCGGGAGATTTTAATCGGCTCTATGACCGTAATTTTGCCGAAAATCGCCCCGAAACCATACACTAAAACGGGAGGAAATACAATATGCCGAGAATGAGCAAAAAGAGGAAGCATGAGCTTTCCTTTTACCTCAATGACCGGGGGCGTGTCACTTACAACGAATTATGCCGGAAATGCCAGCATGGGTGCAAGCAGAGCTTCCGGGCGGTTGTGATTGACTGCCCCCGTTATTTATTCAAACGATCAAAGAAAAAGGAGGAACACACCGAATGAATTTTGAATTTATGACGATAGACACACCATTGCCGCCCTGTATGCCATTTCCCAGAGCGTTGACAGGATTTCCAGTCAGCAGCACCGCAAAGGTCATGTACTGCCGGATGCTGGACGCTATGCTATCCAAAGGGCAGGAGGACGAGAACGGAATCCTGTTTGTCTGCTTCCCTGTCACAGCCATTGCCGCAGTCCTGTCCCGCAGTCCCATGACGGTCAAGCGTTCTCTGAATGAACTGGAAAACGCCGGACTTATCATGCGGGTGCGTCAGGGCGTGGGAGAACCAAACAGGATTTATGTGCTGATACCGGGAAAGGAGGACGCTGCCCTTGCCTGATACCTCAAAGCTGGAAAAGCTCAACCGGGAGATGGAGAAAAGCGAAAAGAAACTGCGGAAAGCCATCAATGATGAAAAGGCATTGCAGCACCAGTTAAAGCAGCTTACCCGAAAGGAACGGACGCACCGGCTCTGCACTCGTGGCGGTATGCTGGAAAGTTTTCTGCAAGAGCCGGAACGCCTAACAGATGATGATGTCATGCTGTTGTTGAAACTCATTTTTCACAGGCAGGACACGCAGGAACTATTGAAAAAAATGCTGGAACGGGAGAAGCCGGAAACCCCTTAGTTTACTAAGGGCGCATTATCCGAGATTTCCAATTATCCGAGGTAACTCTCAAAGCTGCCGATATGAAAGGCTTTCAAAGAAATTATCTCGGATAATTATTTATGAAAAGAGCAACTGCCATTTCAAAAATTATCAGAGGCAAAGGTGTGATTTACCCAATTATCTCGGATAAGTACAAATCACCCACAATTGAAAGCGGGGTTAATTATCCGAGATAATCGTTTTCAAATGCTGTATTCATCGGATTTAATCAATTTACCTCGGATAAGTTTTTATCTCGGATAATGCGCCCTATCCAAGAACTCGGATAGGGCGCAATTATACACCACCCAGAGGTTGGTGCATTGCGTTCTCCGAAGGCTCCTCGCCGGAGGGCTGTGATTTTCCGCAGTCATGGTCTGCTCCAAATCATACAGGGGACGCTACGCTTCCCCTGCGCTGGCTGCCGCCAGCTACCCTTTTGTGGACTTGCCATCTGGGGACACCTTGCCTTGCAAGCTGTTCCCAGCCGACAAGTTTCATAAAATATGCTATCTTTTCGATAGGCAATACAGTATAATGATGTTGATAACAATTTAAGTAAGGAAGATAGTGATGAAAGACTTATATGATATTGCCTTGTGTACGGTAAAAAACATAAATTTAAAGAAAAATGGTAAAGCAGGTCATGTGGCTTGTGCTTTAGAAACAGTAAGTGGTATTGTTTATACTGGCATTTGTATTGATGTGCCCTGTTCAATTGGAATTTGTGCAGAACAGGCAGCTATTGCCGAAATGCTGAAACATGGAGAAACGAAAATCAAAAGAATTGTATCTGTTTATGAAGATGGCAGCATCCTGTCGCCTTGTGGAAGATGCAGAGAATTGATTTCACAGTTAGATCTGGATAATGAAAATACAGTAGTTGCCATTAACAATGACCAAAAGGTTACATTGAAAGAATTATTACCTGAAAGGTGGGACAAAAAATGGGATTAAATAAATTAACCAACAGAATTTATTTTTTAGAACACGCCCCCGAAGTGGACAGACCGATGTTAGCTTATCTTAAAGGAGATAAAATTTCTCTGGCGATTGATGCTGGATATTCGGCATCTCATGTTCAGGATTTTTACAGGGCAATCGAAGCGGAACAGTTTAACAAGCCGGATTTTACGGTTATTACACATTGGCATTATGACCACACCTTTGGTATGCACGCAATCAATGGAATAAGTATTGCCTATGGCAAAACAAATGAGTTCCTCAAAGACCAGCAAGAACAGGCAAAAAACCTCAATTATATCGAAATTCTGAAAAAGGAAGATATTCATTTTAGAAAAGAATATTGCGGACAGGACAAATTAAGTATTGTGCTGTCCGACATAACTTTCTCGGATAAAATGACTTTGGATTTAGGTGGCATTACTGCACAAATCTTTCATACAATTTCGCCACATTCAGAAGATACTACTTGTGTTTATGTGCCAGAAGAAAAAGTTTT
Source organism: Lachnospiraceae bacterium 28-4 (assembly GCA_000403275.2). Lineage (GTDB taxonomy): Bacteria > Bacillota > Clostridia > Lachnospirales > Lachnospiraceae > Kineothrix. The sequence continues at coordinate 113,313 of KE159598.1, forward strand.
GTTTTTAGGAGATTCAACGAGTGAAGATTTCTTTAATAATGGATATATGGATAAGGATAAACTGTATTCTTTGGTTCAGACTATTCAATCTATCGATTGTAAATATTGCATACTAAGTCATTGCGAACCTCTTAGTAAAGAGGATTTGCTTGCTTATTTGTTGTCAGTAGAAGCTTGAAATTCCATTTTGCTATTTTTCTACATCGGGTCAACTTGCCCCGAACTTTTACAACTAAATACCCGCCGCCCAGCGGCATACCGAGCAGGAAATCTGAAAAAGGTCTCCTGCTTTTTTTCTGCCCAAAATGAGGTGGCAAAACGCCACCCCATCCACCAAGCATAGAAAGGAGGGACACGAAATGCCCTGTCCACACAACGAAATCACGATTGTACAGCGAAGCCAGCGGCAGTCTGCGGTTGCCGCCGCTGCTTACCAGAGTGGCGAAAAGCTTTTCTGTGAATATGACCAGCAAGTGAAGCACTACCCGGAAAAGCGTGGTATCGTCCACAATGAAATCCTGCTCCCGGCAAATGCCCCACAGAAATATGCAGACCGCAATACCCTATGGAACGCCGCCGAAGCGGTGGAGAAACAATGGAACTCTCAGCTTGCAAGGCGGTGGGTGCTTACCATCCCCAGAGAGATACCACCTGACCAGTATGCTGTCCTTGTCCGGGAGTTTTGTAAACAGCAGTTTGTTTCCAAAGGCATGATTGCTGACTTTGCCATCCATGACCCCCATCCGCCGGGACACAATCCCCACGCCCATGTCATGCTGACTATGAGGGCAATGGATGAACATGGGAAATGGCTTCCCAAGAGCCGCAAGGTTTATGACCTTGACGAAAACGGGGAACGGATAAAACTTCCCTCCGGCAGATGGAAAAGCCACAAGGAAGATACGGTTGACTGGAACGACCAGAAGTATTGTGAAATCTGGAGGCATGAATGGGAGGTCATCCAGAACCGCTATCTGGAAGCCAATGACCGCCCGGAGCGTGTGGACTTGCGTTCCTATGCCAGACAGGGGCTTGATATTGTCCCCACTGTCCATGAGGGTGCTGCTGTCCGGCAGATGGAAAAACGTGGTATCCAGACGAATATCGGCAATCTGAACCGGGAAATCAGAGCCGCCAACCGCCTGATGAAGTCCATCCGGCAGCTTATCCAAAACCTCAAAGGCTGGATTACCGAGCTGGGAGAAAAACGGAAAGAGCTGCTTGCACAAAAAGCGGCGGAGGAAGCGGTCTTTCTTCCAAATCTGCTGATGAAGTATATGGAGATACGAAAGGAAGAACGGAAGGACTGGACAAGGGCTGGACAGAACCGGGGGACTTCACAGGACTTAAAGGCAGTCAGCGAAGCCCTGTCCTATCTCCGGCAAAAGGGGCTTTCTACTGTGGAGGACTTAGAAGTATTTCTGGAATCTTCCGGGAAATCAGCCGCAGATTACCGCAATCAGATGAAGCCAAAGGAAGCCCGCAGCAAAGTGATTGACGGGATTCTTGCCAGCCGGACAGACAGCAAGGAATGTAAGCCCGTCTATGACAAGTACCAGAAGATATTTTTTAAGAAAACAAAGGAAAAATTCAAACAGGAACACCCGGAGGTTGCCCGGTATGAGAAAGCCGCCGCCTACCTTGCTAAGCACCCGGACGATAAGGACAGCACTCAAAAGGAACTGCAAGAGGAGCAGGAAACGCTTCTCAGCGAAATCGCAGAGCTGAAAGTACCGCTGACCGAGGTACAGGAGGATTTGAAGAAGCTGCGGGACATCCGTTATTGGGTACGGAAAGCCACACCCGGCACAGAGGAAAGTAAAGAGCCACCCAAGAAACAGCCCATCAAGGAAGCCTTGCAGGATAAGGTGGACGAGAAAAAGGCTAAAAGAACTATCCCGGCGCAGACAAAACGCAAACAACAGGATATGGAACTTTAACAGACACTTGCCATTTTCAATCAGAGAATGTCAGGTGTTTTTTCTTTTTTTCAAGGAGGGACAGATTTGAATGTATTTGAAGCTGTGAAGCAGTCCGTCACAACCAGACAGGCTGCGGAGCATTATGGAATCCATGCAGGGCGGAACGGGATGGCTTGCTGCCCGTTCCATCACGATAAAACCCCAAGCATGAAGCTGGATCGGCGTTACCACTGCTTCGGTTGCGGTGCGGATGGGGATGTGATTGATTTTGCCGCCGCCCTGTATGGGCTGGGAAAGAAAGAAGCCGCCGTACAACTGGCACAGGACTTCGGGCTTTCCTATGAGGACTGGAAGCCGCCGGGAAAGGCAAAAAAGCCCAAGCCCTGGCAGAAATCCCCGGAGGAACAGTTTCAAGAAGCAAAGAGCCGCTGCTTCCGTATTCTTGCCGATTATCTCCATCTGCTTCGGGCATGGAGAACGGACTACGCCCCACACTCCCCGGAGGAAGCCTTTCATCCCCGGTTTATAGAAGCCTTACAGAAGCAAGACCAAGTGGAGTATCTGCTGGATGTGCTGCTGTTCGGGGAAACAGAGGAAAAAGCGGCTTTGATTACGGACTACGGAAAGGATGTGATACAGCTTGAACAGCGAATGGCAGAGCTTGCCGCCGCAGACGCAGCAAGAACTAAAAAACACCATGAACGCCATGCAGCCACCCCAGAGCATTGAGGAAATCAAGGAGGGGCTGGAAACTACCGAGAAAGGCGGCGTCCGTCAGAGTATACGGAACTGCCTGACTGTATTCCAGCGTGACCCGCTGCTTTCCGGGGCTATCGCATACAATATCCTGACTGACCGCAAGGACATCATAAAGCCCATCGGCTTCCACAGGGAAAGCACCCCACTGAACGATACAGATATGAAGTATCTGCTTCTCTATCTGGAAGAAACCTACGGGCTTACCAATGAGAAAAAGATTGATAACGCCATCGGGATTGTGGCGAATGAAAACAAGTACCACCCCATCCGGGATTATTTAAGTTCCCTTGTGTGGGACGGGACAGAGCGAATCCGCTTCTGCCTGCGGCACTTTCTGGGGGCTGACGCAGACGATTACACCTATGAAGCGTTGAAGCTGTTCCTGCTGGGTGCAATCTCACGAGCCTTTCAGCCGGGGTGCAAGTTTGAAATCATGCTTTGTCTGGTAGGCGGTCAGGGGGCTGGCAAGTCCACCTTCTTCCGTCTGCTGGCAATCCGGGACGAGTGGTTCTCCGATGATTTGCGGAAGCTGGACGATGACAATGTGTACCGCAAGCTGCAAGGTCACTGGATTATCGAAATGTCGGAAATGATGGCAACCGCAAACGCCAAGAGCATTGAGGAAATCAAGTCATTTTTAAGCCGGCAGAAAGAGGTTTACAAGATACCCTATGAAACCCACCCGGCAGACCGCCCCCGTCAGTGCGTGTTTGGCGGCACTTCCAATGCCCTTGATTTTCTTCCCCTTGACCGTTCCGGCAACCGCCGCTTTATCCCCGTCATGGTGTACCCGGAGCAAGCCGAGGTTCACATTTTGGAGGACGAAGCCGCTTCCAGAGCCTATATCGAGCAGATGTGGGCGGAAGCGATGGAGATTTACCGAAGCGGCAGGTTCAAGCTGGCTTTCAGCCCCGCCATGCAGCGGTATCTCAAAGAACACCAGCGGGATTTTATGCCGGAGGACACCAAAGCCGGAATGATACAGGCGTATCTTGATAAGTACACCGGGAGCATGGTCTGTTCCAAGCAGCTCTACAAGGAAGCCTTGAACCATGCCTTTGACGAACCGAAGCAATGGGAAATCCGGGAAATCAACGAGATTATGAACCAGTGCATTTCCGGCTGGCGGTACTTCCCGAATCCAAGAATGTTTTCAGAATATGGCAGACAAAAGGGCTGGGAGCGTGAAAACCCGGCAACGGACTCCGGCAACCCGTCTGAAAAAATGGTGGACGGTTTTGTGGAGGTCACAGAACAGATGGAGCTTCCATTCTGAAAATGACAGCCTGTTGCACACCCTGTTGCTATCCCGTTGCCGAGCCGGTTGCCGGAGAAAATCCCATAACTGCGGGCTTTTCTCCCCTATGACAACCAAAACAACAGAAAAATAAAAGAAAAATATAAATAGTAACCATCGCCAGATTGAGATTGTTTGCAAGGTCTTTTGAAGCCCGTTGCCGGACTTCGTTGCCGACACCCTCTGTCTGGCTATTTTCATGTATGGAGGATAACTGCCTATGGCAAAAAACAAAACAGAGATTCATGTGACTACTGTGTTTGACGGGGAGCTTGACGCAACCGATGTGTTCGTCAGCCTGATTTCCCAGAAATATGGAAAGACAAATTCAAAAGAATATCTTGCTAAAAAGAAAGATTTGAAGTATAATGAAGATGAGGTTCAAAAGAGCCAGATACCGTCTGGATTGTGTGGGTAAATGGCTATGATGAACGAAATGGAATACAGAACAATCGGTTCGGCACTTGCCGGGGGCTATCGTGCAGCGGTCTATTGCAGACTGTCAAAGGACGATGACCTGCAAGGCGAAAGTGCCAGTATCGCAAACCAGCGTGATATGCTGGAAAAATACTGCGAAAAGCAGGGATGGGAGGTTGTGGCAGTCTATCAGGACGATGGCTTCACAGGTCTTAATATGGAGCGTCCTGATTTACAGAGAATGTTGAGAGCCATTGAGCGCAGGCAAATCAACCTTGTCATCACGAAAGACCTCAGCCGACTGGGGCGGAACTATCTGCAAACCGGGCATTTGATTGAGGACTTTTTCCCAAGAAACGGTGTCCGCTATATCGCCATGAATGACGGTATCGACACCCTGCGGGATAACAACGATATTGCCCCGTTCAAGAATATCCTGAACGAGATGTACAGCAAGGATATTTCCAAGAAAGTCCATTCCTCTTATCTTCTGAAAGCGCAGAAAGGACAGTTTACCGGGTGTCTTGCCCCGTTTGGGTATCGGAAAGACCCGGAGGACAAAAACCATCTGCTCATTGACGAGGAAACCGCCCCGATTGTGCGGCTGATTTTCGGATATGCCCTGAACGGTCATGGTCCGAACTATATCCGCAGACGGCTGGAGGAAGAAAAAATCCCCTGCCCCACATGGTGGAACCGGGAACGGGGGCTTCGCAATACCCGCACCAAATGGGAAAAGAAAGACCCGGAAAACGGGCGGTATATGTGGGACTTCTCCGTTATCAAAGACCTTTTGATGAATCCCGTCTACACCGGGGCGATTGCTTCCCAGAAAAAAGACTACCGCTTCAAAATCGGCACGATTGGGGAAAAGAAGCCGGAGGACTGGATTGTGGTGGAGGGACAGCATGAACCGCTGATTGACCGCATGAGTTTTGACATTGTGCAGAACAAGCTGAAATCCCGCCAGCGTCCGGGGCAGACCAATGAAATCAGCCTGTTTGCCGGACTGCTAAAATGCGGCGAGTGTGGGAAGTCGCTGACGATACGCTACACAAACGCAAAACATCCCCAGCGGATATACTCCTGCAAAACCTACAATGCCTTTGGAAAGAACCACTGCACCCAGCACCGGATTGATTATGACACCCTTTACAGCCATGTGCTGCGGAAAATACGGGAATGTGCCAGAGCTGCCCTGATGGACGGGGAAGCGGTTGCCGACCGCCTGACCAATACCTGTGAAGCCGAGCAGCGGGAACAGCGGGAAGCAATGGAACGCTCCCTTACAAGGGACGAGGAACGGATTGAGGTTCTGGACAAAATGGTAATGCGGCTTTATGAGGATATGATTGCAGGGCGTATCAGTGAGCAGAACTTCAACACCATGCTGGAAAGGACACAGACCGAGCAGACGGAGCTTAAAACAAAAGTGTCCGAGGGCAGGAAGCGGCTGTCCGATGAAGTCCAGCTTGCCAATGACGCAAAACAATGGGTGGAAGCCATTCAGGAATACGCCAACATCACAGAGCTGGACGCAGCCACCCTCAACCGCTTAATCAAAGAAATCGTCGTGCATGAGCGCATTGACGAAAATAAAACAAGACACATTTCTATCGAAATTCATTTTAATCTCAAACCCATCCCGGAGGTGGAACAGGTCACTGCCTGACCTGTCCCGCCGGGACGGTTCTCTTAACAACACCATATAGATTTTTTGTACGCCGCCGCCCGCCATCGAGCAGAGTTTTTACACCTAATTGGGGATAAAACAGCTCATGGCGGGCGGCGGCGTTGCGCTGATCGGCATGACCCTTGTACCCCTGCTTTCCGGGCTGTTCGGCTAAAAAGCACGGGTAAGAGCCTATGCAGAGCATACTTGACGCGATCACGGAATGGATAAAGGAAATCCTCATAGGAGCCATTAACGGGAACCTGTCAACTATGTTCGGGGACGTAAACGAGAAAGTCGGCACCATTGCCGCAGAGGTAGGGCAGACCCCGCAGGGCTGGAACGCGGGCATTTTCAGCATGATACGCACGTTATCAGAAAATGTCATAGTCCCCATTGCGGGGCTTGTCATTACCTACGTCCTATGCGTGGAGCTTATCAGCATGGTTACGGAAAAGAACAATATGCACGACGTTGACACATTTATGTTCTTCAAGTGGTTTTTCAAGGCGTGGGTGGCGGTGTACCTTGTCACCCACACCTTTGATATTACTATGGCAGTATTTGACGTTGCGCAGCACGTCGTTTCCGGCGCGGCTGGGGTGATAAGCGGCAGCACGAACATTGATGTTGCCGCCGCCCTTGCTTCCATGCAGTCCGGGCTTGACGCAATGGAAATCCCCGAATTACTCCTGCTTGTCATGGAAACAAGCCTTGTAAGCCTTTGCATGAAAATTATGTCGGTGCTTATTACGGTTATCCTGTACGGCAGAATGATTGAAATTTACCTTTACTGTTCCGTGTCGCCTATCCCATTTGCAACAATGACAAACAGAGAATGGGGGCAGATCGGCAACAACTACTTAAAAGCCCTGTTCGCTATCGGTTTTCAAGGCTTCCTCATTATGGTGTGCGTCGGCATTTACGCGGTGTTGGTGAACAATATCACCGTGGCAGACAACCTACACAGCGCGATATTTTCCCTTGCGGCTTATACGGTGATCCTCTGCTTTTCCCTGTTCAAATCCGGCGCACTTGCAAAGTCAATTTTCGCGGCGCACTAAAGGCGTGTCAAGGGCAGGGTGGAGATTTTCAGAGCGAAGCGGCGAAAATACGACCCGACCTTGACGCGGGAAAAACCCCATACAATAGGGACGGGCAAAGGGCATACATTGACCTTTGCCTTGACTGCCATAATGGGGGACTTGCAGGAAGCACAGACGAAAGGAGGTACGAGAACCCATTGAAAAGAAATACGGCATAATCTACGCCGATCCCCCGTGGAAGTACGCACAGAAGCGGCTTTCCGGCGCGGCAGAACACCACTACCCGACCATGAGCATAGAGGAATTATGTGCGCTTTCAGTCGCGGATATTGCGGCAGAGGACAGCGCACTTTTTTTGTGGGCGACATTTCCCCAGCTTCCCGAAGCCCTGCGGCTTATCAAGGCTTGGGGCTTTACCTATAAGACCGCCGCCTTTGTATGGCTGAAACTCAATAAAAAATCCTATACATGGTTTTATGGTTTGGGATTTTGGACGCGGGGAAACGCGGAACTCTGCTTATTTGCCACACGGGGACACCCGAAGCGGAAGTCTGCGGGAATACATCAATTCATTATTTCCCCTATTGAGCAGCACAGCAAAAAGCCGGATATAACGCGGGACAAAATCGTTGCCCTTATGGGCGACATTCCCCGGATAGAGCTTTTCGCAAGGCAGGAAACGGCGGGCTGGGACACATGGGGGAACGAAACCAAAAACAGCATAGAACTCTGACAGAAAGGAGGTTTTCGGTATGGCGTATGTACCCGTACCAAAGGATTTATCAAAGATAAAAACGAAAGTCGCCTTTAATCTCACGAAGCGGCAGATCGTTTGTTTTGCGGCAGCACTCATTATAGGCTTGCCGCTTTTTTTCTTGCTAAAGGACAGCGCGGGAACCAGCGCAGCGGCGTTTGTGATGATCGTCGTCATGCTCCCCTGCTTCCTCATGGCAATGTACGAGAAGCACGGACAGCCCCTTGAAGTCGTGATAAAGAACATCATTCAGACAAAGTTTGTCCGACCAAAGGAGCGACCCTATCAGACACAGAATTTATACGCTGTCTTGGAGAAGCAACGGAAACTGGAAAAGGAGGTATCAGCGATTGTCAAAGGAACCAACCAAAGGCGGCGCACCGGGAAAAAGCCCCGGAACTAAGGCGAAGCGGAAACTGACCCACAGCGAGAAGAAGCAGATCGCCGCCGCGATCAGACAGGCAAAAGGGGACGGAAAGGCGCACACCGCCCAGCAGACGATCCCCTACATCAACCTGTACCCGGACGGGATATGCCGGGTAACGGAACGGAAATACAGCAAAAGCATTGTCTTTGAGGATATAAACTACCAGCTTGCACAGGCAGACGACAAGACCGCCATTTTTGAGAACTGGTGCGACTTCCTCAACTACTTTGACGCTTCCGTATCGGTGCAGCTTTCTTTCATCAATCAAGGGACTAAACGGGAGGAAGCGGAAAAGGCGATCAACATTCCGGCGCAGGACGACGCTTTCAATTCTATCCGTACCGAATACGGGGATATGCTGGGGAGCCAGCTTTCCAAAGGGAACAACGGGCTTGTGAAGCACAAATATATCACGTTCACTATCGAAGCCGACAACATGAGCGCGGCAAAATCCCGCCTTTCCCGTATCGAAACGGACATACTGAACAATTTCAAGGTGCTGGGGGTATCTGCCCGCCCTATGACCGGGTACGAACGGTTACAGACCATGCACGGGGTATTCCACCCGGAGGGGGAGCCGTTCAGTTTTGATTTCTCATGGCTTGCCCCGTCCGGGCTTACCACAAAGGACTTTATCGCCCCGCCCTCTTTCCGTTTTGGCGAGGGGCGTTACTTCCGTATGGGGCGCAAGATCGGCGCGGTATCGTTCTTACAGATACTTGCGCCGGAGTTAAACGACCGTATCTTAGCGGATATGTTAGACCTTGAAACGGGCGTAATCGTAAACCTGCATATCCGCAGTATCGACCAGACGGAAGCAATCAAGACCGTCAAGCGCAAGATCACCGACCTTGACAAGATGAAGATCGAGGAACAGAAGAAAGCCGTCCGCGCCGGGTACGACATGGATATTATACCGTCCGACCTTGCCACGTTCGGCGGCGAAGCGAAAAATCTATTGCAGGATTTACAGAGCCGCAATGAAAGAATGTTCCTCTTGACGTTCCTTGTGGTGAACATGGCAGACACAAAAAGGAAGCTGGAAAATGACATTTTCGCGGCGGCGGGTATCGCACAGAAATATAACTGCGCCCTCACCCGGCTTGACTACCAGCAGGAAGCGGGGCTTATGAGCAGCGTCCCTATCGGTGAGAACCTTATCCCCATTCAGCGGGGCTTGACGACTTCCAGCACGGCGATCTTTATCCCCTTTATCACGCAGGAGCTTTTTCAGAGGGGCGCAAGCCTTTACTATGGCTTAAATGCCCTTAGTAACAACATGATACTCTGCGACCGCAAGCAGCTTAAAAACCCCAACGGTTTGATCTTGGGAACGCCGGGAAGCGGGAAATCCTTTGCTGCAAAGCGGGAAATGACAAACGCTTTCCTCATTACGGACGACGATATAATCATCTGCGATCCGGAAGCAGAGTATTACCCCCTTGTGCAGCGGTTACAGGGACAGGTGATAAGGCTTTCCCCCACCAGCCCGCACTATGTCAACCCTATGGATATAAACCTCAATTACAGCGAGGACGACAACCCGCTTGCGCTGAAATCCGACTTTATCCTCTCCCTTTGTGAGCTGATCGTCGGCGGCAAGGAGGGCTTGCAGCCCGTGGATAAGACTGTCATTGACCGCGCTGTTAGGAATGTGTACCGACCTTTCCTTGCAGCCCCCGACCCGGCAAAAATGCCGATTTTGGGCGACCTCTATGACGAGCTTTTGAAGCAGCCGGAGCCGGAAGCGGCGCGTATCGCGGCGGCATTGGAGCTTTACGTTTCCGGGAGCCTTAACGTCTTTAACCACCGTACTAACGTGGAGCTTGAAAACCGCCTTGTATGCTTTGACATTAAGCAGCTTGGGAAACAGCTCAAAAAGTTAGGTATGCTGATTGTGCAGGATCAAGTGTGGAACCGCGTCACCGTGAACCGGGCGGCGAAAAAATCCACACGGTATTTTATGGACGAATTTCACCTGCTTTTGAAAGACGAGCAGACCGCCGCCTATTCCGTGGAGATTTGGAAGCGTTTCAGAAAATGGGGCGGCATACCGACCGCGATCACACAGAACGTCAAGGATTTGCTTGCTTCCCGCGAAGTAGAGAACATCTTTGAGAACAGCGATTTTGTCCTCATGCTCAATCAGGCGGCGGGCGACCGGGCTATCCTTGCGAAGCAGCTCAATATCTCCCCGCAGCAAATGTCTTACGTCACCCACTCCGAAGCGGGCGAGGGGCTTTTGTTCTATGGCAACGTCATTCTGCCCTTTGTAGACCGTTTCCCCAAAGATACCGAGCTGTACCGTGTCATGACGACGAAGCCGGAGGAAGTGGGCGGCGCGTAACCCGCAGATTATTTTATCAACCTTGCGCCCCCTGCTGGGCGCAGATCGGAGGTGAACGACCATGAAGCAGTACAAAGCCCGCGACAAGATCACGCAGAAAATGACCCGTGACGGGGCTGTTGAGGTGAACGAAACCAAAGGCACGAAAAAGCGTATCAGCAAACGGGCGCGGGAAGCTGTCTTGCAGAAAACGCCGGAACAACAGGCGGCGCAGGACGCACAGGCAGTACAGCCCATACCGGGCAGTACCGCCCCGGATATATCCCCCAATGCGCCGCCCCTGCCCCATGCGCCGGGGACGGAGCCGGAACAGGACACAGGAACCGCCGAGCGCGTCTTAGAACATATCGACGGGGCGCACACCCGGAGAGCCAGCAAAAAGGCGGCAAGGAAAGCACAGGCAGAAGCCGAAAGCCGCGCCCGCACTTCCCGGCTGCAATTCACCGAGGAAGAACGGGCAACGCCGGAGCTTGAAAAGTATATCAAGAGATCGGACAAAGCCGCTGATAAGCTGGACGCGGCAAGGGCGAAAATCCCAAAGGAAAAGAAACTTGTCAAGGAACGCACCTTTGACGAAGCCACCGGGAAAGGCAAGACCCGCCTACATTTCGAGGAACGGGAAAAGCCGCAGAACTACGGCAAGGCACATAAAAACCCGTTATCCCGCCCCGCGCAGGAAGCGGGTATTTTCGTCCATAACAAGGTACATTCCGTGGAAAAGGACAATTCCGGCGTGGAGGGTGCGCACAAATCCGAGGAATTAGCGGAGAAAGGCGCAAAGTACGGGGCAAGGAAAGTCAAGGAGGGCTACCGCAGCCACAAGCTCAAACCCTACCGGGCGGCGGCAAAGGCTGAAAAGGCAGCGCAGAAAGCAAACACCAACTACCTTTACCAAAAGGCACTCCACGACAACCCGCAGATCGCAGCTTCCAACCCGTTCTCCCGGTATATGCAGAAGCAGCGTATCAAAAAGCAGTATGCAAAGACCGTCAAGGCACAGGGCGCAAAGACCGTGAAAAACGCAGCGGAGAACACCCGCAAGGCAGCGAAAAAGACCGCCGAGGGGACGAAGAAAACTATTGCCTTTATCGGGCGGCACCCAGCGGGCGTATGTATCGCCATAGGTGCGCTGCTGCTGTTCATTATGGTTTCTTCCGCGCTGTCCTCTTGCGGGGCTATGTTTTCCGGCATGATAAACGGCATTGTCGGGACTTCCTACACGTCGGAGGACGCGGATTTAGTCGCCGTGGAAAACAGCTATGCGGCACTGGAAACGGAGCTGCAACGCGAGATCGACAATATCGAGCGCGACCACCCCGGCTATGACGAGTACCGTTATGACCTTGACAGTATCGGGCATAACCCCCATGAATTAGCGTCCTACCTTACCGCCCTCTTGCAGACCTACACCCCGGCGACCGCACAGGCAGAAATACAGCATATCTTTGAGCTGCAATATACCCTCACTCTCACGGAGGAAGTGGAGGTACGCCACCGCACGGAAACCCGGACAGGGACACGGACAGTCACCGACCCGGTAACGGGGGAAACCTCTACGGAAACCTACGAATACGAGGTAGAAGTAGCCTATAACTATTACATTCTGAATGTCAAGCTGGAGAACAAGCCCATATCCGACCTTGCGCCGGGGCTGCTCACGCCGGAGCAGCTTGAAATGTTCCGGGTGTACTTGGAAACCAGCGGAAACAAGCCCCTCATTTTCGGCGGTGGTTCCCCGGATACAAACCCGTCCGAGGATTTAAGCGGGGTGCAGCTTGTAAATGGCACACGCCCCGGAAATACCGCCGTGGTAGACCGGGCAAAGTCACAGGTAGGCAATGTAGGGGGACAGCCCTATTGGAGCTGGTACGGCTTCAACAGCCGCGTGGAATGGTGCGCCTGTTTCGTTTCATGGTGCTACAATCAAGCCGGGAAAAGCGAGCCGCGCTTTGCCGCCTGCCAGTCACAGGGTATCCCGTGGTTCCAGTCCCACGGGCAATGGGGCGACCGCAATTATCCAAACATAGCCCCCGGCGACGCGATCTTTTTTGACTGGGATTTAGACGGAAGCGCAGACCATGTAGGGCTTGTGATCGGCACGGACGGGCAGCGCGTTTACACCGTCGAGGGCAATTCCGGCGACGCTTGCAAGATCAAAAGCTACCCCCTTGACTACCGCTGTATCAAAGGTTACGGCTTAATGAATTGGAATTAAAAATATTTTGAAAATCAGAAAGGAGAATTTACACTATGGCAGCAAACAAGATTGACCGTATCAACCGGGAGATTGAAAAGACCCGCGATAAGATCACCGAGTATCAGAACAAACTCAAAGGGCTGGAAGCGCAGAAAACCGAAGCGGAGAATTTGCAGATCGTCCAGCTTGTGCGCTCTATGCGCCTTTCCCCGCAGGATCTTACTTCCATGCTTTCCGGGGGCGCAATCCCCGGCATGACCCCCGCACCCGCTTATAACGACGAACAGGAGGAAACCGAGAATGAAGAATAAGAAGATTTTTAGAACCCTGCTGACCTTATGCGCCGCCCTTATCCTCATGGGCGGCTTTTCTGTCACCGCCTATGCGCAAGTCCCGGAGGGAGCAGACGACGCGACCGACGACAGCGGCGTTATCTACGAGGAACCCGAAAAGGAAGCACCCCTCACCCCGGATGGGAACGCGACCCTTGTTGACGATTTCGGCGGCAACAAGCAGCTTATCACCGTGACGACCAAAAACGGCAATTACTTTTATATCCTCATTGACCGGGACGACGAGGGCGAGAACACCGTGCATTTCTTAAATCAAGTGGACGAAGCCGACCTTATGGCACTGATCGACGACGGAAACACCGCCACGGAGCCGCCCGCAGTCTGCAACTGTACGGAGAAATGCGAACCGGGCGCGGTCAACACCCTATGCCCGGTATGCAGCACCAATCTGACCGCTTGCAGCGGCAAGGCAGCGGAGCCGGAAACGGAGGAACCAACAGAGCAGCCGGAAAAGAAAACAGGCACGGGCGGGCTGCTGCTCTTTCTGATTGTTGCCCTTGCCGGGGGCGGCGGTGCGTTCTATTACTTTAAGATCATGAAGCCGAAACAGGACGTAAAAGGCAGCACAGACCTTGACGATTTCGATTTTGACGATTACGACGAGGACGAGCCGGAACCCGACGAAGCCGGGGACGACGGGGGAACGGAGGACGAGGAAGCATGACCCTGTTCACCGACAACCCCTTAGAAAGAATGATGATACAGAAACCGGGTGACGGGCGGCGCGGAAAATCGCCGCCCGCTTCCATTTCCCCGCGTTGCAAGGGCTGTCCCTACAACCGGGAGCCGCCCTGCGTGGGGTACTGTATCAAGAAGCTGACAGAGAAGAAAACCACGGGAAAATGAAAGGAGGATTTTCGATTGACTTCACATAGATTAGTGATTGCAGAAAAGCCCAGCGTCGCGGCAAGTATCGCCGCCGCGCTTGGCGTTAAGGAAAAGAAAGACGGATATATCGAGGGCGGGGGCTACCTCATTTCTTGGTGCGTCGGTCATTTGGTGGAGCTTGCGGAAGCTGCCGCCTACGGGGAGCAGTTCAAGAAATGGAGCTATGAAACTTTACCCATTCTGCCGGAGGAATGGCAGTACAACGTCGCCGCCGACAAGGGAAAGCAGTTTGCGACCTTAAAGGAGCTTATGCACCGCACAGACGTTTCCGAGGTAGTCAATGCCTGCGACGCTGGGCGGGAGGGAGAACTGATCTTCCGCTTTGTCTATACGAAAGCACAGTGTAATAAGCCCATGCGCCGCTTGTGGATTTCCTCAATGGAGGACAGCGCGATCAAGGCGGGCTTTGCAGACCTCAAAGACGGGCGGGACTATGACGCGCTCTATGCTTCCGCATTATGCCGCGCAAAAGCCGACTGGATAATCGGTATCAACGCAACGCGGCTTTTCTCCTGCCTGTATAACAAGACCTTGAACGTGGGACGGGTGCAGACCCCTACACTGAAAATGCTGGTTGACCGGGGCGAAGCGATCTCCCATTTCAAGAAAGAAAAATACTACCATGTGCGCCTTGACTTATCCGGCGCGGAAGCTGCCAGCGAAAGGATTTCGGACAAGAAAAAAGCCGACGAACGGAAAGCAGCTTGCGAAGCGGCACAGGCGGTATGTGTTTCCCTCACCAAAGAGGAAAAGAGAGCCGCCCCGCCGAGGCTCTTTGACCTCACTTCCTTACAGCGGGAAGCCAATAAAATCTACGGCTACACGGCGAAGCAGACCCTTGACCTTGCGCAGACCTTATATGAAAAACGGCTGCTTACCTATCCCCGGACAGACAGCGCATTTCTTACGGACGATATGGAGGACACGGCGGCAAAGACTGTTACCATGCTGTCCGGTAAACTCCCCTTTATGGAGGGCGCGGAGTTTACCCCGGACGTTTCCCGGACGCTTGACAGCAGCAAGGTAAGCGACCACCACGCCATTATCCCCACTATGGAGCTTGCAAAGACCGACCTTGCCGCGCTGCCGGAAAGTGAAAGGAATATCCTCACCCTTGCCGGGGCGCGTCTTATTTTCGCTGCCGCCGAGCCGCATATCTTTGAAGCGGTCACGGCGGTTTTCTCATGCGCAGATACGGAATTTACGGCGCGAGGAAAGACGGTGCTTGCGGGCGGCTGGAAAGACTTTGAACGCCGCTACCGGGCGACGCTGAAAGGCAAGCCCGACCCGGAGGACGCAGACAGCGACGGAGAAAATACCCTGCCGGAGCTTGCCGAGGGACAAACCTTTGAAAATCCCACGGCAAAGGTAACGGAGCATTTCACAACGCCGCCGAAGCCCCACAACGAAGCAACCCTTTTGTCGGCAATGGAACGCGCCGGGAACGAGGACACCGACCCGGACGCGGAACGCCGGGGGCTTGGCACTCCCGCCACCCGCGCCGCTGTCATTGAAAAGCTGGTGAAGTCCGGCTTTGCGGAAAGAAAGGGAAAGCAGCTTATCCCCACCCCGAACGGCAACGCGCTTATCTCCATTCTGCCGGATATGCTGACCTCTCCCATGCTTACCGCTGAATGGGAAAACAATCTGACGCAGATCGCAAAGGGAGCCGCCGACGCTGGGGACTTCATGCAGCGCATTGAAGCTATGACGCGGGAGCTGGTAAAGGAGAACACCGCCGCCGACAAAAGCAAGGCAGTTTTCACGGGCGGGGAGGAAAAGCCCTCTGTCGGGAAATGCCCCCGTTGTGGTAGCCCCGTCCATGAGGGAAAGAAAAATTTCTACTGTTCTAACCGGGATTGCGCCTTTACCATGTGGAAAAACGACCGTTTCTTTGAGGAAAGGAAAGTTGCCTTTACCCCGAAGATTGCCGCCGCCCTCTTAAAATCCGGCAAGGCAAATGTCAAGGGCTTGTATTCCCCGAAAACAGGCAAAACCTACGACGGAACCGTTGTTTTAGCTGATACGGGCGGGAAGTATGTCAACTACAAGATAGAGATACCGAAGAAAAAATAAGTTCCGTAGCAAGCATAGGAAAAGAGTACCCTTTTCCGTAAATCCCCTTTCGCCGCTGACGCGCCGGACGGGGATTTTGCTTGTTGGGAAGTTTCCCAAACCCTCTTGAAAAAAATAAAAATCTTGGCAGAAAGCGCGGGCGCGGTGTAGGACGGACAAGGGAGCCGGAACGCCGCGCCCTTTCTCTGCCCCAATGGAAAGGAGGAATGAAGCTATGGCAAGTTTACGGGAAGCCGTAAAGGACTATCAGGACGAGCTGCAAGCGGGGATTGCGTGGGTAGCGTTTTGGCGGGAGGGGCGTTCATGGCACAGCGATTATATCTGCCTTGAAGCAGACGACACCCTTACCCCGGAGGACAGGGGACGCTTGCAGGAGATACAGGACACCGACCCCGCCGCCGTTGTCCTAAACGGTTACTATTGCGGCTACTTGGGCGAGGACATGAACCTTGCAGAGCTGACCGCCGGGGTGCGCCGCCATTATGAGAACGGCTATAACAATGTGGCTGACTTTATCGAAGCCCATGACGACGCTTTACCGCCGGAGCTATTAGAGAAAGCAAGAGCCGCCGCCCACGCCGCAGGGCTTCCCTTTTCGGAAAAGCCCTACCGGGACGACGAGGATTTTAACCCCTATGTATTTGACGGGAGCATGAGCGTAGAGGATTTCGAGCTTATGCACCGCATGATGAACGAAGAAAGGAGCAAGCGCATGAGCGAAACATTTTCAGTTTTAATTGACAGCCGCAGCCGCTTTGAAACCGGGCAGCCGGGCGGCGAATGGCTTTCCATGCCGACCACCACGGAGCAGCTTCACGCCGCTATGAAAAGCGTCGGCATTACAGCGGAAAACCCGCAGGACTTTTTTATCAATGGCTTTTCCAATACAGAAGCCTACCCCTTTGACGTGCCGCTTTCCGTGGTACAGGGCAGCACCATTGACGAGCTGAATTATCTTGGAAAGCTCTTGGAAATGCAGGACGACGGCGACCGGGATAAATTCACGGCGGCGGTAACGCTGGGGGAACACGCCGGGAGCGTGAAAGACCTTATCAACCTTGCACAAAACCTTGACTGCTACTGGATATACCCCGCTGTCCGAACCGAAGCCGACTACGGCTATTACCTCATTGACGAGCTGGACGAATTGGAGCTGCCCGAAGAAGCAAAGAAATATTTCAAGTATGAGGAATACGGGCGGGACGCAGTTAAAAAAGACCGGGGACAGTTTACAGAGCAGGGCTATATCTACAACAACGGCAACACTTTTTCACAGTGGTACAACGGGCGGGAAAATGACATACCGGGCGAATACCGCGTTATGAGCTTCCCGGAGCCGGAACGCCCCGCCCCGGATAAGCTGGAAAAGGACGAAGCCGCGCCGGAGCAGGAGGAAGCCCAGCCGGAAACGCCGACAGGTTCCCCGCCACCGCCGCGCCCGGTCAACCCGATCATTCTCACCGCCGACAAGCCCGCTGAAAAGCTGAAAGAGATCACTGACCGCTTGGAGCAGGGTATTACGGAATTATTTGACAGCGAACGCTACAAGGAATATCTGCAAGTCATGTCAAAGTTCCATAATTACAGCTTCAACAATACGCTGCTGATCGCCATGCAAAAGCCCGACGCTTCCCTTATCGCCGGATTTAACGCATGGAAAAATAACTTTGGACGGAATGTAATGCGCGGGGAAAAAGGCATACGCATACTTGCCCCGTCGCCGTATAAAATCCGGCAGGAGGTAGAGAAGAAAGACCCGCAGACGGGAAAGACGGTGATCGGAAAAGACGGGAAGCCCGTCACCGAAACAAAGGAAATCCAAATCCCCGCCTATAAAGTCGTCGCCGTTTTTGACGTGTCGCAGACCGAGGGGCGGGAGCTTCCCAGCCTTTCCGCAAATGAGCTGACCGGGGACGTGGAAAAATACGAGGATTTTTTCGCCGCACTGGAAAAGACCTCTCCCGTTCCTATGGGCTTTGAGAAGATCGAGGGGACAGCACACGGCTACTACCACTTGGAGGAAAAACGCATTGCCATAGACGAGGGAATGAGCGAGCTTCAGAACCTAAAGACCGCTATCCATGAGATCGCCCATGCGAAGCTGCACGACATTGACTTAAACGCCCCGCAGGAGGAACAGCCGGACAGACCCGACCGACGCACCCGTGAGGTTCAGGCGGAAAGTGTCGCTTATACGGTATGCCAGCACTACGGGCTTGACACGTCCGACTATTCCTTTGGGTACGTCGCCGGGTGGAGCAGCGGGCGGGAGCTTGCGGAGCTGAAAAGTTCCCTTGAAACAATCCGCGCCACCGCCGCCGAGATCATCAACAGCATTGACGGACACTTTGCGGAGCTGCAAAAAGAACGGGAAGCCGCAAAAGCACAGGAAGCGGAAAAAGAGCCGACACCCGACCTTGCAGCAGAGCCGACCGTCACAATCCTTTGGAGCGAGAGCAGCCAGCTACGGGAGGGCGAAACAATCCCCCTGTCCCGTGCCAATGCCCTTATCGAATCCCTTGACGAAGCGAACCTTGCAAGCCCCGGCTATGATAAAACAGAGTTCCGCATTGATTATGTGATGAACGGCATACCCGACCACTACGAGGGGCGGCAGGATTTAGGCGACGGGGAGGGTGCATTGATAGACCATATCGAAAAGTACCACACCTACTACGCCAATGACCCGAACTGGAACAACTTTCTTTTACAGCATGAGGGCAAGGAAGCACTGGAAGCCGACAAGGAACACCGGGCTATGCTGCTGAATGAATTTATCCCCTATCTGAAACTGCATTGCAACCTCTCTGAAATGGAACGTATCGCCACGGAAGCCCTGCAAAACGGGGACAGTCTGACACCCACTGAAACCGCCTACCATACCGCCATACAAGCCTATGTTGCCGAGTGCCGGGGGCTTGTCAATCAAGGCGAATACGACTTGCCGCCCGTCCCCCAGCTTAGGGATTTTGACGTGGAGCTGGAAGCCTACAAGGAACACGTCAAGGAGGAAATCGCGCAGGAAGCGGCAGACGCAGGAATGACCGTGGAGGAATACGCCGCTAATGGGTATGAGCCTTACACCGCGCCGGAGCAGGAAACCGCACAGACCGCCGAACCGCAGGAGCCGGGAGAACCCGAAGCACAGGAAAAGCCGCAGGAGCCGGAAAGCCCCGTTTCTGAAAAGGCAGAGCCGCCCGCCAGCGAAGCAGCGCAGACTTCCACCCCGGAGCCGACGGAAACAACGGTTACATACTACCCGATCAACGAGAACGCCGCCCGCCGCGCAAAAGAAGCGATCAGCTTTTCCGATTACAAGCCCGGAAGCGCAACGGCAGAATACCGCCACTATGTAGACGAAGCCGCCGAGATTGCCGCAAGACAGAAAAAGCGTGTTGACCCCTCTTTCCATGAAAAGATTGACGGGCTGCTTGACGCTTACGCCCGGAAGCTGGCGGCGAACATGAATAAAGGCTATGAGATCACCGCCCGCGTCCCGTCGATCATGATTGCCGGGGGAAGCAATTTCCCTGTACGCAAAAAGGAGAAGCAGAACGCCGCCGCAGATAAGAACATGGAGGAATACCGGGAGATACAGGGCTTGCTTGATAAAATCCGCAGTACCGGCATGGGCGGTATCAGTGCCGACGACCCCAACGCCGTTTCTAAGCTGGAAAGCAAACTTGCAAAGCTGGAACAGGCACAGGAAACCATGAAAGCAGTCAACGCCTATTACCGAAAGAATAAGACCCTTGACGGCTGCCCCCACTTATCCCCGGAGCAGATCGAAAAGCTGAAAGCGTCCATGTCCGGCAGCTACCGGGCGAACCCGAAACCCTTTGAGAGTTACCAGCTATCCAACAACAACGCGGAAATCCGCAGATTAAAAAACCGCATTACTGCCCTTACCCGGAGGAAAGAGCTTGGATATGTGGGCTGGGAATTTGACGGGGGACGTGTGGAAGCCAACACAGCGGATAACCGCTTGCAGATTTTCTTTGATGAAAAGCCGGATAAGGAAATCCGGGAGGAACTGAAAGGGAACGGCTTCCGCTATGCGCCCAGCACGGAAGCATGGCAGCGGCAGTTAAACGACAATGCGATCTATGCCGCCGATTGTATCAAGTGCATACAGCCCCTTACCGGGGAACGCCCCACCGAGTTACAGAAACGGGCAAGGCAGGAAGCCGCCGCAGAAAAAGCAGCAGCCCCGGAGCAGCCACAGGACACCGAGCCGGGAACCGCAGACGCGCCGGAGAAACCCACTACGCCGGAAACCTTTTACAAGGTGCGGCAGAACCCATACAGCGACAGCCCGGAAAACAGCTATCTCTTGCAGGAATATGTGGCGCAGGATAACGGCATGGCGAAGCTGGGGGATATTCTCTACACGGGAACCCCGGAGAAGTGCCGGGAGCTTTTGGGGAAGCTGGAAACCGGGGAGCTGACACAGGGCGACGTGAAAGACCTTTATGCAAAGGCACAGGAAGCGCAGACCGCCGCCGAGCCGGGACAGGACGCGCCGGAGCCGACCGCCGACAAAAAAGAGCCGGACAAAGACACCTTTTCCATTTACCAGCTAAAGGACGGGGACGGTATGCGGGACTACCATTTTGAGCCTTACGACCGCTTACAGGCGGCGGGGCTTTCCGTGGAAGCGGCGAATTATAATCTGATCTATGCCGCAGAGCTTACGCCGGGGACTTCCCTTGAAGATATTTATACCCGCTTTAATATCGACCACCCCAAAGATTTTAAGGGACACAGCCTTTCCGTATCGGATATAGTGGTGCTTCATCAGAACGGGGAGGACACGGCGCATTATGTTGACAGTTTCGGCTATAAGGAAGTGCCGGAGTTTTTGCAGGAGCAGACACCGCAGCTTACCCCCGACACCCGCATGACCGGGGAGCAGATCAGAACGCCACGGGGGAGCTTTTCTGTAACCGATATGACCGCCGAACAAATGCGGGAAGCCGGGTATGGGCTTCACCACACGTCGGAGGACGGGAAGTATCTCATTATGGGGAACGGGACACAGGCGTTTGCAGTCGCCGCAGAACCGCCGGAAAAGGCGAACCCCTTAAAACACGTCGAGGACGCTATCGAGCAGAACGACAACAATTTTGACGGTATCATCAACAACACGCCCACGCCTACCGCTGACGAGCTGGAAGCAAAGGCGAGAAGCGGCGAACAGATCTCCCTTGCCGAGTATGCCGCCGCACTGAAAGCGGAAAAGGAACAGGGCAAGGAAACAAAACCGGGGAAAAAGCCGGAAAAGAAGCCCTCTATCCGGGCGCAGCTTAGAGCCGACAAGGAACGGGCGGCGCAGAAGAAACAGGCAAGGAATAAGTCGCAGGACTTGGAAAGGAGCTGATTATGGGGAAATTAAATAAATTTGAAAGCGTGGACGTGACCGCTTCCCTTGAAGCGATCATGAAGCAGAACACCGCTTTTTATCAGAGTGATTTTGACATTGACAAAGAGATTATAAAGCGGGCGGCAGAAAGCCCTAATGCCGGGGATAAAATGCTTTTGTGGTTTTCCCGCCCGTCCGGGACGTGCTGCATTAAGGAGCGTGACGCTTTTCTGAAAGACACGCGGGAACACAACACATGGAAGTTTTACGGGGAGCAGACCCGCGACAGGGTACTTGCCTATGCCGTGGAGCTTACAGGCATACAGGACGGGAAGATCACGGGCAATCTCTATGAGCTGGACTACCAGCAGCATTATAAGCACGTCACAGAACAGGCATTACCCGCTGATAACTATATGCTTATCTATGAGCATGGGGAACGGGAGCAGCCAGCGGCGCGACCCTTTGACGCTTCCCCCAATCCGCAGCTTGGAAAGTTTGAACGCTTTGAAGCAATCCCCAATGACCCGGAAGCCCTGCAATCCCTGTTACGGGAGGAAAGGCGCAGCCGGGAGCAGTCGGCGGTTCCGGGGGACTTGGAAACGCATACCGCAGCATTGCGCGACGGGCTGATCGAAACGGAAGCACGGCGCATTGTAGGGAAAATGAAAGAGTTAAGCGACCCGAACAGCCCGGATAAATCTCATTTCATGGTGGAACTGTCCCCCTACTTTACGCAGATTGCTACCACAAAGGACACCGACCGCCTTTTTTCTATGCTGCCCTATAAGACACTTTCCTTTTCGCAGATCAAGGACAGGCACGGCACATACGCGCTGATCGGCAAGGACGAGAACCGGGACAGGCTGATAAAAAAGCCCCGCCCCTCTGTCCGGGCGCAGCTTGCACAGGATAAAAAGAGAACCGCCCCAAAGAAAACGGCGGCAAAAAAGAAAGATCACGGATTGGAGGTATGAACATGAACAAATATAACAATTTCACGGTTGAGGAAACCAACCTTTTGAGTATCTACATGACAGGCAGCAAGGAGGGGCTTGTGGTGGCTATGAACGCCGCGCTGCCCTTTATGGACGGGGAAATGCGGGACTTTGCCGCCCGCACCCTTGCCAAAGTGTGGCGCATGACCGAAGCAGAGTTTGCGGGGCTTGCCGTTTACCCCGCCGACGAGGTATGAGTGACATTAAGCGGCTCACGCCGCCCCAAAGCCGGAAAGTCAACGCCCTTGTACGCCGGACGTGCTGCAATTATGATAGCGGAAACTGTATCTTGCTTGACGACGGGGACGAGTGCGTATGCCCGCAGCTTATTTCCTATTCCCTGCTCTGTAAATGGTTCCGTATCGCGGTACTGCCCGCAGATAAGGAGCTGTACGCCGAGCTTTACCATGCGGAGGATATGCGCCGTTGTAGTGTGTGCGGTGCGCCTTTTGCTTCCATCTCCAACCGGGCTATTTACTGCCCGGACTGCCGGAAGCGTATCACCCGCAGACAGACCGCCGAGCGCATGAGAAAAATGCGGGCGAATGTGACGCGATAGGGGCGAAATAAGCCTTGATTTATGCGGCTTTCCGGGCGGGAAAATGAAACAGTAAGGGATTTATACCTTTACCCCCGAAAATGCCGTCCTATTGCGTAACATTTCAATATCTGCACCCATAAAAAACCGGGGCGCGGTGGCTATGTGATAGCTGCCGCGTCCCGGTTCTTTTGGGTTCAAAATTATACTGGTCTAATCAAACGATGTTCAAAGAAAGTTTCAAAAGTATTCGCTGCGCCCCCATGTTCAACAATTCTCCCGTCTATTACTTTATCAATGTCAACTCCTGTAATTTCTAAAACTTTATTTGTAGGTTTTATTCCGATAAAATCTCCTTTATGTGTTCCCTTCATAATAAATTCTGAAATAACATAATCGCCCTCTATATATTGACGAATAATTTTCATGGTATAGTCGGGATATGTTTTCTTCAAAGCTAAAAGGTGCTGTTTCATTCCGTCTACTCCTATGAAAATTGTTTTTTCACCAATTTTCTGCACACAATCTTCGGATATGTACTTAGCAAGTTCGTCAAGCATATTTTCTGAAACAATAACCTCATAAAAATATTTTACAAGCTCTTTCTTACTCATTCTATATATCACCCGTGCTTTCTCTTAAATCAATATGATTTTTCAGTTTCTATTATATGACACTACAACTCAAAAATCAATAGTTTTACCACATTATCCACGTTCTGTCTGTCGTTCCCGTTCCGGCTGCTTCTCTGCCTGTAAAATGCTGTCTATGTTCCGCTTGATAACTTCATACTCCTGTACTTGCCTTTTCAGCTTGCCATAATCGGTGTAAAGGCTTTCTTTCTGCGCTTGCAGCTTTTCATACTCTGCTTGCAGGGCGGGGACGCTGGGGAGCTTACCACCAATCTGCGCCGCCTTTAGTGCCTTTGCCGCCGCTTCATGGAGGATAATACCGCGCTCATGCTCTGCCCGGTACTTCTCTTTATTCCGGGCTTTGCGGTAGGCTTCATAGAAGGGCTTTGTCTTTTGGTAGGTAGTGACATTCTTGATAAGCACCGCCATATCGGAAAGCCGCTTTTCCACGTCCTTTAAGCTGTCCCCCGCCTGTTCGCTTGCTGCCGTGATTTCCTCTATCCGGGTGAGCAGATCGGCGTACTGTTCGATTTTATTTTCGGTAAGGAAGTTCATAGTCTTTGCCGCCTGTTTCAGATTGTGGATTTTCGCCCACTGTTCATAGCCCCGGCTTTGTTGTGCCTTGATATTGTTTTCAATGTCAATGAGAAGATTAACGCCCCTGCGCTCTGTCTTTGGAGCTTTGGCGGCGCGTGTGCGCTTGCCCGCTATCCGTTCCCTTATAGCTTCCTCTGTATAGTTCGCGCCGAGGGTTTTAAGGCGGGTAAAGCGTTCCTGTCCGGGGGCGCGGCATGACACATACTTTCCCGGCTTGATGTCATAGCCCGCCGCCTGTAACCGCTGCAATAATTCCTCAAAGCTGGAAACTTGGGGAATGAGCGCGTCCACAGCGATTTTCAGCTTGCCTTTCCAGCTTGTCCCGGTTTTCTCCGCTTGGTACTCCGCATAGCTTTTTCCCTTGCTGCCCTTGCCGGGGACGACGACGGAAAGCCCGTTATCCCGGCACAGCTTGTCGCTCATGTTCCGTATGCCGTAATACGTCCGTTTGTTGGAAACGTATTTGTGATGATCTACGAAATTGACCGCGCAGAAAATAATGTGATTATGGATATGCCCCTTGTCAATGTGCGTCGTGAGTACATATTCATGCTGCCCCTTTGTTACCGCGTCGGCAAGCTGCCGCCCGATCTCATGGGCTTTCTGATAGTCCACTTCCCCCGGAGCAAAGGACTGTATCAAGTGAAAGGCTAAGTTGTTGCCCTTATCCCGTGCTTGCGAAAGGGTATAGCCAAACTCAATATCTGCCGTTTCATAGCTGCACCCGAAAGAGGATATGAGCATTTGATTGTCTGTCTTGTCCGGGTTTTCGATATAGTCAAGGGCTTTGCTTAGAGTGCTTTTAACAGGCTTAATCTTTGTAACCGCCATATTTCCGCAAGCACCCCCTTGATTTCCTCTATATCCTCTTTGTATGCGTTCCCCGTCGCGTTTACGCGACGTGCTATCTGATTGACATTAACCCCGATTTTCTGTATCTCCGCTGTCATTGCCTTTATGTCCGTGTGGTCTACTTGGATAATGTACCCGTCAATGGCGATCTTGCGCAGATATGCCGCCATGTTGTTTGTAGGGACGAGCTTCATTTTTTCCTCAATCAATTTCCGTTCTTCCTCTGTCACATAGAATTTGACCTGTACCGTCCTTTTGCGTCCGTTCATGGTTTTTCGCTCCTTTCCGTTCTCATAGAGGGTTTGGGACACTTCCCAACAAGCAATTTCTGACCGACCGGGCGGGCAGAAATACGGAAAAGGGTACTCTTTTCCTATGCTTGCTATGAAAGTTTCTCCTACTACCTACAACACCGAAAAAGTCTAAAATGACGGACTTTCATAAAAGAAAAACGCTGCAACCGAAAAGAATTGCAACGCTTTCTAAATCCCTATGTAATCTTGCCGGACAGTAATTATTCTCCCTCACCCTCAACCTCTGCGATCTCCCGCGCCGTGGCGGTGACTATTCGTATTCCTGTATCGCTCATATCGTCCAGCAGCGCGTCAAGCTGCCGCCGCTGGGTATTCTTCCCGGCGGGCTGCTCTAAAAGGAATTGATCTACCGAGATATTGTAACGAAGCATAAGCTCAAAGAATATCTGTAAGCTGGGGTGCTGCCCCTTATTCTCAATATTTGCAAGGTAGCGCGGCGAGATATACATTTCGTCGCATACCTTTTTCCGGCTTTCTTTGCGCCCTTTCCGGGCTGTCTTGATTGCTTCCCCAAAAGCCTTAAAGTCATATCGTGGTACTGGTCTTTTTGCCATATTCATTCACCCTATTACATTTTACTGTTCACCTTTCTTTTTGGATATGTCTATACAGTACCTATAATTAGCTTAAATATTTCCTTTTTATTTTGTGCAAATAAAAATGCTGGTAGCAAAGATTAGCCTACCAGCATTTATTCTTTTCTATGAATATTAGATTGTATGTTCAGATTTTACCCCCATTACTTCATGGGTTCTATATGCACCTACGAAATTCATCAAAGTGATACACATATAAATCTGATAGATATACAGTATATTTGTAGGTGAACAAAGATAATCTGGATTTCAGCCAACAGCAATAAATATTATTTCTTTTGTAAATACGTTGGAAGATATGTATAGAGTACTTCTTCGTTCAGAATTTCAATACTTTTGTCCTTATAGCATAAAATTCCTTGTTCGTAACATTGCATTAAAGCTCTATTAACACTTCTTATCGGAGTATTTGCTTCTAAAGCGATCTGTCTTTTGCTAAGAAATGGGAGCATATTTCTATAATGATATATAGAAATACATCTTAGTACTCTTTCACGAACAGTCATTAAAGACATTTCCTCAATTAGTAATCCATTTTTTACAAGTTTTTCAGAGATAGTTTGTATTAAAACCTTTACCGCATTGAAATCATTTTTTAGCCATGCGATAAAATGATCTTTATGCAAGATTTTTACATCGCAATTTGTGATTGCAATTATGCTTACTGGTTTCAAATTCCCCTCATAAAAAGGTTCAATTTCCCCAAATACACTATTGGGTTCATAGCAGAAAATAAATGCCATTGAACCCTCTGCATTTTGTATATAGGCTTCCGCATATCCACTCATCAAGAAAAAAACGTAATTATTTTCATAGTCGGACAAAAGCATTGAAGAACCAGCACCATAATGCTTCTGGACTAAATTCCTCTGAACATCATGGGGCATACATGATAATAGGTTTATTTTCATTGCTACATCTCCTTTATTTGGGTCAACTGACCTTTATTCAATAATATGAAAATGCTATCCTTATGTCAAGATTATCCAATATAAAACTATTTTTCATTTCGCCTAACGGTAATAAAAAAAACCGTTGTATGGCGATAATTTTTCCATGCGCGTATTATAATATGCGCAGCCTAACGGCGGTTTTGAGAGATCAAAGCCGCCGTTTCTTTTTATCTTCTCAAGGAATGACGCGGTATCACTGATAAAAGCGGCGGCTAAAGGAGGTAGCCGCCATGAAGCATATACCCTATCGACAAAATCCGACGGTCATTGACATATCAAAAAAAGCCCGTCCACCGCCGGGGGAAATTCTACCCATAAATATGAACTGTCTAATCAACTAAATACTGCTTACAATTCCGATACGCTCGTCTGTATTTTTTGCAGACGGGCGTATTGTGTTTCCCCCGTAAAATTTTGCAGAAATTTTGTAAAATCTCAATCATTTTGGGCTTGCGTGGTTTTGAGGGTTTACGAAAGGGGACATCAGAAAAAATCACCCGCTTTCGCGGCTGCGAAAGGAGGTGAGAACATGAATGAACCAATTCGTACCCAATGGGAAATCCGTTGTGCTTTTAATGGCTTTTGTAAACAGGCATTGAAGCGTGAAGCAATGAACGCCCACAGGGACACAAAGCGGCAGCAATCACGGGAAGTAACATTCTCCGACCTGTCACCGCAGGAAGAAAACCAGCTTTATACCTACGACAAGTATTTTGCAAATGATGAAGCTGAACAGTCTTTCTTTATCGCGGGAAAAGAGATAACCGCAAAGCTGCTTGCCGAAGCCCTGCGGAGCTTGCCGGAAGAAAAACGGGAAGCTGTCCTGCTGTATTATTTTTTCGATATGAGCGAGAGCGAGATCGCAAAGCTCTGCAAGATTTCACGATCAGCAGTACAGTACCGCCGGACAAGCTCTTTCGAGCTGTTAAAACGCTATTTGGAGGAACACGCCTATGACTGCACCGATTGGGAACAATGAAAATGCTGAACGCGGCTTGCTGCCTTACCCGGTAATCATAGCCGCAACAAAGGGCGACCCGGAGGCTATGGCGATTGTCGTCAAGCACTACGAAAGCTACATAGCGTCCCTGTCTATGCGCAAGCTCTACGACGAGCGGGGAAATGTATATTGGGGCATAGACGAGGACATACGCGACCGTTTACGGTCACGGCTTATGCGGGCTGTCCTTTCATTCGAGGTTTAAGCTAATTTAGGACAGGCAGCGAACCCCTTTCCGCTGTTCTATCCCCGGCAGAACCTTTCCAGCACCTTGACAAAGAAAGCGGCGCAAGATAACGGCGGCGCAGCATAGGGCAGATCGGATACGTCCCTTTTGCGCCGAGCTATACGGCGGGTGCGCCATGACGCTATCCCGGCAGGATTTTCTTTTCCCTGCCGGGACAGCCGAGCGACCAACACCGCGCCGGGGAGCAAGTTTAGCAGCTTGCGGGCGACGACAGCGCAGAATATATAATGATACTCCCTTACCGCCACAGTCCGAGCGTTCAAAGCGTCGCAGGCAATGGGTAGGGCTGCATGAGAACCATGCAGGGGTGAAACTCCCGTGAGGTTACGCTATTAACCGTCCGATCACAGCCCCTTTTTTCACCATTAACCTTTTACCCATTTTTGAAAGGGGGATTTATAGAATGAACAATGCTGACGTGCCTATTTGGGAAAAGTACACGCTTACCATTGAGGAAGCGTCAAAATATTTCCGCATTGGGGAAAACAAGCTGCGCAAACTTGCAGAGGAAAACCCCACGGCGGGCTGGGTAATCTTGAACGGCAATCGTATTCAGATCAAGAGGAAACAGTTTGAAAAAATCATTGACACACTGGACGCAATTTAGCGAAAAAGATAGTGAAAAGGAGCCTTGAATGTGCTATAATAGATGTAGGCATATCAAGGCTCTTTCCGACACGGAAAGGAGCAAAAACAATGTCGGAGAAAAGACGTGATAATAGAAACCGCATTTTGCGTTCGGGAGAGAGCCAGAGAAAAGACGGGAGATATGCTTACAAATATACCGATACTTTTGGTAAAGTGCAATTTGTCTATGCGTGGAAGTTAGTGCCTACGGACAAGACCCCAGCCGGGAAGCGTGACGACATATCCCTTAGAGAAAAGGAAAAAGAGATACAGAAAGACCTTGACGACGGGATAGACACAATCGGAAAGAAAATGACCGTCTGCGAGCTTTACGCGAAGCAGAACCGCCACCGGGGAAACGTAAGGCACAACACCACAAAGGGGCGCGAACGGCTGATGAAGCTGCTGGAAGCGGATAAACTTGGTTCCTGCCCCATTGACAGTGTGAAGCTGTCCGACGCGAAAGAATGGGCGTTGCGCATGAAAGAAAAGGGAATATCCTACAAGACCATAAGCAATGACAAGCGTTCTCTGAAAGCTGCTTTTTACACAGCGATACAGGACGACTGTATAAGGAAAAACCCCTTTGACTTCCAGCTAAACACCGTGATCGAGGACGACACAGAGCCGAAAGTACCCCTCACAGGAGAACAGGAAGAAAGCCTTTTATCCTTTATGCAAAGTGATAGCGTCTATCAGAAATACCGTGACGAGGTTATCATACTGCTGGGGACAGGGCTTAGGATTTCCGAACTCTGCGGGCTGACTGAAACCGACCTTGACTTTGAAAACCGGGTAATCAATGTAGACCACCAGCTTTTACGGAGCGCGGAAACAGGCTACTACATAGAGAAGCCCAAAACACAGAGCGGTATCAGACAAATTCCAATGAGTGAAAAAGTGTATGAAGCGTTGGGGCGCGTGTTGGAGAACCGCAAGGGAGCGAAGCAGATCACCATTGACGGTTACAGCAATTTCCTTTTCCTCAACCGGGACGGTTGCCCGAAAACGAATGTGAACTATGCGACCATGTTCCGGGGGCTTGCGAAGAAGTATAACAAGTGCCATGAGGAAGCGTTACCGAAAGTAATGACACCCCACACCCTGCGCCATACGTTCTGCACCAACTTAGCCAATGCCGGAATGAACCCGAAAGCGTTGCAGTATATCATGGGACACTCCAATATCACTATGACGCTGAACTATTACGCACACGCAACATTCGCTTCCGCAAAGGCTGAAATGGAAAGGCTGATTGCAGCATAGCCGCAGACGGATTTACTACTTCTTTTACTACTGTTGAGAGGGAAAACCTAAAAGGTTATGAGGGTATATAAGAACTTCTCCCCATATCTAAAATGCCGGGAAAGCCCGAAAATACGGGCTATACCGACATATAAGAACTTCTAAAGAGATAATCTAAATTCACCCATAATTTTATTGCAAAAAATTGAAAATAATCAAAGGAATTTCCTGCTCAAAATAATAGAATGTAAAATAATGATAAAATTTGTTGAAAAGAAGATGGGATAACGATATAATATAAAGAACGAATAATCAATGATGAATAATTAATAATGGATAATTCCTGATTATCCTTTGTTTGGTAACTCCTAACAATACGGTGAAAGTATGAAACAAAATGAAATAAAGCTAATTGCAGTTGATTTGGATGGAACATTATTGAATGATCAGAAGAAAATTTCACAATACAGTCAGAACGTTTTTGAACAGTTAGCAATGCGAAATAAGCTTCTAATAATTGTAACGGCTCGTAACTATCTACGTACCACACAATTTCTGAATGAAATACATGGAAATTATGCAATATGTAATAATGGAGCATCAATTTGGAGAAAAGATGGAGTTTGTGTATACGCAAATTATATAGAATCTCAGGTATGCGACAGGATAATGCGGGAAATATACAACCATTACCACAATATAGATTTAGAGATTATTATGAACAAGAAAACAGTTCTTGTAACTTCTCGCCAACAAGTATCATGTTTTATTGATGAACCAGTTGAAGGGATATTAATATATACGCATGCAAAAGACATATTAACATTATTAAGTCATGAACATCATTGCCAAAAGAAATTACTGGAAGGAAATACTTTGTTCATTACAGGCCAGTATGCTACAAAGCGCCTTGGTTTGGAATATTTGCTCAAACTGGTTAATATTCCTGCAAAATGTGCAATTGCTTTTGGTGATGATATTAATGATATAGAGGTTCTTGAATTATGTGCTGAAGGTATTGTTCCTGAAAATGGTATCCCAAGCGCAAAAAAATCAGCAACCGCTGTTTGTGGTTCAAATAATGCCGATGGAATAGCAAAGTGGCTTTCAAAAAAATTTAGTATTTTTGATTAGATGAGGAGGATAAATGTACAAACTACTTATTATTTCAACAAAATACAACAGTATAAGCGGTTGTGCACCTGTTGAAGAACTTCAGATGCAGATTGATTATCTGCAAAAATTTAATTTAAATATCCAACTACTGTTGGATCCCACTCAATATGAACTGGAAAAAATATTACTTAAAAATGACTTTTCTTCTGCATATACGACAACTATGTTTAGTTACCACAAAGAAACGAACTATATATTACCTTATGACTATAATATTATTCAAATCTTGGAATATTATAAAGTAAATGTGATCGGAAGTGATATGTTTTCGCAATTATTTGTTAATGACAAGTATCTTTGTGGACACAAATCAGGCATAGCTCCACAAAGTTGGCTGATCACCCGTAATAATCCTTTTGTTGATTCAGGTATGAATATACCGTTTCCGGTTATTTTAAAACCAAATAATCTGTCTGGATCATGTGGTGTTGATCAAAACAGCATTGTACATAATATGTCCGAGTTTTATACGCACATAGATTTCCTGTTTGCACGGTTTCCACAAATAAATGAAATTATAGCCGAAAAATTCATTACCAAAGCAACTGAGTACACAATTTCGGTTTTAGGCAACGGCAACAACAAAGTTTTTTCAATTACCAAATTAATATATCCTGATACTGAAAATCATGTATATTCAGAATGTGAAAAAAATCTGCCTATTGAAAAGCGTAGTTTAACTTACTCGCTCGAAGAGAACCAGAATATATGCATGCAACTGAAATATCATGCTAATAGATTATTTGACTTCTTTCATTTACATGATTTTGCCAGATTTGACATACTGTTTGATAACAGGTGCTATTTGATAGATTGTAATGCTCTGCCCGTACAGGGAAATAGCTTTTCATGGGAATGGCAGAAGACCTATGGCCTAAAAAAATCTCAAATACTGGCATTGCTTTTATGTGAATTTCACTACAGAAAAGTTGCTTCTGGAAAACCGGACAATCTTCCAGAAGTATTAATAAAAGAACTTCCTGTTTCTTTGACTTCTGTGCTGTCGGGACAACTGCCAACTGATGGGGTTCCTGAATCTACCATTCCAAGCAGCCATTGTCCGAAGGTGGCTTTATATACTATGGTAGATAGAATTAGCGCTGAATCAGAAATATTGGTTTTATTGAGAGCTCTTGTAATTTCTCTGAAACCACAATTAATTCTTGAAACAGGAACATACCGTGGCTCAACTGCGTCAGCAATGCTTCAAGGGATAGAGTACAATCAATATGGAGAAATCATCACTCTGGAAGCTGACAGGGAATTAGCCAAAAATGCTCAAAGGGAAATAGACAGTTCGCACATAAAAATAATACATATCAACAGTTTGGATTACATTCCTGAAAAGCCGATAGACTTACTGTATCTGGATTCTTCACGTCCAACACGCATAAAAGAATTCTGGCATTTTAAAGAATATTTAAGTTCAAATGCAATTATTATCTGGCATGATAGTGCGCCAGAACATGCCTGCGTATATAAGGATATCAATGATTTGTATAATAAGGGCATTATTGACCGTATCCTTTTTAATACTCCAAGAGGAATCACAATAAGCAAATTGCGTAGCTAATTTTTTACAGCCTCTAATTTTTCTCTACAAGACAGACATTCTTTCAAATACGTGCTGCTGTTTATTTCTGTTTCACAGAAATGAATTGCAGCATTTATTGCCTCTATTCCTTCACTTATTATTTTTACAGAATACTGCTCTGTTCGACGCGCTATCATATGTGCAATTTGATAATTACATTCAAACACTCTGAATGGCAATTCGTATTTTTCAGCAATTCCTTTTGCTTTATATAATATATCCAACGCCATACCAATGTTTCCTTCAACTTCATAGTAATTTGCCTCAATGCGCATTAATTGCAGGATACGATGCGGTGCATTGATATTTTTTAAAAGTTCTCGAATGTTATCAAGCAGCTCTTTAATGCATAGGTCAGAACCAACAACTTGACTGCTCAAGATCAAAGTTTCTGCAAGTTCTGTTTTGGCTTCAATCAAGATTAGCTCTTTACAGTTATTCCAATTAATTAATTCTTTAAAATTTTGTATAGCTTTTTCCCGATAAGCTAACACTGTTTCCTTTTTCAAGTTATCTCTGTTAAATGAATGCAATAATTCTTGCATTTTATTTTTATAAATTATGCCAGTCTGAAGGATAAGGCGCTGATGAAGTATAGGATAATGACTAATTTTATTTATATCCACTTTTTCGTATATATTCGCTGCCCTGTCAAAATTTGTTTGTTCTCTTAATACACTTCCAAGCTCTAATGTTATATAATAGAACTCTTCTATTTGATCATACTGTTGAAAATATTGATTACTTTCTACCAAAAGTTTTTCTGCCCGGCTAATATGCCCTCTATTCCTTAAAACAATAGCAGATATTACCTGAAAACTATGTATCAGATATCCTTTGTCAGACAAATTATTATTATTTAATTCTTTAGAAGCTATTTGTGTCTGTCGTTCAGCTTCCGCATAATCTATGGTCAAATAAATGTGATATATTGCAATTACATATCGGAAAAAAGATATCATAGATTTTAAATAAGGATACTTATCTTCTTGTGTAATTAAAAATATAATATTCTCTATATTAACAGAATAATCATACGATTTTATACTACACACTATACCATAAACCGCGCTTTGAATAATTTCCAATGTATTAGGCCCTATATCCAAAAAACTTTCAATAACAGATGTTTCGCAAATTTGAAATGCTTTTCCAAGAATATCAGCCAAACCATCAGGATATTCTGAATATATTTTACTAAATACAAATATAAACTCTTGTCTTTTCTTCTCAAACATGAATTTGAAAAAATAAATATAACTTTCCTTAAATATTACGTTCTTTTGCACTAGTTCAAATGCATTAATTATGTTATTTGAATATATGTTGGCTTTTAAAAATGCTAATAAAAAATATTCTTCTATTTTGTCATGCAAAAATCTAAATGCATCAGACATTAAATTTTCATAAAAATGAATAAGGTTTACTTCTGCAAGATTTCGTAGAATATCCAATACTTTTTTCTGATCTCTTTTATCAAATTCTTGAACTAAATAAAAATAATTTATCGGATATTTTGTCTGTAAATAATGTTTGAAATAAACATCAAATATCTGATACACCATGATCAAATCCAACTCAGATCCTACATTTGCAAGCATTTTTGTAATATATATTTCAAATAGATCATTCTTCCGAGGAGAACAAAAAGCATCTGAAGAAAGTGTACTTGCAATTGCAATGAAAAATGGAGAAATCACATTTACGTCTTTGTTTTCACCTTCAATAAAGTTACGAAATAAACGTTTTTTTTCGTCTTTGTTAAAGTATGCGTTACATAAACGATTGATTTCCTCTTTTGAAAGAGCTTTTGTCCTGTAATATGGAACTGGCTCTAACGAATCATTCTCTATAAAATTCATAAACTCATTTAAACTAGGACACATTTTGCTCTGATCCATGTAGTAAAAAAAGGAGGCAGGCCTGCAACTGATAATTACCTTAAAATTGTGGAAATGTTCTTTACTTATTGTTGCGCAAAAATTTACCACAAATTGATAAATTTCAACAGCATCTACATTTGTTCCTGAAAATTCATTTAATCCATCAATAAGAAAGAAAATATGATTATTTCTTTGTTTACAGCTATCGTGTAACTCGCAAAGTATCTCTTTTTTCATTTCTGGAAAAATCTCTTCAAAAAAGGGATTTGACTGATTCAAATGTAAATTACACATAAAGGCAGCTAATGGAATACATAAATTCCCATTGTCAACTTCCGCTTCAATAAATTTTTTTAAGGAACTGCTTTTACCGCATCCGCTTGAACCGACGATCACCAAGCCAGAATAATCATTACTTTTAAATTCATTCAATATTTGAGAAATTTTTAGAGGAACATATTCTCCGTGCTGGATACAATTTAATTGCAAGTATTGATTTGTCTTTCGTTTTGCGTGCTGTCTTACTGCATCATATAAAGTATTTACAATCAACATTTCTGCATCCATATTTACATGCGGTATATTTTTATTGCATATAGTAATCCATTTTCCTTTTAAACTATTTTCTCCATCCTCAATAATGTCAATTTTCTTAACGAGAATATAATCTTTTAATATACTAAATTCACTTTGTGTCAAAGAATTGATCTGTATTTCAATAAAATTATTTAAAAGAGTTGTGGAGTTCATTTGATTTTCTAACTTGCGCTTAATTATATTAAAAGTTTCTTCTTTGCGTGAAACACTACATGTGGGAGCAAAAAAAGTTAACAACTCTAAACAGTTTATTAAGGATTTAATATCATCAACAGGAATAGAGCGCGTATATAAAATAAGATGGTTATCCGGCATGAATCGAACATCTACAATATTGTCATGAAGCCACGTTTTAGCACTTGGGTCAATTAAGTATTGAAGTATTTTCCAAAATGTTTCATTGAAAACACATCTATATTCTAAAGTTTCATATAATTTTTTTATGTTTTCAAGAGTTTTATTATCAAATATCAAACCATTTAAGCGTGCTCGCAATTCAAGAGCCAATCCTAAAAGCAATGAGTCCGTTTCATTATTAGGAATTTGAAGCATGAAATCCGGAATCCGCTCAGCACGAAAAAAAAGCAAGCAAGGTTTTAATATATCATTATAATTCTTGGCATAATAAGGCGAAGAAATATTCCATTTTTGTTTCTTAAAATATTTATCAAAAATATTTAAAAGATTAAGAAAACTCTGAAAAATATGCTGATTCATGGATATCATATCCACAATAGTATTATTTTGCCAAACAAGAGGCAAACAGTATCCTTTATTGAATGTTTTCGTGGATGACAGTAATTTCTCTGAAAGTTTTTCCATAAATTCATCAAAATAACCATAATCTTTTCCATATATGAAATTCTGTCGTGAATTATGTGCTTCCATCCAACGTAATATGGACGTATTATTCATGCATTCATATTGATTGGGCTTATTGGGCGACACCCAATAGCATGAAAAATCAGAATGAATATCAAGCGAATCCAAAACACCGCCATCCTGGCCTCTCCATCCAAGCAGAACAACTACTCTATGAGTCATTTTATTTATCAATTTTTCTGTCTTTTTAGGAAGACGTCTTAATTCGTCTGGTGTAAATCTGATTTTTTTAGTTTCCAAATCACCATGAGCTTTTAACAAAGTAATATAAGACAGCGTTTTTGGCTTTTTAATTTTCTTATCTACAACCCATTTTTCAATATCCATATTTTGGCAGCAAACGTCCGTTATCATATCAAAGTTAGTAGTGATAATATTGCTCACAAAACCTGCTTCGATTAGCTTTTGTAAATACCGATATCCTTTTGACGGCTTTAAGTAACCCAAATAGCGGGAAAGCATATCAACCTTTTCTTGTTCTCCTTTATGACTCCACAACTTATCAATAAAATCCTGATAAAGCATCTCCCATGAGCCTGGCTTTATGTAATTAGAATCATAATTATCTTGTAGACATTTAGTGATAATTGATTCGGTTGTAATATCCTCAATGGCTGAAGTTAATGAGCATCCAGCGCCTAATATTATAGTGATTCCATCATTATATTTGTCTTTATAGTTTTTTATAGCAAAATAAGCTCTCATAAAAGCTTGAGAAGCATAATCTTCAGCCATTGGTATCTCCTTCTTATATTTCCTGTTCTATATATAACGAATACTGCTTATTATATGGATAATCAGGAATTATCCATATTTCATATTGACAAAGTGTGACTATTGGAGTAGTATACTTATATCGCGATGACTATTGCAATAGTTAAAAATGAGGTGGCCTTATGGATATTAAATTATTTGATTCAGAATTGAAAGTGATGGAAGTGCTGTGGAAAGAAGGTGATTTGCCGGCAGGACAGATTGCAAAGATTTTGAAGGAAGAGATCGGGTGGAACAGGAATACCACCTATACGGTGATAAAGAAATGCGTGGAAAAGGGCGCGGCGAGAAGGTATGAGCCTAACTTTATGTGCGGAGCGGTGATCAGCAGGGAACAGGTACAGGAATATGAAACCGAAGAGCTGATCGGGAAAATGTTCGGAGGATCGAAGGAAAAGTTTTTTGCGGCCTTTCTCGATGAGAAGAGATTATCCGGGGAAGAGATAGAAAACCTGAAACGGATGGTTATGGAACTGGGCCAATAGACGGGGAAATTATGCACAATAAAGCCGTGCGGAAATGGAGAAAAAAATGGGATTATTGCAAAGAAGTATAACGGCGGGAATTTTAATCGCAAGCATCCTCATACTTCGGTGTTTTACCTTCCGAAAGCTTTCCAAAAGAGTGTTTGTCGTTTTGTGGAAGATGGCGATAGTGCGTTTACTCTTGCCCTTTTCCTTCCAGGTGGAGAGCGCTCTTTTCCATACTTTATCAGGAAGAAATGTCAGCCATGTCATGTTGCAGGGAAGGGGCGGAGAATTAAAAACGCCAATGGGCGCAGCTAGTTTGGGAATTGGCGATTGGATAGGCTTTATTTACCCCTTGGGAGCCATTTTTCTGACATTGATTTTTGCCTTGGAATATGCCAAGGTTTGCATTTTGCTTAGAGAAGCCATTCCTGTCAGCGCCTTTACTGATATTGGCAGGAGTGTCGGAAAGTGCCGTAAGGACTTGACCAAAAGAGTCAGCATTGTTGTGACAGACCGCATTAAGACTCCGATGACTTATGGATTATTACATCCGCGGATCGTTCTGCCAAAATGGATGGACTGGAAAAATGAAGATATGCTTTCGTATGTTTTCCGGCATGAAATGATACATATTAAATGCATGGACAATTTGTGGAAACTCTTGGCACTTCTGGCATTTTGCCTTCATTGGTTCAATCCGCTGGTTCTAGTCCTGTATTTCCTCTTAAACAAAGATATGGAGATGGCTTGTGACGAATGCGTCATTTCTGCCATGGATGAAAAAGAAAGACAAAAATATGCAATGACGCTTGTGATTTTAGCAGAGAAATGCGCATTCAGCCCCAAGATTTGCAGTGGGTTTGGAAGGAGCGCGGTTTCAGAAAGGATAAAAGAAATTATGAATTATAAAAAGATGACGAAAATAGGAAGTTTCTGTGCGGCTCTGGTTTTGCTGGGAGGCACAGCAGTATTTGTGTCGGCGAAAGAAAGTACGGCAGAAGCGGTTCCTTCCGCTTCCGTGACGGTTATGGAAGAAAATCTGGGAGACTATGAGGATCAGGACTGTGTAGTCGTTTATTTTGACGTAGGAACTACGGAAGAAAGAAAAGAGGAGATTGGCAATGAATTGCTGGCAGTCGATGGGGTGACGGGGATTGGATATACTTCGGCAGAAGTTGCCTGGGCGGTATTTGCCGAAGAGTATTTGAGCGAGGATATCGTGCTTTCCTTCAATGGAGAAAATCCGTTGAAAGATTCGGCGAATTATACCGTTTATCTTTCGGAAAGAACGGAAGAGACTATCCGTGCAATCGAGAGCATAGAAGGAGTGAGACGAGTTACCCAGAATTAAATTATATTTTATTCCATTCCCTCTTTTTCAAGAAAAAAAGAAAAAGAGGGAATCATCACGACAATCTTGGAAAAACAGCCTGTCGTGCCGCGCTCCTTTTCCCCTAGACGAATTCCTCTCTTTTCATGTATAATAACTTAGATCATTGCGGAGCCGGTAAACTTTGCCGAATGTTCCGACAGCCTAAAACTCCGCAATTATCCAATATATTTAAATAAAAAAGAGGAACAACACATGTATACAGTTGTAGTAGCAGATGATGAAGAAGAACTGCGCCGGGCGATTGTGCGCCGCATTGATTGGGAAAGCACCGGATTTCGGGTGGTAGGAGAAGCCGAGAACGGTGTGGAGGCTTTGGAACTGGTGGAAAAAATGGAGCCGGATCTTCTTTTGACGGATATAAAAATGCCGTTTATATCGGGTATTGAGTTGGCGCGGCAGGTGCGGGAGATCCGCCCCGCCACGCAGATTGCCTTTTTGAGCGGGTTTGATGAATTCAGTTATGCCCAACAGGCGATCCAATATAATATTATTAGTTATATGCTGAAACCTATTTCCGTGGCGGATCTGACCAGGGAATTGATCGTGATAAAGGGGAAAATAGACAATCTTTTTCGGGAATTCCGCGATAAGCAACAGATCCAAATGGATAAATCCGGCTTTCTGATGCCGCTTTTGATGGACGGATATCAGGCAGAGGACAGAGAAGAAGGGGAAAAATTTCTCGTCAGGGCCGCCGTCGAAAGCGGGGTGCTGAGGGATCATCATAATGATTTCCGCTATGCGGTCATGATCACGAGCATCAGGGATGGAAACGGGAAGAACCGAACGGCACAGGAACATGTCCATTCGGTGGACAGTATTTTGAAAAAGTATGTAAAACATGAAAGCTTTTACTGGAACGGAAGGGTGATTTCGCTGTTGATTGCCACACCTTCCGCATTCGATAAATATTTGCATATCCTGGTCGGAGATGTCATGCAGAGTACGGAGAGGATTATGGAACTGAATTGTTCCATCGGCGTCAGCAGGATCATGGACAGGCTTTCCGAATGCCATGACGCTTATATCGAGGCGTTAAATGCGCTTAGCTATTCCGGGCGGGCGGACAGCGGCGTCCATTATATTGCGGATGAGGAACATGTGGAAGGGATCGATGCCCAGGAGATCATGAACATTGTGACGGAAGTGGAAACCCTTGTCCGGGGCAGCCAGGCAGGAGAGCTGGAAAGGTATCTGGAAGAGCTGTTCGAGCGGATGCGCGGGATGAAAGTGTCGAGGGCAAAGGCCAATTATCTGATGGTGCAGCTGCTTGCCTCCATATGCAGAATTATATATGCGGTAGGGGACGGGGAAGAGATAGAAAGAATACAAAAGAATACGCTGCTGCAAAGTATTGTGTTCCAGGACGGCTCGTTTCGGGAGATGCAGGGCAAATTGACGGAGTTCTGCCTGAGTGCGAGGGAAATGATCGGCAGCCAGAGGAAAAAGAGCAGCAGGGTTCTTTGCGAAAAGACGCTGCAAATCATTGAAACGGAATATGGGAACGGCGATATTTCCCTCGTTTCCGTCAGCAATGAGATAGGCGTCAGCCCGAATTACCTGAGCGCTCTTATAAAGAAAGAAACGGGGAAAACCTTTATCGACCTTCTGAGCGGGAAGCGGATAGAGGCGGCAAAGGAACTGCTGATGTGTACTTCCATGAAAATAAAGGAAATTTCGGAGAAATGCGGTTACAGCGACCAGCATTATTTCAGTTATTGCTTTAAAAAGTACAGCGGCGTGTCGCCCAATGCCCTGCGGCGGCAGATGCGTGCGGAGGAGAAAGATTGAAAATGAAAAATTTTTAATCGATGCACAATAAAGCTGTGCGGAAATGGAGATAAGAATGAGAGTACGCAAGGACAAGAAAGGGATGACGATGCCGTTGGCTTCCGTGATGAATTTGTTCGTGATCGGCATGGTGCTGGCGGCGCTGGCAGGAGGGATGGTCGTTTTTGTTTCCGTGTTCCGGCGCTCCGTGGAACAGAATGCGGTGATCAGCAGCGAACAGGCAGTGGTACAGGCTTCCAATACGGTGCGCAATTATACGGCGGACATGGAAGAGATTATGGATTTGATCGAAGAGTCTTACGGGAGGGAAAAAGAAGAAAGGGACAATGCCCTGGAAACTTTGCTTCGCATAAGAAAGGATGTGATTGCCGTTACCAGTTATGACGAAGAGGGAAATATGGTAGACTGGTGGACGGGGAATTATCGTTTAAAAGGAAGGATATTAAAAAACCTTTCTTTTATACAGAGGGAAAGCGGAAGGGAAGACCGGCTGTTGATATCCGAACCTCATGCGGAGACTTTGCTCGAAAATTATTATCCCTGGGTAGTATCCATACGTAAAGATCTGGAGACGGGGGACGGGAAAAAGCATGCGGTAGTGTTGGATGTGCGTTTTTCCCAGATTGCAAATTATGTGGATGAAGTAGGCATCGGACAGCATGGCTACTGTTTTATTATGGATAAAAAAGGGAATATCGTCTATCATCCCCAGCAGCAGCTGATCTATTCCGGCCTGAAGTCGGAACAGACGGACATTCTGACAAGGGCCGGGGACGGGACTCTGGTGAAAAAAAATGTAATTTATTCGATCCGTTCCCTGGATAACTGTGACTGGAGGATCGTGGGGGTAAGTTATATCGATGAGCTTGTGACGGTTAAGGTGAGGGGGGCGATGCAGATTCTGCTGGTAATGATCGCTTTTGTACTGGTAACGGTATTTCTCAGCAGTTTTTTGCTGACGCATATGATTTCCCACCCCATCCAGAGCCTGGTGAAAGCGATGAAAGATTTTGAGGCCGATGCGGAAGAATTCAGCTATCAGCCGGTACATGGCAGCAAAGAAATGATCGCTCTGTCAGATTCCTTTGGTCATATGGTCGGCAGGATACAGGATTTGATGGAAAAGGTCAGGAGAGAGGAAATTACATTGCGTAAAACGGAGCTGAAGGCGCTCCAGGCCCA
Organism: Lachnospiraceae bacterium 28-4; assembly: GCA_000403275.2. Taxonomy (GTDB): domain Bacteria; phylum Bacillota; class Clostridia; order Lachnospirales; family Lachnospiraceae; genus Kineothrix. The sequence continues at coordinate 155,171 of KE159598.1, forward strand.
GATCAACCCGCATTTTCTTTATAATACGCTGGATGCGATCGGCTGGATGTGCGAGGAGGAGCGGAGTAAGGATGCGGTAGAAATGGTAAATGCCCTGGCAAGACTGTTCCGCATCAGTATCAGCAAGGGGCACGAACTGATTCCTGTTGGGAAAGAGGTGGAGCATGCCAGAAGTTATTTGATGATACAAAATTTTCGGTATAAAAACCAGTTTACATATTCTTTTGATATAGAAGAGGAATGCCTTCCTTATCTATGCAATAAAATTACACTTCAGCCGATTATTGAAAATGCCATTTATCACGGAATCAACCGGATGGTGGATGAAGGAGAGATAAGAATTCGTATTTATGGGGAGGGGGATGATATCGTATTTTCCGTGTCCGATAACGGAGTGGGTATGAGCAAGGAGCAGTGCGGAAGTATTTTAAAAAGCGAGCCGGGCGATCAGACCGGGATCGGTATTAAAAATGTGAATGACAGAATCAAGATTTATTTTGGAGAAGAATATGGAATTACGATAGAAAGCGAGCCGGATGAGGGGACTTGTGTCAGCATCCGTATGCCGAAGGTGGAGGAGGGCGGATATGAGAGCAAATAAGAAAAAACAGAGCCTGGCATTTTGGGTGTCCTTACTGCTTATGGCGGCTCTGGCCTTCGAAGGATGCGGGAAAGAAAGCGCAACGGCAGGAAAGCGTTATGTGGCGCTCGTGACGAAATCCATGGATTCCGCCTTTTGGAAGTCCGTTTACGCAGGGGCGACGGCTGCAGCCACGGAATATAACCTGCAGATCAGTATGGTGGGGCCCAAAAGGGAGGAAGACTACGAAACGCAGAACCGGATGATCGAAGAGGCGGTGGAAAATGGAGCGGAAGTCATTGTTTTTTCGGCAGTGGACTATAACGCCAACAGCGAGGCGATTGATGAAGCGGCGAAAAAAGGAGTGAAAATAGTGGTGATCGACAGCGACGTCAACAGCGGACAAGTGAGCTGCCGCATCGGCACGGATAACCGGGAAGCGGGAAAAATGGCCGGGGAAGCCGCCCTGAAGGCGGAAGGCGAAGAACTGTATATAGGCATCGTAAATTATGACATCAATTCGGCTAACGGACAGCAGAGGGAAGAGGGATTCCGGGAAATCGCCGGAGCGGACAGCAGAGTGAAGAGCATGCATACGATTAATGTGGTATCGACGACGGAGGACGCCAGGGAAGGAACCATACGGATGCTAAAGGAATATCCGGAGATTAATGTGATCGTCACCTTTAACGAATGGACCAGCCTGGGCGTTGGCTGGGCGATCCGGGATTTGGATCTGGCGGAAGAGACTCAAGTGGTGGCTTTTGACAGCAATGTAGTGTCGGTGGGGATGCTGGAAACCGGAGAGGTGGATGCCCTGATCGTGCAAAACCCCTATGCGATGGGTTATCTCGGCGTGGAAGAGGCCTACCATCTGCTGAACGGAGGCAATGCCAGCGGGGCGGTGGTCGATACGGCGACCACTTGCGTGACGAGGGAAAATATGTTTGAACCGGAGTGCCAGAGGATGCTTTTTTCTTTTGACTGATAAAAATTTGAATAAATTGTGAACAAAAAATGTACAAAACAATAATTTTTTATACCAAGAGAGTAAAATATTGCATATCTTTTTGGAATAGTTGTTTGTTATAATGGCAACATGGCGTAGTAAAAACGTCAGAGAATAATATTTAAATAGGAGGACAAACAAAATGAAAAAGTTATTCGCATTGCTTTTGACAGGCGCGATGGTATTCAGCCTTGCAGCATGTGGAAAGCAGGAAGCTCCGGCAGCAGCAGAACCCGCAGCAGAAGAAGCAGCTCCGGCAGCAGAAGAAGCAGCTCCGGCTGAAGAAGAGGCAGCTCCTGCAGAGGAAGCAGCTCCGGCTGAAGCGGCAGCGGTTGACCTGAATGTAGGCGTATTCTACTATACATATAGTGATACCTACATTTCCAGCGTTCGTACAGCGCTTGATGCAGCTCTGACAGAGGCAGGCATCACATTCCAGAATTATGATGGAAACAGCAACCAGACAACACAGAATGAGCAGATCGATACAGCTATCAGCCAGGGTGCAAACCTTCTGATCGTTAATATCGTTACATCCGGTTCCGTAGATGCTTCCCAGCAGATCGTTGACAAAGCGAGCGCAGCAGGCATCCCGGTTATCTTCTTCAACCGTGCGGTAGAACCCGATGAAGAAGAAGGTAAAGTACTTGGCGCTTATGACAAATGTGCTTTCGTAGGAACAGATGCACCGGAAGCAGGTCATATGCAGGGTAAGATGATCGGCGATTTCCTTATGGCAAATTATGATGCAGTTGACCTGAACGGCGACGGCGAAATCAGCTACGCTATGTTCATGGGCCAGCTTGGTAATGCAGAAGCTATCGCTCGTACACAGTTTGGTGTGGAAGACGCTAATGCAGTTCTGACAGCAGGTGGAAAACCGGAATTGGTTTACTTCGATTCTTCCAATGCTGACTGCTACCAGGTAGACCAGGATGGTAACTGGAGTGCAAAGGCAGCAAATGAGTACATGGTAACAAACCTTTCCCAGTACAGCGAAGCTACAGGTAACATGATCGAACTCGTTATCTGCAACAACGATGGTATGGCAGAAGGTGCTATCTCCGCTCTGAATGCTCAGGGTTATAACCTTGGAGGAGACAGCGTAACGATTCCTGTATTTGGCGTAGATGCAACAGATGCTGCTAAACAGCTGATCGCAGACGGCAAAATGACGGGTACGATTAAGCAGGATGCAGAAGGTATGGCAAATGGTATTGCATATCTTGCAAAGAACGTACAGGCAGGTAAGGAATTAATGGCAGATACGGATTCCTTCAATATTTCTGCAAATGTAAGCAACAAGATCTTTATCCCTTATGCTCCTTACACAGGTGAATAAATAAAAGGGATAGGATACTGCGTAAAGCAGGAAGATCCTTATGTTTATAAGAGCGGCTGCCGCCTTAGGCGGTTGGCCGCTTTTTTTAAGGCACAGACCCATATAGAGAAAATATACCGTTAAGGCGGCGCATGGGTGTGCGAAAAAAAGAGACAGGTAAGCTTATGGAAAAAGGGAGGGTAAAGCATGGGACAGGATGTTCTGCTGCAAATGACAGATATATGCAAAGAATTTCCCGGTGTAAAGGCGCTTGATAATGTTTCCCTGACGGTGAAAAAGGGAACGGTTCACGCGTTGATGGGAGAAAACGGCGCAGGAAAGTCCACATTGATGAAATGCCTGTTCGGAATGTACAGCATGGACAGCGGAAAGATTCTTCTGGACGGAAAAGAAGTCAGCTTTAAAAATTCTAAGGAAGCGCTGGAAAACGGCGTTGCCATGGTACACCAGGAATTGAATCAGGCGTTGAAAAGAAATGTCATGGATAATATATGGTTGGGGCGCTATCCGAAAGTGGGCGGCCTGATGGTAAACGAGAAAAAAATGTATGATGATACCGTAGCGGTATTCAAAGAATTAGAGATAGAAATAGATCCGAGAAGAGTAATGAGTACGATGCCTGTTTCACAAAGGCAGATGGTGGAGATCGCCAAAGCAGTTTCTTATAATTCTAAGGTAATCGTGTTCGATGAACCTACTTCTTCGCTGACGGAGCAGGAAGTGGAACATTTATTCAAGATCATAAATATGTTGCGTGACAGAGGATGCGGCATAATTTACATATCACATAAAATGGCAGAGATCCTCCGCATTTCCGACGAAGTTACCGTTATGCGCGATGGCACATGGGTGGCGACAGAGCGGGCGAGCGATCTGACGACGGAGAAAATTATTAAGTTGATGGTAGGGCGCGAATTGACCAATCAGTTCCCGCCGAAGACAAATAAGCCGGGCGAAGTGGCTCTGGAAGTGGAGCATCTGACGGCGCAGTATTCCCTCTTAAAAGATGTTTCCTTTAAGGTAAGAAAAGGGGAAGTGGTAGGTCTGGCAGGGCTGGATGGCAGCGGACGTACGGAAACGCTGGAGAATATTTTCGGTGTGGCTACGAGAAAAGGCGGAACGATAAAACTGGACGGCAAAGTAGTGAGAAACCGTAATGCCAGGGAATCGATCAAAAATGGTTTCGCGCTGTTGACGGAAGAACGCCGCGCAACCGGTATTTTCGGAATTTTGAGCATCAGGGAAAATACGGTAATTTCCAGCCTGAAAAAGCACTTGAAATTAAAATTCATTCTGAACGATAAATCGATGAGAGAAGATACCCAGTGGTCCATCGATGCGATGCGCACGAAGACGCCGACACAGGAGACGAAGATTCGTTCTCTTTCCGGCGGTAATCAGCAGAAGGTTATTCTGGGCAGATGGCTTTTGACCGAACCGGAAGTACTTCTTCTGGATGAACCCACAAGAGGTATTGACGTAGGAGCAAAATATGAGATATACCAGCTTATTCTGGATCTGGCCAACAGAGGAAAAGTGGTAATGGTAGTTTCGTCCGAAATGCCTGAGCTGCTCGGAATATGCGACAGGATACTCGTTATGTCAGGCGGGCGTCTGGCGGGAGAAGTGGACGCAAGCGAAACTACGCAGGAAGCGATTATGACTCTTGCGGCTAAATATGTGTAAGGAGGCAATTTCTTATGAGAGCGATTACGAATATAAAGCAGTCCTACAGCCGTTACCAGGCAATGGACAGTAAAGATAAGAAAACGTTTTGGAAGGAAGGGATGATCAACAACGCAATTTATTTCCTTCTTTTGATAGTGGTTATTTATACGACGGTACAGAATCCGAATTTTATTAAGGCACCTTCTATCGTTAATATTATCAGCCTTTCGGCTGCAAACCTGCCGATTGCCTGTGGTATTGCAGGATGTATCGTATTAACGGGTACTGACCTTTCCGCAGGGCGCGTGGTTGGTCTGACGGCTTGTATTTCCGCATCCTTGCTGCAATCTCTGAGTTATGCTTCAAGGATGTTCCCGGATCTTCCGGTACTTCCGATCCCGGTAGTTATCCTTGCAGTTATCATTGTAGGCGGTATCGTAGGTCTGGTAAACGGTTTCTTCGTAGCAAAATTCCAGCTTCACCCGTTTATTGTTACTTTGGCAACCCAGTTGATCGTATATGGTATCCTGCTTATGTACATCATGATCAACGGCAATAACGGCCAGCCCTTATCCGGTCTGGATGATTCCTTTAAGTCCTTCGTAACCGGAAGCTTTATCGGTTTGGGAGGCGTTGCTATTCCTAACTTTGTATGGTATGCATGCATTATTGTAGTAATTATGTGGTTTATCTGGAATAAAACGACTTTCGGCAAAAATATGTTTGCAGTAGGCTCCAACCCGGAAGCTGCCAATGTATCCGGCGTTAATGTTATGAAGACAACGATCATGGTACATACTCTTGCAGGTATGATGTACGGTATTACCGGTTTCATCGAAGCGGCAAGAACCGCTTCCAACTCGGCGGCTACCGGACTTAACTACGAATGTGATGCGATCGCAGCCTGCGTTATCGGCGGCGTATCCTTTGTCGGTGGTACCGGTAAGATCAGCGGTATTGTAATGGGCGTTTTCCTGCTGCGTATTATCTTCGTAGCGTTGAACTTCCTCTCCATCAATGCGGCGATGCAGTATGTAATCAAAGGTTTGATTATTCTGGTCGTATGTGCGATCGATATGAGAAAGTATTTGGTTCGTAAGTAGTGTGGAAAGAAGTTCGAATTGCTTTAGCAATTTAAGCTCACGCCAGAGGGCGTTTCGCTAAGAACTGCTAAGGTTCGCGGTACGAACCACTTTTCACACCGAAGAATGCCCGCTTTGCGGGCATTCTTCCTGTGGATATAGAGTGAATTTTGGATAGGGAAAGGCGGCAGAGATGGAAAATCGGCAGCAGATAGATGAAATAAACGAAAGTACCCAGGGGGCGGAAAGCGTAAGCGGACGCCCCCGCCGTTTTGGGAGGGGGATCTATGATAAAACGGATACTCCGATCCGCCTTTTGGACGGCTTTATTGCTGGTATCATTGTCATTATAGTAATTATGGTAGCGGTATTCGCTATATTCGGCGGGTTTACGGTATCTTTTAATACTTCCGGGGGAACGGAGATCGCATCCCAGAAGCTTCGCTATGGTAACTATGTGAAAGAACCGGAAGAGCCGGTGCGTCAGGGATATACGTTTGCCGGCTGGTATTATGAGGGCCATGAAAATGAAACATGGGATTTTTCCGTTGGCACGGTAGGCGGGGATCTGGAGCTGATCGCAAGATGGGAACCGGCGAAAGTGACTGTCAAATTCGACGCGGATGGGGGGCAGATGCCGGATGGAATGGAATCCATACAGGTTACTTATCAGGAAGCTTATGGAGAATTGCCCGTTCCCCAAAAAGAAGGCTGTCAGTTCGCGGGCTGGATGTACAGCGGCGGAGAAATCACGGCCGCAAGCATTGTAATGATGCCCGGAGAACATGTACTCACGGCTTTGTGGGAGTAAGGAATTAGAAACAATGCTAAAGAATATTTAGCTAGTAAAAAAGTCCTATTGAAAAATATCCCCATGGTGATATAATGACAGTTGCTTAATAGAATAAATTATTAGGGAGGACAATGATTATGAGAAACAAATTGGTGAGGCGTATTGCTCTGCTTTTGTCGGTAGCAGTAATGAGCGTATCCGTAGTTGCCTGTGGCGGCGGAAAAGGTGATGCAGCGCAGGGAGAAGAGACAACCCTGACGGAAGAAGAATACGAAGCGAAGGCAGAGGAACTTGGCGAGAAGCTTAACAGCGCTATGACAGATGCATCTTCTATCGATCCTAACGATGTAGAAGCAGCAAAAGAATTTATTTCAGGTTTGAAGGATCCGTTTATTGAGTTCGGTTCTTTGAAGGCTCCGGAAAAATATGCGGCAGCTCACGAGAAATTTAAATCCGGCTGCGATGCGATGGTGGAATACCTCGACATGATGGTAACGGCAATGGATAGCGGCGACATTGATATGGAGAAAATGACTTCTCTCATTACAACGATCCAGAATGACTTCACAGAAGGAGCTTCCATGCTGGAATAAACATCCAAAGCGAAGTACATAAAATGTAGAATCGAAAACCGATACGAAGAAAAAATTTCTTTGTATCGGTTTTTCATGCGCAGAGGTGCGTAAAGCATGGCAGCATTTGCTTCGCATTCCAGTGAAAAAACTAATCCAGCCAGGAAACCATTTTGCCATCCAGTTTTTGTACACGGCAGCAATGGAGCGGAAGGCCGGCACGTCAGCGGCAGCCAGGGAGCAGGGATTTTCCGGTTGTCATGTATGATCAGAAATTTCACTTATGAAATGGCAGATTTACAGGGGAAAGTCGCCATGGAGGGCGACTTTAGAAAGCATAGGGCACGATGCCCGTTGCTTTCGACCCGTCCGGTATCATAAACCCTGCCCATTTCATTAGTGAAATCTGATCAAACATTTCAACCGGAAAATCCCTGCTCCCTGGCTGCCGCTGACGTGCCGGCCTTCCGCTCCATTGCTGCCGTGTACAACAAAACCTCTTAATCAAAACAGATTCTTTCGCCAAATTGTTTTCTTCATTGAAACAGACACTCCATTGTCTTAGAATTTCGTATATAGTATAATATTGGCAGAAAATTACGGTTCGACAATAGGTGAGGGTTTCTAAATGGATAAAGTGAATAAGATTGATTTGAAAGAAGAGGCTGTGCATGGGACGGTAAAATTTCCTCTGGCAGTATATCGTTACGCGGGGGAAGGAGATTTTACGGTTAAGCTTCACTGGCATGAGGAAACGGAGATCATATATTTGAAAAAGGGGAGATTTTGCATTGATATTAATATGCAGAAATACAGAATCAACAGTCCGGCGCTTTTTTTTGTAAGTTCCGGGGATATCCATGGCCTTTATGGAGAGAAGGGATGTGAAGAAAGCGCGGTCGTGTTTGATATGAAAATGCTTAGCTTCGAGCATTACGACAGCGTCCAGCATCAGATGGTGAGTCCTTTGCTGAAACGAAGCGTTCAGTTTCCCGGGGCAGTGACGGAAAAAGACGATATGTGGGAAGAACTTGCGGGGCTGTATGGGAAGATATTGGCGGAAGCGGAGCGGGAGGCTCCTGAGGCGCGCATGAGGGTAAAGGCATATTTGCTGCAAATCTTGGCTTGCTTGTATGGGCATGGGAAGTTTGTTCATATGGACAGTAATATGGATTATGATGGGAAAAAAATTGAAAATATAAAGAAGGTGCTTGGTTGGATCCAGGAAAATTACGGGCGAAGGATCACGAATCAGGATATGGCGGCCGTATTGCAGATGAATCCTCAATATTTTTGCCGGTATTTTAAACGTGCCATGGGAAAAACGCCTACGGAATATATTAATGAAGTGCGTGTGGAAAAAGCGGCCGAATATCTTTATCGAACTGACAGAAAGATTATCGACATCGCTTTGGAGTGCGGCTATGACAATATCGGTTATTTTATTAAGCGATTCAAAGAAGAAAAGGGAATGCTGCCTTCTGAATACAGGAGAAGTCAAAATAGTATAATAAATGGTCAGAATGGATAAAGAAACCATACAAACAGGTTTATATAATGTAATCAACAAGTATAGAGGCCGTAAAACGCATAAGGATGCATGTGCATGAAAAAGATACGGAAAGGGTATGGTGGATGATATGAAAAAACAATGGTGGCATGGAAAAGTCGCGTATCAAATTTATCCGAAGAGTTTTTGCGATAGCAATGGGGACGGAATTGGGGATATCAAAGGAATTATCGGGAAATTAGATTATTTGAAGGGATTGGGAATCGATATCATATGGATCTCTCCGATTTATCAATCACCTTTTGTAGACCAGGGATATGATATTTCGGATTATTATAAAATAGATCCCGCTTTCGGCACCATGGAAGATTTCGACCGGCTATTGGAAGAAGCGAAGAAAAGGGATATGTATATTTTGATGGATCTGGTGATCAATCATTGTTCGGACCGGCATGAGTGGTTTCAAAAGGCGCTGGAAGATCCCAAAGGGGAATATGGCAAATATTTTTACTTTGAGAAGGGAAAAGACGGAAAAGCACCCAGCAATTACCGTTCCTATTTCGGCGGCAGCGTATGGGAGCCGGTTCCGGGAACGGACTTATATTATCTTCACTTGTTTGCCAAAGAACAGCCCGATCTGAATTGGGAAAACGTGAAAGTAAGGGAAGAATTGTTCCGAATGGTGAACTGGTGGCTGGATAAAGGGCTGGCCGGATTCCGCATCGATGCGATCATGAACATTAAAAAGACAGACGGCTTTCCCGATTACGAACCGGATGGGGAAGACGGCCTAGTAAGGTGTACGAGAATGATAGAGGAGGCGGAAGGGATCGGAGAGTTTTTCCGGGAACTGAAACAGGAGACTTTTGCAAAGCATGATGCTTTTACCGTGGCCGAGGTTTTTAATATGAAGGAGGGGGAACTGGAAAAATTTGTGGGGGAGGAAGGATATTTTTCCACGATGTTTGATTTCGCGCCTTTATGCACGACGCTGGGGGAGAACGGGTGGTACGATGCGCCGGGATATGAGTTTTTCCGCTGGCGCAAGGCCTTAATGGAGTCACAGAAGGAATGCCGGAAGACGGGATTCTTTGCCAATATCATTGAAAATCATGACGAGCCAAGGGGGGCGAGTACTTATCTTCCCGACTATGCACAGAACGATGATGGCACAAAAATGCTGGCGACTACGAGCGTTTTATTGCGCGGCCTCCCCTTTTTGTATCAGGGGCAGGAGATCGGGATGAAAAACTGCAAAATGGAAAGCATTGATGAATATAACGATATCGATACAAAAAACCAATATAAGATAGCTCTGGAGGCAGGGCTGGATGAAGAGGCGGCGATGAACGTCTGCCTGAAGCACAGCAGGGATAACGCCAGGACGCCCATGCAATGGAGCGCAGGGGAAAATGCAGGATTTACAACGGGGAAACCCTGGCTAAAGATAAATCCCGATTATAAAGAAAGGAATGTGGAAGCGGAAGAAAAGGATCAGTCCTCCGTGCTGTCTTATTATAAAGAACTGCTGGCCTTGCGGAAATCGGAAGATTACGGAGAAGTATTTACTTATGGGGATTTCGTGCCGGCTTATGAAGGCGAAGAAATGCTGCTGGCTTATTACAGGCAGGATGAAAGGAAGAAGGTCTTGGTTGCGGCTAATTTTGGGAAAGGAGAAACTTCATTTCTTCTTGAAAAAGAAGGAAAGGAGATCCTCAAAAACCGAAAGGATGTACTGTTGAGGGAAAAAGAGCTGATTTTGCCGGGCTGTGGCGTCGCGGTAGTGGAATTATAAGAAGGAGGAATGCAATAAGGAAATTTGGAAAAATGGAAAATTATCTGAAAAAGGTGTTGACTTTTCTGAAAATATTGCATAGAATTTAATAAATCGTTGATAAAGCGTGAGTACATACGGAGGAGATGTTACAGAGAGCTGCGGATGGTGGAAACGCGGTACGGATTACCGTATGGAATGGGCTTTGGAGAGCAAACCGAAACAAAAAAGCGGCAGGCCTGGTTTTTTTGAAGTAAGTGCGCCGGAGGGAAGGCTCCGTTAAGAAGCAGATATGTGTTAGCATGTCGTGAGAGGATGCAGTGATGCATCAAGCAGGGTGGCACCGCAGGAATGAATGAATGTCCTGTCCCAGCAAAAGAGCTGGGATAGGATTTTTTTATGCACATGGGTATCCAAAGGAGAAGGGTTGGCGAAGCTGACGGGAAGGAACCTTTCCTGCTCGATAGCGCAGGGGCGTGCAGAGGAATCAAAGAAAGGAGAAAGAAAATGTCAGAGAAAAAAATACCTTATAAGATCTATTTGGAAGAAAGCGAGATGCCGAGACAATGGTATAATGTAAGGGCGGATATGAAAAATAAGCCCGCGCCGCTGTTGAATCCGGGAACGTTAAAACCCATGACTTTTGAAGAATTGCAGGGGGTATTCTGTGACGAGCTGGTAAGGCAGGAATTAAACGATACGGATGCCTATATCGACATCCCGCAGGAAATCAGGGATTTTTACAAGATGTACCGTCCTGCTCCGCTGGTACGCGCTTATTGCCTGGAAAAGAAGCTGGGTACGCCGGCAAAAATATATTATAAATTTGAAGGAAATAATACGAGCGGAAGCCATAAGCTGAATTCGGCCATTGCACAGGCTTATTATGCAAAACAGCAGGGTTTGAAGGGCGTAACGACGGAAACGGGAGCAGGGCAGTGGGGAACCGCTTTATCCATGGCATGCGCGTATTTTGACCTGGACTGCAAAGTATATATGGTGAAGGTTTCTTATGAGCAGAAGCCTTTCCGAAGAGAAGTGATGCGCACATACGGGGCGGAGGTAACGCCTTCTCCGTCGGACACAACGAATGTGGGAAGAAAGATCCTTGCCGAATTCCCGGGAACGGGAGGAAGCCTTGGCTGTGCGATTTCGGAAGCTGTAGAAGCGGCTACCAGCAGGGAGGGTTACCGTTATGTGCTGGGAAGCGTGTTATCCCAGGTGCTTCTGCATCAATCCATTATTGGGGAGGAAACGAAGGCTGCGTTAAGGAAGTATGATATCCACCCGGATATTATTATCGGATGCGCCGGAGGCGGTTCCAACCTTGGAGGCTTGATTTCTCCCTTTGTGGGTGAAAAAATAAGAGGCGAGGCAGATTACAGAATTATAGCGGTAGAACCAGCCTCCTGCCCGAGCCTGACAAGAGGAAAATATGTTTACGATTTCTGTGACACGGGCAAGGTATGTCCGCTGGCGAAAATGTATACTTTGGGAAGCGGATTTATGCCGGCACCCAATCATGCAGGCGGTCTGCGCTATCACGGAATGAGTTCGGTCGTTTCCCAGCTTTACCATGACGGACTGCTGGATGCCGTCAGCGTAGAACAGACGGAGGTATTTAAAGCGGCGGAACAATTTGCAAGAGTGGAAGGAATCCTTCCTGCACCGGAAAGTTCCCATGCAATAAAGGTTGCAATCGACGAAGCATTGAAGTGCAAGGAAACAGGAGAAGAGAAGACTATTGTCTTCGGCCTTACGGGTACAGGATATTTTGATATGGTGGCTTACGGCAAGTTCCATGACGGGGCAATGGTGGATTATGTTCCGACGGATGAAGAGCTACAAAAAGGATTTGCAGGAATTCCTTCATTTCCGGGAAACGAATAAGATCAGTCAGGCAGCCGCTTTGCCGTTTTTCGGGCAAAGCGGCTGCCATATTTTGTGGTTTTCATGAGCGGTACGGCAGACAAACAGAAAAATTTATTTTATAGCTTGACAATCCGTAAATAAGCATGTAAAATAAAACCGTTGCGGGTGATATTTATAAAATAAATCCTGATAACAAATGTGCGCTTAGCTCAGCTGGATAGAGCGTTTGGCTACGGACCAAAAGGTCGGGGGTTCGAATCCTCTAGCGCACGTTTTTTATGCGTTGCGTACGTTTTTTTGCGTTATGTGCATGTTTTTTGGTAGGCGGAAATGCTGATAAAATGAGCATTTCCGCCTTTTTCTTTTGATTTTTCGGGAACGAGGATTTGATGGAGCGCAAAGTTATCCATTCCCCGGGAGTTGCGCCTATATTTTAAAAGAAAAGCTTTGGAGGTATGAGTCATAGCAGTAAGGGATAGGAAAAACAGCGGCAGCCATAACGTCAGCCGGAAATATGGCATGATCTGCCGGCAGGGGGCAGGACATTTGATGCTTGTAAAGAATAAGCGTGTATGCTAAAATGTGAGTTGAGAAATTCAAGGACGGTATGGTGTACCACCCCAGAGAGTTGGCGCTCTCTGGGGTAAGGGATGGTAATCTCACTACCACACGATACAGACAAAGTCTGCGATACACGCAAGAATTATTATAAGGTAATCGGGCATAAAAAATAATGCCTTTTGCGTGCTGTCAGGCTCTGTCTGTGCCTCATGATATAGAAACGGGGTGTAGAGTGTGGACGCATACTTGCACCCCGTTCTTGATTTCTCACTGGAGTGCGTTGGCGGCGGGCAGTTTGCCGCCGGGGTACTCCCCAGTGAGGAATCGGAGTCTGGAAGGACTGCGATTAGTTGTCGTGCAATCGCGGTTCCTTTTTTTTTGCTTCGGGAAAATACAGAAGGAAAGGAGAACCAGTATGAACAGTAATGATATTTTTAAACTTTTGGACTGTGTTGGGAGGGCTACCGCAAGAAAACTGCCTGAGATAGTGGAGCCGCTGCCTGTATGTGGGAAAACCCTGAGCAACGCCCTGTCCGCAGTAAGGCAGGGGATTGATGATTACTGCAACCAGCGGATATCCCCCGAAGAGTATGGCAGGATCCAGGCGGCATTCCATGAGACAGCTCGGGAAGAGGCGGCACAGGCAGTTCCCCCGGCCTTTATGGACTGCGTCATATTCCAATGCAAGCCGGGGTGTACCCTGACATCTGCCCAGCAGGGCATGCTGGCAGATGTCTTGGAAGGCGGGGCGGAAGAAGAAAACGATATCATCAGCGGCTTTATTTCAAGGTATCTGGGCGGCAGTGTCTGGAGGGATGAGGACTATTACATAGGCGATGACTATGTCAGTCTCAATTTTATGGAGTATGACGAATATCCATATGACGGGGAGGTGCTGAGCCGGCTTCAGGAAGCCCTCAATGAGGTTGTGGGATGTAAGGCATTCCAGTATTTTGTAGCATCGGGGCATGAAGAAAGCCATGATGGATGGTGAGAAAGGAAGGAGATTATCTGATGAAGCGGAAAATGTTAATGAGGATGCTTGCGGCGGCTTTATCTGCCTCCCTGCTTGCGGGATGCGGCAATACCGCAAAGCCGGCTGACAGCGGCAGTGTTGTTACAGCAGGAGAAGAAGAGGGGACAGATGCGGCTGAGGAGGCGGATGTGGAAGAAGAACCCGGTTCAGAAGAATCAGAGGAAGCTGATGTAGAAGAACCCGGTGCTGGGAATGAGCCGGAGGAAGCAGATGCAGGGCAGAAATCGGAAGAGAGCGAAGTGCCGGAAGATGAGACGGAGCTGGAACCTGTCAACTGGCTGGAGGAACACGGGATAGCCATTACACCGCAGGGAGATTGGCCTGTGAATTTATACGGTTATGACAGTTATGTGGAAGATTATGTGTGCGATTTTGAGGCGGGTGTGAATGTTGCCATCTCAGAGACAATAGAAGGGGCAGACGAAGGCTTCAAGAAAGTGACCGCAGTGTATACAGTTGATATGAGCAATATGCCGGAAGAAGTAACTGGCTGTAGGTGGAATACCAGCTCATTTGACAGGTATACCGGCACATACTTTAGGGGGAATGCTAAGACCAAGGATGCAGTCAGGATTGGCGATGAATACTATGATATACGGACCGAGTATGAGCAGGAGAATAATTGGCCGCTGTCCATCGTAACGTATACTGTGACTTGCCCGGCTGATTATGACGGCACAGTGTTCCAGTTTGGCTATACTTCACCAGAAAAAGGGGAGGAGTATGATAAAAATGACTATACAGCCAGACTGTATACGATGGATGAACTGCCATATTATGGGGAAGGATATCTACGCTTCACCCTGACAGATGAATAAGATGGTACATATGTTTTGATTCTGCAAGAAACAGCCAAGAAAGACCTGCCCGGACGGACAGGTCTTTCTTGGGTTATAGATATAAAAAAACATGTTTCATATACATTGTTTATTCAGATATATGTAGAGTTCTTTTATTGACAGTATAATAAGTACCCCCGGGCTTAAGGAACATTGGGGAAAAGAAAGAAGGTTACAGATATTCCCCGGATAGCTGAATAAAGACGGCTGGTATCTCTCAGGGGTGGCGGGCGGGTTCAGACCAGTATGGGGTGTGAGGCGATGCGGCCAGCGTTATGTATTGCGCCTTTGGCAGTTCACCGGCTCAGCCGGTTATGATGGGTTGCTCTGGGGTACTGAGTTTTGCCAGTTGCTTTGTTCCAGCCTCAGGGGTACTTGCTTTTGCCAGTTGCTTTGTGTCGGCCTTGGGGTACTGAGTTTTACTGAATGCTTCCATATGTGAAAAAACCTCCATGTGCTTCCAAAGGCCATCCAGTCTCTTGGGCTCATCCGCCAGATGGAAGCCGATGTCCATGCGCCATATGGTATATGATGGGAGGTGGCCTCCCCTGTCACGACTTTCCCTGCCTTGTATTGAGTGGCACTTATGCAATGTAAGGTCTTCCGGGGTAGCGCACTGAGTTGATTACCGTTTTTTTGGCAAGAAAGAATTGATTAAAAATTTGATTACCGTTTGCCCCTAAAAATAATCTTATTTTTTAATCAAATATAGGGAAGCGCGTATTTGCGCCATTTTTTTCCGGGGGTACGGGAAAAGGAAAAGCCGCCCGTTGATTAATAATTTTTGATGGCGGGGGTATTCCTGAAAATTGAGGTGGTAGCGGCCTGTGCCAGTTGGCGTTCCCGCGCAAGTACGTTGTTTTATTCAGAGAAGTTTTATTTGCTAACAAGTTTTTATTGGGGTATAATATAAATATAATAATTTGTGAAACGGTAAGGTAGGCGATGGTATGCTGGCAAAGTATGAAGGCCTTAGTTTGCGGGAGCAGAAGAAAGCAGAGTGGGAGGTCATGATTTGAGGATTTATCTTGATATGTGTTGCTATAACAGGCCATACGATGACCAGTCACAGCTAAAAGTTGCTATGGAAACCCAGTCTAAATTGTATATTCAATCTTTGATAAAAGATAAAAAATTGGAGTTAATTGTATCATATATGCTCAGGTATGAGTGCAGTAAAAATCCGTTTGAAATGCGGCGTAATACAATTTTTGACTTTATGAGGGAGAATGCCTTTGGATATGTAGGTGATGAACGAAAAGAAGCAGTGGAGGCAAAAGCCGCTGAGATTATGAAAACAGGGGTTAAATTTAAAGATGCCTGTCATGTTGCTTCGGCAATTTATGCGAGATGTGAATATTTTATAACTACTGATGTACGACTATTAAAGTATCGTACAGAAGAGATAAAAATGGTGACACCGATAGAGTTTATTACAGATATGGAAGGGGATGAATAAATGGCGATAAGTACTGTTGAGATTTTGAACCGGGGAATGAGATGTTTAACGGAACAGATGGGTATTGTTGAAGCGGAGCATTTTATTTCTGCAATTATTCGAGAAAAATTTGATTATACAAAATGGCAGAGGGATTATTTTGATGCTAAGACGCCAGAAGAAATCAGTGCGGAGGCATCTCATTTTGAGGCGGCACAGCCTTTTGCTGGTAAAGCAGTAAGGCTTTAATATGAGAAAGCGCCGCCTTTTAATCAGTTACACCTTTGTTACACTCATCGAGGGAAGATGGCGCAACCTCCTTTCTTTACTGGGTTTTCGGGCATTTGAGGTTAGCTTCGAATCCTCTAGCGCACGTTTTTTATGCGTTGCGTACGTTTTTTTGCGTTATGTGCATGTTTTTTGGTAGGCGGAAATGCTGATAAAATGAGCATTTCCGCCTTTTTCTTTTGATTTTTCGGGAACGAGGATTTGATGGAGCGCAAAGTTATCCATTCCCCGGGAGTTGCGCCTATATTTTAAAAGAAAAGCTTTGGAGGTATGAGTCATAGCAGTAAGGGATAGGAAAAACAGCGGCAGCCATAACGTCAGCCGGAAATATGGCATGATCTGCCGGCAGGGGGCAGGACATTTGATGCTTGTAAAGAATAAGCGTGTATGCTAAAATGTGAGTTGAGAAATTCAAGGACGGTATGGTGTACCACCCCGGAGAGCGGCAACTCTCCGGGGCAAGGTATTATGATGTGCGGACAGCGGGTGATTCTGTGAATGAGTATCCCATTTTCTATATAACGCGCACCTTAATCTGTCCGGTTGACTATGATGGCGCAGTGTTCAAGTTTGGTTATACTTCGCCGGAACTAAGTGAGCAGTCTGGGAAAATTGACTTTGAAGCCAGAGTGTATAAGGTTGATGAATTACCATATAATGGAGATGACTATCTGTACTTTACCTTGACAGATGATTAGAACGATTTGTATTCAATGATGCTGCGGTAAATAGCCTGTAAAAGAGCGTGTCGCAAAATCATCAAATCGGATGATTTTGCGACATTTTCATGTATTGCGTTCGTATCCTTTTATGTATTTTTAAAAATCTACTTCCGTGCCATAATAAATGCAGGTGAATAATTTTTCCATGGCAGCCGGGTCGATCGTTCTCGGATTGGATCCGGTGCATGCATCGCCTACGGCAAGTTCGGAAATCTTTGCGATTTTTTCTTTGAATTCATCTTCCTTAATGCCAAAATCTTTTAATGTTTTCGGAATATTCAGCTTTACGTTGAATTCATCTATTTTTTCGCACAGGCTGTTGATCAGTGCTTGCTCGGAAGCGCCTGCCAAACCCATTCTGCGGGCGATTTCCGCATAGCGGGATGCTGCCGTTGCTTCTTTTGCATTGTACTTGATAACGAAAGGAAGGTACATAGCGTTGGCACATCCGTGGGTAATATGGCCGGTGGAGAATGCAGCGCCTGTTTTATGAGCCATGGAGTGTACGATGCCGAGCAGTGCATTGGAGAATGCCATTCCAGCCAGACATTGTGCATAGTGCATTTCTTCCCTTGCGGTCATATTGCCATTGTAGGAAGCCGGGAGGTAGTCGAATACCATTTCGATTGCCTGAAGAGCCAGTGGATCGGTGAAAGCGCAATGCAATGTGGACACATAGGCTTCAATAGCATGGGTAAGGGCGTCCATTCCCGTATAAGCTACCTGCTTGGGCGGGAGCGCTTCCACGAGATCGGGGTCAACGATAGCCACATCGGGCGTAATGTTGAAATCAGCCAGAGGATATTTGATCCCGGCAGCGTAATCGGTAATAACGGAAAATGCGGTTACTTCGGTAGCCGTTCCGGAGGTTGAGGGGATAGCGGCGAATTTTGCTTTCTGCCTCAGTTCCGGGAAGTTGAAGGGAACGCATAAGTCTTCGAAAGTAGTTTCAGGATATTCGTAGAATGCCCACATCGCTTTTGCCGCATCGATAGGGGAACCTCCGCCCATGGCAACGATCCAGTCAGGCTCGAAATCGCGCATCGCCTGAGCGCCTTTCATAACGGTCTCTACGGACGGGTCAGGCTCGACTCCTTCGAACAGGCTGACTTCCATGCCGCCTTCTTTCAGGTATTCCACCGCTTTATCGAGGAAGCCCTGACGTTTCATGGAACCGCCGCCTACTACGAGAATTGCTTTTTTGCCTTTCAGGTTTTTCAATTCGGCAAGGCAGCCCTTGCCATGATAAATGTCTCTTGGTAATGTAAATCTGCTCATTTTCTACCTCCATTCATTATAGTTTACAGATAAGATATAAGTCTATTATAGACTAGAAGGCAGAATAAGGCAATGCAAGTCTTGACACAAATATTTTCCGGGACTTCAAGATGACATATATGTCATTAAATAATTGAGAAGATGAGTCAAAAATCAATACCATGTTCGTATTGACCAGATGGGTATCAACAGAAGAAAGCATGTAGGAAAATCACTCTCCATTGACAATACTGGAAGGAAAACATATAATTGCATTTATTATAAAAGGAGAAAAAAATCAATGTCGCATAATCACCAGAAAAAAATAGCGGTTATCAATGATATGTCCGGTTTTGGGAGATGTTCGCTGACGGTGTCCCTCCCCATTATTTCTTATTTGGGCATCCAGTGCTGTCCCTTGCCCACGTCCATTCTTTCGAACCATATGGGCTATGGGGAGTACTTTTTCGACGACTATACGGATAGGATGGAAGAATATATTTCGAAATGGAGGAGGCTTGGGCTGAAATTTGAGGGGATTACGTCCGGCTTTCTCGGCTCCGTAGCCCAGATAGAAATGGTAATCCGTTTTATTGAAGAATTTCGAAGCGGGAGAACCCAGGTGATCATTGATCCGGTGATGGGCGATAACGGCAGGATATATGCGACCTATACCGAAGAAATGTGCAATGAAATGAAAAAATTAATAGAGTATGCGGACATTATCACTCCTAATGTGACCGAATGCTGCCGGCTGACGGATACGGCTTATAAGGACAGCGGGTGGAAAGAAGGGGAGCTTTATGACATGGCCCGGAAATTGATGGAACGGGGGCCGGGAAAAGTGGTGGTGACAGGAATTTTGCAGGGGGAATTTATAGCAAGCTATGTAGCGGAAAGGGGGAAACCACCGAAAATGATACAGGTTCATAAGGCGGGAGCGGAACGTTCCGGCACGGGGGATGTATTTGCCTCCATTATAGCGGCTGACGCGGTAAACGGCGTGGATTTTGAAGAATCCGTGAAAAAAGCGTCGGATTTTGTAAGAAAGGGAATTCTGAAATCGGTGGAGATGGATGTTCCGGCTACCGATGGCGTGTGTTTTGAGGAGATCCTATATACATTGAAAAGAGATTAAAAATATAAAAACTTTATATTTATTTTATTTCATATTAGATAGTTATGTGATAAACTTTCTATAATTAAAATTTAGGTTTGGGAAATGCAAAGGAGAAAAATATGTCAAAGTTAAAAGGAACCAAAACAGAAGCGAATTTACAGGCGGCATTTGCAGGGGAATCACAGGCAAGAAATAAGTATACGTATTATGCATCTAAGGCAAAGAAAGACGGCTATGTGCAGATTGCGGCTATCTTTGAAGAAACGGCAAATAATGAGAAAGAGCATGCTAAGATGTGGTACAAGCTTTTGAACGACGGTATCGGCAGTACCGAGGAAAATCTCAAAGATGCTGCGGAAGGTGAAAATTACGAATGGACGGATATGTATGCCGGGTTTGCAAAGGAAGCGAGGGAAGAAGGGTTTGAGGAGATCGCCGCTTTATTTGAAGGCGTTGCCGCTATAGAGAAAGAACATGAGGAAAGATACCGCAAACTGCTGGCCAATATCGAAGGCGGACTGGTATTTTCCAAAGATGGGGATACTATTTGGCAGTGTGCGAACTGCGGACATATCTGCGTAGGAAAAGAAGCGCCGGAAGTTTGCCCCGTATGTGCGCATCCACAGGCATATTTTCAGGTAAAGGCGGAGAATTATTAAAAGAGAAACGATTCACCTGTTAAAAAGAAAGCTGGCATTGAATTGAGAAAATATTGGAGCGTACTCTTTAAAATAGTATTCAGCCGTACCATGATCACGTTTGCACTTCTTCTGGTACAGATATTCTGGCTGTTTGCCGGTTTTAAATGGCTGGGAGAATATTCGGAAATCTCGCTGCTGCTGATGCTGGCACTTAGCGCGGTGGTGCTGGTTTATATTATTAACAAAGATGAAACACCGGAATTTAAACTCACATGGGTAATACCTATTTGTACGGCGCCCGTATTCGGCGTGCTGCTGTATCTGTTTGTAGTCGGAAACTGGGGCAACATAGGGCTGAAAAAGGGACTGGACAGAAGGCTGAAAGAGACGGAAGCCTTCATGCATACGGATGAAGAGACGAAAAGGGAAATCGAAAAAACAGACCTCCATATGGCGGGGTTAAGCCGCTATACGGAGGAGATCGGAGGCTTCCCTTCTTATAAAAACAGTTCCGTTGTTTATTTTCCTTCCGGAGAGGCAAAATATGAGGATATGCTGAAAGAACTGGAAAAAGCGGAAGAGTTTATTTTTCTGGAATATTTTATTGTAGAACGGGGGAAAATGTGGAACAGTATTCTTGAAATACTGGAGCGGAAGGCCAGGGAAGGCGTAGAAGTCCGCTTTATGTATGACGGGATGTGTTCCATTCTCCTCCTTCCTTATTCATATCCGAAAAAACTGAGAGCGCTTGGAATCCAGGCGAAGATGTTTGCCCCCATAAGGCCCCTGATGTCCACTTCCCAGAACAACCGGGATCATAGGAAAATCCTTGTTATAGACGGGAAAGCGGCTTATACGGGAGGCGTTAATCTGGCGGATGAATATATAAATGCAAAGGCGAAATACGGGCATTGGAAGGATACCGCCATCAAGGTAGAAGGGGAGGCTGTAAAAAGCTTTACGCTCATGTTTCTCCAGATGTGGAATGGTTCCGAGTGGGGAACGGAGGATTACGCCGGATATATCAGATCCGGATTGCGGACGGAACAGAGAAGTTCCGGTTTTGTAATGCCTTATGGCGACGGGCCGACGATGCCTGAAAATGTGGCAGAGACAATTTATCTGGATATCATTCATCAGGCGGTCAGATATGTACATATTATGACGCCCTATTTTATTGTGGATAATGCGATGCTGGATGCGATCCAGTATGCGGCCCGGCGCGGGGTGGATGTGAGGATCATTATTCCGCATATACCGGATAAAAGGACGATCTTTGCAATGTCCAGGACATATTATCCCGACCTGCTGGCGGCGGGAGTTAAAGTATATGAATATAAGCCGGGTTTTATCCATGCAAAGGTATTTACGTCGGATGATGAAAAAGCAGTAGTAGGAACCGTCAATATGGATTATCGGAGCCTGTACCATCATTTTGAATGCGCCGTTTATCTGTTCAGAAATGAGGCTGTTTTCGATGTGGAGAAGGATTTTCAGGAAACATTGGGCCGGTGCATAGAGGTAGATATGAAATATTATAAAAATATATCTATATTCAATCGAATGATGGGCCGCATATTGAGGCTGATAGGCCCATTGACGTGATTTTGTATTTTAAAATACGTTTTAAATGAGAAGGTGAGGAATTATGACTAGAAGCGAATTTATGGACAGTCTGCACAGGGCGCTGGCGGGGAATCTGACGAGCAGTACGGTGAATGAAAATATGCGTTACTATGAAGAATATTTTGATACGCAGCTCCGGTCAGGGCGAAGCGAAGAAGAAATCATCGCTGCGCTGGGAGATCCAAGACTGCTGGCCAAGACGATTCTTCAGGCGTCCAGATCCCAGACGCGCAGTTACAGCGGCCAGGAATATGATGAAGTGTATGAAGATGGTTCACAGGGAAATGGGTGGAATGGCGAAAGGGACAGCAATGCGCCCCGTGTATACCGTATGCCTGGGTGGCTGATGTTTGTTCTGGTTATCTTGCTGGTACTTGCGGTGGTCAGCATTATAGGTTCGGTAGTGTCCATGTTTCTTCCTATTATTATACCATTTATCTGCGTGGTGCTTATTGTGCGGATGCTCAGAAGAAGAAGTTAGAGAGTGGAGGCTGACGGCTCAGTGGGGCGTGAGCTTCTTTTCATATCATAATCAGTGAAAATGAATAGAGCGCCAGAAAGGGTCTGACGCTCTAATGAGGGGAGTATAAATAATTAATATAAGGGTCTATAAATAGAAACGATGAAGGGTTATTTCTATTTATGTTTTAATTATAACAGGGTTTTTTTGAATTGCAATACGTAAATAGTACTAAAGTCCTAATGGAAAAACTGTGCAAAATGAATAAAAAAGCAGTACTAAAGTCCTATAAAGGAAAATGAATACTTTATATCTGTACAAGACATACTATTCCTGTAACAAAAATTAATCAGGAGGAATGCAAAATGTCTAAAAACGATTATAACCAGAATGAAAAACAGAATCAGGAAAACAAGTACAATAACAGCAATAACGAAAAACAGAACCAGAAGAATTGCAGCAACAGCAATTCTTCCAACAACAGCCAGAAAAACAATAACAACAATTTCTAAGCAGAAGCCTGGCGGGCTGCGCATCGGATCAAGATGCGCAGCTTTTTTTATGCACCGGGGTGCGATGCGCAGGGAAGATGAATCTTCTCTACTCGATGAGGACAAAGGTGTTAAAAATCAGCTAAAGAGATCGAAATGATAGTGGAAAATTAAGAGGATATTGTATATAATAGCTATAATGATAAATCATAGAAGGAGGATTGTGATGAAGTATAAAGTTCTGGTAACAGGGAATAATGCTTCCGTAATTGACAGTTTCTTTCATCAGATGGAAAACAATTTTGAAGCTCTGACTACCTCAATCCGCTATGCTGATATCATCAGGCATATGAATTGTTATGAGCCGGACGCTTTTGTATATTGTCTTCACAATGAGCCGAGAGACCATATTATGCAGATGGCGAGTGTTAAATATAAATTGGCCCAGGAGGATATTCCATTTATTTTGCTCGGTTCCAAAGAGGAATGCGATGAATTTGAAAAGATGGCGGTGAATGTTGCAGACCTTATTCTGTACAGACCGTTGTCTGCGGAAGCTATCCAGGAAAGAATACTGAAGTTTTTCAAGGGGAAAAAGCCGAGAAAGGAGAGCGGGGCGCAAAACGACGCCGCGAAAGAAAATACGGGTTTAGGAGGGGGGACGTCTGCGACAGGAAATGCATCCGAAACAGGGAATGCGCCCGCAGGGCAGCCAGGAATGCCCCCTATGGCCGGAGGGCCTTCCTTTGGGCAAAATGCCGTGCGGGAATCATCGGATTCGCAGCGGAAACATATTCTTGTAGTAGATGATAATTCCATGATGCTAAGGCTCGTGAAGGAGCATTTGCATGAAAAATATGATGTGGCGACGGCTCTCAGCGGCAAGGTTGCTTTAAAATTTTTGCAAAAAAAGAAAACGGATCTGATCCTGCTGGACTACGAAATGCCGGATGAGAACGGCATTGTCGTTTTGGAAAAACTGCGGGCTTCCAGCGCCACCAGAGACATACCGGTAGTTTTTCTGACCGGAGTGACGGAAAGCAAGAAAATCCGGGAAGCGCTTGTTATGAAACCGCAGAGTTACCTGCTCAAACCTATCAATCGTGACCGGCTGCTGGATACGATCCAAAAGCTGATCGGCTAAAGTGACATAAACCTATGGAAAAGAGGATGAACCTATGGACATGGATTATGAACTGCAACTGACAGATTTGATTGATAAAGAAACTTTGCAGAAAATACAGGATGGTTTTTCCAATATGACAGGCATCGCGGCGCTTACAACGGACGCGGACGGTATTCCGGTAACGGAAGGCTCTAATTTTTCGGAATTTTGCATGAAATATACGCGAAGCACGGAAAAGGGCTGTAAGAGCTGCATAGAATGCGATAAATGGGGAGCGGAACTGGCGATGAAGAAGGGCAAGGCAGCTGTCTATTTCTGCCATGCGGATCTTGTGGAGTTCTCTGCTCCCATCGTGGCGGATGGCAGACTTATGGGATGCTTTCTTGGCGGACAGGTTTTGACGAAGGAGGCCGACCCGGAAAAAATAAGGAAAGTTGCGGCCAGGATCGGCGTAGACCCGGAAGAGTATGTGGAGGCTTCTAAAAAAATAAGGATCATCGACAGGGAAACGGTAGACAATGCGGCAAAGTTTCTCCATATGATTGCCAGCGTTTTATCCGATATGGCATATAATAAATATCTTGTTTACCGGGCGAATAAGGAACTGGAAAAATCGGGAAATATGAAGTCGGATTTTCTGGCTAATATGAGCCATGAAATCAGAACGCCCATGAATGCGGTAATCGGTATGGCGGAAATGGCCCTCAGGGAAGAACTGCCTCCTGTTGCGAGGGAATATATCAACCAGATCAAGGAAGCGGGAAGATCGCTGCTGACGATTATCAATGATATTCTCGATTTTACAAAGATAGAATCCGGAAGAATGGACGTTAATGAGGTAAAATACGAGCCTATGTCCATCGTATACGATGTGGCGAATATCGTCATGACAAGATTAAAAGAAAAGGATGTGGAGCTGATTCTTGATGTCTCGCCGGATCTGCCGAGCGAGCTGTATGGAGACAGCATCCGCATTAAACAGGTCTTGCTGAACCTTCTCAATAATGCGGCAAAGTTTACCGCGCGGGGAAGGATCACCATGAAAATGAATTATGTTGAGACGGCCCCCGATGAAATCGAAATGCGTATATCCGTAGAGGATACCGGAATCGGAATTAAGAAGGAAGATATTAGCAAGCTGTTTCAATCTTTTCAACAGGTGGACAGTAAGAGAAACCGGAATATTGAGGGGACGGGACTCGGGCTTGCGATCTCAAAAAGGCTTTTGTCTTTGATGAACGGGGATATCTGGGTGGAAAGCGAGTATGAGAAAGGAAGCAAATTTTCCTGCGCGCTGCCCCAGAAGGTCATAAATAAGGCTCCGAGCATTACTATTCAGGATGCAGATTCCCTTTTGGCAGGAGTTCTTGTTTCTAATCCTTATATAAGAGAGAGTTTGTGTTCTGATGTGGCGGATCTGGGCGTGGATTATATATTGAAGGATTCCAAAGACTTTCATACGTTCCCGGAAGGAAAAAAAATTTTTCTTTTTATAGAATATTCACTGTTTTCCGGTAAGGTGGAAGCATTTGTCCGGCAAAATCCGCAGATTACGGCCGTGCTTCTTATCGAATTTTATGACAGCGTCGATTATAACATCCCTAATCTGCTCGTGGTGCGAAAACCCTTATTTGCATTGACGATTGCCATGATATTGAACGGGGAGGAACTCCATTTTGACGACGATACGGATAAAAAGGAATTTGATTTTATAGCTCCCGATGCCAATGTTCTGATCGTGGATGATAACGCGGTGAATCTGACTGTGGCGGAAGGCATTATGGAGCCGCTGAAGATGAAAATTGATACGGTAACGAGCGGAAAAGCGGCTGTGGATAAAATATCCAGATTTCATTACGACATTGTTTTTATGGATCATATGATGCCGGAACTGGACGGAGTGGAGACCACGCATATTATCCGGCGTTTTCATCCCGAATATGATGATGTGCCGATCATAGCCCTTACTGCAAATGCAGTGGAAGGAACGAAAGAGATGTTTTGCCGGGAGGGGATGAACGATTTTATCCCTAAGCCCATCGAACTTCGCCTGCTGGCTTCCAAAGTGAAACAATGGATTCCGATCGAAAAGGTTCAGAAGATCCATCATACGAGAAACATTGATAAGGGAGAGAAAAAGTCGGATCATATCGTAGTCGGGGATCTGGATATCAAATATGCCATGGAATTTTTGGTCAGCGAGGAATTGTTCTGGAAAGTTTTAAAGGTGTATTACCATAGCATTGATAAAAAAGCAAAACTGATCAAGGAACTGGAAGAGGCAGAAAATTGGACGGAATATACCATAGAAGTCCATGCGCTGAAAAACTCTTCGAAACAGATCGGCGCCATGATGCTTTCCGAAAGAGCGGCTGCGATGGAAAAAGCGGGGAATGCCAGGGATGCCCTTTCGATACATAGGCATACGGATAAAATGCTGGAGCAATATATGGGTTACCGCTCTATATTGGAACCCTTTTGCGCTGACAGTGCGAAGGGAGACGCCGGAAAAGAAAAGGTTCCTGCGGAGGCGGTTCAAAATTGTTTTGGCAGGATGCGGGGGGCAGTAGACGATCTGGACATGGATGGAATGGAGGAAGTTATTCAGGAAATGGATCAATATCGTTATGAGGGCTGGCAGAAGGAGATGTTTGCGCGGTTAAAAGAAGCGGTGGAAGAGATCGATGTTGACAGCTGCGAGGCGATTATGATAGAGTGGGAAGGAAAATTAGAGGACGGAGACGGGAATTAAAATATTGGTATTTTTTAATTCTATAGTAAGAAAGATTGTGCCGCCGGAAGGGGGCGCGGAGGTTAGGAATGAAGAAATACGAACTGATAGCACCTTGCCATTTCGGCCTGGAAGCGGTTTTAAAAAAGGAAATCGATGATCTTGGATATGATATCAGCAAAGTGGAAGACGGCAGGGTGACTTTCCTCGGCGATGAGGAAGCGGTCTGCCGCGCCAATGTTTTTTTAAGAACGGCGGAAAGGATATTGATTAAGGTCGGGAGCTTTCGGGCGGAGACTTTTGAGGAACTTTTTCAGGGAACGGCAGGTCTTGCGTGGGAGGAATATATTCCCCGGGACGGGAAGTTCTGGATAAAAAAGGCGGGAAGCGTAAAGAGCAAGCTGTTCAGCCCTTCCGATATCCAGTCTGTCATGAAAAAAGCGATGGTAGAGCGGTTGAAGAAGGTATATCGCCAGGAATGGTTTGCGGAGGACGGACAGTCTTTTCCCGTAAGAGTTTTTTTGCTAAAAGACGAGGTTACGGTAGGATTGGATACAACCGGCGAATCGCTTCATAAGAGAGGATACCGGAAGATGTCGGTACAGGCGCCGATCGCGGAGAACCTTGCGGCGGCGCTGATCATGCTGACTCCATGGAAAGCACACCGGATATTGGTGGATCCGTTCTGCGGCAGCGGTACGTTTCCGATTGAGGCGGCAATGATGGCGGCGAACATGGCACCAGGCATGAACCGGGAATTTTCGGCAATGGAATGGGGGCATGTGGCAGGAAAGCGAATCTGGTATGATACGCTGGAAGAAGCAAGGGAAATGGTGGATCTGACCGTGGAAACAGACATACAGGGGTTTGATATCGATGAAAGCGCGCTGGCGGCAGCCAGGGAAAACGCACGCCTGGCCGGTGTGGACAGCATGATCCATTTCCAGAGGCGGGGCGTTGACATGTTGAGCCATGGGAAAAAATATGGGTTTATTATTACGAATCCTCCTTATGGGGAACGGCTGGAAGAAGCGGATCTGCCTTCTTTATATACGGCGCTTGGCGAAAGATTTGCATTGCTCGATTCCTGGTCGCTGTATATGATTTCTTCTTATGAGCATGTGGAAAGGGATATGCGAAGGAAGGCCGACAAAAACAGGAAAATATATAATGGCATGATGAAAGCCTATTATTATCAGTATATCGGCCCGAAACCGCCGGCCCGGCCGAAGCGCCCTGCGGAAGAGTCCGGTTAAAGCCATTCGGTGAAAAAAGGAGAAGCTATGAAAAGGAAAATTGTATTCGCTACGGGAAATGCCGGTAAAATGCGGGAGATCAGGGAAATCCTAGCGGACATGGATCTGGAGGTAGTCTCCATGGCGGAGATCGGAGCGGACATTGAGATAGAAGAAAATGGAGCCACATTTGAGGAGAATGCCGTCATAAAGGCAAGAGCGGTAGGAAAAGTGTGCGGAGAGATCGTTCTGGCAGATGATTCCGGTTTGGAAGTGGATCATCTGAATAGAGAACCGGGTATTTATTCTGCAAGATATATGGGGGAAGATACTCCGTATTCCATTAAAAATGCCAGTATCATCCAACGTTTGGAAGGAGTGCCAAGAGAAGAAAGGACGGCCCGGTTTGTATGTGCGATCGCAGCGGTTTTTCCGGATGGGGAAGAGGTGGTCACCCATGGGGAGATTGAAGGATGGATCGACTATGAGGAAAAGGGAAGCAACGGCTTTGGTTATGATCCTATATTCTCTGTCCCGGAATTCGGCAGGACGACGGCAGAGTTAAGCGATGAAGAAAAGAACAGCGTCAGCCATAGAGGAAGAGCACTGCGTAAGATGAAGGATGAATTGAGAAAGAGATTATAGGAAGAAAACATATGCGGATATTGATAGTAAGCGATACACATCGCCAGAACAATAATTATCTGAAGGTTTTGGAACGGGTAAAGCCGGTGGACATGGTGATCCATTGCGGCGACGTAGAAGGAAGCGAGTACACCATCAGTAAGAGCGCCGGCTGCCCGGTGGAAATGGTGGCCGGAAATAACGATTATTTTACCGATCTGCCGAGGGAAAAGGAGTTTCAGATCGGAAATTATCATGTGTGGCTGACCCACGGACATAATTATTATGTCGCGATGGAGAATGCAATATTGAAGGAAGAGGCCAGATCCAGGGGCGCGGATATCGTGATGTACGGGCATACGCACAAACCGGTTATAGATACTTCCGGCGGTTTGATCGCGGTCAATCCGGGGAGTCTGACTTATCCGAGACAGGCGGGAAGGCGGCCGTCTTACATTTTGATGGAATTGGATGAGGGAGGGAAGGCAAATTTTTCCATTTGTTATTTATAGAATGTATTTTCATGAATTCAGGAAAAATATGTTGACATAATTGGAATGCTGTAATATAATATATCTTGCGCTGTGACAGGGCGGGATGGCATTCCGGGGTGTGGCTCAGCTTGGCTAGAGCGCCTGGTTTGGGACCAGGAGGTCGCAGGTTCGAATCCTGTCACCCCGACTTATCATATAGAATCGCAGCATCAGGGCATTTGCGCGGGTGTAGTTCAATGGTAGAACACCAGCCTTCCAAGCTGGACACGTGGGTTCGATTCCCATCACCCGCTTTTGGTTTTCACTTGTAATTATTGTTGACATAAGCGTTTTCATATGCTAATATCATTTAGGTACCGGATCGCAAGGGGTTGATGATAAAGATATGTGTTCGTAGCTCAGCTGGATAGAGCAACGGCCTTCTAAGCCGTGGGTCGGGGGTTCGAATCCCTTCGAGCACGTTTTGGGAATAGGGATGCATACAGGACAGGCATTCGGTTCCCGACTGTAACGCCTGGGGAACGGGTGGAAGCGGTCGCATGAATATGGTGGGTATAGCACAGTTGGCTAGCGCGTCAGATTGTGGCTCTGAAGGTCGAGGGTTCGAGTCCCTTTACCCACCCTCATCTTATTGCAGGCTGGTTTTTCAGGAGCAGGCTTGGTGTTAAGGAATAATGGGCTATCGCCAAGCGGTAAGGCACAGGACTTTGACTCCTGCATTCGCTGGTTCGAATCCAGCTAGCCCAGTTTATATGGGGTATTAGCTCAGTCGGTAGAGCACTTGACTTTTAATCAAGTTGTCCGGGGTTCGAATCCCCGATGCCTCATTGTTATAAAGTACATCTTTATCCATTGGATGGAAGGTGTTCTTTTTTTATGCGCAGGTTGCCAGGGCAGCATGCGGGCCGCTTTGCGGGACAGGACACGGGAAAGTTTCCTTTTCTGCGCTGCAGCGGGTAAAAAAACGAAAGAAAAGAAGAGGAGGATAACGATATGGAATTACAACAGGAAAATAAAATGGGAGTTATGCCGGTGAATAAGCTGTTGCTGTCGATGTCGCTGCCGATCATGATATCCATGCTGGTACAGGCGCTGTATAATATTGTGGACAGTATTTTTGTGGCGAAGATCAGTGAAAATGCTTTGACGGCAGTATCTCTTGCTTTTCCCATACAAAGTCTGATGATAGCTACCGCTACCGGGACGGGCGTGGGCGTCAACGCGATATTGTCCAAGTCCCTTGGGGAAAAGAACTTTGAAAAAGCGAATAAGACGGCTGCCAACGGAGTATTTCTTGCTGTTCTTTCTTATCTCCTGTTCGTCGTAGTCGGCATTGCAGCGACGGTACCCTTTTATCAAAGCCAGACAGGAGATGAGGAGATTCTCGGCTATGGCATTCAATATTTGACGATCGTATGCGTGGCTTCCATAGGTATTTTTGCCCAGATCATATTTGAACGTCTGCTCCAGTCTACGGGAAAAACCATTTATACCATGATCACCCAGGGGACGGGAGCGGTTATCAATATTATTCTTGACCCTATCCTGATTTTCGGGCTGTTCGGGATGCCGGAAATGGGAGTGGCGGGCGCGGCTGCGGCCACCGTAATCGGGCAGGTCATAGCGGGGATTATGGGATGCATCATTAACGAAAAAGTCAACCGGGAAATCAAAGTGGAATGGAGAGGCTTCCGCCCGGACATGGAGATTATCGGAGGAATATATAAAGTAGGAATTCCTTCTATTATTATGCAGGCAATCGGTTCGCTGATGACGTATGGCATGAACCTTATATTGATTTCCTTTACCTCCACCGCGACGGCGGTATTCGGCGTGTATTTTAAACTACAGAGCTTTATTTTTATGCCGGTGTTCGGTCTCAACAACGGCATGGTGCCGATTATTGCTTATAATTACGGGGCAGGAAAAAGAAACCGTCTGATCCAGACGATAAAATTGAGCATTGCTTATGCGATGGCTTTGATGGTGGTCGGTTTCCTTGTATTCCAGTTCTGCCCGCATATTTTACTGCAATGGTTCGATGCTTCGGAAACAATGATGGGCATTGGTATTCCGGCATTGCGGACGATCAGTTTTAGTTTTTTACTGGCCGGTTTCTGTATTATATGCGGATCCGTTTTTCAGGCTTTTGGAAACGGAGTGTACAGTATGGTAGTTTCTATCGCCAGGCAGCTTGTCGTCCTGCTTCCTGCGGCATATCTGCTGGCCCGGCTGGGAAACGTAAACTACGTGTGGTGGGCTTTCCCCATCGCCGAACTGATGTCGCTGGCGTTGTCCTCGTATTTCCTCTTCCGTATTTACCATAAAATTATTAAACATGTGGGGAGCTGATAAAAGAACATTGCTTAAAGGGATGAAAAAACATCTGGACATTTTCCAGGGAATGGTATATTATAATCAGGAAAACGATTTCCAACAAGGCATATAAGAAAAAGGAAGTGTTCCCATGGTATCCATAAAAGATGTGGCAAGACATGCGGGGGTAGCGATATCTACCGTTTCCAAGGTACTTAACCATTACCCGAATGTGAGCGAAGAAACAAAGAAAAAAGTAAACGAGGCGGTGGAAGAATTGAATTTTCTGCCGAATTCCGTAGCGGCGGCGTTATCCTCGAAACAGGCGGGGAGAATGGCCCTTCTTGTCAACCTGAATACGCGTACCCAGGCGATTGACGAGATCGATATGCGGTATATTTCCGGTGCGATCAATAAAGCGGCGGAACTGGGGCTGGATGTCAATACCTTTTTCTTTTCCATGTTTGAAGGAATGTCGGAGGAGGAAGCCATCAGGTATCTGCGGTCACAGAGCATCCATGGAATCATTATTTACGGCTTGTCGAAAAATGATGAAATGCTCCACGGGCTTCTTCGCTCCCAGATCTTCAAGGCGGTGGTTGTAGATGCCCCGATCGTGAATGAAAGTACCTCCTGCGTGTCCATTGACCAGGAGAAAGCACAATATGATGTGGCAAAGAAAACGATCATAGATAATAAATGCAAAAGCGTCCTCTACATTGCCGGAAAAGAGAATGGTTATGTAACGGAGGAACGGTTGCGGGGGATGCGGAAGCTGGCGGAAGAATTGGAACTGGAACTGCTTGTCAAGGAAGGGGATTTTTCTGAACGGAAGGCCAGGGAGATCACTTTCCAGAACGCGCGGGAAAAAGATATCCTGGTATGCGCTTCCGACCTGATGGCGATCGGAGCCATGCGGGCGCTGATGGAAATGGATATTTTCCGTCCGGTATGCGGTTTTGACGGGATTACGCTGATGGGCTATGCCGGCAAACAGATGAATACAGTCAGACAAGGATTTGCCGAAATATCTGAGGCGGCAGTAGAGGAACTGCATTATTTGATGAACGGCGGCGAGGGGAGGAAAAAAAGGCTGGACTATAATATTATTCGGCTTCAGTACCTGGATATTATTTGTTAAAAAAGAAATTTTAGAAGAATTCCACAAATTTTTTTAAAAAAAATGTGGAAAATGACAGTTGTAGAAAACGTTTTCCTGTGGTAACTTACTTAGTAGAAATAAAAGAAATAGGAAATATTATTTTGCTGTTATATACTATATATTAAATAGGAGGAAGAAAGGATGTCACAGCAATCAAACATGCAGACGGATGTATTAGTGTTAAACATGGAAAGGCAGCTGGAAGAGCTGGCCGGCGAGATGTTCCAAAGCAAGCTGGAGGACTTGGAAGACAGGGAAGTTTATTTCTGTCTGCTGGAGTTCACCAAGAGGCTGATGAATGTTTCAAAGGGCATTGAAGGAGAAAAGAAAGTATATTACATCTCGGCAGAATTTTTGATCGGGAAGCTTTTGTCCAACAATCTGATTAATTTGGGAATTTATGATAAGGCGGCTTCCATACTGAAAGCAAAAGGAAAAGATATCGCAAGGATCGAAGAAATAGAGCCGGAACCGTCTCTGGGCAACGGAGGCCTTGGAAGACTGGCCGCATGCTTCCTGGATTCGATAGCGACCCTCGGGCTTCCCGGAGAAGGCATCGGCCTGAATTATCATTACGGGCTTTTTAAGCAGGTATTTAAAGACAAGATCCAGACAGCGGAAAGAAACGAATGGATCGAGAACCGTTCCTGGCTGACCAAGACGGATGTCAGCTTTGACGTATATTTTGGCAAGAAAAAAGTAACTTCCAGGCTTTATGACATTGATGTAGTTGGTTATGACAATGGTGTCAACAAGCTTCGTCTTTTTGACATCGAGTCAGTCGATGAAAGTATCGTAAAACAGGGGATTGATTTTGACAAAGAGGAAATCGAGAAAAATTTGACTTTGTTTCTCTATCCTGACGATTCCGACGAAGCGGGCAATCTTCTGCGCATTTACCAGCAGTATTTTATGGTAAGCAATGCGGCGCAGCTG
Source organism: Lachnospiraceae bacterium 28-4 (assembly GCA_000403275.2). Lineage (GTDB taxonomy): Bacteria > Bacillota > Clostridia > Lachnospirales > Lachnospiraceae > Kineothrix. The sequence goes on from KE159598.1 coordinate 188,476, forward strand.
ATTTTAAGGGAGATGAAGGAGAAAAAATATGATCTGCGCAAGATGTATGATCATGCTGTGATCCAGATCAATGATACCCATCCGACTATGGTTATCCCGGAACTGATCCGCATTCTGGTAGATGATAAGGCATTTACGATGGACGAAGCGATCGAAGTGGTAAGCAAGACATGTGCGTACACGAATCACACGATTCTGGCGGAGGCGCTGGAAAAATGGCCTTTGGAATATTTGGAGAAGGTAGTGCCTCAATTAGTGCCTATTATTAAGGAATTAGATAAGAGAGTCAGCGAAAAATATGACGATCCTAAGGTACAAATCATCGATGAAGATGAGAGAGTACACATGGCTCACATTGATATCCATTATGGTTTTTCGGTAAACGGTGTTGCTGCGATTCATACCGATATCCTGAAAGATACGGAACTGAACGCTTTTTATAAGATATATCCTGAAAAATTCAATAATAAGACAAACGGCATTACATTCCGCCGGTGGCTCCTGTCCTGTAACCGTGAATTAGCCGGTTTCCTGTCCAAAACGATAGGGGACGGTTATAAGAAGGATGCGGATAAGCTGGAAAAACTGTTGGAATTTGCCGATGACCAGGCGGTACTCGACAGGCTGGCTGAGATTAAGTTCGAAAAGAAAAAAGAACTGGCAGCTTATGTGAAAGAGGCGGAAGGTGTTGTCCTGAACACGGATTCCATTTTCGATATTCAGGTAAAGAGGCTGCATGAATATAAGCGTCAGCAGATGAATGCCCTTTATATTATTCATAAATATCTGGAAATCAAGGGAGGAAAGAAGCCGTCCACACCGCTGACCTTTATTTTTGGGGCAAAGGCGGCTCCGGCTTATGTGATCGCGCAGGATATTATCCATTTGCTGCTCGTTTTACAGGAAATTATCAATCATGACCCGGAAGTAAGTCCTTACATGACGCTGCTTATGGTGGAAAACTACAATGTAAGTTATGCCGAAAAACTGATTCCGGCATGCGATGTTTCCGAACAGATTTCGCTGGCGTCCAAAGAAGCGTCCGGCACCGGCAATATGAAGTTTATGCTGAATGGAGCAGTGACTCTTGGAACTTCAGACGGAGCCAATGTGGAAATCCATGAACTGGTAGGAGATGATAATATTTATATTTTCGGCGAAAAGTCAGAAACTGTCATCGAACACTATGCGAAAGCGGATTACGTTTCCAAGGATTATTATGATAAGAGCCCGGTAATTCAGAAAGCGGTTGACTTTATCGTCAGCAAGGAAGCTCTTAAGGTCGGCCATAAGGAGAATCTGGAAAGGCTGTATAAGGAGCTTTTGAATAAAGACTGGTTTATGACGCTGCTGGATCTGGAGGATTATATCGAGACGAAGGATAGAATTTTCAAGGATTATGAAGACAGGCAGAAATGGAAAAAGATGATGCTTGTGAATATTGCGAAAGCAGGTTTCTTCTCATCTGACAGAACGATTGCGGAGTATAACAGGGATATTTGGAAATTGAAGTAATGATATAAGGAAGCCGGCCGCCGTTCTGCGCACGGAAATTCATTTTCGAAACCGGGATGTTGCGGCCGGGATATGACAGCGCCGGGACAGGATTTTCCGGCTGGAGCTTTTCAGCAGGTTTCACTAATGAAATGGGTAGAGGTTTTGGAGCCGAACGGGTCGGAAAAAAGGGCATCCGCGCCCTCTTTTCCTGAAATTGCCATCCATGGTAATGTCATTAAGTTAGGCTTTGAGAATAACTGAGACCATACAATTCGCATTTTTCTTCTCCCTTTTTTGCATGCCAAAAAGACAGTTTCCACTGCCTGAATTTTATCTATAAATTTTATCTGATTATGATATCCTGTAGTGGAAAGTCCTTGGCTGCTTTTTGTTGGCCTTACGTTCGTAATGCCTGTCAGGGCGGATGGGCAATGTATGGCGCAGTATAAGTGCTTTCAAATGGGATGGGCCGATTTTATTGCGGAAGTATTCCTTGCATATTTTTGCCGCATATGTATGATTGATCTGCCGGGCGTGTTTTTTCCCCGGTTTCACTTCAGGCTTCAACTGACTGGTAATCATGTGGCTGAAGTTGTACATGGTAAGCCTTGCAAAGATCTCCTGCATCATAAGGTCCATCTTTTTTGAATGGAAATGGAGCAGCGAAAGGGCATATTTTAATTCCCGGAAAGAAGTCTCTATCCCCCAGCGCAGCTTGTACAGCTCTTTGATTTCCGATAAGCCAAAGCGTCCTTCCGGCAGGTTCGTAAGGAGGTATACCGGTTCCCCCTCCTGCAGGTCGTTGCCGCATCTGACCACCCTCATGGGCTGGAAGTGGTAAGTGGGGGAGTCCTTGGAAACATAGGAAAAGCAGCGGTTGCCAGGCCGGTATCCCTCCCCCAGCATTCTGGCGCGGCTCTTGTTTCCCTTGAAGGAATTGGCATGGGCTATTTTGCAGGTGAATGGAAGGTCAAACTCCTTTTGCTCCGGGAAGTCTGCCTTTGCAAGGAACCCCCAGTTGCTGGAAGGCTTTTTGACCCGGATGACAAACGGGATGCCGCGGGCCTCGAGGTCGGCAACCATCTGGAAGGATTCATAGCCGCGGTCCCCGATGATGATGGAATGCCCCGGGTCGCTGAGCCGATCCAGCATAGGCTTCAGCGCCGCCTGCTCCCCCGGCTTCTTCCCGGGATGGACGGCCGCGTCCACATACAGGCCGTCCATAAGGTCATAAAGGGCATTCATATGTACGCAGTTCCATCCCTTCTTTCCGGCGCCGTTAAAGAGATAAGAGGAAGCATCCTTTTCGTTCCTGGGGGTATAAATCGTGGACCCATCCACAGCCAGCAGGCGGTATCCCTTCCAGCGGGTCCCTTTATACTGGGCGGTAAAAGTACGGAAAAGCATATAGAGCGCATCGGGCTTTATCTTTAAGCGCTGCTGGTAGAAGGCAGAAGGGGAAGGGCAGTCCGGGCTGTCATGAAAATAATCGGTGAGTTCGTTGCGGATGGTGCTGCCTTCCATCTGGAGAAGGAAGCGCAGCATGGTAGGGAAGTCGAGTTTTTTTCTGCGGGTAAAATCGGTTTTGCTGTTCCAGACGAATTGTTCTTTCTGGTCGGATATGTGCCTGATGGCCTTCCTAAGGCTGGCCTTAATATGTGTGATATGTTTCATGGAGTCCTCCTTGGTATGTTTTCATCAAGGGCTCCGCCACACATTTTTGATGATTTGTCAATACCTTTTTCAAAAAAAGCAAAATAATACCGAAGCAATCGCTGTGATCACTTCGGTATTACAAAGCCTAACTTAATGACATTACCATCCATGGCAATTTCTCCCTTTGGTTTTTGACCATTTCATAAGTGAAATTCGCTGAAAAGCAACAGACCGGAAAATCCTGTCCCGGCGCTGTCATATCCCGGCCGCAACATCCCGGTTCTGAAAATGAATTTCCATGCGCAGAACGGCGGCCGGCTTCTTTATTTTTTATAGAAGATAGGAAATGGAGCGGGGAAAAGATAACGGGTCATTTTCTTAAATTCCGTAAATGCATGTATACGGTATTTTTTGAGATTTCCAGCTGGTCGGCTACTTTGACTACGGCGTCTTTGATGTTGAAAATGCCTTTTTCTTCTAGCCGGATGACAATTTCTTTGTTTTTGTTAATGGCAGCGATTTCAGGGTCGTCCATCACTTCTTCAAGAATCTCAGATACGGCTTCCGTAATCAGTTCATCCACATCCTGTGCGAAACTTTCGATTATATGCGGCGTCTCCTGGTTGTGGGGGGCCATGGGCAAAAAGGTAGAGATAAAATGATAAAGGGTGATATCGGTATAGAAGTTCAGGCAAAGCAGACCGATAATACGGTCCTGTTCGCCGATGATGGGGATGGTGGCGGATTTGATAGTGATTCCGTCTTTATTATGGTTGAAATAGGCTAAAGTTTTTTTCTCCCCGCTTCTTTCGATATCTTCCAGCATTTTTAAGGCCAGATTTGTGATGGCAGCTCCGGCTTTGCGGCCGGAATGGTGGCCGTGGATGACTTCGATGGCAGAAGACTCCAGATCCTCCAGGCTGTGGAGAATAATCTCGCATCCTTCGCCCAGATAGACTCCAAGGCCATGCACAACGGTGCGCATGGCCTGGAGGATTAATTTGTCAGCTTTTGTCAGGATAATTTCTTTATTAGGTATCATTCCTTAGTACTCCGTTATAAGATTTCTCCATTTGATTGTATCACTTTTTGGTACCAATAGAAACTATCTTTTTTATAACGTTTTAATGTCCCGTTGCCCTGGTTGTCCTTGTCTACATAGATGAAACCGTAGCGTTTTTCCATTTCCCCGGTAGATACGCTGACTAAGTCGATGCTGGCCCATGGCGTATAGCCGATCAAATCCACGCCGTCTCCAATGGCTTCTTTCATTTGCTCGATATGTTCTTTGATATATTGGATGCGGTAATCGTCATGGACGCTTCCATCCGCTTCCAGCACATCCTTCGCGCCCAATCCGTTTTCTGTAATCATAATCGGTACCCCATAACGGTCATAGACGTGGTTCAAAGTGTAGCGTAGACCTTTGGGATCGATTTGCCAGTTCCAGTCGGTGGCTTTCAGGTAAGGGTTTTTGGCGCCGCCCATTACGTTGCCGGAGACTTTTGCGCTGTTGGCATCCGAACTGATGCAGTTGGACATATAGTAACTAAAGGAATAAAAATCTACACAGCCCTCCGCAATGTCTTTCAGATCTTGTTCCGTGATTTCAAAATGAATATTGTTTTTTTCAAAATAGCTTTTGATGTAGTAAGGATAGATGCCTTTGACCTGTACGTCCGCGCTGAAGCAGTTCCGCATCATATCTTCCTGCTGGGTTAAGATAACATCGTCAGGATGCGGAGTCAGAGGATAAACGGTAATATGGCAGATCATGGTGCCGAAATGGAACTGGGGATTGATGGCCTTTCCCATTTTTACGGCCCTTGCGCTGGCCACAAACTGGTGGTGCAGGGCGGCAAAACGCAGATCGGGGTTGTCTGTCTGGTCGGTGAAGTATTCGGTGCCGTCGTTGAGGATGCCCGCATGGTTCCAGTTGCCCAGTTTGGTAGTGAGGCAGTTGATTTCATTAAAAGGAATCCAATATTTTACCACATCTTTGTACCGGTGAAATAATACTTCGCAAAAACGGAGATAGTATTCAATACATTCCCTGCTTGCCCAGCCGTTGCATTTGTGCGTGAGGGCAAACGGGTTTTCATTATGGTAAATGGTGACTAAAGGCTCAATCTTATATTTTTTCAGCTCGGCAAATACTTTGTCATAGAATTCCAGACCTTTTTCGTTCGGCTCCGTCTCATCGCCATTGGGGAAGATTCTGGTCCAGTTAATGGACATGCGGAAAATATTGAATCCCATTTCTGCGCAGAGAGCAATGTCTTCTTTATAATGGTGATAAAAATCGACCGCTTCATGGGAAGGGTAATAATAGGAATCTTCGTCAATGACCGGCGTAATGCGCCTTGGCTCCAGATGAGTCCCGTTTGTCATCACATCGGAAATGCTTACGCCTTTGCCGTCTGCATTCCATGCGCCTTCACATTGGTTGGCGGCAGTGGCGCCGCCCCAGAAGAAATGAGGGGGAAATTGTTTGTTGATCATCGTAGTCACTCCTTATATATTGTATTTGGATGAAATATATTTCATTGCTTAAAAACAAAATAGCACAAAAAAATAAAAAAATCAACTAAAATAATTGGAAAATATGCATTGACTAAAATCTATTTTAGTGATAAGGTATAGTCAAATAAAACAAATTTCATCCAAGGAGGGAAAAGAAGTGAAAAAAATTTCAACCCCAAAGGCGCCACAGGCAATCGGCCCATATTCCCAGGCGGTGGTGGCGGACAGGTTCCTTTTTGCATCAGGGCAGATCCCGGTCGATCCGGAAACCGGAGAGTTGGCAGAGGCCAGGATCGAAGTACAGGCGAGACAGGTAATGGAAAATGTAAAAGCGATTTTGGAAGCTGCCGATTATACTTTCGAGGATGTGGTGAAGGTTTCCTGCTATTTAAAGAGTATGGAGGACTTTAACGGATTTAATGCCGTTTATGGGGAATATTTTACCGGACATCCTGCCCGTTCCTGTGTAGCGGTCAGGGAAATACCGAAAGATGTGCTGTGTGAAGTGGAAATTACCGCATATAAGTAGGGGATATTAGGTAATTTTAAGTGGAGGAAAGATCCGGCCAATTTGCCGGTTTCACGTATTACCTGATAGCAGCAGAGGTGAGAAAGGAGAAGAGATATGAAGTACACAAAAATGGTGGAAGCTATTGTGGAACATGTAGGGGGGAAGAGCAATATTTCCGTAGCGACGCATTGTATGACGAGGCTGCGCCTGAATCTGGAGGACAGCTCCAAGGTGGATGCAGAAGCTTTGAAAAAACTGGACGGCGTTTTAGGCGTAGTAGACAAGGGTCAGCAGACGCAGATCGTCATCGGACCTTCGGTCAATGAAGTTTATGCAGAGTTTGTAGAATATACCGGTATGAAAGAGGAAAAGCCGGTGGAAGAAAATCTGGATGATTTAAAACAGGATTTGAAAAATCGAAAAGGCAATCTTTTGACTGCATTTTTTGAAACGGTAGCCGGGATATTCAATCCCATTGTACCGGCATTGGCTGGCGCCGGTCTGGTACGGGCTATTTTGACGATTGCGGTAGTATGCGGTTTGGATAATACCGGAAACACTTATATGGTAATCAATACCATCGCCAACGGTATTTTTACTTTCCTGCCGTTTCTATTGGCGGCTTCGGCGGCAAAACAGTTCAAGATGGATTCGTTTGTGGCAATGACGATCTGTGCCGGCATGATGTCGTCCACATGGGCATCTTTAATTGCGGAAGGGGTAACGGCTTATTCTTTTCTGAAAATCCCTTTTACAGTAGTAAACTATTCCTCTTCCGTATTGCCTATCGTGTTTGCTGTCTGGTTTGCATCCTGGGTGGAACGGGGCTTCCGAAAGGTAATACCCGGTGCATTGAAAATTATTATGGTTCCCTGTTTGACCATTCTGGTCGCTACGCCCATATCGCTGATGACGATCGGGCCGTTGGCTACCTGGGTCGGGAATTTGCTTGCAAGCGGCGTAACTGTGCTGTTTGAAAAGGGCGGACTGTTTGCAGGATTGATTTACGGCGGCGTTTATTCTTCCATGGTAGTCCTTGGGATCCACCACGGGATGGTGCCTGTATTGGTGCAGGGTATTACGGCACAGGGATTCAACTATATATCCCCTACCAGCGGTGCGGCTAATATGGGGCAGGCCGGAGCTTCTTTCGGCGTATGGCTGAGATCCAAGAACCAGAAAACGAAAACGATTGCGGCTTCCGCTACGATTGCAGCGGTAACGGGCGTGACGGAACCGGCTATTTACGGTGTTAATTTTAAATATAAAAAGCCTTTTCTGGCAGCGGCTATCGGCGGCGCGGTAGGCGGAGGCTTTGCTTCCTTCCTGGGACTGAAAGCATATGCTATGGGAGGGCCGTCTTTCCTGAACTTCGCCATGTTCATCGGGGAAAACCCTAATAATATGTGGCTGGTAATGGCCGGATTTGCCATTGCGTTTGTAGTAGCTGCCGTGATAACTTATATTTGGGGGTTTGAGGAAGAAGAGTAGAAAGGAATGGACTATGGGTGTGAAAGAAAAAATGATAAGGGCTTTCAGGGAGGCCAACGGAGGTTTGTTTTCCGCAGTAGAAAAAGCGGATGTAGGCAGTTCTTATCAGGAAATGGAGAAACAGGGGATAGCCCTGATGGGATGGGCGGATCCGTTTATGCCGGATTTTTCCCTTCCAAAACATATTGAAAAGGCGACGATAGAAGCCGTCCGTATGGCGGCAGCACCCCATTATACGGCTCCGATTGGAGATTTGTCCTTGAAACAGGCGATTGCGGAGAAACTATGGAAGAAAAACGGCCTTAAAGTAAACCCCGAACGCCATATCATGATCACGCCGGGTTCCGATTCCGGTCTGTATTTTGCCATGCTTCCTTTTATCGGGGAGGGGGATGAGGTGTTGATCCCTTCCCCCAGCTACCCGAACAATACGCTGAATGTAACCATTATGGGTGGAAGGGCGGTGCCGGTTCCATTAAAACCGGAGCTAGGATACCAATTAGAAGAAGAGGAATTGGAGCGCCTTGTGACAGAACGGACAAAAATGGTAGTTCTGACCCATCCGAATAATCCTACGACTACGGTATACAACAGGGAGTCTTTGGAGGGATTGGCCAGATTTGTGATCCGCCATGACCTGATTCTCGTCTGTGATCAGGCGTTTGAAGATTTTTGCTTTGAGAATGAAATGATTACGCCGGCATCCCTTCCGGGGATGTTTGAACGAACGATTAGCGTATTCTCCTTTTCGAAAGGAATGGGGTTGAGCGGATACAGGGTCGGTTATATCGTTTGTGACGACGTGGTGATGGACAGTATGTTTGCCAATGCGGTTTCGGTGCTGGGCGCGACCAGCACGGTGGCCCAGAAGGCGGTAAAGGCGGCGCTGGAAAATACGGAATTTATGAAGGAATTTGAAAAAGCTTTCGATTTCCGCCGCAAAGAGGCCCATCGGATTTTCAACTCCATTCCCGGCGTCAGGATGCAGATGCCGGAATCGGGATTTTTATGCTGGGTGGATGTATCTTCCCTTGGAAGTTCCACGGAGATTGTAAGCTATCTGCTGAAGGAAGCCAAGGTTTCGGTAAACGATGGGATCAATTACGGCGCGGGAGGCGAAGGGCATATCAGGATCGTCCTCGGCGTTTATAAAGATAACCAAAAGGTAATGGATGCCCTGGAACGGATCAGGAATGCCCTGGTAAATTATAAGGGACAATAGATAAGGAGTCACGGCTCTTAAAAAGCTTTTGTCGTCCATTTCGTGCAGTCCCATACATCCGTAACCCAGCCTTCATAGAAATCAGGTTCATGGCAGACGAGGAGAAGGCTTCCTTTATAAGCTTTCAGGGCTCGCTGCAGTTCCGCCTTGGCATCCGTATCTAAATGATTGGTCGGTTCGTCCAGCAAAAGAAGATTCGTTTCCCGGTTGATTAACTTGCACAACCGGACTTTTGCCTGTTCGCCGCCGCTTAACACTTTGACTTTGCTTTCGATATGCTTGGTAGTCAAACCGCATTTTGCCAAGGCGGAACGAACTTCATATTGGGTATAGGAAGGGAATTCCTGCCATATTTCTTCGATGCATGTGGTTGCCACATCATGAAGCGTTTCCTGCTCAAAATAGCCGATCTGTAAATAGTCCCCTTGCTCTACCGTACCGGAAAGGGGCGGAATCAGGCCAAGGATGCTTTTTAAAAGGGTGGACTTGCCGATGCCGTTTGCTCCTATAAGCGCGATTTTTTGTCCCCGCTCCATGGAAAGGTTAAGGGGGGAAGATAAAGGGCTGTCATAGCCGATGACCAGATTTTTGGTTTGGAAAATATAGCGGCCCGGGGTGCGCGCCTCTTTGAAATGGAATTCCGGCTTGGGGCGTTCGGCCGCCAGTTCGATGACATCCATTTTATCCAGTTTCTTTTGCCGGGACATAGCCATATTACGGGTTGCTACCCGCGCTTTGTTCCGGGCAACAAAGTCTTTCAAATCCGCAATTTCTTTTTGCTGCTTATGGTAAGCGGCTTCCAGCTGGGATTTTTTCATGGCGTAAACTTCTTCAAACTTATGATAATCGCCTACATAACGGTTCAATTCCCGGTGATCCATATGGTAGATAATGTTGATAACGCTGTTCAAAAACGGGATATCGTGGGAAATGAGGATAAAAGCGTTTTCATATTCGTTCAGATACCGTTTCAGCCATTCAATATGCTCCGCATCCAGATAATTCGTAGGCTCGTCCAGAAGGAGGATATCCGGTTTTTCCAGCAAAAGCTTGGCCATCAGTACTTTTGTCCGCTGGCCGCCGCTTAAATCGTCCACGTCTTTGTCCAGCCCGTAAGGAATGGATGGATCTTCGGTTTTGCCGATGTCAGAAAGCCCTAAGGCTCTGGAGATTTCTTCTATTTTAGCGTCTATCATATAAAAATCGTGCATAGCCAGCATATCCTGGATCGTTCCCAGTTCTTCCATGTACGCATCTAATTCTTCAGGGGAGGCTTCACCCATTTTGCCGCAGATTTCATTCATTCTTTCTTCCATTTCAAAGAGGAAGGAAAAGGCGGAGGAAAGCACGTCGCGGACGGTCATTCCTTTTTCCAGCGCCGCATGCTGGTCCAGATAACCGACCCTGACATTCTTTGCCCATTCTATTTTGCCTTCATCCGGCATCAATTTCCCGGTGATGATATTCATAAAAGTAGATTTCCCTTCGCCATTGGCGCCGATTAAGCCAATATGTTCGCCTTTCAGAAGGCGGAAGGATACATTTTCAAAAATAGCGCGGTCGCCGAAGCCGTGGGTCAGGTTTTCTACGTTTAAAATGCTCATAAGTGTTCCTTTCTTTGCAATATTTATAGCTATAGCAAGGGATAGTATAGCATAGGGGCGGGGGGATGGCAAATCAATAAAAATATGAAAAATGCACAAAAATGAATGCTTTAATTTTACTATTTCTGCCAAAGTTACGAAACAATGCGAAAAAGTACTTGCATTAATTTGGGGTCAATGATATTATGAACACACAGTCGGAAACGTTACCGAGAACGATGCCGAGAACGGTGCCGAAAGCGATGATCATAGTTTCCCGGCAGGGGATACGGACATTGCGGAAGAGTCGGGACATAAACAGGCGGAAGGACGAAGATCGTTTCCAGGAACTTGCGGATTTTTCAAAGAATCCACAAAACACCAAATTATCAAAAGGAGAGTATTCATTATGAAAAAGAAACTGATTAGTGCATTACTTTGTGTAGCAATGGTTTCCTCCATGCTGATCGGATGCGGAAACAGCGCGGAAGAAGCAGCTCCTGCAGAAGAAGCAGCACCGGCGACAGAGGAAGCAGCTCCTGCAGAAGAATCGGCTCCTGCAGAAGAAGCAGCACCGGCAGCATCCGCAGACGGCGGAAAAGTTTATTATTTGAACTTCAAACCGGAGGTTGACGCACAGTGGCAGGAAATTGCAGCAGCTTATACGGCAGAAACAGGCGTTGAAGTGAAGGTTGTTACCGCAGCAAGCGGTACATACGAAGAAGTCCTCAGATCTGAGATCGCAGGTACGGATGCACCTACATTGTTCCAGATCAACGGACCGATAGGCTACCAGAACTGGAAAGACTACTGCCTTGACCTGTCAAGCTCCGAACTTTACAATGCATTGTCCGATAAAGGCCTTGCAGTAACGGGCGAAGACGGCGGCGTATACGGCGTGCCTTATACGGTAGAAGCTTATGGTATCATTTATAACGATGCGATCATGCAGGCATACTTCGCAACAGAAGGCGCAAAAGCAGCAAGCGTTGACGAGATCAACACTTTTGCAAAATTGAAAGAAGTAGTAGAGGACATGACAGCGAAAAAAGATGAGTTAGGAATCGAAGGCGTATTCGCTTCCACATCCCTGCTTCCCGGCGAAGACTGGAGATGGCAGACACATCTTGCTAACGTTCCGGTATACTACGAATACAAAGACAACAATGTAAGCGATATGGCAGAAATCGCATTTACTTACTCCGATAACTTCAAAAATATCTGGGATCTGTACATCAACAACTCCACATGCGCACCCGGACTTCTGGGAAGCAAGGCAGTTACGGATTCTATGGCTGAGTTCGCTCTCGGACAGTGCGCAATGGTTCAGAATGGTAACTGGGCATGGGGACAGATTTCCGACGTAGAAGGCAATACCGTAAAAGAAGAAGACGTTAAGTTCATGCCTGTTTATGTAGGTGTTGCAGGTGAAGAAAACCAGGGTCTTTGCACAGGTACAGAAAACTTCTGGTGTGTAAACAGCCAGGCTTCCGAAGCAGACCAGAAAGCAACTCTTGATTTTGTAAACTGGATGATTTCCTCCGATGCAGGAAAAGACTACATGGTAAATGATTTAGGAAACGCAGCTCCGTTCACAACCTTTGGTGATGATGAGAAACCTTCCGATCCTCTGGCAAAAGAAATGTACCGTTATATGGAAAACGGAAAGAACAGCGTAACATGGAACTTCACCACATTCCCGAGCCAAGCATTCAAAGATGATTTCGGCGCAGCTTTATTGGAATACTGCAATGGAAACATGACATGGGATGAAGTAAAAGAACTGGTTGTTACAAGATGGGCAGAAGAAAAAGCTGCTACAGCACAGTAAAATAGTGCGAAATCATACTTCTTGGCAAGACATACATTTTATCAAAGCATGAATGCATGAATATGGATGGATGAGCAAGTTGAGTAAGAAAACACTTCGCAGTCTCGGCTGCGGAGTGTTTTTTTCTTAAAATATGGTTCAAAAGGAGAATAAGCAATGGAAAAAACGTTAAAAAGATATTTTTTAATCTTTACCCTGCCGACAGTGATCGCATTTGCGTTTGCTTTTTTAATCCCTTTTGTACAGGGCGTATACTTGTCTTTTTGTAAGTTCACGACGGTGAGCAATGCCACATGGACAGGACTTGCAAATTATAAAGCAGCTTTTTCCGGCGGCCAGGGATTTATGAACGCCCTGGGATTCACGGCATCGTTTACGGTGGTAAGTGTAGTGACAATCAACTTACTGGCATTTACGATTGCGCTGCTATTGACAAGGAAGATTAAAGGAACGAATATATTCCGTACCGTATTTTTTATGCCGAACCTGATCGGCGGTATCGTACTCGGTTATACATGGCAGCAGATGATCAACGCTGTTTTATATAAATATGAAACAACGATCGTGGCGAATGCAAAGTTTGGTTTCTGGGGCCTGGTGCTTCTGATGAACTGGCAGATGGTCGGCTATATGATGATCATCTATATCGCTGGCCTGCAAAATGTACCTACGGAACTGATCGAGGCGGCGAAGATCGACGGCGCAACGCCCTGGCAGACATTAATTAAGGTAAAGATCCCGATGGTAATGTCCTCCATCACGATCTGTATGTTCCTGACTTTATCCAACAGCTTCAAACTGTTCGACCAGAACAAAGCATTGACAGACGGCGCTCCGATGAAGAAGACACAGATGCTGGCGCTGAATATTTATGAGACTTTCTATGGAAGAACCGGATATGAAGGCGTGGGCCAGGCGAAAGCAGTGGTGTTCTTTATTATCGTAGTGGCGATCGCTTTAGTACAGTTGACATTTACAAGGAGTAAGGAGGTAGAGCAATAATGGTATCAGCAAAAAGCAAGGCTTCCAATAAGGTCATATTTGTATTTTTAGTAGTATTTGCGTTTGCAATTCTTTATCCTTTGTTATTCATTTTAAATAACTCCTTTAAGGGGAAATTTTATATCAGTAAAGATCCGTTTTCCCTGCCCACCGGAGAGACCTTTGCCGGGATCACGAACTATGTGAACGGTCTTGTGAAAACAGGGCTTTTGAACGCGATCGGATGGTCGTTCTTCATTACGATCGTATCGGTGGTATTCCTCGTACTCTTTACATCCATGACAGCGTATTATGTAACACGAGTAAAATCGGCTTATTCCACCGGCCTTTATTATATGTTTGTATTTTCCATGGTAGTGCCTTTCCAGATGGTTATGTTTACAATGACCAGCTTGGCGGACAGATTTCATTTGCGTAATCCGCTCGGTATGTGTATACTGTATTTAGGATTTGATGCAGGGCTTTCGGTATTTATGTTTGCAGGATTTGTGAAATCAATTCCTCTGGAGATTGAAGAGGCGGCTATGATCGACGGTTGCACGCCGCTGCAGACTTTCTTCGGCGTGGTATTCCCGATCCTGAAACCTACGGCGATTACCGTAGCGATACTGGACGCAATGCATGTATGGAACGACTTCCTTCTGCCTTATCTGGTCATCGGTATCAGCACCAAGTATAAAACAATTCCTGTGGTAGTACAGATGCTGGTCGGTTCTAACGGAAATAAAGATATGGGGGCATTGATGGCAATGCTTGTTCTTTCCATCATTCCGATTATTATTTTTTATCTGACTTGTCAGAAGTACATTATTGAAGGCGTTGTTGCCGGGGCCGTAAAGGGTTAGGGCCTTGAAAGGAGTATATTTTTGAAATGAGAAAAGGCGGCGTTTTATTACCAGTATCGAGTATTCCGTCTAAGTATGGGATTGGCACATTCTCAAAACAGGCGTATGAATTTGTGGATTTTTTGGAAAGAGCGGGGCAGAGCTTCTGGCAGATTCTTCCGTTGGGGCCTACGGGCTATGGGGATTCCCCGTACCAGTCATTTTCAACTTTTGCAGGAAATCCTTACTACATTGATTTGGAAGAGCTGATAAAAAAGGGATGGTTGACGAAGGAAGAGTGCGACGCCTGTGATTTTGGCAGCGACGACGGATATGTGGATTATGAAAAAATCTATTTGTCGCGTTTCCGGATACTCAAAATAGCTTATGAGAGGAGTAATATTAAGGAAGATAAGGAGTTCGGGGAATTTAAGGAAGACAACGCCGCATGGCTGGAGGACTATGCATTATATATGGCGGTGAAGAATTCCTTTCACGGGATAAGCTGGATTGAATGGGAGGAAGACATCCGGCTCCGTAAACCCGAAGCGATGAAGGCTTATAAAGAAAAGTTTGCGGACGAAATAGAATTTTATCAGTTCCAGCAGTTTGTGTTCGCCGTTCAGTGGCTGGCGCTTAAGGCGTATGCCAATAAAAAGAAAATCAGCATTATAGGGGATATCCCCATTTATGTAGCGTTTGACAGTGCCGATACATGGGCAAATCCCGAGTTGTTCCAGCTGGATGAATCGTGTACGCCGACGGGCGTGGCGGGATGCCCGCCGGATTCTTTCTCGGCCACGGGGCAGCTTTGGGGAAACCCGCTCTATAAATGGGAGTATCATAAAGAAACCGGTTATGAATGGTGGATGCAAAGGATTTCTTATTGCTATCGTTTGTACGACGTGGTGAGGATCGATCATTTCCGGGGATTCGATGAATATTATTTTATCCCTTACGGCGATACTACGGCGGAGTTCGGACATTGGGAAAAGGGTCCGGGATATGATATATTTAAAGTGATGAAAGAAAAAATCGGTAAAAAGCCGGTGATTGCGGAAGACTTGGGATTTTTAACGCCAAGCGTTATCAGCCTTGTGAAGAAGACAGGGTACCCTGGGATGAAAATTCTGCAGTTTGCTTTTGATTCCAGGGAAGAGAGCGATTATCTGCCGCACAATTATTCGAATAATTCTGTCGTTTATACGGGTACCCATGACAACGATACGACGATGGGGTGGTACGGCAGTTTGAACAGGCAGGATAAAGCGTTTGCCAAACGCTATTTAAACATAAAGGCAAAAAAAGAAATTTATTGGGAATTTATCCGTGCTGCTCTTTCCAGCGTGGCGGATACGGCGATCATCCCTGTACAGGACTATCTTGGCCTGGGATCGGAAGCAAGGGTGAATATGCCGTCCACCTTGGGAAATAACTGGAAGTGGCGTTTAAGGGACGGCCAGCTGGACGACAGTCTGGCGGAGCGCATACGGGAGATAACAAAGCTGTATGGAAGAATATAAAGATAGGAATTCCAGGCAGTCACTGGGAGGGTTTGTAAAATGCCTGAGATAACGATTAAGGATATTGCGAAACGGTGCGGCGTCGGGGTGAGTACGGTTTCGAGGGCGATCAATAATCATCCTGATATCAATCAGGAAACAAAGAACATGATCATGGAGGTGATCCATGAAATGGGATTTGTGCCGAACAACAGCGCAAGGAACTTGAAAAGGACGGATGCCAGATGTATTGCCGTTCTAGTGAAAGGTATTGCGAACCCTCTTTTTAACGATATGATCCAGGTGATTGAAGAAGAGACACAGAAGAAAAAATATTCCCTTGTGCTGAAGCATGTGGAGTATAACGAAGATGAAGTGGATGTTGCTCTGGAGCTGGTGAAGGAAAAAAGGCTGCGGGGCATCATTTTCCTGGGCGGTTATTTTTTCCATTCCCAGGAAAAAATCAGCAATCTGACAGTGCCTTATATATTCAGCACGATCGGCTCCGCTACGCCGGAAAATATGAATCGCGCTTTATATTCCAGCGTATCGGTGGACGATAAAAAGGAAAGCTATATTATGACGTCTTATCTTCTGGATTTGGGACATCGGGATATCGCCATACTTTCCGCGGAATCGGAAATCAACAGCATCGGGCAGCTCCGGCTGGAAGGCTATAAAGAAGCGCTGGCGGATAAAGGCGTTCCTTTCCGGAAGGAACTGGTGCGCTGCGTGAAAGAAGATATGGTGCATTATTCCATGGAGAATGGATACATTACGACAAAGGAGCTGGTCGGTTCGGGGGAAAAATTCACTGCGGTCTATGCTACGGCGGATAGTCTCGCCGTAGGCGCATGCAGCGCGCTGATCGAGGCGGGGTTCCGGATTCCCGAGGACGTGTCCGTGACCGGATACGACGGCATTGACGTAGGGAAATATTATAATCCGGCGATTACGACAATCAAACAGCCGGTAAAGGAGATCGCGGAAAAAACCATCCGGCTTTTGTTCGATATTATTGCGGGGAGGAAGAAATGCGAGCACATCCTTCTGCCCGGAGAGCTGGTCGTTCGCGCTTCCAGCGGACCGGTGGGAAGGCTGGCAAAAGAGGCGTAAAAATCATTTGAAAATTTTCCGGCTTAAGTTGGAATTATGATAGCTGGGATCCATGGTGACATCTTCCTCGAACCATGCCGGGGGAAGAAAGGCATTCGCGGCGTTTTCGGTGGGGAATTCCACTTCCGCGATGACGAGCGGGCGGAAGGGATCATCAAAGATGTCCAGCTCAATTTTTAAGGGAGCGCCGGCTTCCTGCTCCGAAAGAGAAAAGTCAGGAGAAAAATCCGGTTTTTCGATGGGAATGAGATATCTTGTTTTGGAAATGATATTTCCATCGGCTTTTTCGCGCAAATGCTCATAGGATTCCTTGTTCAGCGGAAGATTGTATTCTTCCCTGGCGAGGAGTCCTTTTCCTTTATAAGTCAGATAATATTCTTCGTCCTGCTTACGGATCCGGATCGTCGGATCGGTATTCAGATATGCCTGTTCGATGCGTAGGAAAGCGTAGGTGTCCAGGCGGGCGGGGAGTTCTTTGATTGTGAATTTTCTTTCAATTTCCATAAAATAATCAATAATCCTTTCTGTTTTGGTTCGGGCCGATAGAGATAACAGGGTAAGTGTAGCATGAATGGGCAACGGAGTCCAGCATTGGGCAGAGAAAATTCCAGCCCGCCGGCCCCATTTTCCAAATAAATTTCCGCGGTATATATAATAGAATAGAAAGAGAATCTTTATGCATTCTTTTTCACAGAAATTTTATACTGTTATAAGATTTATTTCCTTTTAAAAATCCCCATAAAGTGGTAAAATAGAAACATAAACAACGGAAGGGGTGTGGGGATCGATATGGGAAGGATATGCGTATTTTTTGCACCGGGTTATGAGGAGATTGAGGCGCTTGCCGTGGTCGACCTGCTGAGAAGGGCAGGGATCGATACGGATATGGTGTCCATCACGAAGGAACGGGAAATAACCAGTTCTCACGGTGTAACGGTTCATATGGACAAAGTGTTTGAAGAGGTTGATTTTGAAGAAACGGATATGATCGTCCTGCCGGGAGGAATGCCGGGAACGAAGAACCTGGAGGCATTTCTGCCATTGATGGAGAAGCTGGACGAATTTTACGGGAAGAAAAAGTATATTGGCGCAATCTGCGCGGCTCCCAGTATTCTCGGACACAGGGGGATGCTGAAAGGGAGAAGGGCGTGTTCGTTTCCCGAGTTCGAAAGTCATCTGGAGGGCGCGCAGGTGGAACAAAGCCCGGCCGTGATTTCGGATTTTATTATTACCGGAAGAGGAATGGGGTGCGCCGTGGATTTCGGGCTTGCCATTGTGGAAAAGTTCCAGGGGAAAGAGGCGGCTGCCGCGCTGGCGGAGAAAGTGATCTACGGGCATTATAGCAAATAAGGGAGTGTCTATGAATATATTATTTTTTTTAACGCCGAAGAGCGAAGTGGATTATGTTTATGATGATGATACATTGTGGCAGACATTGGAGAAAATGGAGCATAATAAATATACGGCGATACCGATTATTAACCATGAAGACGGAACTTACGTGGGAACCATAACGGAGGGCGACCTGCTGTGGGATGTAAAGGAAAGATATGATTTGGATCTGGGGAATGCGGAGGATATGCCGATTCTCAATATTAAAAGAAAAAGAGACAACGAGCCGGTAGAGGCGGATGCGGATGTGGAAGATATCATTAATAAGGTTATGAACCAGAATTTCGTTCCGGTGATCGATGACAGCGAATGTTTCATAGGAATTATTACAAGAAAAGACGTCATGCTTTATCTGACAAGAAAATGCGCGATTCATGAGGCAGCATATGCGTAAGACGGATGTATGGATCTATAATAAAAAATATATGAATTAAATGAAATAAAAAGATTGGTATTCTGTTTGCCAAAACTTACCTTAATATTTCATTCATCTTCGTTAATACTAACATCAAGATAAGTGATTCGGTTCTGGCTTAGTTCGGATGCAGAGCGTGTTTTAAGCGCGTGAGTGTTCGGGATAAGCAGAAGAATCAGAACTGCTTATCTCGAATATAGATAGCGAATGCTAGAAATACGAAATTGGAGGTGAATTAGGATGGCAAGCAGCAAATCTAATAGAGTAGAAGTTCCTGAAGCTAAGGCAGCTATGGATCGTTTTAAGACAGAGGTTGCTTCTGAATTAGGCGTGAACCTGAAGGAAGGTTACAACGGTGACTTGACTTCTAAGGAAGCGGGATCTATCGGCGGCGAAATGGTTCGTAGAATGATCAAGAAGCAGGAAGAACAGATGAAATAACGAAGTAAGAAAACGACCCGTCTGGAAACAGGCGGGTTGTTTGATATACAGGAGGCAAAAGCCGGCGCGGCCGGCGGGTCTGGCAGAATTGGTTCCCTGCCGGGGAAGAAGTTATGCCAACTCTAATGCACGAAACATTCAAACAAAAAATAAATAGAAGGATCATGGAGGTATGAAAGAATACAATGGAGAAAAATTTAAATGATACGGAGGATGTCCAGGAATGGAAGGTGATAGAAGAGGTATTTCGGGAAGGAGGCGAGGTGGACCGGTACCAGAGGATGCTTATGCAGTACCAGTGCGCCATGCTGGAGGTAAAGACAAAGCTGGACGTGCTGAACGCAGAACTTTCTTTCCAGAATAGAAGGAATCCCTTTGAAACGATCAAATGCCGGATTAAGTCGCCAAGGAGCATCAGGGAAAAGCTGGAAAGGAACCATCTGGCTATGACAATAGAAAATGCAGAAAAAAATTTAAACGATATCGCCGGAATACGGGTGATCTGCTCTTTTCCTGATGATATATATATGCTGGCGGACTGCCTTCTCGCCCAGGATGATATTGTGCTGGTATCAAAGAAGGACTACATAAAAAAGCCGAAGCCGAACGGATACCGCAGCCTTCATCTCATCATAGAAGTGCCGATTTTTCTGACCGATGAGAAACGGCTGGTACGGGTGGAAGTACAATTCCGCACGATAGCCATGGATTTTTGGGCAAGTCTGGAACACAAGCTGAAGTACAAAAAGCATATAAAAAAGGCGGAAAGCATTTCCGACGAACTGTTTTACTGCGCAGAACTGATTTCCCAGCTGGACGGGAGGATGCAGCAGATCAGGGAAAAGATAGAGGAGGAATAACAGATTGAAATTTTTGCGGTGAAAACTGCAAGAAATACTGGAATTTTCCTTGTCAATGTGCTATAATCGCCTAATGACTGTACTGATGAAGTCAAATACCCCGTTTCAGACAGCGGGGAATGAGAACCTCGCGGGAATCTGCCCGCGGGAATAAACGGACAGATGGTTCATATAAGGAGGAGACGGATAAAAATGAGCGTACAGGTGGAAAAATTAGAAAAAAACATGGCAAAACTGACGATTGAAGTATCTGCCGAAGAACTGGAGAAGGCGATCGAAGGCGCTTACCAGAAAAATAAGAAAAATGTCAGAGTTCCCGGTTTCAGGAAAGGGAAAGTGCCGAGGCAGATGATAGAGAGAATGTACGGGAAAGAAGTTTTTTACGAAGATGCAATCAATGAGTTGATTCCTGACGCTTATGAAAAAGCGCTGGAAGAATGCGGGGAAGAGATCGTTTCTTCTCCAAAGATCGACATAGAACAGATAGAAGCCGGCAAACCTTTTATTTTTACCGCGGAAGTGGCTGTAAAACCGGAAGTAAGGCTTGGTAAATACAAAGGTGTCAAGATCGATAAGATAGAGGTGGAAGTTACCGACGAAGAAGTGGACGCGGAGATCGAAAGAGAACGCAATAATAACGCAAGAAACGTTGTGGTAGAGGACAGGCCGGTCAAAGACGGCGATATGACAATCATCGATTTCGAAGGATTTGTGGACGGCGTTGCGTTTGAAGGAGGCAAGGGAGAAGATTACCCTCTTACGATCGGCTCCGGCGCGTTTATCCCGGGCTTTGAGGAGCAGTTGATAGGGGCTGAAATCGGCAAAGGAGTGGAAGTAAACGTTACGTTCCCGGAAAATTACCAGGCAGAGGAATTAAAAGGAAAAGCGGCATTGTTTAAATGCATGGTAAAGGAAATCAAAGAGAAAGAATTGCCCGAGCTGGATGACGAATTTGCAGGAGAAGTTTCCGAATTCGACACGCTGGCGGAATATAAAGAGGATGTAAAGAAGAAGCTGGCGGAGAAAAAGGAAAAGAATGCCAAAGATGCAAAAGAGGATGCGGTGATCGATGCGATCATCAACGATTCCGATATGGAGATCCCGGAACCTATGCTGGAAACACAGCAGAAACAGCTTGTGGATGATTTTGCCCAGAGGATACAGATGCAGGGAATCAATATCGAACAGTATTACCAGCTTACCGGAAGCAATTATGACATGATGCTGGAACAGGTAAAGCCGCAGGCTGATAAGAGAATTAAGTCCAGACTGGTGCTGGAAGCCGTAGTGGAAAAAGAAGGCATCGAAGTTTCCGAAGAAGAATATACAAAGGAAACGGAAAGAATGGCGGAAATCTATCAGATGGAAGCGGAGAAAGTAAGGGAAATGCTCGAAGGAAGGGAAAAAGAGCAGGTGATGAAAGACCTTGCGATCAGGAAAGCGATAGATTTTGTGGTAGAAAACGCAAAAGAGAAATAAAATCTTATAAAACAATAAAAAAACTCTTAATTCAGAGTTGTTTTATTGCATAAACGATTTCTATGGACTATGATTATTTCAGAGCCGGCGGAGCCGGTCAGTCAGTACAAGGAGGAAATCAGTATGAGTTTAGTGCCTTATGTCATTGAGCAGACGAGCAGAGGCGAGAGATCTTATGATATTTATTCAAGGCTTTTAAAGGACAGGATCATTTTTCTGGGGGAAGAAGTGAACGAAACTTCCGCAAGTATTGTGGTGGCGCAGCTTTTGTTTCTGGAATCGGAAGATCCTGAAAAAGACATCCATTTATATATCAACAGCCCGGGCGGTGTCATTACGGCGGGAATGGCTATTTATGATACGATGAATTTTGTGAAATGTGATGTGTCTACCGTTTGCATCGGTATGGCGGCGAGCATGGGGGCATTCCTCCTTGCGGGCGGAGCGAAGGGCAAACGCTTTGCGCTTCCCAATGCGGAAATCATGATCCATCAGCCGGCGGGCGGCGCCCAGGGCCAGGCTACGGAGATTGAGATCACGGCAAGGCATATCCTCGCGACAAAAGAAAAGATGGCAAGAATCATGGCGCAGAATACAGGGCAGGATTTTGAAGTGATCATGGCGGATACGGAGAGGGACAATTGGAAGACTGCCGAGGAAGCGCTGAATTACGGGATTATCGATAAGATTATCGAAAATCATGCCAGCTTTGAAAAATAGGTAGAATGTAAAAGCAAGGAGAAGACATGGCGGGGAAGAATTCTGATGATATCAGATGCTCTTTTTGCAATAAAAGGCAGGAGCAGGTAAAGAAATTGATTGCGGGTCCGGCAGGCGTTTATATTTGTGACGAATGCGTGGAAATATGCTCGGATATTATAGAAGAAGAGTATGAAGAAGATCCGGTGGAAGAGGAGTTGGACATCAATCTCCTGAAGCCGGTGGAAATCAAAGAGTTTCTGGACGATTATGTGATCGGACAGGAAGATGCAAAGAAGGTCTTGGCCGTATCCGTTTATAATCATTATAAAAGGGTAATGGCGCCGAAGGATAACGACGGCATAGAACTTCAGAAGAGCAATATTATTATGGTAGGCCCGACCGGGTCGGGCAAGACGTTTCTGGCCCAGACGCTGGCAAAAATTATCAATGTGCCGTTCGCTATTGCGGATGCTACCACTTTGACGGAAGCCGGTTACGTAGGCGAAGATGTGGAAAATATTTTATTAAAGTTAATACAGGCTGCGGACTACGATGTGGAACGCGCCCAGTATGGCATCGTTTATATCGATGAGATCGATAAGATCACGAAAAAAGGTGAAAACGTGTCCATCACCAGGGACGTGTCCGGAGAGGGCGTGCAACAGGCTCTCTTGAAGATCGTGGAAGGCACGGTGGCGAGTGTACCGCCTCAGGGCGGAAGGAAGCATCCCCATCAGGAGCTGATCCAAATTGATACTACCAATATTCTGTTTATTTGCGGCGGAGCCTTCGACGGTCTGGAGAAGATCGTGGAATCCCGTTTGGACAGAAGTACGATTGGCTTTAATTCGGAAGTAGCTTCCAGGCATGTGAAGGAGATCGGGGATCTGTTAAAAGAGGTAACGCCCCAGGATCTGGTGAAATTTGGCTTGATTCCGGAATTCGTAGGGCGTGTACCGATCAGCGTGACCTTACAGGGATTGGATCGGGATGCTCTCGTAAAGATTCTGAAGGAGCCTAAGAGCGCCCTTATTAAGCAATATAAAAAATTGTTTGATTTTGACGGGGTAAGGCTGGACTTCGAAGAAGAAGCAGTGGAGGCGATTGCAGATAAGGCTTTTGAGCGTAAGACAGGTGCGAGAGGGCTGCGCTCCATTATGGAAGATGTTATGATGGATGTGATGTACCGGATACCTTCGGATGAATCCATTATAAAGTGTGTGGTGACAAAGGAAGCCGTGGAAGGAACGAGCGAACCTCTGATCATTCACAGGGAAGCCATGCGTCCGGCTAAATAGTGATAATGGAAAGCAGAGTTGGCCCGGCGGCCAACTCTTTTTGCCTTTTAGGAAACGGCATTGAGGAATATATGCATTCTTGTGAAAAAGAAAGGGAAAAGAAATGGGGAATACCGGTGTAAAACGAAATATGCCTGTGGTGGCATTGCGGGGGATGACGATACTGCCCCATACGATCATTCATTTTGATTTGAGCAGAAAAAAATCCATAGCGGCTGTCGAACAGGCGATGGTGGAAAGCCAGAGAATTTTTCTCGTGACACAAAAGGAAACGGAGAAGGAAGATCCCGGCTTTGAAAATGTTTATTCGATCGGAACGATCGCTTTGGTAAAGCAAGTGATCAAGATGCCCAATCATATCGTCCGGGTTATGGTGGAAGGAATTTCCAGAGGAGAACTGCACGGCTTTGGGGATAACGAAGCTTATCTGGAAGGCGAAGTGGAAGAGATCGAAGAAGACCTGAATCTGCACGGAACCGTACAAGAGGAAGCGATGATACGGCAGATCCGGGAATTGTTTGCCGGCTATGCGGCATTTTACCCAAGAACCGGGACGGCTATGGAGCGCCATATCCAGGATATTGACGAGCTGGGCTGCCTCTTGGATCAGGTGACGATCAATATGCCTTTGAATTATGAGAACAAACAAGCGGTGCTTTCCGCTATAGACCCGGAAGAGCGCTACGAAGTGCTGGCAGGGATATTGAACAGCGAGACCGAAGTGGCCAGGATTAAGGCGGAGCTTTCCGAAAAAGTAAAGGGAAGAGTGGAAAAAAACCAGAAAGAATATCTTTTGCGGGAACAGCTCCAGTTTATCCGGGAAGAGCTGGGCGAGGACAATTCTTTTTCCGATGCGGAGCAGTTTGAAAAAGAACTGGGTAAAATGAAGGCGGAAAAGGAAGTGAAGGAAAAGATCCAAAAGGAGATCGCCCGTTATCGCAGACTTTCCCAAAACAGTTCGGAGAGCGCGGTGGAGCGGGGATATATCGAAACACTGCTGGAACTGCCGTGGAATAAGCGAACGAAAGATAATATGGATATTTCGAAAGCGGAAGAAGTGCTGGAGAGAGACCATTACGGGCTGAAACAGGTGAAAGAAAGGGTGTTGGAAGCTCTGGCGGTGCGCTGCCTGACGCAGCAGGGGCAGACGCCGATCCTCTGCCTGGTGGGTCCTCCCGGTACGGGAAAGACATCCATAGCAAAAAGCGTGGCTGAGGCGATGAATAAGAAATACGTGCGCATCAGCCTGGGAGGGGTCCGCGATGAGGCGGAGATCCGGGGACATCGCAGGACTTATGTCGGAGCGATGCCGGGGCGGATTATCGCAGGATTAAAACAGGCGGGGGTGAAAAACCCTCTCATGCTTCTGGATGAAATAGATAAAGTGAGCAGCGATTATAAGGGGGATACTTCCTCGGCGCTGCTGGAAGTGTTGGACGCGGAGCAGAACAATAAGTTCAGGGATCACTATGTGGAGATCCCCGTGGATTTGTCGGAAGTGCTTTTCATTGCAACGGCGAATTCCACGGCAACGATTCCAAAGCCGCTGTTGGATCGTATGGAGCTGATCGAGGTCAGCAGTTATACGGCCAATGAGAAATTTCATATTGCAAGGGAACATCTGGCGGCAAAGCAGTTCGGAAAAAACGGATTGGATAAGGGGCAGCTTTCCATCAGCGACAGCGCGCTGAAAAAAATGATCGAATGTTATACGAGAGAAGCTGGAGTCAGAGACTTGGAACGGAAGATCGGAAGCATTTGCAGGAAAGCGGCAAAGGAGATCTTACAGAAAAAGAAAGAAAGCGTAAAGGTAACTTCCTCCAATCTGGAAAAATATCTTGGCAAGGAAAAATACGGTGCGAACAAGGCAAATGAGAAGGATGAAGTCGGAATCGTAAGAGGGCTGGCCTGGACGAGCGTAGGAGGCGAAACCTTACAGGTGGAAGTAAACGTGATGCCTGGAAAGGGGGAAACCGGCCTGACAGGGCAGATGGGAGATGTTATGAAGGAGTCCGCCCTTACGGGCTTAAGCTATGTTCGTTCCGTAAGCGGACAGTATGGGATTCCGAAGGATACTTTCAGAAAAAATGATTTTCATATACATATTCCGGAAGGCGCCGTGCCGAAGGACGGGCCAAGCGCCGGCATTACCATGGCAACAGCGCTGTTATCGGCTATTACCGGGATTGCAGTAAGGGCGGATCTGGCCATGACGGGAGAGATCACCTTAAGAGGCCGCGTACTGCCGATCGGGGGATTAAAGGAGAAAATCCTGGCGGCAAAGACAGCAGGAATCAAAACGGTGCTTGTACCGAAGAAGAATGAGAAAGATATCGGGGACATTGCGAACGAAATAAAAGCCGGGTTGTCCATCCATTTTGTAGAGAATATGGAGGAAGTACTGTCTTATGCCTTGGCGGAAAAGCCTTTGAGGGAAAACCTGCCCGGGAAAAAAGCCTCGCGGGATAAGGCCTCACGAGACAAAGACTTGCGGGATAAAGCCTCGCGGAAACGGAGTTAAAAATGGTAATTAAGAACGTGAATCTGGAAACAGTCTGCGGTATTACGAGTAAAATACCGGAGAATCCTTATGCCGAGTTTGCATTTGCGGGAAAGAGCAATGTGGGAAAGTCTTCGCTGATCAACGGGCTGATGAACCGCAAGTCCCTGGCCAGGACAAGCGCCCAGCCTGGAAAGACCCAGACCATTAATTTTTACAATATCAATGAACAATGTTATTTTGTGGATTTGCCGGGATATGGCTATACGACTGCCAATGTAAAGGTAAAGGAACAATGGGGAAAGATGGTGGAGCGCTATCTGCGCCGGACACAAATGTTGAAACTGATCTTCCTTCTGGTCGATATCCGGCATGAACCTTCGGCCAATGATAAAACGATGTATGAGTGGATGACGCATTATGGTTTCCGGCCTATCATTATTGCGACGAAGCTGGATAAAATTAAAAGAAGCCAGATCGAAAAACAAGTGAAGATGATAAGAACGGGTCTGCAGGCGGGAAAGGATACGGTGATCATTCCCTGGTCTTCCATGACAAAACAGGGAAGAGAAGAAATATATACGTTGATGGATCAATATTTGGGAGAAAAGGAACAGGGGACAGTTTAAAACGGGAAAAGAATAACGGCGGGACAGGAGGATGTCTGTTCCGGAATGGAGATGTTTATGAAACCATTGCATAGGACATATGTAAAAGTATTGATGAATCTGGGGATCGCATTGCTGATCTTGATGCTGATCGTATTTTTGCTGCCGAAGGCGCTCCTGTTTTTCATGCCTTTTGTGATTGGCTGGATTATCGCTCTGATTGCAAATCCCCTGGTGGTTTTTTTTGAGAGCAAGTTGAGGATTAAACGAAAGGCAGGGACGGCTTTTGTCATTATTGCGGTTATCGCGCTGCTGGTGCTGGCAGCGTACCTGATAGGGGTGAAAGTGGTCAGGGAAGCGGTGGGGCTCGTCAACGAACTGCCTGTGATGTGGGATGCCCTGGAGGAAGACTTCCGTACCATCGGCAAGAATATGGACATTTTATACAGTCGTTTTCCGAAAGAGGTGCGAAGTACGATTGCCGGTATCGGGGAACAGATGGAAGGTTTCGTCGGGGATCTGGTAGGCAGGGCAGGGACGCCGACGATTGAAGCGGTGGGGAATTTTGCCAAAAATCTTCCTACGGTGTTGATTGGAGTCATCATGTGCCTTTTGTCGGCCTATTTTTTCGTTGCGGAAAGGGAATATCTGTCCGTTACGGTAAAAGGCTGCATACCGGAGGCAGTCATTTATCATTGGAATCTGATGTCCCGCAGCTTTAAGCGGGCAGTAGGAGGCTATTTTAAGGCGCAGTTTAAAATTGAGATATGGATGTATCTCCTTTTGGTAATAGGGCTTTGGGTTTTGAAAGTAAACTATGCTTTTTTGATCGCTCTCGGGATCGCCTTTCTGGACTTCCTTCCGATATTCGGTACGGGAACGGTATTGATGCCCTGGGCGGTGATCAAAATACTCAGCGCGGATTACAAGATGGCAGTGGGGCTTATGATCATATGGTGCGGAGGACAATTAGCGCGGCAGATTATACAGCCGAAGATCGTAGGGGATTCGATTGGCGTTCCTCCTATTCCTACCATATTTTTGCTGTTTATCGGCTACAAAGCGGCGGGGGTATTCGGTATGATCATTGCGGTTCCTATCGGCATTATTTTTGCCAATATGTATGAAGAGGGCGTATTCGACACGACAAAGAACAGCATAAGGATATTGCTGGCGGGTATTAACAATTTCCGCCGTCTGGATGAAAAAGATATGGCGGTAGTGGAGGAGTACGAGAAATACCAAAGGGAAAAAATAAGGGAACAGGAAAAATAAATGTTCCGGCAAAGAGAAAGGTATGGTTATTGATATGAAAGTGACGGTATATAGCTGCAGGGAATTCGATGAGAAGGAATTATTCATACAGTACGGCGGGGAGATGGGAATCGAACTCGTTCTTTGCCAGGATGCGCCGTGCATGGATAATGTAAGGCTGGCGGAGGGAAGCGACTGCATCGATATCCTCACTTCCAAAATGACAAAAGAGCTGTTGGCGGCTTATAAAGAGGCAGGGGTTCGCTATTTGGTGACGCGAACGATAGGCTATGACCATATCGATATGGATGCGGCGAAAGAATTGGGGATTACGGTGGCGAATGCGCCTTACGGCCCACATGGAGTGGCGGATTATGCGGTAATGCTGATTCTGATGTCCATTCGGAAGATGAAAAGAATCATGGAGCGCACGAATATTCAAGATTATACGTTGAAAGGAATCCAGGGGAGGGAGTTAAAAGACATGACCGTGGGCGTAGTCGGCACGGGAAGGATCGGGAGAACGGTGATCGGGAATTTATCCGGTTTTGGATGCAAATTGCTCGCGTATGATTTATTGGAAAATGAAGGGGTGAAAAAATACGCGGAATATGTTACACTGGAAGAAATATGGAGGCGGGCGGATATTATTACTCTGCATGCGCCTCTGACCGACAGAAGCTATCATATGATAGGGGCGGAAACCATTGCCAGGATGAAAGACGGTGTGGTGATTGTCAATACCGCACGGGGAGGGCTGATAGATTCCGAGGCGTTGATCGCGGGGGTCGAATCCGGGAAAATCGGCGCTGCCGGCCTGGACGTGGTGGAAAATGAGTTTGAACTTTATTATTACGACAGAAAATCGGATGTATTGAATAACAGGGAACTGGCAGTTTTAAGAGGATTTCCGAATGTAACGGTAACGCATCATATGGCATTTTATACCGATGAGTGCGTGAGAACGGTGGTCAGGGACTCCCTGGCTGGGTGCAGATTATTTGTGGAAGGAAAGAAAAATCCCTGGGAGGTCGCATAATTGCGCAACATAAAAGTAATACTTCAATATGAGGGAACAAGATATCAGGGCTGGCAGAGACAGGACAGCACGGACAACACGATTCAGGGAAAGCTGGAAGATCTGCTTGGCAGGATGTGCGGGAGGAAAGTGGAAGTCATCGGTTCGGGAAGAACGGATGCCGGCGTTCATGCTTATGGGCAGACGGCTAATTTTCATATTGAAACAGAGATGGAACTTCAGGAGATCATGGATTATATGAACCGGTATTTGCCGGAGGATATTGCGGTTATTGATATGAAAGAGGCATCGGAACGTTTTCACAGCAGATTGAATGTAAAGGGAAAAACCTACCGGTACCGGGTGATAAACAGCAGCATTCCACATATATTTGATAGAAGATATGTCCATGTGGTGGAGGAAGATCTGGATATGGGCGCGATGGAGCGGGCAGCGGAGGTTTTATGCGGAACCCATGATTACAGGGCGTTTACGTCCAATAAGAGGAGCAGGAAATCCACCGTGCGCACTGTGGATTCCATTTCTATTGAAAAAGAGGGAGACGAGATAAGGTTTACTTTTCGGGGAAATGGCTTTTTATATCATATGGTACGAATTATGATGGGGACCCTGCTGGAAGCGGGGATGCACAAAAGAGACGCGGCACAGATAGCGAAACTGCTGGAAGCAGGAACGAGGGAAGATGCCGGTTATCTGGCGCCTGCCAAGGGATTAACTTTGGTGGAGGTTTTTTATTCGTGAATAAATCAAAACGCATAAAAATTGTGTTTTTTATATATATAGCTATAGTGATCAAGGTGATCATCTTCAAATATCCCTGGGAGGATTTGAAGGCGGTCGCGGATACATGGGAAAAAGGCGTTATTCTGGAAGGCTTGGATACCGCTAATTTTACCTTGTTTAAAACAATCAAAATGTATATTAATTATTCCTATATGCTGAATAGCTTTGAAAACCTGGCAGGGAACATTGTTGTATTTGTGCCCTTTGGCTTTTTGCTACCTTATGTGCAGAAAGGGGCAGCAAAGTTTCCGGTTCTGCTGCTGAACGCTTTTCTGTTTGTAGTCGGTATAGAAGTGTTCCAGCTGTTCAGCGCTTTCGGAGCTTTTGACGTGGACGATATCCTGCTGAACTGTTTCGGGGCTTCCATGGGCTGGGTAATTTACCGGGTTTGGGAAAGAAGGAAAGGGAACAATAACACTTGAAAAGATTGCAGAATTGGTTGATCTTTCTGCTGATGAAGAGAAAATTGAAAACAGATCAGAATATGTAAATGGCACTAATGAGCCGGAAATCTAAAAACAGGTTTCCGGCTCTGCTTTTTTGCGCTGAAATGCAAATTTTTTGCCAATATGATTCAAAGTCCTTTACAAAACGTCTAAAAAAGTTTGAAACCTTTTTTTCAAATAAAGCATCTAATAAAGAGAAGGTGAAAAATAATAAAAAAATAATAATTTTTTTTGCAGTATTTTAGATTTGTATGGGATATTACTATATAGAACGGCATTTCACGGATGCTGCGCAGAGGAATAAATCAAAAAGATGAGAGACAATACATATGGCAGAGAAGAGGAACGGCAGAGAGGAAGTATCTGTTTCACAGGCGGCGTATATGGAAGCGCTGCAGCAAAAAATAAATAATTACAGCAGTTTACTATATAGAATTGCATTTTTACAGCTTAAAAATAATCAGGATGCAGAGGATGTGGTGCAGGAAACCTTTTATCGGCTGGTTAAGAACCGGAAAGAATTCGAAACGCCGGAACATGAAAAGGCATGGCTTATTAAAGTGACTTTAAATGGGTGCCGGAAGGTGTGGCGTTCCGCATGGTACAGGCATACGGATATCGTGCCGGCGGGGGAACTGCCGGAAGGGGGGCTGCCGGCAGGAAGGCAGGGAGAAACGGATGGCGCGATGGAGGCCGGTATTCTGGAAAAAGAGAGAAACCGGGAAATTATGGAAGCGGTTTTAAAGCTTCCGAGAAGATACAGGGAAGTAATCCATTTGTTTTATTTCCAGCAGATGAGCGTCAAAGAGATCGGCGCTGCCACCGGAAGAAAGGAATCGACGATAACGTCGCAGCTGACGAGAGGCAGGGAATTGTTGAAAAAAAATCTGAAGGAGGAGTATCGGTATGAATGATTTTAAAGATTGCTACCAGTCAGCAGTAAAAGATCTGGGTATACTGGGTATGAAAGAATTCCATATGGACGCTTCTCAATGCATGGATGAGGGACGGCATAACCGCAGGGTGGTGCGGCGGATGAGCAGGTCGGCGGCAACGGCTTTTTCAGCGGCATGCGTTATATTTCTTTGTGGATTTGGCACGGTAAAAGCGGCAGAGTATTTGGAGAATGTGATAAAAGTGCAGGAGTGGGGATTTGAGTCGGCCGATGCGGCAACGATGGCGAGGAATGAGACAGAATATCCCAGAACATATATTGTTTCGGAGGAAGTAGGATTGTCCATGGAGGACAACGATGTCAAAGAAGTGGTTGGTGGAGAGGAAGGCCCGGTTCTCTTTGAGGCAGGGGAGGAGGATATGACGGAAGAAGTGGAAGTGGAAGAAATGCCGGTGAAAAATTATTCTTCTTTGGAAGAATTTCGCAGAAATGAAGATATTATCTTTCCCCAGCCGTCTATAAGTACAGAGGCGGAGAAAGTGAGTGCGACCGTGTGCGGGGATTGGGCCATGATCCGCTATGATATGGATGAAAAGGTGATATGGGTGGAGCGCACCGATTATGCGGATACGCAAGGCCATGCATCCTCTAAAGTATTTCCGGGCGGCGTCTGCAACGAGAGGCAGTATACGACGGCACAGGGGTACACTTATACGCTGGTGGACTCCGTAAAGGAAAGCGAAGATGACCAGCTTCAGATTCATGGAGCCGTCAGTGTGGGAACCTATGAAGCATATATCGATTTGATAGGTTATACGGAAGACGAAGCGAAAGAAATCATAGAAAGCATAGATTTGAGCTTATATGAACAAGGGAGAAAAGAAGATAAATAGAAGAAGGGATAAGGTTTTATGAGAGGAGGAAACCGAATGAAAAATGTATTGATTTACAACCAGAACGAAACGAACATGGAAGTGCTTAAGATTTTCCTGGCACAGGAAGGGTACCAGGTTCTTGTAGTGAACAAGCTGGAAGACGTTGTGAAAAGGGTCAGGGAAAAAGACATTCATTTAGTGGTAATGGATATTGATTTCCCCATGCGCGACGGAATCGAGCGGCTGAAGGCAATTCGCAATGCGGACAGGATGCCGATCATCGTATTGTCCGCCAATGACAAGGAACAGACGAAAATAGCTGCGCTCAACGCAGGGGCGGATGATTATGTGATCCATCCCTTTCACCCGCTGGAGTTTATGGCGAGGATCAATGGCCAGTTCAAGCGGTATACGCAGCTGGTGCATATGCGGGATAATATTGACAGAATCTACCGGATGGACGATCTTGTCATAGACGATGTTTTGCGCAAGGTAACGGTAGCAGGCAAGGAGGTCAGCCTGACGCCCATAGAATACAAGATACTCAGGCTGCTGGTGCAGGAAAAAGGAAAGGTATTTTCCATTAACCAGATCTATGAAACGATATGGAATATGCAGGCAATCGGGGCGGATAATACCATCGCCGTACATATCCGGCATATTCGGGAGAAAATAGAACAAAACCCTAAGGAACCCCATTATTTGAAAGTGGTATGGGGAACCGGCTATAAAGTGGGATAAGAGATAAATTCAAAAAAAGAAATACCGGAAAACGGCGATATATTATCCTGTTTTCCGGTATTTTTTGCAAAGTCGTGTACAAGGAAATTTCAGCAAAGTGAATGTAGGCCTGTTCCAAACACCGATATCATGTTATACTATAATATTAGAGGTGTGAAAATTATGGAAGATAAGAAAAAGCTGTATTTATTCGAGCAGGCTCCTGTTTCAAAAGCTGTCGTGTCCATGGCGGTTCCGACGGTGATCAGTTCTTTGGTTATGGTGATCTATAATCTGGCGGATACTTATTTTGTAGGGATGCTGAACAATCCGGTGGAGAATGCGGCAGTGACGCTCGCCGCGCCGGTTCTGCTGGCTTTTAACGCGGTGAATAATCTGTTCGGCGTGGGCAGTTCCAGCATGATGAGCCGGGCTTTGGGAAGTAAGAAATATGATATGGTGCGGAAAGTTTCCGCTTTTGGTTTTTATTGTACGGTATTTTGCAGCCTGGTATTTTCCATTCTCTGTACGGTCGGTAAAAATCCGCTGCTGGCGCTGCTCGGTACGGATGTGGAAACGTTTGCGGCCACAGGGGAATATTTGAAGTGGACGGTCTGCTTTGGAGCGGTGCCGGCCATTCTCAATGTGGTAATGGCTTACATGGTGCGTTCGGAGGGAAGCACCCTGCACGCCAGTATCGGTACGATGAGCGGATGTTTGCTGAATATAGTGCTGGATCCGTTTTTTATCCTGCCCTGGGGGCTGGATATGGGGGCGGCAGGGGCAGGGCTCGCCACGTTCCTGTCCAACTGTGTTGCATGTATGTATTTTTTCATACTTTTATTTATAAAACGAAAAAGCACTTATGTATGCATTCATCCGAAGATGTTCCGGTTAAGGAGAGAAATCATTGTTGGCGTATGCGGGGTGGGGATTCCCGCCGCGATCCAGAATCTGCTCAATGTGACCGGTATGACGGTGCTGAACAATTTTACTTCCTCCTTCGGGGCGGACGCGGTGGCGGCGATGGGGATCGCCCAGAAAATCAATATGGTTCCCATGAATGTTGCTTTTGGTTTTTCACAGGGCATCATGCCGCTGATCAGTTACAGCTATGCTTCCGGCAATCGGAAGAGAATGAAACAGGCGATTACGTTTGCCGCGAAATATACGGTTTCCGCATTGGCGGCGATCGCCCTTTGCTATTATCTGGGAGCCGGATTCTGGATTCGTTTGTTTATAAGGAATGAGAACATTGTTGCTTATGGAACAAGCTTTTTGCGGGGGCTGTGCCTGGCGCTTCCATTTTTCTGCATGGATTTTCTGGCGGTGGGCGTATTCCAGGCAGTGGGCATGGGAAAAAAGGCGTTCTTTTTTGCTATATTGAGAAAGATCATTATGGAAATACCGGCGATCTTTCTTTTGAATAAATTGTTCCCCCTTTATGGGCTGGCATATGCACAGGCGGTAACGGAAGTGATCCTGGCTGCAGCCGCTGTGCTGGTATTGAGGGGAATGCTGCGGGAACCCGGCGCGCCGGATGCCGGTCAGGCCGCATCATAGAAAAGGAGATTTGGGGCTGGGAGGAGTATATGTATGAAAATAGAAGAAATTTTTTATATACTTGGAACTGCGCCTACCAAGGATGAGGCGGCGATCAAAGGAGCTTACCGGAAAAAACTTTCCACGGTAAACCCCGAAGATGACCAGGAAGGATTCAAGCGTCTTAGGCAAGCCTATGAAGAAGCTTGTTCCTATGCAAGAAATAAAGAAGAAGAAAAGGAAGAAGAGGATACGACGCCTTCGGGCTTGTGGGCGGGCCAGGCTTTTTCTTTATATGAACGCCTTAGCAAGAGATGCGATGAAGAAGCGTGGAAGCGCCTGTTTCAGGAAGAAATCTTTATTTCTTTTGAAGGTTATGAGGAATGCCGGAAAAAACTGTTGATTTTTTTAATGAATCACTTTCAGTTTCCACAGAAAATATGGCAGATTTTCGATAAATATTTGAATCTCTGTGAGGACAGGGATCATTTAAAGGAAATATTTCCTGAAGATTTTATACAATTTATAGTCCAAAGGTGCGAAGAAAAGGAAGCGGTGGATTATTCTCTTTTTCAGGGTCCGGATGACGGAGATTATGATTTGTTCCTGAACTGTTACTGGGAGGGGGCCGGGGCACTGAACAGGCAGGAATACGGAGAAGCGGAACAGGCTTTGGAAAAAGCGGAAGCTACCGGTATATTCCACCCTTACATGGAGATATTGCGCGCCCTGGTTTATAAAGGGAGCGGACGTGAAGAGGAGGCTGGGGAGCTGCTGCTGGGGTTGTTGGAGAGATATCCTGCTAATGAGGCCGTTTTGCTTCATGTATCCAATTATTATTGGGAAAAAGACCGGAAGGAAGAAGCCTGGGACTGCTGCCGGAAATTGAAGGAGCTGGAACCCGGGAACTATATGGCGAACTACAGGCTGGCTTTTTATTATTACGAAAAAGAAGATTACCGGACAGCGGAAGAATGCATCAACATGGCATCGGGCGTCTTTCACGAAGAAATGAAGAAATTGCTGAAAGAGATTCATGCGAAGCAGGAACCGGAGCTGAAAAAAAGATGGGCGGAGAAGCAGGATATGGACGCCGTTATGGAGCTGGCGGATAATTATTACAAGGAAGAGCGTTATTATGCGGCCGGCAAAATATTGGAGGAGATCAGGGACAGAGTTCCGGCGGAGCGGAAGGAAGAATATCTGCTGCTTCTCGCCAAAGACTACCTGGGACAAGGAGAGAACGGGAAAGCGGTGGAAACGGTTCGAAACTGGCAGGAACGGGCAGGAAAGAACGGGCAGGAAAACCAGTATGCGGCCATACGGCTTACAATATCAGCTTATCATATGATGGGAAGGGGATTTTCGGAATATTTTGATAAGGCGGAGAAGGAATATGAAAAGATCAAAGAGCAGTCGGAAGACGATTCGGAACTGCTGATGGAAATGGCGCAGATATTTCTGGAAAAGAAGGAATATCAAAAATGCATTGATCTGTCGGAAATCCTTTTGGATAAATTCAGGATATATTTTGCATGGGTATTTATGCTGAAGGCTTATGCCGGGCTTTGGGATGGCGCGGGGGTGGTGCGCTGCGGCAGAAGATGCATCGAATATTTTCCAGGCTATGCCTATCCTTATGAAGAGATGGCGAAGGTCTATTACGATACCGGACATGAGGATGAAATAAAACGTTTGCTGGATCTGGCGGAAAAAAATAAAATAGAAAGCTGTTATCTGGACAGCGGCCTGTACCATGGGGAGAAGCCGCCGGAAGGGTGGCCTATCGACCAGAAATTAAAGGAATTTGATGAATCTTATTATGATAAAATATCGATGACGGGAAATCTGCGGTATTATCGGGAAGGATATCCGGTGATTACCCGATATTTGAAAATGTATCCGTGCAATCTGCTTCTGAGCAGGAGGGGGCTTTTCAGCATGGCGGCGAAGGACCACAAGGCCGCGATGAAAGATTTCCAGAAGATACTGGAAAGGGACTTGGCCGATGCCTTTGCCTGTAATTATATCGGATGCCTTTATAAATATGCCGGAGAATATGAAAAAGCACTGGTATATTTTAAAAGAGCGGTTTATTATATGAGTGGGGAGGAGAATGAAAGATCGGCAGAATCTTATTATGCCAATCTTGGCCTGGGCCATACGTATGAATTGATGGGGGAATACCGGCAGGCCGCGGCGGTTTACCGGTATCTTTATGAGAAATTCCAGGGGAGCGATGCGGTGGCAAAGGGGCTGGCCGCCAACTATGCCAGAACGGGAAGGCTGGAAGCTGCGGAACAGGTGATCAGGGAAGTTTATGCAAAAGATCCCAATGAGAAAGAAGCGCAGCTTTACCGGGCGTATTTGTATGCAGGAGAGTTCAAACGCGCTTTTCAGAGAATATACCGATGGGAAATGATGCTCCTGCTTGGGTTCTATGTGTCAATGTCACAGGAACGGCTGGGAGACCAGATGGAATACCGGTTAAAATACAGGCATATTCTGGCGTGGAGATTGTTGTTCAAGGGCCAGTGGGAGAAAAGCATCAAAGCGCTGGGACGGGCGCTGAAAAGGCCGGAAGCCGGCAGAAAAGACCGAATCGATATGATATTGAACCAGATTTTTATATTTACCATAGGAGAGAAGAGGGAAGAGGCAAAGGGACAAATCGGGATCGGGAAAAGCCTGGAGCAATTAAAGAAAATATTGCAATGGGCGCAGGAGAGCGGAAAGAAGAATGGAGAAGGGGATAGCCTTGTAGAAACGGGAGACTTTTTCTATAAGGAAAGGTATGTAAAGTACATAGATTTTATCCTTACGCTGTACGGGCAGGGAGTGAAAAAGGGAGAAGAGGCATGGAAGGAAATGGAGAAAAGTCCGAGATGCCGCAGATGCAGCCATGCTTCCTGCATGCGTTTAAAGATTGCGGAGGCACTGCTTCTGGAACGGAAGGGGGAAGCAGAGAAAGCGGTGAAAGCATATCGGGAGCTGGCAGAAGAGCAGCCTGATAATCTGTATGCCCGCGCAAAACTTATATATGAAGAAAAACCTATATATGAAGAAAAGCTTGTATAGGAAGAAAGGAAATGAGGTAGAACATGATAGTTGGCATTGACCTTGGGACCACCAATAGTTTAGTGGCATACTATTCGGAAGAGGGCCCCAAAATCATTCCCAACCGGCTTGGGAAAAACTTGACTCCTTCGGTTGTCAGTGTGGACGAGGAAGGAAATGTATATGTGGGAGAAACCGCATTGGAGAGGATGAGTCTGTATCCGGACAGCGTGGCGCTTGCTTTTAAGCGAAGCATGGGCAGCGGCAGGGAGTATACGCTGAGCGGCAAAAGGTATAAGCCCGAGGAGCTGTCGGGCCTTGTACTCAGAGCTTTAAAGGAAGATGCGGAAAATTATCTGGGAGAGGAAGTGACCGAAGCGGTAATCAGCGTTCCGGCTTATTTTGATGACCAGAGGCGTAAGGCGACGAAGCGCGCCGGGGAGCTGGCCGGCCTGAAAGTGGAACGGATGATTTCGGAACCTACGGCAGCGGCGATCGCGTATGGCCTGTATGAAAAGAAGGAAGATACCAGATTTCTTGTCTTTGACTTGGGAGGGGGAACTTTTGACGTATCCATTCTGGAACTGTTTCATAATATCCTGGAGGTCAGAGCGGTGGCCGGGGATAATTACCTGGGCGGAGAGGACTTTACAAAGGTATTGGAAAAGATTTGCATGAATAAAATGGGGATCAAAGCGGATTCCTTGTCGGCCAAAGACGAAGTCCGCTTGTACCGGCATGCGGAAGCGGCAAAAAGGGAGATCAACGA
Source organism: Lachnospiraceae bacterium 28-4 (assembly GCA_000403275.2). Taxonomy (GTDB): domain Bacteria; phylum Bacillota; class Clostridia; order Lachnospirales; family Lachnospiraceae; genus Kineothrix. The sequence continues at coordinate 226,309 of KE159598.1, forward strand.
TAAGGAAGAAGTCACGATTGACTGTCTGCTGCAGGACGAAATGAAAAGTGCAAAGATAACGGCTAAGGAATTCGCGGCAGCCTGTGAGGATTTGCTGCAGAAGATCAGACAGCCGGTGAAACGGAGCCTGTCCGATGCTGGGCTGTCCCTGGCGGATATCGACGAAGTGGTATTGATCGGCGGGGCGACCAGACTGCAGATCTTCCGGGATTTCTTTATCCGTCTCTTCCGCAAGTTCCCGGATACGAGCATCCATCCCGACGAGGCGGTGGCTCTTGGGGCAGCGGTACAGGGAGCGATGAAAGAGCGCCGGGAGGAAGTAAGGGAAATGATACTGACGGACGTATGTTCTTTTACGCTGGGAACCGAAGTGGTGATGGAATATGATGACGGCATAGTGGAAGGCGGGCATTATAATCCCATTATCGAACGGAATACGGTGATACCCACCAGCAAGACCGACCGTTTCTATACGGCTAAGGATAACCAGGATAAGGTATGTATCCGTATCCTTCAGGGGGAAAGCAGGTTTGCCAGGAATAATCTGTATCTGGGAGAAGTGGAAATTAATGTCCCGAAAGCGAAAAAAGGGGAAGAAGCTGTGGACGTAACATATACATATGATATCAATTCCTTGCTGGAAGTAGAAGTAAAGGTGGTTTCCACCGGAGAGAAGAAAAAGCTGGTGATCAAAGGCGCACAGAATACTATGACCGAAGAAGAGATCGCCCGGCGCATGGAGGAACTTTCGTATTTGAAAGTACAGCTGAGAGACCAGGAGGAAAACAGGCTGGCGCTTTTAAAAGCGGAACGCATGTATGAAGAATCGCTGGGAGAAAGGCGCAATATGCTGGAATACGGTATCCGCAGGTTTGAAGAAGCGCTGCGCAAAGGAGAGCGCGTCGAAGTAGATGAGGCCAGAAAAGGATTGTACAAGATCATGGAAGACGATTGAAAACAGATAAAAATAAAATAAAAAAGAACGAAAAAAAGAACTTTTTGGTAAAGGAGGAAACAAATGGGCAATCGGTTGGTATGGCAGGACAGATATAATATAGGAGTCAGCTTCATTGATGAAGAGCATAAAAAACTTTTCAGCATTTTAAACAGATTATTTGAACATAAAAAGAAGGAAGGGAAAAGCCGGTGGGTCTGCGAAGAAGGGATCAAATATTTTAAGGACCATGCGATGAAGCATTTTACGGAAGAAGAAGCCTATATGGCCCATATACATTATATGGGATTCGATATGCACCGGAGGCTGCACGATGATTTTCGGAAAAAAACGCTTCCTGCTTTGGAGAAGGAACTGGAACAGAATAATTATTCGGAGGATGCTGTCAATCATTTCCTGGGCGTCTGTGCCGGCTGGCTGGTCGGGCATACTTTGACGGAAGACCGTGCCATTACGGGAAAGACGATAAGTAAATGGGGAGAGCTGCTGCCAGAAGAAGAGCAGACAGCGATGGGACAGACGATCATCCAGCTTCTGAAGGATATGTTTATGCTGGATGCCAGGGTGGTAAGCGAGTGCTACGGCGGAGAGAAGTTCGGGACAGGAATTTATTACCGGCTGGTCTATAGTACCAGACAGGGAAAAACATGGGAAATACTGCTTGTTTTCGAACAGAAGCTGATTGTTAATACGGTGGGGAACATGATGGAAGCTGAGTCGGATACCGTAAACGTTATGCAGATGAACGCGGTGCGGTATATGGCTCAGCAGTTTGTAAACCGCATCAGCGAATATTTTCCCTCGGCGGATTTGTATGAGATAAAAGAAGAAAATTTGCTTTCTTACGAACAGTTTGAAAAAAAATTTGCCGATCATACGCCGCAGTTCAGTCTGCTCTTTGATACCGGCGCAGGATATTTTGCATATTGCGTGATCGCGCCTCATTTGATGCAGGACGGAAACGGGGTTTCGATTAAAGCGGATAATGCGATGACCGAGATAAAAAAATATCTCGATAAGAATAAAAAAGTGGAAAAAAAGAAAATACTGGTAGTAGATGATTCCGATGTGATGCTGCATGCCATGAAGGGACTGCTGGAAAAGGATTATGAAGTGTCGCTGGCAAAATCCGGCATATCCGCGATCCGCTCTATCACATTGGATCGGCCGGATATGGTTCTGCTGGACTATGAAATGCCGGTCTGCAACGGAAGCCAGGTGTTGGAAATGGTCCGTGCAGAGGAAGAATTTGCGGATATTCCGGTGGTATTTTTAACCGGAAGGGGAGATAAGGAAAGCGTGAAAAAGGTGATCGCGTTAAAGCCCCAGGGCTATCTGGTAAAATCCATGGCACCGGGGGAAATCAAAAAAAGCGTGGATCAGTTTATGAAGGATTAAATAAATGCAGTTGATACAGATACTATGGGACAGGAGGGATTTTTTTCTGACCTGTCTTCTGGAACACATTCGAATATCGTTGACGGCGGTAGTCTGCGCCGGGGTGCTTGGGATATTGACCGGGGTTTTTATCAGCAGACATAAAAAGGCGGCCGGAATCGCCCTTGGCGTGATCAACGTGGTTTATACGGTGCCGTCCATTTCCTTATTGGGATTTTTAATTCCTTTTACCGGGATCGGGGATAAGACGGCGGTCATCGCGCTTACGGTTTACGGGCTGCTTCCCATTGTCAGGAATACGTATACGGGACTGGTCAATGTGGACGCCGGCATTCTGGAAGTGGCGGAAGGGCTTGGAGCCGACGGAAAACAAATATTGTTCGGCATCCGGTTTCCGCTTGCAATCCCGGTGATTATAAGCGGCTTCCGCAATATGGTAGTCATGATTATCGCGATGGGGGGAATTGCTTCCTTCATAGGAGCGGGCGGCCTTGGCGCCGCTATTTATAGAGGCATTACCACTTATAATATGGCGCTGACGGCGGCGGGGTCTTTGTTGATTGCATTGCTTGCCCTGTTAAGCGACTGGCTGCTTTCCAGGGCTGAAAAGGCGGTAAACAGGAGGTACGGCATTGGATAAAGCGATTGAAATACGGGATTGTTCGGCGGCTTATGGAGAGAATAAGGTGCTGAACCACGTATCCCTTACGGTGGAAAAAGGGGAATTTGTCGTTATCATAGGTCCTTCCGGCTGCGGAAAGACGACGTTGCTGAAGATGATGAACGGCCTGGTGATTCCGTTGGAAGGCGAGGTGGCGGTGAATGGGGAGCTGATCAGGGGATGCGACCTGTCCGCTATGCGCAGACGTATTGGTTATGCGGTGCAGGGGGCCGGGCTGTTTCCCCATATGACGGTGGAAGACAATATTTGTTATGTCCCCGGGCTGGAACGAAGGCTGACGCAGGAAGAAAAGAAGATATTAGCGGAAAAGATGCTGGAATTGGTTCAGCTTCCGGGAGAAGTGGGGAAACGCTTTCCAAGGCAGTTATCGGGAGGTCAGAAGCAGAGAGTAGGAATTGCGAGAGCTTTGGCAGCGGCACCGGATATATTGCTGATGGACGAGCCCTTCGGCGCGGTGGATGAAATTACGCGCAGAGGTTTGCAGGAAGAACTGCTGGCATTGCAGCGAAAAACGGGAATCACGATTGTATTTATTACCCACGATATCGGGGAAGCTTTTCACCTGGGAAGCCGCGTCCTGATTATGAAGGAGGGGGAAATCTGGCAGGAGGGGAAACCGGAGGAACTTCAAAAGGCGCCCAGGGATGAATTTGTAAGAAGTCTGATCGGAAGATAGGAGATGTGAAATGAGGCTAAAAATGAATAAAATACTTGCTAATAAAAATGCTAAGAAAGGAATTTTATTTCTGGTGACAGCGGTGATGCTGCTGGGCATATGCGGCTGCGGGAAAAAAGAGGCGATAAAAATCGCATCCAAGCCAATGACGGAACAATATATCCTGACGGAGATCATTGCACAGATGATCGAAGCGGAAACGGATTATGAAGTGGAGATTACGAAAGGAGTCGGCGGCGGCACTACGAATATTCATCCGGCTCTTGTCAAGGGCGAATTCGACCTCTATCCGGAGTATACGAGAACCGCCTGGCTGAATGTGCTGAAAAGGGAAGAGATGGAAAAGGATGACGATAAATTATACGAACAGCTGTTAGCAGAATATGATGGAATGGGGCTTACCTGGACAGGGCTGTACGGATTTTCCAATACCTACGGGCTGGCAGTCAGACAGGAGACAGCGGAACAGTATGGGTTGTCCACTTATTCGGATCTTGCGGCGGCTTCCGGCGAACTTATTTTTGGGGGGAATCCCGATTATATCGAGCTGGAAACAGGATATCCCAGGCTTTGCAGTGCTTATGGCATGACATTTAAGGATACGAACCAGATGGAGATTGCCTTAAAATACGAGGCATTGAAGAACGGAGAAGTGGACGTAATCAATGCTTTTACGACGGATGCACAGCTGGCGGCCAATCAGCTCGTGCTGCTTACCGATGATCAGGTCTTTTTTGAAACCTTTGACGCGGGTACGGTAGTGAGGAAAGACGCGTTGAAGGATTATCCGGAACTACAGGGAATATTAGAAAAGCTGAATGGGATGATTTCGGCGGAGGAAATGCAGCGGATGAATTATGCGGTAGAAGTGGAGGGAAAGGAAGACCGGGAAGTAGCGGAAGAGTTTTTGAAAGAAAAGGGGCTGCTTGTCGATTAACGGTAAAAGAAAAAAGAACCGGTGTTGAAAAACCTGTCGGAAGGTTTTTTAACACCGGTTTTTTTACAATGAGCTGGCTCGCAGAGCGTGACAGTGTTTGCTTATAAAAATACAAAATTAACGTATTTTTGACCAAAATTGGCAAAAGAAAAAAGAACTTATATATGATACAATAAAAAAGACATTAAAGAGGCGGAAGAAAGGATACTTATGAAAATAGCAGTCTGTGACGATTGCATGAGAGATGCCTTATCGGTAAAAAGATTTTTAGGCGGGCATGAGGCCAGGGTGTATTCCGATGTGGATAGTCTTCTTGCAGACGTAAAAAATAAAAAAATGCGATATGATTTGTATTTGCTGGATATTTATATGGAGGGCCCGGTCAACGGGATTGAGCTGGCAAAGATGCTTGTCAGGGAACAGGAAGAAGCGGCCATTTGCTTTATTTCCACCAGCAATGATTTTTACAGGGAAGCGTATGATCTTTATGCAGTTCAATATTTGCTGAAACCGGTACGGGAGGAAGATGTGAAACAGCTTCTGGAAAGGGTATCGAAGAATCTTGTCAGAAACAGGGAAAAAAAACTTTTCTTCCAATCCCGGGGGCAGACAGGAAGCATTCCCTATAGCAGAATACTTTATATCAGCAGCAGGGAACATACGCTTTCCATTTGCTGTACGGGCGGTATCGTACAGGAATGTAAAGGCAGACTGAACGAGTTGGCAATGCAGGTGTGCGGGGAAATATTTATGCGCTGCCACCAGAGTTTTCTTGTGAATATGTATCATGTGGACAGTTTGAGCGGCGCTGACCTGATTGTTGCCGGGCAACGGATTCCGGTGTCCAGGAGGTATTATACGGAAGTAAAAAAACGATATCAGGAGATATTGTTCGAGGAGGTGGACTGATTTTATGGTATTGCTTAGGGATCTGTCGATTTTTTGGGCCATGTTCCATGTATATTTCCTCTTTATCATGTTGTTCCGGTCGCGTTTTGCACCTAGAAAAACTGTGCTGGCAGCCGGGATCGGTATGGGGATTTTAATGGGGATGAATGTGGCAATACTGGTGATATATGGCATGGAGGTGCTGGCAAAGGCTTTTTTGTTTACCTGTTCCATACCAAGCTTTATTTTTTTCTATGTCATGAGTGCGGACAAGAAATTCCGTTTTCTGTTGACATTCTGCCTGGCGGACACCATATGCCTGTGGATTATGGCTGTGACAAATCTGCTCGATTATTATTTTGGCGGTGAACAATATATACTGTTGCTGATCAGCAGACTAATTGCCTATCCTCTTGTGGAATATCTGATATGGAGGTATCTTAGAAAGCCTTATCTGGAGCTGCAAAATGCGGTGAAAAAGGGGTGGGGTATTTTTGCGGGGATGACTATGCTGTATTATCTCTTGCTGGTAGTAGCGGTACAATTTCCTACGAATATTATCGAACGGCCGGAGGATATGTTTTTATGCATATTAATATTAATATTGATGCTGTTTAATTATGCTACGATATTTTCGGCATTGTACCGGCAGTTGCTGCTTTACCGGAAACAGCAGGCCGAACGTGTCTGGCAGGAACAGAAGAATACGCTGGAGGCGCAGCTTTCAAGCCAGCAGCAGATACGGAAAATGAAACATGATATGAAAGGCTATGTAGCCACGCTGTCGGGGCTGCTTGCTGCAGAGAAAATAAAAGAAGCACAGGAATATCTGAAAGGTGTGGAAATAGAAGCTGCTACTCTGTTAGGGCAGTTTTGTGCCAATCCGTACCTGAATGCGGTACTCGTCCACTACTTCCAAAAGCTACAGGAATTGGAGGCGGATTGCAGGATGGACATACAAGTCGGGGAGGAAGAACTACCCTATATGGAACTATGCCAAATCATGTCGAATGGATTGGAAAATGCTTATGATGCGCTGAAAGAGTTGGAAGCAGGAAACAGGGAAGTTTCCGTACAGATGAAATACCGCAGGGATTATCTGCTCATACGGATCAGGAACCGGTGTAAAGACAACCTGCATGTGGAGAAAGGAACGATGCCTGTTACAGAAAAAGAAGGGCATGATCATGGCTTCGGGCTTATGACAGTGCAGGAGGCGGCAGAACGGCTTGACGGGGAGATGTTCTGCTATACGGAGAACGGAAATTTTGTACTTGATGTGATGCTGTCGTGCCATTCTTTTCAGAAAAGTTTGGCATGAGAGGAGAATGGAGGAATAATAATGTTGGGAGGATCTTTCTGGATCGCATTTCTTCGGGGCGCGATTGCAGCCGGATTGCTCATGACGGTGTTTCTGCTGTTGGACCGCCCCAGGTTTCCCATGAAAAAAACAAGAATATATTATATATTTTTCGGATGTTTGATCGTGGTTTCTTACAGTATCTGGTATATGCTGGACAGGGAAGGATATGTTCGGTTTTCCGGGATATCGGTGATTCCGGTGACAGGAAGTTTTTGCATGTGGATGAGCAGGGAAAAAGTATATTTGTCATTTTATAAGATTGCCCTTGGATTTTATCTGCTTGCCATTACTACCGTCTGCGGGATAGACGGATCGAGATTATGGTTTGAAGGAAGCGTTTGGGCTGATATTATGATCAGGATGATAATAACTTTTGTTATTCTTTTTGTAATTGTCCGTAAAATACGTGGAAATTTTTTGGAAGACGTGGATATACTGGAAGAGGAAATGAATATATTCAGCGTTGTCACATTGATGCTGTCTATCAGCATGGCAGCATTTATAGCCCTGTGGCCAGGCGACCGCAGCCTTTCCGCGGACAGGATCGCACGGATGGTGTCGCTGCTTGGCATGGCCGGGCTGATCCAGTATATAATGATCCGCATGTATTTGCACAGAGGCAGGGAGCGCAGATACCAGGAAGAGAAAAAGCTGTTGGAAATGAACGAAGAGCTGTTATACGATCAGTTAAAACAAATGAGGGAATCGGGAAAAGAAGCGGTGAGAATCCGCCACGATATCCGCCATCATTGCCTTTTGATCGAGGAATACATTAAGAACGGGGAAAACGAAAAACTTCTTGCTTATGTAAGGCAGTACGAAGATGATGTAGAAAGAGGAAGGGCGGAGCGCATTTGCGCCAATGAAACCATTAACAGCATTTTGACCGTTTATGGGCGGTATGCGAAAAAGGAAAAGATCAGGATAACGATGGACGTAAAGGCGGCGGAGGAAATAGCGGTTCGGAATATCGATATGGTTGCAGTTCTTGCAAATGTTGTGGAGAACGCCATCCACGGATGCATCCGTTCGGAACGAATAGAGAAGGAAATAGGGCTTTCTATCGTCCAAAAAGGCAATAAAATAGTGATCCGGTGTAAAAATACATGCGGGGGAAAAGTGGAATTCCAGGATGGGATTCCGGTATCCCCGTCGGGCAGAGGAATAGGGATTTCCAGCATTCGGAAAGTAGTGTCCGATTATAATGGGGAAATGCATTTTTCCATGGCGGACGGTATGTTTTTGGTCAGGATACTGATGCATCTGCCATCGGCGGTCTGACGGGAAAAATAAAGTTCCGCATGACAGTTTTCTTCCTCCGTTGGGATATGATATAATGGAGCGGTAATCATGGTAAAATATCTGTGCGAGAGAGGAGAGAGTGCGGAATGAAGCTGTCGGAATTGCGGTGGACAAGGGAACCGGAGAGTTACAAAATAAACGGGGATACGGTGGAGATCGTGACGAAACCCCATACGGATTTGTGGCAGAGAACGTATTATCATTTTCAGAACGATAATGCGCCGGTTTTACAGATGGAAACGGAAGAAGAATATTTTAGCTTTATCGTGAAAACAGAATTTGCGGAAAGCCATCACAGGTTTGACCAATGCGGTATCGTCATGTATCTGGACAGCGATAACTGGCTGAAAGGATCTGTTGAATATGAAAACGATAAATATCAGCATTTGGGGAGCGTCGTGACAAATGACGGGTATTCGGACTGGGCGACGACGGAAATAGATGCTTCGGTAAAATCCATGTGGTACCGGCTCAGTCGAAGGGAGGACGATTACTGTATAGAATGTTCGGCAGACGGAACTGTTTTCCATCAGATGCGTATTTGCCATATGAACAAGGGAAAAGGGCGGATTCGTTTTGGCATCTATGCCTGTTCTCCGGAGGAGTCTTCTTTTCGGGCTGTTTTTTCCCATATGGAGATGACGGACTGCCGGTGGAAGGCCCATGACGGACAGCAGCCAGACGAAAAGATGCGGGAAACAGTTTAGGAAAAATATATTGTTTGCACGGTTTGATTGTATTGTAGATGCTATGGAGAAAAGCATGCGCGGGAACACATTGAACGATAAGATATATGAATATGAAGCTGTGATTTGTAATGCGGATGGGAAAGGAGGAGCTTATGTGGCTTTTCCTTATGATGTCAGGAAAGAATTCGGGAAAGGACGGGCAAAGGTGCATGCGACCTTTGACGGGGAACCGTATGATGGAAGCGTTGTTAATATGGGAGTCAAAAATGCGGACGGAAGCATCTGTTATATTATCGGCATACGTAAGGATATCCGCGCCCGGATCGGGAAGCAGGAAGGCGATAAGGTGTTGGTGACAGTGAGGGAGCGGGAGTAACTGGCTGATAAGGAGGTCATTTTTGTATAAACGCGGAAAAGCGGCAGAGAGAAAATCTTTGCCGCTTAAAATTTTTCAAAAAAGGTCTTGCTTATGACGCTGCGTAATGATTTATAGTATGTATCAGGAGGTGAATGACTGTGGCAAAATACAGGGCAATACCGGCGGGATTTATGACAATAGGGGAAGTGGCTAAGAAAATGGGCGTTACCGTCCGCACGCTGCAATATTACGATAAAGAAAAACTGCTCTCCCCATCGGCGGAAAGCGAAGGCGGGCGCAGGCTTTATACGGATAAAGATTTGATTATACTTCATCAGATTATGTCTTTAAAATCATTGGGCTTTTCCTTAGATGATATCAAACAACGCTTGACTTTTTTGGAGACGCCGGCAGATGTTGCAAATGCGCTTGCGGAACAGGCGGATGTCATACGCAAACAAATAGAACGGCTGACCGTTTCTTTGACGGCAATAGAACAGTTAAAAACAGAAGTTTTGCAAATGAAGACAGTTAATTTTAAAACGTATGCGGATATTATTGTTAATTTGCAAATGAAGAATGATTCTTACTATCTTATTAAGCGCTTTGATGATGATACGCTTGATCATATCCGCAGTCAGTTTGATAAGGAAAGCGGTTTGGATTTTATGGATAGATTTAACCGTTTGAGCGATGAAATCGTGCAGTTGAAAAAAGATAATATACCGCATGAAAGTGAAAAATGCCAACGGGTTGTAAAGGAGTATTGGGGCTTGATTATGGAGTTTACGGGCGGTGATATGAGTATGCTGCCGAAACTAATGGAAATGGGAAAGATCGATACCGCAACAAATGCATGGGAAGAAAGACAAAAAGCAGTAAACGATTTTATAGAACCGGCTTTGCAAATTTATTTTTCAAGGCTTGGTGAAAATCCGTTTGAGTAAGGTGGAAAGATTGAAAATTGAAAATTTTCAATCTATGCACTATAAAGCTGTGCAGAAAGGGAGGAAACAATGAGCAGCGCGATACAAGTTCGTGGATTAAAGAAGAGTTATGGCAGTCATATTGTCCTCAAAGGGCTTGATTTTCAAATTGAGCAGGGAGAGATTTTTGCCTTGCTTGGCGTCAACGGGGCAGGAAAGACGACCGCATCTGGCTCTTGCGCTTATCAGCAATCCCGATATTATTTTTTTGGATGAGCCAACGGCGGGACTTGATGTCGAGGGGAGATTATCGTTACATGAACAAATCAGAAAACTCAGATCAGAAGGAAAAACGATTGTTCTGGCAAGCCATGATATGGCAGAAGTGGAAACCTTATGTGACCGCATTGCAATTTTGAATAAGGGAAATATTGTCTTTTGCGGTACGGCTGAGGAATTAACAGATAAGGTCGGTAAAAAATATTGTATCCATATTAAAACGCAGCGGGGAACCAGCGATTTTGAAACAGATAATATAGAAGATACCTTGCTTTCCATGCTCGGTGAATTAAAACATAAAGGAATCCATGTATTAGATATTAAAGTTGACAGGGGTACACTGGAACAGCATTTTATCCAAATGGCAGGGAGGGCGGAAGAATGAATGGTTTTTTCTATGGCGTGGCATTACAATGGAAATTGGATATAAGAAGCAGATCTTTGTTAGTTACCTGTTATATTGTTCCTCTTATTTTCTTTCTTCTCATGGGCGGCATTTTTACTTCTGTTATGCCTGAAATGAGAAGCACATTGATACAGTCCATGGCTGTGATGAGCGTTTCGATGGGAGCTTTTATCGGATTGCCTCCGTCGCTGATGGAAACTTATGGAAGGGATGTAAAAAAGGCCTACAAGGCAAACGGAGTGCCTTTGTACCTTGGTCTGATTACCATGTTTCTTTCGTCATTTGTTCATCTGATGCTTGCCTGCGGCATTATATTTCTGTTTGCCCCTGTGCTGTTTGGGGCAGTTTTGCCGGGCGATTTACCGCTGTTCTTTCTGGCGCTTGCCATATATATTATTGTGTCGCTGGGCATTGGAAGTATATTAGGGCTGACGGTAAAAAATCAGGCAAAGCTGACGATGATAGCGCAGCTTGTGTTTCTGCCTTCCATTATGCTTTCCGGGATTATGTTTCCTGCCGGATTGCTGCCTGATTTTCTTGAAACAATCGGACGTATTTTTCCGGCTTCCTGGGGATACCGTCTGATGGTGGACAACGGGTTTGAATTTAAAAATTTGTGGTATTTGATATTTGTGTTTTTTACCTCTGTAATTATATGCGTAATACTTCTGGGCAAGCAAAAATATAAATAGTTTTTATAGGTGGGGATCCATTGAAAAATCAACCGATAAATTTACGTCAGTTCTCCCGTACCGGAGACACAAAGCGGATAGTGGATTCTCTGGCAATGACACGGGATTCCAGTTCATACATACATGGCTTTGTGTTGTTGTTTATTTGATCCAGCAGGATTTCCACAGATTTTTTTCCAATCTCATCCAAAGGCTGGGCCAGGGCAGTGAGTTTTGGGCTGGTTTCTTTCGCCAGCAGGGAATTATCAAAGCCGGCAATGGCGATATCCTGTGGAATTGCATAACCTAGTTCCCGAAAAGCGGCGATGGCTTCACAAGCGGTGATGTCATCGTTAGCCAGATATGCTTCGCAATGCAGCCCTGAATTGGCTGCATATTGTTTTACCAGCTGATAGACGAGGCTGGCGTTCATATTCTCAGGGGCCGGACATTCGATGACATCGGTCAGACTGATCCGGTTTGCAGACAAATACTGCTGGAACCCTGCGTATTTCAGGGCGGAAGTAGACCTTTTGGTGGGGCCGATATATCCTATTTTCTGAAAACCCATGTTCAGAAAATGTTTGGCTATCTGTTGGCCTCCATTATAATGAGAGATATATACGCTGCTAAATCCTTCCATCTGTTTAGTGATCATCACTGCCGGAACCTGCAGACGCTGATAGGCAGACAGACTTTGCTCCGTAGAAACAGGAACTGCGATCACGCCGTCCACTTTCCGCTGGCGCAGCTGGGCGAGAATATTTTTCTCTTTGTCCAGGCTGCGGTGTGTATTGCAGATAATCACACTGTATCCTTCATAAAATGCCTGGTTTTCGATAGATTCTATAATTTCACTGAAAAAGGGATAGGCAATCTCAGGAACCAGCAGACCAATGATATTCGTCCGGTTTCCTGCCAAACTCTGGGCGATGAGATTCGGTTCATAATCCAGCTCTTTGACCCAGTAGAGTACCTTTTGACGCGTCTCCGCCTTGACGGAGGGATTTTTCTTCCTGTTTCATCTGTCACCTCCATAAAATAAACCGTTAGTCGGTTTTGTTTAAGAATAGCATATTCATGAAAGATTATCAACTTCGCTACGCCGACAAAATATGAATATATGTTGACATATTAATATAACTGTTTTTAGGTAAATGTGGTATACTATGATAACAGAAATGTTTTCAAGGAGGCTATCAAAAGAGGCGGTATGATAGATTTGAATGAAGGAGGATACACATGATTGTTTATTTTTCAAATATCAGAAGGGGTTTACTAAGAATATAGAAGGAGAGCAAAACATTGAGAAATGATATAATAATACGTCCAGAAACGCATAAAGATTATAAACAGATAATTTCGTTAATTTTACGTTCATTTAGTGAGGGGACAGATTATTCTGATGGAACAGATATTGTTGCTTTAGTGGAAGAGATAAGGGATTCAAAATATTATATTCCTGAGTTATCATTTGTTGCTGAAATAGATGGGAGAATAGTAGGTTATTTTATGTTTTCAAGATTCCCGTTATCTTCCACACCAAATGGGACACATATAGATGATGAGCAGGAAAGCAACATCGTTATGCTTGCACCAGTGGCTGTTCATGCAGACTATTTTCATCAAGGAATTGGTTCTGCAATGATTACCCAAGGGATTGAAAAAGTCAGAAATGCAGGATATCAAGGAATTACGGTTGAGGGTGACTATCATTTTTACAATCGTGTTGGCTTTAAAACGTCCTCAGAGTTTAATATTAAACCAACGAGTGGAATACCAATGAATGAGCCACGTTGCATGATGTGCCAAGAAACTTATGAAGGAGCATTGAAAAATGTACAGGGATATGTTGTCTATGATATGTATTTCAATGCCTGAAACAAGTTCGTAGATTAGCAGAAATTCCAGTTTATCAACAACACTACCCAAAAAGGCAGCCGCTCCGTTAAAGCGTCTGCCTTTTCCTGTCCCAGTCCTCCTACTTGTCCCTGAAAACCTCTGCGATCATCTTTGCCCTCAGCTTAAAACCGTCAATGAACATTTCCGAGAACTCAAACGGGATTACGACAAGAAATAGAGTATTTAGGTTGAATTTATCCTAAAATGTAGTATATACTATTATTACAGACAAAAGGAAGGGAAGTGTGTGTTATGCATATTGATTTAAAGAACTTAGTATCTATTTCAGAAGCAAACCAAAATTTTTCAAAGGTTGCGAGGATGGTGGATGAGAATGGGGCTGCTGTGATACTAAAGAATAATTCACCCCGATATGTTTTGATTGATTACAGCAAATTACAGGAAGATACGGACGCAGATAATGAAGCATTGGAGGATGTTGCGGCTCGCATATTGCAAAAGCATAAGAAAGCGTTTGAGGAATTGGCAAAATGATTTTATTGAATAAGGAACAGATTAAATATCTCCATAGCAAGATGATACAAGAAACTGGAGGAAGTAATAGGATACGTGATGAAGGCTTGTTGGATTCTGTATTGTTAATACCTTTTCAATCTTTTGAAGAGATGGAACTTTATCCGTCCATGATTGGAAAAGCAGCCAGATTGCGTTAGGTTTGGAGATTGCATCTGGAGAAATTGAAGAAAAGGATATTGGCATTTGGATTGTGAAGCATAATAGAGGAGAATGAGTTGGCAAATATTGGGGAAAAGGCTTACAACTTGTAACCTGATTTATTAGCATATAATTATATTGCTATATCAATAAGGATGAAAATAATGAGTGAGTTTAGAGAAGTTTTAAATGAACAATTGCAGGATGATGAGTTTAGAGAACAGTGGGAGGATGGTAAAGGAAAGCAGCATTACCGGAACTTTCAAGGCTTTCTGCAATTATGTAGGCGTGGAATATAAACCATCCCACACATGCAGAAGGAGCCTTTAAAATATATGATTTCGATTTTGGCGGTGGGCAAGTGGAGACGATGTTTGCATAAAATTATCAAAGTGATTTGATGGTAACTGTTGCGGGAAACAGCAGATTTTTTGATGATATAGCAGAAAATGGGAACATATGTTTAGTGGTGACGTTTAGAGAGAAATTCATGAAGAAAGTGCCTGAAATACTGGCATTGCGGACACTAGAGCAAACATTATGTAAAATCATAGAAAACCCACAAACCTAGATAAACACTGGATTTTGAGCGTCCTCTGAAGGTGTTGGTAACACTTGGCAACATATTTTTTTGCCGGTGTGGAAGAGGTTAAGTTTTGGATTTGTTGGGGAGAAAAATTGAACATGTAATAGCATACCGGAGTGGATAAAGTGGAGAGGAACAGCAATTCTCTGGTGGTATGTGTAAAGATGAGATATTAATAAATAGGGTACCAATAATAAAAGAAGGTTGTGAATAAATGAAAAAGTGGATATAATAATAGTGAAACAGATTCAGAGGTTTTTTATATTTGGAAGGAGGTAAATCGCATGGAAGTTGCAGTTAAGAAAATTTATGCGGAAACCTTGGAACAACAGCAGATAGAAGTAAGGCAGAGTGTGATAGATGGATTAAGGCAGGCAAGAGAAGGAAAGACGAAGGATTTTAACACAGTTTGTGACAGATTGGAGAAAAAGTATACGAATGCAAAAGTATAAAATTGAAATATCTGGTTTGGCAGAGCAGGATTTGGAGTTTGCTGCTGACTATATTGCATTTGATTTAAAAAATCCTTCTGCGGCAGTCAATATAGTACAAGGCATCCGTAAGCAAATAAACAAACTACAGAATTTTCCAGAGCGTAATGAGTTAGATGATGATCCAGCATTGGCGGATTTGGGGGTTCGTATGGATTATTATAAAAATTATAAAATTTATTATGTAGTAGAGGACAATTCGGTAATAATTGTAAGGATTTTACATATGCTGGTGGACAGTAGAGGGTGGTTATATCGGACATTTGGAATGAAAGATTAAGCTGCGGCGTTTATTGATAGAATTTGATAGAGAAATTCAGGGCATGGCGGATAGCCATGTCTTTATTATTTAGTAAAATTTAAAGTTATTATCTGATGATGCAAAGGCTCATGATTGTATTATTAGAAATGAACAGCAGAATATATTAATAATATGGTTGACAGCCAGGTTTACATCCTGATGGGTAAGAAATGCAAAACAGGTGCCTTTTGGCAGTATCGTCTGGATATGGTGTGAGCATTTTCTGCGCTGCCTTTCTGCCCGCTGCGCATGGAGTCACAATAATAGATGCTTGTCCGTTCTATGCCTGCTTTCAGAGCGTCAGGGTCACCAAACTCCGACCCCCTGTCGGTACGATCTGGTAAGGGGACTGTTCCTGGGGATCAGCGGAAAGGTGACCATATCCTCCTGCCTAAATTCATGCTTTGCCATGCTGATGCCGGAACGGAAATCGGTAAGGAGTTCGTGGTATTTTCCGCCAGCGAATTTAGCACCATAGTAGTATTTGTGGGCGATGGTGCAGTGGTTTATTGATTTTGGCATACTGCGACGGAAAAGCTTTGATGATTACCAACATATTACGGCGGCAATCCTTGCAGGATGTGATATTATTACCTCGTGGAATTTTAAACATATTGTAAATGTAAAGACGGCAAGGGGAATGAAAACCATTACAACGCTGGAGGGGTATAAAGATATGCTGATCTACCCGCCGTCAGCATTGATTGGGGAGGACAAAGAGGATTATGAGTAAACCGGAAATAAGCAGCAAATTTGATGTGGATGATATTAGAAAAGTCCGCGAATATAATTCCCTGCGTCATATTCATATGGCACCGAAGGAAATTATTGCAGAAACGCAAGCAGGAGCGGAAAAGTTAATGCAGATGCTGGAACAGCGAAAAGCTATTTAACTAAAAAATGAAATCACGTATAAGATAGGAATATCTCATTCACAGTGTTAAGTGTATGGGATATTTTTATGCAATAAAATGAAACAAAAAGAACGTAAAAAATCGAAATGTTTAGTGGTGGCGTTTTGAGAGAAATTCATGCAGAAAGCGCCTAAAATACTGGCATTGCGGACACTAGAGCAAACATTATGTAAAACCATAGAAACCCTGGAAACCCTGATAAACACTGGCTTTTGCGCGCCCTTTTAAGGGCGTGGTAACAACTTGGCAACACCCAAAATCGCCCCAAAATGAAGCTTAAAACAAAGCGGAAGCCCCTAAAACTGCGGCTTCCGCAGTCCTAAAGGCTTCCTTAGGGGAGGATAATCCACCCCAAGGGGAGGGCAATCCACCCCAAGGGGAGGATAAGTATACTGGACTGGAAGCGAAAGAAACCTGATAAAATGTGCAATTTGCACAGGGCATTTGCGCGTCCTCTGAAGGTGTTGGCAACACTTGGCAACATATTTTTTTGCCGGTGTGGAAGAGGTTAAGTTTTGGATTTGTTGGGTAGAAAAAACTGAATATGGAGAAGGCGTGCCGGAGAAAGGAGAACGGATAAGTGATGCTTTGGCGGCATGTAAAAGGATATCCCGTGTGCTAGTGGATGGCGCATGGGGTATTTTTTAAAATAAGAAGTAACGATATAATTAGTGCAAGTATATTTTGTTGACAATATGGCATATTTGCCATATACTAAATGTAGAAAACAAATTGGAGATTACAATGGATAAATTTGAGGTGGAATTTTATACTAAAGTTAATGGGGAAAAACCAGCTAAAGATTTTATTCTTAGTCTGGATGTTAAGATGCGGGCGAAAGTATTAGGTATAATTAATGTTCTGGAAGAAAAAGGAAACCAGTTGAGAGAGCCATACAGTAAGCATTTAGATGATGGGATATTTGAAATTCGTGGAAAAGTAGGAACAGATATAACAAGAGTTCTATATTTTTTCTATTATGGAAAGAAGATTATAATTACAAATGGATTTATTAAGAAAGCACAGGAAACACCAAGGAAGGAAATAAAATTAGCAAAGTCATATCGTAAAGATTATTTGGAAAGGGTGGAAAATAATGAGTGAATTTCGGGAATTTTTAAATGATCAGCTACAAGATGATGAATTTAGAAAAGAATGGGAAGATATTCAGCCGGAAATGGACGTAATTCGAGCAATGGTTGATGCAAGGATATCACAAAATCTTACTCAAAAGGAACTTGCTGAGAGGACAGGGATTAATCAGGCAGATATAAGCAAGTTGGAAAACGGTACAAGAAACCCGTCTCTTAAGCTATTAAAACGTTTGGCGGATGGAATGGGGATGACTCTAAAATTAGAATTCGTTCCTAAAAGTGCTGCTAAGAATTAGTAATTAAAGCAGGATTCGGGAAAGATGAAAGAGATAAATATTTCATGTTATTCAAATAAAAGGGTAAGAACTTTAATTCGTTTCTTTAATCATATTTTTATCAATTCAATTCAACCAGATATTAATATGGCAGAGGAATTTGTAGATAGGTATATTCCAGAAACCAAAAAATTTATTTTGGGAAGTACAAAGGGCAATTTGAAAAACTTAAATAATATTTTATTTGTTTCTGATAATGAAAAACGGATAAAAGAGGAATTTGAAGAAAAAAGAATATTTGTACGATATTAATTACAATAGATATTTCACTTAAAGAAGATGAGAATATTTTTACAAATATAGAATTGGGAGAGTATGAGGAAGTATACAAAAAAATAAATAGTAAAATAGCTGATTTAATTTTTATTAGTAATGGCGTTGCAGATTATGTTATGGATATATATAGAGGGAAAGAATTTAATTTTTCTAAACATTATGCTATTATGCCAGATATGCACAAATATTTAATATATCAACGAAATATACAAAGTACCAAAGATATTAAAAAGTTAATTGGGAAAAATAATTGTTTTATATCAGATATTGTTTTGGGATTCGAGTTACTAATAGTTAAACGAAAAACAGATATTTTGAAATTAATATTAGCCTTAATCTGTATATATAAATCTTATGAATATGAAGAATATATGCAAGATTATGCCAAGCAATTAATAGATTTAATTCAAGAAATAATGTTTTGTGGAGAAATCCATAAAATATATATACAGATGAAAGAATATAATATTGAGATACCTATGGATGAAAGGGGAAGTGATGATGCAACGACAAGATTTAGTATTATATTTACTGCCAGTAATGATGATATTTATTTATTGAGGATTGATTTACCACATAAAGGGGAAGAAAAGTTTCACTTGAATTTGCAGGAATATATTAATGGAAAATTATTGGCAACAGGGTATCCCTTGGATGATGATATTAAGAATAATGAGAAGCTAAGAGACTTATTAGGAAATAAGTTTGATGAAATTTTTTTTAGGAATGAAGGCCATATATGGTTTAAAGCAGATTTTGAAAATAAATTGGAGAAGATGAATATAGGACAAGAAACTAAAAAAGAATTGTTGATGCTTTTTAAATATCGGTGCCATTATCCAATCGTATTTAATGTAAATGATGAAAATAAGTATGTTGAATTTTTGGAAGAAATGAAAGAGTATTTGGTTAGTTTTGATTTGGAAGGCAGTATAATCAAAAGTTATGATAAAAATACTAAAAATATAGAGGAAGAAGTAATAAAAATTAGAATTATTCAAATGTATATAAATAAACTTATGGAAGGAATGGAAAAGAGTACAAATACAACTGTTAATGGAAATAAATATATTTGGGAGTTGTTTAAGGGGTTGGGGTTGAATAAGAGAATAGATGAGGAAGTCTTTATGACCTATAGTCTTTCGGAGTGTTGGAAATATGTGGATGAATATATTTTTTAGAAAGTTTGGCAGTATGAGTATAAGATAAGAAAATATATAATTAAAACCACGTAGTGCGGATAAATAATAATTAGAATATTTTACAGATAATAATATGTTACACGTAGAGATTATGCTATTTGGGATAGGAGATTTTCTGCTGGAGGGAAATTTTATGGGTAAAGAACGGGTTTATTCTTGTGCTGAAGACATTGCCATGCGGCTGAAAGAGAAAAGAAAATATGGAGAAGCATCGCTAATGGTCGGTGCCGGATTTTCTAAAAACGCAAAAAGTAGGGGAATGAAGGATATTAAGCCGCCTGATTGGGGGGAACTTGCAGATAAAATGTATTGTGAATTATACCCCAAATTGCCTGACATGGATGAAAAGCAGAACAAGGAATGGGAAAGGAAACGTATCATAAAGACAGCAGGAAAAAATGTCACAAAATTAGCGGAAGAATACATAGTAAATTTTGACAGGAACAAAATGAATCATCTAATAGAAAACACCATTGCAGATGATTTATTCATTCCTGGAGATGTGCATAAAAAATTGGTAAAGCAAAAGTGGGCAGATATATTCACAACAAATTATGATACGTTGTTGGAGCGGGCAGAGAATTTGATTTTTCGTGAAAAAAATTATCAGCTTGTATGTTCCCACCATGATATTGCAGGAAGTATAAGTCCGAGAATAGTAAAACTACATGGCAGTATTCCGCATGTCAAACCATATATCATATGTGAGGAAGATTATAGGACTTACCCGGTTGAATATGCAGCAATGGTAAATACTGTGCGGCAGGCAATGCTGGAAACACGATTATGTTTGATAGGATTTTCAGGCGATGATCCGAATTTTCAAAACTGGATGGGGTGGATCAGGGATAACATGAAAGGATGTTGTCCTATTATTTATCTTATTGGAATTTATGATCAATTAAGTGAGCCTGAAAGGAAACTTTTGGAGAGCCGGCAAATTATAGTTGTTGACATATCCTGTCTGGTGGAAGAGGGAGAGGCAGACAGGCATGGCGTTGCTATTTCCAGATTTTTAGACTTATTAGAGAAGTATCAGGAAGAAAAGAATTTCTTCCAGGACAGGCCGTATCCAGAAGCAGATATATTTTGGGGGCCGGAGGATAAAGGAAAATATATTAAGGATATAGGAGAGTATTTAGGGCATGTAGCAAAACAAATACAGCCTTATATTTTATTGCCTGAAAATATAAAAGAAAAGAGTGGGCAATATTTTATTGAACATTTGAGGGTATTAATGCAAGGATGTAAAGAGCAGTTACCCATAATGGAAATTGCAGATATTATAAAGATTTTACGAAAATGTTCTGTGGTTTTAGGAGAAGAAAATGCAGAAGGATTAGAAGAGATTTGCGAAAGCTATCAAGATGTTGCTGCCGTAGCAGATAATAAATTGGATGCCTTGGTAGAAATCAATTTATACCTTGCTGAGATGTATCGGATAAATGGTCAAAAAACAGAGTATGAGAAAAAAATATCATTGCTTGAAACTCTTGTTAGCAGAGCAATGTGTCATAAAAATGAACTGCTGATAGAAAAAATTAAATATAAGATAGAATATTTTGAATACGGGGCGGCAAAGAAACTGGTGGGGGAAATGGAAGAAAACGGTTTTGAATACAAGGTAAAAAAAGCCGGATTCTACAAGCAGCTATCGGAATATGAGCTTGCCGATAGGATATTAAGCAAGTGTTCAGCGGAGCTGGCACAAATGAAAATACCCGAAGATATTTATGCTTCCTATTTGGGGTATTTGAATTTGTGCCATCGTGCGAATCGATGGAGTATTGCTGATGAGTATTCAGATGCCGAATATTGGGAAAATCCATATAATACGCGCCAGATAGTAATAAAGAAAAGAGATGATTTAAGCCGAACTTTTTTTCAGGATGACTGCAAGGAAAGCAGCAGAATATTGCCATTTAATCTGAATACAGGAAAAAGTATAACGATTACGCATTATAACGGAATCAAAGATGCCTGTGCAAGGAGTTTTAGTTATCTGATTATGCTTGATAAGTTATGTCTGCCTTTATTTGGCGATTTAGCGGATTTGCTGCCAAGAGTTTTTAATGAGGTGATTGCTGTAAGCGGTTGTACATATTGGAGGCTGTCGTTGATAGCCCGAAGCAATAATGATAAGCTTATCAACCAGATATTTACCAGAGAAATAATTGAAGCTTCTCATAGAGATGACATAGCCGATTTGTTCCATTCGCTGGTATCGTTGGCAGAACTATATAAAGAGGATGATTATTTCCAAAAAAAATATTTTATATCTGTAAAAAATATTTTAGACATATTGTCAAGGCTTGTAATTTTTATGCCGGATGAAAGTGTCATACAATATTTGAAAATATTAGGAAGAGCAAGCAGAAATGGTGACAGCCGTATGAAAAAGGATATAGACAATATTTTAGAACGTATTTCCACACGTTTTAATAGTGTCGTGGCGATTTCCTGCCAAGATATGATATTTAAGGAATTTGGGGTTTCGTTTCATTTAGCGAGCTATTTTAGTAGATTTCCATTTGCTGTGGATGAGGGGAGTGTACGGGCTTATTACTTTAATGCAATTCAACTGGCGGGCAAAGAAGACATAAAGGAACGGGATTGCGGGATAGCACAGCTTTTGTTGTTGTGGAAAAATTATAAACTGGAAGACTTGAGGAAAAGAATAGAAGATGTTTTATGGGATGGTGATACATTGCCGTGTTCGGAGTTATATTATCCGTTTATATGGGAAGAATTGCCGCATCCTGACACTGTTAAATTTTCAGAATTGTATTATCAGTATCTTTTCGAAGACAAGTATTTGACATCGGTAACTAATTTTGGCGTGATTAGAACGAATTCTCTGGACAGTGTACATAATTATTTAAGTTTTTTCTATTCAACGTCAAGAATGTCAAAACGGAAGATTGAAAAAGTGGATTTAGACGAAGAGCTAGCTGCATTCATGCTGGATACAGCGTATAATTATATATTGCATGAAAAGAGCCTTTTGAAAGATTATTTTGAAAGATATAGTGCAGAAAAGAAATTTGAATATATTGGAGAGTTGACTGCCATGATTTATATTCAGTCCATTGACATAGGATTTGCAGCATCGGTAAATGGCAAAATTAATAATATCTGGAATATATTGGATGAAAACCAAATCGTGACGGATGCTATCCGCATGGTCAATGAAATTAACAATGGGCAGTATCATTTGTGCATGGAGATTTTTGAGAACATTGTTTTATCCAGAAATAAGAAAAAATATTCTAGTGCATTTACAGGTATAAGGTGTTTGCTGTTCCACTTTGAAAGCAAAGGGGAAAGGAATGCCGATATAGATAGTTCGTTTGAAAAATTCATGGGTTCTATAAGGTATTTGGATGTTGAATATGCAAAAACAATTTGGATTGAACTAACGTCTCTGATGATGCAGGATTATTTTTTAGATATAAGGCTACAAAAATATATTGCGTCTGCAGTCGGAAAATGCATGGAGCTTTATAAGGAACCGGCGGAAAAAGGGCAGAGATTTTACATGGATGGATTGTATAACTGTGTGAATGCATTACATAGTTATTACGATTGTATATTAGATTCACAGATAGAAGTATCGCGGGAATTAGAAGACTGTGTTGCAGAGGCAAAAGTTATTGACAATTATGAAATCAGAAACATATGGGGCTGACGGTTTAATTTTATGGTGGTATAGTATTGCCGCCATAAAATTATCTTGTATTCAACAGATATCATGAAATTTTAAGTGTATTGTCAATATAAGTGGTGTTGTAGGTATGCCACAAGGATTATAAGCAATAGCTTCAAAAAACAATGAAAGCAGTATGGGTATTGGAAGGAAAGGGGGGTTATGGAAGCCGCTCGGAAAATAAGCAATTTGAAAAGTGCCGTCAAAACAAACGGAACGATTGCTTATTCTTATGTATGCCAGATAAAATGCATTGTAAGCCAAGCCTTGGACTATGCATGTGACAGGGAGATTATGGGCTGGAATTTTATGCGGAAGGCAAAAGTCAATGAGGACAAATGCAAAGAACCAGAAGACAGGGAGTTGGGCGTATGGGAGGACGACGAAATTAAAACCTTGCAGACTGGCTCAATGAAATGTTGGAACGGATGCAGAAAATACCGCAATTCCCCGGCTCTCTTTATTCTCTAAGGCACTGGCCTAAGGCTGGGTGAACTGCTTGCCTTGAAATGGAGCAGGGTCAATCTGGAACAAAGGACGATAAAGATTGAGAGGACACAGACGGAATATACAGACTATGAAACAAATTCCAAAATTTACGAGGAAAGTACACCAAAGAACCGAAATTCCTGAAGAACTGTGGCCATCAATAATGTTACCTATCAATGGATACTGGAGCAACGGCGCAGGACAAAACAGGCAGGGATAGAAAGCGAATATGCGGTAAAGGAAAGTAGCCTTATCGGAACTTTCAAGGCTTTCTGCAATTATGTGGGTGTGGAATATAAATCATCCCATACTTGCAGAAGAAGCTATGTGACGAATTGTTTGGATAAAGGCATGAAGCTGGCACTGGTTTCAAAAAACGTAGGACATATGAACAAACGCCTATGGCTTATTGTATTAAAAGCACAACCTTAAACACCTATTATAAGTGCAAAAATGATTACGAAAACAATCTGGCTATACAGAATGAAATCTTTAAAATATATGATTTCGATTTTGGCGGTGGGCAAGTGGAGACGATGTTTGCATAAGATTATCAAAGTGATTTGATGGTAACTGTTACGGGAATCAGAAGATTTTTTTGATGATATAACAGAAAATAAGAACATATGTTTAGTGATGGCATTTAGAGAGAAATTCACGCAGAAAGCGCCTAAAATACTGGCATTGTGAGCATCAAAGCAAACATCATGTAAAACCATAGAAACCCCGGAAACCTTGATAAACATTGGCTTCAAGCTTGGCAACACTTGGCAACACCCAAAATCGCCCCAAAATGAAGCTTAAAACAAAGCGGAAGCCCCTAAAACTGCGGCTTCCGCAGTCCTAAAGGCTTCCTTAGGGGAGGATAATCCACCCCAAGGGGAGGATAAGTATTTTTTTCTTATCTTTTGCTATGCAATACAGACTTTCTATCTGCATTCAGGTTTTAAAACCTGTCTTCGTCAATGGAGGGGGATCCATTGACTACTCTTATTATTGACGGGTTTAAAAAGTTTATTCATGATAAATAAAAAAATTTACTTTTTTTAAAAAGTGGTATATACTATCGTTAGTTTAAGCGTTTGTTTCTTTTTTAAACGGACAAGCGGGAAATCTGGAAAGAGATATAGAACGATAATTGGACAAAAGGTGGTATAAGAGATGGCATTATTAAAAAAGTGGAAAGAAATGGCATATTCGGAGACAGCAAATAAAGGCGATCTGCAGAGGTTATGGGCTGATTATTTCGAGAAGGAAAAAGAAATTTATGCGGAATTATTAAAGAAACCGGAAGATGTGGAAGAAGGAACCGTAAAGGAACTGGCAGAAAAATTCGGCGTGGATATCATGACGATGACCGGATTTCTGGACGGTATTAACGATAGCCTGAAGGAAGCAAATCCCATCGAAGAAATGGAAGAGGACACAAAGGTTCAGCTTGGCTTCGATAAAGAACTTCTTTATAAAAATATGGTGGCCGCAGGAGCGGACTGGCTGTATGGTTTGGAAGAATGGAACGATATTTTTGATGAGGAAACACAAAAAGCTCTTTATAAAGAACAAAAGTCGTCTACTACGATCGTGAAGGGGGATAAGGTATACCCTAACGATCCTTGTCCATGCGGAAGCGGCAAGAAATATAAAAAATGCTGCGGCAGGAACCAGTAAGGCGGCGGCTCATGGAAAGCAGAGTTGAAAAAGCGGTACAAACTTTTGAATCCGGTTTCGGCTGTGCCCAGTCTGTTTTTTCCACCTATGCGGATCTGTTCGGGATGGACAGGGAAACGGCCCTGAAGCTGGCAAGCCCCATGGGAGGCGGCATCGGGCGGATGCGCGAGGTATGCGGCGCAGTTTCTGCCATGGCATTGCTGGCGGGGCTGAAGGATGGAAATACCGATCCTGAGAATGAAGAAGGAAAGGAAAGAATATATGCCATCGTCCGGGAGATGAGCGACAGGTTTAAGGAAAAAAACGGAACGATCATCTGTCGGGAACTGTTGGGAATACTGGAAAGAGAGCAGAGCGCCAGGCCGGAGAAGCGGACGAAGGAATATTATGCGAGCCGGCCTTGCAGCAGAATGGTGGCCAGCGCGGCAGAGATTTTGGAAGAAGTATTGCTGAAGGATATGGATTGAACGTTGCAACGGATATTGATTCATTGCAAATTGCAAAAATTTACTCTTTACATATTTGCAAAAATGTCATAGAATAACGAAAGAAGCATAATCTGAAAGCTTTGAAGAGACGAGTAAGATGCCAGAGGGTTCCAGAGAGAGATACCGTCGGCGGGGTCAAATGCCAACAGATGAAAGATGCATATGTGTCTGGAGCGTGGTATTTGTTTTCCCGGCCGGAGGCTGGAAGTATCTTAACCGGATGCATCCGAAGACCAGCTCTGAGCGGCCCTAATCCGGCCCGGCGGTCCCGTTAACGGCCTAATGAAGTGGTTCTGTGCATGGAAGAAAAGAAAGATATGTTATCTTCATATATTATCTTCCATTGGCAGAGCAATAAGGGTGGAACCGCGTAATTGATGAAAATACGTCCCTTACATTGTACGAGCGATCTGCGAGCAATGTGAGGGATTTTTTATGCGCAGATCCGTGTAAGGAAAGTACGGATCGCGTGGCGTGCAGGGAAGGAACCCTGCACGAATAAAGGGCAGATTCGTGCAAAGAAAGCACAGATAATAGTAAAAAAAAAGAATAGGAGGAAGAAAAAATGCAGGAAAAATGGAAAGAATTACAGGTGATTTTAGAGGAAATGAAAACGATAAAGAAAAGAGAGTATTTTCTGATGCTGGCGGTGTGCGTGCTTTCCGGACTGGTAGTTGGTATGCTGGTTTCGCCGAGAAAACAGGTTATGGTAGGCAGCAATAATGGAAACAATAACCGCAGCAGCAAAGGGGGATGCGGGGAGTGCGATTGCGAAGAAGGGGATTATGACTGGGAAGACTGAATTTTCAAAAAGCCGGGAAAAGGCGGGAAAATCGGTGAAAGGAGAAAAGAAGGATGATTATTACATTAAAAGATGGAAGTGAAAAGGAGTATGCATCGCCCATGAGCGTGATCGATATCGCGTCGGATATCAGCGAAGGGCTGGCAAGGGCGGCCTGTGCGGGAGAAATAAACGGGAAAGCGGTGGATCTTCGGACGGTGGTGGACGGCGACTGCCAGCTTAATATATTGACGGCTAACGATAAACAGGGGGTTCAGGTGGTGAGACATACGGCTTCCCATGTGCTGGCGGAGGCAGTAAAGAGGCTTTATCCCGATGCGAAGCTGGCGATCGGCCCGAGTATTGATACCGGATTTTATTACGATTTTGAACATGCCCCTTTTTCCAGGGAAGATCTGGATCAGCTGGAAGCGGAAATGAAAAAAATAATCAAAGAGGGGAAAAAACTGGAGAAATTCACTCTGCCCAGGGAAGAAGCCATGAAGTTTATGGAGGAAAAGGGCGAGCCTTATAAAGTGGAGCTGATCCGGGATTTGCCGGAGGATGCAGTGATTTCCTTTTATCAGCAGGGGGACTTTGTGGATCTTTGCGCCGGCCCCCACTTGATGAGTACAAAAGGGATCAAAGCGTTTAAGCTGATCTCCTCTTCGGGCGCTTATTGGAGAGGGAATTCGGATAACACTATGCTGCAAAGGATCTATGGCACGGCATTCAACAAAAAAGAGGAATTGGCAGAATATTTGGAATATCTGGAAAATATTAAAAAGAGAGATCACAACAAGCTCGGCAGGGAGATGGAATTGTTCGCTACGGTGGATGTAATCGGCCAGGGGCTTCCGCTGCTGATGCCCAAAGGGGCAAAAATGATCCAGACGATGCAGCGTTGGATTGAAGATGAAGAAGAAAAGAGAGGATATATGAGGACGAAGACTCCTCTGATGGCCAAAAAGGATTTGTATATCATTTCCGACCACTGGGATCATTATAAAGAAGGGATGTTCGTGCTTGGCGATGAAGCGGATGAAAAATCGGAAGTATTCGCCCTGCGTCCTATGACCTGTCCGTTCCAATATTATGTCTATAAGCAGAGCCAGAAATCATACAGGGATTTGCCGTGCCGTTACGGAGAGACTTCTACCATGTTCCGAAACGAAGATTCCGGCGAAATGCACGGACTGACCCGTGTACGCCAGTTTACGATTGCCGAGGGGCATCTGATCGTGCGCCCGGATCAGATCGAGGAAGAGTTCAGGGGCTGCGTGGATCTGGCGAAATATTGCATGACGACGCTGGGACTCCAGGACGACGTAACCTACCGTTTGTCTCTGTGGGATGTGAACAACCAGGATCATTATCTCGGGACGGAGCAGCAGTGGAACGAAGTGCAGGATATGATGCGGGCGATCCTGAACCATATCGGCATCGAGTATACCGAGGAAGAAGGGGAAGCGGCATTTTACGGGCCGAAACTGGATATTCAGGCGAAAAATGTATATGGCAAGGAAGATACGATGATTACGATCCAGCTGGATATGTTCCTGGCGGAACGTTTCGACATGACTTATGTGGACAGCGACGGGGAAAAGAAACGGCCTTACATTATTCACAGAACTTCGATGGGATGCTATGAAAGGACGCTGGCATGGCTGATCGAAAAATACGAGGGCAAATTCCCTACGTGGCTTTGCCCGGAACAGGTAAGAGTACTTCCAATTTCGGAGAAATATGAAAATTATGCGAAGGAAGTGGAAAAGGAATTAAAGGAGAACGGCATATTGACTACAGTGGATAACCGTTCCGAAAAGATCGGCTTTAAGATTCGGGAGGCAAGACTGGCCAAACTGCCTTATATGCTTATTATAGGACAGAAAGAGGAAGAGGACAAGACCGTTTCGGTCAGAAGCCGTTTCGCAGGAGACGAAGGAGTAAAACCTTTGGATGAATTTATCGGACAGATTTGCAAAGAGATCAGAACGAAGGAAATTCGGAAGGAAGAGGCTGTTGATTAGTGTGGAAAGAAGTTCGAATTGCTTTAGCAATTTAGGCTCGCACCAGTGGGTGCTTCGCCAAGGACTTCTAGGGTTCGCGTTGCGAACCGCTCTTCACACCGAAGAACGCCTGAAATACGGCGTTCTTCCCATTGATGGTTTGTGCCGCCAGGAGGCGGCGTGGAGGTTGGCATGAAGCGACGGACATACGAAGATTGGTTCGGGATAGCTTTTTTTGCAGCGGCCTGTGGAATGCTGGTTCTGTCGGCAAGGCTTTGCTTTGCCGACGGGATATGGTATGACGAGTTATTCACGATGGGGCTGACGGAAAGAAGCTTCGGGGAACTGACAGCGTTTACGGCAAGAGATGTGCATCCGCCTGTTTATTATTATTTCGTGAAAATGGTGAGAGGAATCGTGCAGGGAGGGAACGGCATTGTGATCGGCAAGCTATGTTCCCTTCTTCCTCTGGCCGGTTTATTCGCGTATGCCGCAACAATGGTGCGGCGGCGTTTTGGCTGGCTGTGTGCCGGCCTGTTTGCGTTCGGCATAATGGCGATGCCAAGTTTGTCCCAGTATACGGTGGAAATCAGGATGTATACATTAGCCATGTTTTTTGTAACCGCTGCCTTCCTTCACGCTTTTGAGATCGTCTGCGGAGTCGGGGACAGCGGGGGAAGCAGGAAGAAAGACTGGATTTGCCTGGCAGTTTACGGGATTATGGCGGCTTACACCCACTACTTTGCCGGTGCGGCAGCGGCGATGATTTACTTGTTTCTTTTCGTCTTTCTTATGATAGGAAAGGCTTCGAAAAAAGAAAAAAGAAACTGGTTTTTCTGTGTTCTTGCGTCTGTAGCTGCTTATCTTCCATGGATGGCCGTTGTCATCCGGCAGATGGCCCAGGTAAAGGAGAATTATTGGATATTGCCGTTGACGTGGAGAACCTTTGGTTCCTGCGTGAAATTCCTGATGAAGCCTCCTTTTGGCAGCGGAGCCTTTCAGGTCGCGGCGGCGGTGGCGCTTTTTGCCGCTTATACGGGTTTGATGTTTTATGGTTTGTGGAAGAACCGGAAAAGGCCGGAAGAAGTCTTTCTGATCGCGGCGGGTACCGGCGTCCTTGCAGGAGTGGTGCTTTTTGGGTTTGCAGCTTCGTTTCTGCTGCGTCCTGTTTTTATTGTCCGGTATATGGTTCCGGCGGCGGGGTGTTTCTGGTTTTCCTTTGCTTTTTGTGCCAGCAGTGCGGCCAAAAGCAGAAAAATTTTTCTTCCGGTCTTGGCAGCAATATTTTTATTGGGAATCGGCGATTACCGCTGGTTCCGCAATGATGAGACATGGCGCAGGGTGCGCATGGAAGAGGTGGAGGAAGCGATGGGGCAGATCGCGCCGGAGGATGTGGTGATCACCCAGTTTAACCAGGTACAGGGTGTGACGGGTTATTATCTGGAAAACGATATCTATCTTTGGAATGCGGAGCCGGAGCCTTTGATTTGCGATATTTTTGAAAATAAATATTTTTCTTTTTCTTCTGCGGATGATATAAAAACTTGGATGGAAGAGGGAAAAAATATCTGGCTGATCGGAAATAAAAACAACGATTTGTTGGAAGAGTGGGAAAAAGAGGGGATTTTTGCCGAAGAGAAGCAGGAAGTTATGCTGGAAGTATATTGGTTTACGTTATACCGGCTGCATTCGGAAGCGCTGGAGGATAAATCATAAAGATTCAGCAATGATAAGGATGTTGTAACAGGAAAAAGAAATAAAAATGTATAAGCTTTATAGTTTTTTGCCATACTGATAGGGAAACATAATAT
This sequence comes from Lachnospiraceae bacterium 28-4, assembly GCA_000403275.2. Classification (GTDB taxonomy): domain Bacteria; phylum Bacillota; class Clostridia; order Lachnospirales; family Lachnospiraceae; genus Kineothrix. The sequence continues at coordinate 256,567 of KE159598.1, forward strand.
TAAGACAAGGCTGGAAAAATCAGGAGGTTAAACTATGGCTCAATTAGACTGTTCAGTAGATAATTGTATTTATAACAAAGAAGAATGCTGCTGTAAAGGCGATATTATGGTCGGCGGTAAACATGCGGACAAAAAGGACGATACTTGCTGCGAAAGCTTTGCGGAGAAACGGGGCGATTCTTATACAAGCGCTTTGGAACATCCATGCAAGACGATCAGCATTGACTGTGAAGCCGTAAAATGCGTTTATAACAGCAATTATAAATGCCATGCGGAACATGTGGATATCAAAGGCTGCGGCGCCTGCGACTGCAGGGAAACGGCTTGCGCTACCTTTAAAGAAAGATAAGAAAATGGGAAAAGCGGGTTTGTGATTATGGCGGAGGCCCGGAAAGGAATCCTGGAAACGGGGTTCCTTTTTTGCATCCGCGGCCTTTTCCGGGATTTTAGAATAAATTAAGAGAAATCTGTTTTTGGTACTTGCACATGCCCTCTGTTTTCTCTATAATAAATAGCGGAATAGAGAACAGTGTATTTTGACAGGGAGTTGCAATGAAAAATAAATGGATCATCGTATTGGCAGGAGCCGCAGCAGCGGTGTTGCTTTTCTTCGGGGGAATGTTTGCGGTAAGTACCGTTTTTGCGGCGGAGCAAAAAGCCGCGGCAGACAGCGGCATGTCGGGAACGCAGCTTCACGCGCTGACCGGAATGGAAGCAAAACGGGCATATAAAAAGGAAGTATATGGGGATTTGGGATGTACGGTGGTTCTTCCGGACGGATATGTTCCGAGCGGGGACGTAAAAGGCATGTATTTGGCGGAACGTAATCCGCTGGACTCCTCCAATATTTACTATACCGCATCGGAAAATGTGGACGGCGAAGCTCTGGACCAGATGCTGGGGTCCGAGGAATATAAGAAGCGGATGGAAGAAAAACTGAAAGAAACCTATGGAGAACAAGCAATGGTAGACCGTTTCCAATATACAAAAACGGAAGTGAGTAATTGCCCTGCCCATAAAGTGGAATTGTCCTGTAAGGCGGGCGAAACGGAAATGGAACAACTGATTTATATTATTATTGCCGATAAGGTTTATACGATTACCTATTCCCAGTCGGCGGATGATGAAAGAATGGAAGAATTCCGTAAGAGCGCGGAGACGATACGACTGGTATTTGAAGAAAATATTTAGAAATTTTACAGAGCCGGCAAGCGCCGCCCCAGGGCATGGGGCGGTTTTTTTGTGAGCAGGGGTGCGTAAGGAAATTAGCAGCTTTGCTGCACGCACTCCGCGCGGCGAGTAGGGAAGATGAATCTTCTCTACTCGATTGTTATGGAGAAATGCATCGTAAAGCATATGGCCGGGACAACACTATTTGATGTTCATATATTTTAAACGGAAAGAGAGCCTATACTTGTTGGGCGTTGTCCCGATATATTTTTTAAAAATGCGGAAGAAATATTTTTCATCCCGGAAACCGCAGTCTTCGCTGATGCTCTTAATGGATAATTCGGTATTGACCAGCATATCCTTTGCAATATTCAGCCGCATCAGATTGATGTAGAGAAGGAGGGAATAGCCCGTGTGCTTTTTGAAGAGCGCCGATAAATAATCGGGGTTATAATTGAACCGTTCCGCCATTTGGGAGATTTTCAGATTTTCCCGGTAATGTCTGCGGATCCATTCGATAATGTTTTCGATAGGATCGTCAGGATTGCTTTTCGGTGCATATTTCGACAGCATTTCTTCGGAAAATTCCAGAAGAAAAGAGTTCAGCGCATAATGGCAATGTACAATAGAAGCATATTTTCCGCGCTTATAAGTATCGAGCAGCTGGGCAAAAAGAAGAGAAGAGCGGCATACGGAGGGAAGGGTGCCGTATGCTGGGATAAAATAGAGTTCGTCTTTTGCCGAAATTTCATGATAAGGGCTCAGAGGGGCATTCAGGGAATGGGAAAAGGGCTGGTTAATGGAAAAAGAGCGTTCCGTGCTTAAGCGGGGATGGGGAAAGCTGAAATGCACCCAATAATAGGATAAATAACCGGAACTCGGCTTGTATCCATAATGAGTCATATTGGGAAAAAGTAAAATAAATTCATTTTCTTTCACTTCATAATTTTTTTCATCCTGCCGGATATAAAGGCATCCTTTCTGTACAAAAATCAGTACATAACAATCCAAATTCCTGCAAACATGGGTAAATCCGTTTTCATTCACTAAATTTCCGCAGGATATAAATCCGGCTGGGGATTCTGCATCCGAAGTAATCATTAACATATAGGAAATGTCCACCTTTTTTCTTATTCTGCCCCTTTTGGAGACTATACGATTAGGGTATCATTTAGCATATAGTTAGTCAATAGAGAGTATGCGTTAAAATCAAATGGCCAGGTGAGAAAACCGTATACAGGAGAACTATGCCTACGTGGATATTTCAGAGAAATCGTAATAAAAAATGAAAGGGAAAAGAAAAAATGGGAAGGAGAAGAAAGTGAAAAACAAGGTTGTATTAGAGTCCTGCCTGGAAGAGATTTATCTTGGAAATCTCGGAACGGTAGAAACGGATCTTATTCTCCCGGCTAAAACAAAGGATGGGATTTCCATTAACTGGCAATCATCGAGGCCGTCCATTTTAGAACACAATGGGAAAGTACACCGGCCGGAAAGCAAGGATGGAAATCAGACAGTGGTATTAAAGGCCGTGGCAGGAGAAGGAAACGCAGTTATTTCCAAAGAGTATCAGGTTACGATAGTTGCTTTGCCGGTAGAGAGGCTTTTTGTCAGACAGCTTCCGATGGAGTTTGGCAGTAAAATAAATACGCAGTTCAGGCTGCCGGGCTGCGCGATATTGGAATTGGAGGACGGGACTGTCAGTTTGCCGGTTCGATGGGAACAGGATGGAATCGTACAGGTAGAAGAGGAAAGAACCTATCGGATAACGGGAAAGCTGGAGGAACAGGAAACAAAACGGTTGAGCTGCGGCGATACATATGAAATGAAATACCGGATACGGAATGCCCCGCCGTTAGTAACGGCTTATGTGACAGGACTGCCGGACGAGTCGTATACGGAGCCTGAGGTTCCTGTCAGGAAAGTCTGTGAAGCGCAAAGATGCCAGGTAAAATTGCAGAAAGATGGCAAGTTTACAGAGGATGTGGACAGAATGTTGGATTATATTTTGTCTTATAAGGCAGATTCCCTGCTTTATAATTTCCGGCAGGCGGCGGGGATTCCCGTTTCCGGCGTAAAGCCGATGCTGGGATGGGAAGCGCCGGAAAGCAATTTGCGGGGGCATACGACAGGGCATTACTTAAGTGCGGTGGCGTTAGCCTATGAGGTTACAAAGGATGAAAGGCTGGAGAAAAAGGCGAAAGAATTGATTGACGGTTTGTATGAAGTACAGCAGAAGTATACAGCCATGTCAGAGGAATATGAGGGATATCTCAGCGCTTATCCGGTCAGCCAATTTTCCGATTTGGAGAAAGGAGCCGTTTATCCGGCCGTTTGGGCACCGTATTATACGTTGCATAAGATTATGGCCGGATTGCTGGATTGCTATAAAGCATTTCAGGAAAAAACAGCGTTGGAAATGGTTTGCCGGATCGGCATATGGGTATACAACCGTCTGGGGAAACTTCCGAAGGAGACGTTGAACAGGATGTGGTTCACTTATATCGCGGGAGAGTTCGGCGGGATAAACGAAACGCTGGCGGAGTTATATCAGATGACGAGGGATGACAGATTCCTGGAAGCGGCGCGATGGTTCGACAACGACGCATTGTTTTATCCTATGTCACGAAACATCGATGTGCTGGGGGGAATTCATGCGAATCAGCATATTCCGCAGATGATCGGCGCGCTCAGGTTGTTTGAGGCAACCGGACAGATAGAATTATTTCATGCGGCGTATTATTTTGAGGCGATGGTCAGGGAACACCACAGTTATGCGATTGGCGGAGTGGGGAATGCGGAGATGTTCCGCAATGCGGACCGTATAGGAAGCGAGTTGTCTGAAAAAAATGCGGAATCCTGTTGCAGCTATAACATGCTGAAGCTGACGAAAAAAATATTTGAGTATGATCCCTCGCCCGTATATGCGGATTATTATGAACGGGTTCTGCTGAATCATATTTTGGCAAACAGCAATAAACAATATGGGGGCGCTACCACTTATTTTATGGGAATGCAGCCAGGGGCGCAGAAAAATTACCGGGCAATGGAGAATACCTGCTGTCATGGCACCGGCCTGGAATCAAAATTCAGATATGGGGAAGGTATTTATTATACGACTTCAGGGGACGTTTATATTAATTTGTTTTTGAATTCCACGCTCGCATTGGGGAAAGACTTTATTTTGGAACAGGAAATAATGAACGAGGAAAGAAGCCGGATCCACATTGTGGTCAGAGAGGGCGGAAAAGAAGCCAGAACGCTTAAAATCAGGATTCCCGGATGGTGTGACGGTAATTTCGATATTTTGTATGTAAAACATCCGGAAAAAGTACAAGTGAGAAACAGTTATATCGAGATCAATGATAGATGGGAAAAAGATGATCGGATTCATATTCGGTTTTCCTGTTTCCTGCGGGTGGTCCGCTCCAAGGACAGGCCGGAACTGTTTTCCATTTTTTATGGGCCGTTCGTTCTGGCACTGCTGGATGACAGCGAAGAATTTATTCATTTTGATGAGGAACCTGAACAGATGATACAAAAGATCCAACAGAGGGGCGCTTTGGATTTCCGGCTTGGAAAATATGAATGGAAGTCGCTTTATCAGATCGTGGATGAAAAATATCATATTTATATGAAGCATCGGCATAAGGAGCATAGGGATGAATGAAGAAAAATTGTTGGCTGCAGAAAAAATTGAAAAAGAATTTCCCGGTACAAAGGCGCTGAAGGGAGTTTCGGTAGATTTGCGGAAAGGTGAGGTTCATGCGGTCGCCGGAGAAAACGGGGCGGGGAAATCCACATTGATGAACATCCTGTCGGGCGGAATGAGGCAGACGAGCGGAAATATTTATATAGAGGGAAAACAGGTATCCTTTTCAAATACGAAAGAAGCCCAAAAGGCGGGGATCGGTTTGGTGCATCAGGAATTGGCCCTGTTTCCGGAACTGACGGTGGCGGAAAATATTTTTGTAGAGCGTCTGCCGCAAAGGAAAGGCTTTGTTCACAAAGAGGAATTGAACCGGCAGGCGTCCGAAGTGCTGGAGCAGTTTCATTCAGGAATAAAACCGACGCAGCTGGTGGAAGAACTGAGCGTTTCGGAACAGCAGATCGTAGAGATTGCAAAAGTAGTTTCGGAGGAATGCAGGATCATTATTTTTGATGAACCTACTTCCAGCCTGAATGAAGAAGAGGCGTGCCAGTTATTTAAGATCATAGGGGAATTGAAAAAAAGGGAGTGGGCATTTACTATATCAGCCATAAGCTGTCTGAAATTTTTGAGATCTGCGACCGGATTACGATCCTGAGGGACGGCGAGTATATCGCGACGCACCGGATAGGAGAAACTACGCAGGAAATAGTAGTGCAGGAAATGGTCGGACGGGAACTGAGCAGTTTTTATCCTGAAAAAAATTCAAAAACGGAAAAAACGGAATTGTTAAGGGTCGAAGGACTGACGAGGAAATTTGTTTTTGAAGATATCAGCTTTTCCCTGAAAAAAGGAGAAATACTGGGATTGTGCGGGCTGGTCGGTTCGGGAAGGACGGAAATCGCAAGAGGGCTGTGCGGAATTGACAAGACGGACGGCGGCACGGTCTGGCTGGACGGGGAAAAAATCAATATTAAAAATTATGCTTCGGCCATTCGGAATGGTTTGTGCTATCTTACTGAAAATAGGAAACTGGACGGGCTTTTTCTGGAAATGAATATTGTGGACAATATTTGCGCGTTGCAGTTGGATCATTTTTCACAAAAAGGGATTATGCAGGCAAAGGAAATGAACCGCGTAACGGATGAATTCAAAAAAAGTCTGAACATCAAATACAATGACAAAAAGCAGTTGGTCAACAGCCTGTCCGGCGGCAACCAGCAGAAGATTATGATTGCAAAATTATTGGCTTTGAATCCCAGGATTATTATTCTGGATGAGCCCACAAGAGGGATTGACGTGGGATCCAAGTCAGAAATACACAATGTTTTACGGGAATTGTCCGGCCATGGGATAGGCATTATTATGATATCCTCGGAAATGCCGGAAATCGTAGGGGTTTGCGACAGGGTAATCATCATCAGGGAAGGAAGGCTGGTTCATGATATCAGCGGTCATGAGGTGACTCAGAAAAATATCATTGCAGCTATTTCGAAGGAAACAAAAGAAGCAAAGGAGAGGGAATATGCGCAAGTCTAACCAAATTCTGTCAAAAATAAAATCAATGAAGGAACTTACGATTTTATCGATTATTATTGTATTTGTAATCGTAATCTCAGTGAAATCCCCCGTTTTTTTAAGCGCAGACAATATCGTGACGACAGCGATGGGATTATCGACTACAAGCATTGTGGGAATAGGCGTAACCATTGCCTTGATTGGGGGATGTTTTGACCTTTCGGTAGGATCTGTCATGGGACTGGCTTCCGTATTGACCGTACTGTTTGCCCAGAAAGGAATGAATATATGGCTTGCCGTATTATTAAGCTTTCTTATTTGCGGCGCGATCGGGACATTGTCAGGCGTTTTGGTTGGTAAGTTCAATTTAAACGGCTTCATTACCACATTTGCCATCTCCCAAATGGCAAGAGGGCTTGTATTTGTTCTGACCGAGGGATTTTCTATCACGCTTCCGGCGGGGAATGAAAGCTTCCGCGTACTTGGCACCGGCGATTTGTTTGGCATACTGCCTGTTATGATAGTAATCTTTTTGGCGATGGCGGTCATTGCGGATTTCTGTGTCAGAAAGACCGCTTTGATCAGGAAAGTATTTTATGTGGGAAGCAGCGAGAAGGCGGCCATCTTATCGGGGATTAATTCTGGCAATGTCAAGATATTCCTTTATATAGGAACCGCATCGATGTCAGCGATTGCAGGCATTCTGTCCGTATCCCGCTTCGGGGTGGCGACGGCGAATAACGGAAACGGAGTGGATATGATGGTTCTGTCTGCGGCAGTAATCGGCGGGACGAGCTTAGGAGGGGGAAAGGGAACCATACTGGGCACGACTTTAGGTATTGTGATGCTCAGCATTATGAACAACGCATTGGTATTGTTTAATATTTCTGTCAACTGGCAAAATTTTGTATCAGGGGCGATTTTACTTATTGCAATTATCATTGATTATATCAGCAACAGACAGCAGACAAAGAGAAGGTAGGAGGACATGGTATGAAAAATGTATGGAAAAGAATGGCAGCTTTATTGATGGCAGGTATTATGACGGCATCTTTTTGGGGATGCGGGGATCAAAAAACAGGCGGAACGGAAACACAGGAGGAGAAAGCCGGCGCGGAAACGGCGGCTGAAGAAACGGCGAATGAGGAGAAAGAGTTCTATATGGTCGCTTTTAACTCAGGGTATCCATATTGGAAGCAGGTGTTTCGGGGATTTGAAGACGCAGGAAAGCAATATGGCGTGAAGACGATCCTTGGAGGAAGCACGAAATATGATTTGAACGAGTCTTTGACAGCATTTGAACAGGTGGTTGCCATGAAGCCGGCGGGGATTGCGGTAACGGCGATGGACGCGGAAGCCTATGCGCCTATTATCAATAAGGCGATAGAAGCCGGGATACCGGTAGTTACTTTTGATATTGACAGCCCAAAGAGCAAGCGTATCAGCTATATCGGCACGCAGAACTATGATGCGGGGGCGAATGCGGCCCGCTATATCGGGGAACAGCTTGGAGGAACGGGGAAAGTAGCAGCTATCACAAATAAATCACAGGCTAATATTGTAGAACGCATCAAAGGATTTGAAGAAACGCTGGCAGAAGAGTATCCGGGCATCCAGGTTGTCCAGATTGTGGACAGCGGCGACGACGAAACGGCAGCGGCAAACAATGCGGCAAGTCTGTTGACCAGCCATAAGGACATCGATTATATTCTGGCAACTACTGTAATTGCAAGTTCGGGCGGACAACAGGCGGTTGCGGAAGCAGGGCTGTCAGGAAAGACGAAAATCGTTGCATTTGACATTGACACGGTGACATTGGATGCGATCGGAGCCGGAACGGTAGAAGCTACGATCAGCCAGGCTCCCTGGGTGCAGGGGTATTGGAGTATGGTATATTTGTATCATATCAGTGCGGGGATGATTACCTCAGCGGAAAACTGGCAGGAAAACGGATATCCTTCCCTGCCGGCTACGGCAGACAGCGGTACTGCGATCGTAACAAAAGAAAATTATGAAATTTTTTATACGGAGCAGTAGAAAAGGCTGCGGGTAAATGGATATAAGTCCGCAAGACCAAGAAAGCCGGAATTTGGGGAGCGGATCACGGAAATCAATTTTTATAAGCGCCCTGGCGGACAAAGCAAAACAGGGCCGGGACGACCGGAACGGGGGCTGGCGGGGAAGGGCGGTTTTCTGCTGGAGCTTCCAATCAGATTTCACTAATGAAATGGATATATGGTATTCAACCGGACGAGCCGGAAGCAACGGACATCCTGTCCTGCGCTTCCTGAAACCGCCATCCTGGCGGTTTCGCTCTGTTTATTGACCATTTCATAAGTGAAATGACTGTTCTGTGAAAGCGAGTAAAAAAGGCGTTGACATATGGGGGAAGGGGTGTTATAATTTTTAAGGATTCGGAGATGGTATATAAAAGTATATGGTCGCGGATCGGATGATTATCAAGCAGAGTATCCACTCTCACCCTGCGGCAAACGGGCTGGCAGGTGTTCATAGGTCAAAGTTCCGTATTATTTTGCGCATACGGTTCCGGGCGTTTTGAAGATAAGTGGATAGCTGTGCTATCCATTTTTTTAGCGTATTATGAGGAGGACAAAGCCATTAGCGATTTATTTATTAACGAGCAGATTAGAGACAAGGAAGTACGTGTGATCGGTGAAGATGGGGAACAGTTGGGTATCATGCCTTCCAGAGAAGCGCTTCGTTTAGCGGAAGAAGCCGGATTGGATCTGGTGAAGATTGCCCCTACTGCAAAGCCGCCTGTCTGCAAGATCGTGGATTACGGAAAGTTCCGTTATGAGCAGGCGAGGAAGGAAAAGGAAGCGAGAAAGAAACAGAAGATTATTGAAATCAAGGAGATCCGTTTGTCTCCCAATATCGATACCAATGATTTGAATACGAAAATAAGCGCGGCCAGGAAGTTCATTACCAAAGGCGATAAGGTGAAGATCACTCTTCGCTTTCGAGGACGCGAAATGGCACATATGGCAAACAGCAAGCATATTCTGGATGACTTTGCAGAAGCGCTTTCCGATATTGCTTCGATAGAAAAAGCGCCGAAAGTAGAAGGAAGAAGCATGACCATGTTTTTAACTGAAAAGCGTTAGTCCGTACAGTTAAAATAGATAAAAATGAAGAAGTATAGGAGGAATTGTATATGCCTAAAATGAAGACAAGCAGAGCAGCTGCGAAACGTTTTAAAGTAACGGGAACAGGTAAGTTGAAAAGAAGCAAAGCTTATAAGAGCCATATCTTAACAAAGAAATCCCCTAAAAGAAAGAGGAATCTTAGAAAATCGACAATTACAGATAAAACAAACGTTAAGAATATGAAGAAGATTTTACCGTATCTGTAAAAAGTAATATTTGATAAGTCGTAAGGAGGAAACAGGACATGGCAAGAATTAAAGGCGGAATGAAAGCCAGAAGAAGACATAACAGAGTATTAAAACTTGCAAAGGGATACAGGGGCGCGAGGTCAAAACAGTATAGAATTGCAAAACAGTCAGTAATGAGGGCTTTGAATTCTTCCTATGCGGGAAGAAAGCAGAGAAAGCGCGAGTTCAGAAAATTGTGGATTACGCGTATCAATGCGGCAGCAAGAATGAACGGCCTTTCTTACAGCAAGTTTATGCATGGTTTGAAGCTTGCGGAAGTGGATATCAACCGTAAGATGCTCTCTGAGATGGCAGTAAATGATGCGGAAGGCTTTAAGGCATTGGCAGAACTGGCAAAAAGTAAAATTGCATAATAAGAGATCAAAATAGAAACTCCGCAAGAATAGAACTTGTGGAGTTTTTACATTTTTTTTATTACTTTTTATGAGGGATTGGGTGTATACTAATACGAGAAAGAAAAGCCGGAGCAGGTTAATAGATGATAAAAAGAAAGAGGGAGCAGGAAAATGGCGGTATTGGATGGATTAAAGCCGGAAAAGGTGTTTCGGTATTTTGAGGAGATATGTGCGATTCCCCATGGATCGGGAAATGTGGACGGATTGAGCGATTACCTAGTCGATTTTGCGAAAGAGCGGGGATTGGATTATTTCCAGGATGAATGGAAGAATGTGATTATGATAAAGGACTCTTCGCCGGGATACGAGGAAGCGGAACCGGTGATCCTGCAGGGGCATATGGATATGGTGGCGGTAAAAAAGCCGGGCGCTTCTATCGATATGGCGAAGGATGGGCTGCGCCTTGCCGTGGACGGGGATGATTTGTATGCGGAGGACACGAGCCTGGGCGGGGACGATGGAATTGCGGTGGCTTATGCTATGGCTCTGCTGGATTCGGGCGATATACCCCATCCGCGGCTGGAAGTGATCCTGACGGTGGATGAGGAAGTGGGAATGGACGGCGCAAGGGAGCTGGATGTTTCCATGTTGAAAGGAAAACGAATGCTGAACCTGGACTCCGAAGAGGAGGGGATCCTCCTGGCAGGATGTGCGGGAGGCGCAAGGGTGGATTGGACATTGCCTGTGGGCAGGGAAGAGAAGTCGGGAAAGCGTTGCCGGATCAGTGTAAAAGGACTCATGGGCGGACATTCCGGTGCGGAGATCGATAAGGAAAGAGGGAATGCTAATGTCCTTATGGGAAGGCTGCTGTACAGGCTGCATAAGTCCATGGCGATCTATGTGGAAGCGTTGGAGGGAGGACTGGCAGACAATGCGATTCCAAGGGAAGCGACGGTTGTTCTTCTGGCGGAGGCAGAGTGTGGAGATGTTATAAGGGATACGGTGCTGGCAGTGGAAAAAGAATTCCGGCAGGAATTGCAGACAAAGGATCCCGGCGTTTGCATTGAAATAGAAGAGCTAGGGGATGGAAGGAGTAATTGCCTGGGGCGTGAAGAGACGGACGGTCTGATCTCTCTTCTGTTTGCCGCTCCAAACGGCGTACAGGCGATGAGCGCCGACGTCAAAGGGCTGGTGGAGACCTCTTTAAATATGGGGATTGTAGATTTGAGGGAGGATCAAGCGGCTGTGCAGTTTTCCGTGAGAAGTTCGCTGGAAGGGGCAAAACGTGTATTGATCGAAAAGCTGGAAAATATAGCGGCTATGGCAGGGGCTGCGCAGGAAGTCAGGGGGGATTACCCGGGCTGGGCCTATCGGAAGGAATCCCCGTTCCGCGATATGGCGGTCAAGGCATTTTGCGATTTGTATGGAAAAGAGCCAGAAATACAGGCGATACATGCGGGGCTGGAATGCGGGATACTGTCTTCGAAAATACCGGATCTGGAGTGCATTTCTATCGGGCCGGATATGAAAAATATTCATACGACGGAAGAAAAGCTGAGTATTTCTTCTACGGAGCGTGTATGGAATTATGTGTTGGAAATATTGAAGCGGAAAGAGTAGTGCGAAAGCGTTTTTAAATCTTTTACCAAAGAAATGAGGAAAGATATGGATTTGAATAGAAATAATTTAAAGAGGATTAGAGGGCTGATTCTTTTTACGGCGGTGGTGTGTCTGGCAGTTATTAAAATTGACCGTGTGCTGAACGGGTTCTTTTTTGTCATAGGGATATTAAAACCCTTTATCTATGGCGCGGTGGCGGCATTTGTACTTAATATTCCCATGAGCGCGATAGAGAAGAGGCTGTTCGGGAATGGAAGAAATTCGAAAATACAGAAGGCAAAAAGGCCGGCGAGCATATTCCTTGCTTTCATATCGGTGATACTGATCATGGTGGTAGTCACCGTAACGGTAGTGCCCCAGCTGACAAAGACGATGATGGAGTTGGGGAATAAGATTCCTTTGTTCCTTAGCAGCCTGGAAGTAACTCTGGAACAGCTTTTGGAAGAGCGTCCCGAATTGGTGGTTATGCTGGAAGAACTTGACTTTGACAGTATAAACTGGAATTCCGTATTAAACGGGATCGTGGATTTTATGAAAAACGGTTTGGGCAATGTGGTAACTTCTACGGTAATGGTGGCATCCACGATTATAGGCGGCGTAGTGAATCTGTTTGTAGCTCTCGTATTTTCTTTCTATATATTGGCGCAGAAGGAAAAGCTGGGTGATCAGTTGAAAAGGGTGATGCACGCATATTTTTCCCAAGGGTTATATGAAAGGGTGTTGGAAGTGGCCTCCCTGGCGAACCGGAATTTTTCGAATTTTATAACGGGGCAGTGCATGGAGGCGGTGATCCTCGGCAGTATGTTCGTAGTATCCATGTCAGTATTCCGTTTTCCTTACGCTCTGTTGGTTGGTGTATTGATCGCTTTTACCGCGCTGATACCGATTGTGGGGGCCTTTATCGGCTGCTTTGTGGGGACTTTCCTTATTATGGTGGACGATCCGATAAAGGCGGCCTGGTTTTTAGTTCTTTTTATTATCCTGCAGCAAGTGGAGGGAAATCTGATCTACCCTCATGTGGTGGGGAATTCGGTCGGGCTTCCTTCCATATGGGTATTGGCGGCAGTCACGATCGGCGGCAGTCTGATGGGAGTTGCCGGCATGCTTATTTTTATCCCTATCGTATCTACTATTTACGCTTTGCTGCGCGATGACGTGAATCAGAAGAACGGCAGGAAGAGGAAGGGTGGAAAAAGTGCGGCAGGGCTGTCGAAAAGTGTGGAATGATAAAATTTGATGAAAAATATTTAAAAAAGTAGTTGATTTTATGCCCGAGAACGTATATAATAGTTATTGCGTTTCGGGGTGTGGCTCAGGTGGTAGAGCGCTACTTTAGGGAAGTAGAGGCCGCAAGTTCAAGTCTTGTCACTCCGATAAAAGAAAAGATACTGGAAAGCTTGATTTTTGAAGGCTTTGCGGTATCTTTTTTTGGATTCGCTTATTTAGTATAGATCCATGATAAATTTCCATAAACCGCATCCAAGTGGAATATTAAAGAGATATGTGTTGGATCAGGCAATAGAAAAATTAAGGAAGGATGGTTTGTTATGGGTAATTTGTTATCATATAAGAATTACAATGGTACAGTGGAATACTCCAAAGAAGATAAATGCTTTTTTGGAAAGGTAGTTGGAATAAAGTCTTTGCTGTCTTATGAGGGGGATTCTGTACAAGAGTTGGAGCAGGATTTCCAGAATGTAATTGATGAATACTTAGCAGATTGTAAGGAGCGGAATGTGGAACCCGAGCAGCCCTACAAAGGGACATTTAATGTCAGGATCAGCCCGGAGCTTCATCGGAATATTGCCGTATATGCTATTGAACATGGAAAGAGTCTGAATGCTGCTGTTGAGGAAGCTATTGGAAATATGGTTGGATGATTGGAATATTCCGATAAAGTGGCGGGCATTGGGTATTCAGACTAGTTAGGCTTAAACGAAGCTACAAAGGTATTACAGCAATATTTAACAGACAAATATAAAGCTACAGCGTAAAAAATAGGGATAGAAGAGGTTCATTGCCTCAGCTATCCCTATAAATGTTATATTTTATATAGTGATATTAAAATTGATTGACCGGTGCCGTTTGTTACGACATGCAGCTTGCCAGTGCTTGGAACATATAATGCACAATTCGAGTACCGTATATAGTTTGATGCGTCTAAACTAACCTTCTCAAGAGTATTATTATTATTAACATAAATATAGTCATCAGCATCAAAAGAGGGGGCATATTTACCGCTGCCATTAAAAGAATTTATATTCACATTATTGTCCATGGAATCAATATTCCGCTGTATTTTCTTGTTGAATAGTAGGCCTACCCGATATCCATTATAGACTTGTCCAGCTCTATACGTGCCAATTGTGCAGATGATATTTTCACCAAAGACAAAATTCCTATAATCGGGAAGAAAACTCAGATCATAGATTGCCATATTGCCATAGATTGCCCCTTCTTCATGCCAATTTCCAGTTGATGGATCCTGAACTAATTGCCCAGGGATTGTGATTTCCTTTTCTGTCTGATATAGTAAGTCAGAGACAATCAGTTCTTCACTTCCTAGCCCCCCGCTACCCAATTTTTTTGGTACTGAATCAGCACCTACCACCCATTTTCCATTAGAGTCCTCATAAAATCTTAATCCGCCCAATCTGGTATTGATACTGTTTACCAGATTGGTAAGGGATGTAATTAACTGCGACAGGCTGTTTTTCACCGATTTGACAAGGGTTACGTCAGCGGCGTACCCGGCTGTCTGGTTTTCATTGGTAGTTACGCCTTTGAAGCTTCCCAGTTTGTCCTGCAAGTTTCTGCCGTCGTTAAATTCCACGTCAGAGGCGTGTGTCCAGAAAGAATATCTGTTCCATCGTTTGTTCCCGGGCGTGCTGTCTATGCAGTGCCTGTATTTTCGATTTTTTAAAATAGTTTCATTGATTGGCATTTTTCTTCCTCCTATATCCAAAATTCATTGATATTAATATTGGGTTCCGCATTAGATAAATGATGCGGGCTGTATTTTTCCCAGTTTGATATGTATTCCTGCGTATTTTTGACTTTTGCCTCCAGATAATTTATTAAGTCGGCAGAATAGTGGTGTACTTCATTCTGCTGGCTTAAAAGAATATTTGCGTCTGTGTACCGGCGTTCGTCTATCAGACTGTGGTAGGCATCCATCAAGGGCTGGCCTTTCAAGTCTATATCGCAGAAGTATGTTCTGTCGTCAATCCCTTCCGGGTAAATAGAAACATATGGGTATTGCATGGATCCCTCCTTATTCCCCCAGCCATACGTCGTTGCGGCAGCAGATTTCCGGCTCATTGTCGAAATAGATACATTGATGCTTCTGGATGCCCATGATCTGCACGTTGCGTATCTCTTCTTCGATGGCGTTGATGGTTTCCGCGTCGATGTTGTAATGGGAGAGTATGTTTGCATTTTCGGTTATTTTTTTAGCTGCCAGATCATATAAGCCACGTGCTTTTAAATCGGTGATCTCATTAATTAAGGATGCGACGGAATCGTCGGCATCCTTAAAGTGGTGTTGCTGGATTAAGCTGTTGGGGAAATTGCTGTATTCGTGGGTATATGACGAGGCGTTTTGGATGATAAAATCTGTTTGTGTCATTTTTTATTTCCCTTTCTTTTATATGTATGTTACGGATGATGTACCGCAGTTTCTAAACATATATGTTGTTGTTGCTTTTGCTGTTGACCAGAGGTTTCTCTTTGCGTATATTGTTTTCAGATTTTTAGAATCCTGGAACATGCAAGTCATAACTGTTACATTTCTTGTGTCGAAATTTCTTAAATCCAATGATGTTAAAGATGTACATTGATTAAACATGGAATGCATATCCGTTACATTGCTGGTATTAAATCTACTTAAATCTAAATTTTTTAAGGACGTACATCCGTTGAACATAGAAAACATTTTTGTTACGTTCGATGTATCAAAGCTGCTTATATCTATCGTTTCAAACGTACAGTAAGAAAACATCTGAGTCATATCTGTTACTTTTTCAGTATTAAAATTTCTTACATCAATTTCCGACAGTGATTTGCATAAATAGAACATGGAGTGCATCGAGGTCACATTGCGAGTATCAAAGTTTGCGATATTTAGAGTTGTCAGTTCTGTGCATCCTGAAAACATATGTTTCATACTTTCCACGTTGCTAGTATCAAAACCGCTCATATTTATAGTTTTTAAAGACGTACAATTACAGAACATCTCTACCATAGTTATCACATTGCTAGTGTTAAAATAGCTTACATCCAAGTTCTTTAACATGTGGCAGTTGAAGAACATTTTGTTCATATTTACTACTTTCCCAGTGTCAAAACCGCTGACATCCAAGGACTCTAAAGCCTGGCAAAAACAAAACATTCCTTCCATATTTGTTACATTATTTGTGTCAAAATTATTCCCCAAATTAATAGTTGTTAATTTTCCACAGTTTCCAAACATGTATGCCATACTTTTTGTTTCTGATACATTGACATGGTTGCCAAATAGGACAGTTTCCAGATTGGCTTTATTGGCAAACATGTAGTTTTCATACATTGTCTTGGCTTCGCTGCTTGCAATTTTAGTTTTATATACCTTTTCATTAATCCGATAATAATCATAAACAATTACATCAGTATTGTTGTAATTTACATACTGAACTAGCGTAATTGTGTTATTTATATCATCTAATGTATATCGCCATTCAGTATACGCATCAACTGGAGCAACAGCATACGGATCATCTATTTTCTCCCCATCTTTCCCCCACAACTTCACAACACTATTATCTTTGTTTCCCCAAATGGACGATATAGAATGTTTGATTCCTGTGTTGTCTGAATATAGGCAGTCAGTTATGTCGCCAGATAAATTATTTGCTGAATTAAAATATACACTCAAGAAGTTCCCTCCTCCGTTTCATATACGAAACATATGGTATTTTCACTAAGCGACGTAGGTATGGTATTAGAAAAGATAATATTAGGAAGGCTTGATAATTTTGTTTTTTCGTCATTAGAAATTAGTTCTTTTCCTTCTTCCTTATCTACCTTTGTAGATAAGGCGATATTCATTTCTGCTTTTGTCGCATAATTATCATTTGGATTGCTTCTGTCAGAATCCATCCATTCAACGCCGTTAGCTGTCATGCCGATGACCTGCCCGACATCTCCACCATTGGGTATGTGGATTTGAGTGTTGGAAAGGTGTTCAGCTGAAGATTGGATATTTGCTTGAAGATCAGAAGATAACAGGGATTGATCAATGCTTCCTTCACTTAATAATGCTGTTGGCTTATTTTTTATGTAAGACGGACTTGTCTCATCAGTTTCATTCCAATCCGATTGAGTATCACTTACAGACTCATTGATTTTATTATTTATCTGATTTAACTCATCCGTTAAATTCCGCAAGTTTTCTTCATCATTTCCAACCAATACAGCATCGGTATGTGTGTACGGGTAGAATTTATTCCCGGGATAGTCTTTCATCCATTTCAAAGTATTCATTTTATATCACCTCCTCGTTTACGGTTTGGCGTCCATCTATATATGCTGCCGATTCTTTGATAAAATCGACGTTTGACTGCAAATCGGCGATCTGGGAATTTAATAAATCTAAGTTGACGGAGGGCTGGGTGATATTCCCGATTTGCTCTATCAAACCGGTTACTCTCCGGTCTGTCGCTTGAATATGGGATAAAAGAGAACGGTATAAGGAAAGATCGCTTTCATCTATTACAATGTTGTCATCAAGACCTGCCATGACGTTCAGCTCAGCCGGGAGAGTTGACCAGGAGTAAGATCTGCCTCTTTCGTCCATATCTTTCTTAAATTCAACCACAAAGTATATTTTCCCGGATTTTTTTGTGACAAACTTGGAGATATACCAGCTTAATAACAGAGAATCATTTTCGATTTTGATTTCATTTACCGTGTATACGCCGCGTTCTTTTAATGCATTGTTATAAGATATGGTGCATCTTCTGGTTGACAGGTCGCATCCGTCAAAATAACGGGGGATCCGAATGTTTACCATTTCTGCATTATCATCAGCAACAACGCCAATATTGTATAATTCTTCCGGTATGTCTATTTTGCGGGTGTTGGGATTGATGATAATTTCTGGTTCATATGTTTTTGAAGTATTCAGGAAAAACACATCCTTTCTTTAAATATATTTACAGTAGTTGATTATGTGGCGCAAAAATAAAAAAACTCTGCATAAATGCCAATATCTTTAGCCAATCCGTCATAAATGATAATACCAGCGTTACCGTCAGATGAGCTGCAGTAGTAAGTGGTTAGTTTTTGGCGTCCACAGGATTGCATTTGCGTTACCATCCAACAAGGACGGTATCCTACAGGGATATCGAATACGATTGGAGTATTAACAGGTAAATCTTTTTTGCATTTGTTGAAAAATATACTTGCAATGTTCCCGTATCGCTTAAAGGTAAAATCAAAATAATCAGTTGATATAGCAGCGGTAGTAAAAGATAAATTGCTGTTTAGCTTATAACAACTAAACATAAATATATTAGCTAAACAGCAATTTAAAGAAGTATGATGCTTATTGCACTTATTTAAGTATTACTGAATCAGAACTGGATAATGTCAAAATGCCAGGAGATTATGCAATATATCTTATTTCTGTAGAATCATCTAATTTAAAAAATGATAGTGTCGTACTGCTTGAAGTAAGGAAAATATTATATGATAATACATCCATAGGATACGTACAGCGTCTGACAGGTGTTTACAATATGAAAGGCATGTATACTGGGCATTTTTATAATCCTGTTGCCAAATGGAGTAATTGGATTTAACGATTTTCACTGAAATAGTTTATTTCATGACTTCAGGAAGGTATCTTCATAACGTATATCTTCATGTCGTGGTTTACATAGTTTGCTGCGTTTTCTGGATATCTGAATTTTACTCGTACTACATCTGCTCTGTATTGCACAACAGTTAAGACTTCTTCATACCAACTGCCATTATCATTTAGAATTAGTGATTTTATAAAACATGTATTTGTTACATTCCATGTTCCATCAGGCAGATGTACTGCTGATTCATTGTTTACCCCAGACGGGGTTTTGCCTGTTAATACTGCAAATATAGGTAAATTGCTGTTTATCTCACTAATTTCGTTTTGCAAATTCTGTATTTGAGAATTTTTTTGCTGTATTATGCTATATAAAAATGCACTACTTGGAACTTTATTTGTGCTGTTTTCGTTGCTTTGCGATATATTGGAATTAAGGAAGAAGATACGGTTGGCTTCCGACTTGTTATAATAATCAGTCAAATCAATGTATGTATTTCCTAAAAATTCCCATCCGTTTGTATCGCCTGTTAAATTGATGTACTCATTATAATGGTCGTGAGTGGAAGCATCCGTCTTTGGCACCAGGTATATCGTGTTAGTGTTTATGCCGGATGTGGGCAAAGAAGCAACGATTTGTTTTTGGATGGTATTCTCAGCCTTATGCTCCGAGAGTTTCAAATCAGTATATTTTTTGGAATCCTGCAAATTTTTTTCATGGAGCAGGGCTGCCTCCGCTTTTCCGTAATACTGCGTATCGTGGGAATGGGAGTCATCGGCGACGGAAGCGGTTCCGTCGGAAGAAACCCGGATGGAATCGCTTGGTTTGATGATCCCGGGGGCATTGTCGTCAGCGATTCCATAAGTCGTGTCGGTAAAGACGGCATGGGATGGGACGGATTTCCCAATGGTAAACCCGCTGTCCCTGACGGTATATCCGTTGCCGTCAAAGACGGGTATTCCGCCTGTGGTAACGGCGCCGGGGATGCCGTAGATTTGCTGCCGGTTTACGACTTTATCCAGTCCTATCTGCTGTTTGGTGACTTCATGGGGATTGTTCCTGCGTTCCGTATGCTCCTGTAAATTTTCATTGGTGGCAAAGTTACGGTCGGCATCCTGCAATTTTTTGATATTGCTGTCGATGATGTCCATATTGGCGTTCGGCACTTTGATATCATACTTTTCCTCGCTTGTGGGTTTCCCCAATTTTAGATTTGTCGTTACGTTAATAAGGATCACCTCCTATGAGTTCGGTCAGTTTATGATGGGTATATTGGCTTAAGGTACCATGTTTATAGTTGGAGAGAGCGCGGTGGGTTCCCATTTCCCTGATGATGTCATCGTATAAGGGATAAAATTTCATTAAAGACAGTGTGGAGGTCCATGTGCTGAAATCGTGGGATACTGACTGGATAATATATTGTTTCGGCGCGCTGGAACAGGAAGTTTGGTACAATACTTTCATGTTCACATCATAAAAAGGAACAAGATTTGTAGTTAAAGTAATGCTGTCCGTGAGCCTGGAATTTTTCCAGTTTTCCCATTTGGCGCGGGAGAGAGCCAGGGAATCGGAAGTAATATGGTCGTAATCGCCGCCTGTTTTTATATCAGGTATTTCTCCGAGTTTTTGCACGGTAAATGGGGAATTGGGGATGATTTCCAGTTCCACGGATTCACAGTTGTATTTTTTCTGGAAATATTTTTTGGAGTAACGGGGGCATATGGTTCCATCTTGGAACGTGTAATCGCTGCCGACAATGCCATCCGTGAGAACGTTCATTCCATGCGCCTGCCAATGGCCGAGGAGATAAGCATTGTATGTGGTTTGGCCTTCGGTTCGTTTGCTTTTTATTTTGAAAACAAAGACAGCATCTTTTTCCAGGGCAAGGCGCGCGACAGGAGACTCCGTATTTTCGTCCAGAATAGGAATGGCCCCTAAATGATTGATATCCAGTTTGGGATTGGCGGCGTTTGCGGAAGGTATTTTTACGGCAACCGTATCGCCGTTATAGTAGGCCTCGTCGTATCCGTCGATGGAACAGTGGTATATATTACTCTGATAGCTGCATTGTTCGGTATAGAAATCCGCTTCGATGACTTTTCCCCATACCTCGCATATATTTCTGACGGCCGTCATATCTATGCTGGTGTTTTCAGAGATATAGATCCTTTGAAGGAATTCGTTGCTGAAAATAATATCGTCTTTGTAACAGCTTGGGATCATACGGCATGTGAATACATTGTATTTATCAAAAAACATTTCATAATGGGGGTAAAGGTCGCGGAGTGTTTCCAGTATGGATAAAACGGTGCATCCGCTGGAGAACTCCAGGTCGTAGGGGATGGCGTTCCATAGGGGGTTCTGAACCCTGTAGTTTTTCCAGTCCTCGTTATTTTGGGGCAGCGCCTTATATTCGCCCATATCATCGACCATATAGCGGTCGATTCCTCCTGATTGTTTTAGAACGGAGATCACCGCCTCGCGTATAATATTGTGTTTGATGATTTCGCCGGTTTGCGCATTTTCCTCGTATGCGGGAATACGAGTGGTGAATGCGCCGATCTGTCCGTTTTTTGTTCCGTCCAATTTGGACATATAGTCACTGCATGTAATGGTCAGCTGATTTGTAGCTGCATCGTAGGAGCCGGAAGAACTGGTATATACATAGTGGCCGAGGGGATAATAAGTATATG
Source organism: Lachnospiraceae bacterium 28-4 (assembly GCA_000403275.2). Taxonomy (GTDB): domain Bacteria; phylum Bacillota; class Clostridia; order Lachnospirales; family Lachnospiraceae; genus Kineothrix. The sequence goes on from KE159598.1 coordinate 277,809, forward strand.
TTCCGGTTCTTATGTCCATGACGCCCACATATATGCGAAGTTCTTTGTTTAACCAGACAAGCCCTTCCTCCGTAATCCTTGTATTGTTGTTGTCATGGAGGGTCGGGATCAGAGAGGCAGAAAAGGTTCTTCGGATGGAAGAAGCGCTGTCGATGGAGGCAGTTCCTCCGATGACAACGCCTTTCAATGTGTCGAGTATTGTTTTTCCATCATCTTTTAAAACTTCGATTTTTAATAAAAAGTGCAATGGTTTTTGCAACATTAGTTTAAGATCTTTTGCTGTAATCATTCGTTCCACCATTCCTCTTCCACATCGGACAGATTTGTATTGTATAAGTCGCGCTCGGATTCATAATTTCCGATTTCGGTCCATTCAAAAGAGATATCCCGGTTATTGTATGTGCCGTTGGCGGTATCCGTGGGATCGCCCGTTACAGCGGCCAGCCATATCCTTCCGTCAAAATGCTTTAATAATTTCGGCATTCCGTCGGCGAGGAAATCCATGATTTTTCGCTGATAGGGAACGCGGAGAGCGTCTGCAACGGAAAAGTCGCAATGCTCCTCGTCCAGTTCGATGAATTTACCCTTACAATTCCCTTTGTCGTAATTGGCAAGGGTATTTCTGATATAGGAAGGGTATTTGTTATGGATAGTTTCATTGACAGAAGAAGGGACTCTTCTCGTCGTATCGCAGAAACCGTCAGAGGACGGCGTACCAATGATGCAGTTTTTTTCCACGAGGAAAATATCATGAAATTGCGAATCGACAAAAACAGTGTGATACAGCCCTTCCGTGCCATGTAAGACAGGGACTATGGCATATTCATATTCCACATGGGAAGCGTTGGTATAATCGTTTCCCTTGATGCCGTCTGAAAAATCTTCGAGCGCGTGGATTTCTTTTACGGCGATGGTGATCCATTGGAATTTGGATGTGTCCCTTCTTTTTACAATCAAATGGGACACGGAATCTAAATTCCAGTCTACGTTACCGGCATTGGTGGAGTTGTTAAAATCAGCGTGGAAAATGGTATCAAAGTCCCATTCCCGAGGACAATCCATGGATGGTTCCGAATTTGTTTCTTTTGTAATGTAGAGGCAGTCATAAAGGCCATTGCTGAGTTTTATATAGGTGAGGTTGTTCAGGTGGGTCGGAGTCAATGGGATCGTATCCTTAGTTGCTCCAAGGATGTTGTTGAGAAAAAACATGTTGTCACCTCCTTAAATCCATAGATCATCTGTTTCCGTTTCGCCGGGTTCGCTGTCGGAAGCATGTATATTCATTCCTTCGCGGTTCACGGAGTAGGTAAATAAATTGGGCGCATCGATCCAGGAATCATATACTTCCAGTCCGCTGCCAGGCATTTGCTGCCCGTACCAGATGTTGTTTTCTTCCGTGAAATCGGGATCCACTAAAATCTCCAGCTGGTAAATATCATGGACGCGCCTGATCCAGATACAGACCATATCCGTAGATTGAAAGGCGAGAGCGTCCGAATAGAGGATATAGTTATTCAGATGGTTGGGAACGGTGAGTTTGAAACGGGTTGTGCCATCTTCGTACAAAAAGGATTCTACTACAAGGGAATATTGCGTATTGCGCAGTTTCAGGATTGTAGCGGTCTGGTTCAGATACATGCCCCGTAATTTTAGCGTGAAATCATCTTCTATGACAAATCCCTCGTCATAATAGATTCCTTCTTCGTCATTTCGAAGGTCTATCATTCCGTTTTCGAAGCGGAAGGTTTTGCTGCCGTTATATTGTATAATTTTTATGTTGGTATGGTATTTGATATATCCGTGCAACGGATCATTTTCGGCATAGATGATGCCGTAAGTGGACGGCATTTTATAATCGGTATAGACTTCAATATAGCCGGTATCGATTTCCATGCCGTTTACGGTAATGCCATGGCATTTGAAGTAGTAAACGGTATGGTTGTCCAGTCCTTTGTAAGTATAGTTGATCTGGTCGCTGTTATATAAAGTGTCGCTTTCTTTGAGCAATGTTTTCGTTCCGTCATAAAGGGAAAAGCGGAAGGACTGAATATCTTCATAATCTTCCTGCAGATAATATATTTGTGCCTTATAAGATGCAGTATGGATCGTCTGTCCGTTTTCCAAACCGTAGAAATAGAAGAGGGGGGTCTTAAAAGTCTGAAAGTATCGTTTGTCAGACAGGCCGCTCTCCAAATGATCCACATCGAACGTCTGAGATTGTGCGATCCATTGCTTCCCGTTTTTCAGTGTTCCGGCAGGAATTGTGTGGGAATGGGTAAATGTAGTAATTGTTTTATCGTAGATCTTTTCCATGGAATCGGCATTATAAATGATCAGCCGGTTTGCGTATGACTGGCTTCCATTCCATGTAAATCCGATTTCCTTATCCATTTCAGCATCAAAAGGAGTGATTTTATTTACTATCGGTTTTGCCATATTCGTTCACCTCCCTTCGGTTCGTTTATTATTCAATTTTATTTCAATCCGCATATGTGCATATCCTCCAGTCTGCCGCAAGGAACCTTTACCCATACATATTGCCCGGTTTTTAAAGCGGCGTTGGGAATGGAACATTTTACTTTCCGTTCCGCGCCGGCATCATCCATAACAGTATAGGTAGAATCTTTGTTTATGCTTTTGACAGCCGATGCAAAAGTCCTGTCGTATTTGTGCTTATGATTTTTGATTGCGGCAGCTATTTGCCTTGCCAGCATACTTGCCGCTTTTATGTCTTCATTTAAGACTTCGTTCATAAAATCGGTTCTCCCTTCATGAAAAAGGACAGCAGCAATGTGCCATCCTTTTCCTTAATCAATCAGTATTTATACTTTTTTAGCTTCCTGTAAAAGCATGTTTGGGAACCTTAACAGCAGTTCCCTGGATAAACTGTGGGCATCCTGTACTTCATGAAGGTGTATGTCGCCTATAGTTACCATAGTCTGGTGCATGGTATTGTTGTGGCTGATTGTTTCTATAACCCGGTCCATGGACTCAGTCGCCTTGAACATGGCAGCAGCCGGATCAATAAATGCGCCTTTGTTTTCTTTGAAATATGCTTCAAATTTCTGCTGTATCCGGTATAGTTCGTTATCTGGGGTAATTGGAAGTAAAACACGTCCATCCCTGGTTACAACTGTGTCTTCCACATGTGTATTGCCAAGTTCTTCCCCCTTATTGTTCATGATGTGTTTTGTCTGCTCTTCATTGAAAATGACTGTGCCTTTGGGCAAGCTGCCAAGTACCGGTTCCGTGGTAAGCTCCGCTGTTCCGTCAGGATATACGGTAAGCTCCGGCTGGCCGTATTCGGAACGCAAGGCATATTTCTCGTCATGTGCCAGCCCTTTGTATTTTCCCGTGCCTTCTGCAAATGCATGGCTGGCGGTGCCTTTCGCATGTGGGGAAACAACAATGGGATTTCTGGATACTGTGTTCCCGGATACGGAGCCTCCTGCCGCGGAAAGGGATGACTCTGCCGTCTTTGCAAGGGAATGCAATGCGCTTGCGGCAGCTTCGCATTTCTTCTGTATGATCTCCGCCATTTTTGTGACAAGATCAATGATTTTGTCGCATATGGTCTGGATGGAGTTGTCGCCGTCCGTTGCAAAGTCGTTGAATGCCTTTAACCACGGGTCTTCCAGTTTTGCGTCAACGGCATCCCCGCCAGTCTGCATGATGTCTATAATGCTTCCCGGCTTGCCACCGGATGCGGAACCGCCGTCGGTGCTTCCGGCTTCCTGTTTTCCCCTGCCTTCCTTATCCTCACTGTCCCCGCCTTCTACGCCGATGATTTCCGCAAGGCGTGTCCGCAGGTTCTCCCATGCAGGGATATATTTCTCGTTGATGACATCAATCTGCCCCGTAAAGTAACTATTTCCTGAATCCAATGCCGTCTTTAACTTGCCCATCTGCTCGTCAATGGATGACACTGCTTCTGAAATGGCAGATGCAAGCCCCAGAAAGCCGGTTCCCGCTGCTCCTTCCATCCCCTCCCCGCCAGGCATTGCGGCACCGTCCGTACTGGGCGCGGATGCAGAGCCGATGATGGAAGAGAAGTCGATGTTTTTAAACTCGCCGCATTTCGATGCGATTTCACCGAATGCCTGTGCAATGTCCATTAGTTTCTGTGCATAGCCTTCCTCACCGATTTCAGGGAAGGTTATGCTGTTTAACAATGCAATGAGTTCGCCGATCAGGGTTTTCAGGTTCCCAAGCTCCGTATTCAGAGGAGCTATGCTTTGGGACATATTGCGGACGCTTTCCTGTATGCTTCCTGCGGCGGCAGATGCTTCGCCCGCACTTGTGGAAAGAGTGCTTGCGGATTCGCCGATACCGCCAATGCTTTCTTCCAGTCCTTCCAGGGTCACATTCCCAAGTTCTTCCAACGCGCCTTTTGTTGCATTAAGGTAGCTGATGGATTCCGTGCTGATGCCAGACAGTCTGGAGAGCTGCTCGAGTACGCCGTCATTTCCACGGCTCATGTCGGCAAGGATGCCGATATAGGCGGTCTTTAGTTTTTCAAATTCTTCCTGCGAGCCGCTTAACAGGGCGTCCATGTTGATGCCGAGTTCGGAAAGGCTTGCTTCCAACTGTGCGTTTTCAAGGAGGTCTGTCAATGCCTCGAATTGGGACTTGTAATCCTCCAGGCCTTTTACCATGGCGTCGTAATGCTTTTCCGTCTGGGCGATCAGCTGGTCATAATATTGATTGACCTGTTCCGCCTCTTTGTCCAGCAGGTCGATTCGTTCCTGGAGGATGTCCTTTTCTTCTTCCAGCCGATCGATTTCCTTTTCGATTTTGGAGATATTAATTTCCAGCTTTGCGTCTTCCACTTCCTGTTTGGCATCGCGGATGCCGGAAGTATCGGCTTCGTACACCATCTGGCCGTCTTTATAGACGAAGGAGGTTTTCTGGTTCTGCATGCGCTGGAGTTCATATTCCGCTTTCTGTAAATCGATGGCACGTTTACGTTCCCCGTTGGCGTCCTGCATGGCCTTGATTTCTTTTTCCCTGGCGTCTATCTGTGCCTCAATGCCCTCGATCTCGTGTTCATACTGTTCCTTTTGAGCCTCTATCGCTTCCAGGCGTGCATCGCGCTCCGCCTCCAGGGCGGATACGGCGGCATCCTTTTGGCTGTTGACTGCGTCTATGCGCTTGTCAATCTGCTTTGTAATATAGCTGAAAGCGGATTCGTAGAGGGATTTCATGCCTTCCAGGTATTGATGCTCGTATTTCTCGTATTCTTTTAAATATTTCTCTTTATCTCGAAAATATTTTAGGTAGAGTCTGCGGAGTGCATCCAGGTATTGTTTTTCCGTGATTTTCCCACGGTCTTTTAGATCATCAAGGTCTTTTAGTTCCTTTTCGAATGCTTCGAGATATGCGTCTGCTGCTTCCTTGCCCGCGCTCCCTGCGGATTTGGAACCGCCGCCTATATTTCCGAAATCAACTTGTACATTATTTATAGCATTGTTTACTTCGTCTACAAGCATCTGGTAATCGCTGTCCGTAAATGACGTATGTGCTTTTGCATTCTGGTCTTCCATATGTGCGATTTTTGCAGCGATTGCAGTCTGTCCATACGCTGTTGCAAGTTCCTTCAGCTTTTCTATCTTCCCGCTTACGTCAAGCCCCTGTGCGTTGAACACCTGTTCTGCGGCAACTAATTGGAAGAGATAAGTTTTTGCAACTTCAGAAGCCCCTGCCTGGTTAAGGAATGCATCTGCATCATCCGCCGTCACATTGGCAAGTTCTTTGCCTGTTTCCGCAAGCAGTTGTTCCTGCAATGCAAGCCCTTCCATCTTCGCGTTGAATGCTTCATATGCCACCTCATTTGCGTTGGCAACACCCATGGACTCTAACATGGATGCGACAAGCTGGATGGTGCTTTCATCCATGGAATCCATAACATCCGTACTGTTAAGGACGGATGTTGCAAGGGAATCAAATGCCTTTTGAACTTCCCATGATTTTGAGGAAGAGTCAGTAAGTACCCTTACAAGGTTATCAAAAGAAGAGTAATCTATGCTGATGTTCGCGCCTTCCAGTTCGTTTAGTTCGTCCAATTTGGATTTGATGGAATCTAGCATGGACAGATCTACGTTTTCAAGCGTGAACCCGCCATCCGTGAAGATATCCTGGTAGGCGGATTTCAGGGAATCGAAGGTGGGCTTGAGCTGGGTGTTTAGCTGGTCGATGGTGGAAGAGATGGATGAAATGGGGTTTTCAAAGTTCAATGTTGAATCTTGAACTTCACCTTGTACGTATCCGAGTTCTACAAGTTTGTCTATAAGGTTTTGTACCTCATCTTCTGATAATCCAAGAATGTCAATTAATGCTTTAAATGCTTCTTCCCCAGGACTTTGAACATTATCTTCAAAATTTATTGCTTTTAAATCAATATCAGTAAGTCCCTTTAGTTGTTCAGCATATCCCTTTACAGCCTCATCATTTTCAAAAGCTTGACTCATCTGATATGTAGCTTCGGCATTTTTATTGACACCATCATAAATACCATCAAATACTTCCTGAGAACCTTCTAATTCACTAGTTGCATTTTGTACTGACTGTTGTACTGAATCTAAATTTGCTTTTGCTTCGTCAATCCCTTCACCAGATGAAAGAGCATTATTATAATCCTCAACAGCTTTGATGGATTGCTGATAAAGTGGACGGAGAGCATCGTTACGAACAACTTCTGCTTTCATGAACTCGTCATAGATTTCTCTATATTCTTTTAACGCATCATTTGTTTCTATATTAGAAGAAACTTTTGATAAATCAATTTGCAAAGAATCATAATCTAATTCTAAGTTATTCTCTTTAATATATTTTTCGATATCATCATAGAACTGGTCAATTAAAAGTTTTGCTTCATCAGCATTAGCATTAACAAATAGAGTTGGGGCATAATCAGAGTTATTAAAAGTAGATGTATCATACATGCTTCTAATCTCAAATAACTCGCTATATGATTTAATATAATCATATAATTGTTTTTGAGCATCAGACATTCCATCTCGACCATTATAGCTGAAGATTGAACCGATTTTATATGTTCTTACTTTTTCTAGTTCCTTTTTAGCATCCTCATATGCAGAACGATTTTCTTTAACATACTCGTCAGCTTTCTCTTTTGATAATTCGCTTAATAATCCTAATTGTTCTCTGTATTTACCGTTTACAAGGTCAATATTTGATGCTTCATCACCATAGGATTCAATTAAAGATTTTTGAATTTCTAGTAATTGTTCTTTAATTGAGCGTGTTTCATCTGTAGAAAGATTTCCATTGTCTAAAGTCTCTTTTAATTCCTTATATTTTTCAATTTGGGAATCAAGAGAATCCTTTTGCTCTTTATAAGAGTTTGTAAGTTCTATTGCCTTTTGTCTTGCTTCTTCTTGTGCGTGAATCCATTTGGAGATTTGAGATACTAAGGCACTTATTGCAAGAGTGATTCCCATAGATATAGCAGTATTTAGAGCAACAGATGCTACTTGTAACCCTATACTGGCAGCTTTTGTAGCAACAAGAAATTTTATATATCCTCCAAGTGATGCTTTTGCCCCATTTAGTCCTGCTAAATAATTGCCCAACGTAACATTTTGTTTGCCAACTGCCTGAACATACGCATTTTGTAATTGTGTAGATTTTGATAAATTTCCGTTGTATGCTTTAAATGCATTGTTTAATTTTGTGAATGTGCTTACCGATTGTGAAGAACTTACTAATAATCCCCGTAGATTAAATGCACCATTTTTATTATAAATAGTAGCATTTACCGTTTGTAATGCTTTCAAATGATCCTTTGTAGAAATCAGTGTCTTATTAAATACTGTTAAATCACCGTTTAATGTTTTGAATATCATACTATAAATTATCTGTATGTGGATTACAGAAGTGGTGTTGTGGAGACACCGATACTGTTGTGGAGACAGTATTTTCTAACTTGTGGAGAGTTAGATATAGATTTTTATTTTGTTTTACAGTATAATAAGAAAAGAAATTTCAAAGGAGATTAAAAATCATATGAAACGGAATCGTACCTTTACTTTTATTATGTTGCTTTTAATTGTATTAGGGTTATCAGCTTGCTCATCTCAAAAACAAAAACTTTCAGGTAAGTACATTGATATATATGATGAAACACATTACGTAAGCTTTGACAAAGACGGAACTTTTATTGATAATTTTTTAACTACAACTAGTAAAGGTAATACAAGCATTTCAGATTTTTATGTCTATAAAATTGACGATAATGGACTTATTACCATAATTGACACAACAGAATATGAGGGTCAAAATACGCTTGATGAGTATCAACTAGGAATTTTATATAAAAATTATATAGGTGCTTTTTGGAATGGTGTATTATCAATAACATATAAAAATACCACTATAACAAATATACTTGGAGATTTGATTCTCACATATAATTTCAAAGAAGACAAAACCTATGAATACACAGTAACCTCCAATAATAAAATAGTTCATACAGAAAATGGAACATACACAATAAATGGTAAAGAAGTTGTTTGCACAAGTGAAGAAGGTGTAGTAACAACCTTTATCAATGCAGATGATAAAGTATTTTGCATTGAATATGTGAAAGAATAATTAGTTCAATGAAATCACGTCCTTCCTTTTAGTTATTTAGAGCATAAGACCACTCTATAAATCATACTAACCATTAATATGATTTATAGAGAAGTCTTATTTTTATTTGTTAAGCAAACGCTTTAACCTCTACCCAAACTTACCATATTATGATAAAATATTCATATTACATGTATGGCGGTGATATTAATGGCACGACATAGAGATTTAAACAGAGCAAGTTCATTATTAGAGGGTTCCCAAGGTTGGATTATTGAAAACCACCCAGAGGCTGCAACTGATCCAAATAAAAAGAAAACACAGCGTTCTAAAAAGAAATGTACTAATCATAAAGATGGGTTTTGTAATTATGCTCATACACCATGTATGGGAGTTGACTGTGGTTCTTATTCTGAAAAGAGAGGTTACAAATGAGTCGTAAAATGACTAAATCTGATTTGTCTCGTGCTGATATTAGTTTGCTTATAAATAGCGAAGAAGCAAAGAATACGCAATTATACGGAAACCTTTATGATATATTTGATGGAATCTAGCATGGACAGATCTACGTTTTCAGGCGTGAAACCATCATCCGTGAAGATATCCTGGTAGGCTGACTGCAAAGAATCGAATGCAGGTTTAAGTTGTGTGTTAAGCTGGTCTATTGTCTGGGAAATAGATAGTGGTGAAATACCAGTTTCATTGGGCTTCACAGAATTAGCATTTTTCTTGGCTTCTGTATAAGCCTCCATTGCATCTGTAGCATTATCAATACCAGCAGTAACCTTTTGCCATAAAGTCCAATCTTCTTCTGTTACAACATTCTCACTCCAAAAACTATCAATCTGATTACCTACAGCATTATTTACTTCAAAGCCTTTATCATCATGACCGTAACCACCAAGTTGTCGTTTAGCCTGTTTTAATGCTTCGTTGTATTTTTTTTGAACATCTTCTGTATCAAATCCCAATGCAATACGAATTTCTAATGGATCTTTATTAAGTAAATCAGCAATAGTAGTAATAAGTTTCTCGATTTCTGCTTGATTACTTTGTGCTAAATTATCTGCATCTAATTTTAATAATTCTTCAAAACTAGATTGCAATTTCTGCTTATCATCATCACTTAATTTACTCATAGGGACGATAAACTTGTCTCTGATATAAGCATAAGGATCTGGATCGTATTCTTTCATTGCAAAAGCATAACTATAGTCAAGACCTTCTACAATCTGTACAGCAATATCCTGTAAATCAGAATCTAAATCCTTAAATGTTTGTTTTGACTTCATGCCAGAAACTAAATTTGGTATAAAATCTCTCCAAGCATTTTCACCTTTGTTAATTTGTTCCTGTAATTCCTGTGACTGGTCACTGATTGAATCCAATAATGCGCCACTTGCATCGCCAACATTATCCTGAATAATATTCTCTAATGTTGTGATTTCTTCTGGTGTAAGTTGATAAAGATTTGCATATATTTCAAATGCACCAGTATATTCATCAAATTGCTGGGTGAATAAATATGAAGGGTCAACACCTAATTCAACACGCCTTGAACCATCTAACGACTTCCAAAATTCATTGATGGATTGAGTGAGAGAATTCATATAATCAATTTCTACTTGATTATTTGTATTTCCAGCAAAAATCAACTGCCCATTATCGCCAGAAAGTTTGATGCCATTTTCAGCTATGTCTTGTAACTTACTCATAGCTTCGTTGGAATCACTTATCGTTCCATTCAGCTTTTCAGTTGCTTCATTGGCATCTTCTACATAAGTATAGACACCTTTGAAAGCTTCTTCGAGTCCCTGTGCAATCCTAAAGTTATTTAAATCTTCTTCAGTCTGTAGTAGTTCCTCTAATTGCTCTTTTGCAGTGATACCTTTTGTGCCAAGCGTAAGAATCGAATTACCGTTTTCATCAATGCCTTTTGCTAATTCTGGGAACGATTGTGCCATCTGTTCGTTTATATCCAGAAATTCTTCATATTCCTCTGTGGATAAGGAGACATTTTTGTTTGTGGAGAGGTTTACACCTTTTGATAATTCATCATATCTGTTTGCTAATTCTGATACTGTCTTTTTATGATCGGCAAGAGTATCATTCATAGACTTAAACTCTGCGAATAACTCGTCAGTACGCTCTCTGGCTTTTTCTACTCTGTGAATCCAGTTGTCGATAGCAGTGGTGGCTAATTGAATACCCTTTGCAATAATGGTAAATAAAATCATATTGCCAGCTATGGAGAGGGCTTTTAGAGCAATAGCTTGTGCTCTTGCAGCGAGAGTAGAAGAGTATTGAGCGGCTGTTAAGGCATCCGTTTCTATGATAGCACCCTTTGTGCTTCCGATTAATTGTGCAGTTGCTTTATTGGTTCCCTCCATAGCAGTTTTCATTATCTGCTGTTTTTCTGCCATAGTGGCACCATTAACAATTGCTTTTTCAATTTCTCTATTATAATTTGCTATAGCAACTTCATCAATGGTTGAAATATTAAAAAGCGAATTAAATAATCCATTTGTTTTTACGCTAGATAAAGATTTTCTAATTTCATCTATAGTTTTTCCGAATAATCCAATAGATTTAATTGCTCCTGTAGATTCATTTGTTATTGTTCTGAATATCATACTATGTTATAATGCATATTGTGGAGATATGCTATTGTGCATTGTGGAGATGCACTAATTTATGCTTTGTGGAGAAGCACATTAAAAACAAGGAGGGCTTATCTATGAGTATTCTTATAGTTTTAGGTGTTATATGTATAATCTTATATCTTTTTGCTAAAAAAATGGGTCAAATAGATCAAACCATAATTGAAAAAAGAATGGAACCAATAAATAAAATGAATAATGAATATGAAGAAAAAATAAAAGTATGGTGTAATGAAAACAATGTTCTTTTTAAAGATAATATCACAAGAACAAGTGAAATATGGGTCAACAAGCTACCAGGGTACATATGGTTTAGTAACAAAGACATAGTATTTTGCCCAGATGCTCTTAACTGTGGTACTGAAATGGATGTAACAAACAATATTATTCTTATAAAATACGATAATATTAAATATTTTACTAAAGATGGAACAATAAGCTATACAAATGAGATAATTGACAATGGTAAAAATATATCTGTTTCTGGAGCAGTTATTGGTGGACTAATTGCAGGTGAAGCTGGTGCAATTATAGGTTCCAGAAAAGATATGAACAAAATTGAAAACGTAACTGTAAAACATGACGAAATTTACACTTATATTTATTTTGAAAAAGATAATGAAATAAAATTAGTTGAAATAAAAGGAAATGAGTTTTATCAACGTATTTTACATTTAATACCCGAAAAAGAGTATTACTATATCTTAAATAAAAATAATATTTAAACACCATCCTTTCACAAATTTTATTTGTGCAATTTTATACACAAATAAGGAATTGGATTGCATATAATCCAATTCCTTACGTCTATACAAAATCTTATTTATTATATTCTGTAAAACTTACATCTACATTATCAATTTAATATACTTCAATCTGAGTAGCCAATAAAAACATGCAAGCATTTTGACCACCTAGTACATTAGTCATAGAACCATAAGCAACAGGGATACCTGTTACCTTTAATTTTGCATCCGAATATACTTCTGGTAATGCACCAAAATAAATAATCTCAAAATCTGCAAATAAATCACCAGGAATATTTCCATAGATTTCAGTTATTGTATTTGAAATAGTTGTCTGTCTTTCATATTCCCAGATTCCCTCAACTTTACAATCTATTTCTATAAATAGTTGTGGATAAGCATATGATTTTTTTGCATATTCTTCATAACTAACATTTTGGATAAGATTAGACGGATAATTTGTTATAGCATCTTCTCCAAAATAAATTTCGTTATCTTTGATGAAGGATTCTGTATCTTTAGAAACATTGAAATTAGCATTTTTACTACCAGAGAAATATATCATAAATTCCGCAGGTGATGGTGTAAAGTTGCCATCTGTAAAAGTGCCTATTTGATCTATAATATCCTCTGTAGGATTTACATATTTTAACTCTCCATAACCGTTAAAAAGTCCATTGCGCCATTCACCAGTATAGACATACTTTTGTTTATCATCATTTATAGCTTCAAAAGTGCCTTCGCCATCAGCCATTCCGTTGTTTGTTTCTCCATCAAAAGTGCCAGTTCTGTCTACATCATTAAAATGAACAATATAGTTGCTGCAAGTTAGGTGTCCTGAACCGCTTGTTTTTCCTTCTGACCATCCACCGTTATAATCATATTCGATATCATTATCTATATCTGCAAAACTTCCCTGCCCAGAAAGTTCACCATTTAACATTTCTCCTGTATATAATCCAGAAATTTCATAGTTTTCATAAGATAAAATATATGGATAATTTTCAACATTACCATTACCACTTAAATCTCCTTGCAAAAATTCTCCATCATATTCAAAAGATTTTCCATCAATTTCACCTTGAATAATTCCTTTGCCGTTAGGCAATCCATTTAAGCACTCGCCATTATATGTGACATCAAAAGAATTATTTAAAATTGCAAATTTATATGTATATTCCTGTAATGTTCCGGAACCTACAATTTCATTATTTTCAAAGTTTCCTGTATAAATCCAACCGCCATCATCTATAGATGCTGTAAAATTTCCTTCACCATTTGCTAGTTTATCAACAAGAGTACCTGTAAAATTTCCTTTTATTTCTTCTCCATTAACTATAATAGACATATTTCTATTATTAACTTCCCTTGTGCATCCAGTTAATATAAACAGACATAATATATTTATTGTACTTAAATAAATTTTCTTTTTGATATTTTTCATAATCATATTCCTCGCAACAAGATATTTTTATTTATTATAACTTATTGAAGAATTGTTTTCTACTATTTTATTATTAAATGTCCTATTTGATTCAACATAAATAAGATAAGTGTTGGCAGTAGGACAGTAAAAACAGCAGTTTTCGGTGTGGTTGGTGCAGTTGATGATGCGAAGAAGACGTATAAGTGTAGTAACTGTGGGAGTAGGCTTTAAGTTATATGTATCACATCCTTTCAAATAATATTAGAGCATAAGACTACTCTATAAATCATACTAACCATTAATATGATTTATACGGTAGTCTTTCTTTGTTGTTAAATTGACATTCTCCCTACCAAAATTTATCATATTGTGATAAAATATTCATATTACATGTATGGCGGTGATATTAATGGCACGACACAGAGATTTAAACAGAGCAAGTTCATTATTAGAGGGTTCCCAAGGTTGGATTATTGAAAATCACCCAGAGGCTGTAACTGATCCTAATAAGAAGAAAACAAGGCGCAGTAAAAAGAAATGTAAAAATCATAAAGACGGGTTCTGTACCTATGCTCATGCACCATGTATGGGAGTTGACTGTGGTTCTTACTCTGAAAAATATAAGCTTTAAAAGAATTTAGTATAAAACTATAAATGTATATGGTAAGTAAATATGGAATCAAAATATCCAGATCATTTTGTTTGTTTACAGCAAGTTAATAAAGGACAGTGGTCAATTGTTTTTAGAAGAAATAATTTATCTAAACAATTGTTCACTTATAGTGCATATAACAGTACATATACTTATATTGAGAAATATAGAGATGGCAATTGTAGCATTTCATTTTTTCTTACAATAAACAGTTCGACTTTTTATGATATATTTTGTTCAGAATGTAAATATTTTTCTGCAACAGGTGGAAATAACAGCTTTGGAATCTTAATAAGAACAAAACCCATTAAAGCGGATGAAATAAGGTATCAGACAATCAATAAAACCATATCCGAAGATAGTGAATTTGTAACTTATGAGTGTTCTGTTAAAGGTATTTATAATTCATATATATTATTTGATAAAAAGTGGAATAAAATCATTAAAAGCACAGTTAATAATAATGCAAAAATGAAGAGCAAATCAAAACCAAAACATCAGAACCAAACAATTAAAGAGATTCCATATGAAAAAGTAGAAAAACCTAAGACCATAATAGATATAAACGTTGTAAAAGACTGTTTATATTTCAAAAATAAAATATGCACATATTTTAATGATTTGTGTAATCCTTATTCAATTAAATGCAAAAATCCCAATGTATTATTAGTCAATGATAAACATACAATCCCAAAAACAAATAGACAACTACATAAAAATAGTAAAGTAGAGACACAATTATCTGAGAAGCCACAATATGTAAAAGCTGTAGTTTTGTCACACAATAGAAAATGTGTATTTGAAGAACATACACTTTCTAATGTTAAAGCAATAATAAGAATCTTATCACAAAATAACAAAGTGATAGACTTTACAATTCCTGCTGTACATTGTAAAGAATGTAATCAATATATAATCTTGAAAAGTGATTTTAAATCCATTAAACAAAGAGGAACTCTATTGTGTCGTGTAATAGATGAGACGCCTGAATATATTGCAAAGCATAAAAATTCTTCTTATTCTGGAACAGAATCAAAAGTACATAGGCTTGGATATAATGTCATTAAACAAGGATATAACTATACATTTACTCAAAGAAAAATTATCTTAGCCAATATTATTGAAAATTATGGGATTACTCAACATGAAATCCTGTCAATGCTAGATACTAATATCGCAAGAAAAATCAATATGCCTAATTATGCTGATGCAGTTGAAAAGTGGAAACAGGATCGAGAGTTTGTAGCTAATTATGAGTTTGGTAGTGTTCCTGAAGTTCTTATTGATGAAGTAGTTATTGGTAAGAGAGGATAGAAAAGTAGTAATATTTTATACAATCAATTTAATCACATTCTTTCATTAAGTATTTTTATGAGTAAGACTACTCAATAGATAGTACAATATAGAAATTATAATATCTATTCAGCAGTCTTATTTACTGTTGAAAATATGTTCTGGGTATTAAAAATATACAATTAATGATACAATAGATTTACCAATATTTAGGAAGATATTATACCGGGCCATTTTTATGATAAAAAATGTTCAAAACCCTTGATTTATAAGGGTTTAAGCCAGACCACATATAAGTGAAGGAGAGTACATATGTCAAAATTAAAAGTAATGTATGAAGGAATTTTGGATTTGGCAAATTGCAAAATTCCATGTTATGTATTAGAAGATGGTACAAGGGTTTTATCAGGGAGACAAATGCAAACCGCTTTAAAATTAACAGATGATATGCCATCATCTCAAAATACAGGCTCTCGTTTACAAAGATATTTGAATCAAAAATCTTTGCAACCATATTTATATAAAAATGAAGATGAAAATAAATATAGTCCTATTATATGCTATAAAGGCAACACACAAATAAATGGATATAAAGCCACAGACTTAGCTGATTTATGCGATGGCTTTCTGGAGGCAAGAAAAAATACAACTTTATCATCAAGACAAAAAATCATTGCAGACCAAGCAGAAATTTTAATGCGCAGTTTTGCTAAAGTAGGTATAATTTCTTTAATTGACGAAGCAACAGGTTATCAGTATGAACGTGAGGCTGATGCACTTCAAAGACTTTTGAAATTATACATTAGTGAAGAATTGATTCCTTGGCAAAAAACATTTCCTGATATATATTATGATGACAAAACGATTTGTGAACTATTTTTCCGTCTCATGGATGAACTGGATGACATCACTTTGAGTCAGTCAATGAGGATTATCATAGATGCACTAATGGGTGTCGTTATGGAATATTTCCACATCACAGAACAACAGCTGGAGAAATTGACCGCCAGCTTTGTTCAGAGACTGCCAAAGTACATGCAAAAAGCATTGGAGTATGGTTCAGCGGCTGCTTGATTGCTATTTTATGATCTATAGTATTGATTTTTCAACGAATCATGAAGACGTATCACAGCTTATAATGAAAATAGGGGACTGGCTCTACTACTGTTCCAGCTTCCTGTCCTGCCT
>KE159598.1:296610-300142 GCA_000403275.2 Lachnospiraceae bacterium 28-4
AACTCAAACTTCCCACATTAAAAATGGGATTTGCTCCTTGAAAAATCAATACTATAGATCATAAAATAGCAATCAAGCAGCCGCTGAACCATACTCCAATGCTTTTTGCATGTACTTTGGCAGTCTCTGAACAAAGCTGGCGGTCAATTTCTCCAGCTGTTGTTCTGTGATGTGGAAATATTCCATAACGACACCCATTAGTGCATCTATGATAATCCTCATTGACTGACTGAAAGTGATGTCATCCAGTTCATCCATGAGACGGAAAAATAGTTCACAAATCGTTTTGTCATCGGTATTGCACCGCTGTGTAACTGCAAGCATCATATATCGCGCAAAAACAATGGATACATGCGCAGTCAAAGCATCATAGGACAGACTCCGGCACTCCTTTACCAGATGCAGATAGGATTTACAGGTTTTGAAAAACACCTCTATATCCCAGCGTTTCCCATAAATACGGATGATTTCTTCCGCTGAGATAGCTGTGTCCGTGCTGATGATGGCAAGCCAGTCTTTTCTCTTGCCTTTGTTCCGGACACAGACGATTTTTGCCGGAATTGCTTCATCACCAACGGTTACATCAACCGAAAGCAGGTACTTGGAGCGGCCTCTGCGCTTTTTGCACTGTTTATGGATTTCTTTGATGCTGTATCTGCCACCCTGATAGCCATATTTGATTTTACTGCTTTTCTTAACCATTGCGATTGTGTCCAATTCGCAGTTTGTCTTTAAGGCGGTGATGGTCTTGGGGGATGAAAACCAGCTGTCGAACAGCACATATTTTGCAGAAACTCCGGATGATTGTGCTGCTCTGATCAGGTCAATCAAGACTTCCGTTGCTTTTCGTCTGGATTCTTTCCGCCTTTTCCCGGCAAGAGAACGTCCATCGAAGTTCGCAGCTTTGCAGAGCAGATTTTTATCATCCGCTGCCGACAGAAGACGATGGCTGATCGGAACAAAGGAGTTGCCATCGGACCATCCAAGTGTCAACATACGGTAACCTCTCTTGTACTTCATAGAGCAGTGGTCGAAGACTTTCGCCAGAAGTTCCGTTTTATTTGAACGGGAACGGTCAAACAGGCTGTCATCAATAATGAAGACATCTTTGCGGCTCTCATCCGTAAGCGGCTTCATGAAATCGTTAATGATCCGGCTTGAAAGCAAGGTTGTGAACCGAGACCAGTTAATCTTCGCATTATTGAGGAAGCGATAAACGGTGTTCTTGCAGAATGAACCATCCAATATGCCTGTTTTCCACTGCATATACATGCTTCGATCCGAGAAAATGAGACAGAACAGATATCGAAACACTTCGATTACCGGAATCCCTTTTGCTTTACCGGCATTACATTTGAAAAGAAGTTTCCCGATTTGGAATTGGGTCATAAAATTTATGACAGAGTTAGAAATCTCATTTCCGTTTTCAGCATTTTGTGGTATACTTGACATGGCATAAATCTCCTTGCTGTACGATTGTTATTCGCAATTCAATTATACCATCAAGTGCAGGTTTGTGCCTTTTTTATGGGCTACAGTATTGATTTTTCAACGAATCATGAAGACGTATCACAGCTTATAATGAAAATAGGGGACTGGCTCTACTACTGTTCCAGCTTCCTGTCCTGCCTTATAATAGATTCAGGCAGGATTAAGTTTGATTGCACCTTGGAGGATCTGCACCCCGTTTTTCAACGTAAATGTTTTGCCCTTGAGTACAGCATATTGTTGCGCCTTTTTGGATAGCACGAGTAGCAAAGTCCGTATCACCTCGGGCAAATCTCCTGCCAATTCGATTGCAAAGGAGATGCTCTATATGAAAGACCTTTTGGAAATTTCCTGTGGTCTGGATGTCCACAAAGAAAAAATTGTTGCCTGTATCCTTACTGGTCCTTTGGGTAAACCCACACATTCCGAAATCCGTGAGTTTACCACCCTAATCCCGGATATGATTGCCTTACGGGACTGGATCATTTCACAAAACTGCCATCATGTCGCTATGGAAAGCACGGGCATTTACTGGATGCCTGTTTATGAAATACTGGAAGAGGCCTTTTCCGGAAACATTACTTTGCTTGTTGTAAATGCACGCCATATGAAGAATGTCCCGGGCAAGAAAACAGATATGCGGGATTCCGAATGGATCTCCACCTTACTACGTGCCGGACTTTTGAATGGAAGCTTCATTCCTGAAAAAACAATACGAGAGTTCCGTGACTTAAACCGTTACCGCAAAAGCGTCATCCGTGACATCACATCTCAGAAAAACAGGGTTGAGAAGTTCCTTCAAAGCTCCGGTTTCCGCTTATCCTCTTTTATTTCTGATATTTTTGGCGCTTCCGGCAGGAACATCATCCTGCACCTGATTGAGCATGGCCAAATTGACCGGACTGCTTTGAACTCCTGCTTAAAAACAAAGACAAGAAACCGTATAGATGAAATCCTCATGTCTGTAAACGGAACCCTGTCGGAGCACCAAAAGGCATTTCTTAAAATTCTTATGGGCCATTATGATTCTTTAAAAGAACACCTTGCCGAAATCGAAAAGAACCTTGAGGCGGATATGATCCCATTTGCTTTGCAGGTGGAACAGCTGAGCAGCATTTATGGAATAAGCACAACGGCTTCCTGCGCAATCATTGCTGAAATCGGCATTGATATGAAACCGTTCAAAACTGCGGAACATATCTGCTCATGGGCAGGTCTGTGTCCTGGAAATAATGAAAGTGCCGGGAAGCGAAAAAGCGCTTCTGTCACAAAAGGCAATCCTTACATAAAAAGTATGCTTTGCGAAATTGCCTGGGTGATCGCCGGGAAGCGGAATACCTATCTATCTGCCTGGTATTGGAGAATCAAGCAGAAGAAGGGCGCCAAAAAGGCTATTGTCGCCCTTGCCAGAAAACTTCTCGTAATCATTTACACCATGCTCAAACAGGGCACTCTTTTCGATGAATCCTGTTTTGAAGCCAGACGTAAAAACTGTGAACAAAAACAGCTTTCCCGGTACATACGGGAATTAGAGAAGCATGGCTATCATGTGGAAGTACAAGCCTGATTCTTTGCATTAGCAATATTTCACTGACAGCAGCCAGTTTTATGACTGCTTTATTGTGATGCTTCCAGGATTGTTGAAAACATTTGTTGTCAAGGTTCAATTCCTGGCTATGAACTTTATTTTCGTAGCAAGGAGCAAATCCCATTTTTAATGTGGGAAGTTTGAGTCAATAACATCGCCCAATTCCAGTACGTTTGTGTTAGTATCCCCTATAAGCTCCCAATTCATTTTACTTCCCATATCGGAGGCAGCCTGATTGATTGCGTGTATGGAGTCTAAAAGTTCAGCGGAAGAGTAATTTCCTGATAATAGGGTACTGTAGGCATCATAGGCTGATTTTACTGTTGGCTGGAATTTGTCGAGGGATTCGGATGAATTAAGTAACTCAAACTTCCCACATTAAAAATGGGATTTGCTCCTTGAAAAATCAATACTATAGATCATAAAATAGCAATCAAGCAGCCGCTGAACCATACT
>KE159598.1:308282-344961 GCA_000403275.2 Lachnospiraceae bacterium 28-4
CATCCAATATGCCTGTTTTCCACTGCATATACATGCTTCGATCCGAGAAAATGAGACAGAACAGATATCGAAACACTTCGATTACCGGAATCCCTTTTGCTTTACCGGCATTACATTTGAAAAGAAGTTTCCCGATTTGGAATTGGGTCATAAAATTTATGACAGAGTTAGAAATCTCATTTCCGTTTTCAGCATTTTGTGGTATACTTGACATGGCATAAATCTCCTTGCTGTACGATTGTTATTCGCAATTCAATTATACCATCAAGTGCAGGTTTGTGCCTTTTTTATGGGCTACAGTATTGATTTTTCAACGAATCATGAAGACGTATCACAGCTTATAATGAAAATAGGGGACTGGCTCTACTACTGTTCCAGCTTCCTGTCCTGCCTTATAATAGATTCAGGCAGGATTAAGTTTGATTGCACCTTGGAGGATCTGCACCCCGTTTTTCAACGTAAATGTTTTGCCCTTGAGTACAGCATATTGTTGCGCCTTTTTGGATAGCACGAGTAGCAAAGTCCGTATCACCTCGGGCAAATCTCCTGCCAATTCGATTGCAAAGGAGATGCTCTATATGAAAGACCTTTTGGAAATTTCCTGTGGTCTGGATGTCCACAAAGAAAAAATTGTTGCCTGTATCCTTACTGGTCCTTTGGGTAAACCCACACATTCCGAAATCCGTGAGTTTACCACCCTAATCCCGGATATGATTGCCTTACGGGACTGGATCATTTCACAAAACTGCCATCATGTCGCTATGGAAAGCACGGGCATTTACTGGATGCCTGTTTATGAAATACTGGAAGAGGCCTTTTCCGGAAACATTACTTTGCTTGTTGTAAATGCACGCCATATGAAGAATGTCCCGGGCAAGAAAACAGATATGCGGGATTCCGAATGGATCTCCACCTTACTACGTGCCGGACTTTTGAATGGAAGCTTCATTCCTGAAAAAACAATACGAGAGTTCCGTGACTTAAACCGTTACCGCAAAAGCGTCATCCGTGACATCACATCTCAGAAAAACAGGGTTGAGAAGTTCCTTCAAAGCTCCGGTTTCCGCTTATCCTCTTTTATTTCTGATATTTTTGGCGCTTCCGGCAGGAACATCATCCTGCACCTGATTGAGCATGGCCAAATTGACCGGACTGCTTTGAACTCCTGCTTAAAAACAAAGACAAGAAACCGTATAGATGAAATCCTCATGTCTGTAAACGGAACCCTGTCGGAGCACCAAAAGGCATTTCTTAAAATTCTTATGGGCCATTATGATTCTTTAAAAGAACACCTTGCCGAAATCGAAAAGAACCTTGAGGCGGATATGATCCCATTTGCTTTGCAGGTGGAACAGCTGAGCAGCATTTATGGAATAAGCACAACGGCTTCCTGCGCAATCATTGCTGAAATCGGCATTGATATGAAACCGTTCAAAACTGCGGAACATATCTGCTCATGGGCAGGTCTGTGTCCTGGAAATAATGAAAGTGCCGGGAAGCGAAAAAGCGCTTCTGTCACAAAAGGCAATCCTTACATAAAAAGTATGCTTTGCGAAATTGCCTGGGTGATCGCCGGGAAGCGGAATACCTATCTATCTGCCTGGTATTGGAGAATCAAGCAGAAGAAGGGCGCCAAAAAGGCTATTGTCGCCCTTGCCAGAAAACTTCTCGTAATCATTTACACCATGCTCAAACAGGGCACTCTTTTCGATGAATCCTGTTTTGAAGCCAGACGTAAAAACTGTGAACAAAAACAGCTTTCCCGGTACATACGGGAATTAGAGAAGCATGGCTATCATGTGGAAGTACAAGCCTGATTCTTTGCATTAGCAATATTTCACTGACAGCAGCCAGTTTTATGACTGCTTTATTGTGATACTTCCAGGATTGTTGAAAACATTTGTTGTCAAGGTTCAATTCCTGGCTATGAACTTTATTTTCGTAGCAAGGTTCAGCACACCAACTGGTGTGGGAAGTTTGAGTTAAGTAATTGATTCGATAAATTGGAATTCTCATTGGCTTTTTGTTTCGTTTTCTCAATCTCAGATTGTAATTGCGCAAACGTCATATTACCAACATTTTCAATAGTATAAGCAACTTCTAAATCTTTTGGCGAGAGTTTATCTACATTCTCTTGACCAAATGTGTCTACTAACTGTTGATACCTTTCAGACTGAATTAATTCCATTGTTTGTAACAGAATAATTAGCTGTTTAATAGTGAGACCATATGACTCAGCTATATTATTTAATTCTCCATAAGCATCAATCTGTTCCTGCGTTGCAACGCTTGGATTAAAGTTTTCAATATCCTCCACGGAGAAAGAAGTAGTGCCATCAGATACACCGTCAATAGAATCTAGTGCGGTAGTTACTTTATCTTGTAACCCATTAGTGTTTGGCTCAAAATTAAGATTAAATTGCCATTCACCAAACATTTGCTGTAACTCTGTAAGCGCTCAATAATCCTACGAATGGACAAAATAAAACAGCCCCTACATAATGGACTGTAGGAACTGCAAGCATTTTACTCTACATTGTACCAGAACATCTGCCAATAACCTCCGGATTCCATGGGGCCAGCCTGGATAGTTCGCTGTCCGCCATCCTGGTCTCCGGCAGATGCTCAAGCAGATATTTCAGATATTTATAAATATTCAGGTTATGGGCTTTGGCCATCTCAACCATGGTATAAACCATGGCACTGGCATCCGCACCTTTGGGGGTATCGCTGAACAGCCAGTTGCGGCGGCCTACCGTGAACGGACGGATTGAATTCTCACTCAGATTGTTAGAAAAGCTGCACCTGCCGTCCTCAAGGTATGTCATGAACTGCTCTCTGTGATTTTGGGCATAGTTCACCGCTTTCTCAAAGCGCGTCCCTTTTTTCGGGGACTGCTGTGAGACCCATTCCCAGAAAGCGTCCAGCACTGGCATCTCTTTCTGGATCCGGTATTCTTTCCGCTGCTCGTGGCTGTGTCCTTTCTCATGGGACTGCCGTTCATACTCGAACAGCTTGTTGCAGTACTGCACCCCCTGGGCGGCAGGATTGCCGTAATCCAGCTCCTTCCCTTTCGGAACTGCCTCCACAAAGTACCTGCGCAGGTGCGCCCAGCAGCAGCACCGCTTCACATCCGGCAGGCCATTGTAGCCCTGGTAGCAGTCCGTCTCCAGATAGCCCTTGAAACCTTTTAAGAAGTCTGCCGCATTCAACCCTGCCCTGGTCTGCGTATACCGGTAGAGGATGATGGGCGGCAGGCCGTCCTCCCCGGTCCGGAACAGCCACATGAACGAGTCTGTCTCCGAATTCCGCTCCGGTTCCTTCAGCACCTGGACTCTTGTCTCATCTGCCATCAGGAACTGCCTCTTTATAAGTTCCCGGCGGAAATAGCCATACAGCGGAGAAAAATAATTCCCGGCGCAGTACAGGATCCAGTTTGCAAGCGTCGCCCTGCTCAAGATGACGCCCATCTGTTTCCAGTCCTGCTCCTGGCGGTACAGGGGCATGGAATTGGCATATTTCTGGTACATCGTCCATGCAACGGCGGATGCGGACGCATAGCTGTGGGGGATCAGCGCCTCCGGCACATGTGCCTTGGCGAACCTTACGGCTTCCGCCATTGCCGGGGCCGTGGAACATACCGGACACTTTGCCGTCTCCCGGTAGATATTGATTACTTCGCCCCTGGCAGGGGTAAAACGGAATTCCCGACGGACAAACTCCTTCCCGATGGCTTCCATTTCCGCTCCGCATTCCGCACAGTATCTCTGTTCTTCGGAAAGGGGGATGACCTCATCCCTCGCAGGCACACCCTTAAAGATATCCGCATGGGTGCTCTTTGCCCTGCGGGCATGTTCTCTGACAATGCCTCCTTCCGCCTGTTCCCCTGCGGGGGATGCCTCCTGCTCAGCCTCATTGAAAAGGCTGAGCTGTCCTTCCACATTTTTAGACTTTTCACTGGATGTGCCGAAGAGTTTTTTCGTAAGATAATCGACCTTTTCATTCAGGACCGCCATTGCTTCATTATTAGAAGCAATGGTCTGGCGCAGGGAATCGATAAGCTCATTCTGGCTTCTGATTGTCATATTCAGTTGGCTGATCGTGTCCTTATACTCCATGATTCTGGAGTCCTTCGGGTCTTTTGCCATCTATCCCTGCCTCCTCTTCTGATGCTTTTATTGTACCATAGAAAGCATCTGGAGTGAAGCCTGGCAGGCCTTGTTTTTCGGGATATTCAGCTTTTTTGAGAAACCCGCCGGCGCTGTCAGGAGGCTTTGGGCGGAGGGATATCCCGATCATTTTCAGGCGGCCTGAACGCTTTGGGCTGTTCTATCTCCAGTCCTGACATGAGCCAGTCGAACTGCTTCCAGGAAATGCCCCTTGCCTCCTGGGAGTCCCTGGGCCACCGGAAGCGCCCCTGCGCCTCCATCCTCTTATAAAGGAGCAGGAACCCGTCACCTTCCCATAAAAGGGCCTTGATCCTGTCACAGCGTTTCCCGCAGAAAAGGTACAGGGCGCTGCGGCGGGGATCCATGTGGAGCTTTTCCTGCACGATCCCGCAGAGGCCGTCGATGGAACGCCTCATATCCGTGTAGCCGCAGACGATATAGATTTCGTCCGCAGCTGAAATGTCTCCTAACATGATCCGCCTCCGATCAGGCGGACGGTTTCTCTCAGCAGCGCCGGATCTGTCCCGTTGGGGATGCGCAGTGCCATACCGGCTACGGATAGTTCCATGGCTGGAACCGGGAATGCCGGATACGCAGTCTCCAAAAGGGGAGGGGAGACATCCCGGCCCTGCCGGATGTCAGGCTCTATCCTGACGATTTCCTGTTTTGTGCTTACACGCTGGCTGTGAACTGGCTCCGGTATGTCCTGATATCCTTTCTGGCGGAGCCTGCGCACCCAGCCGTAGAATGTGCCTGGGCAGATGCCATTCTCCCTGCACCACTGGTGGTCCGTCAGGCCGCTGGAGCGGCATTCCATGACTAGACGGTACTGCTCTTTCGCTTTGACTGGCTTTGCTGGCATATATTGAACCTCCATAGGTATAGTGAAATGCTTGCGTTTGCAGAACTCTGGCACAATGCATAGGGTAAGATGCTTGCATTTCCACTATCCATTATGAAGCCGAATTAAACCCTTGTCACTCCGTCAGGATATTTTGCGCTTACGTAACTCTGGATACATTGATTTAAAATAATCAGCAACATCATAATCATAATTACCCATTGCTAAATCAATGGCAGATTGTAATGTCTTAGCATATTCATCAGCAGATGTTTTAATTTCTTCTTCATTTCCTGATTTAACAGCTTTATTATATGCTTCTTTTGCTTTATTAATTAAGTCGAATTGCTCGTCATATTGGTTATTAGGATTATTAGTTAATATTTTTTCATATAACACATACTGGTCATACAAATTCTTGAATTTTGCAAGAGCATCATCTACATCATTAGATATTTTTGTAAAACTGTTTTCAAACCCAGTAGATAAATCAAAATCCTGTGATAATTCTTGTATTCCATATAATTTATCCTGAATTTCATCAAGAGTACCATAGATTTGAAAATGCTTGCCATCTCCATACATGTCCTCTACAATGTTTAATCCATATGATTTTGCAATCAGATTATCTAATACTTCATTGCCTGTGGTTTCCAACTCATAAAAACTATATCGCATTGAGTTGACCATCTTATCCATATTGGATTGGATACGATCATCATTTGTATTACCAAACGATAACCAATCAGCGAATTTATCACCTCCAGTTTTTTCATTAAATTTATTTTTTGCCTGATAATAACTTCTTCTACTTAATTCATCAAGAGCATTAGTCTGGTCATTGATTGCACTTGTAATACTTTCAATAACACCTTTTTCAGTTCCGAATTTCTTTATCAATTCATCCTGAATGGTTATTAAGTCAACTCTAGCCTGTGATACTTCATTAAAAGAAGATGAACTATCATTTATAACAGATTTTAGTCCGTCTATCTTCTTTTTATAACTTTCTATATCTGAGGAATTATTTGATAATTCGGAACCTAATTCACTTGCGGATTGTCTAAGATTTTCTTCTGAATGAATTAATTCACCAATTGTATCTGTGACAACGCTTATTGCGTTGCTCAATGTCCACATTGCAGCTATATTACCAATTGTGGCAAAGATTCTCTTAGCGACTGAAGCAGCCTTAAATGCAAGTGTAGACTGCCGAATAACTTCATTATGAGCTATTTGTGCAGCACGAGCTTTTTCTGACGCTTTTACTAATCCTTGTATTGATTGAGACTGTTGATCAGTTGTTGTTACATAGGTTTTTAGAACAGTGTTGCCATTCTGATATTGCTTGAAATAGGTATCTAATGACATACCACCTTGAACAACATGTCTGTTGAAATCTTCCAATTGTTTTCTTGCTTCATCAAATGATAATACCTTGGTTAAGTTTGTCTCTGGGATTATTTGTGGTTTATTTGAACCAAGTTTTCCACCTGCCATCCAAACATCATTAAATGATATTAGTTTTTGTTTTACTTCATCAAGTGTTTTTCCAAATATAGCAAGTTGATTGCTTTTTGTTGAGAATATCATACTATAATTTTGGTGCTGTGGATACACCATATTAAGTGTTTGTGGAGAACACTAATTTTTTGCTATGTGGAGTAGCATGAAAGAAAGATATATGCTATAATTTAGAAAATAAAAAGCAAAAGGTGATTATATGAAAAAATGGTATTTTTGTAAGCAATGTGGTTATTCATGTGTTATTTCTGGACTTACTCAAATATCAAACCGTTTAATTGGAAAAGGCAGTCCTGAAATGTGTCCAAATTGCAATATTAAAATTGCAGAGTTACCAATTGAAATTGTTGATAAGTATGATTGTTTTAATGGCTTAAATATATTTTCAACAGATTGGATAGAATCAAGAGAACAATATATTAATGATTATGTTTCTCAGTTTCCAGAGTTTAACAAGGAACTATATAAAAAAGAATTAAGCAGACTTAAAGAATCAGCAGAACGTCATTTTCAATATGAAGAAGTACAAAAAGAGAAATATATGGCTAAAATTAACAAAGAAGCACAAAAAATATTAGACAAACAAAACTGTATTTCTAAATGTCCTATCTGTGGTTCAACAAATATAAATAAGATTACATTGGGAAGTAGGGCAGCGAAGACTGCTGTTTTCGGTGTGGTTGGTGCTGTAGATGACGCTGGGAAGACATATAAGTGCGGTAATTGTGGGGGTAAATTTTAGATCATATATCACATCCTTTCTAAACCTCCATGCCCGCACACTTGGCACCACCATAAATGAAACTGTGCAGACGATAGGTTCTTGATTTTGTTTGTGCCGTTATTTATACTTATGGCAACGGCAAAAATCGTGTTTATTTTGGGCTGGAAGCCCGTTTTCTAAACTGATTTCAGGTACTCTCATTTGCACCACCACCTGTCCAGCCATTTAAGAACCCCGGTTCACGGCAAAAGGACGTATAGTAAAATGATAAGAGACAGAGTACCGTGCCGTAAATTCCACCAGGAGGTGCCAGTATGGATAGAATTTACGACAATTGTTGTGGTATTGATGTTCACAAAAAACTTATCGTTGCCTGCTTCCGATGCGGCAAAAAGCAGGACGTGCGTGAGTTTGGCGCAACAACCAGAGAACTCCTCTCATTGGCTGACTGGCTCAAAGAAGGCGGCTGTGAAATGGTCGCTATGGAGAGTACAGCCTCTTATTGGAAGCCTCTGTACAACATCCTTGAATCTTCTGACTTGAATGCCATGGTGGTCAATGCCCGCCATATGAAAGCTGTTCCAGGTCGAAAAACAGACGTAAAAGATGCGGAATGGATCGCTGACCTTTTACAGCACGGTCTGCTTCAGCCCAGTTACATTCCCGACAAAGACCAGCGGGAACTGAGGGAATTAGTCCGTTATCGCAAAAGCCTTGTAGGTGAACGTACCAGAGAATTGAACAGGCTCCAGAAGATGCTGGAAGGAGCCAACATCAAGTTGTCCGGGACCGTATCTGACATCAATGGCAAAAGCGCCCGCAGCATCCTGGAGTATCTCCTTACCGGGGAGCCCATCGATGAGGCAAAATACGATGAGATGTATAATCAGAAGGTCATTGCCCATAATCTCAAAGCCACCAGGGAGCAGATCATTGATGATCTCAATGGTGTCATGTCATCTCTCCAGCGCCGGATGATGAAGGAACTTCTCATCCATTTGGACGAACTGAATATTCACATCAGAAATCTGGATGATGAGATTGACAACTTCATGAAACCGGAGGAAAAGCAAGCTTCCCAGGCAATCCAGGACGTGACTGGCATAGGCAATACCAGTGCCCAGGCCATCATTTCTGTCATTGGTACGGATATGGAGCGTTTTCCAACGGATAAACACATTTCATCCTGGGCAGGGTTGTGTCCTGGAGACAATGAAAGCGCCAAAAAGAGAAAATCTGGAAAGACCAGAAAAGGGAACTCTCTACTACGGACAACATTGATCACCTGTGCGCATGCAGCTGTAAAAAACAAGAAGTCTTACTTCCATGCTCAGTTTATGCGGATAAGTGCCCACCGAGGGACAAGGCGTGCCTATGTGGCCGTTGCCCATTCCATGCTCATTGCGATATACCACATCCTCAAGGATGGTGTTGTTTTCAAGGATCTGGGAGCTGATTATTACAACCAGTTCAACAAGGAACGCAAGATCAATGCATACCTTAAAAAGTTAAAAGCGCTTGGTTGGGAAGCTCCAGTAGTTGCCGCATAAACCTGTCAGTTAAGTTTAAAATCAGCTTTTTTGAGTTTGACAGGGGCAGTCTGCGCTTTTTGGGCTACCCGGAAGGTTGTGTTTCATAGTAAAATATTTGTGTATCATTTACATACACAAAAAGAGTAATCAAGCAATATATATTGGTTACTCTTTTTCTATATGCAAATCTAATCATTGCAAGTACGAGTTTCCGGTTTTAAAAAATACATTGAAAACTAAGCTGTTTGTACAAATAAAGACGATGTAACAATAACTTTTATAAGTGCAATCATAGGTTTTGCTAGTAGTAAGGTTGGTAAAGACAGTTGATCGTATACCAACCTCTTTCCTGTATGTTTCCTGCGGCGGCAGATGCTTCTCCCGCACTTGTGGAAAGAGTGCTTGCGGATTCGCCGATACCGCCAATGCTTTCTTCCAGTCCTTCCAGGGTCACATCCCCAAGTTCTTCAAACGCACCTTTTGTTGCAGTAAGGTAACTGATGGACTCCGTGCTGATGCCGAACAGTCTGGAGAGCTGCTCGAGTACGCCGTCATTTCCACGGCTCATGTCGGCAAGGATGCCGATATAGGCGGTCTTTAGTTTTTCAAATTCTTCCTGCGAGCCGCTTAACAGGGCGTCCATGTTGATGCCGAGTTCGGAAAGGCTTGCTTCCAACTGTGCGTTTTCAAGGAGGTCTGTCAATGCCTCGAATTGGGACTTGTAATCCTCCAGGCCTTTTACCATGGCGTCGTAATGCTTTTCCGTCTGGGCGATCAGCTGGTCATAATATTGATTGACCTGTTCCGCCTCTTTGTCCAGCAGGTCGATTCGTTCCTGGAGGAGGTCCTTTTCTTCTTCCAGCCGGTCGATTTCCTTTTCGATTTTGGAGATATTAATTTCCAGTTTTGCGTCTTCCACTTCCTGTTTGGCATCGCGGATGCCGGAAGTATCGGCTTCGTACACCATCTGGCCGTCCTTATAGACGAAGGAGGTTTTCTGGTTCTGCATGCGCTGGAGTTCATATTCCGCTTTCTGTAAATCGATGGCACGTTTACGTTCCCCGTTTGCGTCCTGCATGGCCTTGATTTCTTTTTCCCTGGCGTCTATCTGTGCCTCGATGCCCTCGATCTCGTGTTCATATTGTTCCTTTTGAGCCTCTATCGCTTCCAGGCGTACATCGCGCTCCGCCTCCAGGGCGGATACGGCGGCATCCTTTTGGCTGTTGACTGCATCTATGCGCTTGTCGATCTGCTTTGTGATGTAGCTGAAAGCGGATTCGTAGAGGGATTTCATGCCTTCCAGGTATTGAGCTCGTATTTCTCGTATTCTTTTAAATATTTCTCTTTATCTCGGAAATATTTTAGGTAGAGTCTGCGGAGTGCATCCAGGTATTGCTTTTCGCTTATTTTTCCATCGGATTTCAGGTCGTCAAGGTCTTTCAATTCTTTTTCAAATGCTTCCAGATAGGTATCTGCTGCTTCTTTTCCGGCGGTTCCGGCTGATTTTTTGCCGCCTACACCCTGAAAATCAATCTGCACATTATTTACGGCATTGTTTACTTCATCTATAAGCATCTGGTAGTCGCTGTCCGTAAATGATGTATGTGCCTTTGCGTTCTGGTCTTCCATATGCGCTATTTTTGCGGCGATTGCGCTCTGTCCATACGCTGTTGCAAGTTCTTTCAGCTTTTCTATCTTCCCATTTACGTCAAGTCCTTGTGCATTGAATACCTGTTCTGCGGCAACTAATTGGAAAAGGTATGTTCTGGCAATGTTTGACGCACCAGCATGTTTCAGGAATGCAGCTGCATCATCTGCCGTCACATTGGCAAGTTCTTTCCCTGTTTCAGCGAGCAGTTGTTCCTGCAATGCAAGCCCTTCCATCTTGGCGTTGAATGCTTCATATGCCACCTCATTTGCGTTGGCAACGCCCATGGACTCTAACATGGATGCGACAAGCTGTACGGTGCTTTCCTCCATGGAATCCATAACATCCGTGCTGTTAAGGACGGATGTTGCAAAGGAATCAAATGCTTTCTGTACATCATCTGATTCAGAAGATGTGTCCGTAAGGACTTTTACAAGGTTATCAAAGGAAGAGTAGTCTATGCTGATTCCTAATTCTTTATTTTCATTCAGTTCATCTAATTTGGATTTGATGGAATCTAACATAGACAAGTCTACATTTTCAAGAGTAAATCCGTCATCTGTGAAGATATCTTGGTATGCTGATTTCAGGGAATCGAATGCGGGTTTGAGTTGTGTGTTAAGCTGGTCAATTGTCTGGGAAATAGATAGTCGTGAAATACCAGTTTCATCGAGTTTCACAGAGTTAGCATTTTTCTTGGCTTCTGTATAAGCCTCCATTGCCTCTGTTGCGTCATCAATCCCTTTTGTAACCTTTTGCCATAAAGCCCAATCTTCTTCAGTTACAACATTTTCGCTCCAAAAACTATCAATCTTATTGCCAATAGAATTATTAACTTCAAAGCCTCTGTCATCATGACCATAACCACCGAGTTGACGTTTAGCTTGTTTCAAGGCTTCGCTATATCTGTTCTGAATATCTTCTGTGTCAAATCCTAATGCAACACGGATTTCTAATGGATCTTTTTCAAGCAGAGTAGCAATAGTAGTAATAAGTTTTTCGATTTCTGCTTGATTACGTTGGGCTAGATTATCTGCATCTAATTTTAATAAATCCTCAAAACTAGATTGCAATTTCTGCTTATCACCATCACTTAGTTTACTCATAGGAACAATGAACTTATCTCTGATATAAGCATAAGGATCAGGATCATATGCCTTCATTGCAGAAGCATAACTATAGTCAAGACCTTCTATAATCTGTACAGCAATATCCTGTAAATCAGAATCTAAGTCCTTAAATGTCTGTTTTGACTTCATACCAGAAATTAGATTTGGTATAAAATCTCTCCAAGCATTTTCACCTTTTTGAACTTGTTCTTGTAATTCCTGTGACTGATCACTAATAGAATCTAATAATGCACCACTTGCGTCACCAACATTATCTTGAATAATATTCTCTAATGTGGTAATCTCTTCTGGTGTAAGTTGATAAAGATTTGCATATATTTCAAATGCACCAGTATATTCATCAAATTGCTGGGTGAATAAATATGAAGGGTCAACACCTAATTCAATACGCCTTGAACCATTTAACGACTTCCAAAATTCATTGATAGATTGAGTGAGCAAGTTCATATAATCAATTTCTGCTTGATTATTAGTATTTCCCGCAAAAATCAACTGATCATTATCGCCAGAAAGTTTTATCCCATTTTCAGCTATATCTTGTAACTTACTCATAGTTTCACTCGAATCGTTTATTGTACCATTTAGTTTCTCTGTTGCTTCATTAGCATCTTCTACATATGTATAGACACCTTTGAAAGCATCTTCGAGTCCCTGTGCAATCCTAAAGTTATTTAAATCTGCTTCGGTCTTTAACAGTTCCTCTAATTGCTCTTTTGCTGTGATACCCTTTGTACCAAGAGTCAGAATTGAATTTCCATTTCCATCAATGCCTTTTGCTAATTCTGGAAATGCTTGTGCGAGTTTTTCATTTATACCCAGAAATTCTTCATATTCCTCTGTGGATAAGGAGACATTATTGTTTGTGGAGAGATTTACACCTTTAGATAATTCATCATATCTATCTGCTAATTCAGATACAGTTTTCTTATGATCGGAAAGAGTATCATTCATCTGATTGAACTCACCAAATAACTCATCAGTACGTTCTCTAGCTTTTTCTACTCTGTGAATCCAGTTGTCGATAGCAGTAATAGCTAATTGGATACCTTTGCTGATAGCGGTAAATAGAATCATATTTCCAGCTATTGATGCCGCTTTTAATGCTACTGAATGTGCTTTAGCTGCAATTGTAGATGCTTTTTGGGCGGCGGTAACTCTTTCAATCTGAACTTCTGCACCATGAGATGATTCAATCAATGCAATAGTTTCGGCATTAGTAGTTCTTCTTGCTATAGCCAATGCTTTTTCAAATGGAATAGAAGATCTAATTGCATTGTTATAGTTATCAATAGCTGTCGTGTCAATATTAATTAGTGGGGTATTGAGTAATGTATTAAAAAATCCATTCTGTTTAAAAGAATTTACTATTCCTTTGAAATCATTTAATGACTTTCCAAATAACCCGATTGATTTATTTGCTCCTGTTATATCATCTGTTATTGTTCTAAATATCATACTATTTTTTGTGTATTGTGGATATACACTTTTCGTACTTTGTGGAGAAGTACTTGATTTATACTTTGTGGAGAAGTATAATTAAAAATAAAAATAGGAGTAAAAAATCAATGATTATAAACAAAGACATATACGAATGTCCAAAGTGTAGGAAATGGTATTTTTTTGATACATCAAAAGAATATACTGCTATTTGTGAAGAATGTAAATGTAATTTAACATTTTTAGATAATACTGATTGTAATACAGAATTAGCAGAGCAAAGGAAAAATGCTCCAAAATATGATCCAACGCAAGACCCAAACAGTCCATATTATATTCCAGTTGTTAAATGTCCATATTGCCAGTCAATAGATACATCTAAAATTTCAGCAATGAGTAGAGTGGCGTCGACAGGATTGTTTGGCTTTGGTAGCAAGAAGATAGGGAAACAGTATCATTGCAATAAGTGCAAGTCTGACTTTTAATTATCACATTCTTTATATTAATAGTGAGAAAGTAGCAAAGCAAAAGACACCTTAATCGGTGTCTTTCATATTAATCAATTTAGAATGTGTAAAAAACAAATCAATAAAATATTCATTCAATATTCTGTGCAATTTTTTGATGATTTTAAACCTTTTAATAAAAAATGGAACAAGAGATAATGCAAAACAAAATAAATTGTGTATTGTGGAGATACATTTACGTTTTGTTTTTAATGTGTTATAGTTGTATGCAAAATAGCAGAGGAGTAGCATTATGAATAAAAAAGATCTAAATTACCTTCTAATGACATTAGGAATTTTTAAAAGTAAGCAATTAGACTCAAATTCAAATATTAATGATGACACTCATTTTACAGATTCGTTTGAAAAAACTAATGAAATAATTACAGATGGATTAAATGAAAACGAGATAAAAATAGCTCTTATGGCTAAACAAACAGAATTTTTAAAGTCAATAAAAAACATATTACTTTTCTTTATGATAGCATTTATTGCTGGTATGGTATTAACTTTGCTTTTTGTATTAAAGGCATACACTTAATATATACTCATATGATAAAGTAATCAATACGGCATTTTGGGTATCACATCTTTTCTCTATATAAAAATAAGTTAGTAGTTACTTGTTCATAAATTTTTAAATGGAAAATTTCAATAGGAGAATATAAAATGAATAAAAAAATCAATTCAATATTTTCTATAATAGGATTTATGACAGAAATATTTTATCTAATAAATACATTAAATATTTGGATTCATCATATAACAATTAGTTTTACGAATATTATTGATTCAATTTTTAAGATACTAATAGTTATTGTTGGAATAATATTAATAATTATTAGTATGATTTTCCATAAAGAAAATTATAAAATAGTAAATGTGATAAATAATATTTCAATAGGGATTTTAATTTTATCTACATTTTTACTTGTGATTTAGCATTAACATATGGTATTGATTATATCACTTCTTTCAAAATATTTTTATGAGCAAGACTACTCTATAAATTGCACTAGGGATTAATGCAGTTTATACAGTAGTCTTATTTAATTTTTTCTCCATCATCTGTAATTGTTTTGATTATTATACTATAGAATTTGCAACTTGTGGAGAGTCACAGCAATTTGTGGAGATAGTGTCAAGATTTTTTCGCAAATATGAGTTTCCAGCTTTAAAAAATACATTAAAAATCAAGCTATTTGCACAAATGAAGACGTTTTATAAATACAATCATAGGTTTTGCCAGTAGTAAGGTTGGTAAAGACTGCTGATTGTATACAAACCTCATATTTCAAGATATTGATCAAAAATCTCGCCGGAATAAACTAATAATCATCCTCCGAATTTATCCCAAGATCCGAAAAAACCATACTGAGCATATCCTGTGTAAAGCACCATTTTTCCTGCAATTCTGCCGCGTGATCCTTGGCTAATAAGTAAAGCATGATGATCATAGGCTGCTGGTAAAGGATTTTGCCCTGCCTTCGTCTGCCCTCCCCCGTGCTGTCTGCTCCTTCTCTGCCATGCCCCAGGCCTTCAAAATTGATTTCCGTGCTTACGAAAAATACAAGGGCAAAATGTAAAATATTTCTCCGTTTTTTCCACAAAGGCCAGGAGAAATCCCGGCATTATCCTGTTTTTTCCCGAATATAACCGGTTGCTGATAAAAAACAGGAGAGCAGTCTCACTCTTTTGGTTGATACCCAGTCACGGGCAGGTTTTCCTTCCTGGTTTCGAGTACCTCTTACAAGCCTTGCGACTCAAAATCGTTTATACTCTGTGAACACTTCCATATCTGAAAGATCAGACTTAGGGGTTCCGCTGCTGATTGGTGGTTTTGTCCGATTCCACAAGGACATGCCACTTAGCGTTTCCGCTTATGGCCTGCCGCATATTTTTTTGCCATTGCTGGCATCCTTTCGGAGTGCATGTCACGCTCGCCGTTTCCAGCCACGTTGTAGCTATGCGGTACTATATATTCACTATAAGATAGCTTCCCAGCACTGGGGAACAGCAATCCCCAATTACGATTTATTTTCGCGGTAAAAATGCCGCGGGGCAAACACTGTGAGTTGACAAGGCTCACACATTCCTGCCTTTGCGCAGCATAATTTATGCAAATATAGCTTATGCATATAAATTATGTGCCGCTTAGGTATGAAGGGCATATTCAAAACAAAAATATTTTTGAAATCCGTACACTCATACGGCGTTTACCAGTGTTTTTCATGCCGGCCCATATGCCGGCTCCCATTCCGATGCTTCCAAGGGAACCGAGTCCGGAGGTGATTTTATCAATGACGGAAAGCAGACCGTTAAAACCGTCGATAACGGCGGTAACGGCGTCGGAATTGGCGATATTATGGATCACTTTAGTAAAAGTATTGCCAAGTCTGTTGATGGATCCTTCCCAATTATTGGCGGACTGCATGGCTTTTTCCATGGCGGAGCCGCCGCCATTCGCATAGTCTTCCAGCATCTTTTCATAAAGATCCCAGTTTTCAAGAAGGGCGTTTAGCTGTTTGCCATATTCCGCATCACCGGTTGCCCGGATCAGATCCGTTCTGCGGGAGTCGGATTCATCCAGAGCGGTATATGCCTTGGATAGATCTTCTAAGATCTGCATGGGATCGCGAAGGGAAGATGCTCCGTCTTTGATTTCCCTTAAAGAGACGCCTAATGCTTCACAGGCTTTTTCATAGTTGCTTAATGATTCTGTGTTAAGGAAGTTTCCGTCTTCCGTTTCGCCTTCCACCTGTTGGATATTCATAAGAATGCTTTCCCAAGCGTTGGCAACCAGATCGCCGCCTTGCCTGGTGACGGAGATCATAGCGCCCATGGCGGCGGTGGATTGATCGATGGAAACGCCGGAATGGGCGGATTGTGAAGCGGCAATTTTGGTTGCTTCCGCCAAATCTTCCATAGATAAGGCATGACGGCCGGCTATATGGGTTTGGCTGTCCAATACTTTGTTTAACGCTTCGGTATTTCCTTTTAACTGATAGGCGGCGTCCGCTGCAATGAGATAATCATTGGCCAGATTGGCTTCCAGATCTCCGGCAGCCTGGGCAAGCGTACTCAGTTCGGCCATGGCTTCCGCATTTTTGTAACCGGCGTTATACATTTTCCGAAAATCGGAAAGATAGCCGGATGCTTGTTTTCCATATTTGTCCGCCGCATGAAATGCGGCGGTTTCAAGGTTGGACAGATCGGTTTTGCTTAACTGGTCTGCAGTTTTTTTGATTTGGGTCAGCATGCTGTTTACTTCTTTTAATTCTTTAGCAGCATTTGCCAAAGGGTCTTTGAACAAAGTTTTCAGTTTGACGCCTGTTTTTTGTAAAAAATTTAGATTGTCCAATATGCTAAAATCCTCCTTTTTATCAGCAATATAACATTTTATGGTACATGAAGTCCTCTCAGATCGGCAACGCATTGTTTCAGCGTTGCGCATACGTAATCCAGTTCTTTTATAGTTTCCCTGCCGCTGAAGCTAAACCGTATGCAGCTATGGATATCCTTTCGGTTTATTCCGATGGCAGACAGGGCGGGAGAAGGGGACAGGCTCCGGCCGTTGCAGGCGGAGCCTGTGGAAACCTGTATGCCGTACATATCCAGCAGGATCATTAAAGATTCCCCATCCACACCCCGAAAACAGATATATAAGTTATGGGGCAGCCTTTTCCCGGTTTCGACCGGAGCGCCGATTAAGTAGCTGTCAGGGATATGCTTCATGATATTGTTGTAGACATAATCCCTGCCACAAGGCCGGATGGAGGAGTAATCGTATGCCTCAACGGCTTTGCCGGCCGAGGCGATGCCGAGAATGTTTTCGGTGCCTCCCACCAGCCCTTGTTCCTGGCTGCCGTAAATGAAGGGTGGGAGGGTTATGAAGGATTTTTTGTATAATATGCCGCACCCTTTCAGCCCGCCCAGCTTATGGGCGGAAAAACCGGCCATATCCACGTTTAGCTTTTGGACATCGATGGGAATGGAGGGGATGCTGCCGGTACAGTCCAGGTAAACGATTCCATGGCAGGAATGTGTCAGAGCGATAATTCTTTCTACATCCTGTATAGTTCCCATTTCGCTGTTGGCATAATCGATGATAACGAAGGGGGGCAGGTGGCAGGAGGCCAGCCGTTGTTCGAGATCGTGGAGGTCAATAAATCCGTGGCAGTCCGTTTTTAACGGATGAGGATATTGACAATCTTCGGCACATTGCAGAATGGACTTGTGGGCGATAGGAGAGTACAGGACGGTATGGCGGTGTGCCTTGTCATATCCGCGGACAGCCCAGGTATTGCATGCCGACCCGGAGGGCGTAAAATAAATATGATCCGGGACGGCATGGATGAACCTGGCGACAGACCGCCGCGCATCGGATATGATCCGTTTGGATTCCGTACCTTTTGCATAGAGAGAGGATGGGTTGCCCCAAAGATCCAGGATGGAAGTTAAATACTTTTTCATTGGGTCGGATAAGGGTGTGGTTGCGGCATTGTCCAAATATATTTCCATTATTTTTCCTTACTTGTTTTTCGGGGTGTTTTTGGGATATGGGTTGCAGCTTTTTGACCGGTATGCATGATTTCATCGATAGCGGACCGGATATGCGGCTGGAATGTTTCCGGCAAAATGCATTTTTTCAACTGTTTTTGCGCCGTTTCTTTGGGCATGGAACCATTGGTATAATGGCGCAGAACCGTATAGATCTTGTAGCAGTCCATAGTATCCGCAATGACGCGCCAGGGGGTTAGGGTCTTTGTGCTTTTACAGGCATGGCAGACATAATATTTCTGGCCGCAAATGGCGCAGACCGCGTTCGGTTCATTTGGCATTTTCGGTATCCCCCCCTGTTTTAATCTTTGTATACGAATACTTCGCAGAGCTTGCCCGCTTCGTCGCAGTAAGGTTTCTGGAGCTTGTATGTAACGGTATGGCCGCCGTCAGGAGTCAGGCTGACATCCACGCTGGAGATATCGATCTGCGCCCTGGGGAATGTGATAACGCCGATATATTTGATATTGCTGTCGCATTTGTTCCGGAAATAGCAATGTACATGCAGCGTCCGGATCGGCGGCATGGAATCGGTAGTCTTTGCCAGGCTGATTGCTTCTTCCATTTCCGCTTCGTAATCCACGATAACTCTGCCCGTGGTATCGGCAGGGAACGTCAGAGTTTTATTTTCCGCGTCGATTGTGAATTTGCCTTCCCCGGCCGTAGCGGAGACTTCCAATGTTTCGCCGAATTCGTTTTCATCGTTGACCAACTGGACATATTTAATTTCAGCGCCGGCTACGCCTACAGGCACATACTTCAATGTTACTTTATTGCCGGCGATTTCCAGGACTTCGCTGACGGGAGCGGTAATTTTCTTGTCAGGAGCGGCAATATTCTTTTCGGAAGAAAACTGTTCTGCCAGCAGGTCGAAAGAATGGATCGCGTTCGTATAGGAAAGGGTTCCCTGTGCGGCATTGTAGAAGGTAACGATTTCAGCGCCCTGTGCGTCGGTAACGGGAGTGCCTTCGGACGTGAAGTTCAGGGTAGGTTCTTTTACGTTGGTCAGTCTGCTTAAGAGCTGCTTCGTGGTCGGTTCAAATTCCTCGATGTATCTGATTTTTTCAAAAACAACTTCATTGGGGTTAAATTTCATATCGTGTAATCCTCCTTGTAAATGGAAGGAGAGCTGGTTAATGCAGCTCTCCCATGTAATTGAGTTCTTCTTTTCTTACTTTTTTTAAATCTATACCAAAACCGGAATAACCGGACCGCAGCAAAAGGTCTGCGTTTTTAATTTTTGATATGCGCTTTACGCTGTCCATAAAGGCAAAGATATTCATATCCCATACCGTCTTGTCATTTCTTTTAAAACCTTCGCTGTTGACCATGGTGGAAATCATGGGCAGCAGGGTGGATCTTGCCGGTTCCAGCTTTCGGGCTTCATATTCCATTTTTGCGTCTTCGATAAAAGCCCTCCGGCAGCTGTTGGTGCCGGCGACCCGGTCATCCCTTTTTAAGTGGTGGATGGCCCGCAGACAGCCAGCTATTTTGAGATAGGTGTCTTCGTCGATCATAATATCGTCGTCATTTCCCTCCTCCCGCTGAATGAGTAAAATATTATTTTTCTGATCGACGCAGGTTTTCATTTTTGACAGATCCAGACGGCTGCCGAATAAGATCCTGGAGTCGTCGGCGGTATAGTATTTGCGCAATAGCTGGCAAAATAATTGATAATCGGATATTTCATCAAATGGAATCCCCATTTCGTCGAGCTGCCAGCAGAAATCGATGCCGGTTGAACACAAGGTAGTTACCATTTGATAATATCTGGTTTCACCATATTCGCAAATTTCGGATAAGGTGGGGATATGGAGGGCAATGCCGCTGCATATCCCGATCGCGGATCCGCGGTATAGATTTAAATAGTCGATATTCAGTTTTTTCATTTTGCTGCTTTTTGAACCATTCCCTTTCTGGTACTTGTATTTTTTCCTTTTCCCTTATACGCACAAAACTTATGACGTAGTTTACGGGTGTTTTTCGCCGAGGGGTATTTTTTCGCACGTAAATAACGGACAAGTAGAAAAACGGAATGTGTAATAACTTGTAATTTGGATCTGATTGTGGTAAAATTGCCGATAATTATTAGTAAAAAGGGTACTGTGCATGCAGGAAAGTTCTGTTTTCCATAAGTGAGAGAATGAAAGAAAAATGATAGATAAAGATAAGTTTCACATGTTCAATTACATAAAAAAAGAAGAATATACGGGGAGCATGGAGGGAATGCGTTATATGCTCCGAAAAAAAGAAGGGGAAGAAGTCAGGCTGGAAGCCGTTATTTGGCCGGAGCCCTATGGATATGGGGCAACTCCGGAACAGAAAAAGCAGAGGATGGAGTTTGATTTCAGCGCGAGGGGGCTTGAAGAAGCAGTCGATTGGATGAATGAGCAGTATGTAGAGCAGAGGGATCTATGGGGTGTAATAAAATGAAAAGGATGGGAAGAGAGAAAAGTATTGGTAACACGCAGAAATTCGGAAAACGAATAAAAATAAAATTCCTTGGCATGGCAGCGGTCCTGCTGGCGCTGCCGGTATATGGGATTTCTAACGAGCTGTTTAAACTGGCGGTCTGCCGTGATAACAGCGTTTCATTGTTTCAAAAGAAGGGAGTCAGGAAACTGGCCGAACGGCTGAACGAGATGATCGCCGGCAGGGGAAGGAAAAAATGGGGAGACGGAAAGGAACCGGCAGACGGAAAACGGACGGCGGATGAAAAAGTGCCGGCCGGATTGGGCTTTGCCGATTTTACCGGAGAAATGGAGGAAGGGAAAATCTGGTTCCAGTCCCAGAAAAAAGAGAGGATTGCGATGACGAGCCATGACGGGCTGAAACTGGTCGCTTATTATCTGCCGGCACCTAAAGAGTCGCGCAGCGTATTGATTTTGATGCATGGCTATAGAAATGAAGGGATCGTATGGGATTTTTCGGGCCTGGTGAAATTTTACCATGAACAAGGATACCATCTCCTCGTACCGCACCAGCGGGCCCATGGGGAGAGCGAGGGAGAGCATATTTGCTTTGGAGTGAAGGAACGTTATGATTTGGCCCAATGGGCGGAATATATTTCCAGGCGGTTTGAAAGGAGATGCAGCATTTTCCTGTCGGGAATTTCCATGGGCGGGGCGACGGTGCTTATGGCAGCGGGTCTGAAGCTTCCCGGGCAGGTGAAGGGAATCATCGCGGATTGCGGTTATACTTCTCCGTGGGATATTTTTGCTTATGTTCTTGGGAAGGACTGCCATCTGCCGAAGTTTCCGTTTCTCTATGCGGCGGATTACATATGCCATAGGAAGGCTGGATTTCATTTTCAGGAATGCAGCGCGGTGGAAAGTCTGCGCAGGAACCGGATACCGGTATTGTTTATCCACGGAGGCAGGGATGCTTTCGTGCCGGCGAGGATGAGTTGGAAGAATTATGAGGCGTGCGCGGCGGAAAAAGAGATTTTTATCGTGGACAGGGCGGCACATGGCACGAGTCATTTAGTGGAGCCGGAGGAATACCGGCGGAGAGTCGTAAAATTTATGGAAAAATGGTCGGATGGAAATTAGGGGACTGATTCGTTTTACCGGGGAGACCGGAAAATTGAAATGTGTCCCGAGGCATTCATGGGCCGGCAGCGGGAGAAGGGAAAGCGTGGCGGAGCATAGCTTTATGCCGGCGTCCATGTTAGTAAGAAAGGAAAATAAGGAAATGGCAACGGAAAGAAGAACAGGGACCGGGAAGGCCGCAGCAGGGCGGGGCGATAAATATAAGAAGAAGGGAAGATATGCATCCAGGGACGGAAGCGCATCGGAAACCGGCCATGCAGGAAGGGGAAAGAAAACAGGAAGAGAAGACCGGTACGGGAGAAAAAGGGAGAACGCATCGGGGAAAAAATATGCGGAAAAGGGAAGAACAACAGGAGAATATATAAAAAAGGAAAAGAATGAGCCTGAAAAAAGGAACGGAGGAAATGAGAGGGGAAAGAGAACCGTCGGAAACAGGAAGGAATATGGTGAGGAATTCCGACCGGCAAGAATGGGAAAAGAAGTGCAGAAAGGAAAAAGCAGGTGCAGGGCTTTCGGAGAGTGCGGAGGCTGTCAGATGCTGCATCTGCCTTATGAAGAACAGCTCGCGCTGAAGGAAAAAGAGACGGCGAAGCTTTTGAAACCTTATGTGCGCCTGGAAGGGATCATTGGCATGGAAGAACCGGAGCATTATAGGAATAAGGTAAGCGCGGCATTTACCCATGACCGGCAGGGAAAGCCGCTGTCGGGTGTGTATAAAGAGGGAACGCATTACATTATTCCGATAGAGGCATGTGTGCTGGAAAATGAAAAAGCAGATGCCATTATCGCATCGGTCAGGGCGCTGCTTCCGTCTTTTAAAATAAAGACCTATGATGAAGACAGCGGGTACGGTCTGCTGCGTCATGTGGTGGTAAGGATAGGGCAGACGACGGGGCAGATCATGGTGGTTCTGGTGCTGTCTTCACCGATCCTGCCGTCGAAAAATAATTTCGTGAAGGCGCTGTTGAAACAGCACCCGGATATTACGACGATCGTCATTAATGTGAATGACCGAAAGACAAGCATGGTACTTGGAGATAAGGGGCAGACGATTTACGGGAAGGGATATATTGAGGATGTTTTGTGCGGCATTACGTTTCGAATATCCCCCAAATCTTTTTACCAGGTGAATGCGGTACAGACGGAAAAGCTATATCGTAAGGCGGTAGAGTATGCGGGCCTTACAGGAAAGGAAACG
The DNA here is from genome assembly GCA_000403275.2 of Lachnospiraceae bacterium 28-4. Classification (GTDB taxonomy): domain Bacteria; phylum Bacillota; class Clostridia; order Lachnospirales; family Lachnospiraceae; genus Kineothrix. The sequence goes on from KE159598.1 coordinate 331,103, forward strand.
GTGTTGGACGCCTATTGCGGGATCGGAACGATCGGAATGATCGCGGCCGGCAAGGCCGGAAGGGTGATCGGCGTAGAACTGAACGGCGATGCGATAAGGGATGCCGTGGCGAATGCCAGAAGGAATCAGATAGGGAACATCAATTTTTATGAGAAGGACGCGGGGGAATTTATGGTTCAGCTGGCAGAACAGAAGGAAAGGGTAGATACGGTGTTTATGGACCCGCCCAGAACCGGCAGTGATGAAGTGTTTTTGAATTCTCTCGTGGAACTGGCGCCGAAAAAGATAGTGTACATTTCCTGTAACCCGGAAACTCTGGCGAGAGATCTGGAGTATATGGGGAAACGGGGATACCGGGCGGTGAAGGGCGTATGCGTGGATATGTTTCCGTTTTGTGGGCATGTGGAAAGTATCGTGTTGCTTTCAAAATTTAAATCAAATAAGTTGAAAATATGCAAAATGGAAAAAAGCGAAGGAGAGAGTGGAAAGCAAAGTTAAAGATGAATATGGATAGGAATGTAAGGCGGTACTTATTTTGAAGATGAAATAGGGGCTGCCTTATTTTTGTCCATTAAATGATAAAACGAAAATTTATAAATGATTAAAAAAGGGAGAACAGACGCAATAGGAATAATAATTACGTTCACCGATAAAAAACAACATTTGCCAATATAATGTGCGGAAATTCTTGTGCAGATTTATAATATACATAAAGATTTTTTGCGTACAAAAGAAAAGGTGGGATGGTTTATGAAGAAATGGAAATTTTATAAAATAGCAATAATATTGTATATAGTATTGATTTTCTTGGGAGCGAAATTGGAGGCGCATGCAGAAAATAAAAAAATAATTGCGATTGTTTATGATGATTCCAGTAGCATGATATTTGATGATACTAAAAGCGGAACTGAAACAGGAATTGAACCTGAAGATTATAGAACAAGATGGATCGAAGCGGATTATGCAGTCAGGGCCTTTGTAGAATGTAAAAATCCGGATGATGAAGTGGTAATATTTCCAATGAATAAAATTGGATGGAATGAAGAAGAGAAGGAAATGATTGGCATAGTTGTTATTTCTAATCAAGATTTTGAAGAGAGGCAAAATAGTATAAATACTATTTCCAGCACATTTTATAATGATACACCATATGAAAGCATTGAAGATGCATTAAGCTGGCTGGAAAATAACGGTGAAAAAAGTGATGAGAAATGGTTAATTATTTTGACAGATGGTGAATTTTGGGAAAGTGACTATAGTGACCATAGGATCGAAGTTAAGGATTTAAAAGGGAAAATAATAGAGTCCTGGAAAGAATACGGAAGCTGTTGCAAGATATTGTACGTTCCGCTTGGAAATGAAACAGGGTGGGACGGAGAGGATACAAAAGATATAAAGAAAATAACAGAGGGGAATGGAATACAGGAAAAAATATTAGCAGCAAATAATGAAATATATAAAAGAAATCAATTAGACTGGAATGGTACGGAGGCACAGATAGATGTGCCATTGAGCGAATTGATTATAATCAGGCAAAAAGAAGGAGGGGAATATAAATACAATAGGGTGGAAGAAGACAGCGAAAGCAACGCGATACAAAATAATAATGAGGAGGAAATAAAAACTATTTTTTTAAATCAGGAGGATTTAGAGAAGACAGGGGAAAATACCTACGATTCCAATAGTTTTCGAAGTTATAATGCTGGTATGCCATCCTATGAGGGAAATGAGGTGACAGAGGAAGAATTCAAAGAAGGATTATTGGCAAAAGATATTATAGGAACTATAGAATGGGTTCAATGGGAGAGCTGTAATATAAGCGGTGAAAATGTACTTAGCTTGAGTTTAGGTTCGCAAGACACCGTATATTACCAATTAAATTTTGATTTGGAAATAGAAATAACACAGGGGGGGAAGCGGATAGAAGGCGCTGAAGTAGAGGAAGGCGAGTTTGAGGTGAATATATATCCGGTGGTAAGCGGCGAAAAGGAAAAAAGAGTGGATATAAATGCGAATTTATTAAAAGATGTCGAATTTTATTTGAATGATAAACAATACGAACTTGGCCGGCCGGAGAAAATGGAAGCTGTATTTGGTGAAGAAATAACGTTAAAGGCAGAAGCCAAAGGTAAAGCGATAGAAGGCTCTTTCACTGAAGAGAAGAAATTAGAAACAATAGAAAAAATATATCCGGTTAGCATTAAGGTGACGGAGATGCCGGATTATTTTAGCTATGAGTCCTTGGATAAAAACAGGACAGAAAAAATGAGCCGGATTAAAGTGAGGTTGGCGGAGGATGCGGAAAGCGGGGGAATTCCTTTAAGAGATAATACGAAAAATAATTTGGCCGTGGAAGTAAAGGTAACTTATAAAGGATTAAAAGAAGGGGAGAAAGCTGCCATAGAGGTAAAGACGGAATATGGAGAAAGCAAAAATGAGCTGTATCTTTATCCCTATCTGGTCAATGAAAATGATTTCAATGAATATGAAGATGTAAAATGCACAGTTACTGTTTACAGAAAGGATCAGGAGGAACTGAGCAGACAGGAAAAAGTGATCGATATTCCTTTGGTGGCATTACCGGTAGAAATAGAGGCTTTGGTTCCGGCAGACACCTATTCTATACGGGATATGATACAGGGGAAGATAAAGCCGGAAATCAAGCGTAATGGAGAAGAACTGCTGAAAGAGCAATGGAAAAATGTAAGATATATTGCATCGGAAGGGGATGCTTCAAAATATATTATGGATGAGAGAAGAACACTTTTCCGATTATTGGAGATTCCATATTGGTTTTTTTATGGGGAAGACGAAATATTTGTATGCAAAGAGGTGAAGTATATGGAAAGGGGCATGGAATATATAGCAATAATGGAAGGAACATTATCTTTTCAGCCTGTTCCGGTTTGGATCAGGGGTAGTTTGATCGGGATGATGGCTGTGGGCATTTTAATTTGTTTATGGATTATGGGACGGGTGGTAAGCGGAAGCTGCTTTGGATGGGGCTTTAAAGCATATCTCTACATTGTGGATTCCAAATTGAAGATATTTGAGAGAGAGATAATCCGGCCGAAAAGAGTATTACAGCAGACATTGCTGCCAGGGAAATCGATACAGTTAATATTAAGCAATAATGACGACAGGAAACAGGAAGATTTTCCAGATATGCGTATGAGAAGGGATAAAAAAGAAAAAAAGTTTGTAATTGTGAATGGCGAAGATTTTCAGAAAAATAATTTCTGGGTAAATGATATGAAAATTGTGGACAGAACTTATATAGACCCTGCTGATTGCATCAAAATCATTGATGCCAATGGCATATATTATGAATTGTATTTCAAATCAAAAGAAGAAGAGGAGGGATAATGGTATGACAGCCCCTACATTAATTATAGGATTAGGCGGTATAGGCTCAGAAATTGTAAGTATGGTGGAAGAGAAGGCCAAGATTTCCAAAAGTGATATTTCTAATGTAAAATTTATTATAATTGATACGGATAATGGAGCGTTACTAAAAGAGAAAAGGAATGGATTTGAAGGAACTACAATAAGGATTTCCAATAATATTACGGTGGAAAGCTGCTTGCAAATGAATAATCTGTCGAGGGAATGGTATCCCAGAAACCAGATCTTTATGAATAAAACGTTGACAGATGGAGCTGGGCAGGTAAGGGCGATTTCACGGCTTGCGTTGGAACATGCGGTTTTACAGGGGTTATTAGAACCGTTAACTGATGATATTATGGAATTGCATTGGACACAGAAAAATCCGGATTATAAAACCTTGCGGATTGCAGTTGTAAGTTCTTTGGCAGGAGGAACTGGTTCGGGGCTAATACTTCCATTTGCCATATATTTGTCTGATTATTTAAAGAAAAATTTTGAAAAAAATGGTTATAATATGAGCGGATTTTTTATGATGCCGGATATTATATTAAAAGGGAGCGAAAAAAATTATATAGAGAGAATCAGCCTCAATTCCAATGCATACGCAACTATAAAGGAGTTGGATGATTTTATTCAAAGAAGTGTAGGGACTTTGGATGTAAAAGCAGAGATCAAGCTGGTAAACGGCAGGAGAAGGAATCCTGATACGGCATTATATAATTTTAATTTTTTGTTTGGGTTACTGAATAATGATGAAGGATATTCGGGCCTAAGGACATCAATGGAATATAAAAGAATGATGGCTGACTGTATTTTTGTGCCATATTGCAGTCCAATTAATGAGGAAAATACATCGTGGGAGGATAATAAATTCAAGCATTTATCTATAATGCTGACAAAAGATGAAGGGGTGAAGCAGTACAGGCATTTTGGAAGTATCGGAGTGGCTTCCATGGTATATCCTTATGACGATGTCCGATTTTATTTAACGATGGTATGGGCTAAGGATCTGATGAGTGATAAATGGTTTCATTATGATTTGAAATATGAGGAAGAATTAGGGAAACATAATGAGATGCAGAAAAAGGGATTGATTGGTAAGGCTTTTACTAAGAAAGGGGAGTTTTATAGGAAAGCCGTAGAAAGTGATATAGATGCTTTTTCCAAGGATATCAAAGATGATCTGACAGTGTTGGATATTGATGCGGGAACAAGTATGCTGGCTTATGAGGCATATATGAAATCCTTGGAGGAATTTATACAAGCAGAAGTAAAGAACATTGTAGACAAAGATTTTATGAGCATAGAAAAGGCAAATAAGATGACCCTGAGGAGTATTGCGCGTGTAAACAAATTGTTTGGCTTTCGTAAAAAGAAAGAGTTTAACAGCTTGTACCGTGACCGGTATGGGCAGATGCATAAGATATCCAATCAAATCATTTATGATGTCAAGAAGAAGATGGCAAATTATTTATTTCAACCTCATTCTTACGTGGAGAGCAAAGGGAAAGCATATTTGCTGGAGGCATGGATATTTGAAAATCAAAGAGGCGATTTTGTATCTCCCAATGCGGTCAGATATTTTCTGGAAGAAGCATGTGTATTGATGAAAGAAAGGGCATACATATTAGGAAAAAGCGTAAAGGACAGGGCGAATAAGCATGAGGCAGTACAGAGTCAGTTTAAAATAGCAGCGGCATATAATTGGAATGAATTAACTATACGGATCAAAAGATTGCGGGAAGATTATGAAGCGGTAATAAGAGAGGAAGTATTTTTATATTGTCTGCAAGTTGGAGTAAAACGTGTCAGAAATTTAGCGGATGCATATGAAAAACTGTTTGACGATTATAGAAAAGGGATGGAGCAGCTGGATGAACGGAGGGAATTATTAAAATCAGAAATGCAGGCTGTGGAAGGAACACGGGTAAAAAAAGTAGGATGTCAGGAAGAATATCTGAATGAGATGTACAATGAGATGAAAAAAGAAAGCAGTATTTACTATGGTACGTTAAATAAAGTTTATCAGCAGATATATGAAATGGCAAATGAATATGCAGTGGATAGCAATACAAATAATGGAAAAGGGAGCAGTAAATGGGATACGTTGTTGAACCAGTGGAAGGAAAACTTCGAAGACGCATATGGCAGCAAATTTAATGTGGACGTGCTGTCTGCTTTAGAACAGGAAATAAGGTGGAATATAGAGAGAAAAAATAATGGAAAACCAATGGCGGACAAAGCAGTTAAAGCAAGGATGGAAGAAGAGTTGGAGCGGTGCGCAACTCAGCTGGCAGCGCCCTTTATGAGTACTGCTTTGGATCCGTATAAGACTGTTATTCTGGAGAATTATTTCCATAGCAGTTTGCTGAAATTAAAAGGAATTAAGAAAGAAATTGTATTGGAAAGATTAATAGCGAAAAATGGCATTGAAGAGAGCCAGATGATAGATAAATATACCATTAATTTTTACCAATCTCTGTTTGGCGTACATGCAAAATATCTCAAGCCTTTTAAACAGGGAGAGGAATGTTATAAAGATTATGATGATATAACGAAATATATGCATATCAATGGAAACCGGGAGCAAATATTGACACCGCATCTTGACAGGACTTGGCATAGAATCGATATTCTGCCGGAAATTGATCCGGATATTCAGGTGGAAAAACAGAAATATTTATGGGTAGTATTGTTTTACTCCTATATTATGGGAAGGCATATAATAAAGGATAATGATGCTAAATATAATATTAAAGATTTGGCATTAGAGCATAAACAATGTTCATCATTATATGATGTGATGGAGATTTTTAAAAACTGCCGTGAAGATGCTGATAAGGTGTTTGGAGAAATGGATGCCGCATTTTCAGGTTGTTTGATACAGACGAATTCATATAAAGAGGATGAGTTTTATAAGAATTATGAGAAATGTGATGTGATTACTGATATTTATCTGGCATATGTATGCCCTTTAAATGAAACATGGGTGAAAGGAGAAAATGTGGCGGAGTGGTTTGTGCTGGGATGGCAATATACTTTAGAAAAATTTTTAGAAAAATATACGAACGTGTACGAAAGTACGATGAAAAAAATGATGAACGATAAAATTTATTTGTATAAGAGCAAAAATAAAGCAAAAAACGATAATATGAAAATAGAAGATGCAATACAAAAATTAGATATAGCTTTACACGGAAATGGATTAGCGCGTTTGAAACAATAGGATAAAAAGAGGGATTATATGTTGACATATATGGTTTATGAGGAGAGGGATAAAAAAATCAGTGAAATGCTATTTTTGCTTCGAAGCTTTGAAAAAAAGGGAGTCCTGGGTAAATCAGAATGGGAAAATGAGTCTGAATTATGTAATCGAATTAATACTTTTTTGTCTATGCATATAGATAAGGAATGGCAACTGATTATACTTGACGGAAAAGAACTATATGCAGTGGACAACCCTTATGAAAGCAAGGAAAGAGAAGAAAAAATCAAGCGTTTGTTAAATCAGTCGCAACAGGATAGCGGCCAGTATAAAAAAAATATGAAATTATTTCCGCCGAAATATATTCTATTGCTTAGTGCGAGGCGAAACAGGTTGATTAAATATCCGCTTTCATCTAATATTTATTCGGATTTTTATAAGCAGTATTCTTCTAATTGCAGATTTTGGGTAGTAAATATTCCGGAAGAAGAGGATCAGTTGACGGATAAGGTGATATTCCGGCTTCTTTGCGGACTGTTGGTGCTTCTTGCGAATGATATTTCTGAGATGGTTATGGAAAGGCAATACTTGTACGAACTTAGCTGGCAGATGGAACAAAAAGAAGTGGAAAATGATTTAAAAGAAATGCTACTCAGGCATAATAGGATAGAAGAACTGCTCATGGACAACAGTCGGTTGAATGATTGTGAAGGAGAGTATTTTCAAGATTTTCCGGTACCGGTTTTTTATTTGGGCGGAAGTAAACAAATCGAGAAAGTCAACGGAAATGTGAAATCGTTTTTGAAAAAAGACGAAAATGACGTTCTTATATGGGAAATACAAAATAATATCGTTTTGGAACAGATAAACAAATTAATGGAATCGCCGGTAGGAAGATGGGAGAAGGAAATTGAGGAAGCCAAGTGGAATACCTTGGAAGATATGGATATGTTGAAAGGGCATATAATTCTTTTGAATCAGGAAGCGCGTTACCGTTTGCGGAAAGCGAAGGAGAAATGTGCGGAAGGCATTTTTAAATTGAAGTTGAATGTTGAAGAAAAGGGAGAGCTGTTGAATAAGGCTGTGGATCAGGAGAAACAGATCATACGTGCAATAAGGACGCGAATGACATGGAGGAGTTTTTGCAAATCGTTTATTGAAATTGCATTAGGAACGATATTGATATTGTTTTTCGGATTTGGTTTAAGCGGCGGGATGAAAGAAGATAAGCTTATTAGAATAACATTCATTTTTGTATGTGCAGTATTCATCATAAGCTTTATTATTATAGAAATATTGTTATATTGTCAGAGAATTTACGTGAAAGACAAATTAAATATTACAATCAAAAAAATAAATAATTGTTTAAAAAACGATGATTTTAAATATAACAGTCTTCTCGCAAGTATAACTCAGCATAAAAAATATAGCCTGTTAGAGCAGGAGCAAAGAGAATTTGATTATATAAGGGATGAGAAAAAAATAATCTTGAAAAAGCATAAAAAAGAATTAGCTATGTTTGAACAACATATAAGAAAATTGTGTTGGATACTTGGGTATACTCCGGATATTTCAAAAGAAAAAAGTGAAAAGAAGGATACCGGTTTTTTAAAGGATATGGAATACTTTGGATATTATTACCTTCCATCTATAGATTTATTTTATAAGACGATAATTAGGGGGTGGGGAAATAATATTTTGGTTCCATTTTCCTTTATGAAAAGGATTGGCGTAGAAAAAGTATGTCTGATGCGGAATGGAAGTGCGGACGGGAGAAAGAAGGAAGAAGATGAATAAGTTCATAGAGGGTATTCTTAACGTTCCAATAATTATGCAGATGATTTTATCATTGATGACTGTAACAATTCCCTTTTTCTTCAAAAAAGCTGCATATTGGAATTGGGGGGAAAAATTAAGCCGTTATAAAACAAAAAAAATTAGAAGAGAGTATTTTGCTTGGATAATTATGGTATCGATTGTGCTGAAGACATGGGAAGATGGGTTATTTGAAAGTATAGTAAAAAATATACAATCAAGTGTAGTATGGAATTGGATATATGATAAAATTTTAATTTTCAGGCAGCCGGTAATCGAAAAGTATATTATGGAGTACCAATGGTTGATTTGGGTTATTTTTCTTTTTGCACTACATGTAATCTATCATATTATAAAGCTGAAGAATATAGGGAAGGAAAGATGGCCGGATAAAATATGGAATAATATTATAAATAAATTAAAAATAACGGAAGATACATTGCCATATGCTGAAATAACAACGCGGATATCAGAGAAATGGGAAGCTTATGAAAGATATGGAGAAATCAATGGGGATGGTAACAGAGAGATATATATCTTAAAAGATAACTATGTTCAAATTAGAACGTTATATAAATGTATGTTTGTGTTATCTATAATAGTTGTATTTGGAGTTGCAGGATGGTTTAAGATTGAGCCTGAAGTGTGTGAGGCTTCCATACCAATAGCGGAAGGCTTTCGACTATTGGCGTTATTAGTGGCTCTGGCGACTTATTTTATGGAACAATATAGTTATTATAATGGTTTTACAAAGGAAGAATATTTGACGAGTATAGAAAATTCAAATATACAAGATGCCGCAAAAGATGTCGAGGATATAGGATTTGGGGATTCCTTAAAGCTTGTTAGGCCAGGCGGGCCTAAGAATGTGCTGTTTGATGAAAAGCAGGATAGGATTGAAAGAATCAATAGAATATACGGGAGCAGTGAAAACAGGATGCATTGTTTGGGAATTGCATTAAAAGAAGTAATTGACGATTTGTGTTCTGACAATGACTTTATAGATGCCGCAGTTAGATTGGTAAAGCATCAGAGCGTCTATTTTGCTATTCCTTTTTATCAGGACTTGGGAAATTATATTTTTCCTTTTTTAAGCATGGAGCTATTAGAAAATAAGAAAATACTTGTTATTTCCGGAATAAAAAATAGGGATGAGGAATTGAAACAATGGTTTTCGAAAGGGCTTCAGAAAAAATATGGATATTTGGAGTTTTGGGATGTCCAAAATATGCAAGATGAGATAGGGGGTGCAGATATAGGTCTTATATCGCTGGGACATATAAACAAAATAATAGACAATGCGGATGTGGGGTTTTGGGAGAATGTTTCTGTAGTAGTTTTGCTGGAACCTTCCTTGTTTTTGCCATATCATCCGATTATTATGTCGCAGATTTTAATGAAAATAAAAGGCCGGGATGAGAAAATTACCTATATTGTATGTGATGTAAATACCGGAGGAATGATAGACTTTTTGTCCGATATGTTGAAAGAAGAGTTTGTATATGTGAATGCGACTAAAAAAGGTGCAGATACGGTTGGAGTATTGGTAGATGCGGATCATGTGAATAGGGGAAATCCTTTTGTGCGGGTTAATCAGTGTTTTGCCAATGAATTATATATAGCAGCTTTTTTGAGAAAGTATTTTAAAGAGAAAATACATTGGTATGGGAATTATGCAGTACCAATCATCGATATAGCATGGCAGGCAGGACAATATTATAATCAAATTACAGATGAGACCGAAGATATAGCCAATATGGGTATCATTAATGAGATTTTTGATTATAAGGAGGATGGGAATGAGGCGGTATACGAGCCGACAGCAATTAATATAGTAGAAGATTCTATATACAATGCTTTTGAAATGCTTCGCCAATATAGCACGAGAGGGGCAAAAAAAGCTTTTACGGCAGTTTTTTCAGCTAATTATATGCTCCATGATTTTATGAAAGATAAGAAATATATACAGATCTTAGATAATGATGTAGGATATATTTCCCAACATATGCCCAGGTTTCAGCGTTCAAAGAGGAATCTGGCGATTGATATAGCCTATCATTTAACTATGGGTTCCATAGAAATTTGTGAGTTTAAGAAAATATTATTCTATTATGGATATGTGGTAGAAAGTAGTATAGAAAAAATATTATGTGAGTTAAATCAATTTTATGAAGAAGGATTAGGAATAGCAAGTTTATCATTAAGGCAGGTTTATGAAAAAAAGGAAGAGGAAAATTGGGCGTATGGCAGGATATTGGTGATCTCGGAAGAGGGACGGAATAACTTCCTGGACTGGTATAATGAAAATATTGCAGTAGTACGGTATTATAGCGAAACTACGAAGAACAAAAGCAAATATTTGGATGCGGTTGCAGGGGGACATATCTATCAGTTTTATCTTCCAGGTCAATATATTATAGTGGAAGGAAAATATTATAAGATCGAAAAAATAGAAAAAGAGGATGCCGGGTACTGCCTCATTTTACAGAAGGCATCCGATGATTATACTTATAGAAGGTATTACCGGCAGTTTAGGCGTTATTGTCTGAAAGAAACCGGAAAAACAAAAGAAGTAAAGCTAAATAGAGAATATCTGAAGGTAGACATGCTGGAGGCGGATATAGAGGTCTGTACAGATGGGTATATATGCGGAAAACAGTTCAATGAAATATTTAATGGGGATATTATGAATTTGAATAATATCCCGAAAAGAAAATATCGGAAAAAATATGTATTAAGGATAAAAATCAAGTTCAGGAATATATATACATATGCTTTGCTGTTAAAGGAACTCCTTTTTACATATTTTCCGCATTGCTGGCAGCTTTTATCGGTAGCGATGGTGAATCCAAAGGAATTAAAGGGATATATTGACAAACTGGAAGTGGAATCTGATTTGAATAATATAGATGAGAATGAGATTTATATTATGGAAGACAGTCCAATGGATTTAGGTTTGCTTGAAACGATAAGTAACAAATTTGATGATTTGCTGGGACTGATGGCAGATTATGCGGAATGGGGAAGTGGAAGAGGGGCAGAACAAATGAGGAATTTTTGGGGCTCCATCTATTTATTTCATCCGGAGTTATTGGATTTAAATAGTATTACAACAGAAAAGAAATTATTATTTAACGTTTATCGAGATTAGACATAAGGGAAATATTTGGATAGACAGAATAAAGAATTTAATTATATGCACAAAAGTGTTTCTACAATATATTCCCAAATTCTTCCAAATATGCTTTTATATTTGTGGAGAGTAAAAAAATGCGCGAAATAACATTAGATTATGCCAGTATTGGAAAAAGAATTAAAGCAAAGCGTTTGGAATTGCATATGACGCAGGAGCAGTTAGGAGAAATCGTAAATTTGTCCACAACTCATATCAGTCATATTGAAACAGGGCATACGAAAATAAGCTTTGAAAGTTTTATCAGTATATCGAATGCATTACATATATCTGCGGATGCTCTATTGCAGGATAATCTGGAATACAACGATTTGTTTTATAAGAGCGAACTGGCAGAGTTAATGCGCGAATGTACTCCCAGGGAAGTGAAAAACCTTACCAGAATGGTGCAATTCTGTATAGAAATGATGCGTATGGAATAAAGTGGAAAATTATAACCGGGACGATGTGTAAAAAAAGACAGATTTGTTTTTGGTATTTTTTACAAAAGGAGAAGGGGAAGGCTTGAGTGCGGGGAAACTAAAATATGGGAAATATGTAGGAATACTAAATGGTATGGTAAATAACGACCATAAAGTATATATCGCAGTATGTGATGATATGGCAATACATGTGCAGCGGGTACGGCAAATGGTAGAAAATGAATTGGAAGTGTTGCATATACCTTCTTATATAGATGTTTATCTGCATGCAGAGAATTTGATGAAAAGCGAAACGGAATATGACATTATTTTTTTGGATATTGAAATGCCAGGAAAAAACGGATTGCAGGTTGCAAAGGAGTACAGGAGAAAAAATAAAACCGGTAAAATTGTTTTTATGACTGAATATAGGGAATATATGCAAGAAGCTTTTAAAGTACAGCCTTTTCGGTATTTACATAAGGAGGATTCCTCTCTGGAGATAAGGGATTGTTTAATAGAGGCAATAAAGGAAAACGAGTACAGATGCGGAATTATATTGGAAATAGAGGAGAAATTGGAATATCTGTTTTTGAATAAAATTTTGTATATTCAGGCATTGGGAGATGAAGTGTCTCTGTTTTTGGTTGATGAAAGTCGCTATATTATACAGATGACATTAAAAAAAGCATATGCAATATTGCAAAATAGATTTGTTCGGTGTAGTCGGGGAACTATTGTCAATCTTGCATATATCGATAAAGTAAAAGGTGCTACAGTTCTTTTAGACGATGGCGAGGAAATTCCGGTATCGGTACGGGAAAGAAAAGCTGTTCGAAGGAAGCATAAGGAATATTTTATAGGACAAATGTTGAAATAAAAGGGGAATTATGTATTGCATGATTAGATTATCGGACATTTTTAAGAATGGAATTGTATTCAGCCTGGCTGGCATAAATAATGCCTGGATTATTTGCGCATCTATATTTATGGTAGTTTTGCTTTTATACTGTTGCTTAAAACTGTTGAAAAGAGAAAAAATGTTGAGTGAAGAATACAAACAGTTGGTAGAAAGACAAAAAGAGTATTATGACAGGGTGTTGGAAAGTGGAAAAGAAAGTGAAATGGAAATGCGTAGGTTCAGGCACGATATTAAAAATCATTTATTTGTGTTAAAAAAATTATTTGAAAATAATGATAGTTTTGGAGGCTTACGATATTTAGAAAATATTTTAGAGGAAAGTAATAAGACAGGTATAAAAGTAGAAACAGGAAATCATATTTTAAACATTGTCGTAGAGGACATTATGAAAGAAGAAGATGGAATTACTTTGCATTGGAATGGAGTTTTTCCCCAAAAAACGAAAATAAGAGATTGCGATTTATGTGTGCTTTTTTCTAATATATTAAAAAATGCAAAAGAAGAAATCAAAGATTTTTGGGATAAAAATATAGAAGTGGAAATCAAAGAATGGAAAAATTCATTATGCATTGAATGTAGGAATGCGGTTAATGAGAACCGTGTCCGTGGAAATCAAGAGGGCCGGGGGATTGGATTGGTTAATATGAAAACTATCGTGAAGAAATATAATGGAATCGTAACGAGTATGAGCGACAAAAATTATATAACTCAAACTTCCCACATTAAAAATGGGATTTGCTCCTTGAAAAATCAATACTATAGATCATAAAATAGCAATCAAGCAGCCGCTGAACCATACTCCAATGCTTTTTGCATGTACTTTGGCAGTCTCTGAACAAAGCTGGCGGTCAATTTCTCCAGCTGTTGTTCTGTGATGTGGAAATATTCCATAACGACACCCATTAGTGCATCTATGATAATCCTCATTGACTGACT
>KE159598.1:346676-378063 GCA_000403275.2 Lachnospiraceae bacterium 28-4
CTATCATGTGGAAGTACAAGCCTGATTCTTTGCATTAGCAATATTTCACTGACAGCAGCCAGTTTTATGACTGCTTTATTGTGATGCTTCCAGGATTGTTGAAAACATTTGTTGTCAAGGTTCAATTCCTGGCTATGAACTTTATTTTCGTAGCAAGGTTCAGCACACCAACTGGTGTGGGAAGTTTGAGTAATTAAAATATTGTTTTATGATATTGTGGAGGAATGAAAATATTTGATAAAAAGAACTGCATCTTCCGTACCTTCGTGCAAACCAATCTGTGTCTGCCCAAGTACGTCATAATACAAATCTTTGTTTTTTGCAATTTTGGCTTCTAAAGATATATATTTTCCTATATAAAATCCATTTTTATATAACGGAAGAGTTGTCAGCAAACTTTTCTGCAACATTTCATGAGGTAGTATTGTATTTTGTCAAATTTAGCGGTATAATAAATAATCTTATTTGTGTTAGAACTAACAAGTGTTACGAATAGGAGCGGCGAATATATGATTAAGAACAATATAGAAGTAGATGTAAAAGTAAAATGTATAGAGCATGGACTCACGCAGGCGCAGCTTGCAGAAGCAATCGGAACTACTGGTCAGTATGTAAATCGCATCATCAAAAAACAGGACGGTGTTGTGAATAAGACCTTTGTACAGATGCTTGAGGTATTGGGATACGATATTGAATTGACCTATGTAAAACGAGAGGGATAGTCAGCATTTTTATTTTTCCGTTTTTGGGGACGCGTAGAGGTGCATAAGTGGTGTTAGAAACTATAGACATCCATCTTTTGAAATGATGAGAAAGGATAAAAATTATGGCAAAGCAAAATGCTATCCGTAATGATGAGGATATTTTAAACGAGGAGTTTACTGAATCGTTTGATTTCGATGAATTAGAAGAAAAGCTTCAAAGTCAGTTAGAGAAGGAATTCTCAAATTTGGAATTTCTGAAAGAAGAAAAAGAAAAAATTGGAAATCCGGATGCTCTGGGAAAGGTAATACTCGATGAAGTTTGGAAACAGTTCGGCAATCAAATCGGGTTGGATATGACCAATGAAACATTAAATCAGAAGTATGATAGAGAGCATCAAGGCGAAACCTATGAAGATGTCGGTAAAAAGGTTATGCAAGACCCAAAATACAAAGAGGCCAATAAGGCCATGAAGGAACAACAGCAATCTGGCAATTTAAAAGATGAGTATACGGGAAAAAACATTAATAAAAACGATAATGCAAATTTAGATCATGTGGTTGCCAGAAAAGAATTATATGAAAATGCGCGTAGAAAACAAGCAGGAATAAATACAGAAGACCTTGCTAATAAAGATGAAAATCTCAAACCTACAAATGAATCCTTAAACAAGAGCAAAGGCGCAAAGAGTGTTGATGAGTACATTAGTGGAAGAGAACAAAGAGAAAAGGGTCTCAGAGAACAAAACGAACGTGCTAACAGAAAGATTGATGAATCAAATATGTCTGATGTTGAAAAGCAAAAGGCAAAAGAAAAGAATAACAAGCGTTTACAAGATAAGCTTGATGCTGATGATGAGCTGATGAAAAAAGCCGATAAAGAAGCAAGAAAGGCTATAAACAAGGATATTGCGAAGGGTGTAGCTAAAGAAACAGCAAAGAAAGCTGGCAAAGATGCATTGAGGCAAATGGCGGTATCTGCCTTATTTTCATTGCTTAAGGAAGTAATGAATGGTTTTGTAAGATTTTTAAAGAGCCAGGCTAAATCCTTTAAAAGTTTCTTGGAAGAAATGAAAAAAGCAATCAAATCGTTTTTCGAGAAGATAACTAATGTTTTACAAACTGGGGTATCTAGTGTGGTTGGCACCATTATGACTGAAATATTTGGGACCATTGTAAGTATATTCAAGAAACTGGCCAGTCTCATTAAACAAGGTGTTTCATCGGTAATGGAAGCTGTAAGATACCTTAACGATAAGGAAAATAAGAACGAGCCTTTCAGCATTAAGGTAGCCCAAGTTGGCAAGATAATCACAGCAGGTTTAGTTGCAGGTGGAGCAATTTTCCTTGGAGAATTGTTTGAAAAACTTCTGTTATCAGTGCCTGGAATGCAGATAGAATTGCCATTGTTAGGCTCTTTGGCAAATGTAATAGTCATGTTTCTGGCAAGCTTGGTAAGTGGACTTGTTGGTGCTATTATGATCAACCTTATTGATAAGTTCATCGCTAAAAGGCAAAAATCGGATGCACAAGCAGCCACAATAGAAAAGGGAAACCAAATTATCGTTAAACAGCATCAAATTCGAATTGTGGGCGAGGCTTTGCTTGAAAGAGATAAAGAAAATGCTCAATCTAATATTTCGGAAAGACATCAAGAGGCTGCTTCTATTATGAAGGATGCGTATGGAAACATCATGGAAGATTTTGTAGAAGATTTTTCTGATGAAAAAGATACGAACGCAAAAGACGAAAACAAAGAGGTTATCATCGATAGTGAATCTGTTTCGGTTATGAAAGAGATTGATTCTACTTCTGATGAGTTGGATGACCTGTTGAAGTAGGAGTGTAGATTATGGACGAGATAGCGATTAAAAGACATAGCTTTGATTTGGCAAAAAATCGATTAAAGGAGTTCTCTGAGAAAACAGAGGCTGAACTTGAAATCGATAAAGTTCGAACTGATGGTGGATTTTTGGGCCTTGGTAACCATAAAGTAACCGGATATGAGTTGAACGGAAGACTAGAAACTATCCAGGAACATTTTATTGCCGTTAATACAACGAACAATACGGTAATTAAAGAGTTCCGGGAAGTTTATAATGCACTTGATGTACTTGATAAGGACTATATTACGAGCATTGTTGCCAATGTGAAAGCTATAGAAAAAACCAGTAATGATGTTAGAGTGCAGCAAGGAATACTAAAACAGCACAATGAAAAACTTGCGAATCAGCAAAGTAAACTGGATGTACATCAGGTTGAAATAGAAAAGAACGTAGCAAATATCTCAAAGATTGTTGCTGCATTAAAAGTTTTCAAGGAAAAGCTGGAAGACTATAAGCACTTGACAGACATTGATAAGATATGGAATGATTGCAAGACTATACAAAATGAAATTAAAGTAGTGTCAGATAGCATTACGAAGTTTTCAAAAAAAGTAACAGAAGATATTGCAATGGCTCATAATAAAAATAAGGCTTTATCAGATCAGCTAAACAGAGATATTTTGAAAATGCAAAAGCATTTAGAAGAAATTGATTCCTTTGTGGCTGTTTTAAATGGCTATACTCACCTGCAAGACATTGACAATATGTGGGATGATTTAGATATTTGCAAGACAAACATTGAAAGAATAAACGGGAATATCCAAGCACAGCAAAGTGAATTAGATAATCTTGCTGTCACAAGTGAGGGACATGCGGAGTCCATTGCTGCCCTGTTCAAAAATTTAGCTGATGCAGAAAAATATGCAGTGGATAGCAGAAACCTAATTACTAAGTTAGAGGCTTTTAAAGCAGAAGTATCTGCACTTAATTATTTAATGGAAGTCGATGACATATGGAAAGATGTCGAAGAACATACATCTAAACTTGTTGAATGTGAAAAAAGAGATGCAGAACTCGCTGCTACTATTCAAAAAAATAAGGAAGAAGCAAATGAGAATATTGCAGAAACAGTACAGACTGCCAATGCAGCCATTGAGACTTTGACGAAAAAAGTTAAATATGCGTATTGGATCGCCGGAAGTTCAGCAGGACTTGCGATTATTGAGTTGATTTTGCTTTTTATGAAGGTGATATGATGGACAAGTACGGACAAGCACTAATCAATAACGCATCTAAGTTAGATGCAGTCACCGATGCTTGTGGGGAAATAACAAAACTGGCTACTGTGATTGTAGAGGACAACAACAAAGCTGCTACAATCGCACTTCTTAGAAAAATTTCAGAGGTGGTTGATAATCCGAAACATAAGATTGAGGCAAAAAAGGCGGCACAGGTTGTGAACTCCAGTTTGATTGAGTTTTATGGTTATTTGACAATACAAGGAATTTGTAAACCAACTGATGAAGCGGATGAGGATACAAGGACGCTCCAAGATTTGTTGGATGAACTGAATGCACTTGTAGGTTTAGAAAAAGTAAAGAATAAAGTTCAAGACTTAATTGTGTACCAGAAAGTGCAGAAAATGCGTCGGGAGAAAAATCTTCATTCTGCAAAAAATACACTGCATCTCGCTTTTACTGGAAATCCGGGAACAGGAAAAACAACAGTAGCTCGTATTGTAGGGCGAATTTATAAGCGTATAGGATTACTTTCAAAAGGGCATTTTGTTGAGGTTTCAAGAACTGATTTGATTGCCGGATATCAAGGTCAGACAGCGCTTAAGGTAAAGAAAGTAATTGAACAAGCTAGAGGCGGTGTCCTGTTTATCGATGAAGCTTATAGCATCACGGAAAATGACCACTCTGATTCTTATGGTAGAGAATGTTTAACAGAACTGACCAAGGCTTTGGAGGATTATCGGGAAGATCTGGTTGTGATTGTCGCAGGATATACAGAGCCTATGAATAAGTTTTTTGAATCTAACCCAGGTTTGAAGTCCAGATTCAATACATTTATAGAATTTGATGATTATGGTCCGCACGAGTTGGACAAGATACTTATTTCTATGTGTAAGAACAATGGCTATATTTTAGATGAAGAAGCAAAAGAAAAAATTCATGCGTATTTTGAGCAGCAAACCGTGGCGAAAGATGAAAATTTCGCAAATGGTAGGTTAGTAAGAAATCTTTATGATGACTTGGTTATGAATCATGCGAGACGTGTGATACATACAGTTAATCCAGATAGGGCGGAATTGTCAACGATTAAAGCGGAAGATTTCATTTTCACAATCGATGAAAACGAGAATAGCTAATTATATCCCCACAAACGGCTCAAATACGAAAAATCCATACGCAGGAGAATACCGTTTGGAGTGAGATTTTGAATTTTTCAAAGAAAACAAATCTGTATTATCTGAATTTTTTTGTTGTACAATGATAATTGGAAACCATATGAAATCAGGAGAAAAAAGACTGGATCAAGCATTAGACGGCAGCGGAAGGCAGCATTTTTACGCATTTGAAGAAGATCAGCAAAGGGGCGGATTTACCAATGAAAAAGGACAGGCTGAAAGGCATAATAACAGCATTAAAGCAGGAAGATTGCGTATTATTTATCGGATCGGGGATTTCCACCTGGTCGGGTCTGCCTTCCTGGGCGGGGTTATTGGATGAATTGGCCGATTATTTGGAAGAATGTGGGGAAGACAATTCCTTGGTAAAAAGAGAAGCCGCAAACGGAGATTTGCTGCAGGCGGCAAGCTATGGATTTGACCGGCTGACAAAGCTGCAGATCAGAGACTTTATGCTCCGTGCATGCCGCTGCGGGAAGGCGGAACCCCAGGAGATCCACAAGAAGATATTGGATCTGGGGGTAAAATGCTTTATAACGACCAATTACGATAAGTTGATCGAGATGGGAATCCAGAAGTGGCGGGCAAAGAAACCGATAATGGTCGTTACAAACCGCCAGTTGGCCGAAATGGGGAGAATATCCCAGGCAAGGGCGACTGATTTTATCTATAAGCCCCATGGGGATGTGGGGGATGCGGAGAGCATTATTTTAACGAGGGAGCAATACCGTTCCCTGCTGTTGAACGGCGAAAGGCATATGGCTTTGGAAACTTTGAAGACTTTGATGGTCAGCCGGCCCGTCGTATATATGGGGTTCGGACTGCGGGATCCCGATTTTTTGTATATCAGGGATATCCTTTCCAACATTTACCAAGGCAATGTCAGGGATCATTATGCGGTTATGGCGGATGTGGAAGATGCGGAGGCCGATTATTGGAGGAGGAATTACGGCATCCATTTAATCGGTTACGAAACGGAGGCGAAGCCGGACGGTGCCAGAAGCCATGCCGCTTTGCTAGAACTGCTGGAAACTTTAAATGACGAATTGCATGCTTCTGACAAAACGGATGTGGGAGGAAAGGCGGATGCGGGGCAGGATAAAGCGGAAACAATTCTTGCATTCATAAGATACGCGGCGCGGTTTGCCGGATACAGGAGGGCGGAGACGGAGTTCGGGATACGCGTCCATAGGAAGTCTGACCGGACAGAAATGCGTTATGCGGATAAATATAATGGAAGCCTTGTGAAAAACTTTTTAATGGGCGTCAAAAAGCATGCGGTATTGATCGGGGCACCGGGAGCAGGGAAAAGTTATGCGATGCGCCAGACGGCTGCAGAAATGGCACAGAAATTAAATGAAAAATGCCTGGAAGAGAGCGTGTCCGATGGCAAAAGCATCGATTTCTGTCAAATGGATGTGCCAATATATATTGATTTGAAATTGTATGACGGCAATCTGGAAAGGATGATAGAAAAGGAATTTTCAAAGACATTGCCACCGGAAATGATCAGGAAGGAATGCCGGTGTAAAATTTTCCTCGATTCGTTTAACGAAATGCCGAAAGAGTATTGGGATGGGGGAAAGTATCGGCAGGACTTTGAAAAGGTTTTTGACCAGTTCGGGAATGCGGCGGTTGTGATCGGGGCGAGGACTTCAGACGGGCTGGAGGAATATCCGTTTCCGGTCTATTATCTGGATGAGATCGACAGGGATACGATTGATGAAGAATTGGAAAAAAGGGGAATGATGGTAAAGTTAAATGCGGTCATGCTTGGGATTGTCAGCAAGCCTTTTTACTTTCAACATATTATCAGCGGAGAAATTGATATAAAGAATATTTTGCAGCCAAAGCATTTTTATAATGAGTTTTTTGGGAACTTGCAGAAAGATTTTACCGCGCGCTTTTCTGAAACAGCGAAGATCGAAACAATTTTATCCAAAGCGGCATACCGGGCGCTGGACATGGGCATAGAAGCATTTCCGGTTGAATTCATCTATGAAGGAATGGATGGGCAGAATGTTTTTGGCAGGACGGAAGAGAAGGAAGAGGCCGTAAACTGGCTGATTTATAAAGCAATTTTAATACCGTACAGCAACGGGAAGATAGCGTTTGTACACCAGACGGTGACGGAATATCTGGCGGCGAAGGAATTGCTTTGTTTTTACCGGAAGGATAAAGAGGTCGTCCGTGAGAAAATAAGGTTTTATCGTTGGGACCAGACCGCGCTGTTTATGGTCAACCTGCTTTCGGATGATGAGGTGGAAGACTTTATTGATGATTTATTTAGAATTGATTTCGGGCTGGTTCTTTGGGCTGTGCAATACATGGAGTTCCAGAGGGCGGGAGTGGAAAAGAAAATCTTAAGAAAAATCATAGAAAACCGGGGGATAAGAGACAGGCATCGATGGGGGATTGATAAGTATCTGCGGTATGACTTGCAGTATTCGGAGGAAAATGAAGAAAGCTTGAGAAAGGTGATCGGATTTGGGGACAGCATTGGCGGTTCGGCGCTGTTTTGCCTGTGGAGATGGAAGGGGGATGCTGTCAAGGAAGAGTGTATGCAGCTCCTTTTAGAGCATGCGTCCGATTATAATTTTTGCCGGAATGGGGTGGCTGAAATCCTGGGCGAGATTGTGGAAGAAGAGGATTTGGGGGCGCTTCAAAAAATGGTGGGCGAAGTCCGGCAGTTTGCAGCCATTGAGGAAAAGGAGATCGAGAAAGGACAGGGTTTTATTTGCTCGATGGCGCTTATCCTGCAAAAGTTCGGAGAAGAGAGTGTCCGCAGCATGTTGATAGGGGATTCCGAGATTGCAAAAGCGCCTTCCATATGTGAGGAGATCTTTTGCGACTACTTGCGGGAAAGGAAAACGGCGGAGAGCCTTGTGATGGCGATGGATTTATTTATGCAGGGATATCAAAGGGCGTCAATAGCAGTATATTTTCTGGTGCGTTTTTCCAAAGAAGCTATGCCATGGGATTTTTTTCAGGAGAAACATATCGACAGGCTGCTCGACTGCCTGGATGATGGCGTATGGGCGTTTGAGGCTTTGCAGGAAATCGTGGGAAGCAGGGGGGATTTGAAAGATTATGTACGGTGGAAAGCAAATTCACACCGTGGAATCGCTAAAGCGGCAATGTCGGTCTGCATAGACCCGGAAAACCAG
Source organism: Lachnospiraceae bacterium 28-4 (assembly GCA_000403275.2). GTDB lineage: Bacteria > Bacillota > Clostridia > Lachnospirales > Lachnospiraceae > Kineothrix. The sequence continues at coordinate 354,784 of KE159598.1, forward strand.
GAGGATGTTTTTAGGGAATTGGAATCTTTGCTTTCCATGGAAGAGGATGAACTGGAAGCCCAGCCCTTTCGGCTGCTTAAGGAAATAAGACTTAAATGGACGGGAAAGGAAGAACTGTTTGTCCGTCTTTTGGCGTTGAAAAACCAGGAACTGGTAGCAGGGCTGATGGGCGGTTCCGTGCCGCCTGGCGTTAAGGGATTTGGAACTTTTGAAATAGAAAATATGGATTGGTGGTTAAACTGGATCGAAGAATTGGAAAAGGATGGGGAAGAAGACAGGAGCAGATGGCAGTTATTGCAAATATCGAGATTTCTGGCCCAGTCCATGGGTACGGAGTCCCGGGACAGGTTTTTGGAAAAATTCAACGATGCAGATTATCCATATAGGAAAATGATTTTAAGGTATATCATCCCCGGGTTAAAAGTAAGTCTGGACGATTTTTCTGAAGACACGATCCAATATATATTGGAAGATTTAAAAGAAATTACGCATTGGAACGGATGGGAACATCATTTTCTTGCGTATATCGCGGATGAACCGTTTATTATGGAAAGAGTGGTGCCGCTCTTAGAAAGCGGGGATGAAATTTTGAGGGGCAATGCGATGGATATTATAGAAACTGCCGGCGCGCAGCAGGGGAAGAGATACCTTCTACCCCAGAAAAGGCAGGGAAAAACTGTTGCCCGCGCCAGGAAGGGAAAGAAGAGGAGGCGTAAATGAACGGATCTGTGCAATAGCACAGGTTCGTTTTTTTAATGGCAATAGTAAACCACCTGTTATACAGATGCGGCTCCAAACAAACGGAGATTTTTAGTTCTGATAAACTAACGAATAACAACATAAGCGTTTACGAGGAACCCGTCAAAAACAAAAATATGTTTGATGCATATAATTTATTATACCTTTAGGAAGCTGGCATAGGGCAGTTTCTTTCGGAGGGATAGTAAAAGGTTTGGTAAGCGTATCATTTCTGGAGACCGAGTATAAATGAGGTGATTATTATTGAATAATTTTAATTCTAATTGGATGTTTAATCCTCCAAATTTGTTTGGCAGAAGAAGAAATTTTCAGAGGAATTATTGTCAAAACATGGTGCAGCCTAAATCCGATTGTGTATCGGGGGAAGAGGAAGCGGTGAGTTCTGATACATGCAATAACAGCGGCTATCAAGCGGCGTTTCTTATTTCCGGCAGAGGAATAGGAATGCCGCTTTTTTATGTCGCATCATAGAGGCATTTCTTAACAAAATATTGGGAATAGTTCCAGGAATCTTATTGATAAAGGCTTACTCTAATGCTAAGATACTTGATGTATAAATCGCAGTTGACAGCCTATAGAATAAAAAGAAGTTTTTAATGAAAGAGGTATGCTTACCAATGAAAAAAGATAGCCTGAAAGGCATTGTAACAGCATTAAAACAAGAAGACTGCGTCATATTGATAGGTTCAGGGATATCCGTGTGGTCGGGGTTGCCTTCCTGGAAATTATTATTGGACAAGCTGGCCGGTTTTATGGAGAAATGCGGGATAGACAGTTCCTTGGTAAAAAGAGAGATTGCGGACGGGGATTTGCTGCAGGCGGCGAGCTATGGATTTGACCGGCTGACGAAGCCGCAGATCACCGATTTTATGACCAGTGCGTGTCATTACGGGGAAGCGGAGCCTCATGAGATACATAAAAAGATATTGGATTTGGGGGTAAAATGTTTTATAACGACCAATTACGATAAACTGATAGAAATGGGAATTGAAAAATGGCGGACAAAAGAGCCGGCTATGGTTGTCACCAACCGTCAGTTATCCGAGATGGGTAGGATATTACAGGCCAGGGCGGAGAATTTCGTTTATAAACCCCATGGGGATATTGAAGATGTGGAGAGTATTATTCTGACAAGGGAACAATACCGCTCTCTGCTTTTGCATGGCGAAAGGCATATGGCTCTGGAAACTTTGAAAACGCTGATGGTCAGCAGACCTCTTGTATGTATAGGGTTTGGGTTAAAAGATCCCGATTTCCTTTATATCAGGGATATTCTTTCCAATATTTATCAAGGAAACGTGAGAGACCATTATGCAATTATGGCAGATGTGGAAGAGGGAGAAGCCGATTATTGGGAGAGGCATTATGGCATTCACCTGGTAGGGTATGAAACAAGGATGGAGTCGGATGGTTCAAGAAGCCATGCCCCCTTGCTGGAATTGTTGGAAACGTTGCATGATGAATTGCATGGGATACTCTTGAAAGAAGAAAATGGTAAAAAAGAGCCGGATCGAACGCAGTCGGAAATAATTCTTGCATTGATGAGATATGCGGCAGGATTCCGTAAATATGAAAAAGCAGAGACGGAATTTGGAATACATATCTACCGGGATTCCATTCATACGAAGGGATTTTGCATAGACAAGTATAATGGAAGCCTTGTGGAAAGGTTCTTAACGGATAATGAAAGTCGTGCAGTACTGGTTGGAGCGCCGGGGGCAGGAAAAAGTTATGCGATGCGCAGGGCCGCCGCCTCCATAGCGCAGGAACTCAATGATAAATGCCTGGAAGGAAGCGGATTTTCAGATAAAACCATGCCTTTTGCAAAGAACATGGATTTTCGTCAGATCGTCGTGCCGGTATATATCGATTTGAAACTATATGACGGCGATCTGGAGGGAATGATCGAAAAAGAATTTTCAAGGACGCTGCCGTCAGAGAAGGTGATTGGAGAATGCCGGTGTAAAATTTTTTTGGATTCTTTTAATGAGATGCCGAAGCAATATTGGGATAACGGAAAGTATTTGGAGGACTTTAAAAAGGTATTTGCCGGATCGAAACACACAGAATGTGTGGTGTGGATACAAAGGAAACATATCTAGAAATCCTTTATTTTCGGCAGTTTTATAAGCATTTTGTGTTCGTGGAAGATGAAGAGGGTAACCGGAAAAAGAGGCTGGAGAAGTATTTAGAGGTTTCGGCGGTGGTTGATGTGGGGTGTGGGGATACAAAAGAATCCAATTAATGAAAAAATGGTCAGATGAAGTGCAGAAAATCATTTAAAGTTTGTCAGAATAGATGAAATGTTAACCTGTCGGAAATTCCGACAGGTTCAAGAAATGGGTATGATTTGATGATAAGAATTATGCGATATAAAAAAGGAGAAAAGGTATGGGCAAGACGAATGAAAAGAATTTTGACATTAAAAACTCAGAAGTAATTAAGAGTATAAATAAATTAGATGGATTTTTAAGGGCGGAATATAATACCGAAAAAAATTATTTAGATTACTATGCAGGTCAAGAAACATTAGATAAAGTAAACAGTATAAAGTATCAGGTCATTTATGGTAGGAGAGGTACAGGAAAAACGCATTTATTAAGGGCTTTACAGGAAAAATTGCTTGAAACAAATGGGAAATATTTTCCGATTTATATTGATTTGCGGGCATATAAACCAATGCTTGGAAATACTGATGATATATATTATGCGTTGATTTTGTTACAAGAAATTATTATTGAAATCTTGAAATGTGTATATGAAAACTTAAATTATATATATAGCGAATATTCCATACAAGAGCAGGAGTTTATAATAAATAGTAAAAAGAAAAAAATTGCTGTTATTTTAGAGAGGTTTAATCGGCATTTTGATGGGAACAGTTTCACTAAAATGGGAGAAGTGGCATTTAAAATCAATGAGGTAAAAAAAGTAGCAACAAGTTTAAAGTTAATGAAAATGCCAGAGTTTTTGGGTGAGAAAGGAACTAACAAAGAGACTGAAGCTACAGATGAAAAAGTTAAATATATTTCGTTTGCCGAAATATCCAATGCCTTAGCAGAATTACTTGAAATAATAGATATAGATAGAATGTTTTGTTTGCTGGATGAGTGGTCTGAGATTCCAGAAGATAGTCAATATATATTGGCTGAGCTTATTAAGCGTACATTTGTTACATTAAAGGTAACTGTTAAAATTGCTGCTATTCCTAATAGGACAAAACTATTATCCGAAGATAGGATTGGCTTGGAAGATGGAGGAGATATATTTGGGTATTCTTTAGATAATAGATATATATACGAACTGTATTCTGATAATACTAGGGCTTTTTTTAATGAATTACTTTTTAAGCAATTATATATTGTCAATCCTGAGTTATATGATATATTTTGTAGTGAGGATGGAAGAAGACCGGTACATAAATTTATAAATAGTTTTTTTGCAAATCAGGCTTTGCGTGAAATATTAATTGCATCTTCTGGTATTCCAAGAGATTTTTTAAACATTTTTATTGGTGCATATAATAGTTTTTATACCATAGGTAAATATAAGCATATTGCTTTAGCAGATGTGCGTAATGCTACAATTGAATGGTATGAGGTTGATAAAAAGAAAGCGGTGGATGCAAATAATAATGCGAAAATACTTTTGGATAAAATAATTAAAGATATTTTAATTGATAAGAAAAGATGTCATTTTCTGATTCCAGAAAAATTTGAAAAAGTAAAAGAATTGAATGATTTAATAGATTTAAGGGTGGTTCATTTACGAAAGAAAGGTATTTCTCATAAAGGAAAGAAAGGTGTTACTTACAACGTATACTATTTGGATTATGCTTGTTATACCAGTACAAATTTATATCACAATAAAATAAATACGAATCTTTTATCTGAAATAGAAACTACAGATAATTTTAGGGATATTAGGAGAATTTCATTAGAAGATAAATTTTTTGAGGATTTCAATATAGAAATTGGCGATAGTTTTAAATGCCCAAAATGTGGCAAGATGGTAGATATAAATCATCCGGCATATATAAAACAAAAAATTTGTAATCATTGTTATGAAAAAATAGAGGATTAGATTATGAATTTATATCAAAAATGTAACCATAATAGATGTTTTGCGACAAAAGGGGATTGTATATGAAGAAACTGATAGCAGAAGAATATAAACGGTTTGAAGACATCAAACAGATTCGTGAGGACGGTTCGGAATTTTGGAGTGCGAGAGAACTTGCGGTTGCTTTAGATTACACCCAGTGGAGAAATTTTACTGGAGTGATAAAAAGAGCAATGATTGCCTGTGAGAATAGTGGACATGATATTTTCCACGATTTTGCTGAGGTCAGCAAAATCGTGGAAGCAGGAGCAACGAATAAGCCTGTAAAGGATTATGAGTTGACCAGATATGCCTGTTATTTGATTGTGCAGAATGGAGACCCACGGAAAGAAGTGATTGCTTTGGGACAGACATATTTTGCAATCCAGACGTATCGTCAAGAGGTAGCGGACCATTTTAATGAGTTGAGCGAGGACAATCGAAGACTTGTTGTGCGTGGAGATATTAAGCAATGGAATCAAATGCTTGCAGAAACAGCACATAAAGCAGGTGTTATTACAAACGAGGAATTTGCAATTTTTCAAAATGCGGGTTATATGGGATTGTATGGTGGTTTAGATGTAGATGATATTCATACAAAAAAGGGATTGGAAGTTGGACAGAAAATTCTTGATTACATGGGTAGTACGGAATTGATTGCCAATCTGTTTCGTATATCCCAGACAGAAGAAAAATTGCGAAAAGATGAGGTTGATAATGCAAAAACGGCAACGTCGGTTCATTATTCTGTGGGGAGAGAGGTACGGACTGCAATAGAAAAAATTGGCGGGACGATGCCTGAGAATTTGCCTACTCCAGAAAAGAGTATCCAACAGATAGAAAAAGAGCAGATGGCTCGTTTGAAAGCAAAAGCCAAAAAAGGAAAACTGATGCTTGATGAATAATAAGGGAAGGTAAGCTTGGATTTAGGAATGGGTATAGAATTACGAAAAATTGTGTTCCTATACGAGCAACGATGCTGAAAAATTGTGTTTACATAGTAGTTCCGACACATGCGGTGGTAGTAGGCTCAAGAACTGTAGACGGTCTGGAAGCTTTTGGATTTCCGGTCTATGTCCTGGACGAGATTGACAGGGATACGATCTATACGGAATTGGCGAAAAGGGGAATGACGATAGAGTTAAATAAGGTGATGCAGGGAATTCTCAGCAAGCCTTTTTACTTCCAGTATATGATCAGCGGAAAAATAGATATAAAGAATATTTTGCAGCCGAAGCATTTTTACAGGGAGTTTTTTTGGAACCTGCAAAAGGATTTTGCGGATCGATTTGGGAAAAGGGCAGAAATCGGAAAAGCTTTGTCGGTAGCGGCTTACCGGGCGCTGGATGCCGGCATTGAGGCCTTTCCGGCCGGATTTATATATGAAGGAATGGATGCACAGCATATGGCCCAGGAAATGAGAGAGAAAGAGGAGATCGTAAACTGGCTGATTTATAAGGGAATTATAGTTCCGCACAGCAATGGAACAATAACGTTCGTACATCAGACGATCACGGAATATCTGGCAGCAAAGGAATTGATGGGGATTTATTGGAGTGATCAAACAATAATTCGTGAGAAAGTAAAGTGTTACCGCTGGGATCAGGCTGTATCTTTTATGATGAACCTGCTTCCGAATGATCGGGTGGAAGAATTTATAAACCATTTATTTTCCATTGATTTCGGACTGGTTCTCCGGTCTGTCCAATATATGGAGTTTCAAAGAGAGGGAGTGATTCGGCGGATATTAGAGGAGATTGCGGAAAACAGAGAAATAAGGCTCCGGCATGGATATGAAATCCAAGATTGGCTGGAATACGATCTGCGGATTTCGGAGGAGAATGAAAAAAGAATACAAAGGATTATAGGCTTAGGCGGCCGTATTGGCGGCTCGGCGGCATGCTGTTTATGGAAATTAAAAGGGGATGCTGTCAAGGATGAATTGATGGAACTGCTTTTCCGGCGTGCGGCGGATAATTTTTTTTGTGAAGGGTTAGGCAAAATTTTAAGTCAAATCGTAGAGGAGCCGGATTTGAAGGCACTGCTGGAAAGGGCTGATCATATTCAGAAAATAAGTACAACAAGAGGGCTGGACAGCAGGGAATTCAGTGGATTTATTTCTGCATTGGGTCTTATCATGCAAAAATTTGAGGAAAACTACGTTCTGGATATCGTGGCGAAACGTTCGGAATCTGCAGAATTACCGGTCATACGCAGCAAAATTTTCTGTGCATACCTAGTATTTCATCTTTTAATTAAATCGACTTTTTGACAGGCAGAGTATCAACAATGATTTCTTCCGATACATCAATGTCATCAAGTTTATATTTCCAGTGGAACACAATCGGTTCTTCGTTTATTTCTGCAAAATAGTTGTAGATGCGATTAGTAAGTTCCTCCTTAGATTTGACACGGATGCCTTTAAGCATCTGACGAGTCATCTTGCTGAAGAAACCTTCAACCATATTAAGCCATGATCCATGTTTGGGAGTGAATACAAATTCGAATCTTCCTGGTACGGTTGCCAGGTATTTTCTGGTTGCCTCCGATGTATGAACTTTAAGATTATCGAGTACTATGCGGATTTTGTCTCCCTTTTGGTACTTGTCGTCTAACAGCTTTAAAAATTCTATGTATTCCCTGCTGCTGTGCCTGTCTCTTACAAGCGGAATCGCTTCTCCTGTTTGGAGATCGATTGCAGCTAATAATGAAAGAGTACCTAAACGTTTGTATTCGTAATCCCTACTGATGGCCTGATGCCTTTCGTCCGGCATTAAATCATCCGATGTTGTTGCAACAGCCTGTATTCCAGGCTTTTCATCATAAGACAGCACATGTACGGGTGAATCATCAGATACAATAAGTTCTCCGGATTCGTTAAACTGCATTTCAAGCTGCTTATACACAAGCAGTACATTATGCATTTTGGAATCAAAATCAGGATCTCTGTTCTCACAATAATAAGTTATTTTATGTGGTTTTATGTCTGCCTCGTCAAGAATCGTATTTACTGTACTTTTATGAATGGTGGAAAGTCTTGTGTATCCAGCTGCTTCAGCAGTTTTATTAATATGTGAGGTCAGCCCTGCATAAGTCCAGGTTTCGGCAGCATATCCAAAATCAACTGGCTTCTGGCACGCGGTGTTAATGATCCAGGCTTTTTCTTCGTCTGTAATCTCAGCATTTCTTCCACGGCCGGGAGCATCAAAGAGTGCGTTTTCAATGCCTCCTTCTTTAAACTTTTTAAGGCAGAGCATGACGCTGCAGCGGTTGAGACCTACTTTATCAGCAATCGCATCTATGGACATGGCATCCGCACGTAATAATAAAATTCGCGCTCTTGTAACGGTTTGAGCTTGAATTGTTCTGGCACGAGTTTGAAGTTCCAGATATTCTCTTTCTTCATTGCTAAGTTCGATTGATGATGCTTTTTTGCCCATGAAAATGTCCTCCAAAATTTTTATAAAGACATTATAGCACAGGTCTTAAATATAGTCGAGCTATTAAAAAGATATTATACTAGGGAAAAAGAAAACGGCGTTAAGCTTTGTGATGGTGGTGCATTTATTAACGATGGGATATAGAGAGGCACCGGCAACGATGTACCTTTTAATGATTGTTTGTGAAGAAGAACTGCCGTGGGACATTATAACAAAGGAGCATATCGACCGATTGGCCGATTGCCTGTATGGTCATGTGTATGCATTCCACGCTTTACGGGAGATTCTGAAAAACAGGACTGATCTACGGGATTATGTAAAATAAAAAGCGGAATTCTATGATATGCTGACCAGGGCAGCGGTTCTGGCCAGCATAGGGACGGAAAACCAGGCGGAAGTTTTTCATATATTGAAATGGCTGCCTTTTGCAAAAGAAGAGGAAGAGGGATGGGAGATACCGTTTTATGAATTGCTGGGTGAGATGGAGCTGGTGTGGAGAGGAAGGGAAAACTTGTTCGCGCGGCTTCTGATGCTGAAAAAGCCGAAGCTGTTGTCAGGGCTGATGGGCAGTTCTCTGCCGCCTAAAATAAAAGGATTTCGAAGATGTGAAATAAAAAATATCGATTGGTGGCTGGATTGGATAGAGGAATTGGAACAGGATAAAACCGGCAGATGGAGAGAATGGCAGTCAATGCAGATAGCAGGATTTTTGACCCAATATACAGGTTCAAAGACCAAAGCAGAATTTTTGGAGAGATTTAACAACAGGAACTGCCCGCATAGACAAATATTGCTGAAATATATTATTCCGAAACTGGAAACACGATCGGATGATTTTAATGAAGACGGGATAGAGTATATTTTGGAAGATTTAAAGAAAAATTTGTATTGGGACGGCTTCAGGCATCACTTCCTGGCGCGTGCCGCCGATGAAACATTTATTCGGGGAAAATTGATACCGTTATTGGAAGAAGCGGATGGGGTCTTTAAAAATAACCTTTTAGATATTATCAAAACAGCGGGCAAGGAGCATGGGAAAAGATACCTTGTATAAAAAAGGCGGGGTTCCAAAGATACCAGCTCGTGGTTCAGGACAATCCCGTTGCCGCCGTCGCATACCATATTGGCAAAGCCAAGGGGCTTCCTGATGTTTTCCGCTTCCCTTTCCATAGTCGTCCAAATCCACATAAATAAAGCCACAGGTCATAAAGGACGCCATAGCGATGAAAATGAATAGATTTGTTTTACGGATCACGTGGATTATGGAATCAAAGAGGACTGGGACTGCGGACATCCCATTGCATACCGCGGGGAAGAACCGCTTGCGAATGTGGATTACCCGAGGTATTTTGCAAAAATAGAGGAGCTTCGGCATATTTATGGCGGACGGATCGCGATAAAGGCGGGGCTGGAATTCGGCATGCAGATGCATACGATTCCGCAGTATAGGGCTTTGGTGGAAAAGTATCCTCTTGATTTTATTATCTTGTCGGTACATCAGGTGGAAGACCAGGAGTTCTGGACTCAGGACTTCCAGAGAAACAGGAGCCAACAGGAATATAATGAACGATATTATGGGGAAATGTTCGATCTCGTCAAGTCCTGTAAGGATTACAGCGTACTGGGGCATATGGATCTGATTGTACGCTACGATGAAAAGGGCGTATATCCGTTTGAAAAGATCGAAGAGGTGGTTTCAGAGATATTAAAAACTGTCATTGCGGACGGAAAGGGGATAGAGCTGAATACGTCGTACCGCAGATATGGTTTGAAAGATACGACGCCTTCCATGGATATATTGAAAAGATACTGGCAGCTGGGCGGAGAAATATCCTGTTTTGGCTTCGTATAAGCAGGAAGTGAAAACGGAGGAATATGTAGAAAAATTAAATGAGCTGCTTCGGAAGCTGAAGCAGGACTATGGTTATCATGAATTGGATTCTTTTCTTGTATTGAAAGATATTCTGGCAGGGCTTTGGACTATAAAGCAATAGAAAAATTCATAGGGGTATGATAAGATAATGTAACAGAGAAATAGTGGATGGAACTGTTGCAGAATCATTGCAGCTATAATAAAAGCGAGGAAAAAGTATGTACGAATGTCCGAATTGCGCCGGGAATTTGAAATTTAATATCGCCCGGCAGCAGTTGCACTGTGAATATTGCGATACCCAGGTGGATCCCTACAGTTTTCATAAAGAAAAGGATGCAGGAGAGGAGCCGCCGGGAGAGTACGAGGCAACGGTCTTCACTTGTCCGCAGTGCGGGGGAGAGATCGTCAGCGAGGATACCACGGCGGCTACTTTTTGCAGTTTTTGCGGGGCGGCTGCCATTTTAGACAGCCGCATCAGCAAAAAACGGTGTCCGGAATATATCATCCCTTTTACCAAAACGAAGGAGGATTGCAAAGCCGCTTATGGAAAAATGCTGAGACGGGCTATTTTTGCGCCGAAAGAATTGAAGGATGAAAATCTGATCGAAAAATTCCGGGGGATTTATATGCCTTATTGGGTGTATTCTTTTGAAAAAAAGGAAAAGATTGCATTTCCGGGCAAGAAAACGCACAGGAAAGGGGATTACCTGATCATTGACCATTATATGCTGGACTGTCAGGTAGAGGAAGCGTATCAGGGATTGGCCTACGACGCATCGTCTGCTTTTTCGGACAGTTTGAGCGGTGCCATAGCCCCTTTCGATTTGAAGCGCAGAAAAGATTTTACGCCCTCTTTTTTAAGCGGGTTTTATGCGGATACAAATGATGTGGAAAAATATGCCTATCTGTCGGAGGCAGAGGATATCGTTTTGCAGGATGCCGGCCGGGTTCTCGCAAAAGATCCGGTATGCAGGAAATATCACGCGGGGCAGGGAGAGGGAGCATATATCCTGCGCAATGCCCTGCGCCCTTCCGATCAATCGGCCGAGCTGTCCCTGCTGCCGGTCTGGTTCTTATCTTACCGGAACGGAGAAAGGATCAGCTATGCCGTGGTAAACGGTCAGACAGGAAGGGCGGCGGCCGATCTGCCGGTGGACGGGAAAAAATATCTGGCAGGTTCTTTTCTTCTGGCAATACCGCTGTTTTTCCTGTTGAACCTGCTCTTAACGATTACGCCGGGAAAGATATTGATGATTGCAGCGCTGCTGGCATTTTTATGCATTCTGATCTCCAACAGGCAGATTTCCCATATTTTGGACAGGGAGTCGGGGGCGGACGACAAGGGGCTTGCTTCCATAAGATCAGATTTCGGAACGGGTAATTCCGGCTGGCAAAGAAGAAAGCCTGTCAGCAATCTATGGGACGACGGAATAGGGAAGATGCTCCTGATTATGATTTTGTTTCTTGTAACTACGCTGATACCGGCCCTTTTGGCGCCTGTGATAGTCGGAGGAGGCGTTTGGGGCATCTTCGGTATCATGGCGGTTATGGCAGTTGTATTGAGCATGAACCGGGTGGCTTCTGCTTTCAGCGGCGGACGCAGGGGGAGGAACTTGGGGAAAAAAGCTTTTGGAGGCGGGCATTTCAGGGAAAAGCGGCCTGTTTTGATAAAACCTTTTGGGGGTATTGTACTTGCAGCGGTTATTCTTATCATAGATCCGGTTTCCGACTGGTTTTACTATATAGGAGCGTTCGCCTGTATGGGTACGGTGCTATGGGCGATTATGGATATTATCAAACAGCATAATATGCTTGCCACGCGAAAGCTGCCGCAGTTAAATAAGCGGGGAGGTGACGAAATTGCATAGAGCGGCGGATAAGGAAAAGTGCGGGGGACGGCAGTCCGATTCAGCAAAAAAATTTTATGCTGGACGGTTTTTCCGGGTTTTGTATGCCCTTGCGCTGCTTCTCGGAGGAATATTATTTGCCGGACAGGGCAAATGCTACGGACAGGAAAGTCTCCCGGAAAACGTATTTTATACGAACCAGGATACGGGATACCGGGTGCTGGTCGAGGATGGGGCGGAATTGCTGACAGAAGAAGAACGCCTGGAACTGGCCCGGGAGATGCAGGGAATTACAGCATATGGAAGTGCGGCGTTTGTAACGGTCGAAAACAATGATTTTTCCACGGAAAGTTTTGCCAGGGATTATTATATGGATCGGTTTGGCACGGACAGCGGCACGGTGTTTGTGATCGATATGGACAACCGGAACATATGGATACATAGCGATGGGGCGGTTTACAGGGTGGTTACGACGGCTTATGCCAATACGGTGACGGATAATGTGTATCGTTATGCGTCGCGCGGGGATTACTATGAATGCGCCAAAGAGGCTTTCGGGGAAATCCAGGCGTTGCTGGATGGGCAGAGGATAGCGCAGCCTATGAAATATATCAGCAATGTTCTTCTGGCGATGATTCTTGCGCTGCTTGCCAACTTTGGCCTGGTTATCTGTTTTACCCGGCTGCGTAAGCCGGGAGGAAACGCGGTGCTTGCCAATATTCACAGAAGATTTACCTATTCGGAGATTCGTGCGGTTCATACCCACCAGTCGGAAATCTATGATCCGGTTTCCAGCGGAAGCGATGGGGGGAGCAGCGGGGGAAGTGGAGGCGGAGGAAGCAGTGGAGGCGGCAGCAGCGGAGGCGGAGGCGGACACAGCTTTTAAGGAGAAGAGATGAAAAAAGGAAGTACGATAGCGATTTGCTGCAGGAACTAAACGTTGCGGAATAAGGTTGACATGGCGGAGCGCCTCCTGTATGATTCAGGAAAGCGGTACCGGGATCGGAAATAAAATATATCCCGGAAAATATAAGGAGGTCGCGGCCATGCGGATTTTAATTGCCGAGGATGAGGAGGAACTTGCAAAAGGGCTGAAATTCCTGCTGGAAAAAAATAAGTTTTCCGTCGATGTGGTTCATGACGGGACGGAGGCCTTGGACAGCATGCGCTGTTCCGAGTATGATGTGGTTGTGCTGGATATTATGATGCCGGGAATAAACGGTTTAGATGTGCTGGGATATATCAGGAAGAATAAATCGAAAGTGCCGGTACTGATGCTGTCGGCCATGGCGGAAATCGAAGACCGGGTGGCCGGGCTGGAGGCGGGGGCTGACGATTATCTGCCGAAACCCTTTGCGAGCAGGGAATTCATCGCGAGGGTGAAAGCGCTTTCGCGCAGAAATGCCGGATATGAGGACATTGTTTTATCTTTCGGGGATGTGCGCCTGGACTGCAACAGGTATGAACTGGAGTGCGGGTCGGAAACCGTGCGTTTAAATAATAAGGAATTCCAATTAGCGGAATTATTTATGCGGCATCCTCATTTCATTTTTTCCACGAACCATCTGATGGACAGGATTTGGGGGCAGGATGCACAGACGGATATGAGCGTGGTATGGACTTATATCGGATTTGTACGTAGGAAACTCCGGCAGATAGGGAGCAGCGTTGAGATACGGACAGTCCGGGGCGCCGGATATTCGTTGGAGGAAACGGCATGTTGAAGAAAATGAGGCGGCGGTTCATCGTGGCAGCGATGACAGCATTCGGAACGGTCATGCTGGTTCTGGTAACGGTGATTAATATAGTGAATTACTGCCAGACCACGCGCAGACAGGATGAGCTGGCGGAAAATCTTCTGAGCCATGAGCGAAGCGTCTGCGCAGAGCCGCAGAAACCGCCGCCGCCTTTTGCGGATATACGCGGCGGAGGGCCGGAAGCCGAATTTACCACCCGTTTCTTTGTGATGTACTGCGGACCGGGCGGGGATATACAGGTGGTTTCGAGAGAACATATTGCATCCATTGATGAAGAAACGGCGAGGGAGTATACGGAAGAAGTATTGAAAAAAGGAAAAGAAAGAGGATACTACGGGGATTACCGGTATCGTGTGGACAGAGAAGAAGCAGGAATGACCGTACTGTTTTTGAACTCATCCCATGCACTGCAATTCATGAGATCCTTGCTTCTGGTATCCCTGGCAATAGGAAGCGGCAGTATTTTGCTGGTTTTTATATTAGTTGTATTTTTTTCGCAGTATGCCATCAAGCCATATGTGAAAAATATGGAACGGCAGAAACGGTTTATTACGGATGCCAGCCATGAATTGAAGACGCCGATTACATCGATTGCCACCAGTGCGGATATTGCGGCTATGGAATACGAAGGGGATGAATGGATCTCCAATATCAGGAAGCAGACGGCGCGCCTGGCCAGACTGGTAAACGAGCTTGTGGCATTGTCGAGACTGGATGAAGAGATGCCGTTTCCTGAAAAAAGCTGGTTTTCCTTAAGCGATGCGGCATGGGAGGCGGCGGAGCCGTTCGGTGTTCTCGCAAAAGCGAAAGGGAAAAAATATTTTCAGGAGATAGAAGAGGGGATGGCGCTGTATGGGGATCGGGATTCTATTCAACAGATGATATCCATTCTTCTTGATAATGGGATAAAATATTCCGGGGAATGCGGAGAGGTTCATCTGCATATTTATCACAGACGGCGGAAGATATATATAGAAGTATCCAATACATGCGATCTGCCGGATATATCCGGTTTAGACAGACTGTTCGACCATTTTTACCGTTTGGATGTATCCAGATCTTCCCATAGCGGAGGCAGCGGAATCGGGCTTTCCATGGCACGGGCGATTGCGGAAGCCCATGGGGGAAGGATCGGTGTGGAGAGCGAAGGAGGAAAAAGCATTTGTTTTCAGGTTGTTTTGGCAGGAACAGTAAACGGAAAAGAGAGCGGGCGGCAGAGGAAACAGAAGGGCAAGTAACAGAGGAAACAGCGGAACAGGTGACAGAGCAAGCAGTAAGACAAGCGACAAAATAAAAAAAGAAAGACAGCAAGCCGGGAATCGAAAGACAGATTTCCGGCTTTTGTTTTGAAATGTTCAGAAAAAATACACAGATCATTTTAAGTACATTTCAGGAAGCACGATTATACTTGCCCTATGGTCAGACAAGCAAATCCGCGTTGCTTTGTCCGGCCGGTTACAAACAAAGCGGAAGGGAGGCAGCAGGAATGGAACAAAAGAAATTTCGCCATGAGCTGAAATATGGGATCGGGTATTTGCAGTATCTGGAATTGCGAAACCGTTTACGGGCCGTCATGAGGACGGATGCAAATACGAATGTCGATGGCCGGTATTTAGTGCGGAGCGTCTATTTTGACAACTATGAAGACAAGGCGCTGCGGGAAAAAATAAACGGTATATCCGAAAGGGAAAAATTCAGGATCCGATATTATAACGATGATCTTTCCTATATTGTGCTGGAAAAAAAGATCAAGGATCATGGTCTGTGCAAGAAATTGGACGCGGAGATCACGGAAGAGGAATGCCGGCAATTATGGAAGGGCAGTTTGGGGTGGATGAAAATACATCCTTCGCCGCTGGTACGGGAATTATATGCCAAAATGCGCTATCAGATATTGCGTCCAAGAGTGCTCGTATCCTATGTGCGGGAACCTTATATTTATTCCGCCGGCAATGTAAGGATTACTTTCGATTCCCACATCCGCACCACATTGTACCACAGAGATTTTCAGGAAGACAGGGTGGTGGACATCGATACCGCTGATCGGCCGGAGGATATGATATTGGAAGTAAAATACGATGCCTTTCTGCCGGATGTGATCCGCGGCATCGTGCAAATGAGAGGGCTGCGGCAACAGGCTTTTTCCAAATATGCGGTTTGCCGGCGGTTCGGATAAAGAAATGGAGGAGAGCATCAATGACATTTAACGATATTTTTCGATCAAGTTTCCTGGAGAACGTAACGGAGTTTTCTGCCATCGATACGCTGATAGGGATGGTTTTTGCCGCTGTCATCGGACTATTTATTTTTTCCGTTTATCAAAAGACATTTTATGGGGTGATGTATTCTTCGGGCTTTGCACTTGCTCTTGTGGGGCTTTGCCTCGTGACAACGCTGGTTATTATGGCAGTGACATCCAACGTAGTTCTTTCCCTGGGTATGGTCGGCGCCCTTTCCATCGTGCGCTTTCGGGCGGCAATCAAGGAGCCGATGGAGATCGTCTATCTATTCTGGGCGATAGCGACGGGCATTGTAATCGGAGCCGGGATGATTCCGCTTGCGGTGATTGGATCGGCGATCATAGGAGTGATATTGCTTCTGTTTGCCAACCGTAAAGTACATGAGAACCCTTATATCCTGATTTTAAATTGCAGCGATGAAGAGGCAGAGGAAGCGGCGCTCGGGCTGATCGGGAAAGAAGTGAAGCGGTTCGCAGTCAAATCAAAGACGGTAAACAGCGGTGGTATCGAGTTGACGGCAGAAATTCGGCTGAAAGATGCGGCGACCGGTTTTGTCAACAGGCTTGAAGAGATGGAGAGCATAGGAGAAGTGACGCTCGTAAGCTATAACGGGGAATATATGTCCTGATTTTTGGAAAAGGAGGCTTGCGGTGATTACATATAAACATATAACAAAGATCATTGGCGCAGTTATGGCAGCGGCCGTGGCGGCTTGTTTTCTGGCCATGGCGTTTTCGGAGGACCGGCTGGAAACGTTTGGAGGAAATGTGGTGTCGATGCGGTATGAATCGGAATTGTTTGCCGGCGATGAGGTTATGAGGATCGATATTCAGATGGAGGAGAAGGATTGGGAGGATATGTTTGCCAATGCCGTTTCGGAGGAATATTATTCCTGCAATATAGAAATCAACGGTGAAAAAATATACCATGTGGGCATCCGGCCCAAAGGAAATACCAGCCTCTCCGCGATAGCCATGGATCCTGAAACCGACAGATTCAGCCTAAAACTGGAATTTGGCCATTATGTGGAGGGGCAGACATGCTTCGGTTTGGATAAACTTATTCTAAATAATAATTATGCGGATGCCACAAACATGAAAGAGGCCATTGTTTATGATATGTACCGTTATCTTGATACGGACGCGTCCTTGTACCATTATGCCGAGGTTTCGGTGAACGGCGGATATTGGGGAGTATATTTGGCTCTGGAAGCTATAGAGGACAGTTTTTTATTAAGAAATTATGGCACGGAAGACGGCGGGCTTTATAAACCGGAAACTATGGATATGGGAGGAGGGGCTTCCGGAAAGCGGGATATGCCGGAACCGCCAGGGGATATGCCGGAACTGCCGGGGGATATGCCGGAACCGCCGGAAAATATGTCGGAGAAGCCGGAAAAGCAGGAACCGGCCATGGATGGGAAGGAAGAGTTTGCCCGTGAAGAAGAGGGTTCCATGCGTCCGTCGCAATACTTTGCGGACGGCGGCGAAAAAGTGAGGTCTCCCATGGGGGGCGGTAAAAGAGGGCCGTCGATGGAAAATGGCGGGGCGGATTTGAATTATACGGATGACGAACTGGATAGTTATTCTGCCATATGGGAAGGCAGTAAAACGAATACCGGCAAACAGGATTACCGAAAAGTCGTCACGGCTTTGAAAAATATAAGCGGGGGAACGGAGTTAGAAGAATATCTCGATGTGGATAATGTACTAAAATATATGGCGGTACATACATTTTCCGTAAATATGGACAGCCTTTCGGGAAATATGGCCCATAATTATTATTTATACGAATATGATGGGAAGCTGAATATCCTTCCGTGGGACTACAATCTGGCTTTTGGCGGCATGGGAGTGCAAAACGCTTCCGAGATGGTCAATAAAGCGGTCGATACCCCCTTCCAGGGAACGGAATTTTTTGATATGCTGTTAGAAAACGAAGAGTATCTTGCGATTTACCATGAATATTTGCGGCGTCTGGCGGAGGAATATGTGCTGGGAGGAAAGTTTGAGGAAACCTTCCGCCGCATTCGGAACCAGATCGATGCTCTGGTGGAAGCAGATCCCACCGCATTTTATTCCTATGAAGAATATGATATGGCCGCCGATATGCTTTATTTGGCCGTTATGCTGCGGGCGGAGAGCATAAGGGGGCAGCTGGACGGAACGATACCGTCCACGGAGGAAGGACAAAGGGCGGATTCTTCCTGCATGGTGGATGCATCGGACGTTGACTTGGAGCGCATGGGAACATTTGATATGGGAAGAAAATCCGGCGAAAGCAGGGGGGGGGAGAAAATGAGATTAAAAAATGTACTGGTCGTAGTGGGAAATATGGAGAGGGCGGTCGCCTTTTATAAAGAATTATTCGGACTGAATGTAATTCTTGACAGGAATGAGAATGTTATGATGACGGAAGGGCTCGTTCTTCAGGACAAGAAAGTATGGGAAAAGTTTACCGGAAAAAAAGTGATTTCGGAGAATAATGCATCGGAGCTTTATTTCGAGGAGGCGGACATAGAAGGGTTTGTAAAGAAGCTGGAAGCATATCGCGAACCGGTTCTTTTCGCGAACCGGCTGACGGAAGATCCTTGGGGGAGGAAAATGGTCCGGTTTTACGATCCTGACGGAAACCTGATCGAAGTGGGTACGCCGGCGAAAGAGCGGGGGTAGAACAACGGATGCCAGAATTGGCCAGCCATCCTTATGTTCAATCAAAAGGACGTTCTTTCGGTCTGGCCGGTTGGTGATAATGTCACGGAAGTTCCAAAGAGAGTCTGTTATGCTGGTATCCAATGAGAGAAAAGGCAGGTTTATCCATATGGAAACTAGAACGAAAAAGAAAAGAAAGGCTTGCGTAAATGTGAATGAGTGCGTTGCCTGTGGCTGTTGTGTGAAGGTCTGTCCGAAAGGAGCGATCCAAATCAGGAAAGGAATTGCAGCAGACGTCGATTTGGAAAAATGCGTGGGCTGCGGGATGTGTGCCAGGGAATGTCCGGCATCAGTTATTGAAGTTCAGGAGGTACAGGTATGAAAAAGCATTGGTATGATTATATGTGGATCGTATCCCTCACCTATCTGATACTGGGATTTTTTAATATCCTGTTTGCATGGCTGGGGCTGTTATGTTTCTTTATTCCGCTTTTGATTTCTATTGTCGGAGGGACGAAAGGGTATTGTAACCGTTATTGCGGCAGAGGGCAGTTATTCGGCTTGGTAGGCGGGCGTTTCGGGCTGTCGAGGAAAAAGGATATCCCGAAATGGATGAAGAGCAAATGGTTCCGTTATGGTTTTCTGATCTTCTTTTTTATTATGTTTTTTCAGATGCTTTGGAATACGTATCTGGTGTTTGCCGATGCCAGAGGACTGAAGCAGGCGGTGACTCTGTTGTGGACATGGAAACTGCCGTGGCATTGGGCATACCATGGAACCTTGTTCCACCCGGGCGTTGCTCAGTTTGCTTTTGGCTTTTACAGCGTGATGCTGACTTCTACCGTTCTCGGATTTATTACAATGATCCTGTTTAAGCCCCGTAGCTGGTGTGTATACTGTCCCATGGGAACGATGACCCAGCTGATTTGCAGAGTGAGAAACGGAAAATGACGGATCCGATGGCGAAGGCTGAATCAATAGAAAGATACAAAGGACAGGAATACCATAAGGAGGTATGGGCATGGCTTTATTTGATTTTTTAAAAAGTAATGATATTAACGAGGGAGTGAAGGAATACGAAGGCGTTGCCGGGGCGGTTCTTCTGGATGTCCGTACTCCGCAGGAGTACAGGGAAGGGCATATTCCCGGGAGCAAAAATATTCCATTGCAGTCTTTGGAAGGAGTAAGCGGCGTGGTTTCCCAAAAGGACGCTCCTGTTTTTGTATATTGCTATTCGGGGAGCAGAAGCCGCCAGGCGGCGGGAATGCTCAATAAAATGGGATATACAAATGTAAAAAATATAGGCGGTATTGCCGCATACAAGGGAAAGGTGGAACTTTGATATGAAAGTGGTGATTGTAGGAGGCGTGGCGGGCGGCGCGACGGCGGCGGCAAGAATCCGCAGACTGGATGAAAAGGCGGAGATCGTAGTATTTGAGCGCTCGGGATTTATTTCTTATGCCAACTGCGGGCTTCCCTATTATATTGGCGATGTGATCGTGGATCAGGAAGAACTGACGCTTCAGACGCCGGAAAGCTTTTTCGCGCGGTTCCGGGTGGATATGAGGGTGCGCTATGAAGTGACCGGTATCGACCCGGATAAGAAGACGGTTTCCGTGAAAAACCTCGTGACCGGCGACGAGTTTGAGGAAAGCTATGATAAGCTCATTCTTTCGCCGGGTGCCAGACCTACCCAGCCAAGGCTCCCAGGCGTGGGGCTGGATAGGCTTTTTACACTTCGCACCGTAGAGGATACGTTGCGTATCAAGGAGTATATCGATAAAAATCATCCGAAATCCGCAGTGCTGGCCGGAGGCGGTTTTATCGGCCTGGAGCTGGCCGAAAATCTTCGGGAACTGGGCATGGAGGTAACCATTGTCCAGCGGCCCCGACAGCTGATGAATCCTTTTGATGCCGATATGGCGGCTTTTATTCATGCGGAGATGATCCGGCATGGGATAAAACTGGCGTTGGGACATACGGTGGAAGGGTTTGAAGAAAATGAGGGGGGCGTGGATGTTTTATTAAAAGACGAACAGCCGATTCATGCGGATATGGTAGTACTGGCGATCGGAGTTACTCCCGATACGGAACTTGCAAAAAAGGCCGGGTTAAAGCTGGGCATTAAGGAAAGCATCGTTGTCAATGACCGGATGGAGACCTCGGTTCCCGATATTTATGCAGTAGGCGATGCCGTGCAGGTCAGACATTATGTGACCGGGAAGGACGCCTTGATTTCACTGGCGGGGCCAGCCAACAAACAGGGGAGGATCGCAGCCGATAATATATGCGGCGGCGACAGCCGGTATGCCGGTTCCCAAGGCAGTTCGGTAATTAAGGTCTTTAACATGACTGCCGCGGTCACCGGTATCAACGAAACCAATGCGCGGAAAGAGGGACTCTCCGTCGATAAGATCATTCTTTCTCCTATGAGCCATGCGGGCTATTATCCCGGCGGCAAAGTTATGACTATGAAAGTGATTTTTGAAAAAGAAACCTATCGTTTGCTGGGCGCTCAAATCGTAGGCAGTGAAGGCGTGGATAAGCGTATCGATGTACTGGCGGCTGCCATCCATGCGGGAATGACGGCCACAGAGCTGAAAGAGCTGGATTTGGCTTATGCGCCGCCCTATTCTTCCGCAAAAGACCCGGTGAATATGGCAGGATTCATGATTGAAAATATATCCAACGGTATCCTGAAACAGTTCCATCTGGAGGATGTGGAGACATTGCCCCGCGATGGCAGCGTAACACTGCTGGATGTGCGGACAACAGGGGAATACCGTTGCGGACATATCGACGGCTTCAGGAATATTCCCGTGGACGAACTGAGGGAAAGGCTGGATGAACTGGAAAAGGAAAAACCTGTCTATGTGGTCTGCCAGAGCGGTCTGCGCAGTTACATAGCGACCAGGATCTTAGCCGGCCACGGCTATAATGCCTATAATTTTTCCGGCGGTTTCCGGTTTTACGATGCGGTAATGAATGACAGATGCATGACAGGCGCTGCGTCGATGTGCGGCATGGAGCTGAAATGAGGCAGCAGTTGGCTCCTGTGGATGCAAAGGAGGCTATTCTTTGCAGAACGCCTCCAGCTTCTTTCTGTTTATGATTTCCACCGTACCGCGGCTCAATGCTATCATACCTTCGTTCTGAAAATAATGAAGCATACGGGTCACCACTTCCCGGTGGGTGCCGAGGTGGCCGGCGATCGTTTCGTGGGTGATTTTTAACCGGTCAGAGTTTTCTATAGCGGACTCTTCCAATAAAAAGGAGGAGATCCGCTTATCCAGGCTTTTCCACATGATCTGTTCGACCAGCCACATCACTTCCGAAAACCGGGATGCCATGATTTCGTTCGTATAATTCGACAGAGGAGCCGATTCTTTCATGATCTGCTGGTAAATTTCCGTAGGAATGATCCAGAGACTGCTGTCTTTTTCCGCCTGAATCGTTATTTCAAACTGGATGGAACGCATCATGCAGGAAGCGGAAAAGAGACAAAGATCTCTGTCAAACAGACGGTAAATGGTGATTTCGCGCCCTTCGTCCGAGAGAATATAAGCCCGGAGCTGCCCGGACTGCACCAACAACAGCCCGGCGCAGTCCATGCTTCCGTTGTGGATGACAGTTCCCTTTTTCATGGTGCGGCTGACGATGCTCCCTGAAATCTTATCTTGCTGTGCGGGCGTCAGCTGTCCCCATACAGGAAAATAATCCGTAAATTCCGTATGTTCGTTTTCTTTTTTCCGGCCTCCCCGCACTTCGATCAGGCGAAGCGTATCCCGATATATGGAGTCCTGGTCTTCCAGATCGATCATCAGCCATTTCTGGCCGTTTCCTTCCTTGGTTTGATGGTAAATATTCTGCAATTCAGGGGAAAGGCCGGGGAGCATGGCTTCCACCGCTTCTTTTTCCTTTTGCCCGATAACGACCAACACGGTAAAATAAGATTCTCTGGGATATACCGTGCAAAGGCTCTTGCCCGACTTTTTAAATTTGACATTCCATCCCCGTTCCCAGTTGCAGGAACTGAATTCTATTTTTTCCTTCCCTTTATATTTATCCCCGATTTCCGAACAAAATTTTCCAAAAACGGGATTCCCGATATATTCGCTTATTTCATCCAATGTAGGTTGATAGCTGTGATCCAGCAAATCCATCATACAATTACCTCCAAAGAGTATGTTTGTATTCAATACCCTGATTTATTTTCTGAATTATACCATACTTTTGATCCGGCGCATACAGTTATTAGGGAGATTGAATGTTGCCGATTGAATGTTGCAGGGGAGATCACGTTCCGGGGCGGACGGTATTTGGAAGCAGATGGGGTTTCTGGGCGGAGCGCCTTCCGGGATGCCGGGGCGGCGGGGGCGGGAGGGGTGCGGCACAGGGCGGGCGTTTCCGGCTGGAACATACCATCATATTTTACTAATGAAATGGATAATATATTAGAACCGAACGGGCCGGAAGCGACGGACATCCTGTCCTGCGCTTCCTAAAACCGCCTCCGTGCTAATGTCATTAAGTTAGGCTTTGAGAATAACTGAGACCATACAATTCGCATTTTTCTTCTCCCTTTTTTGCATGCCAAAAAGACAGTTTCCAC
>KE159598.1:380503-381097 GCA_000403275.2 Lachnospiraceae bacterium 28-4
GATTTGTCAATACCTTTTTCAAAAAAAGCAAAATAATACCGAAGCAATCGCTGTGATCACTTCGGTATTACAAAGCCTAACTTAATGACATTAGCCTCCGTGCGGTTTTTCCCTAAGTTATCGACCATTTCATAAGTAAAATTATGATGGTATGTAACAGCCGGAAACGCCCGCCCTGTGCCGCACCCCTCCCGCCCCCGCCGCCCCGGCATCCCAGAAGGCACTCCGCCCAGAAACCCCATCTGCTTCCAAATACCGTCCCGAAACGTGATCCTCTATACAAAAATCAATATTTAAAATTGCTATAGCAACGGAGCAGACGGAGCCGGAGAAGGGAATGGGGGAGGAAAGAGCCGGTAGGTGGAAGGAGGGCTGCGGGGGAAAGGACCGAACGGAAAGGGAAGGGGCTGGCAGGGCGGTGGTGTTTTTGCTGTTGCGTACAATCAGCCATTTCACTTATGAAATGAACGATAACTTAGGGAAAAACCGCATGGAGGCTAATGTCATTAAGTTAGGCTTTGAGAATAACTGAGACCATACAATTCGCATTTTTCTTCTCCCTTTTTTGCATGCCAAAAAGACAGTTTCCACTGC
>KE159598.1:388127-555225 GCA_000403275.2 Lachnospiraceae bacterium 28-4
GATTTGTCAATACCTTTTTCAAAAAAAGCAAAATAATACCGAAGCAATCGCTGTGATCACTTCGGTATTACAAAGCCTAACTTAATGACATTAGCATGGAGGCGGTTTTAGGAAGCATAGGACAGGATGTCCGTTGCTTCCGGCCCGTTCGGTTGCGTATATATGATCCATTTCATTAGTGAAATCTGATTGGAAGCCTCAGCAAAAACACCGCCGCCCTGCCAGCCCCTTCCCTTTCCGTCCGGTCCTTTCTCCCGCAGCCCCCTTCCACCTACCGGCTCTTTCCTCCCCCATTCCCTTCTCCGGCTCCATCCTCCCGGCCCTCGGCCCCCTAGTCCTTGATTTTCCTATCCCATGCCCTATAATGTATAGAAAGCAATCAAATAAGAAAGGGATGGGAAGCGCTATGTCCGTTTTAAAATTGAAGCCCGCATGCAAAGAATATTTGTGGGGCGGGAATAAATTAATCCATGATTTTCACAAACAATACGAAGGCAAAAAGCTGGCGGAGACGTGGGAGCTGTCCTGTCATCCTGACGGGCCGTCGGTGATTGCAAACGGTTCCCGGGTCGGGGGCACCCTTGCGGAATATATAGAATCCGGCGGAATAGAAGCGCTTGGGAAAAATTGCAGGAGATTCGAAGAGTTTCCGATTTTGATCAAGTTTATCGACGCAAAGGATGATTTGTCCATCCAGGTTCATCCTGATAACAGCTATGCGCTGAAAAACGAAGGGCAGTACGGAAAAACGGAAATGTGGTATATCGTGGATTGCAAGGAAGGCGCGTTTTTATATTATGGATTTGCAAGAGAGATTACCAAGGAGGAATTCCAACAGCGCATTGAGGACAATACGCTGCTGGAGGTTTTAAATAAAGTTTCGGTGCAAAAGGGCGACGTGCTTTTGATCGAAGCGGGAACGATCCATGCGATCGGAAAGGACATTGTCATTGCGGAAATCCAGCAAAACTCCAATGTAACCTATAGGGTATACGATTACGGGCGCGTGGACGGAGAGGGCAGACAGAGGGATCTGCATATTGAAAAGGCGCTTGCCGTGACGAACCGTATTCCGCTGGTAAGAAATAAACCAGTATCCCCGCATCTGGTAAAATGCGATTATTTTACCGTCGATAAGCTGAATCTGGACGGAAGGATGCTGAGAAAGGCGGGAGGCATGGTGTCGGAGGATTCTTTCGCTCATTTTTTGATCGTGGAGGGGAATGGAACGATTGTCTGCGGCGGCGAAACGGTAAATTTTGAAAAGGGAGACAGCCTTTTTCTGCCGGCGGGTTCCGGGGAATTTCAGGTGGAAGGGAAATGCGAAGCGCTGATAACCACGATCGGGGAAAAGGCAAACCCGATACGAATCGCGGTGGATATGACGAGCAGACAGATTCAGGCCGGGCTGGTAGATATGAATCATATTTGCTTTGAAAAAAGGAAAATGGAGATCGGGTCTAAGGAAGATTACCGGCTTACGGTCAGGAAGATCGGGGCGGCCATTGCGGAAATGCTGGAAAAGAACGACCTGAAAGTGGATAATTGTATCGGGATCGGCGCCGGACTTCCGGGAACAGTGGATCGGAAAAAAGGCAGGGTGATATATTCCAACAACATCGGATGGGAAAACGTTCCTTTTGCGAAGGAACTTCAAAAGTACATTCCGCTTCCCGTGTACATCAATAATAATGCGAATTGCATCGCTTTGGGCGAAATGGTCAGGGGAGCAGCGAAAGAGTATGTCAATACGGTGCTTCTTACGATCGGCAACGGCATCGGGGGAAGTATTATCCTGAACGGCGACATCTTTGAAGGAAGGATGCCCGGAGGGAGCGAACTGGGACACATGTCGATCCAGATGGACGGGCCGGTGTGTACATGCGGGCGGCGGGGATGCCTGGAAACTTATGCATCTATACCGGCATTGCTAAAAGATGCGAAGGGAGCCATGTCCCGGGACAAAGCCTCTTTCCTGTGGGAACTTTGTTCCGGGAATCAGGAAAAGCTTACGGAGGATATGATTGTCTGCGCGGCCAGGAAAAAAGATAAAACGGCGGAAGAGGTCATATATCGCTATATCAGGAGCCTTTGCGCGGGAATTACCAATATTACAAATATTTTTCGCCCGGATCTTGTGTTGCTGAGCGGAAGTTTATTCAGCAAAAATGAATATTTGCTGGAAGAAATACATTCTTTTATAGAAAAAGAATGTTTTGGGAGATATGGTACGGGAGTGCCGGATATAAAGGCGGTAAATGACAGCGAAAATGCAGGTTTGACGGGAGCGGCCAATTTGATTTGAAAAATTAAGAAACTTTGCGCTTTTTCCATGGATTTTTTCGTTTATTCATAGTATAATATTATGGGCTATAGTATAAATATGAAAGGCTAGTGTTTGATATGCATGAGAATTGGAGTTTACAAAAAAATCCGGAATTTATGATGGCGGAAAATGCGGAGTATATGGAAGAACAGAGCCAGGAGATCTTTCTTGGGAAGGAAGAGGGGCTGGATGTTTCGATTTATTCCAATCCTGAGTATAACTGGCTCCAGATGGAGCAGATCAGGATGGGGATCAAGGACAAAATCGATGTTTCCTCCTATGCGGATCCTTCTTACAGTTATGAAACGATGAAACAGATCCGGCTTTCCATTTATTCTTCCAACGACCTTACCGCCTATCTGGACCGGGGGTTTGTCGATGATGAACTGGAACAGATCCGTCTGGCGCTGGAGGACGGGCTTCCTATCAATACGTGGCTGACCGATGATATGTACGTGCAGCAGATCTATGAAATCAGGATAGGGCTTTACGAGGGGTTAAATGTTTCCGTATATGCGAATTCCCAATATAACTGGATGCAGATGAGAGAGATCCGTCTGGGGCTGGAGAAAAAGTTAAAAGTATCTGCCTATACCAATTATTTGTTCAGCCATTGGCAGATGAAAGAGATCCGTTTGGGGCTGGAGGCCGGATTGGATGTATCGTCTTATGCCAAACTCATTTTTTCCGGTACGGATATGAAGGAAAAGAGAGAGAATTTGTTAAAGGAAAAGACGCCGAACCCGGCAGTCGCCGAGAAACTGGGAATCAATTTGAAATCCTTGTCGAAAAAGGAATTCAGTATTTTTGTAGAAGATAATGGAAACAAAGCTTTCGGATATATCCCGTGGACAACAGGAACGATGATGACTGTGGACGATGTTTACAGCGCGCTGAAAAAAAGAGGCATCGTAGTCGGGATCAAACATGAAGCTATAGCCGATATGATAACGAAAAGGCGGATGAACGAAAAAGTATTGATTGCCGAGGGGACACCCGCCGAGGATGGCAAGAATGGCTGGTTTGAATTTTTTGTCAGGCTTGACCTGCCCCGTATTCCGGCTCCACTTCCGGATGGGGGCGTTGATTATGTGAACATAGAAGCCTTTGAAATGGTGGATGAGGGAGAAAAAATTGCCGTTTATCATCCGGCAGAAAAGGGCGTGGACGGGGAAAATGTTTTTGGGGAGGTGCTTCACGCCAACCCAGGGTCGGAAAA
Source organism: Lachnospiraceae bacterium 28-4 (assembly GCA_000403275.2). Lineage (GTDB taxonomy): Bacteria > Bacillota > Clostridia > Lachnospirales > Lachnospiraceae > Kineothrix. The sequence continues at coordinate 391,673 of KE159598.1, forward strand.
GAAACCCTTAAAAGGAGAGGGCTTCCTGATTGCTCCGGACGGGATAACATATTTTTCCAAAATGAACGGAAAGTTCGAATACGTAAACGGCAAGATCATTATCAGCAATATGATTATTGTAAAGGAAGATGTAACGGCCGTTACGGGGAAACTGGAAGTGGACGGTTCCGTATATGTGATCGGCAGCGTATATTCGGGAGGATATATTTCGGCGACCGGGGACATTATTGTGGAATATAATGTGGAGGCCGGAAAGCTCATTGCGGGGGGCAATGTGATGATCAAGAAGGGGAGCTGCTCTAAAAACGACTGCTTTATCGAGGCGAAAGGAGAGGTTTCCGGCAGTTTTTTCGAGGCAGCCAATATCAATGCCGAAGGAAATGTGAAGGCAAATTATATTATGAACAGCAACATCAATACGATGGGAAAAGTCATTGTATCCGGCAGCAAGGGAATGCTTCTGGGAGGCAGGGTCTGTGCGGTAATGGGCGTGGATACTTACAATCTTGGAAATAAGTCGCACATAAAAACGTTTTTGGAAATCGGTAAAAATGCGCTTTATGAAAAAATGCAGGCGAGGCTTGCGGAGAAAAGGGAACGCATCCTGGAAGAGCTGTCGATGCTGGAGGACCGGTGGCACAAGATTCTGAAAGCTCTTCCGCCCAATAAGGAAGCGGCGATAGAACTGATTAAAAAATTGAATGCGACGATCGTGGCCAAAGATCACGAGTTGGCCGATCTGGATGCGGAGGTGTCCAAACTTTCCAATGTGACCGACCAGGAAATGAAGGCGGTCATTGTCAGGGGGTTTGCGTATGAGGGCAGTTTTATTGAGATCAATACGGTAAGGTACATGCTGCCGTCGAATGTCAGCAGGGTTGTCTTTAAACTTCGGAACAATAATGTGGTAATGGTAAAAGTATAAAATAAAAAAGGGAGTCAGGCAGAAAATGGTACGTGATACAATTTTAATCCTTGAATATGATGAGACATGCCGTCAGCAGCTGACAGAGATATTTCAGGATAAATACAAAATACAGGCAGTATCGAATGAAAAAGAAGGAGTCAGCATATTGAGGAAACAGGCGGCATCGCTTGCCGTTGTTCTTGTGAACCTCCTCATACCGGCCAAGGATAATTTCCAGGTGCTGGAATGGCTGTGTGAAAAGAAGTTTGTAAACCGGATCCCATTTATTATGATCACGAGTGAAAAATCGGCCCAGTATGAAAAAAAAGGATATGAATGCGGTATTGTAAGTTATATTAAAAAACCTTTTCACCCGGGTATTATCAGGCAGCTTGTGGACAATGTGGTGGAAGTGTTCCAATACAAAATGCAGCTTGAGATAACGATTAAAAACCAGACGGAACGGCTCAAGAAGCAAAACGCCATGTTAAAGGTAATGGCGGAAAAACAAAAACATATGAACGAAGTGCTGGTTGATTCCCTGAGCAACATTGTGGAGTTCAGAAATCTGGAGTCGGAGCAGCATATTAAAAGAATGCGTGCATTTACCCGCTGTCTTGGAACAAGCGTCATGGAGCTTTATCCGGAGTATGAGCTGGCGGAAGAAAAGCTGGATATTATTGAGTGGGCGTCCTCGCTGCACGATATCGGAAAAATAGTGATTCCGGATCACATTATTTTAAAGGCCGGGAAACTGACGGAAGATGAGTATGAAATCATAAAATCCCATACGACGAAAGGCGCGGAGATCATCGAAAAGCAGCTCCATCTGGACAGCGAAATATTTTGTGAGTATGCCTATGACATAGCCAGGCACCATCATGAAAAATACGATGGAAACGGTTATCCGGACGGCTTAAAAGGAGAGGCGATCAGCATCGCGGCTCAGATCGTTTCTCTGGTGGATGTGTACGACGCGCTTACTTCGAAGCGGGTTTATAAGGCGGCCTACAAGACGGATAAGGCTTATCAGATGATCGTAAACGGACAAAGCGGCGCGTTTTCTTCCAAGCTATTAAAGGCTTTCACCGAGGTAAGGGAAGAGTTTGAGGCGATCGTGGAAAAATATAAGGATGAATAAAAATCCGGCAGAATCTTGACAAAACCTTTTCTTACGGGTATAATCGTCAAAAATATGTTTCAGGAGAATGATGTATGTTAAGTGTCGTGGTAACGGAGAAAATGGCAAAGTAAATATTGCAGGGGTGATTTCCGGCAGAAGGCTGGAAGTCTTCCCTTTGCCGGCGGCATGAGCCGTTGGCATTTTCGCCTTACGGACGCTTCATGAAGAGATATAGATGGAAACCATGGTATATGCTTTCAGGAGAGCCATGGTTTTTTTGCGTCCAATTTTTGGCGGTAGGAAAAGGAGAAAAGCCTTTTCGACACGGTGGAAAATCGGAAAATACGGCATGATATGGAAAGAAAATATACGGAAGAGACTATCCGGTATGACGAAGATAAGACGGATTAGATACTGCGGCATGTTGACTTGCAAAGGCGCTCGTAGTATGATTGGATAAAACAGTGGAGGAGGAAGCGGTTGGTGAAGATTTTGGTGAAAGGAAAGAAGGGATCGCTGCGGCAGATTGTTTACGTTGTAATACTTTTGGCGGCAGTTATTGCTTTGTTCCAGTGGTATTCCGTACAAAACAGGAAGCGGATCAGCGAGCAAAATAAAAATTACGCGGCAGATTCCGCAAGGCAGATGGCAGTCAGGATTAATGACGAGCTGAAAAATGCGTTGAATCTGATCGATACTTATACATATTTTTTAGGGGAAAGTTTAACGGAGCCGGAAGTCAGCGCCCAGCTGCTGGAAGAGATCGAGAGGAATACCTGGTTTGACGCTTGTCTGTTTACGGATATGGACGGGATGAATCATTCTTCCGACGGTCGCTCGGCGGATGCGTCCACACGCGATTATTATTTGAATGGCATAAAGGGAGAAAAGGGAGTCACCGTTGTCTTCGATTCCAAATTTTTTGACGAAACGATGATAAGCTTCTACGCGCCGGTATATTATCAGGAAGAACTGATCGGTGTGATCCGGGGAACCTATCTGGCGGAGGAATATTTAAAGAATATGCTTGCCACTACTTATTTCGGGGAAACGGCAGATGTGTATTTGTGCATGCCGGACGGAAGAATGATCGCCAGCTCGAATGGCAAGGAGTATGAAGAAGACTTGCTGGATATGCTGCTGGCGTCGGGCATGATCGATGCGGAGACGGCGGCCGGGGCAAGGAAGATCTTCGAGAATGGGGGAGAAGGCGCTTTTATATGCAGTCCTGACAGCAAAACGGATAATATCTGCGTCACGTATCTTCCCGAAAGCAAATATGTTCTTGTACAGGTTTTTCCTAAAAGCGTGACCCAGAAGATGATAAAAGCGGGAAACATGGTAGGAATGCAGATGGAAACCATGTTGATTGTTTTATTTGCGGTTTATATTATTATCCTGTTGATCCGGGCGGGACGGGAAAAGAATCGGCTGGAACAGGAAAACAGGGAAATGGGTTATATTATCAGCGGTATCAATACGTTGTTCAACCGTTTTGTCATGGCTGACTTTGAAGCGGACACTTATCAATATCTGGCCGGAACCAAGCCGGAGGACGCCGATTTGGAAGACAGGGGCAGATACGAAGATTTTGTGGAAAATCTCTGTTCGGCGCTGGTAGAGGAAGAAGAACGCAGGGAACTGGCCGGGCAGATGACCAGGGAGTCCATTGTCGGAGGGCTGGATGATCAGAACGATGTGCGTTTTGAGTGTTATGTGGAGCGGGACGGACAGACGGAATGGGAGCATGTGAATGCGATCTGCCTGGAAAGAAAAGATGGCCGGGCAAGCAAGGCATTGTTCATCCGTCAGAATATTACGGAACTCAAAGAGAAGGAACTCCGCATCCAGTCGGAGATGGCTCTGGCAAACCGCAAGGAAAGGCAGTACCGGATCGCAATTTCTTCCAACGCTATCTGCACTTATGAATTTAATTTAACAAAAGATTTGGTGGAAGAGGACATCGTGAGGGTGATCGACGGGGAGAGGATATCCCTGTTGGAAAAGGTAGGGCTGCAGGTACCCTGCAAGGCTTCCGAATGGATGGAGCGGAGCAAGGGGCGTGTATTGGAAGAGTCCATAGAGGAGTATGACAAAGAAGTAAATATAGAACATTTACGGGAGCATTTTGAGCGGGGCGATGCGGAAGTGACGGTGGAATATTGGGGAGATGATTCCCATTCCGGGCAGATATGCGTCCGCCAGTCCTTCGTTATGACATGGGACGATGATACCGATGATATTATGGTCATGGTAGTGGTAAAGGAGATTACGGAAAGCGTCAGGAAGCAGAGGGAACAGACACAGGCGCTGCAGGATGCGCTGATGCAGGCGCAGCATGCCAACCGGGCAAAGACGACGTTCCTTTCCAATATGTCCCACGATATTCGTACGCCGATGAATGCGATTATCGGGTTTGCTACGATTGCGGCCAGCCATATCGACAACAAGGAACAGGTCAGGGATTGTCTGCAGAAAGTGCTTTCTTCCAGCAACCACTTGCTTAGCCTGATCAATGATATTCTCGATATGAGCAGGATCGAAAGCGGAAAGGTGCAGATTAAGGAGCAGGAATGCAACATTTCCGAGCTGATGCATAATCTGGTCAATATTATCCAGCCGCAGGTGAAGGCGAAGCAGCTGGAGCTGTTTATCGATACCTTTGAAGTGACAAACGAAGATGTAATAGCGGATGCCCTGAAGCTGAACCAGGTGTTTATCAATCTGTTGAGCAATGCGGTCAAGTATACGCCGGCAGGAGGAACCATTACATTCCGTATTATGCAGAAAACCACATTCCGTCATGGATATGGAGATTATATTTTTATCATTAAAGATAATGGCGTGGGCATGTCCCGGGATTTTGTGGATCATATTTTCGAGCCGTTTGAAAGAGAGGCGACTGCAACCCAGTCCGGGATTCAGGGAACGGGGCTTGGCATGGCGATTACGAAAAATATCGTGGAGATGATGAACGGCGTGATCTCCGTGGAGAGCGAGATTGGCAAAGGAAGCACATTTAAGGTGGAGCTTGGCCTCAAATTGCAGGATATCGAAAAAAATGCGGAACAGATAAAAGAGCTGGACGGCCTCCGCGCTTTGGTGGTGGACGATGATTTCAATGTCTGCGACAGCGTCAGCAAGATGCTGAAGCAGATCGGTATGCGCTCCGAATGGACGACGTCCGGCAGAGAGGCGGCGTATCGGGCCAAACTGGCTTATGAAGAAGGCGATTCTTACCATACTTATATTATCGATTGGCAGATGCCGGAAACAAGCGGGGTGGAAACCGCTAGAAAGATCAGAAACGTGGTTGGGGAAGAGGCGCCGATCATTATTCTGACGGCTTACGACTGGTCGGATATTGAGGAAGAGGCGAGAGAGGCGGGAGTCACCGCATTTTGTGCAAAACCGCTCTTTATGTCCGACTTGAAATCCGCGCTGCTGGCTGCCAATAATATGATCGATAAAGAAGAAGAGGTGGCGGCATGGACGCTGGCTGATTTTAGCGGAAAGAGAGTCTTGCTGGTAGAGGATATCGAGCTGAACCGGGAGATCGCGGAAGTGATTTTAACGGAATCGGGGTTTGTCGTAGAGACTGCGCCGGATGGAACCGATGCGGTGGCCATGGTTAAAAAATCGGAAGAATATTATTATGACGCCGTTTTAATGGATGTGCAGATGCCGATTATGGATGGCTATGAAGCGACCAGAACGATTCGTGCTTTGCCGAGAAAAGACGTAAAGGATATGCCGATCATTGCCATGACGGCGAACGCTCTGGAAGAGGATAAAGAAGCGGCGTTAAAGAACGGTATGAATGCGCACATTGCAAAACCGCTGGATATGGATATATTTATTTCGGTGCTGCGGCAGTTCTTAGGCTGATGGAGCGGCCCGTCGAAACGCGCGGTTTGTTTTTCTGTTTTTTTGCTGGGATATCTTGACAAATGATTGGTATAATGTTAGTTTTTATATAGCCTGACTTTTGCGGTAAAAAGTCGGCGCATGAAATGAATTACATAAGAATATAATACCGTCTTTGGAAGCAGAGAAGACAGCGTATTACATAGTATGTAACTGGTAAGCAGGCATTAACTATGCATAAATTTTAAGAATGTTTATGCATGTTAATGCCTTTTTTTATCAAAATATAAATCAAGCAGGAGGGATATCGTTATGAAAGACAAGATTTTTGGCGTATTGCAGCGTGTGGGACGATCTTTTATGCTGCCGATCGCTATTCTGCCAGTAGCGGGTTTGCTGCTCGGCGTGGGAGGTTCGTTTACAAATGAAACGATGCTGGAAACCTATGGGCTGATGGGGATCATGGGGCCGGGAACATTTTTAAACGCTATTTTACAGGTAATGAGCGCAGCCGGGGATATTGTATTTGGGAATCTGCCGATTATTTTTGCCATGGGCGTTGCGATCGGCATGGCCAAGAAGGAAAAAGAAGTAGCCGCTTTGTCGGCGGCAATCGCATTTTTCATTATGCATGCGTCGATAGGAGCGATGATTACGAACCATGGGGGAACGGAAGCCATGCTGGAAGGGGCGACCACGTCGGTAGTAGGCATTACTTCCCTGCAGATGGGGGTATTCGGCGGCATTATCGTGGGACTGGGCGTTGCGGCATTGCATAACCGGTTTTACAAGATCGAGCTGCCCCAGGTGCTTTCCTTTTTCGGGGGAACGAGGTTCGTGCCGATCGTCTGCGGACTCGCTTATACGGTGGTCGGCATTCTGATGTTTTTTATATGGCCGGTGATCCAGCAGGGGATCTATGCGGTCGGCGGCGTGGTATTGCAATCCGGTTATGTGGGAACATGGATTTATGGCTTGATGGAACGCGCCCTGATTCCGTTTGGGCTGCATCACGTATTTTATCTTCCGTTCTGGCAGACCGCTCTGGGAGGAACGATGGAAGTCGGAGGGCGCGTGGTGGAAGGCGCGCAGAATATCTTCTTTGCCCAGCTGGCAGATCCTTCGGTAGAACATTTTGCGGTATCGGCAACCAGATTTATGTCGGGCAAATTCCCGCTGATGATCTTCGGCCTTCCGGGAGCTGCGCTGGCAATGTATAAAGTGGCGAAACCGGAAAAGAAAAAAGTGGTGGCAGGACTTTTGATGTCGGCAGCCCTGACTTCGATGCTGACCGGTATTACCGAGCCGCTGGAATTCACCTTTTTATTCGTAGCGCCTATTTTGTATATCGTCCATTGCATTTTTGCGGGAGCGGCTTACATGCTGATGCATATATGCGGCGTAGGTGTCGGAATGACTTTTTCGGGAGGACTGATCGACATGTTTTTGTTCGGAATCCTCCAGGGAAACGGAAAGACAAGCTGGATTTGGATCGTCGTAGTGGGATTGGCATATTTTGCGGTTTATTATTTCCTGTTCGCCTTTTTGATCAGGAAAATGGATTTGAAAACGCCCGGGCGGGATGACAGCGAAGAAGTGAAGTTATACCGCAGAAGCGATGTGGATGCCCGTAAAAAAGGCGGAGCAGCAGGGAGCGGGGAGGCTGAAGAAGACATATTGTCCGCTTCCATTTGCAGAGGGCTTGGCGGAAAGAAAAATATTTCGGATGTGGATTGCTGCGCTACAAGGCTGCGCTGTACCGTTCATAAATCCGAATTGGTGGACGATAATCTTTTAAAATCCACAGGAGCTTCCGGCGTGGTCCATAAAGGGAACGGCGTGCAGGTAATCTATGGCCCAAGGGTTACGGTAATTAAGTCCAATCTGGAGGATTATCTGGAAACTGCACCGGAGGAAGAATATCTTCCCGGCAATGGCGGGAGCGGCAAAGAAACGGCTTCGGCAGCGGAGGAAAAACCGGCGGGCAAGGTAGTGAAGACAGAAACGGTTTACAGCCCCGTAAAAGGAACGGCGGCGGATATTTCCGAGACTCCGGACGAAGCATTTGCCGGGCGTATGATGGGGGACGGAGCTATGGTGATCCCGGAGGAGGCGATGGTATATGCGCCGGAAGATGGAAAAGTCAGCTTTGTTTTCGATACAAAACATGCGATCGGCTTTGAAACGGCGGAGGGAACCGCACTGCTGCTCCATATGGGAATAGATACGGTGAACCTGGGAGGAAAAGGGTTTGAAGTATTGGTGAAGGACGGAGATGAGGTAAAGAAAGGCGATGCGTTGATGAAGCTGGATCTGGAATATCTGAAGAAAAACGCTCCTTCGCTGGCGTCACCCGTATTATGTACGGAACTTGCCGAAAACCAGAAGATCCGTTTGCTGAAGAGCGGCAGTATAAAGGCAGGGGAGGCTTTGCTGGCGATCGACACGTATGAAGAATAGATCCTGAGGGAAAAATGATCTGCGGGGGATAAAGGAATATGTTCAGAGTAAAGAAGGTATTGAACCATAATACGTTGATTGGGATTGGAATGGAGGATAACCGGGAGTATCTTTTAATCGGAAAGGGAATTGGTTTCGGAAAGAAGGTTAGCGAGAGGATCGAGGCCCCGGAGGAATGTACGGTATATTCCCTTTGTGAACAGACCCAGCGCGGGTCGGCGGCGGAACTGGTAAAAAGCGTCGATCCGGTTTTCCTGGAGATTTCGGAGCAGATATTAAAAGAGAGCGAGCGGATTTTTGGAAAAATCGACTGGGCAATCCTTTTCCCTATGGCGGATCATATTGCATATGCGGTAAAACGAATCAGAAACCAGGAACAGATCAGCAATCCTCTGACCGAAGACATCCGGGCGCTGTTCCATATGGAATACAAGACGGCAGAGCGCATCGGGTCTGTTTTAAAGGAAAGGCTGGACGTAGAGATTGATGAACATGAGATCGGCTATATCGCCTTGCACATTCATTCGGCCATTGAGGATGAAAATGTAGCGCTGTCCATGCAGATCGCCAGAACAGTCAGGGAATGCATTCAACTGGTGGAAGAGGAAACGGGCATGAAGATCGATACGGTATCTCTTTCCTATAACCGGCTGATGAACCATGTCCGTTATATGGCGGCGCGGGCGGTAAAGGGGGAAAAGCTGAAATTAAATATGAACGACTATATGCTGGAAAAATTTCCGGATGCTTACCGGTTGGCATCGACAGTATGCGGGCATTTGGAAAAATACTTGAAGAAGCCTTTGGATGAAGTGGAGATTGGGTATTTGGCAATGCATATCCAGAGGGTTTCGGAAGAGTAAGGGATGCAGACAGGGATTCCGTATTTTCAGAATGCGGCAAGGAAACCGGGCCATGTGGGGCAGGGGGTTCCTTGCCGCATTCTGAAAATATGGAATCCCTGTCTGTTGGCAATATAGGATAGGATTTTAGGAAGTTATATGATATACTGTAAAAATAGAGGTTCGGAGTGAAAGAGAACGGATGAAGGAGGAAGGGAAAATGAAGAAAAACTTGCAAAAAGGGCTGGCGGCTCTTTTGTTGTTTGCGCTGATTTTGCCAGGCTGCGGGGATGCGGCACCGGGCAGTGAGCCGCCGAAGAGGGCTGTCGGGGAAGAAACGCCTAAGGCCATGGAAGATGCGGAGGAAGCGGCTGGAGACGAGGAGATGGAAAGCGGAGAATATGGCGATGATGAGGAACTCGGACTTTCACCAGAAGAGATGGATCTGATCAAATATAATTATTATGTGGAACTTAATAATGATATTATTGGTATTCTGGATGATATTGACTATTATTTCGTGGTGGTGGATTATGCGGAAGAATTCTCCCTGCTGCCGGACAGCGGATATACTTATGGCTACCGGGTCTACGGGAAGAACAGCGATATTATCGAAGACTGTCTGCTTCTTGCCGATATGGATCCGGCCTATGAGGAATTGGATGCGCTGGTAAAAGAAATGGCAGATCCGTTAAGGGAATTGATGGATACTTTTCTGGAAATCAGCGGAAGCTATGACTATGCCGATAACCAGTACCAGAAGGCAAAGGAATACCATAAGGTTATTTATGAAGCGGCGAACGCTTTTGCGCCTCTCGGCTATGAATATATCGATGCCATTGCCGAAATGGGAGAGGAGAGAGTCGCTCTGGAAGAAGAGCAGATGAAGGCGGACGGGGATCTGATCGCTTATAACGCCAGCCGCGGGCTTTCCATCGCCAGAAAGATATTGAACGAGATTTATGGGCAGGGAATCACGGATGAGACGATTACGGAATTGGATCTGACGGAAATAAAGATACTTTACGATGAATTGGTGGCGGTGGTTGCCGATCTGGATGCGGCTACGGCCGACAACAATCAGCTGATCAAAGAATCTTTGAGCAATTCGCGTCCTTTTGACGGATTATACGATTCTTTGATTCAGGCGTTGGAATGGATGATCAAACAGGTGGAAAGCGGACAGCCCCTTGACCTGAGCGGATCAGGAGCGCCTTTGGGTTCTATCGGGCATTTTGCCGAAGTGTTTGGCAAATGCGTGGATCGGTATAACAGCGTCTTTGTGGAATAGGAGAAAAATAAAAAATGCTATGCAGGGAATTTTTTGACTGCATGGCATTTTTTTCTTTAGCTGTTATTGGAGATTTACAAAGCAGAGCAATTTAGAAAATGAAGAAGTTTATCCACCGAGCGGTTTATGATCAGTTCTTCTGGGAAATTTATTTCCCGGATCAGGGAGAGCGCATAAGTGAAATCTCCGATATGGGAGCGGCCGTGGCTGTCGCTGGAAAGGAGTACCGGATAGCGGTATTTCCGGCAAAGTTCCAGTATGGCCCGGTCATTTTCCTTTGTTTTTTCATGCTCCCCACGGTAACCGCCGGGAGCCAGGGAACTATTGTTGATTTCCAAAAGAACATGGCAGTCCATGGCGGCTTTCATAAGACGGTTGTAGTCTACCGGGTATTTGATATCGTCAGGATGGGCGATCATGCGTATATAAGGGCTTTCCATAGCATGGATATAAGCGTCCGTATTCTCTTGCACCGTGCCGGGGGCCAGGCAGGGAAGATGCATGCCGGCCATGCAATAGTCCAGGTTTTTCATAATCTCCGGCGGCAGATCCAGGCTGCCGGAAAAATCCGTAATATTTACTTCCGCGCCGTATAATACGTGAATACCCATGCGGCGGCGGGGGGCAAGGGACTGGCCTCTGAAATAAGAAGCGGCGCAGGAATGGGGGATGGAGGGGCCGTGTTCGCTGATTCCCAACAGTTTGATTCCTGCCCGGGCCGCATATTTTATCATATCCGTGGCGGTGTCACGGGTATAATGGCCGCTGGAGACAGTATGGGTATGTATATCTAATTCATAAGGAAGCATGAAATCCCTCCGTATCGTAGTGTGAGAAGTACTTCGAATTGCTTTAGCAATTTAAGCTCACGCCAGAGGGCGTTTCGCTAAGAAGTACTAAGTCTCACACCGAAGAACGCCTGAAATGCGGCGTTCTTCCCATTGGTGGTTTGTGCCGCCGGGAGGCGGCATGGGTTAGTGAGGAAAGAAGTTATGTTAAAAAAAGAAAATCAAAGTCATTACAAGATTATAATAACACAAAAACAACATAAAAACAATAAAAAGTATGTTGGATTAGTTGACTTTTAGGGAGGACACGATTATAATAAAGAATAGCTCATCAGATGGAGAAGAGCGGTGGAAGGAGAGGTATTATGGGATTGTATCAATACGAGGTTACCGATATAAAGAAAACGGCAAGAATCGACAGGCTGGTTGCCAACTTGTTTGCGAAAATGCCGGAGATCGAGTCGGCCAGAGCAAGGCTGGTTACGGAATCTTATAAAGAGACGGAAAACGAGCCGATTATTATACGCCGGGCAAAGGCGTTTGCCCATATTTTGGAAAATATTCCTATTATTATAAGAGATGAGGAACTGGTGGTGGGAAGCAGCACTATCGCTCCGAGAGGATGCCAGACGTATCCCGAATTTTCTTATGAATGGCTGGAGGCGGAATTTGACACGGTGGCGGGTCGAAGCGCCGATCCTTTTTACATATCGGAAGAGGCAAAACGTGAAATCAGGGAAGCGGACATTTATTGGAAGGGAAAGACGACCAGCGAACTGGCGACCGCTTATATGGAGCCGGAGACGTTGATTGCCATGGAACATAATATGTTTACGCCGGGAAATTATTTTTATAATGGCGTAGGCCATGTGACGGTGCAATACGAAAAGGTGCTGGCGATAGGATATGAAGGTATCCGTGCCGAAGCGGAAAAAAGGCTTTCGGAATGCGATTTCGGCGATGGGGATTATGCGAGGAAAGCGCGCTTCCTCCAGGCTGTGATCATAAGCTGCGACGCCGTAATCACCTATGCGCGCCGTTACGCGAAACTGGCAAGGGAAATGGCGGCAGAGTGTAAAGATGCCGCGAGGCGCGCGGAACTTTTACAAATCGGGGAAAACTGTGAAAAAGTGCCGGCGAAGGGGGCGGAGTCTTTTTATGAGGCATGCCAGTCCTTCTGGTTCGTGCAGCAGCTTTTACAGATAGAATCCAGCGGCCATTCCATTTCGCCGGGACGTTTTGACCAGTATATGTATCCTTATTATGAAGCGGACAGGAAGAAGGGAACACTGAGCAGGGAATTTGCACAGGAACTGCTGGACTGCATTTGGGTGAAATTAAATGATTTGAATAAATGCAGGGATGCGGCTTCTGCGGAAGGGTTTGCGGGCTACAGCCTGTTCCAGAACCTGATTGCGGGCGGCCAGAACGGCGACGGAATGGATGTAACCAACGATCTGTCCTTTATGACGATCCAGGCAACTATGCATGTACAGCTGCCCCAGCCTTCCTTTTCGGTAAGGGTATGGAACGGCACTCCTCATGAATTCCTGATAAAAGCAGCGGAACTGACGAGGACAGGAGTCGGGCTTCCGGCATATTATAACGATGAGGTGATTATTCCGGCCTTAATGAACCGTGGGCTTACTTTGAAGGATGCGAGGGAATACAATATCATCGGCTGCGTGGAACCCCAGAAAGCCGGCAAGACAGAAGGATGGCACGATGCGGCGTTCTTCAATATGTGCCGTCCTATGGAACTGGTATTTTCCAGCGGCAGGGACAGAGGCGTACAGGTGGGGGCAGCCACTAAGCCGGTAGAAGAAATGAAAGATTTTGAAGAATTTTACGATGCTTATAAAGAGCAGATGAATTATATGATCAAGCTGCTGGTAAATGCGGACAATGCCATCGATGTTGCCCATGCCGAGAGATGTCCCCTGCCGTTTCTTTCCTGCATGGTGGACGATTGTATGGAACGGGGCCTTTCCGTTCAGGAAGGCGGGGCCGTATATAACTTTACCGGTCCTCAGGGCTTTGGCGTAGCCAATATGGCGGACGCGCTCTATGCGATAAAGACGCTTGTATTCGATGAGCATAAGGCGACTCTCAAAGAGTTTAAAGAAGCGTTGGCCACCAACTACGGCAAAGGGCTGACGAAAGAAATGGTCGGTGATATGACGACGCAGATTGCAGCGAGTTTAAAAGCAGCCGGACAGGAGATCGGGGAAAAGGAGATCGCGGCGATTATGAAGACAGTGATCGAAACTTCCGAAATGCCGTCGGTAAAAGAAAACGGAGAACGGCTGCTGAAACTGATCGACCAGGTTCCGAAATTCGGCAACGATATTCCCGAAGTAGATGCTTTTGCAAGAGATGTGGCCTATACTTATACGAGGCCGCTGCAGGAATACAGGAATCCGAGAGGCGGTATTTTCCAGGCCGGATTGTATCCGGTGTCGGCCAATGTGCCTCTGGGAGCCCAGACCGGAGCTACGCCGGACGGAAGGCTGGCGGGTACGCCGGTAGCGGACGGGGTATCCCCTTCTGCCGGAAAGGATGTAAACGGCCCTACCGCTGCGGCCAATTCCGTAGCAAGGCTGGATCACTACATCGCTTCCAACGGAACGTTGTTCAATCAGAAATTCCATCCGTCGGCTTTGAGCGGAAGGGAAGGGCTGGAAAAATTTGTGGCGCTGATCCGCGCGTATTTCGACCAGAAGGGAAGCCATATGCAGTTTAACGTAGTCAGCAGGGAAACTTTGCTGGATGCGCAGAAAAATCCGGAAAAATACAAACACCTGGTGGTAAGGGTGGCCGGATACAGCGCATTGTTTACCACATTGTCCCGTTCCTTGCAGGATGATATCATTAACAGGACGGAACAGGGCTTCGGCGCATAAACGGAAAGGAATGGGAATGGAAGCTTACAGGCAGACGAAAGGACGTATTTTTGATATTCAAAAATTTTCTATCCATGACGGGGACGGCATCCGCACGATTGTTTTCCTGAAAGGCTGTGTGCTGCGGTGCAGATGGTGCTGTAACCCGGAGTCGCAGGAGTATCCGATCCAGACGATGGTTGTGGCAGGAGAAGAGAAGATCATCGGAAGGGATGTGACAGTGGATGAGGTAATGAAAACGGTGGAGCAGGATCGGCCGTATTACTACCGTTCCGGCGGCGGATTGACTTTGTCAGGCGGCGAGAGCCTTTGCCAGCCGGAATTCGCCAGGGATCTGCTGCGGGCAGCGAAGGGGAATGGGATCAATACGGCGATGGAAAGCATGGCCTGTGCAAAATATGAAGTGATCGAAAGCATTCTTCCTTACTTAGATCATTATCTGCTGGATATCAAACATATGGATCCTGCAAAACATAAAGAATTTACGGGGAAAAGCAACGAACTGATGCTGGAAAATGCCCGGAAGCTCGCAGCTTCCGGGCAGACAAGGCTGAGTATACGGATACCGGTGATTCCCACATTCAATGACAGCGAGGAGGAGATCCGGGCCATTGCCCGCTTTGCGAAAGAATTGCATCATATAGAAAAAATACATCTCCTGCCTTACCACAGGCTGGGGCAGGATAAGTACGACGGCCTTGGCAGGGAATATTTGATGAAAGATATTGTTCCCCCTAAGGCGGAGCATATGAAGAGGTTAAAGAGGGCAGCGGAATCCGAGTCCGGCCTGATATGCCAGATCGGCGGATAAGAAATGGAGAAAGTGATGGGAATGCAGGAAAGTTTTAGCGGAATATCGGATAATTTATCAACGGAGGGAAAGACGAGGATCGTCCAGGAGCTGGTGCCGGGAAAACAGATCACGATCGCGCATCTGATCGCCAATCCGGATAAAGTACTATACGAAAAACTGGGCCTGGATCCGAGCGTGGATTATTCCAGGTCGGCTATTGGGGTGCTGACCATAAGTCCGGCGGAGACTGCTGTGATTGCGGCGGACATCGCGGTAAAAGCGGCGGGCATTGAACTTGGCTTTGTGGACAGGTTCAGCGGAACGCTTATTATTACAGGAACCGTATCCGAGACGGAGGCTTCCCTGAAAGCGGTATTGGAATATACGAAAGAGAAAATGGGATTTGCCATATGCCCGTTTACCCGCACCTAGCGCAGAGGCTTGCGATGAACGGGCGGGGAGGCGCGGCGTGAGGAAATGAAGAAAATTATTTTAATGGGCAGGAGCGAAAGCGGGAAAACCACTTTGACACAGGCGTTAAAGGGAGAACGCATCGAATACCGCAAGACCCAGTATATTAATTATTTCGATGTTGTGATCGATACTCCGGGGGAATATATACAGACGAAACAGCTCGGCTACGCGCTGGCGCTTTATGCGTATGAGGCGGATATCGTTGGACTGCTTTTATCGGCGACGGAACCGTATTCGCTGTACCCGCCCAATATTACCTGTATGGTAAACCGGGAAGTGGTGGGCATCGTGACGAAGATCAATGAAGAAAATGCGGATCCCAAAAGGGCGGAACGATGGCTAAGGCTTACAGGATGCAAAAAAATATTTTTTGTGGATTCCAAAAGGCAGGAAGGGATAGCGGAAATCCTGGAATATCTTAAGGAAGAAGGGGATAGGATGCCCTGGGAGAAAGAAAATTAGCTTATGTAACCGGCGTGGCATAAACCACGCCGGTTGTGCTTTAAAATAATATAGCCAAGCGGGCAGGAAAGAGAATCTTTCCTGCCCGTTTTTGGAATAATATGTAAAATACAAAATGGGATAAACAAAACTATCATAAAAATCCCCAAAAAAATTAACGAAAGTATTTTAGTAAACGGTATAAATTTATATATATTGTCGGAAAATACTTTCCTAAACTGGAACTATTGAAATACAATTTGTCAAATTGTATACTTTTTACATGAAAAAGGTAGATGGTGTTGGTATGAATATTCAGGAAGTGGCAAAGCTGGCAAAGGTTTCCGTATCGACGGTATCAAAAATTATCAATGGAAAAGATAACGATATCAGCGAACCTACCAGAAAAAGAGTTTTAAAAATTGTAGAAGAGCAAAACTACATCCCTTATGCGAAATACAGAATGAAAGAAGGAATGGCAAACCGGTTGGTGGGGTTGGTCATTCCGGGAAACAACAGCTATTATGGCGTATTGATTGCCATGATAGAAGAAGCGCTTCGGGAACGCGGATACCGCCTGGTAGTCTATACGGTATCGGAAATGGATGCAAAGGTATTGGATGAAGCGCTGGAACAGCTTTGGAAACGCGGGGTGATCGGGGTGCTGGTGAATGGAACTCTGGCAGCTTCCCATGTGCCTGAGAATTGCAAAGCGGTATATTTCACGGAGACGGAAGAATTTGACCAGCGGCAGCAGAATACCTTTTATTTCCGCAAATATGAAGCCGGCCGGCTGGCGGCAGAAGCGCTTTTGGAAGCGGGACATAGGAAAATCGGATGCATTTTGGAGCAATCGGAACAGAATATTTTAAATGGGATAGAGGCCGTATTCAGGGAACGGCAGCTGCCGGAGGGCGATCTGGTGTCCTATCTCGGAAAAGACAGAGAGGATTTATGGAAAAACGGAACCGGATTTTGCATGACGGATAATGTGTCGGCAATGATATGCGGCAGTTCGGAGATCACCGGCATGGTATTGGAATATGCAGGAAAAACGGGAATTCAGGCTCCGCAGGAGCTGTCGATAGTCTGCATGGAAGAACAGGATATTCTGGAATATATGGCAGGAGGGATCGCTTCGGTAAAATATCCCTTGCAGCAGATGACCGCTTCCGCCGTGCATCATTTATTACAGATGATTACGGAGAAAAAAGAGTGTGAAATCGCCAGGAAATTTTTTCCCGTTCTTCAGAAAAGAGGCAGCATCCGAAAGAACGAAGAAGGGCAGAGGGGCGGAAAGATCGTAGTGGTAGGAAGCATGAACATTGATAATGTGATCGAAGGGGTACGCATTCCGGTAAACGGGGAAACACATATCGCGGACAATATCCTGGTCATGCCGGGAGGGAAGGGAGGAAACCAGGCGGTCGGCGTGGGGAAGCTGGGGGGAAGGGCATATATGATCGGCAGGATTGGAAAAGACGCGGATGGCAAACTGCTGTTTAAGGGATTGTCGGATTGCGGAGTCTATATGGACGGAGTGGAATTCGACGACCAGTTATCCAGCGGCCAGGCATTTGTCCATCTGGACCGGGAAGGGGAAAACACCATTGTTGTATACCGCGGAGCAAACGGCAATTTGGACGGGGCACAGTTGGAAAGGCACGGTGAAGTTTTTCAAAATGCGAAATATTGTCTGATTTCATCGGAAATATCGATGGAAACCATACGCGCCGCAAAAAAACATTGCCGGAAAAATCAGACGGAAATGATACTGAAGCCTTCCGCATTGGAGGAAATTGAAGAAGATATTCTGGAAGGGATCGATTACCTGGTGCCAAATGAAAAAGAGATGGAACAGATTTGCCCCGGCAATATGCCTCTGGAAGAAAAGGCGGATCGGCTGCTTGCAAACGGGGTGAAAAATGTGATTGTAACCTTGGGGAAACAGGGCTCTTACCTGAAAAATAAAGCGCATTCCATTTATTTTCCGAGCGCGCCGTTTACGGCGATCGATTCGACGGGAGGAGCGGATTCCTTCATTAGCGCTATGGCATTTTCTCTGAGCGAAGGAAACGAACTGGTTTATTCCATTATCTATGCCACCTATGCCGCCGGGATCACTGTTACGAGATACGGAGTGCAGGAGGCGATGCCGGATAAAAAAACAATCGGTATCTATATAGAAGAAATGGAAAGAAAATACAGGGAAATAAAAGAAATTATTTAAGAAGGGAATAGGAAAAGTGAAAAAGATCGTAGTATTGGGCAGTTTAAATATGGATTTTGTGATTCGTGTAAAAGAGATGCCTCAAATCGGGGAAACGGTTCTTGGAGAAGGTGTGCGGCTGGTGCCGGGCGGTAAAGGAGCAAACCAGGCTTATGCGGCGGGAAAACTGGGCGGCGCGGTGACAATGCTCGGGGCGGTAGGAGAGGATGTGTATGGGGAACAGTTGTGCCAGAACCTCCGCAGCGTCCGGGTGGATACAAAAGGAGTCAGAAAATTGGAAAATATTCCCACCGGCCAGGCTTTTGTTTCCGTTTACGACAGCGGGGACAATTCGATCATAGTGATTCCCGGGGCGAACGGAGAGTTAAACCGGGAAATGATCGAACAGGAGATGGCGTGCATTGACGAATGCGACTATATCGTTATGCAGATGGAAATCCCTTTGGATGTCATAAGGTTTGTGAAAGAGGCGGCGATCCGAAAAGGAAAAAAAGTAGTGCTGGATCCGGCGCCGGCGGTCGCGGGGCTGGAGGATGAATTTTGGAAAGGGATATCCATATTGAAGCCGAATGAAACGGAATTGGAGATTTTGACCGGAAAAAAGCCAAAGACACAGGAAGAAATAAAAGAAGCGGCAAGAAGCATGGTCAAAAAGGGCGTGGAAACGGTGATCGTTACGCTTGGGGAAAAGGGATGTCTGCTGGTCAATGAAGAAAAGGAAGAATATTTTCCGGTACATAAAGTAAATATAAAGGATACAACGGCCGCAGGCGACAGTTTTATTGCGGCGCTGGTAGTTGCTCTTTGCGAAGGAAAGACGTATGAGGAAGCGGTGGCATTTGCCCAGCGGGTATCGTCGGTTGTTGTTACCAGACAAGGGGCGCAGACATCGATCCCATGGAGGAACGAGATGGAAAAGGAGTAAACAGAGCCTGGCGGCTGGGGGTGAACGATTGAAGATTAGAAAGACAGTATTTTATCCTACGGTAATCATTATATTGATGTTTCTTGCCTGTTATATGGTAAGTCCGCAGAGGGTCAATGAAGTGTTAGACGCGGTGAACCGGTTTTTCCAGCAAGGATTCGGGTGGTTTTATTTGGCGGTTTCTCTGTTTCTTGTGGTGGTGTCAGGTATTGTATTGTTCTCTGGATTTGGAAAAACGAGGATTGGAGGAGAAGAGGCAAAACCGATGTTGTCAACCGGGAACTGGTTTACGGTGGTGCTTTGTACGACGATCGCGGCGGGGTTGATTTTCTGGGGATCTTCGGAGCCGGTATACCATCTGATGGAACCGCCGGGATTTCTGGGCATAGAGGCCGGAAGCTATGAAGCCTCCGTGTTTTCCATGACAACGATGTTTATGCATTGGACGATCACTCCGTATGCGATATACAGTGTACCGGCATTGATGTTCGCGGTTGCGGTTTACAACCAGAAAAAGGCGTTCAGTTTTTCTTCCTGCGTATCGGGGGTTCTGCCCCGGGCGGACAGGCCGTTGAGTTCGGCGGTCATCGATTCCATGTGTGTATTCGCTACGGTCATGGGTATGATCGCTTCCCTTGGGCAAGGGATTTTGAGCATTGCGGGAGGGCTGAGCGAAATCAGCGGGAAGGAAAGCAGCCGGATGACATGGGTGCTGATCGGAGTGTTCATTGCCATTATATTTACCATATCGGCATGCAGCGGCGTACTGAAAGGGATTAAGTGGATCTCCAATATCAATACCGTATTCCTTATTTGTTTGATGATGCTGGTATTCGCGGTGGGGCCGACCATGTATATTGTACAACTGGCTATGGAATCTTTTGGAATTTATCTAGACAATTTTTTTACGAGAAGCCTGATGATTGGCGCAGGGTCGGGGAGCGACTGGTCCTATTTCTGGACGATAGCCACCTTTGCGAACTGGATGGCATGGGCGCCGATTACGGGAATGTTTCTTGGGAAAGTATCCTATGGGCATTCGGTAAGAAAATTTATTGTTATTAATCTGGGCGCAGGGGCGTTAAGCTCCGGCCTTTGGATCAGCATATTCGGAGGCACATCCATTTATCAGCAGCTGCACGGAACGGATCTGCATGGAAAGATGGCCTTGCAGGGAATGGAAAGCGCGGTGTATGGAATGCTGAAGGCGCTGCCGGCCGGAAGATGGCTGATACCGGTGCTGGCCGTTACGGTTGTTTTGTCAGTAGTGACAGCAGCGGATTCTACGACGAATGTACTGGGGGATTTGTGTTTTCTTGGCGATGAGAAAGACCGGGGAATGAAGATAGTAAAAGTGATATGGGGAGTCCTGATCGGCGGGATGGCGATTCTGCTCATTTGCTCTCAGGGAGTGGCCGGAATCAAAATGATGTCGGTGATCGGAGGGCTTCCGGCGGCGGCGCTGCTGTTGCTTTCAGGAATTTCTCTTCTAAAAACAGCCCGGCAGAAAGGATCTTTGGGGAAGGAGGGTAAAAGAGAACAGCAGCAATGAAAGGGGTATTTTCGGGAGCCTTCCAGGTATCCCGGTGATGCATAAAGAAAAAAGAAAAAGAGGAGGAACCAGAGATGGAAGAAATGAAGAAAATACCGATAGTTATGGATTTTGATACGGGGACGGATGATGCGGTGGCGCTTATTACCGCCCTGCTGCACCGCGACATGCTGGATGTCTGCGCGGTTACGGCGGTGGCAGGAAATGTTCCGCTCGAGGCGACGGCAGCCAACACATTGAATATTGTGGATGCGCTCGGCCATACGGATATCCCGGTGGCGAAAGGCGCGGACAAACCGTTGAAAAGAGAACTGCATTGTGCCATTTCCCATGGAAAGACAGGGCTGGGAGATGTGATAGTGCCGGATTCCGAACGCGGATTTTATGAAAAAGATGCGGCGGACACTATTTATGAGGCGGCTCTGGCGCATGAGGGAGAACTGGTTGTGCTGGCTACCGGCCCCCAAACTAATATGGCGATCGCAATCCAGAGATACCCGGACATTGTAAAGCTGATCAAGCGGGTGTATATTATGGGCGGCTGCCTGGTAGGAGGAAATATGACGCAGGCATCCGAATTCAATGCCTATGTGGATCCGGAGGCGATACAGATCCTTTTCCGCAGCGGATTGGATGTGGTCATGGTAGGGCTGGATGTCACGCTTCAGACGGAACTTCCGATCTGGGCAAGGGACAGAGTGGAAGCGGCGGGAACGCCGGAAGCGAAGCTGGCAGTACAGGTGATGGATTTCATGATCAAGAGAAATAAAGAATTTGGCTATGATGTGGCGAATTTGCACGATGTGGTCGCATTCTGCGCTATCGTAAATCCTTCGGTTTTAAAACTGAAAAAATATTATGTGGATGTGGAAACGGAAGGAACCATTACGAGAGGAATGACAGTGGCGGATTTCCGGGATGTATGTCCTGATAAGGAGAAAAATATTACCTGTGCGGAAGATATTGACGTAGAGGCGTTCTGGAACTGGTTTGTAGATGTTTTTGAAAAACGCGGCAAAAGGAGATAAACAGATGGGAAAAGGAAAACAAATGAACAAATGGTTATTGCTGGTCGTGATCTGTCTGGGAGGAGGAATCATTTATATTTTTCCGTATATACAATATTCTTACTACGACAGCATGATGGCGGAAATGGGACTTTCTAATGTACAGATGGGGAATTTGATGTCATTGTACGGGGCGCTGAACCTGATCGGCTATTTCTTCGGGGGCATGGTAGCGGACAAATTCAAATATAAATATCTGATCACATTTTCACTGATCGGAACCGGTATTTCTGGTTTTGTTTTTGCTTCGGCTCCTCCTTATGCCGTGCTGCTGGCAGTTTCGGCATTCTGGTCGATCACTACGGTATTTACTTATTGGCCGGCGATGATGAAGGCGGTAAAACTGTTGGGAAGCCAGGACGAGCAGGGAAAAATGTTCGGTTTCCGGGAAGCAGGATTTTCGTTGATGTCCCTTATTTTCACATCGGTAGGACTGGTGATTTTTAACGGGACAGGAGAAAAATTCTCTAATCTTCTGATCTTTTACAGCATCGTATATATTCTGTGCGGTCTGGCGAGCTTGTTCCTGTTGCCCGGCCAGGACGATGCGGACACGAAGAATGAAAATTCGGTGTTCTATGGTTTGGGATATGTGTTGAAATCGCCGAAAGTATGGGTTGCGGGCGGAGTGATCTTCTTTGCCTACTCGGTAGGAATTACCCTTGGCAAATTTGCTCCGTATTTAACGGGCGTGTTCAAAATGAGCGTTTCCGTTGCAGCGATGGTTTCTATTATTAATGAATATGCGATTCCAAACGGAGGAGCGGTTGCGGGCGGTTTGCTGGTGGATAAGGCAAAATCCAGCTCGAAAGTGATTCTGGTCGGATTTATCCTGATGGGCATTCTTTTGACAGGATTTGTAGCGGTACCGGGAGAGGCAAGCCTGCTGTATGTAGTTATTACGCTCGGCTTCTCTATCAAGCTGATGCAGTCCGCGCTGCGCGGGATCTACTTTGTACCCGTATCGGAGATCGGTATTCCTGATAAATATATAGGAACCGCGATCGGCGTAATCAGCGTGATCGGCTTTTTGCCCGATGCTTTTCTGCAGACCGTATGGGGAAGCATCCTGGACAGCCACGAAATTGAAGCAGGTTATAAGATGATGTTCAGTACATTGATCGTATTCTGCGTCGTTGGTGCAGTTCTCACCGTAGTTTTGAAAAAAATGGTGGACAGCCGGAAGCAAGCGGAAGAGTAAAAAAGAAATATCCGTAAAAGAGGAAAGAGGCCTCCGGCGGATAAAAGGAAGCGGATGAAAAAGAAGCCCCGCAGTCTGTCATATGATACAAGGCAGACTGCGGGGAATTTATTAACAAAGTTCGAATTTTTTTACCATTTGATTTAATATCTCGGCCTGCGAAGCCAGTTCTTCCGAAGTGGCGGAAGTTTCCTGGGAGGCGGCGGAATTATCCTGGATTCCGCGGGCGATCTCTTCAATGCCGATCTGGAGCTGCTTCATGTTTTCTGCCTGGACAGCCGCATCTGCCGCTGTTTCCTGAATCATTTCATTGACATGTTTTATGGCGCTTACGGATTCCTGGAGCGAGTCCATGGTATCAACGGCAATCGCATTTCCTTTGTTGATTTCCCTGATGGAGATTTCGATCAGTTCTTTTGTATTATTCGCTGCTTTGGAGCTTTCCAATGCGAGTTTCCCGATTTCATCGGCAACTACGGCAAAGCCTTTTCCTGCTTCGCCGGCGCGGGCGGCTTCAATGGAAGCGTTTAACGACAAAAGGTTTGTCTGGGAGGCAATGTCTTCGATCGTCTGGATGATCCCGACGACTTTCTGGGAAGTAATGTGGATCTCATTCATGGCATCTATCATACGCTTCATTTTTCCCTGGTTCTGCTCAATCATGGCAGCAGCCTGTGAGGTTGCTTTGGCGGAGACTTCCGCTCCGGTCCGGCTGTTATCTACCTGCTCCGTGACGGTGGTAGTGGTGGCTGTCAGCTGTTCGATGGCAGCGGCTTGCTGTTCGGCTCCTTCCGCCAGCATTTGCGAAGCGGAGGCGAGTTCGGCGGCTCCGACGGATACCCTTTCCGAACTTTCATGGATTCCCACCATAACCTGGTTCATCGAATCGGAAATATTAAGCAGGGCAGTCTTTATTTTTTGGAATTCACCGGAATATTCGTGTTTCAGGTGGATGCTTAGTTTTCCATCGGCGATTTGGGAGAGCGTTTCCGCCGTTTCATCTATGTATGCGATATATTCTTTCAAACGGTTGACCGTCTTTTGTATCGATTCGCCCAGTTCGCCGATTTCATTTTCGCTTGTTATATGAAGGGAGACATCCAGGTTTCCGTCGGCAAGCTGCTGTGCGGTATGGTTCAGGGCCAAAATCGGTTTGGTTATGTTTTTGGCGCTTTTGTTGATGCGAACCGCGATCAGTATAATACCGACTGTGAAAATAATGACCAGCGCAAAAATCATTGCCGTCAGCGTTTCGTAATATTCCAATCCAGGGAGGCTGCTCAGCACAACATATCCGGTGTCTCCGGCATGCTGCAGGAAACCGTATTTTGCAGAGCCTCCTGTTTTGTATTTTAAAAATTCGCTGTTCTTTGACAGGATTGCGTCAGCGACGTTTTGGGACGTGTCCGTATCCTTGATATTTTTCTGTACGATGTCGCTCTGCGGATGGTAAAGGAAGATGCCGCCTTCCGATAATAACAGGGTATATCCGTTGCGGCCGATTTTATATTCTTTCATGACTTCCGTCATATGATCCAATGAGATGTCCATGCCTACCGCGCCGAGAACGTCCCCAGTGGCATCGTCATAGACCGGGGCTGCCGCGCTTAAGATCATCTTTCCGGTAGAGGAATCTACATATGGCTCCGTCAGGACTGTTTTCTTTTCCGTAATGCATCCGTACCATCCCCGACCTGTAATATCCCAGCCTTTTTCGCTTTTAAAGCCATCGGATTGTGCCAGCGTGCTTGCGTCAAGATCGGAGACCCATACTGCCATGACGTTTTCGGTATCGGTGTTTGCAATGTTTACGAGATTTTCCATAACTGTATCCATTTTGGGGGATTGCCAGAAATCGCCGAAGGATGCTGCCTCCAGCATCAGGCTTTTAATTTCGGGATTGCCGGCCAGCTGTTCCGTGCTTTTTGTATACTGCTCCAAAAAACCGGTCAGTTGGTTTGCGGCCGCTTTGGATTCCTGTATCAGTTCGGATTTTTTGGAAGCAAGGCTGAGCCATCCCACCATGCAGATTGCCACAACTGCTATGAGCAGCAGTACAAGAATGACGCTTCCGCCGATCTGGTGTAAGATTTCTTCCGTAATTTTTTTCTTTGATTGGTTTTCTTTTTTATGTTGATTCATAACCCACCTCCCTATGTGTGCTTTCTTAATAAAATTATTGTACATCTGTTGAGTTCGTAATACAATGAAAACTTTATTTTTGAATCATATTCCACACAAAAACAAGTTGACTTATGTTGTTTTTGGTGGTATTATGAAAGAACAAACAACAGAAAACCAATATTTTGCATATAAATCTAAGGAGGATAAGGGAATTATGCTGAATGAGTATGAAATTAAGAAAGAAATGTGTGAAATTGGCAGGAGAGTTTACAACCGGGGCATGGTGGCAGCCAATGACGGTAACTTTTCCGTGAAACTGAACGACAACGAATTTCTTTGCACGCCGACTGGTGTGAGCAAGGGATTTATGACGCCTGAATATATCTGCAAGGTGGATGCGGAAGGCAAAGTGATCCAGGCGAACAAAGGTTTTAAGCCCTCTTCCGAGATTAAGATGCATATGAGGGTATATAAAGAGAGGCCGGATGTGCAGTCGGTAGTGCATGCTCATCCCCTGTATGCTACCAGCTTTGCGATCGCGGGTATTCCGCTGACACAGCCTATTATGCCGGAAGCGGTTATCTCTTTGGGCTGCGTGCCGATCGCTGAATACGGCACGCCTTCCACCAATGAAATTCCCGATGCGGTTTCCAAATATTTGCAGTATTATGACGCGGTGCTTTTGGAAAATCATGGTGCGCTGGCATATGCCGATTCCCTTTTGGCGGCATACCATAAAATGGAATCCGTAGAGTTTTATGCTCGTTTATTATATCAGTCAAAAGTTCTCGGCGGGCCGAAGGAATTATCCCCGGCGCAGGTTGAGAGATTATATGAAATCAGAAGACAGTTCGGCATGACCGGAAAGCATCCGGCGGATCTGTGTCCGAACAAAAAAGCCGGCAAGCCGAGCTGCCATAGCTGCAGCGGTTCCTGTGGAGGCGCATCTTCCGACGGCAAAGCGGATGCGGATCTGGTAGCTTCGATTACAAAGAAAGTGATGGAGCAGTTAGGCTTATAATATGAAGACAGGAAGGAATACAGGCCATGAATGAAGAGCTGATCTGTCAGGTGGTGGAAAAAGCGGTCAGAGAAGCGGGCAAGGCTGTCATGACGCTGGAAACGGCGAAAAAGCTGATCGACATGGTGGAGAAAAAAGCGGAAGAAATGGGGATCGCCGTTATCATCGCGGTTGCCGATAAGGCCGCAAGGCCCGTCGCCATCCACTGCATGGACGATGCGTACATAGCCAGCTTTGACATCGCTCTGAACAAGGCGTATACATCCGCAGGGCTGAAAATGTCCACGGCAGAACTTTCCCGGCTCAGCGGGCCGGGTCAGCCCCTTTACGGCATCCAGCATACCAACGAAGGGAAGATTGTCATTTTCGGAGGCGGAGAAGTGCTGGAGGCAAACGGGCGGATAGCGGGCGCTCTGGGCGTAAGCGGCGGAACGCTGGAACAGGATACCTATCTTGCCGCATACGGGCGGGAAGTGTTTGCCCGGATCGAATAGATCCGGTGATCAAATAGGCCCGGTGATAGAAACAAGCCATATAAGTCATAAAAGAAAGGGATGATAAAGCGGTGGCAGTAAGTGAACAACTGGTACAGGACGTGGTAAAAGAAGTTGTTGCCAAACTTCAGATCAATGCCGATGTCAGCGGAAGCAAAGGAGTATTCGCGGACATGAATTCGGCGATCGAAGCGGCAAAACAGGCACAGAAAAAAGTGCAGAAGATGTCCATGGACCAAAGGGAAAAGATTATTACGATTATTAGAAGAAAGACGAAAGAAAATGCCGAAATTCTGGCGCGGATGGGCGTACAGGAAACAGGCATGGGAAACGTGGGCCATAAAATATTAAAGCATCATCTGGTAGCGGAGAGAACGCCGGGGACGGAAGATATTACGACAACGGCCTGGTCCGGCGACCGGGGACTGACCCTGGTGGAAATGGGACCTTTCGGAGTTATCGGGGCGATTACCCCTTGTACGAACCCTACCGAAACGATTATCTGCAATACCATGGGTATGCTGGCGGGCGGCAACACGGTAGTGTTCAATCCCCATCCGGCAGCGATCAAGACTTCTATATTCGCGGTAAATATGCTGAATGAGGCTTCCCTTGAAGCGGGGGGACCGGATGCGATCGCATGTACGGTGGAAAACCCAACATTGGAAACGAGCAATATTATGATGAAACATAAAGATATTTCCCTGCTTGTGGCAACAGGCGGCCCCGGAGTGGTAACGGCCGTCCTTTCCTCCGGCAAGAGAGGCATCGGGGCAGGAGCGGGCAACCCTCCGGCGCTGGTGGACGAAACAGCGGATATACGGAAAGCGGCGGAAGATATCGTAAACGGATGTACGTTCGACAACAACCTTCCGTGCATCGCCGAAAAAGAGATCGTGGCGGTGGAGAGCGTGGCCGACGAACTGATGCATTATATGATCAGCGAACAGGGCTGCTACAGGATCAGCAAGGAAGAGCAGGATAAGCTGACCGGCGTGGTTCTGACTTCCAAAGGATTGAACAGGAAGTGCGTGGGAAGAAGCGCAAAAGTACTGCTTTCCATGATCGGGGTTGAAGTACCGGACAATATCCGGTGTATCGTGTTTGAAGGAGAAAAAGAGCATCCTCTGATTTCGGAAGAACTGATGATGCCGATCCTTGGAATCGTAAAGGCAAAGGACTTCGAAGATGCGGTGGAAAAAGCGGTCTGGCTGGAGCACGGCAACCGGCATTCGGCGCATATCCATTCGAAAAATGTGGATAATATCACGAAATATGCGAAAGCCATCGACACAGCGATCCTTGTAAAGAACGCGCCTTCCTATGCGGCGCTGGGTTTCGGCGGAGAAGGCTACTGTACCTTCACGATTGCCAGCAGGACGGGCGAAGGCCTGACGAGCGCCAGCGCATTCACGAAAAGAAGACGCTGCGTAATGTCGGACAGTCTTTGCATCAGATAGCAATAGTCATAAAAAGAAAAGAAGGAGGCGGCTATGAGCAATATAAATAAGATCGATGCGATCGATGTGGAAGCGGTGGTAAAACAGGTGCTGGAGAGCATGGCGGGCTTTGGCACGGACAGTTCAGGCACCGCATCGCCGGCAGGACAGATACCGAAAACGGCGAGAGTTGCCATGCTGACCGCATTGGAAAAATATGAAGTAAAGGAATTCCCCATGCCGGAAGTCGGGGACGGGGACATCCTTGTAAAGGTAGAAGGCTGCGGTATTTGCGGCACCGACGCCCATGAGTTCAAAAGAGATCCTTTCGGCTTAATTCCGGTGGCATTGGGCCATGAAGGAACCGGCGAAATCGTAAAGATGGGCAAGAACGTAAAAAAAGACAGCGCAGGAAAGCCCTTAAAGGTTGGGGACAAAGTAGTTACCTGCATGATCTTCAAAGATAATCCGGACATTACTATGTTTGACCTGAATAAACAGAACGTAGGAGGCGCCGACGTATACGGGCTTCTTCCCGACGACGATATTCACTTGAACGGGTGGTTTTCCGATTACATATTGATCCGTGAAGGTTCCACAGTGTTCAATGTCAGCGACTTGGATCTGAAGTCAAGGATTTTGATTGAGCCTTGTGCCGTGCTGATTCATGCGGTGGAACGGGCGAAGACGACAGGAATCCTCCGTTTCAACAGCAGAGTGGTTGTACAGGGCTGCGGGCCGATCGGCCTGATCTGTATCGCTGTGCTGCGCACGATGGGCATCGAGAACATCGTAGCGGTGGACGGAGAACAGAAACGTCTTGATTTTGCAAAGGAAATGGGCGCGGAAAGATCGGTCAACTTCAAAGACCATAAAGGAATCGAGGCGCTGGCAAAGGCGGTAGAGAATGCGTTCGGCGGATATCCGGCAGATTTTGCATTCCAGTGTACGGGTTCCCCGGCGGCACATTCCAATATTTATAAATTTATCCGCAACGGCGGCGGCTTGTGTGAATTAGGTTTCTTTATTAACGGCGGAGATGCGACGATCAATCCTCATTTTGACATCTGTTCCAAAGAGATCACCACGGTAGGCTCCTGGGTATATACCTTAAGGGATTATGCAACTACTTTCGATTTCTTAAAGAGGGCGAAGGGGATCGGGCTTCCGGTCGATAAGCTGATCACTCATGAATTCCCGTTGGACCAGATCAACGAGGCGCATGTGACGAACTTGAAAATGGAAGGTTTGAAGATAGCGATCATCAATAAATAGGAAGTGGAGTTAAGGTATGGGAGAAGCAGTAGGTATCATAGAGGTATTCGGACTTGCAACAGCATTTGCTGCAGCGGACGCAGGATGCAAAGCCGCCCAGGTAACGATTGAGAATTTCGATAAAAATAAACCGGCCAATGCGGATGCTCTTCCCGTGCCGCTTATCGTAATGATCAAATTCCGCGGAACCATATCGGATGTCAGGGCGGCCGTCGCAGCGGCAAAGCAAAGGGCGGAAGAACTCGCCGGAGTCGTGGCGACCCACGAGATCGCAAGCCCAGAGGAAGATACGGAAAAAATGCTTAGACTTAGCGGTATGGATAAGGTATAATAAAAAAAGAAAACAGCAATAGGAGGATTATAATGGCACAATTAGCATTAGGCATGATAGAGACAAGAGGACTCACAGCGGCGATTGAAGCATCGGACGCAATGATCAAGGCAGCGGAGGTTACTCTGATCGGAACAGAAAAGATCGGTTCCGGACTGGTAACGGTTATGGTACGCGGAGATGTAGGTGCCGTAAAGGCGGCGGTAGAAGCGGGCAGCGTAAGGGCGGCAAGCCTTGGCGAACTGGTGGCCACACATGTAATACCGAGACCCCACAGCGACGTAGAAAAAATTTTACCGCTTATTTAATCCCGGCGCCATGGTGGAGAGAAGAAGAAAGTTGCTATGCGCGAAAAATTGCGCAGGAATGAGGTGAATCATGGGAAATGCATATGGGTTTTTTGAGATTCCGAGTACGACGGCAGCGATAGACGCCCTCGATATTATGTGCAAAACGGCAAATGTGGAATTTATCACATGGGAGAAAAAGCTGGGCGGCAGACTGGTTACGATCATCATACGGGGAAGCGTATCGGATGTAAAACAGGCGATAGAGACGGCCGCGCGCAGCGCGATCAAGAAACCGGCGGCTACGGTAGTAATCGCCAATCCCCATGAAGAAATCATTAAACTGGTGAAGAAGAGCGCCAGCCGGTTGACGAATATATCAACCGCCTGGAACGACGAAATGGAGTGACGTATGGCGGAACAGAAAAATTCGGCGAAAAAAACTCCGGCAAAAGCCGAGGCAAAAAAAGCAGAAGCAGTAAAAACAGAAACAATAGAAACTAAAATAGAAACGAAAACAGTAAAATCAGAGCCAAAGGAGGAAAAAAGGATGGCACAGGAAGCATTAGGTATGGTAGAAACAAGAGGTTTGGTAGCATCTATTGAGGCAGCGGACGCAATGTTAAAGGCTGCAAATGTAACATTGGTTGGAACAGAGAAGATCGGTTCCGGTCTGGTAAGCGTTATGGTACGCGGTGATGTAGGCGCTGTAAACGCTGCTGTTGAGGCAGGAAGCACGAGTGCATCAAGGCTTGGCGAATTAGTGGCAACCCATGTAATTCCCAGACCTCATACGGATGTTGAGAAGATACTTCCCGTTTTAAAATAAGAAACGGATAATTTCGTGCGATGATGATGGGCGGGCCATGCCCGCCCTTAAGTCTTTTTGGGAAGTTCTGGAGGGAACGGACGATGGAGAATAACAGTATGACGAGCAGCCAGATAGAGCTGGTTGCCAGAATGGTAATGGAAGCCATGAACCAGGGCAAGGATACGGATCAGGGATATATGGTTCCGGTCGGAGTATCGGCAAGGCATGTGCATTTGACACAGGAGCATGTGGAAGTCCTTTTTGGAGAAGGATATCATTTAACGAAGAAAAAAGAGCTGATGGGCGGCCAGTTTGCATCGAATGAACTGGTAACGATCGTCGGTTTAAAGCTTAGAGCGATAGAGAATGTAAGAATATTGGGACCGGTCAGGAAGAAATCACAAGTGGAGATTTCTTCGACGGATGCGGTTAAATTAGGGGTGAAAGCTCCTATCCGGGAATCGGGTAACATAGCAGGGAGCGCTCCTGTGGCGCTGGTCGGGCCGAAAGGAGCGCTGTATTTGAAGGAAGGATGCATCGTTGCCAAAAGGCACATCCATATGTCGCCGAAGGATGCAGCGGCATCCGGGCTTCACGACGGGGATGTCGTATCGGTAAAAGCCGATAACGAAAGAGGCACGGTATTCAACCATGTGCAGATCAGGGTAGATGAGAGCTTTACGCTGGAGATGCATATTGACACGGATGAGGCGAATGCGGCGAAGATATCTACGGGAGATACCGTGAGGATTCAAAGATAACAGAAAGGCATGGGTTACATATGCTTATAGGAAAAGTAGTTGGAAGCGTAGTTTCCACGAGAAAAAGCGAAAAATTGATTGGCAATAAATTCATGGTTGTCGAGCTGGCAGAAAAAATGGGAAGCGGCGGCGGTCAGATGATTGCCATCGATAATATCGGTGCAGGGATCGGAGAATTTGTGCTGGTCGCTACGGGAAGCGCGGCGAGAATCGGCTGTGACATGGAAAATGTACCGGTAGATGCGGCTATCGTAGGGATCATTGATGATGGAAGGCAATGGATGCAGAAATGAGCGAAGTAGGAAGTACAGGTAAAACCGGATGGGAAAGCATGAGCATGGAAGAGGTGAGCGTCATACTGCGCCAAAGCGGAATCGTCGGCGCGGGCGGTGCCGGTTTTCCCACTTATGCCAAATTAGATAAACGGGCGGATACGATTATTATGAACTGTGCGGAATGCGAACCCCTTTTAAAGCTGCATAGACAGCTTTTGGAGCAGAACGCCAGGGAGATCATAAGAACATTTCACCTGCTTGCCGAATGCGTAGGCGCGAAAGAAGCCGTGATCGGCATTAAGAAAGCGTATAAGAGAACGATCGCCGCGTTGCTGGCTTATGCCGGGGAATACCCGGAAATCAGGCTGGGGCTGTTGGATGAGGTTTATCCCGCAGGGGATGAAGTCGTGCTGATTTATGAGACCACCGGAAAAGCGGTTCCGCCGGGGGGACTTCCGATCGAAAGCGGCGTGGCGGTATTCAACGTAGAAACGGTATACAATATATACCGGGCTATGGCGCTGGGGCGTCCGGTAGAGGATAAACTGGTGTCCGTCGTAGGAGAGGTGGAACATCCGGTTACGGTAAGGCTGCCTCTGGGATGTACGATAGAGGAAGCCGTGCGGGAAGCCGGGGAAATCACGGTAAAAAATCCCGTGTTTTTTATCGGCGGGCCGATGATGGGGTTTGAGGGAAGCGGAGCACTCCCTGTAACGAAGACGACTAATGCCGTATTGGTATTGCCGGAAGAGCATTTACTGATACAAAGAAAAAGAAGAAAATCTTCCATAGATTTAAAACGGGCTGCTGCGGCTTGCTGCCAGTGTACGATGTGTACCGATCTATGTCCGAGGCATCTTCTGGGGCATCCTATAGAGCCTCACAAATTCATGCTGGCAGCAACCTGCAAGGATATACAGGATACGGATATTTTTCTGAATACGATGTTCTGTTCTTCCTGCGGGTTATGCGAAAATTATTCTTGTATGCAAGGCTTGTCCCCCCGTTCTTTGATTGCGGATTATAAGGCGGGATTAAGAGCCCATGGCATAAAGCCGCCGAAGGCAGAGGCAGCTCCCGTGCCGGAAGAGCGCCAGTACCGGAAAGCGCCGATGGAACGCCTGATGGCAAGGCTGGATCTGACAAGGTATGATAAACCCGCTCCTATCACGGAAATGGCAGGGGAGATCAGGAAAGTAAAACTGATGTGCAGCCAACACATCGGAGCCCCCGCCGTTCCTGCCGTGAAGGAAGGGGATATGGTAAAGAAGGGGCAGATCATAGCGGAGCCGGCAAACGGGTTAAGCGTTGCGGTACATGCTTCGATCGAAGGAAAAGTAACCGAAGTAACGGAAAAATATATTATTATTCAAAAGTAGGAAGGTTGTACATAATATGAGCAAGGCGATCGGAATGGTGGAATACAAAACAGTTTCGGCAGGGGTAACGGCGGCGGATGCCATGGTAAAAACTGCGGAAGTCGATATCATAGAGGCGCAGACCGTATGCCCGGGCAAATACATTGCGCTCATCAGCGGAAGCCTGAGCGCGGTAAAGGCTGCGGTGGATGCGGCGAAGAACAATTATGGGATGCATCTGATCAACAGTTTTGTACTTGGAAACCCTCATGAGTCCATATTTCCTGCCATTTACGGAGCAACCCAGATAGAGGGAGTCAGCGCCCTTGGCATATTGGAAACTTACGATGCGGCATCCATTATAGTAGCGGCGGACATTGCGGCGAAAACGGCGATCGTATCGCTGATTGAACTGCGTATCGCACGCGGCATGTGCGGCAAATCCTATATGATGCTGACTGGCGAAGTGGCCGCGGTGAACGCAGCCATAGAAAAGGCAAGAAATGAAATCGGGGCGGAAGGCATGTATCTGGATTCCACCGTCATTGCCCATCCTGACGAGAAAATATGCCGCGCAATATTATAGGCTTGGAAGGTGAGACAGAAAATATATGTTAGCGATAGAAAGAAGAAATGAGATACTGGAGAAATTACAGAAGGAAAAAAGGGTAGTCGTCAGCGAACTGAGCAAACTATATGGCGTCACGGAAGAAACCATACGAAGAGATCTGGAAAAACTGGAAAAAGACGGATATGTGATCAAAAGTTACGGCGGCGCGGTGCTGAATGAAAATATGAACATCGATATGCCGTTCAATATTCGAAAGAATACCAATGTATCCGGAAAGCAGAAGATTGCGGAGATCATAAAAAGCATGGTAAAAGACGGCGAACGGCTTATCCTGGATTCCAGTTCTACCGCTGTATTCATTGCGAAGGCTTTGAAAGAAGAAAAAAGAAATCTGACAATTATTACAAATTCCATAGAAATCATTATTGAACTTTTCGATGCGCAGGACTGGCATGTGCTTTCCACGGGCGGATTGGCGATGGAAGGGTCTTTGGCTCTGGTTGGCCCCCAGACGGATCATATGCTGCGATCCTATTATGTGGATAAGACGATCATTTCCTGCAAAGGCTTCGATATGGAAAATGGTATCACGGACTCTAACGAGCTTCATGCCAGAAATAAAAAGACGATGCTGGAGCGGGCGGATTGCAGTATTTTAGCGGTAGACAGTTCCAAATTCGGACATACGGCCTTTACCAGTATCGGAGGGCTTGAGAATATTTCGATGATTATTACGGATGAGGAGCCGGAGGAAAGATGGCTGCGGCTCTTTGAGAAGCACAATATCAAATGTATTTGGGAAGGGGATATGGTTTAGAGAGGAACTCCATATTTGCAAGCGCCATAATGCGCGGGGGAATCCATCGGCTATGAAGCTGCGGTGGCCTGGATATATTATTGAAAAAAATCAGTTAAGCAGGTATAATGATAATACTTTATATAGCATCGGAGCAAAAAAATGGAATCTAAAGATGGAAAAATATCTATAAATGATTTAGAAATGGCCAAAAAACGTAGTCATAAAATTATGATCACGGATGTGTCTATCAAAAAAGTGCCATTGATTAAATATAGAGAGATTCCCGAAAGTGAATATTTGATGTTACAGGACTTGGTCAAGGAAGTATTGCTGGTTTCTAAAAATGATAATGATTCTAACGAGGTGGCGCTCACTTATAGTCTTGATTATAGGAATTTGATTGCCGAAGGGAAAGAATTTATGGGAGTTGCTTTGGGCGATGAACATTCGGTTGATCCCTGCATGAATACAGTGGCGTATCATTTGATAACTACTTCCATTCAATGTGTTGTTATCGTACTTCATAATCATCCATCGTTATCGAAATTTTCATTGGAGGATGTAAAGTTTTTTCTTAATAATGGAACTGTTAAAATGATGGTTGTAGTTACAAACTTAGGAAATATTTCATACCTTGTAAAAAGAGAAAATTATAACCGGAAAAAAGCGATAGAAATATATAATTATGCAGTTAGTGTGCATAATGAGGGGAATAATATACATGATTATCAGAAGGCGGCATTCTATTTTCTTTCTAATTGTCATGAGGCAAATATTGTATACGAAGATCGTTAGGAGGTGCTAATATGACGAAGAGAGCTATCTTAAGTGAAAAAGCAGAAGATAACAAAGCTGCTGCTGAATGGGGGATAAAACAGGCAGAATTGCTTCAGAAAAGTGAAGAAATAACACGTAGGTTAGTAGAAAAATATATACCGATTATTTTATCGCGTAATATGAAAGGAGCAGTTAGAAATAAGGATGATGGTACATTTTAATATGAGTAAATTCTTAGAGATATTTATTTATAATAGAATCGACCATGGATATTGTAAAATGAGTAATTATATGATATAGCAGAAGACGGATGTCTTCTGCTATATTTCTTTTAGGCTGCAATATTCTTACAGTTCTTGCAAACATGGATTTTTGTGATTCCCGGGAGTAACTTTCAGGAGGGTGACTTAAACGGATGGAATTTTCCGGTTTTTGTAATAATATTCCCTGTCATGTTCATTGATATCGCGCATAACCCGGCATGGGTTTCCGACGGCAACGACGTTGGCGGGGATATCTTTTGTTACGATGCTTCCGGCACCAATTACGGTATTATCTCCGATCGTGACTCCGGGCATGATGATGGCTCCGGCGCCGATCCAGCAGTTCCGGCCGATATGGACGGGCATGTTGTATTGATAGATTTGCTCGCGGAGTTCCGGGAGGATGGGATGGCCGGCGGTGGCAATGGTTACATTCGGCCCGATCATGGTATAGTCGCCTACATAAATGTGGGTGTCGTCCACGCATGTTAAATGATAGTTTGCATAGACCATTTTGCCGAAATGGCAGTGGTGTCCGCCGAAATTGGCGTAAAAAGGGGCTTCTATATATACGCCTTCTCCACAGTCGGCGAGCATTTCTTTTAACATTTCCGCTCTTTTCTCGGCTTCCGATGGTTTGGTCATGTTGTAATCGAAGAGCCTGTCCTGGTATACGACTTGCTCGCTCATAATCTCTTCGTCTCCGGGGAGATAAAGCTCTCCGGTGTGCATTTTTTCTTTCATTTCACTCATTTTGTTCATATTGTCCTTTCTCAAGAAATGCCCGCCGCATTTTTCAGATCGATTTCCGTAATCAGGTTGACCCGTGTGCCTACGCAAATGGAAAGGCAGATGCCGATCGTCTGGTTCCGGTAATGAACAAAGTTGCTGATCAGCAGCAGCGTATCGGGGATATTTAGTTTTAAAAGTTCCAGTACTTCCGATTCAATATATCCGGCATCTATCACGCGGATGGACTGGGTGACGGTCAGGTCTTCCGGTATCGTGTCCATTTCAAAGAGATAGGGGATGAATGCCTGGGAGAGAGGTTCCTGGAAAGTGTAGGTGATGCTGACAGGCGTGTTTCCCACATATTCCAGATGCTTCCGGGTATTGCTTTTTTCCATTCGGATAGGACCGAGTATGTTATTTACAATATTCTGAATGCGGTCCGGGATCATGCCGACAGGAGCTACCCGGTATCCTGACCGGATCAGGTGGCTGTCCTTATAAGGAAAGCAGTAATAAAGAAGTTCTCTGTTGACCTTTGGCGGACAAATGTAATATCCGCTGTTTTTTCTATTTTCAATGATGCCGTCACTGATCAGCAGTTCGAGCCCGTGGCGGAGCGTACCCCTCGTAATGCCAAGTTCTGTGGCAAAGGTTCTTTCCGCAGGAAGCTTATCGCCAGGCTGCAAATGGTTGACTGCAATATATTCCCGTATATATTCCTCCACTTCCAGACTGAGCTGGTTAAAAACTTTTGGCATGGTAAATCCCCCTTTATGTGATGAGCTGGGATGTCAGATTAAAGATTCCATTCTTGATGATCCCGTCGGTATAATATTTGGAAAATGCGGGGGCTACAAGAACCTCCGTATATTCTGCAATCTGGTGCGTTTTTGTATAAGAAGTTATTTTAATATTGATAATAGGCGTATCTTCTTCCCTGTTCAGCAGTTTGGCATAGGCGCCATGTATTCTTGTGGAAGAAAAAATATGTTCGATGTTCTGGATAGAAATTCCGTTTATGGCAAACATATCGTAAAGGGAATATACCTGAAAATCGATATCCTCTATATGCTTTATGCTGTGATAGGGAATCGTCGTGTTCTCAATGGAAATAGGGAGATCATTGCCGAGACGCAGACGTATGATCTGGAACATTTCCGTGTCTTCCGCCACATGAAAAATATTCGAATATTTGAATTTGGCTTTTCTTGTCAGGGTGGTCAACACTCTGGAAGACGGTTTAAAACCAGCTTCATTCAATAACTCGCTCATGCCCTTAAAATGAATGGCTGTATCGTCAATATCCGTTTTGGTTACATATGTGCCTTTTCCGTGGACGCGTTTGAGCATGCTTTCTTCGATGAGCGAATCGATGGCGGAACGTATTAGATTCCGGCTCACATTGAATTGCCGGGCGAGTTCTCTTTCGGAAGGGATCGTGGAGCCGTAAGGATATGTTTTGTTTTGGATTTTCGTTCTTATCAGGTTTGTAATTTCCGTTGTTTTTTCATCTATATCCATGGAATGCCCCTTTCTGACAGATGGATTCCCACGGGAGGAAGTCAAGGCTGCCGCCTGAGCCATCGGTCACAAAATATTATAACAGAAGAGAAAAGGAAATAAAAGCATTAAAAAAGTGGTCTTGTAAAAACACGCTTGCATACCTATAATGGTTATTTAAAAACAATAAAGATATAAAATTGGTATATTAAAAATAAAAAGAGATTGACAATAAAGATAGAGTGTGGTATTTTATAATCACAAGGTGGTTGAAGAATGGTACATAAAAAACTGTCTTATGCGCGCAGGACAGGAACGGAAAACGCTGATGCAAAATTTTGATTCATTTTGGGAGGAAAAGAAAATGTATGGATTTGATAACGAAACTTTTTTAAGCGTACTTCATGGAGCGGTGGACAATATTGAGACGATCGGGAAAGTGCTTGACCAGGCGGAAAAAAAGGGATACAAGAACGTGTTTCTCATCGGTACCGGCGGTACTTATTCGATGTTAAGCCCGCTTTCCTATCTGCTGAAGACAAACAGCACCCTGGAGTGGTATTATGATATTGCGGCGGAGTTTGTGAAAGCAAAACCGAAAAAGCTGACGGAAAAGTCACTTATGATCACCGCCTCTTTATCGGGGGATACGAAGGAAACGGTTGAAGCGGCGGAATATGCGGCAAGCGTGGGCGCACAGGTCATCGCGTTTGTGGGCAGTGAGGACAGTCCGCTGGGAAGGGCGGCGACTTACCCGATTGCGAACGCGGCGTCGAACGATAATCTGGTGGAGGAGATACATATACAACTGTTCGCGCTGGGCGCTATGCTTATGAAGAGGAACGGGGATTTTGAACAGTGCGACAGATTTTTGGAGAATCTGAAGAGAATGCCGGAAGTTCTCCTGAAAGTAAGGGAACAGAACGATGAGCGGGCGCTGGCCTTTGCGGAAAAACATAAGGATACCAAGTTCCATATGTTTGTAGGAGCGGGCAATACATGGGGCGAGACTTACTGCTTTGCCATGTGCGTGCTGGAGGAAATGCAGTGGATTCCGACCAAATCGATTCACGCGGCGGAGTTTTTCCACGGAACTATCGAAATGACGGAAAAGGATATGAGCTTTGTACTGATCAAAGGGGAAGACGAAACGAGGCCCCTTGTGGACAGGGTAGAAAACTTTGTAAAGCAGCACTCGGAATATGTGGAAGTGTTTGATACAAAGGATTATGCGCTGGAAGGCATTGACGAAGATATGAGGAAATTTGTTGCGCCGATGGTGACATCTACCCAGTTAGAAAGGGTAAGCGCCCATTTCGAACATGTCAGGAACCACAGCCTGGATATCAGGAGATATTACAGGACGGTGGAATACTAAAACAGAATGGGGGTATCGGAATGAGAAGGCTGCTGGTGGCGACTCATGGGAGGTTTGCAGAAGGAATTGGGGAAACCCTGGGATTGATTCTCGGGGCTTCCCAGCCATTGGAAATATTGAATGCATATACGACGCCTGATTTCGATATGGCGAAGGCGGCAAAAGATTATGTTTCCGGTCTGGGGGAAGAGGATGAGCTGATCGTGGCTGCGGATGTATTTGGCGGAAGCGTGGCCAACGCTTTTACGGAATATACGGCAGACGGGCGCGTACATGTAGTGACGGGATTAAATCTTCCGCTGCTGATCGTATTGGTATCTATGCTAGGTTCGGAATTTTCCTCGGAAACTTCCTCGGAAATTTTCTTGGAAGAAATGATACAAAATGCCATAGAGGAGGCAAAGGAAGGCATTGTTTATGTGAATAAGGTAATAGAAGAAACGATGCAGGAAGAAGAGGAGGATGATTTCTGATGATTAAAATGCTGAGGTTGGATGAAAGACTGATTCATGGACAGGTTGCATTTGCATGGACCAATTCCCTTGGGGCGGACTGTATTTTTGTAATTAACGATGATGTTGCAGATAATAAACTCCGCATGACATCCCTGAAACTTGCGGCGCCGGGGGGCGTAAAGTTTGTGGCGAAGTCGGTGGATGATGCCATAGAACTTCTGAACGGAAATAAAACGGATAAATATAAATTATTTCTGATTGTGGATAATACGGCGGATGCTTTGCGGCTCGTGAAAGAAGTAAAAGACGTGAATCATGTGAACTTGGGGAATATGAAAGTAAAGGAAGGGGCACAGGCGCTGACTCCGTCCATAGCAGTGACGGAAGCGGACGTGGAAAATATCAGGGAGATGCTTGCCGCAGGAGCGGAAGTGGAGTGCAGGGCGGTGCCTACGGATAAAAAGATCATGGTGGAAACGCTGATTTAGGGAGAGAGGAGAACGGTTATGATCATTACAGCATTATTAGTAGCAGTCGTGGCCTTTCTGGCAGCTATCGACGAGCAGACATTCGGCGCGTCGATGATGTCAAGGCCGTTATTTACAGGCCCCATTGTAGGGCTGATTATGGGGGATATGACGACGGGCGTCATTATGGGAGCTTCTCTGGAGGCGATGTTTATGGGATCTATTATGGTAGGAAGCGCTGTTCCGCCGGAAGTATACGCATCCAGCGTTTTAAGTATCGCCGTGGCGATCCAGTCGGGCGCTGAAGTGGGGACTGCGGTTGCCCTTGCCCTTCCCCTGTCCATATTCCTGCAAATGTGGAGGAACTTCTGCTATGCCATTCCCGGAAGCTGGGCCGGAAAGCAGATTCAGAAAGCGGTAGAAGAGAGAAACATGAAAAAAGCGGATTTCCTGCATTTGACGGTAGTGCCGCTGTCCATAGGCATTCCTTCGGCTTTGCTCGTATTCGTCGCGATCGCCTTTGGTGCCGATTCCATCAATGCCATTTTGAATATGATTCCCGAAGTGGTAATGAACGGATTTAATGTCGCAGCCGGAGTTCTGTCCTGTGTAGGGTTGGCGCTGTTGATTAAAATGATGTCCAATAATAAAGTGCTGCCGTACCTTTTCCTCGGCTTTGTTGCAGTCATCTATCTGCATATGGATGTTATTGGAGTGGCGGTTGTCGGTTTCTGCATTGCAATGATTGCGGTAAATAATATGAAATTTGAAGATGCGGAGGAGGATTTCTGATGATGGAAAATAAGATACAGACGGCGGATAAAGAGAAAAGGGCGGAAGAGATTATGACCGCGAAAGAGTACAGGAGCATATTCTGGAGATCTTTTACGATACAGTCCTCCTGGTCTTTCGATAAGATGATGGCATACGGATATATGTATGCGCTGGAAAAACCGCTAAGAAAAATTTACCCCGATGATGATGATTTTTATGCCGCATTGAAACGCCATACGGAGACATTTAACATCACTCCCCACGTATCCCCTTTTATTATGACG
Source organism: Lachnospiraceae bacterium 28-4 (assembly GCA_000403275.2). Lineage (GTDB taxonomy): Bacteria > Bacillota > Clostridia > Lachnospirales > Lachnospiraceae > Kineothrix. The sequence goes on from KE159598.1 coordinate 432,713, forward strand.
CTGGGCGTGGCGATGGAGGAGGAGAATGCAAAAGAAGAGAACTTCGATACGGATTCCATCAATAACGTGAAGGTTGGGCTGATGGGGCCGCTTTCAGGAATCGGCGATTCCTTCTTCTGGGGAACCTTCCGCGTGATTGCCGCCGGCATCGGCATCGGGCTGGCACAGCAGGGAAATATATTGGGGGCTGTCATTTATTTCCTGCTTTATACTTCCATACATTTTATTACGAAGATTATAGCGGGCAAATATGGATATAAGCTGGGCACTTCTTTCCTGGAAAATGCGTCCGAGAATCATATGATGGAAAAACTGTCCTATGGCGCTTCCATCCTCGGCATGACCGTAATCGGCGCGATGATCGCCACGATGGTTTCCTTGCAGACCACTTTGAGTTTTACACTGTCTGGCACGGAAACGACGCTCCAGTCGATTTTTGACCAGATTTTCCCCGGACTGCTGCCGCTGGCAGCTACCTTCCTCTGCGTATGGCTTTATAAGAAAAATGTGAAAACCATTTACATTATCCTTGGTATTTTTGCTTTATGCATTTTGGGGTGCGCCGTTGGGATTCTCTAAGAAACTGGTCATATTCGATGTGGACGGAACGTTGAATATGACGGAGATATATGCGGTGCCGGCATATAAAAAGGTTTTGCGCGAAATGGGGGCGAATGGTTTTACGGATGAAATGCTGCGGGACAGGATTGGGGCCGTGTTCGAGGATGATATCCGGTATTTCTTTGGCAGCCGGGCGGAAGAAAAGAAAGAAGAGTTTGAAAGGCTGATCGGGGAATATTGGATGAAGGATGTGGAGCGGAAGGCAAAAACCTTTCCCCATACGGAAGAAACCTTGCGCGAGTTAAAAGAAAAAGGATATTCTCTCGCCGTTTGCTCCAACGCGGAAAACAAGGAAATCGATCTGGTACTGCGCGCATTGCATATCAAGGATTATTTCAGCTATATACAGGGAATTACGGAGGAAGGAACCAAATCCCACAGCCTCCGCCGGCTGCTTGAAAAAACAGAGCCGGAATGGGCGGTTATGGTGGGTGACAGGTTTTATGACAAAGAGGCGGCAAGAGATAACGGGATTCCGTTCATTGCCTGTCTGTACGGATATGGGAAGAAAGGGGAATTTTCGGAAATGGATTTATCCATAACGGAGATTTGCCGACTGCCGTCTATGATGGAAAGAATAAAATAAAGATACGAATTGCGGAAATCGATTTTTGCAAACGGAAGTTTTCTTATTTATAGGAAAATCCGTTTGCAATTTTTTTTCCATAAATTACCACTATAAGAAAGAAACAATACTTCCAGTTTATTCCTTATTGAAATGTTTTGTAGTAAGTTAGTAAAAGCGGTAAGGAAAACAAAAGGAAAGGATTTGTCTGTTTTGTTGCTGCCGTGTGGTGTGGGGGAGTCTGTTTATGGGGGACACATATGGATAAAGCATGTTATGACGCTATCGGGAGACGGATTCGCTATGTAAGGCACGGTAAGAAGCTGACACAGGAACAGGTTGCGGAACGGGCTGGAATTTCGGCGAATTATTTAAGCAGGATAGAAAACGGTACGGCAAAATTCAGCCTGGAGGTATTGATTCAACTGATTAACGCGCTGGATATCAGCGCAGATTATCTTCTTTTGGATGTAATTAAAAAGAAGGAAGGGAAAGGCATAGACGTTCAAAATTACGACAGACTGCCGGAAGCGCAGATTGAATTTATTAATCAGTTCATTGGTTTGGCCAGACAATATCATATTTTAAAATGAAGAAAACAGATTCGTATGAAAAACAGCATAGAAAAGAAAAGCTGCTTATAGAAGAAAAAATTGGGCTTTTGTTTGATCAAGAGAGTTTTCGGACGCTGGAGGGAGGAAAAGAAGAGAAAGCAGGAAGCGTTGTGACGGGCTATGGAACCATTGAGGGACGGAGAGTATATATGTATGCCCATAATTCTGCCGTGAAAGGGGGAACCGTGGGGCTACAGGAAGGAAAGCGGATACGGAAATTAATCGAAGAAGCCATGAGGCAGAGAAGACCGGTGGTAGGGATACAGGATTCAGGGGGCGCGCGGATACAGGAGGGCATCGCGGCCCTTGCCGGATATGGAGAAGTGTTAAAGGCCCATGCGGCGGCGGCCGGAGTGATACCTCAGGTTATGGTAGTAGCGGGCACCTGTGCAGGAGGGGCGGCATATTCGCCCGGACTGGCTGATTTTACTTTTATAGTGGAAGAGACCGGATATATGTTTGTGACAGGGCCGGATGTAGTGGAAAAAAGCTGCGGGCAGAAATGTACATGGGAAGAGACAGGAGGCGCCGGGCTCCATGGGAAATTGTCAGGAGCGGCACATTTTTGCAGCAAAAATGAAAAGGAATGCTTTGTCCGGTTAAAAAGGCTTCTTATTTACCTGTCGGATGGGATGGATGAAAAGAGGCGGCGGAAAATAGTTCGGAGACGGGATGGGGATCATATCCTGCCGGGCATGAGGGAGATCGTTCCGGCCAACGGGAGAAAGGGCTATGATGTATGCGCGGTAATCGGACGGATCGTGGACAGAGGTAGTTTCTTGGAGGTAAGAAAGGATTTTGCAGAAAGCATTGTTACCGGTTTTGGAAGAATGGGAGGGCGGATGACGGGCATCGTGGCAAATCAGCCGATGAGGACGGCAGGGGCGATCGATTGCAGCGCGGCCGTAAAAGGGGCGGCATTTGTCAGGTTCTGCAACGCCTATCATATTCCGGTGATTACATTTATGGATACGCCGGGATTCCTCCCGGGAGCCGGGCAGGAGCAGGAGGGTATGGTACGCCATGGCGCAAAGTTATTGTTTGCATACGCGGAGGCGGATACGGTCAAGCTGACGGTGATCTTAAGGAAGGCTTATGGCGGCGCATATATATGCATGGGCAGCAAGGCATTGGGAATGGATGCCGTATATGCCTGGCCGGGGGCGGAGATCGCAGTGATGGGAGCAGAGTGCGCCATACCCATACTTCATAAAAGAAAGCTGGCAGGGATGGACGAAGAAGAAAAGCAGGAATTTATAAAGGAACGGACGGAAGAATACCGGGAGAATTTGAAAGCGGATGTGGAAAATGCCGTGCGCTATGGATACATAGACGGCTGGCTGGAGCCGGATCATACAAGAGAGCAGTTGATCAGGGATTTGGAATATTACGGGAAGAGAAGGAAAACAGGGAAAAGAAAAAGGAAATACGGGCTGGTGCCGCTTTGAAGAAAAAGGATGGAAAAGGGAATGGACGAGAAGAGAGTTGCAGTAATCGGAATGGGATGCAGATATGCGGGCGCTAAAAATCCTGAGGGATTGTGGCGGCTTTTAAAAAACGGGGAAGGGGAAAGCATGCCGATGAGCTTCCGATTCCCGCAGTTTCAGGAATACTATCATTCCGATCACCGGGCGGCAGGAAAATTTTATAATGACAGGGCATTTTTCCTGAAGGAAGACCTTTCGGCTTTCGACGCGGACTTTTTTCGGATTTCTTATAAAGAGGCGAAACGGATGGACTATCAGCAAAGACTGCTGCTGCAAGTATCCTATGAAGCGCTGACGGACGCCGGAATGGAAATCAAAGGGAGCGGCACAGGGGTGTTTATCGGAGCTTTTATGCAGGATTTTCTGACGAATACGATGCAAAAGGAAAATTACGAGAAACTGGGCGGGCACCACGCGACCGGTTCCAGCATCGGCATGCTGGCGGCGAGGCTGTCATATTTTTATGATATCCATGGCCCCAGCATGACAGTGGATACCGCCTGTTCCTCTTCCCTGACCGCGCTGCATCTGGCGGTGGAGAGCATTCGCAGAGGCGATTGCGGGGCGGCGCTTTGCGGCGGAGTCAATATCATGACGGAAATAGGGAATTTTATTACATTGAGCAAAGGCGGATTTTTATCCCGCCAGGGCGTGTCGTCCGCTTTTGGAAAAGAAGCGGACGGCTATGCCAGGGGGGAAGGGGCCGGTGTGCTCGTTCTGAAGGAATTGGGACAGGCTCTGCGGGATCAGGATCGAATTTACTGTGAGATTATAAAGACGGCGGTCAATCATGACGGCAGCAAGAAAGGGGTCAGCTATCCGAACGGAGACGCACAACAAAAGCTGCTTTGCCAAATATACGGAGGAAACGGAGTTCCCATAGACGATATCGGTTATCTGGAAGCCCACGGAACGGGAACCAGGGCCGGGGACAGAACGGAAACGGAAGCTTTGGAGAGGGTATTCCGGGACAGGAAAAAAATACTGCCCATCGGTTCTTTGAAAAGCAATATAGGGCATACGGAGGCGGCGGCAGGGATTGCGTCCGTCATAAAGGCAATCCTGATTTTACAGCATGGGGAAATCCCGCCTACGCTCCATTGCGAAGAGAAAAATCCGAGCATTCCTTTTGCGGATTACAGAATCAGGCCGGTGGAGAAAACGGAAGGAATATGGCCGGCAAAGGATGGGAGGATATATGTTGGAATTAACAGTTTCGGCTTTGGAGGCGCTAACGCCCATGCATATATCGGCAGTTTGGCGGAAAGCGGGGAACAGGAGGGAAACAGCGGGAAAACGGCGGAAAGCAAGGACATTTTATTCCTTTCCGCAAACAGTATGCTATCTTTGCGGAATATGGCGGGCGATTATAAATATGCCATACAGGCCGGCGGATTGAAAAAAGAGGATTTGGGAGAGATATGCAGGTGTGCAAAATGGCGGAGGCCTCATCATTTGCCCTTTCGGCTGGCGGTATATGCGCCGGACCGCATGAGGCTGGCCAATGGGCTGACGGAGTTTGAAAACGGAAAAATGGGAAGCGGATGGTTATGCAGACAAAGAAATAAAGATTATAAAAAACAAGCGGCGGTTTTTTCCGGCATGGGGAACCAGACGGAGAGCATGGGCAAGGATTTGTACCGCAATTTCACCGTATTCAGGGAACAGTTTTGCCGATGCGGCAGAGAATATGAAAAATATTCCGACAGAAGCTTGAAAAAGGTAATGGAAAGCGGGACGGCGCCGGATTATTTTTACAGGGTCAGCTTTTTGCAGTCCTATCATTTGGCATATCAAATATCCCTGTTTGCCCTTCTGGTATCCGAAGGGGTGGAGTTCTGCGGATGTGTGGGACACAGCGCGGGGGAATTGGCGGCGTTTTATTGCAGCGGTTTGTTGACATTGGAGGAAACTTTCCGCATTGCATGGCATAGGGGAAAATGCCAGGAAAAGCTGCAGGGAAAGGGAAAAATGCTGGCGGTGAGGATGAGCCGGAAAGAAGCGGATTTTCTCTGCGAAAAAAGCGGGGGGCTGGTTTCCCTCGGGGTGGAAAACGGAGAGAACCGGATGGTGTTGTCCGGCGATTTAGCGGAGTTGGAAGAGATAGAAAAGCGCCGGGGCGGCAAATTTTTGAAAGGTTCCATGGCATATCACAGTTGGCAGATGGACGAAGTGGAGGAAGAATTCCGGCGGTCGGTACGGGAACCGGAAAGAGGGGCGGCTGCGCATGAAGCCGGAGCCGGGGGAAAAACGGCAGCAGGGATTGCAGCGGGAATGGCTTTGTATTCCACCGTATACGGAGACCGTATGGAAGAGAACGCATATGAGGTTTCCTACTGGTGGAACAATATAAGGAATACGGTGGAATTTGCAAAGGCTTTAAAGGCTATGAAAAGGGATGGATTCGATTCCTTTATGGAAATAGGGGTAACTCCTGTGTTAATGCCTTCCATTGCGGAGGAATTTTATGACAGGGATTTTAGCTGTATTGCGGTTCAGCCGGAAAAAGAGACGGGAACGGAAACGGAAATCTTCTGCCGGGCGATGATGCAGGTCTATGTAAACCGTGTACCCGCAAACTTCCGGGCAGGAGGAAATAAATGCGGAAATCTTTCCCTTCCGGGCTATCGATGGGATAAGAAAAAGCTTCCTGTGGAAATGCCGGATCAGGAATGGGAAAAACCGGACCCCTTTCTTGGAAGGAAGGAGGGACTCCCTCTGGATATATGGAAAAACAGGATAAACCTGGCGAGCCATGACTGGCTGAAAGGGCATAAAGCGGAGGGGGAATGTTACCTGCCGGGAGTATTCTATGCGGCGATGCTTGACAGAGCGGGAATAAGGGAATGGAAGAATATGGAAATCCTCCGTCCGGTGATCCTGCATCCCTTCCGGGATACCGTATTAAGTTTTGTTCCTTATCCGTCCGGGAAGGCAGAAGTATCTGTTTTTTCGGCGGCGGAAGGGAAGTGGATGCCGGTCATGAGGGCAGAGGCAAGCGAAGGGGAGAAATGGAAAACGGACGACAGGAGTCCAAAAAACGAGAAAAAGGAATGGCTGGAAATAAGCGGAGACGCGGCTTATGAAATACTGCAAAGAAAGTCGCTGCATTATAGAGGAAGCTTCCGCAGGATAGAGAAAGCCTGGATCGGGGAGAATGAAATTTTCTGTCAGTTGACGGCGGAAAACGGCCGCTTAAAAAAAGAGGCGCTTGCAGGAACTTTGGATGCCATGCTGCAGGCGGCGGCATTGGCGGGCAGCCGTGATATTGCATTTGACAGGAAATATATGATGCTGCCGGTGGGGATGGAAAAGGCGAGGCTGTCCTATAGGGAGGAAAAGGAATATGCAGGGCTTTATGTCCACGCAGCGATATGGGAAAGGGAAGAGCCGGTCTGGAAAGCGGATTGCAGACTTTATGACGAAAGCGGCAGTCTGTTGGCGGAATTTCACCAGGTATCTTTTGAAAAAAAAGAAAAGGCAGAGACGGAGGAAATCAATACCTATAGGTTTCAGTGGGAAGAGATAAAAAGAAAAGAAGAAAGTAAAGGCAAGGCAACGGTTTTTCTTGCGGGACAGGATATAGAAACAGATATATTCCGTTTGTTGGCGCTGATCAGGAATTATCGGAGAAAGGAACGCCGCATGGTTATCGTAACAGAAAATGCAGTGAAGGTTTTGCCCGGGGACGAAGTGAAGGGCTACCGACAGGCAGGACTCTGGGGGCTGGTGCGGTGTATTCGGGCAGAAAGGCCGGATCTGGAAATATGTTTGCTCGATATGGATGAGAGGGGAAGGATAGGCGATAACGGAAAATATTTTTCGGACGGACAGGATTTTTCCTATGTACCGGAAGGGGAATGGGAGGCGGCATATAGAAATGGTACGCTTTATGGGCTTCGGGCGGTACCGGTCAAAGAGAGAAAGGACGGCAGGGAAAGGCATATGCAGGGAATCACGGCGGTTCTGACGGGAGCTTCCGGGGGTTTGGCATTTCCCTATGCGTTATGGATGGCCGCTGCGGGGGCGGAAAGGATCGCGCTTGTTTCCAGGCAAAGGTCGAAAAGACTGGAGATTTTATTGGAAGCGCTGGATTATTATAGATTGCAGGGAAAATACATAAGGGCCGATGTGACGGACAGGAAACAGATAGAAAGAGGCTTGGAACAGCTGGAGGAGGAAGGATGGTTCGAAGGAAAGGAAAAAATATTCTGCCATTTGGCCGGTTATAGTGAAGACTGTCCTTATGAGGAGATTACGCCTTCTATTCTAAAGAAGCATTTGGAACCCAAAATGAAAGGGGCGGAAAATTTATCCGGGCTGGCGCAGCGATGGGAAAGCCAGCTTGTTCTCATCGGTTCCATAACCGCCGTGCTGGGGAATCCGGGGCAGGGATGTTATGGGGCGGCAAACAGCATGCTTCAGTCCTTTGCGGAATATGGAGGATATCGGCTGGAGGGCTTTGGCGCGTTGGATACCGGGATGGCCGTCAGGGAAAAAAGAGTCAGCCATGCGTTGCAGATGCAGGGTATCGGAATTATGGAAAGTTACAATGCAGTCCGGTGCAGGAAAGAATGCGGGGCGGAGATAGGGTATACGGCAAAGCTGGACTGGCGGAAAGTAATGGACTATCGGAATATGCAAAAGGACAATAAATTCCAATTCGTCAGGGCGGAAGAGGAATCCGGGGATATTTTGGGAGAAACATACGGAGAGGGGAATAGGGAGGAGAAAGAAAAGATTCTGCAAAAGCTGCTGCAAACTATTTTTGCCGAAGTGCTTGGAATGGAGGAAGACGAAGTATCTTTGGACAGGAACACGGATACCATGGGCATCGATTCTTTGAGCGCTGCTTTTATCGCCGGAAAAATCAGGCAGAAGACGGGCAGCAGCATGACGCCGGCCATGGCGGCAGGGGCGTTTACTCTCAGGGATATGGCCATGGGCATCGTCCAGGAGAGGGAAAGCGCAGAATCCGGGGAACGGTCATAGCTGCAATTTATCCATGTGCGGTCTGACAGGCTGGCCTATAGGAAGGAAAGGCTGTTGGAGGGATTATGTAACAGGCGCCGGTTTCATAAGACAGGACAGGGATAAAATGTGCGTGATAAATAGAAGAAACAAATCTTTAAAGAAGACTTGTAAAAGAAAAAAGGAGGAATTGGAATGGACGAAGAAACCAGGATGGAAGAAGTGGCGGCAATCAAGGGGATGCCAGTTAGGCGGAATATGCATATTAAGCTGAAACAAGCGGTTCCAAGCGGTTATCCGACGGAAAAAATGAAAAGCCAGTTAGCAGCCGTAGGGCTGAATTGCGAAGAAACGTCGGAAGAAAGGCTGAAGCAATATAAGGAAGAGGTACTCAGGGATTTTCCGGAGGGAAACAGGCAGACTTTTTATATTGCCAAGGGAACGCCGAAAAGGAGCCAGGTTTATTCCTGCATGGCAGGGACTGACGGGAAAAAGATGAATGATGTCAGTTATTTGAAAGCTCTTGGCATTGAGGAAGTGGAAGTGAACGGAAGCTGGGTGATCGATGATGACGCCGGCGGCTACCGCAGAGATTTGTGCTATATTTCATACGCGCCTCATTTTGACTATTTAAGAGACAATTTTCCAGGTATTTTCCCGGGTTCCTATGCGGGGGAAAAGAAAGTAATCAATGAGCCTACAGGGGCGGCTATCCGCGATTCTTTCAAGACAATAGCCATGACGGTATGCACGACGATAAAAAGCGGGATTCAGAAGGCGGATTTGGAATCGGTTGTTTCCACGATCTTAGGTGATAATACATCCGAGAACCCGAAAGATTATGTACAGGACGATGTGCTTTATACTTATTTGGTAAACGGCTATGATCCGGAAACAGAGACGGCGGTTTCCGTAGGGGTTCTGGCTGTGAAATATTCTATTCAGATTAAAGATTACAAGGATAAGTCGGATCACAAGGACGGGCGCTATAACGATGCCGTCATACAGGCGGAGGCAAGGTTTGTTTCCTACAGCAAAGAGGAAGACATTAAGAGGGATATAGAAAACCTGGCAGGTTTTCAGAATCGGATCATGGATATGGAAGCGCCGCAGGATATGGATGCAGAAGAGGAAATGCTGGAAGCAATACCGATTGTGAAGAAAAAAGTCACCGTACATACCAATCAGCCGCCGGCAAATGAGGAAACCTTTAAAACCGGCATGCCTTTGGCGGGGGTTGGAGACTATGCGGACACGATGATTTTCTTCTGCCCGGATTTTGAAAATGTGGGTTATATCGATAATTTGGAATCGAGCGTCAAAACGACCTATAGCAGAAGCGTCACCGTTGGATTTGAAAATACGGCGGGAATAAGCATATCCGCAGAGATTTCAATGGAAATGGATTTTGTCGTTGCAAAATATGGAGTGAAGATGGGCGTCAGCATGTCGCTGACAAGCGCATGGAACCAAAGTCAGACAGAGACTTTGACCTTTGAAGTAGGGCCCGGGGAAGAGGCGTATTTATATCAGGGCAAGCTGAGAAGCATCATATTAAGATACAATCCGGCTAACAATATGTTTGAATATATAAACAGCTCATTGAATTCCTTCCATTCCGATGCCGTGAAAACGACAAGAGAACCGATCGTGGATCCGAAGACAAAAGCAATATGGCAGGAGATGAAAAAAGAATAAGAAAATACCGTTGATTATCTTTCTGATAGTTTAGCACTAAACGGCATGGATACAAAATAGTTTACAACTTGCAGACTATTTTGTATCCATCATTTTTGCGACTTCAGACTCCAGCGTTTCTATTGTAGGAAGACTATGTTGATATTCTTTGCTGAGCGCATTGCTTAATTCATACCCTGTAATACCAATCGGCTGTGAAACTTCTTCCAAAGAATATTCCGCCACAACATTATCCTTATCCTTGCAAATAATCAGACCTATTGCCGGATTATCGCCATTTCCTGTTAATTGCTTATTTACTGCTGTAACGTAAAAATTTAATTTTCCAACATACTCCGGTTCAAATCTCTTTGTTTTAAGTTCTACAACAACATAACAATGAAGTTTTATGTGATAAAACAGCAAATCAATATAAAATTCACGCTCCCCAACCTGTAAATGAACCTGACGTCCCACATAGGAAAAACCTGTTCCCAACTCTAACAAGAACTGTGTAATCTGATTTACCAGAGCATTTTCCAATTCTTTTTCATCATAATCATCCCGCATTGATAAAAAATCAAAACTATATGGATCTTTTAACGTTTGTATTGCCAAATCTGAAGCTTTAGTAGGAAGTTTATCCTTAAAATTCGTAATGGCTCTTCCCTTACGTTCATATAATCCGCTTTCAATCTGATGTTCCAATACATCTCGACTCCAATTATTTTCCAAAGTATACTGTGCATAAAAAACAGCTTCACGTACATCTTTACATTTAAAAATGATACGCTGATTATGTCCCCACGGAATTGTTGTTATCAGCCGGAAAATATCATCACACCTCAATTCGTCTACAACTTGTTGACCATTTACAGCTTCTGCATAAAAGCGATACCATAACCGCATCGTTTTCAAATTCGTTTCTGAAAATCCCGCCATATCAGGAAAGGTGTTTTTTAAGTCAATACTCATTTGCCGCAAAAGACCTTCTCCCCACTTTGAATGTTTCTGCCGATTTACTATATCCTCGCCAATATGCCAATACAGTTCTAATAGTTCTCTATTGACTTTAATAGATGCTTTAATCTGACTGTTCTTAATCCTGTCTTTAATCAAAGCAATCCATTCTCTATATTCATCAGTCACGATAAATTTTACCTCTTGCTTTTTGATGCCAGTTTTCATTTTTTCCTCCATAGCATGCATCAATTCGTCATAAAATCATTCATTGTTGCATAAAATTTTCTATTTTTTTAAATCCATAATATTTTAACTCACTTTTAAATTTCGATTTATTGTTTTATATTGGGGAAAATTATACCATACTCAATTACAAAAAACAATTTCCGTTCTAACGGCAAAACCGTTTGCACTATTTCGGCGGTTGGTGGTAGGTTTTGCGCCCTTTCTTCCGGCTCCGTTTCCCACCGCCCTGTTCCGCTTCCCCAGCCCCGTTTGGCTTCCTCCGCCATGGCGTTTATAAAAATTGATTTCTGCGTTCGTGAGTCATTTATTATTGAAATATGAGTTATCTTGTGATAGTATGAAATGGCGTAGATATTGTGAGGATAAATAGGATATATTGAGATGCAGAAGGAAATAGGTACAATGCGATGGATGGAGATATTATTCGGAAAATTGATTTGAAAAAAGAAAATGAAGATAATGTGAGTCATCTATCTTTGACAGATGAGTCAGAGGCATTGATCCGCCGGTTTTTAACAAAGCAGATGGCCCGGATCATGCTGCTATTGGTGGATCATACGATGACCAATAAGGAAATTGCGGAAAAAATGGATCTGACATCCAGCGCGCTCAGCAATATTCTGCAAAGAATGAAGCGGTGCGAGGTGGAACTGCTGGAGATATATAAAAAGGAAAAATATGTGATATATTCCCTGACGCCGGCGGCACGTGCATATGCGGAAAAGAACCTGGTGCTGAAGGGGAAGGGCAGTGTAAGGCTGATAAAGGTCAACGAAACGGACACTCTCGAATGGCAAAATTGCAGGAATGCTCTGGAAAAGCTGAAAGAAAGGCTGGGAGAGGATTGGGATGTGGAGTTTCCGCACTGCTGCTTCCTGCATTATGAGAATGGAGGAAAGAATGAGATCCCGGAAGCGCGCAGTTTCTTTGAAACGGCGGAAGAACTCATTATCAGAGAGCAGAATGGGCAGTGGAAAAGGATATTGGATGACTTGGAAAATGAGGTGTGCAGAAAATCCTACCTACGGTATGCGGATAAATTTATTTTTATCAGAAAGCTATGTTTTTTGGATGCAGAAAACTGGAAAATGGCATACCGGCTGATAGATGATGTTTTTTGCGGGGAAGAGGTACGCATCAGCTATGATTTTCTGGCAGACAGCGGGGATCTGAGCAAGGAAGAGATCGTCGGGATGGTAAAGGCTTTGGCGGACATCAGGAAACAATCGCAGGAAAGGGATTTGTCGGGGAAAGAATTTCTCAATGAATGGGAGAGGTATTTTATGCCTCATGAAAAGCTGGTTTATTTTATTGCTGAAAAGTATGCTTTTACGAAAGGAAAGGGAGAAAGAATATGAAACGAAAGATAGCCTGGCTGCTGGCATTTTGCCTGGTTGCAGCATGGATTCTTCCGGTTCGGGCAGCGGATCCGAACGGAGCGAGTGTACAAAAAGAGAGGCAGAATGAAGGGGGAACTTTGTATGTTCCGCCGGAAGGAGATGCGGCAGGGGCGAAAGCCGTTCCGGGGCCAACGGATGCAGTGAACGGAACCATACCGGATAACGGAAACGTGCCGGGAGCGGCACCGGACGCAAAGCCGGACAATGCAGGAAGCACACCGGGAGGAGGAACGATAGGTGGAACGGAAAACACGCCGGGGGAAGGAACGACGAACGGAACGGAAAATGCGCCGGGAGGAGGAACGATAACCGGGACGGAAAATGCGCCGGGAGGAGGAACGACGAACGGAACGGAAAACATGCCGGGAGGAGGAACGATAACCGGGACGGAAAACATGCCGGGGGGAGGAACGATAACCGGGACGGAAAACACACCGGGGGAAGGAACGATAACCGGGACGGAAAACACACCGGGGGATGGAACGACGAACGGAACAGAAAACACGCCGGGGGGAGGAACGACAAACGGAACGGGAACTACTCCGGGGACAGCGCCGGATAACACGGTACCGGGCGATACGGCGGCACCCGGCGATACGGGAATGCCGGGAGTTGGAGGAATACCGGATAATAAAACGCCGGATGGAATAATACCCGATGGTACAATAAAGGACGATACAACGCCGGACGGTACGGAAGTGCCGGGAACAGAAATACCGGGTACGGAAACGCCGGTTTCTTCCGCGGATGACGAAGAATGGAATAAGGAATATGCGCCTTCCGATGCAAAAGGACGGGCGGAAGTGATATTGAGAAATGTACTTCCGATCGACGCATCGCAAAAGATTGCTTTGACGGTCAGGCTGGAAAGCGGAGACGGAAATGTAATAGCTGAGAAAGAAGAAGATCTCGGACGGGAAGCGGACGCCCACACAATATTGTTTGGCGGGCTTTTGCCAGGTACTTACCGCCTGAAAGTGGAAGAACGCGGCGGAGCCGGTTTCGGGTTTCTTCCTTATGAACAGGATATTGTAGTGGACGGGGATATTCGGACGGCGGAAATCCATACGGGCTTCGTAAACCTGGACGGCTTTGACTATAAAGAAGGCAGTCCCCATCCGGGCGTATTGCTGATCGGAGACGCCAACAGGGACGGGAGGATTGATGAAGCGGACAGGAATGCCATTATGGAGGCGATCAGCCGGGGAGAAAACGGAGTGCTGGCCGGCGATCCTAATGTGGAACTGACAGATCTGGACAAGGACGGAAAAACAGACCTGGTGGATCTGCAATATTATGTCAACAGCAGGGCGAAACTGAACGAAAATGCGGATACCCGTGCTGTCCTTGCCGGAAATATCGCGCCGGAAGCAGTAAAGGTGAACATCGATACCGGAAATACGAAAGTGACGGGCGGCGATCCGTCAGCACTGCTGTCGGACGCATCTGTTCCGGTCGTTCTGGAAACCGTTCAGGGAGGAGCGATTACGGAACAAAATCCGGTGAAGATCGGCTTTAACCTTCAGAGCAAGGAGAAGGCGGAAAGGGGCGAATATGCCCATGTGGAGCAGATTTTGATTTCTATGGGGCAAAATGCTGTGGAAAGCGGGGAATTGCTTCTGGAAACGGATGGGGAACCCATAAGCATCGAGATTGCCAACGGAATACAGGCGATGGAGGCGGCCAGATCTGTGCAGGAAGGCCGCAGCGAGGGGCTGCTCAAAATCGACCTGGGCGGCCAGATTGCCGTAAAAAAAGTGACTTTCAGGATTACAGGAACGACAAATGGAGGAAGCCTGGCGGAAATTTCCAAAGTGGAATTTTTGAATGATATGGAAAAACGTATTTCGGAACCCTCTTTTAATATTCCCCAAATATTGTCGGCAACGGGCGGGAACCGGTCGTTTACTCTGACATGGGAAGCACAGACCAATATTACCGGTTACGAGGTGGAAATCCGATATGGCGGGGAAGTGGAAACGGTGCGTGTTGCCTCTAACAGCCTGGAAGTGAAATCTTTCCGCAATGGAAAGCTGACGAACGGAGAAACCTATGAAGCCCGCGTGAGATCGGTAAACGGCACATGGGCGGGGCCTTATGGGGAATGGGCATCGGTTGTTCCGGAAGCTTCCAGCAGACCGGATGCGCCGGACAATCTGAAAGCGGTAGGCGGGTATTGCTGCATCCGCATGAGCTGGAAAGATATGAAGGATACTGACAGCTACCAAGTATATTATAAAGAATTGGGAGAGAGTTCATTCCAAACAATTACGGGCATCGAAAAGAACCAATACACCATTACCGGCCTGAAAGACCAGACGGGATATGAGGTATATGTGACAGGAGTGAATGCGCTGGGCGAGAGCGGGCCTTCCCTTCATTCGGAAGTATGGACGATTACGCTGAAGCCGGCCCAAATGCCGAAATATAAACTGATCAATGAATCCAACGGGGAGGGGAAAGTAAGCGCCCATATCGTGAGCGCGACCCACGGCAGGGGCGAGATGATAACAAGCGCCTTGGATAAGGACAGCCAGAGCGCTCTTGGAACGGTGGATAAAAATTTCGGTTCTTATTATCAGATTCTGGACTGGGATGACGGAGCGGAATATGTGGCAAACAATAAAGGGATTTTGTTTACGCTGGATGATTATTATGAAATGAGTTATATTGCCTTTGCGGAACCGGAAGATATTGCCTCTTATGCCAAGGTATCGGTCTGCTATTTCGATGAAGAACATCCGAACGGAACATATGCGGAAAATGTGTCCGTTGTGCAGAGAACGGATGCCAACGGCAGAAAATATTATATGGTGAAACTGGCGGAGCCGATCCGGACGAATAAAATAAAACTCGGTTTTGCGCGGGGATATGCGCTGTATAATATGACGATAGCGGAAGTGAATTTTTACTATTATGACAGCCTGGAGCATGATATCCTCGGGCTATATGGGGATGACCTGCACACCGTTCTGAAAGAAGGGGTGACGGAGGGAACCATCGATGAACTGCAAAAGAGGCTGGATACGAAGGATGAGAAAAGCGGGGAATACCACCCGGAAAGGGCTATGCTGCAACGGGAGCTGGAGAATGCGAGAGGACTGCTTTCTTCGGAGTTCAGAGATATCGTAACCATTAATCCGGCGATTACGGCGGCAAAAGACGGGCATCTGGGATTTGGCGGATTGAACGCATGGCAGCCATTGGGCATTTCGGCTTATGAAGGGGAAGAACTGGTCATTTATGTAGGCCATGACCGGTTGAAAACCGGTTCCAATTCGGCATTGAAGCTGATTGCTACTCAATATCATGCGGAGGCGGGAGCATTTGCATCGGAAGTGGCTACGTTGAAAGTGGGCCGCAATGAGATTACCATACCTTCTATCCAAAGTCTGGCCTGCGAGGGCGGCGGAGCGCTTTACATCCAATATACCGGCAACAACGCGAATGACAGATATGCCGTGCGGGTAAGCGGCGGCGGAAAGGTACCTGTGCTGAACCTGTACGGAGTAAAGGATGAACAGAGCCGGAAGGACCGCATTGTTTCTTATGTAAAAGAGCTGGAGGAACATGTAGCCTCCATGGAAGAACAACATAAACAAATACATGAAACGGCAGGAGCGGGCAACAAGGTAAACAGGGCATACGACAAACAGAACTGTATTCTCGGCGCGACGGATATCGTGCTGGATCAGATGATGCTGTCCGTATCCGCGGAGCAGATATTGGCGGGACTTGGACAGGGAACGACGGAACAGCGGGCGGATAAGCTCGGACAGTCGTTACGGGCAATGGACGAAATGATGCACCTTTTTTATCAGCATAAAGGTTTGAGCGCGGATGCATCCGCGCCGGCAACGGACCGGATGCCGGCCCAGCATTTGAACATCCGTTATATGAGGATGTTTGCCGGAGCATTTATGTATGCGTCAGGAAACCATATCGGAATCGAATGGGGTTCCGTGCCGGGACTGGCTTCTTCCGTGCCTGTGCAGACGGATGAAAACGGCAAGTATGCCAGCGGCAGATATTTTGGCTGGGGCATCGGCCATGAGATCGGACACAATATCAATCAGGGGAGCTATGCCATCGCGGAGGTGACGAACAATTATTTTGCGCAGCTGATAAAGTCGGAGGACAGCAATGCAACCGTAAGATTTAATTATGAAAATGTGTATAAAAAAGTGACTTCGAATACGGTGGGAAGTCCGGGGAATGTGTTTACCCACCTTGCCATGTACTGGCAGCTTCATCTTGCTTATGACAGAGGATATAACTATAAAACTTATGACAGTTATGAGGAACAACAGGCCAATCTGTTTTATGCGAGGGTGGATTCTTATAGCAGGGATGCTTCCCGCGCAAAGGGCGGATTGAGACTGGATGGCGGCAGCGAGCAGAATATCATGCGTCTTGCTTGTGCGGCGGCGGAAAAGGATCTGACGGAATTCTTTATGCGCTGGGGGCTGGTTCCGGATGCAGAGACAATGCGTTATGCGAGCCAGTTCGGGAAAGAAGAAAGGGCGATCTATTATCTGACGGATGATGCGAGAGTATATGAGATAGAACACGGCATATCCGGTTCCGTGAAAGGACAGGATGTTATTGCGGCGGGAAGTATGGCGCAAATTGGCGAAAATCCGAATGAAGTGGTGATTTCTATCCAAAGTACGGCCGACCCGGGAGTGATTCTAGGATACGAGATCGCCAGATATTCTTATGAGGATGGGAAGCCCGTGCGTCAGGTTGTTGGATTTTCCACAGAAAATACTTATACGGACCGCGTTGCCATCATCAATAACAGAGTTCTGACCTATGAGGTTACGGCGGTGGATAAGTTCGGTTTCCGCTCCAATGCCTACACGGTCGGCAATGTGAGAATATCCCACGACGGCAGCCATGACAAATCGCAATGGACGGTGACGACCAATATGGGTTCGGAACTCGACGGGGCGGATGGGGCAACGGAAGAGGATCCCTGTGCGCCGGAAACAGTTTCAGCCATTTACCGCGTGATCGACGGAAATTATGAGGATACTTATATAGGGCAGACTTCAGGAAGCGACGCCGTGATCCTCCTGCGTATGAACCGGCCGCTGGCAGTATGCGGATTGAAATATACGGTCAAATCGGGAACGCCGGTCAGCGATTATGAGATCGAGGTAAGCGTGGACGGCAGCCAGTGGACGACGGTCAAGAAAGGAAGATTTGAAGAGAAAAAAGGAAGCCAGACGGTTTACTTTGAGAATGCGGCGGGAGATCCCTGGATATGTACATATGATGCGGCTTATGTCAGGTTAAAGGCTTTGGGACAGAGCCATATGAGCATAACGGAAGTAGACTTGCTCGGGCCGGCGGGAGACAGTATTTCTTTTGGCGTGAAAGAGAGCGGCACACAGGGAGCCGTGGGAATTTTAGAAGAGGAATACGTTTATGAGCAGGGAAAAGCCATTCCCCAAGGTTCGCTGATCTTTACGGGAAATTATAAAGGAAACCCGGATTATAACGTGGTGGTGCTTTACGATGAAGACGGTTCCGTAGTCGGAGGCGTGGACGAAGAAAATGTACTGAAAGCGGAACAGATCATTTTGGCTAAAGTGCCTGAAAACGGGGCGCTCGGGGAAGTAAGCGACGGAATCTGGATCTATTGGATCGAGCCGGAATACATAGACCAATGGAAAGGAAAGACGGTGCGTGCGCAGCTTTACCGTGTGGATAACGCGATGACGAACGAGGGACAGAGGCTTGTAAGCGATACGCTGCCTCTGAGGATACCGGAGACTTTGGAATATATTACCTTTGTAGGAAAAGAGGAGCAATAACGGAATAACGTTGATAGAAAAAGCGCTTAAGAGGTGTACGGATGAAGAAAGGATTATATTTGGGAGCGGTTGTTTGGGCGCTGGTCTGCCCGATGCGGGTTTTTGCAGCCGGGCAGGACGCGGTAAATTTAAGTCAGGAAGGTTCGAAAGTAGCCGTATCGCTGGAAATGAGCAATGCAGCGGAAGAAGAAATTACGGCCGTTTCCCTTTCGCTGAAAGTGGATACGGAGAGACAGGCTGAGGTGGGATTTGAATTTTCCCCGAACGTACAAGGTACGGAACATGGATTCATATATAAAGAAGAGGCGGGGAGGCTGGATATTTATGCGGCTTCCGCGAAGAGCCTGTTTGATGGAGAAGTGCTGAATCTTGGCTATGTCAGCATAACGCCGGCGGATGCGGCGCAGCTTACGTCGGTGGAAATCAGTTATTGTGAAGATTCCTTTCGGACAGCCAACGGATCTTATGGAGATAAAATACCGATGGTGGAAAAGGCGCCGGAGCCTGTGAGCGTGAAAATCGGCGATGGAGCGGTCTATCCGCCGGGGCCGGAGGAAGAGGAACCCGCTCCCGCTCCCGGCGGGGACCAGGAAGATGACGGACAGGAGCCGGGCGGCGGAAACCAAAATCCTGACGATGGGAACCAGGAGGATTCTTCCGGCGGAGGAAATATAAATGACGGGCTGTACGATGAGAACACACAGTTGAAAAACGATCCCTCTGACGCCCAGAATATTTCCTCTTCCGTTGTCCAGAAAGATAATCAGACTTCCGGGCTGATAGATATGAGTCAGGGAATGGCCGTTCAGGTAACCGGGAAGCCTGCCTCAGGAACAAGTGGGAAAGTGCGGACGAAGCGGGGCGGCAAAGTATCTGTCGTGGATCCCGGGGATGGGCCGTCAGGTATTCTCATTGCGAAGGAGGAAAACGGCATCCCCGGCGAGGGGAATTCGGACGGAATGGATGCGGAGGCCTTGGCGGAAACGGAAGACGGAACGGAGAAAATACTGCTGGATCAGGAGAACGGCGGAATGGTAGACGGTAAAAAGAAGGCATTGAAAATAGATGGTAAAATCCTCCTGGTTTTCTGCCTGGCGGCAGCCGCAGTTATCGGCATTGTCACGGTGGTAGTGATTTTAAAAGGAAACGAGAGGGAGAGAAGGAAAAAGCGGAAACGGAAGAAAAAGAAACATTCCCATTCTTCGGAAAAAAAGAAGAGGGTGAAGTGAAAAATGTTATATATTATGCCATTATCCTTCGATTTTTTGTGCCGGCGACATGATACTATTTTATTATACGTTTGTAAAAGCAGATGAATGTTGATGGATTGGAGGGATTGCGATGTTAAAAGGAGTTCCGGGGATCTTATCCCCAGAATTGCTGAAAGTATTGTGTGAGATGGGGCATAGCGACAGGCTGGTAATTGCCGACGGTAATTTCCCGGCGGAGACCATGGGAAGGGATGCGGTCGTTATCCGCATGGACGGACATGGTATCCCGGAAATATTGGACGCTATCCTGCAAGTATTTCCGTTGGATACTTATGTGGAGAAACCGGTGAATCTTATGGAAGTGATGCCGGGGGATACGGTGGAAACGCCGATCTGGAAGACTTATGAAAAGATTACGGCCTGCCATGACGAACGTGGGGCAGACGCCATCGGACAGATCGAACGCTTTGCTTTTTACGAGGAGGCAAAGAAAGTATACGCGATCATCGCCACGGGGGAAACGGCGCTTTACGCGAATATTATGCTGCAAAAAGGCGTTGTGGTCGATAAGTAGTAAAATCCCTGAACAATTATTTATGCACTTTTTGTAAAAATGCAGTATTTTCCTTTTTGGAATGCTTATAAAGGGGAATGCTGCATTTTGATTTCAGGGTCCGGCGGAAAGAAAGGAGCAGGACAGGGGATGTATCGGATATTACTTGTGGATGATGAAGCGCTGATCCGGGAAGCGGTCAGCGAGAATGTACAATGGGAGAAATATGGATATGAACTGGCCGGCAGTTGTGAAAACGGAAAAGAGGCTTTGGAATTTATAGAGAAGAATCCGGTAGATGTAGTTCTTACGGATATTTGCATGCCGTATATGGACGGGATGCAGCTGAGCGAAAGGCTGGGCGAGGAGCATCCTTCCATAAAAATTATTATTTTGAGCGGATACGATGATTTTGATTATGCGAAGAAAGCGATCCGCTATGGGGTCAAGGAATATTTATTAAAGCCGATTACGGCCGAAGAGATGGGAAAGGCCTTGCTGGATCTGAAAGCGGAACTGGATAAGGAGCGAAAAGCGGAAAAGAAAATATCGGAATTGGAATCAGCCTATCGGAAGGGGCAGCAGCTTCTTTATTCCGATGCCTTGCTTCATCTGATCAGAGGCAGCAAGGCGGATGAGGAAATACGAAGAGAACTGGCGAAGGTAGGACTGAGCCTGGATTCTGCCGTGTACCGCGTGGCGGTAGTTGAACTGGATATTTATGCGCGCTCCACCTATAAACTGGATGAAGAACGGAAGAGGGAAAGCGCTCTTATGGCTTTTGTCCTGCATAATATCAGCCAGGAGATCGTGGAGAAAAATAAAGCGGGAGAAGTCTGCCAGGGAAAGGACCACCGAACTTATATTCTTCTCCATTCCAACCGTCCGGCGGAGTTCCGCCAGAAAGCAAGAAATATCTGTCGGGAAATCATCGGGCAGATGAACCGGATTATGCAGCTTGCCGTCAATATCGGTCTTGGGAGTTATGCGGCGGAGACGGAAAATATATATAAATCTTACGAAGAAGCGGAAGAGGCTCTGGAGTATCATTATATCATGGGCGGCAACCGCATTATGGAAATAGAAGAAATACGGCAGGGAAAGCGCCAGGCGGATGTGGAGCGGATGCTGGATGTATTAGCCAATCATGTGAAAGGGAATGAGAGCCAAAAGATAGAAGACGATTTTAAGGACATGGAGAAGGAATTGCGTGAATGCCGTTATGACAGAAGGAGTACGGGAATTGTCCTGCAGCGGGTGGTGGACATGATGGACGAGCTTTGCCGGCTGTCGGAAACGGAAGGATGCCAAAGGGCGGTTTCAGGAGAAGATGTGCTGGACAGGGCGCTGACGGCAGGACAGCTTCGGGAGGCGCTGGATATTCTTGCTTCTTACTGTAAGAAGACCGGCGAATGGATGGACAGCCAGAAAAATGTAGGCGGCAAAAAATATGCGGTAATGGCCATGGATTATATAGAAAAAAATTACGGCGACTGCGATCTGAGCCTTCATTCCGTCTGTTCTTACCTGAATATCAGCACCAGCCGTTTCAGCGCCATTTTCAAACAGGTGACAGGGACGACGTTTATGGATGTGTTGATCGGGCTCAGGATGCAGAAGGCTAAAGAACTGCTGGAACATACGGACATGAAAAATTATGAGATTGCGGAACGGGTGGGCTTTAACGATTCCCACTATTTCAGCATCGCTTTCAAGAAAATTACGGGAAAAACGCCTACCGAATATGCCAGGGAAATGAGGAAGTAAATGTCTGAAAAAAAGAATCGCTTTACGGTTTTATCGTTGTTTAAAAGTGTGAAAACAACAATGCTTTGTTTGTTTTCTCTGCTGATCGTCATAACGATGGCTATCTTTCTTTTGATATCCGTAGATTATACGAAAAAGACGGTTTTGGAGAATTCGACGGATTATACTTCCCGCCTGGTGCGCCAGGTGAACAGGGATATCGATTCCTACATCGATTATATGGAAAATATCTCTTCTATGATTATTCAGGGCGGGGATGTACAGAGGTATCTGTTTATGAAGATGCCAAAGGAAGAGACGGAAGAAGTTTACGGGCGCATTGTGACCCAGTTCAATACCGTCGTGGAGACGAGGCAGGATATTTCCAATATTGCGGTGGTGACGCCGGAGCGGGATTTTATTATTAACGGAGGGATGGATAAGCTGAATGAAAATGTTTCCCTCCAGGATGTGGAATGGTTTGAAAAAGCATTGGAGGGGGACGAAAGCATATTGACGGCATCCCATGTCCAGCATGTAATACGCAATAACTATAAATGGGTAGTTACTTTGAGCAAAGGAATTGAGAATCCGCAGACAGGAGAAAACGGGGGCGTTTTTTTTATCGACCTGAACTATAAACTGCTGAAAGATCTGTGTGAAAATAACAGCCTTGCCACGAACAGTTATGTATTTATTGTGGACGAAGCGGGAAAAATTATTTATCATCCGAAACAGCAGCTTCTTTATAACGGGCTGAAGGAAGAAAGGATCGGAGAGGTGCTGGAATGCGCTTCCGACAGTTATTTTGTCACCGATGAAAGGGGAGAAGGGGAAGGCAAGCTCTACACCGTATCGGTATCCGAAAAAACCGGATGGAGGGTGGTCGGCGTAGCGGACATCTCGGAACTGATGAAAAATAAGGAAGAAACGGAGTCGGTTTACGTGCTGACAGCGGTAATCCTTCTTGGAATCGCCATGGTGCTTGCCATATTTCTTGCCACGGCTATTACGAGGCCGATCAAAGAATTAAAGGACTCTATGAAAGAGGTGGAAAAAGGAAATTTTGAAAATACGGCCGTAGTGATTCGGTCGGACAGCGAGATCGACAGCCTGGGAAATTCTTTTAATCTTATGACCGCAAAAATACGGCAGCTGATGAAGCAGAATATTTATGAGCAGGAGGAAAAACGCAAGAGCGAGATGAAAGCGCTCCGCTCGCAGATCAATCCCCATTTTCTGTATAATACGCTGGACTCTATTATCTGGATGGCAGAAGGGGGGAAGAATAAGGAAGTGGTGCGTATGACTTCCGCGCTGGCAAGGCTGCTGCGCCAGAGCATCAGCAACGATAACGAAAGAATTCCCTTGGAAAAAGAAGTGGATTACGCAGGAAGTTACCTGACTATCCAGAAGATGCGCTATAAAGATAAGCTGGAATACGAAATAGAAGTGGCGGAGGACATTAAAAAGGAAGAAATCATCAACCTTATCTTGCAGCCTCTGGTGGAAAACGCTATTTACCACGGCATTAAGTATAAAGGTTCCAAGGGGCTGATCCGCATTGTGGGATATGGAGAAGGAGACCACATAGTTTTGAAAGTGATCGATAACGGAATCGGTATGGATGAGGCTGCCTTGAAAGGTATATTCGATAAATCGCGGGCCAGCGAAGGGAATAACGGAGTGGGCGTTCATAATGTACAGACGCGGATACGCTTATATTATGGGGCGGAGTACGGCCTTCATTTTGAAAGTACTTTGGGGGAAGGGACTACGGTGACGATCATTATCCCAAGGAATTTCAGAGAGGAGGAGAGAGGATGAAAGTACATAAGAGAACTGCGCTTTTTTGGGCGGCAGCCGTTATGGTTCTGGTGCTTCTTGCTTTTTTCTTTTGGCATAACAGCAGAGGGAGGGATGAGAAACGCAGTATTATTTTTATTCCGAAAGTGATCGATGAAGACAACGATTTCTGGAAACTGCTGATCGAAGGGGTGGAAATGGCGGCGGCCGAAAACAATATGGATCTTACGATAGTGGCGCCGGAAACGGAGGATGATTATACGGAACAGAATGCTCTGATCGAATGGGCGATCGAACAGAAACCTTCCGCGATTCTGCTGACGCCGTCCAGCTATACGGAAACAACCCCCTATGCGAAAAAGGTGGTGGAAAGCGGAATACCGCTGATATTGGTAGACTCGGAAATTGACGAAGATATTGCGGATACGGTTATTACGACGGATAATGTAAAACTGGGGGAAGTAGAAGGGGATTATATGCGGCAGTATGCCACGGAGGAATCCCAGATCGCGATCATCGGCCACGTGGAAGGGTCTTCCACCGCCATCGAGAGGGAAGAGGGCGTGAGAAAGGGCCTTGGAGAGTATGAGGACAGGATCGTGGACGTGGTATTCTGCGATTCCGATTACGATAAAGCCTATCTGCTGATGTTGGAGCTGATGGAAAAATATCCTGATATCGATCTTGTGGCCGGATTAAATGAATATTCCGCGGTGGGGGCCGCCAGGGCGATCAAGGAAAAGGGAAGGCAGGACATCCGCGTAGTGGGTATTGACAGCTCTTTAGAGGAAATACAGTTTTTGGAAGAAGGTATTTTTGAAATTATAGTGATTCAGAATCCTTTTAAAATGGGTTATCTTGGGGTGGAGGCTGCTGCGAGCCTTCTGAATGGGGAAAAAGTGGTAAAACATATCGATTCCGGCTGCGAGCTGATCAGCAACGACAGCGTGTATACGGAAGAAAACCAGAAATTATTATTTCCCTTCAGGGAAGAGTAGTAGTGTGAAGAGGAGTTCTAAGGCTCGCACCAGTGGGTGCTTCGCCAAGAACTTCTCTTCACACCGTTGATAGTTTGTGCCGCCGGGAGGCGGCATGTGGATGAGTGTAGAAAGGATGGATGGTAAAATGTTGGATGGCGTGGAAAAAATATTTGAGAACATGCAGACAATGATGAAAAAGCTGAAAAAAGCATCTTATGAAAAAAATATGGTTGGTTTCAGAGATGAACACGGGCATTATTTTTCGGAAATGATGGCATATATGGAAGCTGCTGAAGATAAGGAAAGCGCGGCAAAGGAAATCGCTTCGGAGTTCGTGGACAGGGTGGAAGGCAATTATAAGGTAAAAGGAAGGATCAATGGCAGGATACAGGCCGATTTGAATTTCTTTATGATATATTATACCTTTCCTGCCCTTTTGATGACAGGCAGTGATCATGCCAAAACGGTAGCGGATGCTGTCTGCGCTGAATGGGGGAGCCGCTTTAAAGACAGCAAGATCAATTACGCCGATTACGACACGATTTATGCGGGATTCCGTGAAAAAATACTCGGCATTTTTTAAGGGGATATGGAAAACTGTTTCCGGTAAGCGGTGGCGCTTTGGCCGTAATAGCGTTTGAAGGAAGCGGAAAAATGCTCGACGCAGGAGTAACCGGTATCTTCTGCAATTTGTGTGACTGACAGAGAAGGATTTTGTAAAAGAATGGAGGCGGCAGACATGCGCGCTTCTGTTTTTTTCTGTAGAAAAGTTTTGCCGTAATGAAGTTTTAACAATCGTTCCGTCTGACGGATGCCCAGCCCGAGGCGGGCGGACAGTGCGTTGAGCGTAAGCGTCCGGTATTCATAAAGAAAACATTCTTCGATAATCAGGTATTTGTTGTCAAATAAATTAGGAGCGTCGGTGCAGGAATTTGTTTCCATCCGCCCCTCGTAATTTCTTACCAGCTTGATGATCAGCTGTTTTAAAAGAATCTCCGCCTGGATGGAATAGCCGGTATAGCGGTGTTCCAGTTCGAAGAAAAGCTGCTTCATCAGCGTATGGATATCCTGGCTGTCCTGACCGAACCAGAAATCGGTCTGCCGGAAAATTCTGGCAAGCTTTTTTTCAGCAAGGGAGGGAGACGGGGCAGGACAGCGTCCTATTTTTAAATAAATGCAGTATTCGCACATGGGGTCTTCCGAATCGGGAATCTGGGAATGCTCGATAAAAGGCCCGGTGATGAAAAGCGTATTGGGGACGATATCATAAGATGCCCCTTCAATGGAAGCGTTTCCATAGCCAAAAGGGATATAGTGGATCTCATAACTGTTTTTACTATGGCTGTGGAGAGGAATGGAACGCTCAAAACGTTCCAGGACAATATTGGAAATATGAAAATCATATTCTCCCAGGGAGAAATGAAGGTCGAAATGGTCTAAGCGTTTTAACATGAGGGGAGTCTCCTTAGGGGGGCGGGGCAGGGAGAAGGTTTTTAGAGAGGTTGTGGAGGCGGAGATGGTGTCAAAATGGAGGCAGGGAGGTTGGTGCGCATTCTGCTGCACGGGGCATTCCGATGGACCTCTGAAAACGAAAATCGTGTCAGCAGAGGCTTCCGCGATTTTTGAGTTCCATCTCCATCGTGCAGAAGCCATTTGCACCAACCTCCCTGCCTCCATTTTGACACCATCTCCGTCTGCGACAGCTGTCGAAAAAAACTTATATACCTGCGTCCTGATGGTTATATGTGTTCCGCCGGGAGGCGGTAAAGGGTATAGGTTTTTCGTTTATATGTTCCGGCGTTGTTTATTTTAGTTTACTATACTTTAGTTTGTAAAGGGATGCAAGAGGGGGGATGGAAATCAATTTTGGAAATCCGGGGCATGGCGGGTTGGAAGCACCACCAGCAACGCTGGGCGGAAGCGGGACAAGACAGGCTGCCCATGGATTTCTATTGCTTTGTGAAGGGAAATGGGATTTTCTTAATATTCCGTTCAGTAAACAGCAATTTGGTGACACGGATGTCACCGAAAGTCCGCAATGAGCCTGGATTTCCAAAATTGATTTCCGTGGGGGGTGGGGGAAATTAATTTTGTTTCATAGGTTATTGTTCTTTTATGGGGGATGCGTTATAATTTTGTACACAAAAAATAGTATGAAGCAGACTGCCGCATATCCGGCCGGGGGTGCGGCGTTTTGCAGGGAGCGTGGATGTATGGGGAAAATTAACCGTGAGGATATGTTGGAACTGACCAGGCGTATGACATTGAGACGGAATTGCTTTGACAGGATCGCAGGGGCATATCTGGATGAAGAGGGATTTGTGGATGGAACTTTTAATAAACATTTTCACAGGTTGTCTCAAAAGGATCAGCAGATCAACCTTGATATAGCAAAAGCAATTCCTTTTTCGGATACAAATGTACAATTAAAAGAGTATGTTTTTGGGGGAGCGGATCAGAGGCCGGGAAGCATATGGCAGCTGCTTATGGCATTGAAGGAATGCGGGTTGAAAAATGATGCCATGTTGGATGTGTTTTATGAGGAATTCGGCAAGGTATACCGGGCGGATGGAAGCTATGCCGTTTATTTTTTCCATGGCAGTTATGATGTTCCGCTGAAAGCCAGTGACAAGGAGAGCCTGTGGGAATCAGAAGAAGTCTATCAGTTCCTGATTTGTGCGGTCTGCCCGGTCAGTGGCGATTACGAGCCGGGGAAGCCGGAATGCGGGTTTCTTTTCCCGGCATTTAAAGACAGGAGCAGCGATACGGAGAGGGTTAATATTTTTCAGGCGGCCGGAAACTTTGGGGAAGCCGGAGGAGTGGAAGAAATCTTGTTTTCCTGTCAATAAGTATCAGGAGCGGATTCCGCCGAGCCTTCCCTTCCCCGTTCCCTTTTGTTCCCGTCTGTCCCTCTTCCTTGCTGCCCCCTGCCTTGCCCCTCGCATGCCCCAATACCTTCGTCAACACGACATAAAAAAGTATAAAATGTCAAAAGAAGCTCTTACGGAAGAAAAGGAATAAAGTATAATAAAATTATAAGAAGCGAGACAGGAAAAAGAGCAGAAATAGAAAAAATGAAGGAGGAAAAAGAGGTATGAGCAAGATGATGGGAGCGATATTGCCCGGAAACAGCACGGTGGAGCTGAAGGAGTTTGATGTGCCGAAACCGGGACATGGGCAGGTGTTGGTACAGACGAAGGCGACGACGATCTGCGGGAGCGATATCCGCTGCATTTACAGGGAGCATGTGGGAAAAGGGCCGGAAGGCTATATACCGGGCATGATCGCAGGACATGAGCCTTGCGGTGTGATTGTAGAAGAAGGAGAAGGGCTGAAACGCTTTAAAAAGGGTGACAGAGTAGTTGTTTACCATATTTCGGGATGCGGCGTATGCAACGACTGCCGGAGGGGGTATTATATTTCCTGTACGAGCGAACACAGGCAGGCTTATGGCTGGCAGAGGAACGGAGGAATGGCTCCCTACATACTGGCGGAGGAGAAGGATCTGATCGCATTGCCGGACGAACTGACTTATAAGGACGGCGCACAGGTGGCGTGCGGGTTCGGTACCGTTTATGAGGCGATTGAGAAAATCGGTATCTGCGGCAATGATGCGGTACTTGTAACAGGGCTTGGTCCGGTAGGGCTTGCGGCATTGATGCTTGCGAAATGCATGGGGGCGAACCAGCTGATCGGCGTGGAAATGAACGATTACCGCATCGACCTGGCAAAGAAACTGGGCCTTGTGGATCACGTGTTTAAGCCGGGGGAGAATACTCTTGACCAGATCCTTGCGGTAACGGGCGGCAAAGGCGTGGAGCGGGCCATTGATGCCAGCGCCAACGATGCGGGAAGGCAGCTCGCTATCAGGGCAACGAGGGAATGGGGGAAGATCGCGTTCGTAGGCGAAGGCGGAACCTGTACGTTCAATCCGAGTCCGGATATTATCCATGGGCAGAAGACAATTTTCGGTTCCTGGGTAACGTCTCTGTGGAAAATGGAAGAACTGGTGGAACGCCTGGTGAGATGGGGAATCCATCCGGAAGATTTGATTACCCACGAATTCCCTCTGGAAAAAGCGGACGAAGCGTACGCTCTCATGGCAGGAGGACAATGCGGCAAAGTAGCTGTCACATTTGAAGATTAAAGTCTGCGTTGGGAAGCATCAGGAGAAATGGGGAGGAAAGCATAGATGGATCATAAAATTAACCCTGTCGATGTTCCGAAAAGGAAATTGTATACAGGAGAAGAGATACCCGTCGTCGGGCTGGGGACTTTCGGATCGGATAAATATACGCCGGAGCAAGTAAGCAATGCGGTATTCGGAGCGATTTTAAGCGGTTATCGGCTGATCGACTGCGCGTCGGTGTATCAGAATGAGGACAGGATCGGCGAGGTGCTTCAAAGAATTTTCAAAGAGTCCGAGATTAAAAGGGAAGAGCTGTTTATTACTTCAAAGGTATGGAACGATATGCACAGGGAGGTATTGCGCTCCTGCGAGAAAAGCCTGAAGGATCTGCAGTTGGATCATATCGATTTGTATTTTGTGCATTGGCCTTTCCCGAACTATCATGCGCCCGGCTGCAGCGGCGATTCCAGGAATCCCGATTCCAGGCCTTTTTCCATCAACGAGTTTATGGATACGTGGAAACAGTGCGAAGAACTGGTGGACAAAGGGCTGGTGCGTTATATAGGAATGTCTAACATGACGATTCCGAAGCTGGAGGCGGTGCTGCCTTTGTGCAGGATCAAACCGGCAGCATTAGAGATGGAGTGCCATCCCGGCTTTCAGCAGGAAGAACTCTTTGCTTATGCGCTGGAACATGGAATACAGCCCATTGGGTATTGCCCGATCGGTTCCCCGTCAAGGCCGGAAAGGGACAGGACGAGCGAAGACGTGGCGGACACGCAGATGGCGGAAATCGTCGAAATCGCGGAGGCGCACCATGTGCATCCGGCAGTGGTCTGCCTGAAATGGGCAGCCCAAAGGGGACAGATCCCGATTCCTTTTTCCGTTAAAGAACCTCAGTATGTGAGCAATCTCAAATGCGTGACCGAAGACCCGCTGACACCGGAAGAAATGGAAAAAATACGGAAAGCGGATAAAAACTGCCGTTTGATCAAAGGACAGGTATTTTTATGGCAGGGAGCTTCCGGCTGGGAAGATTTATGGGACTTGGATGGTAAAATAACAGGGGCTTAAGAAAAAATAGAATAGAAAACAAAAGTATTCCCCTTTTGTCAGACAGAACCGGTGTCAGACAAAAGGGGATATTTTTTACGCCGATTTTAGCGTAGTAGATTTTTAACCCTTTTTTGTAAGAAATTCAATTTAAAAGAAAATTCGTAATTTATATAATGTATACGTCAAGGTCAAATGCATTTATTCTTTTGGGGGACTCGATACATCGGGGTGAAGATAGGCATATTGCATCGCTTTTAAATCGGAAGTTATCATAAGGCTTAAGATGATATTTCCGTTCTCCCGGTACCAGACGCAGCCGGTATTGGATGAACTGCCCGTTTCACCGGTCTGTGAATTGACATCCTTTTCAATAAGGTCGTAAAAATCATAAAGTTCCTGCGCCTCATCGGCAGAGCAGGTCCAGGCAACGCACATCAGGCGTTCTTTGTCATCAAACATATATTTGATTGTTCCCTGGCGTTCCTGATAAGTTTTGGGATAAGTATAACAGATGCCGCCGTATACGGAATCGTAGGTCTCAGGGGAGGAGCCTTCATAAGCCAGGACGTCTTCGACCGTATATTCCCAGGTGGAGTCCGAGAAGGGGGAAACAGGCGCGGCAGGGTTTTCTTCTTTCCGGCAGGCGCAGAGAACAAGGGCGAACAGAACCGGAAAGAGAAGAATAAATCGTTTTGAAAATTTTGCATTGAAATCGTTCATATATTATCTCCTTAATGAATGTAGAATCAATGACATTATATAGACATTCTTATACATTGGCAAGAGGCTGGGAAAGAAAAGTATGCCGGACGGCTATTGCCGAATGATAAAACAAAGAGCCGATTATTATTACGGACATAATCCGGTGCGGAATGCATCGGAATATTAAATATAAATATTTATAGAAGTTCTGCATATTTACCGATGCGGAAGCAGGATTATGTTACAAACGAAATATAGTTGGGAGGAAGAGAGTTGGAAAAGATTAAACAGAATCCAATCGTGAAAAAAATTGGTATTAACAGAATTGTATTATGTGGCGTACTTATACTGATGTATGCAATTTTTTGTATGCTGAGCAGCAAGTTTGTCGGCGTGCAAAGAATTATGAGTGCATTAAACTATGCGTATTTTCTTGGTTTTTTGTCGTTAGGCGTAACGTTTGTTATAGCTACCGGCGGCATCGATTTTTCCATCGGCCCGGTCATGTTCTGTTCCGCGCTGATTTCCGGATACTGCCTGACAAAATACGGCGTTCCGCTCGTACTCAGTCTGCTGATCAGCGTTTTGGTAGGCTTTTTGTTCGGCGTGTTTAACGGATATTTTGTAGCGTATTGGACGGTTCCGCCGTTTATTATTTCCATGGCAAGCATGAATATAGCGAAGGGGCTTGCATCCGTATTTACAAAGACACAGTCCGTCAGCTGGCCGCAGTCGGTGGATGCGAACGGATGGTACAGGAATTTTGTAAAGATGGGGAATTTCCCGGTAGGGCTTGTCATATTTCTCGTATTTGCGGTTATCTGCTCCATTATTTTAAACCAGATGAAGGCAGGTCGTTACATATTGAGCCTTGGAAGCAATAAAGAGGCGGTAAGGCTTTCCGGCGTTAATGTAAAGAAATGGGAAATGCTGGCATATATCATATGCGGCACATTGGTTGGCATTGCGGCTATTTTCTATGTAGCGGCGTACACCACCGTTCAGCCCGGGTATGGCGATCAATATAATAATGAGGCCATTGCCGGCTGTGTAATGGGCGGAACTTCTATGGCCGGCGGCCTTGCTTCCATCAGCGGCACGGTGATCGGCGTGTTTATTATAGCGCTTTTGCAGGAGGGCATCCTGGCGCTTGGCTTCAGCAAGGACTATCAGCTCATTATTACGGGTATTATCGTTATCGTAGCGGTGTATGCGGATGTTGTCACAAGGCGCAGGAAGAATTGACGTTTATGCGGCAAAAATGATTATGAGAAATCTGGAAAGGCGAAGGTAAAAGAATGGGCGATATAATCTTAACAATGAAGGACATAGATAAATCTTTCCCGGGCGTGCATGCATTGGATCATGTAAATTTTGAAGTAAGAAAAGGCGAAGTACACGCTCTGATGGGAGAAAACGGCGCGGGCAAGTCAACTTTGATGAAGGTTCTTACAGGAATCTATACAAAGGATTCCGGCAGCATTGTATATGAAGGCAAGGAAGTGGAATTCCATAATACAAGGGATGCGCAGGATCAGGGTATTGTTATCGTACACCAGGAGTTGAATATGCTTGGGCATCTGACGGTAGCGCAGAATATTTTCATCGGCAGGGAGTTTAAGAAAGGTATCCGTATCGATGATAAAAAGATGAATGAAGAAGCGGAAAAACTGTTTAAACGGCTCAATATCGATATTGACCCTACGGAGATGATGGGAAACCTGACCGTCGGCAAACAGCAGATGTGTGAAATTGCAAAAGCGATTTCCCATGAAGCGAAAGTCATTATTTTCGATGAGCCGTCGGCAGCGCTGACGGAAGCGGAGATAGAAGAACTCTTTAAGATTATCAGGGATCTGCGCAAGCAGCAGCTTGGAATTGTATACATATCACACCGTATGGATGAAATCAAGGTCATTACGGACAGGGTAACGGTTATGAGGGACGGAACTTATGTCGGCACGCTGATCACGAATGACTGTACAAAGGACGACATCATTAATATGATGGTGGGGCGCGTTATTTATGAAGATCCGAAGACGGAAAGTTCGGTGGCAAAGGACGCTCCCATAGTGCTTAAGGTAGAAAACTTAAATGCAGGAAGAATGGTTCAGGATGTCAGCTTTGAACTTCGCAAAGGAGAAATTCTCGGGTTTTCCGGTCTGATGGGAGCGGGAAGAACGGAGACGGCTCGTGCGATCTTCGGAGCGGATCCCAAGACAAGCGGAACGATTACAATCAACGGAAAGAAAGTGGAGATCAATTCTCCTGAAGATGCGGTAAAATGCGGAATCGGTTATTTGTCGGAGGACCGGAAGCGTTACGGTATCGTCGTGCAGAAGTCGGTGGCGGAAAACTCCACCATGGCAACGATGGAAAATTTTGTAAGGGGATTGTTTATCAATAAAAAGGCCGAAAATAAAGCGGCGCAGGATTATGTGGATTCCCTGGCGACGAAGACTCCCGGCGTGGATCAGCTGGTAGTGAATCTGTCGGGAGGCAACCAGCAGAAGGTGGTTATAGCAAAATGGCTGATCAGAAACTGTGATATTTTGATTTTTGACGAGCCTACCAGGGGTATTGACGTCGGTGCAAAGAACGAAATATATAAGCTGATGAACCGGCTGGCGGAAGAGGGAAAATCGATCATTATGATTTCCTCTGAAATGACGGAGATATTGAGAATGAGTGACCGTATCGTTGTTATGTGCGAAGGCAGGAAGACAGGAGAAATCGACATCTCCGAAGCATCGCAGGAAATCATAATGAATATGGCGACGCGAGAGATATAGGATGGAGGATGAAAAGATGGGTAAAACGGTTGGAAATGCACCGGCGGAAAAGAAAAAGTCAATTTTTTCCGGAGCGGGAAGTCAAAAAATAATCGTTCTTCTGGTAGTAATTGTATTGTTTGCATTTTTTAGTATATTCAGCGCTAACTTCAGAAGGTATACGACAGTACTCAGTATTATGGATTATTCCTATTATATAGCGTTGATGGCGATCGGCGTAACTTTCCCGTTGATTACGGGCGGGGTGGATCTGTCAATCGGAACAGGGCTGATCTGTTATTCGCTGGCAGGTGGTTATCTGGTGGTTCATTGTGGATGGCCCACCTGGGCAGGAATGCTGGTTTCCGTTCTGTTTGGCGTATTGATCGGAACATTAAACGGCGCTTTGGTATCCCTTATGAGTCTGCCGCCGTTTTTGGCTACTCTATGTACGTGTATGATTACGAGGGGGCTTGGTTCTATTTGTTCCAAAAGCTTTGGTATTTCCTGGCCTACCAGCGGATCGGAAGGAAGCTGGTTCAGGGATATCTTTAAGATTACGATCGGAGATACCAAATACCCGCTGGGATTTCTCTGGGTACTGCTTCTGGTATTGTTGATGTCTTTTGTACTCAACCATACGAAGATCGGAAGATATACCATTGCGATCGGCAGTAATAAAGAGGCAACGATTTTATCAGGTATTAACGTAAAATTTTATCATATTATGGCATATGTGATCTCCGGGCTTTTTGCAGGTCTGGCATCCATCGCATATTCCGCAGTATTTTCGACTGTGCAGCCTGGTACGGGAGCCGGATTTGAGCTGGAGGCGATCGGCGGAGCAATTATTGGCGGGGTTTCCGCTTCCGGAGGCGTTGGAAGCGTCACGGGTTCGCTTTTAGGCGTGTTTGTTATCTGTTTATTGAAGACAGGGCTTCCGTATATCGGACTGCAGGCAAACTGGCAGCAGATTATTACGGGCATGGTTTTGATCGGAGCGGTAATGGTGGATATCCTGAAAAAGAAAAAGGCGGAGACCGCGTAATTTCACGATGGTATGGAGTCATGAAAATGACATCATATAAAGATAACCAAATATTTTAGGAGGAAAGAAAATGAAAAAGAAAATTTTGGCAGTATTGATGTGTGCAGCTATGACAGCGACAGTTTTCGCTGGCTGCGGCAACAAAACAGAAGAGGCAGCAGCTCCTGCAGAAGAGGCAGCTCCGGCAGAAGAAGCAGCACCCGCAGAGGAAGCGGCTCCTGCAGAAGAGGCAGCACCCGCAGAAGAATCAGCTGGCGGCGGCTATACGTTTGAAATCATTGTAAAGAGCTATCAGTCTTCTTATTGGCAGGCAGCTGTTACCGGCGTTAATCAGGCAGCAGCAGATCTGGGCGTTACAGCAAACTGTACAGGCCCTAACGCAGAATCCGATATCGCAGATCAGGTTAATATGCTGAACAGCGCAATCAACAACGAACCCGATGGAATCGGTCTTGCAGCTTGTGACCAGGAATCATGCCTTGACTCATTACAGGCAGCTATGGACAAAGGTATTCCGGTAGTATGTTTTGACTCCGGTATTCCGAAGGCTCCCGCTGGTTCTGTTCTTTCTACTATCGCAACAGATAACTACGGCGCTGGCGCAACAGCAGCAGACAATCTTTATCCTGCTCTGAAAGACACGATTGCAAATGCAACAGCTCCTGTAAGAATTGGTGAAGTAAATCAGGAAGCAACTTCTGAGTCCATCACAAGCCGTGGTCTTGGTTTTATCGATAGATTCAGCGAGTTAGCAGCAGCTGACGGAAAGACAGTTGCAGTTATCGGTAATGAATATTATGTAAATAATTGTAAAGACGCTGGCGACGAAGCAAGCGCTGATATCATTATCGAAGTAGCAGTTCCCGCTCAGACAACCGTTGAACTTTGTGCAACAGAAGCTTCTGTTATCTTGAATAAAGCAGATACCATCGGCGTATTTGGTTCCAACCAGGTTGCGGCTGAAGGAATTCTGACAGCAAACGGTAACTTAAGCGTATTAGGAACAGATGCAGCGGCTGGGGATATCCTGGCAGCAGGTTTTGATGCAGGTTCCGTAATCAAGGGCGCAATCAAAGACGGCACAATGTTTGGCGCAGTTACACAGTCTCCTCTTGCAATGGGTATTAAGACAGTGGAAACATTGACAGCAATCGCTAATGGCGAAACAGTAAGCGATATCCCGACAGAAGGTTACTGGTATGACAGCACGAACATGGAAGATGCTTCTATCGCTCCTAACCTTTATGACTAATAGAAGAAACATATTGTGATTGAAACGCAAAGTGTTTTTGAAAGCGGCATAATGAATTTATATAGTAAGAAAAAATAAAATTTGGTTATCAAAAGAGGGGCAGAGAAAAATCTCTGCCCCTTCTCTATCTTTTCATTTTATCTTTTCATCTGCATCTGGTATTGTTTTGGAGTAATATGTTTATACCTTTTAAAAAGTTTGATGAAGTAACTGCAATCGTTGAAACCGCAGTCGTAGGCGATGGAGGTAATGGGGGAATCGGTAGTGCAAAGCATGGTACAGGCGTGTTCGATTCGGTAATAATTCAGGTAATCCATAGGTGTCTTATGGGCAATAGTCTGGAAGTACCTGCAAAAATATTTTGGCGACATTCCTGAGATCTGCGAAAGCTGCTGCAAGCTGATGCTGGAGGAATAATGGTTTTCGATATATTCGAAGACCGGTTTCAGTTGTTCCATGTGCCGAAAAGGGGATTCAAAGCCGGGTGTGCTGCAAGTATAATATTTTTCCAGAAAAATAAGGCCGAACAGTTCGAAAAGGGAGCCGATGACGGTGAGTTCAAAGCCGGGAGAGGTTTGGGACATGGAAGAGAACAGTTTGTCAATGGCAAGGCACAGGGAAGGAGTCCGGGCGGTGATGATCGGG
Organism: Lachnospiraceae bacterium 28-4; assembly: GCA_000403275.2. Classification (GTDB taxonomy): domain Bacteria; phylum Bacillota; class Clostridia; order Lachnospirales; family Lachnospiraceae; genus Kineothrix. The sequence continues at coordinate 468,978 of KE159598.1, forward strand.
TGGATAATAATGTCCTGATGTTTTATTTTTTTTAAGTACTGCCGGCAGGAGTCCGCGTGGAGAAAGAGGATGTCCAAATCGAAAACGAGGCATTCATAAATGCAGTTTTCCGGCATTCCGCCATGGATCGCGCCGCTGGGAATAAGAAAACTTTCCCCGCTGCGGGCGATAAGCTCCTGATCCGCCAGCATGAGGCAGAACTCTCCTTGCAGGATTCTTACGATTTCATATTCTTTATGCCAGTGAAAAGGCATTTCATATCGGGGATGGCTGTTATCCACATGGTAAAAAGCGATGGGAAATTCTTTCGTTCCATGCATTTGCTTTTCATTGTAATCCAGATATAGCATAGGTTTCTCCTTGTTTTTACAGGTAAGAGGACGGCGGCATCTTCGATATGTCTGCCTGATCCTGAAAAAGTGAATATTGTTATATTTTATGCTATTATATCACAATGCGTTTCATAAAACGAGTGATATTATTATATTAATAGTAACCAATGAGTGTCTTTTGAAAAGGAGGTATTATTAGATGGCAGAAAACAGAATGATTGGGGATTATCCGGTAATCGGCATCCGGCCGACGATCGATGGAAGAAGGGGTTATTTGAAGGTAAGGGAATCTCTGGAAGACCAGACGATGAACATGGCAAAGGCAGCAGCGAAGCTGTTTACCGAAAACCTGAAATATTCCAACGGCGAGCCGGTAAAGGTAGTGATTGCGGATACCACGATCGGACGCGTAGGCGAGACGGCGGCATGCGCGGAGAAGTTTAAAAAAGAAGGGGTTTCCATTACTTTGACCGTAACTCCTTGCTGGTGCTACGGCGCGGAAACAATGGATATGGATCCCATGACGATTAAAGGCGTATGGGGATTTAACGGAACGGAAAGACCGGGCGCAGTTTACCTGGCAAGCGTTCTTGCAACTCATGCACAGAAGGGGCTTCCGGCATTCGGCATCTATGGCCATGACGTACAGGATGCGGACGCTACCGACATTCCGGCGGATGTGGAAGAGAAACTGCTCCGTTTCGGACGCGCGGCAGTGGCGGCGGCGACTATGAGAGGAAAATCTTATTTACAGATCGGTTCTATCTGTATGGGTATCGGCGGCTCCATTATCGATCCTGCATTTATCGAGGAATATCTCGGCATGCGTGTGGAATCCGTGGACGAGGTGGAAATCATCCGCCGTATGACGGAAGAAATTTACGATAAGGCTGAGTTTGAAAAAGCTTTGGCATGGACAAAAGAGAAATGCAAAGAAGGCTTCGACAAGAATCCGGAAGCAGTTCAGAAATCCGCAGAGGAAAAAGAGAAGGATTGGGAATTTGTCGTAAAAATGATGATTATCATCAAAGACCTGATGAACGGCAACAAGAACCTGCCGGAAGGAAGAGAAGAAGAAATGGTCGGCCACAATGCGATTGCCGCAGGTTTCCAGGGACAGAGACAGTGGACAGACTTCTATCCGAACTGCGATTTCCCGGAAGCGATGCTGAATACTTCTTTCGACTGGAACGGTGCAAGGGAGCCTTATGTTCTGGCGACGGAAAACGATGTTTTGAACGGTCTTGGCATGATGTTTATGAAACTGCTCACTAACCGGGCGCAGATTTTCGCGGATGTACGTACATACTGGAGTCCGGAAGCAGTGAAGAAAGCGACAGGATACGATATCGAAGGCGTTGCAAAAGAAGCGGGCGGGTTCATCCACCTGATCAATTCGGGCGCGGCATGTCTGGACGCTTGCGGACAGGCAAAAGATGCGGACGGCAACGGCGTGATGAAGCCTTGGTATGAAGTAACGGAAGAAGACCAGGAAGCGATCCTGAAAGCTACCACATGGAATGCGGCAGACTTCGGTTATTTCAGAGGCGGCGGCTATTCTTCCCGCTTTGTAACGGAAGCGGAGATGCCGGTGACAATGATCCGTTTGAACCTTGTAAAAGGACTTGGCCCCATGCTTCAGATCGCAGAAGGCTGGACGGTAAAACTTCCTGAGGAAGTAACCGACGTGCTTTGGAAGAGAACGGACTACACATGGCCTTGCACATGGTTCGCACCGAGAACTACAGGCGAAGGCGCATTTAAGACGGCATATGACGTGATGAATAACTGGGGCGCTAACCATGGCGCGATCAGCTACGGCCATATCGGTGCAGACCTGATCACCATGTGTTCTATGTTAAGAATTCCGGTTGCTATGCACAACGTTCCGGAAGAAAAGATATTCCGTCCGGCAGCATGGAATGCTTTCGGCATGGATAAAGAGGGCCAGGACTTCAGAGCATGCCAGACATACGGACCGCTGTATAAATAAGAGACGGAGGAAACAGAATGGATGTAGCCAAAAAAGAAACGAAAGTCCTTGCAGTGGACTTTGGCGCTTCCAGCGGCAGGGTCATGCTGGGAACCTTTGACGGGAATAAGATCACGGCAGAGGAAATACACCGTTTTTCCAATGATCCGGTCATAGTAAACGGTACGATGTACTGGGATGTGCTGCGTCTCTTCCATGAGATCAAGCAGGGATTGATCAAAGCAAAGGCTTATGGAAGCGTGGACAGCATCGGCGTGGATACCTGGGGCGTGGACTTCGGCCTTTTGGACGAAAAGGGGTATCTGCTGGAAAACCCGGTGCATTACCGTGACGGCAGGACGGAGGGAATGGTGGAAAAAGGATTTACCCTCATTCCCAGGGAACGCTTTTACGAACTGACCGGCAACCAGTTTATGGAGATCAATACGGCATTCCAGCTGTTGGCATTAAAAGAGCAGCGCCCGGAGCTTCTTGACCGGGCGGACTGTCTGCTGCTAATGCCGGATTTGTTCAATTACTTTTTATCCGGCGTAAAGAAAAGCGAAAGATCCATCGTATCCACCACTCAGATGAGCGATCCGCTGACACCGGGCTGGGTGATGGAAGTGGCGGAGAAATTCGGCATTCCGAAGAAGATTCTGACGGAAGTGGTTCCTACGGGGACGCTTCTTGGCCCCATTAGAAAAGAGATCCAGGAAGAGCTGGGCATCGGTGCTATGGATGTGGTCGCCGTGGCGGGACACGATACACAGTGCGCACTGACAGCAGTGCCTTCGAAGGAAGATGATTTTATCTTTGTCAGCTGCGGAACCTGGTCTTTGTTCGGGACGGAACTGGAAAAACCGGTTCTGACGAAGCAGTCGGAAGAGCTGAATATAACGAACGAAACGGGAACGGACGGCAAGACTTCTTTCCTTAAGAATATCATCGGCCTCTGGCTGATCCAGGAAAGCAGAAGGCAGTGGATACGGGAAGGGAAAGAATACAGTTTTTCCGAGTTGGAGAAGTTGGCCGAGGCGGCGGAGCCTTTCCAATGCTTTATCGATCCGGATGCGCCGGAGTTCAGCCCTGCCGGCAATGTGCCGAAACGAATCAGGGAGTATTGCGAGCGCACCGGGCAAAAGGTTCCCCGGACGGAAGGGGAGATCGTCCGCTGCATCAATGAGAGTCTGGCGCTGAAATACCGCTATGCCTTGGAGGAGATCAAGGCATGCACCGGGAAGGACTACCATGCGATCCATATGGTAGGCGGCGGTATCCAGAGCAAGCTTCTTTGTCGGTTTACGGCGCATGCAAGCGGTATTCCTGTCATAGCGGGACCGGTGGAGGCTACCGTATTCGGTAATATCGCGATCCAGCTTATGTCAGGGGGAGTCATCAGGAACCTGAAAGAAGCCAGGGAAGTGATCGCCAATTCGGAAGCGCCTACGGTTTACGAGCCGGAAAACGGAGTGGAATGGGATAAGGCTTACGAGTTTTACAAAAAGAATATATTGAAGAAATAGAACTGCGGATTTTTCGCAGAGGGCATGCCCCGGATGATTTCTTTGCCATGCTTTCTATAGCTGACAAGGGATGTCCGGGGCAGCATTGTATGCCGGGTTGTGGTTGTTGCTCCATTCCATGGGATACTTTGCTGTTTGATAAAATTGATTTTCGAGTTTGGGGTTTCATATTGACAGTAAAGCAGGTAAATGCTAATATATCTAAGTAATGCGGATATGGCGGAATTGGCAGACGCGACGGTTTTAGGTGCCGTTGGTTCACCCGTGCAGGTTCAAGTCCTGTTATCCGCAGTTTTGAATAAGAGCCGGAAATAGAGGGTTTTGTTGATGAAACGCTGTATTTCCGGCCTTTTTTCTAAAACAAAAGAATAGGCGGTTGTTATTCTATTCATGATTGGCTATAATGAAATTGTAATGGAGGTGGATATTGTGGATGTGCTAAAAAGAGAAGAAAGTTACACGATTAAAGACATCTATGAGTTGCCGGACGGCGAACGGGCGGAACTGATTGACGGAAAAATTTATTATATGGCACCGCCAAGCTGGACTCACCAAAAGATAAGCCGTAAAATACATCAAGCGATAGCGAACTATATTGATAGTAATGGAGGGAAATGTGAAGCATTGGCAGCTCCATTTGCAGTATTTTTGAATGACGACGATATAAATTATGTAGAGCCTGATATTTCTGTTATTTGTGATCCGTCAAGATTGGATGAAAAAGGATGCCATGGTGCGCCGGACTGGGTGGTGGAAATTGTTTCGCAGAGCAGCAAACCAAGGGATTATATGACAAAACTGTTTAAGTACCGTGCGGCAGGGGTTAGGGAATATTGGATTGTTGACCCGGAAAAACAAATGGTGACGGTATATGGATTTGAAAAGGATATGGTGGAACAATATGATTTTGGAGAAGATGTGCCGGTGGGAATATACGAGGGATTTTTTATAAAGGTATAGAGATGCGGGGGGATTTATTGTGTTTGATAAGACATCCGGGAATAAAATAGCGGAAGAAAAAATACTGCTTGATCATATGGATAAAATCCATACGACGGAAATGGGCGTGGAAAGAATAAAGAAAAATCTGAAAATCGAGGATGCCGATGTAGTGGAATATTGCAAGAACAGGATATTAGAAAAGAATTGTAAGATTTATAAACAAGGTAAAAATTGGTATTGTGAAACGGATCATGTTAAGATAACGATTAACTCATATAGTTATACAATTATTACGGCACATATTAAAAAGCGTAACGAAAGGGAGGATTTTCGTGCAGTCGCCGAATGAATATTTCCGTTTTGGAAGAAAGATTGAAAATTAAAAATTTCCAGGCCTCCAAATGGCAGCCCGTAATTATTGAGTATTTTCGATTTCTGTTTCAGTAGCGGATGCCGGAACGGATACATTGCTGTCCGACGATTTGCTTCTAGTAAGAAAAAGCAGAACAGCAAGGATAATGATTGAAATAACAAATCGTTGTTTCTTTGTAAGATTAATTTTCATAAGAATTTTTCCATTTCTTTGGTTTTTTAATGACTAATTCTATTATTTCTAATTTTTATGAAAAAGTAAAGCGTTAAATTTTATTTTTGTGATTTTTCATCTGTTCTGGCATTTGATTATTTATTAACGAAAGATTTGGATAGTGAACAAGAGAAGTAAACAGAAAAGAAAAATTGTTTCCGATCTAAAGGAGTTAGTTATGAGAGGGTGGATTATAAATATATTTACGGCTGTAATTTTGGTATTCGGCATTTGTGGCTGCGCCGAAACGTCCCAAGATAGCGTTGTTGTAGAAATGAAAAGTGCAGAAGCGGAAGATAAGGGGGAGCCGGATAAACCTGTAGTCGGGGAGGAAGAGGAACAGGACGAAGAGAACGCAGACCCCCTGTTAAATGCCGAACAACAGGATATGTTCACTTATATAATTAGCGATAACGGCGCAGTGGTTACCGGATTACAGGAGGGATATGAGGGTTTGGGGCAGGAAAGCATGTCAACAGACAGAGAAATAAAGATTCCTGATACACTGGGCGGATATTCCGTAGTAGAAATAGGCGATCATGCTTTCGAGAATATCAAATTGAAAAGTGTAAACATTCCTGAATCCGTAGAAATAATTGGGGAAAGTGCTTTCAGAAATACGGATATTGAAAATGTTAATTTTTCACAATGCCATAACTTAAAAGAGGTAAAGGATCATGCCTTTGAAAATTGTAACCTGCAAGAAGAACAGGATTGTTCTACATGGTTTATGGAAAAGATCGGAGAACGGGCATTTGCGGGAAATGGGCAGCTTACCCGGGTTAATTTCTGGTCGGGAGATGTGGTTATTGGAAGTGAAGCCTTTAATGGTTGCGGGGATGAAATGCTTTTTTATGTTGAATGGAGCAGAGAGGAAGCAGGTAAGGAAGTAGAAGCATATGCGGCAGCTAATGGGATTAAAGTGGAATACGCTGTGTCGGCTCAGATTCATCTGCCTTCGGAGCCATTGCTTTTAACTCCGCAAATAGGAAGCTTTTTTTATGGAGAACTGGGAGGCACATACGACGATTGGGATCACGATATGTGGTGCAGTTTTGAGAAAACGCCGGATGCGCCCAATTATGGTTTTGAGGACTGGCAGTGGATTGGCTGCAGCAAATGGTGCCATATTCTTGTCTTTGCTAATCAGGCAACCGCTTCATCGGAACTGGCCTCTGCATCAGATCGTTACTGTGCTGAAAATGTCGTTTGGGAAAACAGAGAGCTTGCATGGGCGGAGGGAGTAGAAGGCGTTGGGATTGGAGAATATATCGTTTATGAACAGATTGTATTTTCCGGGAGCCTTATAGAGCCGAATGGAAATAAGATATTAAGAGCGGGAAGTTATGGTGATGACGGATATATAGATTATACACAGATTTGCATAGTAAACGGCTATGCCAGAGATGCGAAAGTATGGCAGGAAAACGGCAGAGTAAAAACTCTTATGATGTATGTATACGACCAGCCTTATGCGAGGCTTGAACTTGAAGACACCATAAATCCTCAATATTTCACCATACCCGAAGGAGATATCTGTGTGGCAAATGGTGGAGAAGTGTCATTCAAATTTGTAATAGAGGAAGTGTATCCCGGAACTATGTACGAAGATACCTGCATTACCGGAATAGCGGTTGACTTTGGAAATGTACCTGACTGGCATTAGCAGGAGAAAAGTATTGTTTTCCCAGTTACTGACTGCATAGGGATATTTCCTTCCCCATTTCTCTATGACCTTCTCCAACTCCGGCAGGGCAGCCGCCTACGGTGATGCCAAGTACAATGTAGGCAGCACGGCTCAGGATGCGTCCGTCCTCCCTGGCCTTGTAATGGATGCAGTCCATGAATACAAACGGACAGACGGGATTTAATGGGCGTGACTGCCATTCCTTGATCTCCGGCAAAATACGGTCTGTGATCTTGCTGACCATTTCAGCGGACGGTTCCATCCCATAAAGTTCCTGAAGGATATACTTGAAGCTGCCTCTTAACAAGCTGTAGACATCAGCCGCGCTGTTTAAGTAACCGCTTAAGAATCCAAAATAAATTTTTCAATCGCCCATGCCACGCCGCACTCATCATTGGTATAAGGGGATATATCATCTGCTTTTTCTAATGTTTCCGGATAGGCATTTTTCATGGCAATGCCCAGACCTGCATATTCTAACATCGGAATATCGTTAAGTCCGTCGCCGCAGGCCATAACTTCCTCTTGGGAAATATTCAAATATTTGCAGATGCTGGACAACGCTTTGTCTTTCGCCACTCCTTTCGGAGCCAATTCTAAAAAGTAAGATTCCGCAAAAAAACTGTCACATATATGGGAATATGCCGCAAGGAATTCTTCCCGTACTTCCACCAGCTGTTCATGTTCGCCTACAGCCAAAATCTTTGGAATGGGATAGTCTAAAAAGTCAGGAAGAAATGGAACTTTTTTAACATCCGTATAGTTGCATTTACATTCTGTCAAAACATATGGATCTGTATCCGTTTCTGCAACGATCTGCGTGTTTGTATAAGACAGAGGCTGTGCGCCGTGCTTTCTCACAATATCGCAGGCATCGGCGATTATTTCTTTTGGGAAAAATAATTGCTGGATAATATTGCCCGTTTTACAGTCGATCGTTTTCCCGCCGTTAAATGCGGCAATAATCCCCCCTCGTTTTTCAAACTCCAACTCTTTTGCAAGGCCGGCAATACCCATTACCGGCCGCCCGGATATCAAAATAATTTTTACACCCAAGTCCATTGCCTTCTGTACGGCTGCTTTGTTTTTGGAGGGGATATTTTTATTGCTGTCCGTTAAAGTTCCGTCCAGATCCAGTGCTAATGCTTTGTACTTTAAATTATTCATGCTCATTTATTTCACCTCAGGCTGGGGTGCAAGGGCAATATCTAAGACCGATTTTGGCTTACATCCCGTAATCAGTTTGCTGCCGTCGCTATATCCCTCTTCCCTGTCTTTTAAGACATCAATTAAAATATCACGGCATTCTTTGACGGCGTCCGCATATTCAGGAACATTCATCAGGTTTTTCAACTCCCGGGGATCATTTTTAATATCAAAAAATTGTTCAATGCCTGACTGGGTATGCCAAACATATTTATAATCTTTCATTCGAATCCATTGGTTGCTTTGCTCAAAGTCCGCGCTGTGTTCCCCATGCAGATAAGTCCGTTCTATCGGAGTTTGGGATAAACACTCCCCGGCAAGCGAACATCCGTCCACGTCCTTAGGAGTATCCGCATGGATAAAATCCATAATAGTAGGGTAAATATCCCGCAACTCCACAATGCTATGGCTGATATGGGGAATCGTTCCGGCCACTTCTTTGCCTACATGGATAATGAACGGGATCTTCGTGCTTCCCTCATAAGCGCGTGTCTTTCGGAATAAACCGTGGTCAAACAGCAGTTCGCCGTGATCGCTGGTAAATATAATAATGGAATTATGGTAGCTTTCATCATTTTCCAAGGAAGTAATCAGTCTTCCGATTTGATGGTCTACATGGGGAATAGAAGCATAATATCCGGCCATCGCATCATGCCTCATTTTTTCATCGCTGCATCCATGAGGGCTGTCCATAATTTTGCCGTCGCGCATGGTCGCTTCCCGGTCCATCCAGTCTCCTTGCGCGGGCGGACGTAAATCGGCATCTTTATACATATCAAAATAAGAAGCGGGCGCGTCAAACGGCGGATGCGGGCGTACAAAGGAGGACATCATGAAGAAAGGACATGTACGGTCGCGGGTTTCCAGAAATCGAATGGATTGATCCACTACCCAGTTAGTAGGATGGTATTTTTCCTCATAAACCCAAGGATGCGTAATCCAGGAATTATTTTCCACTCCTGTTCCGTTTACATCAAAATCGCTTCCTAATATGTTGCGCATATCCCGCATATAATCATCCGAACAAGCCTGGTGCATCCAATAGGGGAGATTCCAGTGCCGGTAAGTGCCAATATAGCCGTCATGCAGTTTCAGCACTTCAAATCCGCAGGATAAACGCGGCGGGTGGACATGCATTTTCCCAATACAGGCAGTCTGATGACCGGCATCCCGAACCTGGCTGGCAAGCATATGGTCATATTTCCATTCGCATTTGTCTTGGTAGCCGACCCTTCCTGTATGTTCAGGAGATTTGCCCGTGAACAGCCCGGCCCTTGCCGCGATGCAGCTGGGACAGGCAGTATATGCCTGGTCAAAAGTGATGCCATCGCTGGCTAAAGTGTCAAGATAAGGTGTTTTCACATCCGGATGATCAAAAAATGACAGGCAGTCCCCTCGAAATTGATCACACATAAGTAAGATAATATTTGGTCTTTGATTCATAAATGTCGCTTCCTTTATGCCTATTATAGCAAGTGGCAGTTTTTGCGGAAAAATTATAAGAACTGGGCTTTATATCCTAAGCTGGTTATGATATGCTTCGGCGTTTTTTCCTTGGCAAGAATTGTAATTGAGCGGTTTATGGAACGCGGATCGGGACACGGGACGTTCTGGATCATTTCTTTTGTTGTTTCCGTCCTGCTTGCTGCAATATTCCAATGGCTGAATAAAAGCGAAGAACTAAAACGAGTTACCCATGCCTCCAGCTACAGGGGCGCTTATCTTAGCGTGGGAACTCTGTATACCGAAGTCATGGATGCGATTGATGATAAGGATACAAAAAGATTCATTTCCACAGAGATACAATATCTGCATGACCCCATCAAACAATATATTTTCTTAAAAGGCATTTCAAGTAAATTGGAAGATGGATAATTCCTTTCCCCGTCAAGACAGAAATTTTGCAATTTCTTTCATTCGTTCGGCCGTATGCCCAAAAAACATCTGATAGCTTTCGCAAAAACAGCTGCGGTATGTATCCGTCCCAGCTTCCTTGATTCTGGTTCTTCTGCAGCCTCCGCGGCAGAGCGCATAATGTTCGCAGGTTTTACAAATCCCGCTCAGCTTTTTGGACTCCGCGACGAACCGCTTAGCATTCTCATTTTCTAAAAAATCTGTCACTTTATTTTCATGGAAATTCCCAAGCCTGTATTCGTCTAATGCATAGAAATCGCAGGGATATACGCTCCCGTCTGCTTCCACGACTCCCTGCACGCTGCAGATGCCCCTTTGGGAACAGGCTTCTGGGGAATGCCCCATAAGGATGCCGATATAATTTTCAAAGTCACGGATATAGGGCGCTTTTCCTTTTTTCCAGTCTTTGTACCATAAATCAAAAAGCTGGCATAGGAATTCCCCGTACAATTTGGGGGATAAAGAATAAGGCCGTGCCGTGCTTTCTTCGTGGAGGGGATCCAGACAGGCAATATACTGCTGGTATTTCCATCCGTTTGCTTTATAGTTATTATAAATATCGCGGATATTCGATGCGGTATATGCGTTTACCACTGTTAAAATGTTGTACTCCACCTGGTATTTTTCCAGCATCCCAAGTGCGCGGAGAATTCGGTCATAGGTAGGGAGGCCTCCTTTCGAATGCCGGGCCCGGTCATGGGTTTCCTTAGTTCCATCCAAAGATACCCCGATCAGAAATTGGTGGTTTTTAAAAAACTTACACCAATCCTCATCAAGTATGAGCCCGTTTGTCTGGAGCGTATTAAATATTTTTACGCCGTTGCGGTTATAGCGTTGTTCCAGTTCGATTACTTTTTCAAAAAATGGCAGACCGCATAAAGTGGGTTCGCCTCCTTGGAAAGCAAAGCAAATATCCGAAACTGCCTGGAATAAACTTTTTTTAATCAGGTTGCGCAGGGTTTCTTCGGACATCATGCCATAGGAACCATATTCTCTTTTTGCAGCCTCGTCGCAGTAAAAGCAATAGTCACAGTTCATGTTGCATTGGCTGGAAGCCGGCTTTATCAATATTGTCTGTAAGTACATCTTTTTTCCTCCTGCATATGAATCATAGCGCCCCAGATATTGGTTTCCTATTTGGCATTTCGTATGATTTAATCTTTTTGCTTGCTAAGTTATTAATCATATTGTAACAGTTATTGTATACGATATGCAATAACGGCCTGATATTAAAATAATGATCTATAGAATGCTGGTTTTTGGCGTAATTCTTAAATTATAGCAGAGTATATGGTTTCCTTTATATTACATCTGTTTTATAATGATAACAACGGTATGAACCATACTTATTTTAACATTTTTTATAAAAAGAGATTATCTAAAAGCTTTGGAGGAATATAGGAATATGCCAAAAGTGATGAATTTTACTACAGCTTTTTGCTTTATAATGACGATTTTTACAACTATATTATATCGCCGTTCCAACCGTGGGATATGTATAACGCTGGCTGTTACTTTTGCTGCCACGACTTATCATTTGGGAATGAGATTGCTGGTTGGACTGCTTTATAATATTGGAATGAAGAATAGAGCAAATTATACAAAGAAATGGTACCAGATACACCCATGGGAAAGCAGACTGTACCAGTTTTTAAAAGTGAAAAAGTGGAAAGGTAAGATGCCTGCTTATAGTCCGGATACTTTTTCAAACAAAAAACATACATGGGATGAGATAGCGCAAGCTATGTGCCAATCAGAATTAGTGCATGAAACGAACATCGTACTTAGCTTTGCTCCGCTTGTAGCTTCGGTGCGTTTTGGCGCATTTAGCGTGTTTCTTATAACTTCTATATGCGCTGCCGTATTGGATTTGATGTTTGTTATTATGCAAAGATATAACAGACCACGTATAGTGAAAATGATCTTGTGGGAGGAAAATTATGGGTAATGGCGAATGATTTAAGAGGAACAATGGAAGAATATGGGTTCAAGAACTATATACTTGGAATGAGTGAGGTTATAATATATACATTCTTATGAGAAAGGTCTGGTGTTATGAAAAAGAGAAATATGATATTGGTGATTATCATGATGTTTGCTTTGGCTGGGTGTGCATCATTGGATGAAGAAGTAAAGAAAGACTCTGCTAATACAATTACGAAAGAGGAGATGGCAGGAATATGGAAAGCGGATACAGCAGATACGCATAGGGGTTATTTCTATTTTGCTGATCAAGGTTATTTGTACTATATGGCAAGTAAAACGGCAGTAAATCAGTCCTCTTTTACATCCGAGTACATGATAGCGACATCGTTTGAACTGGGTGGATATGATGGAACTTCAGGGGGAAAAGAGGGTAGTTTTTATTGCATTCCTGACCAAAAAGATTACCGTTTTTCAGTTACCAAAGATGAGAATGGCAAACTTGTAATGACGGTTGTTGGTGGCACAGCAGACGGCACATATACTAAAACTGGTGAAAAGGTAAATAATGAACTGTAGTTCTCTGGATTCCCATTTTTTTGTGGTGTCAATGTGGAATGGATAAGTTTTTTATTGAACGAAAGAGTACGAAAGGCCCTCTCTTTGCGGTAGCCATTGCTTCCAAAAGCAACAAGTTTTCCTTTTCTTCTTCTATTAGTTGGATTTTCGGAATACTACAATTTTTGACTTCTCACCCTTGCGGACATGACCGCCTGATTTTGCCATTGAGGGAAGGTTATGTATTCTCTCTCATGCTGTAAAGGCATCTGGTTTAATAAAGAAAAAGGCTTTTGTTGATTGATAATGATAAATTAGACAACGAAAGTGTAAAAATTAAAAATGAGACAATAAAAAGAAATAGCCGGCGGATTGGGACCATCCCAAATCAACCTTAGATGAAATAGCCAAAGAGTGGAATATGTCAAAGCACAATCTTCAGAGAGCCTTACGAATAAAATAAATTTGTATGGATCAATATATTTTTCAAGGAATCATACGAATAACTTTACATAATCGTACGGACAATATATAATAATAGTACGAAAGGAGGGAGCCATATATGTCCATCACAGCAACAGAATTAAAACAGAATCTGGGAAAGTATTTACTTCTTTCTGCCACAGAAGATATCTATATCACAAAGAATGGGAAGATAATCGCCAAATTATCAAATCCACACCAAGATAAAGTGAGTGCGGCACAATCATTATTTGGCATCCTGCAACAAGATGCAGATATAGATATTTCAAAAGAAGAAAGGCTGGCAACCAAATAATGAAAATCCTTGTAGATACTAATATAATAATTGACGCATTGACAAGCCGGGAGCCATTCAGGGAGGATGCAGAGCAAATATTTTTGTTAGCTGCAAACCAGATAGAGGATATGTATATTACCGCAAGCTCTGCTACTGATATTTACTATTTAGTAAGAAAGCATCTGCACAGTGCAGAAAAGGCTAAAAGCGTTATGGCAAAGCTGTATGAGTTATTTTATATTTTAGATGTAACATCCACTGACTGTCAGGAAGCATTATCATCAGAAGTGGATGATTATGAGGATGCAGTGATTTCATGTTGTGCCTGCCGTAATCATATAGATTATATTGTTACCAGAAATATTAAGGACTATGAAAAATCCAAAATCCAAGCAATTCTTCCTGATGGATTTATAAATATGATCACACAGGACGAAAGATAAAAAGGTAGTGTAAAATAGTTTGTGTCTTTGGAAAAAAACACCTCTAGAATTGGATGAATCCCTTGGTTATGAAAAAACCAGAAAGGCGGTGTCCCTACATCCAATAAGAGTAACGGGCATTTTCCCAAAACGCTAAAGAGCCGGTATGGGGAATTTCAAATCGATGTCCCAAAGGACAGGGAGGGTACGTTTGAGCCAAAATTCATCCCGAAATATTAAAGAATGGCAGTCACGGCTTCTGAATCCGATTTATTCGTTTGTATAAGTGTATTTCCAAGCGATACTGCACTGGAAAAAATGCTCTATCTTGCCAGCGGGAACGTGGTCAGAAGGGAGAAACCAGCTACCTAATCAAGCTGCCGCTCCTTTATCATGACAAAATTTGTAAGAAAAATTCCTTGTCGTTCTACCTGTTGCTTTTTAACAATTTTGTATCCTCTTTTTTCCATTTTTTCAAATCCACCTTGCCTGTTGCCCATGCATCTAATTGCTCTTTTGTGTAATCTTTTGCATTTACAATATGAACCGTATGATAAAAAAGCTCTGCCAATTCTTTACAGTCTGCTGATCGATATTCTCTTATGATCATTTTAAAAGTCCTTTGCCCTTTGTTTCTCTAAATTAATATCTATCTGGTAGGATTGTGGCTTGATGATTTTTAAAGGAAACAAAATCATATAAAGCAGTATAACATAAAATAGACGAACGTTTTGGATTGTAAGACTTTATCTTGAGGAAAATATGCAGATGCGGGTGGACGCGGAAGATCCTCTGGAAATTTGGCAGGAAAATAGAAATAATTGCTTCTTTAAATAAACTATGACATAATGGCGTCATAGTTTGTTTGTTATACTGGAACAGAAAGGAGAAGGAATGAAGATTGACCGACTTATAAGCATTGTTGTTTATTTATTAAATCATGGCCGGACATCAGCACAGAAATTAGCAGAAGAATTTGAAGTTTCTTCCAGAACGATTATGCGGGATTTGGAATCGCTGGATCAGGCAGGTATCCCGATTCAATCTTATTATGGTGTAGAAGGAGGCTATCAGATTATGGATGGCTTTATTTGGGAAAAACAGGTTGCAACAAGTCATGAATATGATTGGATTTCCACTGCTCTGGAAGGAATGGCAAGTGCATATGCGAGTAAAAGTTTAAAGCAGACATTGGAAAAAGTGCAAAATATAAGCCATACAAGGGCCGCTGTTGTTTCCATGGACTTGGGTGCCGTAAGTGAAGATGACAAAACAAATGAACAATTAATGCTGTTAGAAGATGCAATCGAAAAAAGATGTGTTGTTCGATTTTCTTATACAAACAGCCATGATGAAGTAAAAGACATTCAGGTAGAACCTGTTCGCCTCCAATACAAATGGTATAACTGGTACCTGATTGGATACTATGGAAAATATCAGGATTATTAATAATAATGTCGTGCATGTCAAACTATATGGAAAAGCAGTCATAAAAGCAAAATGCAGGGAATATCTAAATGGACGCATCACGCAGGAATTTGAAAATGGGGATTTTGAATTTTCTTTTTCTGTACCAGAACATGAGACATTTTGGTATGGAATGATTCTTTCCTTTGGAAATAAGGCTAAGATTATCGAACCGCAGGAAATAAAAGAACGCATTATGAAAACCTGCAAAGAAATACAAATGGAATATGAGGAATAAAGATGAAATGAAATTCAAAAGATGAGGCAAGACGTATGCTGTGCCTGTATCACATTTTGAACGGCGCGGAAGCGCTATGAAGAAAAAAGAGTGTCGAAAAGATCATGCAGTAAATGCACAGTATTCAATATGATCGTAGAGGAATTTCTTCAGATTCATAATTCAAAAAAATACTATAAAGTTAGGGGTGTAGCAAAATGAAAGAAATCAGACGATATGACATTAATGAGGATTGGGTACATTCAGGGATTATTCAAGCGGGAAACTATTGCTTTATAAATTACTGTGCTCGCAATCTAGGAGGTACGATTGAAGAACAAATAGAAGGTGCCTTTGATGAAATGGAAGAACGACTGGCATTCGTAGGGTTGACGCTTGAAAATGTTGTACAGATGAATTGTTTGTTTAAAAATATCTGGGATATTCCAATAATGGAAAAGGTAATTAGGAGAAGATTTAATGGTAAATATCCTGTACGCAAGTCATTTCAGACGGAATTTGCCGATCCAGGAAATTTGCTTTTCCAAGTGGATGGTATAGCCTATTCAGCAATCAATTCATAGATAAATAATATGCCGAGATGGTCTATAGATCGGAATAAGAGATTGCTTGATAAAGGGATAGAGGCTATAAAGAAGGAACGGAGTAACTGGGATATCGAAGCACAAAACGAAATTTTATCATTAATAGGATGAAATAATAGTTTAAAGGAGATATGTTGAATGGATAAGCAGACAGAATACGAAACATTAAGAGGAGAGATTATATGTTCAACACAAGTTGTAAAAAACTATAGAAGTTTATTATATACAATAGTAGTTGCTGCTTTGGCTTTTGCTTTTGATAAAAATGAAGCAATCTTATTTTGGTTCCATTTATTGCAATAATCCCAATATATCTTCTAAATGATTCAGTGCTGACTATCCGTGATTTATTAGATGGTACAATATACACTTTAACAGAAACAGGATACAGCCTGAAACCGATTTTAGACGCTATGGTAAAGTGGGGGACCGAATATAAAAAGAAAAACGGCTGAAACTTTTTCCGCATTGAAAAGGAGGCCAAAAATCCGGTACGGAAATGGAAGGGGGCATTGGGCGGCGGGAAGGCGGGGCGGGGCAAGGAGGCAGGGAGGGGCGGGCAGTTGTGTAAACGTCTTCTGCACGATGGAGATGAAACTCAAAAAATCGTGGAAGCCCTTGCTGAACACGATTTTTCGTCTTAAGAGGTTCATCGGAATGCTCCGTGCAACAGCGTTTACACAACTGCCCGCCCCTCCCTGCCTCCTTGCCCCGCCCCGCCTTCCCGCCGCCCAATGCCCCCTTCCATTTCCGTACCGGATTTTTGGCCTCCCTCCCCCACAAGAAAAAAGATTGACGCCCCTATTTGTTTTCAAGTATAATCAAGAATATATGGTATGCCAAATACAAAAAGGAAAAGGAGAAGCGGCAGTATGAAGCAGTTTTTTGGTATGAGCCAGGGCGGAAATCTTACAGAAGCGGTAAACGGACTGAAAAAGCCGCAGTTTATTATGCTGTTTTCGAACAATTCCCAGTTCGAAGACCACGTAAAAGCTCTGGAAAAACTATATCCGAATGTTCCGAGCATTGGCTGTATCGGAATGAGTTATGACACCAGGATCGTAGAAAAGGGGGTCGGCGTCATAGCTTTTTACGACGGGGTCAGTGCCACAGCAAATGCGCTGGAGCAGGTATCCGTCATGCCGGTAAAATATATCCGCCGTATGGAGGAGGATATAAAAAAGATAAACGGTTCGCAGCAGGATACGGTGTGCATTGATTTCTGTACGGGGAACGATGCCTGTGCGCTGACGACGATCGATACTGCATTAAAGCAAAAAGGCATTTCTCTTGTTGGCGGAACAGGGGATGGGGGAAGAGTATCCGCGAATGGGAAAATTTATGAAGACGCTGTCGCTTATGGTCTTGTGAAGAACCACGGAGGACGCGTTAAGACTTATAAGGAAAATATTTATCACCAGCTCGGCAATTACCGTTTTATTGCTTCCAATACGGACAGGGCGAAATACGTGATCGGGGCGCTGAACGGGAAGCCGGCGAAGCAGGTTTATCAGAGCATTCTCCACGTAACGGACGAACAGATATTGACACAGACGTTCCAGAATCCTTTTGGAAAAATT
The DNA here is from genome assembly GCA_000403275.2 of Lachnospiraceae bacterium 28-4. Taxonomy (GTDB): domain Bacteria; phylum Bacillota; class Clostridia; order Lachnospirales; family Lachnospiraceae; genus Kineothrix. The sequence continues at coordinate 486,675 of KE159598.1, forward strand.
AATGGGGACGATACCTGCATTATTTCCATAAAAGAAGTGGACGGAAATGCGTTGGCATGTTTCCGCCAGGTCAATGATTCTGACGTTTTGATTTTGCTGGAACTGGGGGATTACCAGGCCATTACAAGGGAAACGATTCGTTCAATCTGCCGGGATTTTCCGAGGCGTTCGGCTGTTTTCTCCGTGAACTGCCTGTTCCGCTATAAACTGTTTTCCGAACGGAATTATATGCAGACCTATCTTCAGGAGATGGCCAGCCTTGGAAGCCATGCCGGATTGGTCGGATATGGAGAGCATTATAACAATCGTTTTGTCAACCAGTCTATGACTTGCGTAGTATTTGAATAAAGGAGGGAAACAGGATGTTGTCAAGGAAAAACCGGCAGAAGCCGGGGCAGGTGCGCCATAACGAAAAAAGCCTTTATCCGGTACTGTATGTGACAGAGCATTTAAAAGATTATAAGGAAGCACTGATCAGCAAGGAAGTGGAATCTCTGTGGGAGCTGACTATGGTTGGCAATTCGTTTTCCCACGTATTGAAGAAAGCGGATCATTTCCAGACCCGGCTTTTGGATTTCGGGCAGTCTTTTTCCAATATAAACGATACGGCGGAGCAATTTTCGGAAGTAAAAAGTTCCATTGCCCAAACCGTGTCGGAGACTCAGGAAAAAGTGGAAGATTTGAAACATACCTCTATGACGATAGAGCAGTCTTATGTAGAAATGGAACATACTTTTGAACAACTTCAGGCGGCGGTAAAAGGTATCCGCCAGTGTATCAACAAGATTGTGACTATTGCGGATGAAACAAATATCCTTGCGATCAACGCGTCTATTGAGGCATCCAGGGCCGGCGAGGACGGAAAAGGATTTGCCGTGGTCGCGGCAAAGGTAAAGGAGCTTGCGGAGGAAATCAAGGGGCTTGCCAATGAGGCGGATTCGGGCATTTCCAATGTGGAATCCGGTACGAATCTGCTGAACGGAAGCATTGCCACGTCTGCGAAGAACCTCGGGGAAGGCACGGGGATCGTAAATGCTACCTATGATTCTTTCCATCAGATTACGGAAGCTGCGGAGGGAGCTTCTCTGGTACAGGCCCAGATCGCCGGAGTCATTGAGAATTCCCGGGAAGAATTGCAGACTGTCTGCCAGTTTTTTGATGAGATAAGGGATCAATACCAGGAGGTTGTAAAACATATTAATCGTGCCAGCAGCCTGGGCACAACAAAAAGCGCTATGTTTGAAGATATTGATAATATGCTGTCCCAGATTCCGCCTATCATTATGGATAGCAATCCGGAAGCGTAAACACGGAAATCATCCGGGGATAAAAAAATATGGAAAAAAGGAAAGAGTTGGCCGCCGGCCGGCTCTTTTTTTGTCGGATTAGGCGGCGAATAACATTGGCAGGGCGCGTCTTTTTGACAAAAAAAGCGGACAATACTCTATATAATGATTGCTAAAGGGAGGTGACGGACAGGAGGATGGAGACAACATATATATGAAGTTTACGTTGACAGCCTTTTTTTTATTAATTTTGTTATGAACCTGTATTTTTACACTCTCCTGGCCAGAACACTGAAACGTACTGCCACGCGTCTCAGGATCATAGGCGGGAGCGCGGTAGGGGCGGCGTTTTGCGTTTTACTGATTTTTATGCCGGGCATTCCGGCAGTGGTAAAACGGTATATCGGCCCGGCAGGGATCAGCATGGCGGCGGCTGCCGCTATTTTAAGGCTGGACAGCGTGAACATGGTATGGAAGGCGGCCGGTTATTTATCCGTTTACGCCTTTGCCTTTGGGGGGATCATGAAGTTTCTGTTTTCTGCCGTTCCTTTTTTCAGGGGAAAACAGGGGGAGATATGGTACATATTAGGGGCAGGTATGCTCGGATACCAGGCAGTGTCCTGGTGGGTCGCCCAGGCCGGGAAAAAGCGGGCGGCGGATATTTATAAAGTCAAACTGAGGGGAAACCATAATGAGATCGAGCTGGATGCGCTGATGGATACCGGAAACAGTTTAAGGGAGCCGGTCAGCGGCAGGCCGGTATCGGTCGTGGAAGAAGAGTGTTTTCTTAAGCTGTCGGGAATCAAAGCGCCGGAAAAGCTGAAAGCGATACCTTATCACAGCGTAGGCAGGGATAATGGCATTATGGAAGGATATGAAGTACCTGAGATCATTATTAAAGGCAGGGAAGAAAATATACGATGGCAGAAAGTGATCGTGGGGATCAGCAGAAATAAAATATCTGCGAGTGGAAAATATCAGATGATATTGCATCCGGATTTGTGCAAATATGAATGCCAAACCCGGCGGGCCAGGAAAGCCTGGCATTTTGGAAAACCGATGACAGGAGGAAAGTAAAATGATTTTTAAAGTGGCAATACCGGGAAAGATGCAGTTTAAAATAATAAAGAAAGAGCCTAATTTTTTTATGACAAAACAGGGGGATATCCATTACATAGGCGGAACGGAAGTGCTGCCGCCGCCCCTTGAGGTTGAGAAAGAAAATGAAGTCATTAACGACCTTGGGACGGAATATGAAGATGAGGCTAAGTCCATACTGATCGAACATAATCTCCGCCTTGTAGTGTATATTGCCAAGAAGTTTGATAACACGGGCGTAGGTGTGGAGGATCTCATCTCTATCGGAACCATTGGGTTAATAAAGTCCATCAACACTTTTAACCCTGAGAAAAATATTAAACTGGCGACTTATGCCTCCCGGTGCATTGAGAATGAAATCTTAATGTACCTGAGAAGAAATAACAAGACAAAGCTGGAGGTTTCCATAGACGAACCCCTGAATGTGGATTGGGACGGCAATGAGCTGCTTCTGTCGGATATTCTTGGAACGGATGAGGACGTTATTTACCGGGATATTGAAAATGAGGTGGAAAGAAAACTCTTATTAAAAGCGATCAATAAATTATCGGACAGGGAAAAAACCATTATTAATCTCCGTTTTGGCCTGGGGACGCCGGACGGACAGGAAATGACTCAAAAAGAAGTAGCTACGCTGCTCGGCATATCCCAGTCCTATATATCGAGGCTGGAGAAAAAAATAATGAAGCGGTTGAAAAGAGAGCTGATCCGGGAAGAGTAGGCAGGGAAGTATATAACATCCGGGGATGAGGGCGGTTGGAAGGACGGTTTTCATCCCCGGATTTTTATGTTTGGAGGAATGCCCGATGCAGAAGGGAAAAGGGACGAATACCGTTCTTCAACAGCAAATATCCACAATGATAATATCGGGGCCGATCTTCCTGATATTTTTGAACGGAATAATATATTCCGGTTCGCTTCCAAATAAAGAAGAAAATTTATTTTTGCCGGGAATAATGACTTTGCATATCTGGCCGGAGCATTCATCGAATTCCAGATCGCCGATTTTTCCAAGACATTTGCAGTCTTTCAGGTTAATGACTTCCTTACATTTCAATTCTGAGAAAAGCATAATACCTCATCCTGAATATACTTACCATAGCATATGCATGCGGAGGGATAATTGATTCCTGCGGGGACAGATTAGAATGTATAATTTTCATCTTTTTGGTGCATCATTTTTAATAGCCGAAAAAAATGTTTGCAGGAGGCGTAAGATGGCACAGGGAAAGGTTGAGATATGCGGGGTCAATACATCCAAACTTCCGCTTTTGAAAAATGCGGAGAAGGAAGAGCTGTTTTCAAGAATCGAGGAAGGGGACAGGGATGCCAGGGAACAATATATTGAAGGCAATCTGAGGCTTGTTTTAAGCGTGATCAAACGTTTTTCATCCAGCAATGAAAACGTGGACGATCTGTTCCAGATCGGCTGCATAGGTCTGATCAAAGCGATCGATAACTTTGATTCCTCTTTGAACGTAAAGTTTTCCACTTATGCGGTACCGATGATTATCGGGGAGATCAGGCGTTTTCTCCGGGATAATAATTCCATCCGGGTAAGCCGTTCGCTCAAAGACACGGCATATAAAGCGATCTACGCGAGGGAAAATCTGACGAGAAAAAATCTGAAGGAGCCGACCATTAACGAAATAGCTTCCGAAATCGGCATTTCCAAAGAAGATATCGTTTATGCCCTGGACGCCATACAAAATCCGATGAGCCTCTATGAGCCGATTTTTACCGATGGCGGCGACACTCTTTATGTCATGGATCAAATCAGCGATAAGAAGAACAGGGAAGAGATCTGGGTGGAACATCTTTCTTTGAGCGAAGCCATGAAACGTTTGGACGAACGGGAGCATGAGATTATCACCCTGCGTTTTTTTGAAGGAAAAACGCAGATGGAGGTAGCTGAAATCATCGGGATATCCCAGGCACAGGTATCCAGGCTGGAGAAAAATGCTTTACGGGTAATGAAAAATTATCTGACTGCTTAGACAGGAAATCAATTTCCAAAAACGCCTTGGCGGCCGGAGGCAAAAGGGAGCCGCAACAACCGGAACAGGAATTGGCCGGGGGCTGTTTTTTGCTGTTGCGTACAATCAGTTATTTCACTTATGAAATGGTCAATAAACAGAGCGAAACCGCCAGGATGGCGGTTTCAGGAAGCGCAGGACAGGATGTCCGTTGCTTCCGGCTCGTCCGGTTAGATACCATATATCCATTTCATTAGTGAAATCTGATTGGAAGCTCCAGCAAAAAACAGCCCCCGGCCAATTCTTGTTCCGGTTGTCGCGGCCCCCTTTGCCTCCGGCCGCCAAGGCGTTTTTTGAAATTGATTTCCGTGGATTTTTAATTTATTTTGTTGCCCGATTCCGCATAATTTGATACAATTTAAAAAGGTATTTGTGAAAGATGAAGGAGAATGATATTATGGAGACAAAACTGAAAAACATGCAGATCAAACAAAAAATAATGACTATTTTTTCCATACTGCTTGCGGTGTATGTTATAGCAGTATTGATCGGGGTCATTGGTTTAAGCGTGATGGGAGAAAATCCGACTGCGCGGATGGTTGCACTGGTCTTATTGGTGATAACGGCGGTCGTGAATTTGTCGTTGGTATTTAAACTGGGCGGAGCAGTTGTTCTGTCTTTGGTAAAACCAGTCAGGGAGCTGGAGGAGGCCGCAAAAAGGATGGCGGTTGGAGATTTCAGCACCGAGATTACATATGATTCGGACGATGAGTTAGGGGAGCTGGCAGACTGTTTCAGGACGACGAGCAGCACGTTAAAGATCATTATCGATGATCTTCATAATATTATTACGGAGTTTACAAAGGGGAACTTTAATGTAAGGACAAACAGCAAAGATAAATATGTAGGCGATTATGAGCCGTTGCTGACGCAGCTGGTTGAAATGGTGCATACGATCAGCGACATACTGGGAAATATCCAGAATGCGTCGGATCAGGTGGCGGCGGGTTCCGCAGAGCTTGCCAACAGCGCGCAGGGACTGGCGGAAGGGGCTGCGGATCAGGCATCTTCCGTGCAGGAACTTTTTGAGACGATGACAGAGGTAACGGGACAGGTGGAGGAAACGAGCCTTACCATAGACCGTCTGCATGACAGTGCAAAGAGCGTAGGAATAGAGGCGGAGAAGACGAAAACGAAAATGGCGGAGCTGATGGAGGCCATGGAGTCCATCAAGTCCACCTCCCAGGAAATCAGCAATATTATCGGGGATATTGAGGATATTGCTTCCCAGACGAACCTGCTCTCCCTGAATGCGGCGATTGAAGCGGCCAGAGCCGGGGAAGCGGGCAAAGGTTTTGCCGTAGTTGCGGAACAGATACGTAAACTGGCGGAAGACAGCGCCCAGTCTGCGGTAAAGACGAAGCGGCTGATCGAAACTTCCTTACAGGAGGTTATAAAGGGGAATGATATTACGGAAGAAACGGCGAATGCTACCAATAAAGCGATGGAAGGGCTGGAACATGTACTGATCGCGGTAGGTGAAATCAGGATGGCATCGGATAAGGAAGCGGCGTCCATCAAGGGAATTGAAAAGAGCGTGGAACAGATTTCAGCGGTTGTGGAAAATAATTCGGCGGCTGCGCAGGAAACTTCGGCTACCAGCGAGGAGTTGTCCGCTCAGGCAGTGACATTGAATGAGCAGGTGGAAAGATTCCATTTGCGCGGATAGGAGTGTGAGAAGTACTTCTAAAGCTCACAGCAAGGGCTGTTTCGCTAAGAAGTACTAAGACTTGCGAAGCAAGTCTTTCTCACACCGGAGAATGCCCGTTTTCCGGGCATTCTCCTCGGTGATTCGAGGTTCCGCGAGGCGGAGGCATGAAAGGTAGTGTGAGAGGTACTTCTGTAGCTTATGCAGAGGCATAGGGGTAGATTGGAAGAAAAGTGAAGGAGGGAATGGTATGAAGTGTCCTTTTTGCGGTCATGACAATACGAGGGTAATCGATTCGAGGCCGGCGGAAGATAATAATTCTATCAGGCGTAGACGGGTGTGCGATGAATGCGATAAGAGGTTTACCACTTATGAAAAGATCGAGACGATTCCGTTGATTATTATTAAAAAAGATAATAACAGGGAAACCTATGACCGGTCTAAAATCGAGGCGGGCGTACTTAGGGCATGCCATAAGCGCCCGGTAAGCGCCGGACAGATCGATAAACTTGTGGAGGAAGTGGAAACGGAGATCTTTAATATGGAAGAGAGGGAGATTTCCACGCAGGATATCGGCGAAATGGTAATGAACAAATTGAAGGATATGGACGCGGTGGCTTATGTCAGATTTGCTTCGGTGTACAGGGAATTTAAGGACATTAATACCTTTATGGATGAATTAAAAAAGGTTTTGGACAGCAATTAAGAAATAAGGCAGGAAAGATTATGTTGCAGAGATTTTACCCCGATGCCTATGTGGACTCGGCTTATGGGATTGATTACGGGAAGCTTTATAAGGAAGGCTATCGGGGGATTATTTTCGATATCGATAATACGCTGGTTCCCCACGGTGCACCGGCGGATGACAGGAGCAAGGAACTGTTTGCCAGGCTGAAGGAGCTGGGATATGGGATCATGCTCCTGTCCAATAATAAGGAACCCCGGGTGAAGATGTTTAACGATGCGGTCAGGGTTCAGTATATTTTTAAGGCGGGCAAACCGGCTACGGGGAATTACCGGAAGGCGATGGAAAGGCTGGGAGTGGATAAGGAACATGCTCTGTTTGTGGGAGACCAGCTTTTTACGGACATATGGGGGGCAAAGAAGGCGGGAATACGGACTTTTCTCGTAAAGCCGATTCATCCCAAAGAGGAGATTCAGATCGTACTGAAACGGTATTTGGAGAAGATCGTACTGTTTTTCTATGTACGGGATCAAAAACGCCGCCGGCAATAAGGCAGTTTATCGAGGATACAGGGCTGAAAGAACGGAAGGGAAACGGGAGGAGAAGAATGCGGCAGATAGACGGGCATACGAGGCTATGCGGGCTGATAGGGAATCCGGTGGAACATACCATATCGCCGGTAATTCATAATACTTTGGCGGAAAGAGAAGGAAGAAACATGGTCTATGTTCCCTTTCATGTGGAAAAGGGTCAGCTAAGGAAGGCGATAGAGGGGGCTTTCGCATTAAATGCGCTCGGGCTGAATGTGACGGTTCCCTACAAGAGCGAAGCCATAGGATGTCTGGCCGGGGTGGACGAAATCGCGGAAAAAATAGGAGCCGTGAATACTCTGGTACGGACGGAAAAAGGCTATAAAGGATACAATACGGATGCGACGGGGCTTTATCGCGCGATGCGCAGTGAAGGAATAAGTGTCGAAGGCGAGGAGATACTTATACTCGGAGCGGGAGGCGCAGCCCGTGCGGCTGCTTTTTTATGCGTTTCCAAAGGAGCCGGCCGGGTTTATATGATGAACCGGACGGAGGAGAAAGCGCGGAAAGTGGCGAAAGAGGTCAACGATGCATTCGGAAGGGAATCAGTAGTTCCGATGCGCCTGGAGGATTATGGAGCGCTTCCGGCGGGCCGGAGGTATCTTGCCATTCAGGCGACAAGCGTAGGGCTTTATCCCGATGCGGACGCCGCGGTTATGGAAGACAGGGCTTTTTATGAAAGGATACATACCGGCTTTGATTTGATTTACCGCCCGTCCTGTACGCGATTTATGAAGCTGGTAAGGGATGCGGGCGGAAAGGCATATCATGGGCTTAAGATGCTGCTCTATCAGGGGGTGGAGGCCTATGAACTATGGAACGGCACATCCGTTTCGGAAGAAGATGTCATTATCGTATACGATAAGATGAAAGAAGCGATGGGAATAGAGGAATGAAAAATATTATTTTAATCGGTTTTATGGGCAGCGGAAAAACGAGTGCAGGAATCAGCCTTTCTTACCGGCTGCGCCGGACTATGGTGGATACGGATAAGGAAATTGAAAGGCTTTATCATATGCGGATACCGGAGATTTTTGAAAGACTGGGAGAAGAAGAATTCCGAAAGATGGAAACCGGATATTTGGAAAAGCTGCTGAGGGGATCCGGAGGGAAAATTATATCCACAGGAGGCGGTCTGCCCATGAGGGAAGATAACAGGGAGCTTTTAAAAAAGCTTGGAACGGTTATATACCTGCGGGTGAGGCCGGAGACCGTATGCAGCAGACTGGCCGGAGATACATCGCGCCCTCTCCTGCAAGGGGAAGAGAAAGATGAAAAGGTGAAACGGCTGTTGGAAATGCGCGCGCCGGTGTACGAAAGCGCTGCTGATATTGCGATTGATACGGATGAAAAGACGACGGATGGGATTGTGGATGAAATTTTGGAAAGAATAGGGGTATGGAGATGAAGCTGCTGGTAATTAACGGACCGAATCTGAATTTTTTGGGGATTAGGGAAAAGGGCGTCTATGGGACGCAGAATTATGATGATTTGCTTGATATGATAGCAAAAAAGGGGAAAGAGAACGGATGCGCCATTGAAGTATTCCAGAGCAATCATGAGGGAGCGATTATTGACCGCATCCAGGATGCTTATTTTGACGGTACGGAGGGAATTGTCATTAATCCGGGGGCATATACCCATTACAGCTATGCGATCAGGGACGCGCTGGCAAGCATAGAAGTGACGAAGGTGGAGATTCATATTTCGGATATTACGAAAAGGGAAGAATTTAGGAAGGTGTCCGTAACGGCTCCGGCTTGTGACGCGCAGATCTATGGACATGGGCTGGAAGGATATCTGGAAGCAATCGATTTTTGTTTGAAAAAGTAGTTGAAATATCAGTATTTTTAGTATAAACTAGTAAAGAATTATAACGTGAAAAATTTAGGAGGAATATTTTATGATTTCTGCAGGTGATTTCAGAAATGGTATTACTATTGAGTTAGATAATAATATATACCAGATTATTGAGTTTCAGCATGTAAAACCGGGCAAAGGAGCCGCGTTCGTAAGAACAAAGCTGAAGAATGTGAAGAACGGCGGCGTGATCGAGAAGACCTTCCGCCCGACAGAGAAATGCCCGCAAGCACGTATTGATAGAAAAGATATGCAGTATTTATATTCAGACGGCGATTTATATCATTTCATGGACGTTGAGAATTATGAACAGATTGCATTGAACGAAGAAGCTATCGGAGATACTCTCAAATTTGTAAAAGAAAATGAAATGGTAAAGGTATGCTCCCATAATGGTAACGTGTTTGCGATCGAACCGCCGTTGTTTGTAGAGTTGGAGATTACGGAGACGGAGCCTGGTTTTAAAGGAGATACGGCGACAGGAGCTACCAAGCCCGCTGTTGTGGAGACAGGAGCTACCGTTTACGTTCCCTTATTTGTAAATCAGGGCGATGTAATCAAAATCGACACCAGGACAGGGGAGTATCTCTCCAGAGTATAGTCCTGCCTGTTATCTTGCTATCAGAAATATGGAATCTGCTGCGGACAGGCAGTCCATCATTTGGCTTATAAGACAATGGATGATTTCCGTTGTCTTTTTTTATGCGCAGGGGTTCTTAGCGAAACAGCCTTTGCTGTGAGCTGTAGAAACACTTCTCACGCGTGAGACTTAGTGGTTCTTAGCGAACAGCCTTTGCTGTGAGCTATAGAAACACTTCTCACGCTAATCACATCTTAGGCATATCGCCTGAAAATCCAAAACAAAAACAAAGAGAGGTATATTTATGGAAATTATGGATTTTTGCCAGAAAGTAAAAAAGAATCTGGCAGAGGAAATCGGGGAGGAAATGACGCTCTCCGTAAAACAAATTACAAAAAATAACGGGGTGGTTCTTCATGGCATTACGGTATCCAAAGACGGAATGAACATTTCGCCCAATATTTATATGGATGGACTGTATGCGGCATATGAGGAGGGGGAAACTTTCCGGGCAGTGATGGATAAAGTGCGCAGGATCTATAAGGAAAGCAAGCCGGAGGCCAGCGTCGATATGAGTTTTTTCCTGGATTATGAGAAGATGAAGGAGAAGGTCGTATTTAAGGCGGTCGGTTACGCGCGGAATAAGGAGCTGCTGCGCCAGATTCCCCATATCCTGTTTTTGGATATGGCTCTTGTATTTTACTGCCATGTACCGCAGAAGGAATTGGACAGTGCAACCATTCTTGTATATAACAGCCATTTGAAGATGTGGGGCGTGACAAAGGAACGCCTCTATTGGGATGCCCAGAAGAATACCCCGCGCATCCTTCCGGCAAGGATACTTTCTATGGAAGAAATGATGAAAGAAATTTGTTCCGTGGATGAGATCGGGGAGGGGACGATGGAAGACATGGAACAAACGGCAGAGGGAAACGCGCCGGATTCCGGTTTTGGAAAGGGCGGCAGGATGTTTGTGCTTGGAAACGAAAAAAAGCTGTTCGGCGCTGCTGCAATGTTTTACAGGGATACCATTGAGGAATTTTCCGATGAAATGGGAAAAAGTATTTTTATACTGCCGAGTTCGGTACACGAGGTCATTCTCGTGCCGGATGACGGGCTTCAGGAACCGGAAGAATTATGGAAAATGGTATGTGAAATCAACGAAACCCAGGTAGAACCGGAGGATGTTTTAACCGATTCCGTCTACTACTTTTCAAGAAAATGTAAAAAAATCAAAAAATTGTTTTAGAGATTCATAAAAACTATACTAGACAATATGCGTCTCTTGTGCTATTATAATCAGAGTGATGTAACAAATTTGTAATATTTATCAAATCGTTCCATCACGAATGAAGTAAAAGCGCACTCGTAGTCTAACGGATAGAACGAAGGCCTCCGACGCCTTTAATGCAGGTTCGATTCCTGCCGGGTGCATTGCATCACTCTGACAATAGCAGAAGCAGACAAATGTATTAGATGAAAGAAAGGATATTTGTTGGTTTATGGGCAGACGGAGAAAATCATCTTTGCATGGGGGAATTGGCGATCAAATTGAAGATATGAAAGAATGGGTGTCGGATCATACAAAGATTGTGATGCCCATCGTTCTTTTAGTATGCGTTTTAATAACGGTATTAGTGGCGGTAAACGCGAATAAGAAAGCGGCGGAGGAAGCGGAGGCCCAGCTAGCGGGAGTAGATCCTGCCGCAGCTTCGGGAGAAGAAAGCGCGGTACCGGAAGAAGAATTACCACAGCTGGAGCTGGAAGTCAATGCATATCCTGCAGTAAATACACTGATGAGCGATTACTATGCGGCGATGGCAGAAGGAAATATCGAAGCGGTAGAATCCATGAACGCTTATGTGGAAGATAAGGAAAAGATCAGAATCCAGGAAATGAGCAAATACGTGGATTCTTATCAGGAACTGGATGTATATACGAAACTGGGGCCCGTAGAGGGATCTTATCTTGTTTATGTATATTCCAAAGTGAAGTTTACGGAATATGACAAGCCGGTACCCGGAATGCAAGCGTTTTATGTTTGCACGGATGAGGAAGGAAAGTGTTATATCAACGGCGGAGAGGCTAATTCCGTAGTAACGAATTATATCCGCGAGATTTCCTTGCAGGACGATATGGTGGATCTGAATAACAAGGCCGTGGCGGAGTACAATGAGCTTTTGGCGAGCGATGAAGAGTTGAATGCTTTTCTTGCGGATCTGTCTACCCGGATTGATGCTTCCGTAGGCGAGATACTCGCGAAGGCGGAAGAGGATGCGAAGAGAGCGGAAGAAGAAGCACAGGCAGCCGCAGAACAGGAGGCGGCACAGGAAGAAGCGCCACAGGAAGCCGCAGAACAACAGCAGCAGACGGCAACCATAAAAACGGTAAAAGCTACGGATGTGGTCAATATAAGGAGTTCCGACAGCGAAACGGCGGATAAGCTTGGGAAAGCCCAGATAGATGATGAATTTACCCTTCTGGAAGAAAAAGGAAATGGATGGAGTAAAATCAGCTTCGAAGGAAGAGACGCATTTATTAAGAGCGAATATCTGGAAGTAGTTTCCGGAGAAACCGTGGAACTGGCACAAGCGGATGCGGAGGAACCGGAAGCGGCGGATACCGAGGATGAAAATGCCGGCGGCAATACGGAAAATACAAGCACGAATAATACGAATACGGCGGATGTACAGACCGTTACCGTGATTGAAAATGTCAATGTCAGAAAATCGGCCAGTGAAAACGGGCAGAAGCTGGGATTGGCATATACCGGTGAAAAGCTGGAACTGCTGATGAAACAGGCCGACGGATGGACGAGGGTAAAATATAACGGCGAGACGGCATATGTAAAATCGGATTATGTAGAATAGCGGTACGGGGGCAGAAGAACAGAGGACACCGCGGAAAATACGGACAGGAAAATGAATAGCCTGAATAGGAAAGGATAAAATAAAGGTATAGGCATAAAGATATGCTTATACCTTTTTTTATGCGCAGGGGTGCGTAAGGAAATTAGCAGCTTTGCTGCACGCACCCCGCGCGGCGAGTAGGGAAGATGAATCTTCTCTACTCGATTATGTCCGGCGGATACTTTCAGTAAGTTCGGATAAGGAGAGAACCAGGTTTGTGTCTGCACGGCATCCACAAACTTGCGAAATGGAGGAAAATATGAAAAGAGATGATGCGGAAATTTTAAGGGAAGTGCAAAAAAATACGGAGATGGCGATGAAGGCGATCGATACGATCAGCGATAAAGTATATGATGATGATCTGGCGGTGCAGTTATCGAAACAGGCGCTAAAATATTCGGAAATCCATAATAAGGCATTGGACAGAATATTGGAAGGGAAGGCGGAACCATACCGGACGAATAATGTCAGCCAGATGATGCTGGTAGGGGGAATTCACTCTAACACCTTATTTAACACGAGTACGAGCCATATAGCGGAGCTGATGATCCAGGGAAGCAACAGGGGGATCACCGATATGTGCAAGTCGTTAAACCATCATGAAAGGGCGGATCATACTTCCCTGGAGATTGCGAAAGAACTGATGGATTTTGAAGAAAAAAATATTGAACGGTTGAAGAAGTATTTATAATTGTATACATGTATCATTGTACAATTTGAATAAAAATGAGGGAAAAACTTTTACAGTTTCGTTTACTTAAGCGTCTTGTGCAATCAAAAACGGCATTATATAATAATACGTGGGTGGCCGGTAAACGATACAGGCTGCCCGGAAGAGGATACTATTGGCTTGTTTATATAAAATAAAGGAGGGCATAAAGATGTCATACGTTGATGAGGTTTTTGATTTGGTAGTGGCTAAGAACCCGGCTCAGCCGGAATTCCACCAGGCGGTCAAGGAAGTGCTGGAATCTTTGCGCGTAGTGATCGAGGCAAACGAAGATGTATATAGAAAGGATGCGTTGCTGGAGAGATTGGTAACGCCGGAGAGAGTAGTTATGTTCCGCGTTCCCTGGGTGGATGACAAGGGGCAGGTACAGGTAAATAACGGCTTCCGCGTACAGTTCAATAGCGCGATCGGCCCCTACAAGGGAGGCTTGAGGTTCCATCCTTCGGTAAATCTTGGCATTATTAAATTTTTAGGCTTTGAACAGATCTTTAAAAACTCTTTGACAGGCCTTCCGATCGGCGGCGGCAAGGGCGGCTGCGATTTTGATCCTAAGGGAAAATCCGATAGGGAAGTAATGGCTTTCTGCCAGAGTTTTATGACGGAACTCTACAGGCATATCGGCCCGGATACGGATGTACCCGCCGGGGATATCGGTGTAGGCGGCAGGGAGATCGGCTATATGTACGGACAGTATAAGAGAATCCGCAACCGTTATGAAGGCGTGCTGACCGGAAAGGGGCTTACATACGGCGGTTCCCTGGCAAGGACACAGGCAACGGGATATGGTTTGCTTTATCTGACCGAAGAAATGCTGAAATGCAACGGCAAAGATATTGCGGGCAAGACGATTGCGGTATCAGGTGCCGGCAACGTGGCTATTTATGCTATCGAAAAGGCACAGCAGCTTGGCGGCAAGCCGGTAACATGCTCCGACTCCACGGGATGGATCTATGACCCGGAAGGAATTGATGTGGCGCTGCTGAAGGAAATTAAGGAAGTAAAAAGGGCAAGGCTCACGGAATATGCGGCGGCAAGGCCCAGTGCGGAATATCATGAGGTTGGAAGCTCCAAGGTATGGAGCGTGAAATGCGATATCGCTCTTCCTTGCGCAACGCAAAACGAATTGGATCTGGAAGACGCAAAAGCATTGGTGGCAAACGGCTGTTTCGCAGTAGCGGAGGGTGCCAACATGCCTACTACGCTGGAAGCGACCGAATATTTACAGGAAAACGGAGTGCTGTTTTGCCCGGGCAAGGCTTCCAATGCCGGCGGCGTAGCTACTTCCGCCCTGGAAATGAGCCAGAACAGTGAAAGACTGAGCTGGACTTTTGAGGAAGTGGATGCAAAGCTGAAAAATATTATGGTAAATATCTTCCACAATCTGGATGAAGCTTCGAAAAAATATAACATGGAAGGAAATTACGTGGCCGGAGCAAACATCGCAGGATTTTTGAAAGTTGCCGAGGCTATGACGGCACAGGGGATTTGCTGATCAATGGATATTGAGGACTATGAGCGTGAGAAGGCTGAGAAAAAACTCTTAATAAAGCTGCAGGAAGCAGAAGAGGTTTGGAAATGGAATGGGAAGACGGAAAAATAAGATGCCGTTGGGCAAATCCGAAAAATGAAAGATATCTCCGCTATCACGACGAGGAATGGGGAGTTCCCGTGTATGACGATCATAAATTATTTGAAATGCTGGTGTTGGAATCTTTTCAGGCGGGGCTTTCGTGGGAATGCGTATTGAACAAACAGGTGGCGTTCCGACAGGCTTTTGACAATTTTGATTTGGAAAAGGTGTGTGCCTATGAAGAGGAGCGTCTGCAGGAATTGCAGGAAAATGCCGGGATTATCCGCAATGGAAGGAAGATCCGGGCGGCGGTTACAAATGCCATAGTATTCCGCAGAATACAACAGGAATTCCAAAGCTTTTCCAATTATATCTGGCATTGGACGGAAGGAAAAGTGATTTATGAGAAGGAATGCAGCCGTTCGGATCTTTCGGACCGGGTGTCGGAGGATCTGAAAAAGCGCGGCATGAAATTTGTGGGGACGACGATTATTTATGCGTACCTGCAAGCCATCGGCGTGATTTATTCCCATGAAAAAGGATGTTTTTTAGAACATATTGATGAGTAAAAGTATATTTTTCCCGTTTCACCGCCATACTGGATAATGACCGGAAATCAAGGACAGGGCAGATGGGGAAAATGGGAATCGAGGGTTATTGCTTTATGGCAGGAATGAGCGTTATGCTCGTGTGGATGCCAATATTAGGAATATGGAGCCATTGGCGAAGTAAGCGGTAATAAAGGGCGGCAAAGAGTGTTTGGATGAAAAATCGAGACAAGCTTTGCCGCTTTCCTATTGATTTTCAAAGATTTGTGAGAATATTAGTTGCCATATGAAGTGAAAGGGTATATAATATTATATCATATATTATATTATATGATAGACAGGAGGAAGGACGCAAAGAGAGATGGAGATACATGAAAGCGCATTTATAGCGGATGGCGCGATTGTCTTTGGCGATGTCTATGTAGGAGAAGAAAGCAGCATCTGGTTTCATGCCACCGTAAGGGGGGATCGGGGAGAGATAAGGATCGGGAAGCGGAGCAATATTCAGGATAATACGGTGGTACATGTAGACCGGCACTTTCCGGTTTCTATTGGCAATGATGTAACGGTAGGGCATGGCGCGGTGCTTCATGGCTGCCGGATAGAGGATAATACCCTGATTGGAATGGGAGCCATCATACTAAACGGTGCAAGAATAGGAGAGAACTGTATTGTTGGAGCAGGGGCGCTGGTGACGCAGAACATGGTAGTGCCGGATGATTCCCTGGTACTCGGGAATCCCGCAAAAATCAAGCGGAAGGTAACGGAACAGGAAATGGAGGCCAATCGGCTCAATGCAAAAGAGTATGTAAAAGAAAGCCGAAAATATAAAGAAGGAGGACGAGAAAATGGAATTTTTTGAAAAGGTAGGAGAAACGATTACAGCGAAAGGAAAGGATGTGGCCGACAAAGCGAAGGATTTTGCCGAGATAGCCAGCTTGAGAAGCCAGATCAGCACATGTGAAGAGGTAATGAAAAAGAATTACCTGGAGATCGGGAAACTGTATTATGAACAGTTTAAAGAAGCAGAGTACAATGATTTTGTGGAGCAGTGTACGGCGATCACGAACGCTAAAAACGGCGTGGAAGCATTGGAAGCAAAGATCAAAGAAATTAAAGGAGTATAATATATGGGTGAAGAGGGCAGCAGTCGTTACGATTGCTGCCTTTTTATGCGCAGAGGCGCGTAAGTAAATTAGCAGCTTTGCTGCACGCGCCCCGCGCGGCGAGTAGGGAAGATGAATCTTCTCTACTCGATTCGCCTAAGCCTTAAAACATCGTAATATTCAGTTCAAAGACTTTTCCCACAAAATATCTGACAGGGCATACCAATCATTAGCATATCCTTGTCTCTTTCAGGACAATTTTAAATTGCATAACTTTAGGCTTCCTTTAAAATGAATTTAAAAAAAGAGGAGGAGCAATATGAATACATATGGATATGTCCGCGTCTCAACCAAAGAGCAAAACGAGGATAGACAGATGATTGCCATGCGAAATTTTGGTATAGCAAATAGCAGTATCATATTGGACAAACAGAGCGGTAAAGATTTTGAGCGTCCTGGATATCAGCGGTTGATACAAAAATTAAAAACAGGGGATACTCTTGTCATTAAAAGTATCGACCGGCTGGGGCGGGATTATGAAGAAATTTTGGAGCAATGGCGTTTACTGACCCGGGAAAAACAGGTTGATATTGTGGTGCTGGACATGCCGCTGCTGGATACCCGCCAGGGGAGGGATCTTACAGGGGCGCTGATTGCCGATATTTTACTCCAGTTATTGTCTTATGTGGCTCAGACAGAGCGGGAATTTAACCGCCAGCGGCAGACCGAAGGAATTGCCGCGGCCAAGGCCAAGGGTATACATTTGGGGCGGAAGTTCAAAGAGCGGGGGGAGAACTATGAATCTGTCATGGCCGCATGGCGCAGGGGAGAAATCAGCGGAAGAGCAGCTGCAAGAGAACTGGGGGTGGCTCACGGAACCTTCCAGCGGTGGTGCAGAGAATAAATTGGGATTACAAAGTGTGGGTTACAATCCGCATAAAAAAGCCTTAATTTTGGGCAAGATAATGTTATTTTTAAGGATAGCATGTCTTGCTCTTTATTATTTTTTACAGAAATTCTAACATATAACCTTAAATTTTGCAATAAGGAAAACGGCTTGCAACCTACACTTTGCAAGCCATTATGGATTGGCTCTTATGAATTATCAGGAGATTGGCATATGTACAAAAATATAAGCAAGATAGATAGAAGCAAGGCGGCCGGACCGAAACGGCGTGGACGGCTCTTACTATATGGTTTTCTGGCAGCTGTTGTATTGGCAGCTGCCGGGCATTATATGTTTTCAGAGGAACTGGAAACAACATTCTACCATTTGTATTCCCCTAAAGTGGCAGCTGGAGAAAATATCCGGGTTGTAGTTTTGTCAGATCTGCATAATAGAGAATTCGGTCCGGACAATGCGGACTTGTTGGAACGGATTGCGGCGCTGAACCCCGATCTGATTGCTGTGGCCGGCGATATGGTAAACGCGGATGAGGAGAATTTAGATGTTGTTCTGACTTTGTGCAGCGGCCTGGTTGAGATTGCTACTGTTTATTATAGTCCGGGCAACCACGAGAGCAATCTCATGTATGAAAAAGGAAGTCCCATTGAAAGCTTGCTTCTGGAGCGAGGCGTCCATGTTCTGGTAAATCGTGCGGAGGAAGCAGACATACATAGAACTCCGCTCCTAATTGGCGGGCTGACCACTTCCACAGAAGACTATGAGGAGTATGGCGCTGAGTTTTTTGAAGAATACGAAAATAGCAGTGCTTTTAAATTGCTGATTGCCCACTACCCCAGTCTTTATTACGAGTATCTGGCAGATGGAAATATTGATTTGGGCATCTGCGGACACTATCATGGCGGACAGTTCCGGTTCCCAGTGGTGGGCGGGATTTATCACGGGGATACAGGTCTTTTTCCGAAGTACAACGCGGGAATGTACAAACTCGCTAATGGTACAATCTTTGTATCGCGGGGTATGGGGGGACATAATGGACTGCCCCGCATCAATAATCGCCCTGAATTGGCGGTCATTGATATCAACGGCCGTCAAGAAACACAATAAAAAGGAGTGGCAGCAATATGATTCTGGTAAGCATGATTGTTCCGGCACTGATTTTGTGCCTTGTCGTCTTATATGCAGAGCTGATCCGGCGTTTCTTCTTAATAAAATCCAAAATCCCATTTTGGGGTCTGCGCGGTATGCTGGGCCGTACGGCAGGGAAACGGCGGAGACTGGCGGCGATGGGGGCGTTGATTTTGGCAGTTAGTTTCTGGGCGCAGATAGCTGTAGATTTCTGGGCGCCCGGTATGCTGATGGTATTTAATTATGAGGAGGCAGCCCGGGGGCAGAACCCCAACGTCACCCGGTTTAATGAGTCTGACATCCTCTCCGATGATATTCTGGAAAAGGTAATCCAGCGGGGGCAGCTGAACCTCAGTGTGGAGCAGTTATCCAAATGCCTGAGTATCTCGACCTCGCTGGATGCGGAGAAGCTGGATGTGACTCAGGAGTCCGACCTGAAAATTTCCACGGAATATCGTGTCCGCTGCGCTGAATGGGTGTCCGTTTACGGTACAGAGCCAAAGACGGTGCTGAACCTCCTGGCCGATGTGTACTGGGGGAATTTTGTACTCAATTATGCGGAAAACGATAGCGTATTGGATCTTTCTTTTGACGGACTGGAAGAGATGGAGTATTTGGACGTGAAGGATTATCTGGAGATGCAGGCGAATAAACTGCGCAACTATCTCCCTGGCTATAGCAGTGAGAGCAGCAGTTTCCGGGCAGAGGGAAATGAGGAAACTTTTGCTTCCCTGTCCCAGAAAATCAGCAATTTTATTGATATTGAACTGGAACGCTACGAAGCCTTTATTTTGGAAAACGGATTGGCCAGGAGCAGGAATACATATCAATCCCGGATGCAGTATGTCAACTATCGATTGGACACCTCCCAAAGAAAAGACATGGCGGCGCATGATGTGCGGATTGAGGCAATCAATATGTACAATGCCTATATGACCCGCTTTGTTTTGATTCCCACTTACGATGTGGACAAGGAATTCTATATGTCTAAAACTAAGGTAGGCGTAGACTATTTTGCGGACGAGGCAAAAGAATATCTGGAATCTGCTGCAGAACTGGTAGAGGAAATGGAACATAACACATACGCTTCCCGGCAGGTGGGCAGATCTTACGTGTTTTCATCTATTTACGACCAGGCAGACCAGCGGATTGAGGAACTGAAGGCTGAACTGATCAATCTGGCCGTTCAGAGCCGGGAACTTTGTGGAGCTTATGTTAAGGAAAAGAGGGACGGTTATATTCAGGTAGGTTTCACAGAATCTCCTGCGTTGAGCCGGGCTATTTCCGCCTTGCTGATCACAGGACTGTTTGTCGCCGCATGGAGCGGCAAGGCCATTCTGGAGCCTTTTTATCGAGAGTACAAGGGCGGCGGGGCTGTCGGATGGAAGGGATGGAGAGAATGGAAAGGGCGGAAAAAATGGAGAGAAAAATACAAGAATAAAAGTCGGAAGGAGAATGGGGCATGAAAGAACTGGATGTTTTTCGATATCTCAAAAAATATCGCGCTGTAATTGCCGGGCTGTCAGTGCTGACAGGCATCCTGTTTTATATAGTCGCCCAGTTCCATATTCAGCAGTACACCGCGATCACAGTCATTGAGTATACCGGTTCCCGGGCGGAAGAGGGCTATTCCCCTGATGGAAAGAAAATTGATACCACTGAAATATATGCTACAAATCTGGTGGCTCAGGCTCTGAAAAAATTGGATGTGGACGATACAGAGGCAACGATAGACAGTATCCGCATGAACATCCATGTAGAGCCTGTTATTACGGAGGAGGATCTGCTGGTGCAGCAGTCCAAGCTGGACAACGGAGAAAAAGATTATGAAATCAATCCTACCCAGTATGTGGTGTCTTTCAACTGCGGCGTCAGTAATGGCAAGGAATACCCCCGAAAAGTTTTGAACCAGATTCTTCAGGAATACGCCAGTTATTAGGGAAAAACCCATGTCAATACTTCGCTGGCGGCCAATCCGGTCAGTGATATTACCACCAAGGGTTACGACTATCTGGAGATGGCCGAGGTCATGGATGATACCCTGACCAGTATTACAGAACATCTTTCGGACAAGGTGGAGTGGAATGGTGAATTTCGTTCCAGTCGGACGGGTTATAGTTTTCAGGACTTGAAGGACGAATTTGAATTTATTCAGGACGTAGAAGTGCGCCAATTGTTCTCTGAGATCCTGGTAGGGCAGGTCACTAAGGATCGGGATCTGCTTCTGGAGAAATATCGGAATCGGAACAACGACTTGTCTATATCCAATAGCGCCGTAGCCTTTGAGATTGAAAAAATCCGAGGCATTATCGGAGCCTATGAGGACGCCATGGGGGATTTCAGTGTTCCTGTTATCAATGCTGATGGAGAGAGCCCGGGAAATCCGCTTCAGAATAACGTCTTGCCGGATGTCTACGATGATGGGAATAGCGACGAAGACGGAAACTGGATACCGGTGGATCGGACTGCGGAGTATGACCAGTTGCTGATGGCGTATATCGAGGATAGAACCCTTTATGAACATAACCTGATTGACAATGATTACAACAATTATATCATCGATGTGTTTACCAAAGCCCCGGCCGTATCTTCGGAGGCCGGCCAGCAAAGCATTCAGGCGGAGATTGCTTGTCTGGCAGAGAAAATTAACGCTCTCCAGTCGATCTATTACGAAACAAATGATGAGTACAATGAGTATCTGGGTGCGCAGAATATTATGATGCTATCCAGCGTACGGGTGACAGAGCGTTTCCCCGTCCTGATTTTTACAGTGCTGATAGTGGTGATCTTCGGAGCGCTGGGCTGTGCCGGTGCGGCATTATTCGGCAGGATCGAGGACTTTATTGAGTATTATGCTTTTACTAACAAGGTGGACGATTTGCCTAACCGGGCTAAATGCGACCAGTTCATTGCACAGCGGGAACACCGTCCGATTATGGGCAATTTCGTCTGCGTTGTATTTAAGCTTGCCAATTTGCAGAAAGAAAATGCCCGTCTGGGCCGGGAGGCCGGCGATCGGATGATAAAGGATTTTGTGGAGATTATTACGTCAGTGTTTGCTCCCTCCAACAAGGTATTTGTAGGTAATAATGGTGCAGGGCAGTATTTGATTTTTGCGGAGTCTATGGACAAGGAACAGGTGATCGCCGCTCTGTTTCAGGTGGGCATTGTTCTGGAAGAGAGATCCAGGGAGCGGGGCTACCATATTGATCTAAAACATGGGTATGCTTATGCAGCGGAGGAGCAATGCTTCTATATCCGTGAATTGCTGTCGATTACCATGAAGAGGGTCGGAACCGAAAACGACCCTAAAAAGCCGGAAACCACAGTAGTCTGACGAGGCGGAATGTCAGAAGAACAGGGAGTAGGTCTTTGGTCTCAATGATTTATATGGTATTGGCAACGGCAATGTTTTTTCTTCAGGATACATATTTTTTGGTGGCTGGCATGGAGTTGAGCCTTAAAAATCCCTGTGCATTGGCAATTTTGTTTCTGGCATTGCTGAACTTTATTGTAACAGTGCGGCTGGACCGCCTAATGGTATTGATCCGCCATACAGCAGTCCAGGTGCTGCCTTATCTAATTCCGCTGGTTTTTTCGGCTGTAATTTGGGTAAGCACAAAGGCCGGGGGAGCTGCCGTCATGAATGGCGTATCCATGATTTTTCCACAGATGCTGTCAGTGCTTGTAGCAGCTGCTACTTTGTATCTTTTTGGCGAAAAGGGAATTTGGTATTGTTTGGGGGCTATGTGCGCTGCAAATTTCATAAGTATACTGGTTGTGGTTTATACAGGCGGATTCTCGGAATTCCTACAGGAACTTTATATCCTTCTGGCCACTTTCAGCAAAGAGACTGGTCCGCTGATGATGCGGCTGGAGACTCATGACTTGACCTTTGCTTTTGGGCCTTTCCTGCTTTATCTCATGCTGCACTGGAAAAAGTCCCCGCATCCTCTTCTCTGGCTGGTTCTTGTATCCTGCTTCTGGCTGGTTGGCTTGAAGAGGATTGCTTTCCCGGCCTTGGCGTCAGGGCTTTTGTCAGCATTGCTGTTGCGGCGGATGCCGGAGAAAGCTGCAAGGCAGACAGCGTTGTGCGTAGCTGTGGCTATGATGGCGGTTAGCTTTCTTTACATCGCGGGAATTCGGTACGGCTTGTTTGAATTCCTGGAGATGCGGTTAGGGCTGGATACAAAAGGCAGGGCGCTGCTATTTGCAAATGTGGAGCCCTACTACGAAATCAGTTTTACTTACATAGGGAGGGGGACAGGGTTTGAGCGTATGGTGGAGTGGCTTTCCGGGACAATGCAGACAATTCCTTTGCGTACACAGACTCAGATCCACAACGATTTTCTCCGTATGTACCTGAATATCGGTTTTTTTGGGTATTGGATCTGGCTCTGGAGCTGGCTGCCTGCAAGGCTGAATTACTGGTTCCGTCAAGCAGGAAAGGATGCAGGCTGCCTTTTTCTGGGAATTTGCACTTATTGCTTCGTCCTTTATGCTACAGACAATACAATCTATTATCCTTATACCATCATTGCCTGTACCCTGATTCCTATGGTCTGCCAGTTTGATGCTCAAGCAAAAGCTGCTCTGGAAAGGCAGTGTATTCAGTGGGGCGGAGAAAAGGAAAGCGGATCTGGCAGGGAGGCTGCAAATATTGAGAGGTGAGTCGGCTTGAAAAAGAGAAAATTGCGGGTCTGCTTTGCTGCATCCTCCGGGGGGCATTTATTGGAATTGATGATGCTGGACCCTTTGATGGATCAATATGACAGCTTTCTGGTTACAGAGAAGACAGCCTATAGAGCTGCTCTGAAAGGTATGCGGTGCCACTGCCTTTTACAAGTGAACCGACGAGAATGGCTCTGTATACCAAAGCTGATTATAAACACTTTTTATTCTTTGGCAATCTGCTTGGTGGAACGGCCGGACGTGGTGGTCTGCACCGGCGTGCTGGCAACAATCCCCCTTTGTCTGTTATGCAAGATGTTCGGGAAAAAATTGGTGTTTATTGAGTCTTATGCAAAGGTGAAAACCCCCACACTGACGGGAAAACTCCTTTATCATTTTGCGGATCGTTTCTATGTCCAGTGGCAGGAACTGCTGGAGTTTTATCCAAAGGCTATACATGTAGGCGGCATTTATTAGTGTGAAGAGAAGTTCTAAGGCTCGCACCAGTGGGTGCTTCGCCAAGAACTTCTAATACTTCACACCGGAACTTCAGCTCCGGGGGATTGTGTGATTCCGCGAAGCGGAATCATGGAGGTTAGTATGATATTTGTAACAGTTGGGTCTCAGAAGTTTCCCTTTAACCGTTTGATCGGAAAAATAGATCAAATGATTCGAAGTGGTTTTATAAAAGAAGATGTCTTTATCCAAACGGGAACCAGTGAATATATTCCAGTCTGCCCCCATCAGGCATTCTGTGACCGGGAACACTTTGAAAGGATGATGGAAACCTACAATATCCTTATCGCCCATGGAGGCGCGGGTACCATGGTGGATGCTGTGAAACGGGGAAAGAAAGTTATTGTTGTTCCGCGCCTGGCTCGGTATGAGGAGCATGTAGACGACCATCAGATGGAGCTGGCAGTACGGTTTCATGAGATGAATTTGATTCGCGTTTGCATGGATGTGGAGCAGCTGCCCGATATGCTTCTGGGTCTCGACGGACATAGTTTTGCTCAGTTCCAGTCCAATACGGAGGCTCTTCTTACGTCTTTGGACGGCTATATCCGTTCGCTGTAAATTAGGAGGATTCTATGAAGATTTTAGAGATCGGCCCCAGTGAGACCCGTTCCCGGGGAGGAATGGCCGAGGTCATCCGGGGCATTCGGAAGAGCAGGATTCTGGGGCAAGAGTTTGAAATAGACAGTTTTTCTTCCTACATAGACGGTAGTCTTCCTGTCCGATTGCTGTATTCTATGTATGAATGCTCATGTACGGTAAAGAAGCAAGCAACCGAAAACAAGAGATAGACCGCCAGCACCACACTATTCCGAACCAAAGAAACCAAAGACCAAAAGACAAGCATTGTGGAAATGTGCATAACTGGCTATGGAATCATGGATAACTCTATTCACAGCACATGGAAAAGCTAAAGTGCAGCTTTCCCACGTCCTGCAAACAGAGTTACCCACAATTCCATGAGATAGCCAGTTATACACATTCCCACAAATCCAAACTTTTCTAAAAACAGCTTGATAATTGGGGATTTTTGCCGGAAAAAGTTTGGATTTCGTTTCACAAAGTACAATACTCCAATTATGACAAAATGCGTAAAACATTGCTATTTAGCTCTGTTTCAATCAATTTATTCTCATTTCTGACAAGAGAAGTACAAAACAAAATCCAAACTTTTATATCAGAAAATGCCTTGAATAAAGGATTTACAGAGGAAAGTTTGGATTTCTTCTAAGTTTGGATTTGTGGAAAAATCCAAAAGTTTAGATTTTCCCACAATGCCGACTACTACGGAAGCCCTTGTCAATTCTTAATATCTTGACATAACTAATTGAATTTGTTAAAATACAAACTAGATTAAGAAAAAAGGAGGAGATTTATTTTGCCGAAAATAAAAATTGATAAAGAATCGGTTATCAAAGAAGCTGCATATATAGCAAATACGATAGGCATAGAAAACCTATCTTTAAAAACGCTTGCATCGCAATTAGGCGTTAAGTCGCCATCGCTTTATAACCATATAGATGGGCTTGACGACCTAAAACAGCAGCTTATGCTATATGGTTGGAAAGAATTAGAAGACAAAATTATTCAATCTGTAATAGGATTTTCTGGATATGATGCGATTAGAGCTATGTGCTACGCTTTTCATGAATATGCAATAGAGAATCAAGGAGTTTTTAGCACAATGCTTTGGTACAATCAATTTGAGAATGAACAGATGAATGAAGTGACTTCAAAAATGTTTTCAATTTTTTTCAAAATAACTAAGTCACTAAATATTTCACAAGATAATTGCATTCATTTAGTCAGAATGTTTAGAAGTTTTTTAGAGGGCTTTGCATTACTTGAAAATCATAACGCCTTTGGTAATACACAGTTGATAAAAGATAGTTTTGAATTATCAATAGACATTTTAATTGAGGGAGCAAAAAAATTAGAGGGGAAATGATAGCGCATGGTATATCAGAAAAAAACAAGGGAAAAGGTTTTATGAATCGAAAAATCAGGCAAATCATTTGTGTAATACTGTCACTAATTTGTGTTATTGCTATATGGGATAAGCCTGTTTTGGCATATGAAAAAAGTAGCAATTATAGCGATATTGACAGCCAGATAAAAAAAGAAATAAAGGAATTACATATTCCCGGAATGGCGATAGCCATTGTAGACTCTAAAGAGGTTCTGTTTTCTGAAGCTTATGGAAATTGCGATAATTTAGATACGCCTTTTATTATAGGCTCATTGAGCAAATCATTTACAGCATTAGCTGTTATGCAGCTTGTGGAAGAAGAAAAAGTAGATTTAGACACGACAATATCTGATTATATTGATACATCTGATTATTTTATAAATGTGTCCGACGGAGATAAAATTACTGTAAGACAGCTTTTGAATCAGACAAGCGGTTTAGGGACATATCAGCGTTTTGGAAATGCAAAAATAACAGAAAGTTACGGACAACATCAATATGCAAATATCAATTATGGATTGTTAGGAGAAATCATAGAAACAGTCAGCGGAATTAGCTATTCAGAGTATATGGATAAAAACATTTTTTCTCCACTAAGTATGAATCATACGGCAGCAACACTTGTACAAAGCAAAGAAAACGGATTGATAACAGGATATCGAAATTATTTTGGACTTCCGATTGCGGGAGAGCCGGACTATCCCGATAAACATTCATGGTCTACCGTTCCGGCAGGTTATTTAAGTTCCAGTGTATCAGATATGGCAAAATATCTGCAAATGTATCTAAATGGAGGAATGGGAATAGTCAATCAGAATAGTTTAAATACTATGCTTTATGACAATGTATATGTAGATGATAACACTCCCTATTATTACGGAATGGGGTGGACTTTGACAGAAGAATATACAGAGCCTGTATTGGGGCATTCAGGGCTGGTTGAGAATTATATGTCTAATGTGTATCTATTGCCGGAAAGCGGATTAGGAATCATTTTCCTTATCAATATGAACGATTATCTTGTCACGAATCAACTGGCAGATATTATCTCCCAAAATGTGATATTTGCTCTTTTGGGCAGAGAACAATATGATATATCTGGCAGCCCGTATATTGTAAGACACCTGTTGCTGAATGGAGCATATTTAGCGTTGGTTGCAGTGGCAGTATATCCGATAGCAACAATAAGAAAATGGAAGAAAAAGAAACAGACAACAAGACTGATACTCTTTGACATTACAAGGCATGGCATATTGCCACTACTGTTACTCTGTTTGCCCTATATGGTAGGTATTCCATTATGGGTAGTATGGTATTTTGTAAAAGACTTGTTCATTGTATTGCTGTTAAATGCAAGTTTGCTTTTGGTTATAGGCTTATACAAAATATTTTTTGCAATATTCAAGATATGACAGACTACGTGCTGTTATTTCTCTGAATTATTAAATGTAACTGTCAACCATAAAACGCCCATGTGGGAGAAAGGGGGAAATCACCTATGCCTTGCACAGAAGCATACAAGGAACACATCATGTATACCTTCAACGGCTTTTGCAAGACCGTCATACGCTATGCAGCACTCAACGCATGGCGTGACAGGAGCAGACGGCGGCAGAAAGAAATATCCCTTGAATACCTCACAGAAGAAAAGTTTTACCCTTTAGGCACAACAGACGAATATTTTGAAGCACCTTATGAAGAATACCCTATAACGATATGCGGTCAGACCGTTATCCTCACCAATGGGGAGCTTGCCGCCGCCCTGTTATCCTTGCCGGAGAGAAACCGGGAAATCATATTCCTTTACTTTTTCGGGGATTATACACAACAGGAAATCGGGAAAATGTATGGACGCTGCCGGAGTACGACCGGGTATATAATCCGCAGGACGTTAAAACTCCTGCAAAGGAAAATGGAGGTGCTTTCGCATGGGAAATCCGAATCTTTTGCCCTATGAAACGATTGTCCGGGCGACCAGCGGAGAGCCGGAAGCCGTGGACGAGGTTTTGCGGCATTACAGCAAGCGCATCCGGATAGCTGCCATTGAAAACGGACATATCGACAGGGATACCGAGGACAGCATAAAACAGCGGCTTGTCGCTTCCCTGTTCAAGTTCCGCTTTGATGAACAGCCATATATCAAAACTGAATAACCGCCGCTACATAGAACGGCACACCAAGACAGGAAATCAAGAAAAGGTTTCCTGTTTTTTTGCGTCCATTTTTGGCATTTTGAAAAATCGTCAGTATTATGCCGTGCAAAGAAGATAGAAAGGAATTTCCGTAAATCACCGTCATTTTTGCTTTGCGTGGTGTTGTAGGTAGTAGGGGGAGAAATATCGCCGCAGCTTTGGCAAAATCCCCGCTTGCGGCACTAAAGGTATTGACGGAAGCCCACACAGAGGAAGCCGCCACTTTCTTAGAGCAAGATTCTACCACAGTACCAAATTTCGCTAATCGTCATTATGTCTACCGGGAGAACAGCCTTGTTAATCATGGTGTGACGGAGAAGCGGTGCATAGTATTTTCAGTTCTTGATTGGATCTGCAAAGATGCTTCTGCCAATTTTCCAGAGGCAGAGACTTGTTTCCGGCAGACAGCGCTGGATACCGCCGCCAGGCTGGCCATGCAGACTGTGTCGGCAGATGCGGACAAGAATACCCGGAATTATTTGGAGCGTTTTCGGGATGTTGTGCGCTGCCATTTCAGCTGGAGGGCGTTGGCTCTCTGCCCGGATGGAAAAAGCGCTGCAGCTGAGCTGGCTCTCTGGGGCGGAATACCGATTTTTAAGGCGTTGGCCGCCATTTACCGGCTAATAAAGCATATGAAGAAGAAACAGAGTGGAGTAACAGGAGAGAATGGACAAAGCGGCTCACATTAAAAGAAATTTAAAATTTGCCATAGTTGGAGAACTGCTGCTGGCAGCGTTGAAGTTTTTGTCCCGCCGGGCATTTGTCATTTTGTTGGGGCGGGAGTATGTGGGACTTAATGGGCTTTTTGCTGATATCTTATCCGTACTCTCCCTGGCTGAGCTAGGATTCAGCGTATCTATTACCTATAGCTTCTACCATCCGGTGGCGGAGGGGAATACGGAGATGATAAAGTCTTTGGTTCGGCTGTATCGGCGGGTTTATCAGGCCGTCGGACTGGTAGTTTTTGCGCTTGGACTGTCTCTGACCCCATTTCTAAGTTTCTTTGTCAAAGAAATGCCGAAGAATATTCCTAATATCGCTTTGATTTATATATTGAATCTGGTAAACGCAAGTATTTCCTACTTTTTTGCTTATAAGTCTACGCTGCTGTTTGTGCATCAAAAGAAATATATAGAAACTTCTATTCGCGCGGCCGTGTCGCTGGCGGCCACCGCGGCGCAGATTGCTGTCCTGTTTCTATCCAGAAATTATTTGTATTATATGTATCTTTCGATTGTCGCCACAGTTGTGCAGAATGTCTCTGTTTCCATGCAAGCAGACCGATGCTATCCTTATCTGAGGGAAAAGGATGTCCGCCCGCTGCCCAGGGAGATTATGGAGGAGATTCATCGCAACGTGCGGGCGATGCTCCTGCACCGCGTAGGAGCTATAGCAGTTTTCAACACGGATAATTTGCTGATTTCAAAATTTGTGGGCGTGGCGGCGGCTGGATTATATTCCAACTACATGATGATACGAGGATTCCTTAACATGATAGTCAATGCGCTGTTTGATGCCATTACGCCTGTTCTGGGAAATTTGACTGCCACGGGGACAGAGGATAGTAAGCGGGAAGCTTTCTGCCGCCTATCTTTTTTTTCTGCATGGCTATTCGGATGGATGAGTATTTGTTTGCTTTGCCTTTATGACCCCTTTATCGACTTTTGGCTGGGGAAGGGCTATTTGTTATCAAAACCGGCGGTGCTGTTAATTGTGTTGAATTTTTATGTCAGCAGTATGCGTATACCGGTGAATAATACCAAGGGCGTCCTGGGTCTCTTTTGGGATGACCGCTACAAGTCGATTGTGGAGGCGGTGTTCAATTTGGCGGTCTCTGTACCACTGGCCATGCGCTGGGGCGTGGAGGGGATTATGGCGGGAACGCTGATCAGTACATTTGCGTTTCCATTTTGGTGCGAACCATTGGTTCTGTATAGTCGGGGGCTGCATATGCCGGCAAGAAAATATTTTGCAAATTATTTGATCCATCTGATAATCACTGTCTCTGCCGGAGTGCTGACGTGGATTTTGTGCGGTTTCACAGGCGGCGGCATGGCAGGCCTCATTTGGAAAGCGATAATTTGCGTGGTGGCTCCGAATCTTGTTTTTTGGGTTTCATATCATCACACACGAGAGTTCGCATTTCTTACAAAAAAACTGTTCGGTTTATTGTAAGGAATCTCGCAGGACAAAGAAAATCCCCGGCAGGGAATCGCAGTGTGATTCCTGCCGGGGATTTTCATAAAATCGTGAATATCCCTAAGGGGATGTTTCATGCAGCCTGTTTTTATTGCGCCGCAACACCGTTTTCCGGAGGCGGTTGTTGCTGTTGTTGTGCTTCTGCCGTCTGTTGTGCTGCCAGGGCAGCCGCTTGCTGCTGGGCCAGAATATCGCGCTGGATAATTTCATTGCGCTGTTGCTCCTGGATGGCTTCCCATCCCGGTACGGCGAAGAACTCAGCGTTGTGAGGACAGGAATTCGTCTGGTTTGCGGGCTGCGTTACCGAGGATACGCTGCCGTCAGGATTCGTAATCTGCGTGGTAACGGAGGAGCCGCTTTGTAGCGATACATCTTCAATCGGAGTGAGTTCCAGTACGCCTTCTATTTTAAACGGACAGAGTTCGCACGCCGGCATGCCGTTATACTGGCAGATCGCTCCCTGGTAATGGACATCGCAGCTTTCTGACGGCACAGTGCCATCGGCAAAATATTCCGTTTTAAGAGTGCCCTGCGTATCGCATAAGCCGGGTATCGGCAGTTTGCCTGATTTGGAGCATACGGTAGCCGTTACGATGCCAGGCGGGACGGAAAACGGTTCGTTGGGCAGTTCCGCATGGATCTGCGACATGACGGCGCGCCATAGTTTCTGGGCAAGCTTCCGTTCTTCTCCCTTGGCTAATTTTTCGTTATTATCAAAACCAGTCCAGGTGGTAGCCGTATAGTAAGGGGTAAAACCTGCAAACCATACGTCGTTATAATCGGAAGTAGTACCGGTTTTTCCGGCAATAGCCATACCGCCGAAGTTGACGGATCCGCCGGTTCCCTTTGTTACCACGTCCACCATGGCATCGGTCAGGAGAAAAGCAGTTGTTTCTTTGATGACTTGTTTGGCTTCCGACTGCGTATTATCCAGAATGATATTGCCGTCGTGATCCACGACCGTGTTATACAGCTTTGGTTTGATATAAGTGCCATGGTTGGCAATCGTGGCATAGGATGCGTTCAGTTCCTCGTTTGTGACGCCATCAGTGATGCCTCCAAGAGCCAGTGACTGCTGGATATCGCTGAATATCTGCCCGTTAATTTCTTTGGATTCGACCAAAGTGGTAAAGCCGAAATTCTGTAAATAGTCGAAGCCAAGTCTGGGAGTAATCTGCGTCAATGTTTTTACCGCTACGATGTTCAGCGAGTCCTGAATACCCAGGCGCAAAGAACAAAGTCCCCGGTAAGATTCCCCATACCAGTTTCGAACCGGGGTTCCGCTGGCATAATGGAAAGGCGCGTCGTTCTGCACCGTAGCAAGAGTAAGTCCGGCATTATCCAGAGCGGGAGCATAGGTGGATACTACCTTGAAGGTAGAACCGGGCTGCCTTACCGTATCCGTGGCACGGTTTAGGGTACGGCTGCCCTCTTTTGCACCACGGCCGCCTACCATGGCGACTACCGCTCCGGTGCTGTGGTCTTCCACCACGAGAGAGACCTGGGGCTGGGGCGTCAGGTGGATATTTTCTCCGGCTACCTTATCGCCCGGGCCGAGCATCGCCGCCTTATATGCTTCAATGGCTTCGTTGGCTTCTTCCTTGGAATTATAAATCAGGTTAAAATTGCGGTCCTGTTCTTTATAATAGCTGCGGTACATTTCCGTACTGTGGTTTTCCATTTCGCCGTTTTGCTTTTGGATGGTAAGTTCATAATTCAAATACCATTTTACATTGGCGGGATAATTTTCCTCGTTGCTGAAAACTTCGTCGCAGATTGCCTGGATTTTAGGATCCTGCGTGGAGTAAATTTTCAGGCCGCCCGTATAAAGCAGCGTATAAGCCTGTGTCTCATTATATCCGGCAGCTACCAGATCGTCCAATACGTCGTCGGTCAGGGCATCCACAAAGTATGTATTGATGGAAGTTTCCTCGACCTCTTCATTGGTCGTCTGGATACGGGAATAAACATCGTCTGCCATGGCGATGTCGTATTCCGCCTGGGTAATATACTCCTGATCCAGCATATTTTTGAGTACCTTCGCCCGTCTTTCCGCATTATCTTCCGGATGGGAGATAGGATTATAGCGGGAAGGATTCTGGGTGATGCTGGCGATAACTGCGCATTCGGAAAGGTTGAGTTCGCTGACCGATTTGTTAAAATAACGCTGGGATGCCGCCTGGACGCCCAAGGTATTCTGCCCGAGATTGATAGAGTTCATGTAGTTCAGAAGAATATCGTCTTTGGAAGTCGTTTTCTCCAGCTCCAGTGCCAGATACTGCTCCTGGATCTTACGTTCGATTTTGTCCATGTTCAGACCGCGTTCTTCTTTGGTCCAGTCCGTAAAAACGTTGTTTTTCAACAACTGCTGCGTAATGGTACTCGCTCCTTCCGAAAAATGCCTTGTGGTAAGGCCTTTGACTCCGGCACGAATAATTCCTTTGATGTCGATGCCGTTATGCTCATAAAAACGTTCGTCTTCGATCGCGACGAAAGCGTGGGCCAGATCTTCCGGTATCATGTCCATGGTGACAGGGATACGGTTGGAATTCTCAGCAATCAGTTTGGCCGTCTGGTTGCCGTCGATATCATATACGAAGGTGGAAAAACCGGTAGGCTGTACGTTGATGTTGCCGATTTCCGGCGCGGTTTCAATAATACCCCGAAACAGGCCGAAGCCGGCGCTCGCGACAAGGATACCCGAAGCCACGATGGCGATAAGAGCAACATTAAATAACGTAAGTACAAGTTTTCTTCCCCACTTCGCAGATGTAGAATGGAGTGCCTTTTGTTTTTTATGGACACCCTTTTTTCCGTAGTTCATGAAAGTTCCTCCTTGAAGTGTGCATAAAATTTCAGTATTTTCAAAGATTAAGCACAACTTAGCATTTCAATTATAGCAAAGTATAGGCGCGAAATAAAGTTTTTTCATAAAATTCTCACTTTATATTAAGAATTGTTCACAATAAGATACACTTTTATTCCCGCTTGTGCTAAAATAGAAAGGGTGTTCAGAAGTAAGACAAAGGGCGGCACGGGAGAAATTCGGATGGAAAAGGAACTGGTATTTTTACCTTATAAAATGCTGCAAAGGGGCGGAAGCGGAGAGATCACGGAAAAAAAATCCCGCTTTATCGCTACGCTGGCTCCTGTGGAGTCGGAGGAGGAGGCTGCGGCGTTTATCGAATCGGTGAAGAAGAAATATTGGGATGCGAGGCATAACTGTTCCGCTTTTGTTCTCGGGGAAAGGGCGCAGATTACCAGATGCAGCGATGACGGGGAACCTGCCGGGACAGCCGGAAAGCCGATGCTGGAGGTATTGCTTGGTACGGGGGTAAGAAATGCGGCAGCCGTTGTGACCCGGTATTTTGGCGGGGTGCTTCTGGGGACGGGCGGCTTGGTGAGGGCTTATACTCAGGCTATGCATGCAGGGCTGGATGCATGTCCGGTGGTGACCATGTGCTATGGAACCGAGCTGCGGCTTGTGACGGATTATAACGGAATCGGCAAGATCCAGTATATCCTGGGACAGCGCGGGCTGGAAATCAAAGAACCGGAATATACGGATATGGTTTCCATGAAGCTGACCGTTCCGTATGAGGACTGCCAGGGGCTTTGCAAGGAACTGACGGAGGCCACGGCAGGACGGATAAAGATAGAAGAGCTGGGAAAAAAGTATTTTGCAAAATAGCGGAATACATATATAATCAAAAAGAACAGGAATATTTCATGCGGTGTTGCGAAAGGAGGTGGTTTTTATGAAAAAGAAAGTCAGTACGTCCAACCCGGATATACCTCTCCCCCGGCGGAGCATAAAAATCACATATGGAGGAACATTGCTATGGATGAGATCAAAGAACTGGATGTAATTAGGGAATTGCTGGAGACCAAGCAGTATACAAGGCTCCGCCAGAGGATCGCCGATATGAATATTGCGGATACCGCAGCGGTCATGGAGGAACTGGAGGAAGAGGAGCTTCTGAAAATATTCCGTATCCTGCCAAAGAGTATGGCTGCGGATGTATTTTCCTATCTCGAGGTGGACAGCCAGCAATTTATTATCGTTTCCCTTTCCGAAAGGGAGGCCGCCAATATTATCGATAACCTGATGGCGGACGATGCGACGGATTTGCTGGAGGAGATGCCGGCCAATATTGTAAAAAAGCTGCTCGCCAGCGCCAGGGCGGATACCAGAAGGGATATCAATCATCTTCTCAGGTATCCGGAAGATTCTGCCGGAAGTATTATGACGGTGGAATATGTGGATTTAAAGGAAAATATGACGGTAGAAGATGCCATACAGAGAATCAGAAAGGTAGGGGTGGACAGCGAGACGATCAATATCTGCTACGTGCTGGATTCCAAAAGGACTCTCGTAGGAACGGTAGCGCTGCGCTATCTGCTGATCAGCCCGTCGGATGCCGTGATCGGGGATATTATGCATGAAAATGTGGTATATCTGAATACGATGATGGATCAGGAAGAGGTTGCCAGGCAGTTTCAGAAGTATGACTTTACCTCTATGCCCGTGGCGGACAATGAGGGGAGGCTGGTAGGCATCATTACGGTGGACGATGTGGTGGACATCCTTCAGGAAGAAGCTACGGAAGATATAGAAAAAATGGCGGCTATCGTGCCGAGCGATAAGCCATATATGAAGACGGGAGTTTTGGAAACATGGAAAAAAAGAATTCCCTGGCTGCTTCTTTTGATGATCTCCGCCACATTTACGGGAAGCATTATTACCTCTTTTGAGGATGCGCTCAGTGTTTTCCCTATATTGACAGCTTTTATCCCGATGCTGATGGATACGGGCGGTAATGCGGGAGGACAGGCGAGCGTTACGATTATCAGGGGGCTTTCCCTGAATGAGATCGGTTATTCGGATGTGCCGAAGATTCTCTGGAAAGAGCTGAGAGTGGCTTTTGCTTGCGGAGCGACGCTTTCCGTGGCTTATTTTGCAAAGCTGATGCTCTTTGACAGAGTGGGGCTTGGCGTGGCAGCGGTAGTATGTCTTACGCTGATCGCTGCTGTGGCGATCGCGAAGATGATCGGCTGCAGTTTGCCGGTGCTGGCGAAAAGACTGGGATTTGATCCGGCAGTGATGGCGAGTCCGTTTATTACGACGATTGTGGACGCTCTGTCTCTGGTGATTTATTTTGCGATTGCCACGGAGATATTGCATGTATGAAAAATGAGGGATGATAATTAAGGAAGAAACTGACAGAATAGAGAGGGTGTGGGGTTATGATGGATGGTTTGTGGGTGACAATTATGGATATGGGGATTGCGCTGGCGATTGCCCTGTTACTGCCGATCGTGCTGCTGGTCGTATGGATGAAGAGAAACCGCGGGATAAAAATGTCGCCTTTCTGGGCGGGGGCTGCAGTGTTTGTAATATTTTCCCTGTTTCTGGAACAGATTTTACATTATTTTGTTCTGATCAGGCCATCGGAGCTTTCCGAGTTTGTGAATGGGAACCAGTGGGCCTTTGTGCTGTATGGGTCGCTGGCGGCAGGGGTATTCGAAGAAACAGGGCGTTTTCTGGCATTTAAGACCGTACTGCGGAATAAGAAAGAAAGAGAAAACGCCATAACCTATGGGATAGGCCATGGCGGGATCGAATCGATTCTGGTAGTAGGAGTCTCCATGGCCAGTTCCATGATCATGATTCTGACGGTCCGGTCGCTGGGAGGCGTGGACGGTTATGTGGCGCTTGTTCCCGAAAATACAAAAGATGTGGTAAGAGCGGCGGTGGAATCTTTGCTGCTTACCCCATCGTATTATTTTGTGCTGGCAGGGATTGAAAGAATTGCTACCATTATTTTTCATATAGCTCTGTCCGTATTCGTATTTTCTGCGGCTCGCAACTCTGCGAAATGGTATTTCTATCCTTTGGCCATTTTTATCCATATGTTTTTGGACATCTTCGCGGTTCTGTATCAGAGAGACGTGCTGGGCAGCCTCGTGGTGACAGAGATGATGATCGCCGCAATTACTGCCCTTACCGCTTATTCGGCATACCGCATTTACCAGGGTATGCCCGAATCGGAAAATTAATGGTGAAAGGAGGCTCTTTTCCTCATGGTGGGATCCAAGATTTTCTTGCGGATTCTTAAGGAAGAGGGCGTCACTTCTAACAGCTCGTCGGTATCGATGAACTCCAGCGCCTGTTCCAGACTCAGAACCTTGGGCGGCGTCAGGCGCAGCGCTTCGTCTGCGCTGGAGGAACGGGTATTGGTGAGCTGTTTTTTCTTGCACACGTTTAACTCAATGTCCTCTCCGCGGCTGTTCTGGCCTACAACCATGCCCGAATAAACTTTTTCTCCGGGGCCGATAAAGAGAGTTCCCCTTTCCTGTGCGTTGTATAGTCCGTAAGTGATCGCTTCACCGGCTTCAAATGCGATCAGGGAACCCTGTTTCCGATATTGGATATCGCCTTTGTAGGGGCCGTAACCGTTAAAAGAACTGTTCATGATCCCGTTGCCCTTAGTATCCGTCATGAATTCGCCCCGATAACCGATCAATCCCCGGGAAGGGATGGAGAATTCCAGGCGGGTATAGTTGCCGGAAGCAGCTCCCATATTTAACAGTTCTCCTTTTCGCTGGCTCAGTTTTTCAATGACAGTTCCGGAAAATTCTTCCGGGACATCGACGTAAATAAGCTCCATCGGTTCCAGTTTTTTCCCGTTTTCATCCGTTTTATAAAGGACTTCCGCCTTGCTCACTGCGAATTCATAGCCTTCCCGCCTCATATTTTCGATCAATACGGACAAATGAAGTTCTCCCCGGCCCGATACTTTGAAAGATTCCGTCGTATCCGTTTCCTCCACCCGCAGGGAAACGTCGGTGTTCAATTCCCGGAAAAGCCGGTCGCGGAGATGGCGGCTAGTGACATATTTGCCTTCCCTTCCGGCAAGAGGAGAGTCATTGACGATAAAATGCATGGCAATGGTAGGCTCCGAGATCTTCTGGAAAGGAATCGGAACCGGATTGTCCGGGGAGCAGAGTGTGTCGCCGATATGGATATCCGCGATGCCGGAGATAGCCACGATAGAGCCGATGCCGGCCTCCTTCACATCTACCTTATTTAAACCGTCGAATTCATAAAGTTTGCTGATTTTCACTTTTTTCATTTTGTCGGGTTCGTGGTGGTTGACAATGGCCACTTCCTGGTTGACCTTTACGCAGCCGTTGTCCACTTTTCCGACTCCGATCCTGCCTACATATTCGTTATAATCGATCGTGCTGATCAGTACCTGCGTTCCGGCTTCCGGGTCGCCTTCAGGGGCAGGAATATAGTCCAGAATCGTTTCAAAAAGGGGGGTCATGTCTTTCCCCCTGGTATCCATATCCAGGGAAGCAATTCCCGTTTTGGCGGAGGCGAAGATGAAGGGGCAGTCCAACTGCTCTTCACTGGCATCCAGATCGATAAACAGTTCCAGCACTTCATCGATAACCTCCCTTGGCCGCGCCTCAGGGCGGTCGATTTTATTGATGCATACGATAACGGGAAGCTGCAATTCCAAAGCCTTGCGCAGAACGAATTTTGTCTGCGGCATAGCGCCTTCAAAGGCGTCCACGACGAGAATAACGCCGTTTACCATTTTCAGGACGCGCTCCACCTCGCCGCCGAAATCGGCATGGCCCGGAGTATCGATAATATTGATTTTGGTATTTTTATAAATAACGGCAGTGTTTTTGGACAAAATGGTAATCCCCCGTTCCCGTTCGATATCGTTGGAGTCCATAACACGTTCCGCAACTTCCTGATTTTCACGGAAAACGCCGCTTTGTTTCAGCAGTTCGTCCACCAATGTAGTCTTGCCGTGGTCAACGTGGGCGATAATAGCAATGTTTCTTACGTCTTTTCTGGTTTGTTTCATAAATAATAACCATGCCTTTCTCTCAGCCTGTAAACAGACATAATATTTGCGGTTTTTAAACTTGTATAGTATAGCACTGCGGCGGGGAAGTTGCAAGAGGGGAGTTGCATCCGCTTGCGGTCCGCTCGCGGTTCGCTCGCGGTCCGCTCGTGGAAATCCATTCGGTTTTGAAGCTTTGGGGCGTGGCGGGGAAGGTGCAGGAGGCAAGGAAAAGAGTAGATGCAGGCGGGACGGGACAGGCGGTGCATGGATTTCCGTGCCGGCTTCGGGAAATGGATTTTCTAAATATTCCGGGAAAACAGACGTTATCGGACGCAACCGCCGGCTATTCGCCGTCCTGGCTCATCGCCGGCTTTTGGGGACATCCATGTCCCCAAATTGCTGTTTGCAGAACGGAATATTAAGAAAATCTCATTTCCCTGCGCGAAGCAGCGGAAATCCATGCACCGCCTGTCCCGTCCAGTCTCTGTCTGCCATTTCCGCGCTGTCTGCGCCTTTCCTGCTATGCCTCAGAGTTTCAAAATTGGCTTTTGTGGGAGCGTTGCATCTGTAGGGTGTTTATGTTAGAATTTAGGGAAATGGAAATGGAAATGGAAATGGAGGTGCTAAGATTAAAGATGGAAGGCAGGATAATCGGTTTTATTATATGGTGCATTGCGGGCGGCTTGTTTGTATGTATGGGCATATATGCCAGATTTTTCAAAAGGCCGATGCCGATGGGATTTTGGGCGAATGCGGAGATGTTCGAAGTGACGGATATAAAAAAATACAACCGTGCGGTATCCAGGCTGTTTTGTATATTTGGAATTGTATTTATTGCCTTGGGAATTCCTTTGCTCGATGGACAGAACTCCGCATGGATTGTGCTTTCCATCGTGGGAGTGATGGCGGAAAGCATTGCGGCGATGGCGGTTTATTCGCTTATGATCGAGAAGAAGTATAAAAAGGGCAGGGAGAATTTACAATGAAGAAAAAAGCATTCCAGGCGGCGTTTCCGTATACTTTGCCGATTTGCGCCGGATTTCTTTTTTTAGGAATGTCCTATGGTTTATTAATGAAAAGCAAGGGTTTTTCCCTTTTTTATCCGATGGTGATGAGTATGGTTATTTTTGCGGGGTCTATGGAATTTGTGACGGCAAATCTCCTTGTATCCGCGTTTCATCCGCTCCATGCTTTTTTTCTGACGCTGATGGTGAATGCCAGACACCTTTTCTATGGCATATCCATGTTGGGAAAATACAAAAACATGGGATGGAAAAAGCTATATTTGATCTTTGGGATGTGTGATGAGTCATTTTCCATAAACTGTACGGTGGATCCGCCGCCGGGCGTGGACAGAGGATGGTTTATGCTGTTCGTCACCCTTCTCAATCATATTTACTGGGTAACAGGATCTGTCCTGGGTGCTCTCTTAGGATATGCCGTCCGTATTGACATGACAGGGATTGATTTTGCCATGACGGCTTTATTCCTCGTTATGTTTACCGATCAGTGGGAAAAAACAAGGAACCACAAGCCGGCCCTTACCGGACTTGGATGTTCCGCCGCCTGTCTGGCGGTATTTGGAAGCGGAAACTTCATACTGCCGTCCATGGCATGCATTATTCTCTGCCTTTTGGCCAATAGAAAAACAAATGATAAAGAAGCGGGGGAACAATAATTATGACAACGATACAAAGCGTCCTGACGATTGCAGCCGTAGCAGCAGGAACCATGCTTACAAGATTTTTGCCGTTCATCCTCTTCCCGGAAGGCAAAACTCCCCCGGCCTGTATTACCTACCTTGGCAAAGTCCTTCCCTATGCCGTTATCGGAATGCTGGTTATTTACTGCTTGAAAGATTCCTTTTCAAATGGCAGCTACGCCTTCCCGGAAGTGACTGCAGGAATCTTTACCATAATGCTCCACAAATGGAGAAAAAACACACTCCTAAGCATCGGAGCCGGAACCGTTCTATACATGTTCCTGATCCAAAATTATTTTTAAATAACCGTTTATAAGATTCGGAGGCCGAAGGCGCTGCTTTTTTTCCGCGCCGGCAAACCGGGCTCCGCCAGTTGGGGAAGGCTGTCCGGGAATAGAAGATTGGATCAACTGCTTTTGCACGATGGAGATGAGACTCAAAATCGTGGAAGCCTCTGCTGAACACGATTTTGTTTTAAGAGGCTCATCGGAATGTTTCGTGCAATGCAGTGCATCCAACTTCTATTCCCGGACAGCCTTCCCCAACTGGCGGAGCCCGGTTTGCCGGCGCGGAAAAAAAGCAGCGCCTTCGGCCTCCGAATCGCCTTCCGCCGGTCTTCCCAGAAAAATTTTTTATCTTCCTGAAACCTTACAAACCCGTATAAACCGGCCTTTTTTGCGAAATCTCCATATTTTACGCGGTGCCTTAATGTTCTATCCCTGCCAAATTGCGGTATATTAATATTACATACGGGAAAAAATTCTTTAGATGTAAGAAGGGAGAACAAAGCATGACAGATAAGGTAATTGAAAATAACCAGGTGGTGATTATGGGGGAAATCGTCAGCGATTTTGCTTTCAGCCACGAGATATTCGGGGAAGGTTTCTATATGGTAGACGTCCGCGTAGAAAGACTGAGCGATTCGATCGATATTATTCCGTTAATGGTGTCGGAAAGGCTGCTCGATGTAAACGGAGATTATAAAGGCATGTACATAGTGGTAAATGGGCAGTTCCGTTCTTATAACCGGCATGAGGAAAGAAAGAACAAGCTGGTGCTTTCCGTTTTTGCAAGAGAGATCGACTTTGTGGATGAAATTGGTGAAAATACGAAATCCAATCAGATCTATCTGGACGGATATATTTGCAAGGAACCGGTTTACCGGAAGACGCCGTTGGGAAGGGAAATTGCCGATCTGCTGCTGGCAGTCAACAGGCCCTATGGCAAGTCGGATTATATACCGTGTATCTGCTGGGGCAGAAATGCCAGGTTTGCCAGCAATTTTGAAGTGGGAGCCAGATGCGCCGTGTGGGGCAGGATACAAAGCAGGGAATATATGAAAAAAATATCGGATGAACAGCTGGAAAAAAGGGTGGCATACGAGGTTTCCGTAAGCAAACTGGAGTTGATAGAAGATTAGAGGCAGTCCGTTCCGTATAAGAAAAGGTTGATTCCGTCTTATTTATATGCTATTATATGGCTAATATTGCGAATATGCGTGTCATAAAGCGATAAAATCTATATGTCTGACAATGATAATTGGCCGGAAAGGCTGATGTACACAGGAGCCGGATATGAAAAGAGGAACGATACATATTTATAGCGGCGACGGCCATGGGAAGTCGCCGGCAGCGTTGGGAAGGGCCGTATCGATGGCCTGTCAGGGGAAAAGCGTGGTAATTATCCAGTTTTTAAAGGGCAGAGGATTGGAGGATTCGGAATTCCTGCGCAGGATGGAGCCGGAGATCAAGCTGTTCCGTTTTGAGAAATCGGAAGGCAATTTTGCGGAGTTATCCATAGAACAACAGGCGGATGAAATCATTAATATCAAGAACGGCCTTAATTTTGCGAAAAAGGTGCTTTGTA
The DNA here is from genome assembly GCA_000403275.2 of Lachnospiraceae bacterium 28-4. Classification (GTDB taxonomy): domain Bacteria; phylum Bacillota; class Clostridia; order Lachnospirales; family Lachnospiraceae; genus Kineothrix. The sequence goes on from KE159598.1 coordinate 528,336, forward strand.
CCGGAGGGTGCGATCTGCTTATTCTGGATGAGGTATTGAGGCTGATCGATAACGGTATTATTTCCGTAGAAGAACTGAAAGGAATACTGGATATGCGCTCGGACGAATCGATGGATGTGATCATGACGGGTACTACGCTTTCCGCAGATGTTTGCGTGCTGGCGGATGAGGTGACGCGGCTGGCGACGGTAAAGGGCGGCTTATAAGCCGGCGAAGTAGCAAGTCTGTAAATTTATATCTGTAAGCAGCATAAACTTGCATTGACAGTTCAATGGCAGAATGATATGATAATTTTAAAGTAGAGAAGAGATAGAGGTTGCGTATTTTATTAGTAGTTTTTCGGATGTGGCAGGCACAGGAGAAGAAAAATGAAAGGAAAAGACGCCGAAAGAGCAGGACGCGCTGTAGTTTTGTTCTTGGGCATACAGCGAATAACTGTATGACTGTCATCGATACGATGGGGCGCTATCCGAGGTTATTTGGCATGTTGATAAGCCGGCGCGTGTTGTGTCGGCTTGTTGTTTTATGCGCATTTGATATATGTGTATTTCAGCATGTTGGCATTAATTTTAGAGGAGGAAAAAGTATGGCTGTTTTTCAAGGAGCCGGTGTTGCGATCGTTACACCGTTTAAAGCAAATGGAGAAGTAAATTATGACAAATTCGCAGAACTGTTGGAGTTTCAGATCGGGAACGGGACAGATGCCATTATAGTATGCGGCACGACAGGGGAATCTTCTACGTTGACCCATGAAGAGCATTTGGAAGTCATCCGGTTTTGTGTGGAAAAGGTGGCGGGAAGAATACCCGTGGTGGCAGGAACCGGTTCTAACTGTACGGAAACAGCGGTTTATCTTTCAACGGAAGCAGAAAAATACGGGGCGGACGCGGTTCTTTTGGTGACGCCTTATTATAACAAGGCGACGCAGAAGGGTCTGTACCGCCATTATAAAACGGTGGCGGACGCGATCAGGATTCCGGCCATTATATATAATGTACCAAGCCGCACGGGCTGCAATGTCCTTCCCGAGACCGTGGTAAAACTTTGCACGGAAGTGGAAAATATCGTAGGAGTGAAGGAAGCCAGCGGCAGTATTTCCCAGGTAGTAAAACTGATGGCCCTGGCGGACGGAAAAGTGGATCTTTATTCAGGAAATGACGATCAGATCGTTCCATTGCTTTCTATGGGAGGAAAAGGCGTTATTTCCGTTTTATCCAACGTGGCTCCGAGGGAGACGCACGATATCTGCGCAAAATTTTTTGCCGGCGATGTGGAAGGGAGCTGCCGGCTTCAGCGCAAGGCGGTTGAACTTTGTGAAGCATTGTTCTGCGAAGTAAATCCGATTCCTGTAAAAAAGGCGTTGCAGCTGATGGGAATGGACGGGGGGACGCTGCGGATGCCATTGACGGAAATGGATGAGGCGAATGTGCCCAGACTGGAAAAAGCGATGAAAGATTTTGGTATTCGGATTTGAGACGCAGCGAAGCTGCGGCACTAGGGAGGCTGTATGACAAAAGTAATTATGCACGGCTGCAACGGGAAGATGGGTCAGATGATTACCGGACTGATTGCGGCGGACGATGAAATAGAAATAGTAGCCGGAGTGGATGCTTTTGAAACCGGAAATAATACTTATCCGGTATTTAAGAGCATCGGCCTGTGCGATATCGGGGCAGATGTGGTTATTGATTTCAGCAATGCACAGGCGATAGACGGGCTGCTGGATTATTGTATGGAGAAAAAACTTCCCTGTGTGCTTTGTACGACAGGGCTTTCCGAGGCGCAGCTCCAGAAAGTGGAAGAGGCGGGCGAGAAAACAGCTGTTTTAAAATCGGCAAACATGTCGCTCGGCATCAATCTGCTTTTAAAGCTGCTGAAAGATGCGGCTGGGATTCTGGCTCCCGCAGGGTTTGATATCGAGATCGTGGAGAAGCACCACAACAAGAAGGTGGATGCGCCAAGCGGAACGGCATTGGCCCTGGCGGATTCCATCAACGAGGAATTGAACAATGCTTATGAGTATATCTATGACAGGAGCGGCAGGAGGGAAAAGAGGCCGGTGAAAGAGATCGGCTTGTCCGCAGTCCGGGGAGGTACGATCGTGGGGGAACACGATGTGATCTTTGCGGGGGCGGATGAGGTAATCACTTTCTCCCATACGGCGTATTCCAAAGCGGTTTTTGGAAAAGGCGCGATACAGGCCGCAAAATTCCTGGCAGGAAAACCGGCCGGCAAGTACGATATGAGCGATGTGGTCGATATTGGGTAGACAGGTGTGAATACGGAAGGAGCAGGGAGCGGATGGAAGATTTGGAATTAAAATATCTTCGCAGCCTGGCGCATCAGTATCCGACGATAGCGTCAGCGTCTACAGAGATTATTAATTTACAGGCGATTCTTTGTCTGCCGAAAGGGACGGAGCATTTTCTCACGGATATTCATGGGGAGTATGAGCAATTTAACCATGTATTAAAAAACGGCTCCGGCGCCGTGAAGAGAAAGATAGACGAAGAATTCGGAAATACATTGAGCAGCAGGGATAAAAAGAGCCTGGCTACTTTGATTTATTATCCGAAGGAAAAACTGGAGATCGTTATTCAGGAAGAAGATAATATTGAGGACTGGTATAAGATCACCCTCCACAGGCTGGTACAGATCACAAAGCGGGTGGCTTCGAAATATACCCGGTCCAAGGTGCGCAAGGCCCTGCCTCCCGACTTTGCCTATGTGATCGAGGAATTAATTACCGAAAAGGCGGAAATCCAGGATAAAGAAGCTTATTATAATGAAATTATCCATACGATCATACGGATAGACCGGGCGCAGGAATTTATTGTTGCTTTGAGCCATTTGATCCAGCGCATGGTCATCGACCACTTGCATATTGTTGGGGATATTTTTGACAGAGGGCCGGGGCCCCATATTATTATGGATACTTTGAGCCGTTATCATTCCGTGGATATTCAATGGGGCAACCATGATATCGTCTGGATGGGAGCGGCGGCAGGGCATCTGGCTTGCATTGCCAACGTGATCCGGCTTTCGGCGCGTTATGGAAACCTGGATACCCTGGAGGAAGGTTACGGGATTAATCTGATTCCGCTGGCTACTTTTGCGATGGAGACCTATAAGGGAGTAAACTGCGAACGCTTTTCCATCAAATACAATACGGATTATAATACGAAGGATCTGAGTCTGGACATGAAGATGCACAAGGCGATAGCGATTATCCAGTTCAAGCTGGAGGGAAGCCTGATTATGCGCCGCCCTGAATTTCAGATGGAAGACCGTCTTTTGCTGGATAAAATAGATTATGAAAATAAAACCGTAAATATAGGCGGAAAATCATATACAATGCGGGATGTGGAATTTCCTACGGTAGATCCGCAAAATCCATATGCCTTAAGTCCCGAGGAGGAACAGGTAATGGAACGTCTGAGGCAGGCGTTCTTAAAATGTGAAAAATTACAGAAGCATGTCCGTTTTCTTTTTTCCAGGGGAGGGCTTTATAAAATTTATAATTCTAACCTGCTGTACCACGGATGCATGCCGATGGATGAAAACGGCAACTTTAATACGTTTACCGTGGACGGGGAAGAATACAGAGGAAAGGCATTGTACGATATTTTGGATCAATATGCCAGAAAGGGCTATTATTCCAAATATAATCCTGCAGAAATGCAAAAAGGGCAGGATATGATATGGTACATCTGGGAAGGGCCTAACTCGCCGGTGTTCGGCAAGGATAAAATGGCGACTTTTGAGAGGTACTTTGTGGAGGAAAAAGAGACTCATAAGGAAACAAAAAACAGTTATTATCAGCTGCTGGACCGCGAGGATGTGATCAATAAGATTTTGATGGAGTTCGGGCTGGACAGCGGACAGTCCCATATCGTGAACGGGCATGTTCCGGTGGAACTGAAAAAGGGAGAGTCTCCGATCAAATGCGGTGGGAAGCTGTTGATCATCGATGGCGGTTTTTCCAAGGCTTATCAGGGAAAAACGGGAATTGCCGGATATACTTTGGTAGCCAATTCCCACGGAATGCGCCTTGTGGCCCATGAGCCGTTTGAATCGGCGGAGTCAGCCATATTGCATGAGTCGGATATCTTTTCCGATTCCGTGATTTTGGAAACGAGCAATTCCAGAATCAGCGTGGCCGATACGGACGGAGGTGCGGAGATTAAAGAGACGATTCATCAGTTAGAAGTACTGCTCCAGGCATACAGAGATGGAACGATCATAGAAAAATCGTTGTAAAATGTTATAGTTACGAATAAATTTTTGTCCTTAAAAATAGGGGGAGCGATCCCCCTATTTCGGTACTAACCATCCAGTGTGGAAAGAGTTGCAAAGCGAGTCTTCTCACACTGCTAACGTCCGTTGCCATCGTTTCCAACGACGTCGTCCGTCACATTAGATACTCCGTCGGCGATATCATCCACTGCGTCGCCTACAGCGTTGCCGGCGTCGTCAAGGACAGAACCGGTGTTTGTATTATTATTTGTGTCAGTATTATTGGTATTGTCCGTAGCGTCCGTATCGGTGGCATCCATACCATCATTCATGCCGGTCGTGTCCGTGCCGTTTGTATCCGTACCGTTCGTTACATCATTGACGTTGTTGTTGGAGTCATTGGCGGTTCCCTCCGTATTATTGTCAGCTGCATTTCCAGCGGCGGTGTTGCCATTCGTTCCAACCGTGTCTGCTCCGGAAGCGTTTCCAGTTCCGTTAGCGTTGCCCGTTTCGCCGTTGGTTCCGGTGGTGTTTGTACCGGTTCCGTTTTCCGTGCCGGCGTTGTTATCCGCATTGTTAGCATTCCTGTTACCACATGCGGTGACGAGTCCGAGCATGAGAACAAGAAGAGAAACGGATATCAGTTTTTTGCTGTTTTTCATAACATTTCCTCCATTTTCATAATGTTTTCATAGGCCGCTCATTTGGGCATAAGCATAAAACTTAGCAAATTAAGCACAACATTTTCAAATGTTGCATTAGTATTATGCGCATGGAGCGAAAAAATATACGTTACTATTTTTTGTATTATGAATAGAAATTAATAGAATAAGAATTTTAAGAAAAAATACCAAAAGAAAGGCGGCGGCGATGGAATTCAGACCTTGTATCGATATTCACAATGGAAAGGTAAAACAGATTGTAGGCGGAAGTCTGCGGGATCGGCGGGGCAGCGCGCAGGAAAATTTTGTATCCGAACAGGATGCGGCATTTTATGCGGATTTTTATAAAAAAAGCGGGATAAGGGGCGGACATGTTATTCTCCTGAATCCTGAGGGCGGCGAATATTATGAGGAAACAAAAGCCCAGGCTTTGTCGGCGCTCCGGGCTTATCCGGGCGGATTGCAGGTAGGAGGGGGAATCCGTGAAGATAATGCCGAAGAATATCTGGAGTCGGGGGCAAGCCATGTCATCGTGACTTCTTATGTGTTTCGCAATGGGAAAATAGAATACGGAAATTTGGAAAAGTTAGTCCGCAGGGTAGGAAAAAGCAGGATCGTGCTTGATTTAAGCTGCCGGAGAAAGGACGGGGCGTATTATATTGTTACCGACAGATGGCAGACTTATACGGACGTAAAGCTGTCGGAAGAAACGCTGGAAGAACTTTCTTTTTATTGTGATGAGTTCCTTGTTCATGCGGTGGATGTGGAAGGGATGGCAAATGGGATAGAAGGGGAAGTGGCTGCTCTTCTTGGAAATTGGGGAAAGATTCCCATTACCTATGCGGGCGGCGTCCATGATTTTTCCGATTTGGAAAAACTAAGGGAACTGGGAAGAAATAGAGTAAATGTCACCATCGGCAGTGCCTTGGACTTGTTTGGCGGAAATATGAAGTGGGAAGACGTAATTGCTTATACAAAAAAGAACCTATTTGATGTAAAATAGGTTCTTCCCTTAATCCGCTACCAAATCTGCCACCATATTACAAAGCCCAATCTAAATTTATGGATAATTTGTTTATACTAAAAGCATAATCTTGATATTGATTAATGTGAGTTATAATGAGAAATTATAACTTTGTTACGTTTACAGCCTGAGGGCCTTTTTCGCCATTTACTACTTCGAACTCAACGGCAGCGCCTTCTTCAAGAGATTTGAAGCCTTCCATATTAAGTCCTGAATAATGTACGAATACATCATTACCCTGCTCATCAGAGATGAAGCCGTAGCCTTTTTGGTTGTTAAACCATTTTACTGTACCTTTATTCATGCCAGATACCTCCAGAGATTAAGTATATCGTTTCCTCATAAACGATATGTTTAGAATAGCATATATTAAAGTAAAAGTAAAGGAATAAATTAGTTATTTGTTGTTTTTTTAACAAATTCTGAGTGCATAATAATTTCTAAAGCCGAATTTGCATAAATAAAAATCTTATAGTGCAAATACAAATAGGAATAATGATGATATGCTATAAGAGGATTAGAGATAATCCAATGTAAAATTCCCCTTTTACATGGGAAAACACTTACCTTCGGGTGAGTGTTTTTCTGCGTTATAGGGGAATTTTAAACAGTATATCATATGAACGGATGAGGATAAAGATTATGGAAGGCGATGAAAGAAGAAAAAAAATTATAGAGATACTGCATGGGAGGAAAATGCCCGTATCAGGCACGGAGCTGGCGGCGGAACTGGGAGTCAGCAGACAGGTGATCGTACAGGATATTGCTCTTTTGCGCGCTACGGACAAAAATATTCTTTCCACCAATAAAGGATATATTTTTTTTGACGGCGCACAGGAGGAAAACAGGAAAAAGCGGACTTACAAGGTGAAACATAAGGATGAAGAAATATTGGATGAACTTTTTGCGATCGTGGATATGGGCGGAAAGATAAGGGATGTTGTGGTAGAACATGGGATCTACGGGCAGATATCGGCCGATTTGATCATAAACTGCCGGGCGGACGCGGAAGCTTTTGTAAAAAAGGTGGAAAAATACAAGACAAAGCCATTGAATAATCTCACCCACGGTATTCATTTTCATACGGTGGAAGCGGATTCGGAAGAGGCATTGAACCGGATTGGGGAAGAACTGGAACGAAAAGGGTACTTGATTCGTTAGGAAAAATATGTTATCCTTGCCATTGACTGACAAGACAGATGTGTTTACATAGAAAACACAAAGAAGAGAAAGGGCGAGGAGAACCAAGTTTGTGTCTGCGCGGCATCCACAAACTTGAAAGCCAGGCTGGCTTTGCGCAATAAAGCCTCGCAGAAATGGAGTAAAAGATGAGAGGATTAAAAAAGCTGCTCAATGAAATTTTTATTGACGGACTAAGCGGGATGGCGTCGGGATTGTTCGCCACATTGATTATAGGAACGATCATACAGCAGGTCGGGAATCTCATACCCGGAGCGGCAGGGACTTATTTGTTCATGGTAGGAAAGCTGGCGGCAGCGGTAACAGGTGCGGGGATCGGCTGCGGTGCTGCGTTAAGGCTGAAAGCGGGGCCGTTGGTTATGCTGTCCGCGGCAGCAGCCGGAATGACGGGGGCTTTTGCCGGAAAAATAACGGAGGGCGCGGTTCTTGTAGAAGGAACCATATGCCTTTCCGGCCCCGGGGAGCCTTTGGGAGCGTTTATCGCCGCGATCGTGGGTATTTATGCAGGGCGTCTTGTGACGGGAAAAACGAAGATAGATATTCTGGTGACGCCTCTTGCCTGTATTGTGCCGGGAGCGGCGGCAGGGCTGGTGCTTGGGCCGCCGATTTCCGCTTTTATGGCATGGCTGGGATCTGTGATCAACTGGGGGACGATCCAGGCACCGCTGCTGATGGGGATCGTAGTGTCCGTACTGATGGGGATGGTTTTGACGCTTCCGATCAGTTCTGCGGCCCTGGGTATTATTCTCGGACTCAATGGAATTGCCGCAGGAGCGGCGACGGTCGGGTGCTGTGCCAATATGGTCGGGTTTGCCGTGGCTTCCTTCCGGGAAAACGGGGTAAACGGTTTGCTGGCGCAAGGTTTGGGGACGAGCATGCTCCAGATAGGCAATATTGTAAAAAAACCTGTGATCTGGCTGCCGGCGATTATAACGAGCGCAGCGCTCGGCCCGGTTTCCACGATGATATTCGGGATGGCGAATAATCCCACCGGCTCCGGTATGGGGACGGCGGGGCTTGTGGGACAGATCAACGCATACCAGGTGATGGCGGAGGGCGGAATGGCTCCCGGTGCGGTCATATTTCAAATTGCTCTGATGCATTTTGTGCTTCCGGCAGCCCTTGCTTTTTTAATTTCCGAGTGGATGCGCAAAAGGCAGTGGATCAAGGATGGAGATATGAAGCTGGACGTATAAAAAGAACATTTTGTAATAATTTTGAAACATATTTGGAACAAATTGTTAAAAAAATTTTGAAATAAAGTTGTATTTCGCAAGTCACCTGTGGTAAAATAATATGAGTTTACTGGAGGTGACTTATTTTATGAAGCTGAGAACGCGAAAGAGTAAGAAAAGTTATACAGTAATGATAATCTCTGATTCGGCAAAAAACAAAAGGAAAGAATTTCATATTAATGCCGGATTTGCGGGAACAGTAATGCTGGGAAGTTTCCTTCTTCTGGTCTGTGCCGTCTGTTACGTAGTGTACAGCGTGATTACCTTATCCGATTCCATGGAGAGGTTCAAGGCACAGGCAGAGCAGAATATCAGCTTGCAGGAAGAAATAGAGCGGCTGGAGGCGGAAGCAGGGAAGTTAGAAACGGAAAAGGAGGAGATGGCGGAGCAGATAAAAGTTTTGAATGATACCGTGAATGAACATGCGGAAGTGGAGGAGGCCATGGCGGCGCAGGAAGAGGAAGAGCATATTCCGAAAGGCTTTCCTTTGAGCGGAACCGCACAGCTGAAAACGGAAGAGACAGCGGGAGATGACGATGATGCGCAGGGTATGCGTGCGCATGAGGACAGAAAAGAAGTCATATTTGCTGCGTCGGAAGGCATTAACGTAATAGCTTCCGGTACAGGAACAGTTTTATCTGTAGATGTGGACGTGGATTATGGGAACGTTGTCAGCATAGACCATGGAAACGGCTATATTTCTATTTACCGCAACAAAGGTAATGCAGTAGTAAAGGCAGGTAACGAAGTAACGCGTGGGGCTATTTTATATGTGGTCGGGGAAGACAACACGGAAATGGGCTACAGCATAAGCAAGGACGATACATATATAGACCCTATGGAAATGATTGAAATCAACGGTTAGGAGGAAAATATGTTGGGGAGTAAGAAAACAGCGAATGTAAATGCAAAGATTGGAAGCATCATCGGTGCTGATATGCTGGTAGAAGGAACGATCACTTCTGAAGAGGCGGTTCGTATCGACGGAAGAGTAAAAGGCGATGTGAGCAGCCAGGGCGCATTGGTGATCGGAGCATCGGGAAAGGTGCTTGGAAATATTAAAGGCGCGGATATTATGGTTGCCGGAATCGTAGAGGGAGACCTGACCTCGGCAGGAAGAACAGAAGTGGCATCTACGGGAAGCATTCGGGGCAATATCCAGACGAAGAGCCTGATCGTGGATGAAAATGCGATCTTCCAGGGACAGTGTAACATGAATTCGGCAGAAGTGAAGCTGATAGAAGAGATCGAATAATAAATAAACAGAATAGAAAAAACAGGAGCCTGGCGGATCGCAGACAGCAGTTTCCGCTTCGGCTCCTGTTTTTTGTGCATCAAAAAGGGAAAGTATCTTTATTACTCGGCCGGTTCTTTATTTTCCATCCGGTTGAATACCATTTCGTATCCATCGTTCCCGTAATTTAAGGAGCGGTTGACCCGGCTGATCGTGGCTGTGGACGCTCCGGTTTTATCGGCAATTTCCAAATAAGTCTTGCGGTCGCGCAGCATGGTGGCTACCTCGAATCTCTGGGAAAGAGATAATAATTCGTTGACCGTACAGAGATCTTCGAAAAAAGTATAGCATTCTTCCTTTTCCCTGAGGCTAAGAATGGCATCAAATAAGTGGTCTACAGCGTTTGTTCTTATTTTTTTATTCATTGTTGAAACCTCCGAATACCTTTCTATTCTATATAGGAACTTTAGAGATAAATGCGGGTATATTTTAACATATTAAAGTTATAAAGTAAAGATAAAAGGCGGATGCCCAACGGAAATCAATTTTTATAAGCCGCATGCCGGGCAAAATAAAATGGGGCTGGGGCGGCCGGAAACGGAACTGGACGGGGTTCGGTTTTCTGCCGGAGCTTCCAATCAGATTTCATTAATGAAATGGGGCAAGATGATAAGAGCGGCCGGGCAGGAAAAGATATGCTTGTCATGTGGTTTTTAATACTATATAATGGAATGTAAAAGCAGGAAAATAGCGGGATGGAGGTTGGCATGACGATAGACAAGGAAGATTTATTGAACAGCATAGTGGAAAGTCTGGACAGGATTCATCATATTAAATTGGATGATATTCCCAATATCGATCTGTATATGGATCAGGTGACGACTTTTATGGAAAAACATTTAAAGAATACAACCAGATATCCCGGGGAAGATAAGATATTGACAAAGACGATGATTAATAATTATGCAAAGAATAACCTTCTCCCGCCGCCGGTAAAGAAGAAGTATTCCAGAGAACATGTACTCTTGCTGATTTTTATTTATTATTATAAGGGGATATTGACGATCAATGATATACAGACATTGTTGAACCCTCTGACGGAGCGCTTTTTTCATAAGGATGGATTTGATCTGGGGGATGTTTATTCGGAAGTGTTCGGTTTGGAAGAAAAGCATGTGGATATGCTGAAGGATGATGTAGTGCGGAAGTTTCAGGAGTCCAAAGATACTTTTGAAGATGCGCCGGAAGACGAAAAGGCGTTTTTGCAGCTGTTTTCTTTTATTTGTATGTTAAGCTTCGATGTTTATATAAAGAAGCTGATCATAGAAAAAGTGGTGGATTGTTTTTCCATGGCAGCGGACGAAGCGCGCCGGGAAGGAAAAAGGAATAAAGGGGATAAACAGGAATAAGCATGGAAAATAGGCATGAAATAGGAAGTGAAACGATGGGAGCTGCCGGCTGGCAGTTCCTTGTTTTGTGCCGGGAGCGTAGAAAAAAATTTTAAAATAAAAAAATTCGAAAAAATTGAAAAAAATTGAAGATAAGAGGCAGAGGAATGCGTTATAAGGGATAGAAAGAGAAAAAGGAGGGAGGAAAGTATTCATCCTATGAACAGTACTTTAAAAATAAATAAGGAAGAAAGGCTTTCCATGATGGTCGATACTTATCAGAACCTCGTTTTCTCTGTCTGTTATAAAGTAACCGGAGATTATTTTGCGGCGGAGGATCTTGCGCAGGAGGCTTTTCTGTCCGCTTATAAGAATCTGGATGATTTTGAGGGGGACAATGAAAAAGCCTGGCTATGCAGGATAGCGACGAATAAGAGCATTGATTATCTAAGAAGTGCAAGGAGGAGAGAGTCGCCGACGGAGGATCTCTTTTTTGAGCAGCAAAGCGGGGAAAAAGAGTCGCCGGAAGAAATCTGTCTGGAGCGGGAAGTAAAGGAAAGACTGCTGGAATATTGCGGAAGGCTGAAAGCGCCATATAATGAAATTGCCAAAAGCGTCTATTATGACGAAAAGAAAGCCGATGAGATCGCGAAAGAAAGAAACGAAAATGTTAAGACGGTACAGACGCAGATATACAGGGCAAGAAATATGCTGCGGAAAATATACGGAAAGGAGAGGAGCGCATGAAGAATGGAAATGAATATATGGATGACAGGGAATTGGAAGCTTTGGTTGCCGAGGTGGAAAACAGCGGAATGATTGCGCCTCCCGTATATTTAAAGGAACTGATTATGAAAGAGGTAAACCGGCGGCCGGAGGAGGGCGGTAAGATACGGAAGGCGTCAAAGGAGGAGCTGGTACGGGCGGCGAAACGGAGGTTTTTTGCCGACAGCCTCAAAATCGTAGCGGCAGCCGCAGCAGCGATGTTCTGTCTGACGGAGATGCCGGTTGATTTCAGCGGCGGAGGTATGCTGGAAAGCAGCAGAATAGAAGCGCGGATAGAGAAAGATACGGAAAGGTATTATGAGGAGAAGCAAAAAGCCCTTGCCGGTAAGGAAGGCATTGGCGTAAGGCTGGGAGAATTGCTGGAAGAGCGTTTCGGATGGGAACTCCCGGCGGGGACAGATGGAATATTCGGTGGTTTTTCAAATTGGTTTGGAATGGAGGAAAAGGATTATGAATAGAAGGAAGAAGAGCGGATTTTTGACATTTTGTTTTTCGCTGATTCCCGGGGCAGGAGAAATGTATCTGGGATTTATGAAGATGGGTGTCAGCTTGATGGGATTGTTTTTTGCAGTAATAGTGGTCGGCGGATTTTTGAATGTGGCATCGGTGATGCTGATTGATGTGATAGTGTGGTTTTACAGTTTTTTCCATGTCCATAATCTGGCAGGAATGCCGGACGAGGAATTTCTGGCTGTAGAAGATGAGTTCCTGTTCCGGCTGGACGAAGTTTTTGATATGGGGTGGAAAAAAGAAAAATATAGAAAAATAGTCGCTGTCATCATGATTGCGGCAGGAATCCTGCTGTTATGGAACGGATGGAAGGCAGCGTTGAGGCCATGGATACCGTATTTCCTGTTTGATATGATCAGCCGGTTTGAGAATACGGCACCAAGGATACTGGCAGGAATAGCGATTATATTCGGCGGCATTCATATGATAAAGGGAAAAAGGGAAGAGATGGAAGAAGTAATCATCGATATTGATGCCAATGATATTAATGATACCAATGATATCAATGATACTAATGATATCATTGATATCAGGAAAGAGAATAGTTCAGGGAACAAGGAAAGGGAGGCAGAGACTGGTTTTATGCCGATCGTGGAGGCGGAAAGGAAAGGATATGGAACAGAAACAGAGCGTAAGGATTCGTAGAGTAGGTACATTGACCTTTGGCTGCATGCTGCTGGTATTCGGAATATTGTTCCTGATACGCATATTTGTACCGGGTCTGGATTATGAAATCATTTTCCGATGCTGGCCCTGTATCCTGATTGTTCTTGGAATAGAGGTGTTGGCAGGGAATTATAAGGCATCGAAGATAATAGGGGAAGGATGCCAGGTACAGTTTGTTTATGATAAGACGGCGATTTTTTTAACAATCTGCATTACCTTCTTTACTATGGCGATGGCGGTGGCGGAGTTTTGCATACGGTGTGCTGAAGTATACGGGAATGGGTGCATCAGATTTTGACAGGCTGGAAGGCTGTTATGGATACGGTACGGAAAAAATGGGAGGGAAGCGTTTGCTTCCTTCCCATTTTTTCCGCATAGGAATGGCGGATTAAATTTCTATTTGGCTGTTTCGGCAAATTGTGTGGTTACTAAAGCTTCATAAGGAACACGCTCGGAAAGTTCACCAGCTTCGTCGAGGATGTTCTGCAGCAGAGTAAACGAATCTTCTTCAAAAATAAGATTATCTTTCCATGTATCTTGTTCATAGTATCTGGTCACGATGGCGGTGATCGTTTCGATGTCAGTTTCTTCGAATTGGGGCGCTATGGCTTTCGCAATTTCTTCGGGGGAGTGGCTTTGCACATAATCCATTCCTTTTTGCAGCGCATTGGTAAAGGACTGGATGACAGCAGGATTTGCTTCCATAAAGCTTTTCTTTGCGCTGAATGCGGTATAGGGAACATAGCCGGAATCTTCGCCAAGAGATGCCACCACATATCCGTCTCCTTTGGCTTCGAGGGAGGTCGCGTGCGGCTCGAATTCAACAGTAAAATCGCCCTGCCCGCCGGAGAAGGCCGCGGCGGTGGAACCAAAGTCAATGCTCTGGTCGATATTCAGATCGGTTTTGGGGTCGATGTTATTCTTTTTCAGGATATATTCGAATACCATTTGGGGCATACCGCCGGCCCTCCCCCCAAGAACGTCGCTTCCTTTTAGCATATCCCATGAAAACTGATCGACGGGTTCCCTCGATACGAGAAAGTTGCCGGCGCGCTGGGTGAGCTGTGCGAAGTTGACAACATAGTCCTGGGCGCCGCCCAGATAAGTGTAGATCGTGCTTTCGCTTCCCATAAAACCGATGTCGGCTTCGCCGGAAAGAACGGCGGTCATTGTTTTATCCGCCCCGAAACCGGTGATCAGGGTAAGATCAATGCCTTCTTCGGCAAAATATCCTTCCTCGATGGCTACATACATAGGGGCGTAAAAAATAGAATGCGCCACTTCGTTTAAAGTAATAGGCGTGAGTTTTCCCCCGGTTTCGGAGGCGCTTCCGCCTTCCTGTCCGCCGCATCCGGCAAGTGTACAGCCAATAAAAATAAGGCACAGGCTGAGAGCGGTGATCCTGCGTAACAAAAGACGAGCGTTCTTTTTCATTGTTTTTTCCATAATACCTCCATAGACGATTGATGTTTTATTATATAAAGGTGGAAAAGCAAAGGTGCCTGTACGGTTGCGCTCAATTCCGAAATCAGTTATAATGTTCAATAAAAATAAGATGCATATGGAGGAAGAACAGGCATGGGATTGATAAAGGCAATAAAAGGCGCGGTGGGGTCGGTAGCGGCGGATCAATGGAAGGAGTATTTTTATTGTGATGCATTGGATAATGAGGTGTTGGCATCAAAAGGAAGAAAGCGTGTCAGCGGCAGAGGAAGCAATACGAAAGGCGATGACAATATTATTACGAACGGATCCGTAGTAGCCGTAAACGAGGGGCAGTGCATGATCATCGTGGATCAGGGGAAGGTCGTGGAATTCTGTGCGGAAGCGGGAGAGTTTGTGTATGATACTTCTTCGGAGCCGAGCCTGTTCTATGGAAGTTTTGGGGAAAGCCTGGCGGACACTTTTGAGGCGATAGGAAAGCGTTTTACTTTTGGGGGAGATGCGGCGAAGGATCAGAGGGTGTATTTTTTCAATACAAAAGAGATTATGGGGAATAAATATGGTACGGCGAGCCCGGTTCCTTTCCGTGTGGTGGATGCGAATATCGGCCTGGATATCGATATTACTTTGCGCTGTAACGGGCAGTATTCTTACAAGATCACGGATCCTTTGCTTTTTTATAAGAATGTATGCGGAAACATCCCGGGGGATTTTATGAGGAGCGAAATAGAAGGCCAGTTGAGAACGGAATTGCTGACGGCGCTTCAGCCGGCATTCGCGAGAATTTCCGAGCTGGGCGTCCGCTATAGTTCTATTCCGAAACATACGACGGAGTTGATGGAAATATTAAATGAGGAATTATCCGCGAAATGGTCGGGGCTCAGGGGGATTTCCATCGTTTCTTTTGGAATGAACTCGGTGAAAGCGCCGGAAGAAGACGAGGCGATGATCAAAGAACTTCAACGGACTGCCGTATACAGGAATCCTAATATGGCGGCGGCAACGCTTGTCAATGCCCAGGCGGATGCGATGAGGGCGGCGGCGTCCAATACAAGCACCGGCCCGATGATGGCGTTTGCAGGCATGAATATGGCCAATGCGGCGGGGGGGATGAACGCGAACGATTTATTCGCCATGGGACAGCAGCAGATGGCCGGAGCGGCCCAGATGCAGCAGGGCAGCGTGTCAGGGCAGCAGCAAAGTGCTGCGGCGGGAAATTCTGCCGGACAGGGAGCTGCTGTTGGCTGGGTATGCGGCTGCGGACAGGTAAACAAAGGGAAATTCTGCAGCGAGTGCGGGCAGAAGAAGCCGGCAGGGGAGGCGCTTTACCGGTGTGATAAATGCGGCTGGGAACCGGAAGATCCGAAAAAACCGCCTAAGTTCTGCCCTGAGTGCGGCGATCCCTTTAATGACGGAGACATCAGATAGGAAGGAAGTTATGAGTATTTACGATACATTAAATGAGCAGCAGAAACGGGGAGTTTTTGCAGTGGACGGGCCGGTACTGCTTTTAGCGGGGGCGGGCAGCGGGAAGACCAGGGTTCTGACGCACCGGATCGCTTATTTGATCGATGAGATAGGCGTAAGCCCATACCACATTATGGCAATTACTTTTACCAATAAAGCGGCAGGAGAGATGCGGGAACGTGTGGATTCCATTATCGGGCATGGGGCGAACCAGGTCTGGGTGTCCACATTTCACGCGGCATGTGTGAGGATTCTTCGCAGATACATAGACAGGATAGGATTTGACAATAATTTCACCATATATGATATGGATGACCAGAAAACGGTGATGAAGGATGTGTGCAAGCGTCTGCAGATCGATACGAAGATGCTGAAGGAGAGGGCGATTTTGAGCGCCATATCCTCGGCGAAGGATGAGCTTATATCCCCGCAGGATTACCAGATACAGGCGATGGGAGATTTTCATGGGGAAAGAATTGCCAGGGCTTATGTGGAATACCAGGAGACGCTTAGAAAAAGCAATGCGCTGGATTTTGACGATCTGATCGTGAAAACGGTGGAATTGTTTAAAACCTGCCCCGAAGTATTGGCCGGTTATCAGGATCGGTTCCGATATTTGATGGTAGACGAATACCAGGATACGAATACGGTGCAGTTTGAATTTATTCGTCTTTTGGCGGATAAATACAGGAATCTTTGCGTAGTAGGCGATGACGACCAGTCGATCTACAAATTCCGGGGGGCGAATATCAGGAATATTCTTGATTTTGAAGAAGTGTATCCCGAGGCGACGGTCATTAAGCTGGAGCAGAATTACCGTTCCACCCAGAACGTGTTGGACGCGGCCAATGCGGTGATAAAGAACAATAGGGGACGCAAGGAAAAGGCATTGTGGACGGATAAAGGGGAAGGAAACAAGGTACATTTCCGGCAATTCGATACGGCTTATGAGGAAGCGGAATTCATAGCGGGCGATGTGGGCAGCAAAAAGAGGCGGGGAATTGCCGATTATGGCGATTTTGCGGTTCTTTATCGAACGAATGCCCAGGCGCGTATGCTGGAAGAACGGTTTATTTTGGAAGGAATTCCCTATGATGTGGTAGGCGGTACAAATTTTTATGCCCGAAGGGAAATCAAGGACATCCTGGCTTATTTGAAAACAGTGGATAACGGCAGGGACGATGTGGCGGTAAAGCGTATCATCAATATACCGAAAAGGGGAATCGGGGCGACTACGATTACCCGCGTGCAGGAATATGCGGACGAGCGTAATATCAGTTTTTATGATGCTTTAAGGGAAGCGGATCAGATCATGACCATTGGCAGGAGCGCGGGGAAACTCGCTCCCTTTGTAACGATGATTCAAGGTTTCCGGAGCAAATTGGAATATTACGGGCTGGAAGGGCTGATCAAAGATATCATAGAGACGACAGGGTATGTGAAGGAGTTGGAAGCTTCGGGGGAAGAGGATGCGGAAGACAGGATACACAATATCGACGAACTGATCAGCAAGGTGGTAGCTTATGAAGAGACGCATGAAGAGGCCGGGTTAAGCGGATTTTTGGAAGAAGTCGCTTTGGTGGCAGATATCGACCGGATAGAGGGGGAGAGCAGCAGAGTATTGCTTATGACGCTGCACAGTGCGAAGGGGCTGGAATTTCCCTATGTTTATCTGGCCGGCATGGAGGATGGAGTATTCCCCGGTTACATGGCGATCACCTCGGATGACAGAGAGGATATAGAGGAAGAGCGGCGTCTCGCCTACGTAGGGATTACGAGGGCAAAAGAGGATCTGACGCTGACTTGTGCAAAGCAGAGGATGGTGAGGGGAGAGACCCAGTATAACGCCGTCAGCCGTTTTGTAGAGGAAATACCGGCGGAATTGCTGGATCAGAAGGTTCCTTCTTTAAAGAAATGGAATTATGTGGACTATGATGAAGGCTCCGAGGAAAAGCTGCGGTTCCGGGCGAAGCCTTTTGGTATGGATCAGACGGAACGCGGGGATGCCGGCGGCGATTTCAGGGGAAACGCTTCTGTGAATGGAGGAGCAGACTCTTATCAGAGAATATTCCATAAAAAGCAGACGGACTCCGCCCGGCACAAACCCAGGGCGACTGCGGTGCCGAAGAGAACCCCGGCGGAAAACCGTCCGTTTATTGCGGGAGGCGGAGCGGGGAGCCTGAAGTCGGTGAATGGTTTGTCAAAAGGAGCGCCTGAGGCCGAAGCCGTGAATTACGGAGTGGGCGACAGGGTCAGACATATTAAATATGGGGAAGGAACGGTAATGAAATTGGAAAAAGGACCCAGGGACTATCAGGTGACAGTCGTATTCGACGGTGCAGGGCAGAAGATTATGTATGCGGCTTTTGCAAAATTGAAAAAGTTGTAATTTTTTTAAATTTTTATAGTAAATTTTTGGAATTAGTGTTATATTATATAAAAGGGTTTGGTGATTTTGCAAAAGCTGGAATTGGAAAAAATCATAATTCATATTCTGCATGGCAATACTAAACTAAGTAAAGATGAAAAGAGGTAAGGATTATGAACAGGTTGAACAAATTAGAAGAATATATCGATATGTCAAGAATCAATGAACTACTGGGAAAAAAGGAAGAGGAAAAAAAGAAATGCAAATGCTGTGATACCGCGCTTTGGATATTGGCGGTAATTGGCGCAGTTGCGGCAGTAGCAGGTATTGCTTATGCGGTTTATCGTTATTTAAGGCCGGATTATCTGGAAGATTTTGAGGATGATTTCGACGATGATTTCGATGACGATTTTTTTGAAGATGAAGACGAGGAAGAGGATGATTCCAAGGAAGAATCCGAGGAGTAATGTTTTACTGAGAGCAGCATTTTAATAAGGCAATAAGATTAAGAAGTAATACTATAGAGCAGTGAAATGTTAACAGGGATTGCTCCGCAACTCTTGTTATATTGTTTACCGGATATTCTGCAGCTGTTATAGACAATTTTTTGTATATAACGGCTGCAGTTTAGTTATGGGTTAAAATACGCAGCGGGAAGGAGACGGAAAGGCGGATGAAAAAGGGAGAAGTGCTGGAGGGAACGGTAGAAAGGGTGGATTTCCCCAATAAAGGAATGGTGCCGTGTGAAGGCGGCTGGTGCGTGGTAAAAAATGCCCTGCCGGGCCAGAAGATTTCCTACAGAGTCAGTAAAGCGAGAAAGGGAAAGGCGGAGGGCAGACTTTTGGAAGTATTGGAAAAATCTCCATGGGAAGTGGAAAGTCCTTGCCCCCACTTCGGCATCTGCGGCGGTTGTACTTATATTTCCCTGCCCTACGGGCAGCAGTTGGATATCAAGGACAAGCAGGTAAAAAAACTGCTGGATCAGGTGCTGGAAAAGCAGGAGACGCCATATATTTATGAGGGAATAAAAGCAAGCCCTGCACCTTATGGTTACCGGAATAAAATGGAGTTTTCCTTTGGGGATGAGGTGAAAGACGGCCCCCTTGCCCTTGGCATGCATAAAAGAGGAAGTTTTTATGATATTGCGACGGTGCGGGAGTGCAGGATCGTAGATGAGGACTACCGCAAGATCCTAGGATGTGTATTGGATTATTTTGCGGAAAAGAATATAAGTTTTTTTCACCGATTGCGCCATGAAGGCTATTTACGGCATTTACTGGTCAGAAAAGGGGCGAAAACAGGGGAGATTTTGATTGCTTTGGTGACGACGACCCAAGAGGAACATGATTTGGTTTCTTTCCGGGAGGCGTTGCTGGATCTGGAACTGGATGGGAAAATAGTGGGAATCCTCCATACAAAGAACGATTCCAATGCCGATGTGGTGAGAAATGACGGAACGGAGGTATTGTACGGGCAGGATTATTTTTATGAAGAACTGCTTGGGCTGCGGTTCAGGGTTTCCGAATTTTCTTTTTTCCAGACAAATACATATGGCGCAGAGGTGCTTTATCAGGTGGCGAGAGATTATATCGGCCCGCTGGGCGACCGGGATGGCAGGGAAAAGGTAGTTTTTGACCTGTACAGCGGTACGGGAACGATTGCGCAGATGATGGCGGCTGCTGCGGGAAAGGTAATCGGCGTGGAGATCGTGGAAGAGGCGGTGGAGTCAGCCAGGGAAAACGCGAAGCTGAATGGCTTGGACAACTGCGAATTTATAGCTGGGGATGTATTGAAGGTTCTCGATGAAATAGAAGTGCGGCCGGACATTATCATATTAGATCCGCCCAGAGACGGGGTTCATCCGAAGGCGCTTCGAAAAATTATCGATTATGGAGTGGACAGGCTGATCTATATTTCGTGCAAGCCGACCAGCCTCGTGAGGGATCTGGAGGTGTTTTTGGAGAACGGATATGAGGTAGAGAAAGCGGCGGCGGTGGATCAGTTTCCTTGGACGGGGAATGTGGAGACGGTTGTAATGCTTTCCCACAAAAAACCTGACAGCGTAATCAACGTAAAAGTTGAATTTGGCGAGGGTGAGGGCAAAGTGCCGCTTGATAATATCGCCAAGAGAGCTGAAGTGTATAAGCCGAAAGAGCGAGTTACATACAAGATGATTAAGGGGTACATAGAAGCGAAGTATGGCTTCAAAGTACATACCGCATATATCGCAGAGGTAAAACGAGATTTAGGTTTGCCGATGTATGATGCCCCTAATGCGGTAGAGAAATTGAAACAGCCGAGGAAACATCCGACAGCGGAGAAAGTGGAAGCGATAAAGGATGCCTTGAAATATTTTGAAGTTATTAAATGAATAATGGAAGGAAGATGGTTATGGTAGAAAGATTTTTTGTGAAAAAACTATTTGGTGTGTTTGATAATGAAATAGCTTTTAGAGAAAATGGTATAACAGTTATTGTTGGTCAAAATGGATGTGGAAAAACAACAATGTTGCATATGCTTGCAGCCATTTTTTCAAAAAATCATAGCCAATTATTTCAATATAATTTTGAATATATTGAATTACTGGTGTCAGGTCATACATTAAAAATTGAACCAATAGATGAAAAGTTAGAGGATGAGGGAATCACTATACGAAGTTTAAAATATTATATAGATTCAAAAGCTTTGGAAAAATGTTATAGAGAAGACAGTAAAATTAATTCGCCGTCTTTTTGGGTAAATTTTATTCCTTCATTGAGAAGACGGGCAAGGAATTTATTATATGATATGAGAAGCGGAGAGGTATTGACTCTGGCAGAAGTAATAGATACTTATTTTGATGAGCTGCCAGAAGAAATAAAGAATGACATTATTGCACTTCCTACAGAGGCATATGATTTGATTGGCAATTTACAGATTGAATTGATAACGACAGATAGACTAAAAAAGTTATATCGGGAAGATGAATATAGAAGATATGATGTTGTACAGAGATTTGTTGTAGAGGAATGTTCAAGTGAACTAAGTAATAATCTTAAGAATGTTTTATCAGAGTATGCCAATCTTTCACAAAAGCTTGATGAACAGTTTCCTTCTAAAATTTTGAAGTCCATAAAACAGCATAATCAATTTAACGAAACAGAGTTAAAAGAGAATGTGAAAAAAATCGACGAGTTAAGAAAAAAACATGTAAATGCAGGAGTATTAGAAGAAAACAATGATAAATTTTTAAATATTGATGTAAATGCGGAAAGATTAGATGAAAGTACAGCAGCTATTTTAACAATTTATTATCAGGATATGAAAATGAAGTTAGAGTCTTTGAATGATATATCTGATAGAATTGCATTATTTAAAGGTATGATAATGAATAAATTTAATGAAAATAAGGAGATATTGATTAATAAAGATGATGGTATTATTATAAGACAAAAGCCCAATAATGAAGAAGTTGCATTAAAATTCTTATCGTCAGGAGAACAACAGGAGATAGTATTGTTATATAATCTTATTATGAAAGGGGAAAAGAATAAGTTAATTTTAATTGATGAACCAGAAATATCATTAAATGTAAGTTGGCAAAGAGAGTTTTTGAATGATATGAAAAAGATTGTTGAAATAAATGGATTTTCAATATTAGTTGCAACACATTCACCCCAAATTATTAATGATAATTGGGACATGGTAGAAACACTGGGAGAATTGGAATAGATGAATAAAAATACCATAGAAAAAATGAGTCTTTCTCCTGTTGAATTGGCGGATGAACTTTCAATGACAAATATAGATTATTTAGTAGTTGAAGGTCAAAGTGATAAAAATTTTTGGGAGCACTTACAGAGAGAAGGACTGAAGAAAAGACAGATCAGAATTGCAAACAAAAAGCAGTGCTCTGGAAATAAAGAATATGTTAAAAAGGTTATCTCTATAATGAATCAAAGGAGAAGAAAAAATGTGATTGGTATAACTGACCTGGATTATGATTTTGTACAAAATAGCATAGAGCATATAGAAAATTTATATTATTATAAGTATATTGATTTGGAAAATGTTTTGATACAATCATCTGCATTTTCTGAGGTGAATACAGCTATTTCATCTTCAAGGAAGAAGCTAAATGATGATGATTTGAAAAATATTTTGTATGACAAATCATATATATTAGGAATATTGAGATTATTAAATGGTACGGAAGAATATAATTTTTGTTTTAAAGAATTAGATTATAAAAAATTGTCGGATTATGATAGTAATCAGTTTTTACAATATTTTATGGCTAAAATGCGTTTGACTAAATCCCAAAGGGAGGAGTTATGTTTAAAGATTGATAAAATAATAAAAAAAAATTATGACTGTAAGTATATATGTAATGGGCATGATTTGTTGGGGATTCTTAGTCAATTAACAAAGAAAAAAATTTCTAATGATAATCCAATACAATATACAGAAGAAATAATAGAAAAAATGTTAGTATTAGGATATAGAAAAATGGAGACAGCATTGGATGTTGGAGAGTGTTTAAATGAATTGCTAATATGATTTTGATGTGGGAAATGTATCTGTTGAAAGGACGAGGAAAAACATATGGCAAGGAAAACGGAAATAATTATGGATGAGTATATTGATGTCTTAGAGAAAATAAAAGAACGAATAACAAAAGCACAGTATCAGGTAATGACAAGTGCAAATGTTGAACGCAATATTTTGTTTTGGAACATAGGAAATGTACTTCTCCAATACAGTCAATGGGGTAATAAATTTGTTGAAACGTTATCAAAAGATTTGAAAATGACTTATCCTAGCAGAGAAGGATATTCTGTTAGAAATCTTAATTATATGAAACAGTTTGCACGCCGAATACCATCTGAAGAAATTTTGCATCATGGCGGTGCAAAAATTAGTTGGCGTGCAATAAAGTTGCTGATAGATAAGACGGATAATTTAGAGGAACATATGTGGTATACACAGCAATGTCTGGAAAATGGATGGTCTAGCACAGTGCTTTCACATCAGATAGAAAGTGGTCTGTATTACAGACAGGCATTAGCAGATAAAACAACAAATTTTAAGGAACAGTTAGCCAATCCATTCAGTGAGCAAGCAGAAGAAATTATTAAAGACCCATATATTT
Source organism: Lachnospiraceae bacterium 28-4 (assembly GCA_000403275.2). Taxonomy (GTDB): domain Bacteria; phylum Bacillota; class Clostridia; order Lachnospirales; family Lachnospiraceae; genus Kineothrix. Next base: position 551,686 of record KE159598.1, read on the forward strand.
TTGATTTTATACCGAATGCGAAAAAACTTAGGGAGACTGAGTTAGAAGATGCCCTTGTCCAACAGATAACAAAGTTGTTATTGGAATTTGGGTCAGGCTTTGCTTTTATGGGGCGGCAGTATCCGATTCAAGTTGGAAAAAGAGAATTTTTCATTGACTTATTATTTTATAATGTGAAATTGCATTGTTATTTTGTGGTAGAATTAAAAACAGTGGAATTTGAACCAGAGTTTGCAGGAAAGCTCTCTTTTTATTTATCGGCAGTTGATGGAGAGTTGAAATCGCCGAATGATAACCCTACAATTGGTTTGTTGTTGTGTAAGGGTAAAGATAAAATGGTAGCGGAATATGCTTTGAAAGATGTAAATAAACCAATGGGAGTAAGTGAATACAAATTTTCCAATCGTGTCTCAAAAGAATTACAAGACAAGTTGCCATCAATTGAAGATATTGAAAAAAGAATCAATTGAAATTTTGCATCAGGGTGGTGCAAAATGGATGGAACTTATATTTTGTGGGAAAAGGGTTGCACGAGCGGTATTAGTATTGCAGAAATATTGCACATATTTCCGTTATTTTGTGGGGATATGTTCTAATTTGGTACTCATGTGGAGACGGTATGTTTATTGTCCAAACTTCATTCAGACCAACATATCGAGGTGGGGCTTCAGATGGACGAGCTTGATTTGACGGCTGCGGAGAGCAAGGCAACCTATGAGGAGATTAAAAATTATGTGTTGGAGCATAGTGGATTGAAAGTCAGCAGTTTATATATCGCACAGGTAAAAGAGAAATGCGGAATTATTGAGAGGGTGAACTATAATCTGCCAAAATCAGAAAATTCCAGACAACCGAAATGCCCACCAGAGAAAGAAGCGGCGATAAGGGAGGCGCTGGGATATTTCCATATGATTTAATGATTGCTTAGAAAAGGAGGAGTTTTTCTCTTTGATTTACACCTTTGAGTGCTATCGCCATTTTCTTGTATAATGAAGCCAAGAAAGGACGGTGAGCTTTATGGGAGAAAAGAAAAACCATTTATATGTAGATAGCCAAGAACGGAGCATTATATTACATAGCCTTGTGGAACTGAAAAACCAGCTCATTAAGCAAGGCAGATATACAGACTGCGTTGATGAACTGATATTTAAGGTCGTCAACGCACCAGTAAAGAGAATGAAAATTAAATATGTCTAAGGCATATCATTATGAAGCCGCTTATTCTTATTGATTTTTTAAGAGTAAGCGGCTTTTTTATATAAGTGGCCACTATTTGTTCTCTGAGTCTGGTTTATTGTATTCATTTGTCGAAAAAGTGAATAAAAGCTCATGTTTTGGTGAATTGTACATAGATTATGGTTTAAAAAGTGAGTTTTACAATATAAAGGAGGTGAATTGAAATGAACCAGTCAGTAAGTGCATTAGGGAGTATTGTTCGTATAACAAGAAAAAACAAAAATTTATCTCAGGAGGCATTAGCTGAAAAACTTGGAGTTTGTAAAAGGACGATTATAGACATAGAAAAGAATACAGGAAATCCAAAGTTTGAGTTATTGTGTATGTTAGTGAGAGAGTTGGATTTGCCACTTTATAAGGTGTTTTATCCAGAGGTGACAGAAGAGTTGGAAATAAAAGATGTGCTTATGAAAGAATTAAGTGATTGTTCAGACTACGAAATGAGAATTATTTTGTCAGTAGTAAAAAGTTTGCGATATACATTGAAAAACGAAAGTAGAATTGAAAATTAAAATATAAAGTTCTATATGGAAAAATTTATAAAATATAGGATTATATAACCATATTAAATATATGGTTATATTAAGAAACTGACTAATTAAAATTATAATTATATACGAGGAGGGTTTTTATGACTGATAATTATACATCCCAAAATGCTTTTCACGATTGGGACAAGACAGCTTCTGTTAGGTGTAGACCAAAGAGGATATTATTGTCGGAACATATAGAGGATAAATATTTTTTTCCACCAGAGTTTGCACCATTTATAGAACATGATTTATTATCAAATATTGGGGATGATAAAAAAAGAATAATATTGATTCATCAACTATATTCTTATTTGAATTTTACTCAAACTTCCCACACCAGTTGGTGTGCTGAACCTTGAAAAATCAATACTGTAGCCCATAAAAAAGGCACAAACCTGCACTTGATGGTATAATTGAATTGCGAATAACAATCGTACAGCAAGGAGATTTATGCCATGTCAAGTATACCACAAAATGCTGAAAACGGAAATGAGATTTCTAACTCTGTCATAAATTTTATGACCCAATTCCAAATCGGGAAACTTCTTTTCAAATGTAATGCCGGTAAAGCAAAAGGGATTCCGGTAATCGAAGTGTTTCGATATCTGTTCTGTCTCATTTTCTCGGATCGAAGCATGTATATGCAGTGGAAAACAGGCATATTGGATGGTTCATTCTGCAAGAACACCGTTTATCGCTTCCTCAATAATGCGAAGATTAACTGGTCTCGGTTCACAACCTTGCTTTCAAGCCGGATCATTAACGATTTCATGAAGCCGCTTACGGATGAGAGCCGCAAAGATGTCTTCATTATTGATGACAGCCTGTTTGACCGTTCCCGTTCAAATAAAACGGAACTTCTGGCGAAAGTCTTCGACCACTGCTCTATGAAGTACAAGAGAGGTTGCCGTATGTTGACACTTGGATGGTCCGATGGCAACTCCTTTGTTCCGATCAGCCATCGTCTTCTGTCGGCAGCCGATGATAAAAATCTGCTCTGCAAAGCTGCGAACTTCGATGGACGTTCTCTTGCCGGGAAAAGGCGGAAAGAATCCAGACGAAAAGCAACGGAAGTCTTGATTGACCTGATCAGAGCAGCACAATCATCCGGAGTTTCTGCAAAATATGTGCTGTTCGACAGCTGGTTTTCATCCCCCAAGACCATCACCGCCTTAAAGACAAACTGCGAATTGGACACAATCGCAATGGTTAAGAAAAGCAGTAAAATCAAATATGGCTATCAGGGTGGCAGATACAGCATCAAAGAAATCCATAAACAGTGCAAAAAGCGCAGAGGCCGCTCCAAGTACCTGCTTTCGGTTGATGTAACCGTTGGTGATGAAGCAATTCCGGCAAAAATCGTCTGTGTCCGGAACAAAGGCAAGAGAAAAGACTGGCTTGCCATCATCAGCACGGACACAGCTATCTCAGCGGAAGAAATCATCCGTATTTATGGGAAACGCTGGGATATAGAGGTGTTTTTCAAAACCTGTAAATCCTATCTGCATCTGGTAAAGGAGTGCCGGAGTCTGTCCTATGATGCTTTGACTGCGCATGTATCCATTGTTTTTGCGCGATATATGATGCTTGCAGTTACACAGCGGTGCAATACCGATGACAAAACGATTTGTGAACTATTTTTCCGTCTCATGGATGAACTGGATGACATCACTTTCAGTCAGTCAATGAGGATTATCATAGATGCACTAATGGGTGTCGTTATGGAATATTTCCACATCACAGAACAACAGCTGGAGAAATTGACCGCCAG
>KE159598.1:555235-822558 GCA_000403275.2 Lachnospiraceae bacterium 28-4
ATATGGCTATCAGGGTGGCAGATACAGCATCAAAGAAATCCATAAACAGTGCAAAAAGCGCAGAGGCCGCTCCAAGTACCTGCTTTCGGTTGATGTAACCGTTGGTGATGAAGCAATTCCGGCAAAAATCGTCTGTGTCCGGAACAAAGGCAAGAGAAAAGACTGGCTTGCCATCATCAGCACGGACACAGCTATCTCAGCGGAAGAAATCATCCGTATTTATGGGAAACGCTGGGATATAGAGGTGTTTTTCAAAACCTGTAAATCCTATCTGCATCTGGTAAAGGAGTGCCGGAGTCTGTCCTATGATGCTTTGACTGCGCATGTATCCATTGTTTTTGCGCGATATATGATGCTTGCAGTTACACAGCGGTGCAATACCGATGACAAAACGATTTGTGAACTATTTTTCCGTCTCATGGATGAACTGGATGACATCACTTTCAGTCAGTCAATGAGGATTATCATAGATGCACTAATGGGTGTCGTTATGGAATATTTCCACATCACAGAACAACAGCTGGAGAAATTGACCGCCAGCTTTGTTCAGAGACTGCCAAAGTACATGCAAAAAGCATTGGAGTATGGTTCAGCGGCTGCCTGATTGCTATTTTATGATCTATAGTATTGATTTTTCAACGAATCATGAAGACGTATCACAGCTTATAATGAAAATAGGGGACTGGCTCTACTACTGTTCCAGCTTCCTGTCCTGCCTTATAATAGATTCAGGCAGGATTAAGTTTGATTGCACCTTGGAGGATCTGCACCCCGTTTTTCAACGTAAATGTTTTGCCCTTGAGTACAGCATATTGTTGCGCCTTTTTGGATAGCACGAGTAGCAAAGTCCGTATCACCTCGGGCAAATCTCCTGCCAATTCGATTGCAAAGGAGATGCTCTATATGAAAGACCTTTTGGAAATTTCCTGTGGTCTGGATGTCCACAAAGAAAAAATTGTTGCCTGTATCCTTACTGGTCCTTTGGGTAAACCCACACATTCCGAAATCCGTGAGTTTACCACCCTAATCCCGGATATGATTGCCTTACGGGACTGGATCATTTCACAAAACTGCCATCATGTCGCTATGGAAAGCACGGGCATTTACTGGATGCCTGTTTATGAAATACTGGAAGAGGCCTTTTCCGGAAACATTACTTTGCTTGTTGTAAATGCACGCCATATGAAGAATGTCCCGGGCAAGAAAACAGATATGCGGGATTCCGAATGGATCTCCACCTTACTACGTGCCGGACTTTTGAATGGAAGCTTCATTCCTGAAAAAACAATACGAGAGTTCCGTGACTTAAACCGTTACCGCAAAAGCGTCATCCGTGACATCACATCTCAGAAAAACAGGGTTGAGAAGTTCCTTCAAAGCTCCGGTTTCCGCTTATCCTCTTTTATTTCTGATATTTTTGGCGCTTCCGGCAGGAACATCATCCTGCACCTGATTGAGCATGGCCAAATTGACCGGACTGCTTTGAACTCCTGCTTAAAAACAAAGACAAGAAACCGTATAGATGAAATCCTCATGTCTGTAAACGGAACCCTGTCGGAGCACCAAAAGGCATTTCTTAAAATTCTTATGGGCCATTATGATTCTTTAAAAGAACACCTTGCCGAAATCGAAAAGAACCTTGAGGCGGATATGATCCCATTTGCTTTGCAGGTGGAACAGCTGAGCAGCATTTATGGAATAAGCACAACGGCTTCCTGCGCAATCATTGCTGAAATCGGCATTGATATGAAACCGTTCAAAACTGCGGAACATATCTGCTCATGGGCAGGTCTGTGTCCTGGAAATAATGAAAGTGCCGGGAAGCGAAAAAGCGCTTCTGTCACAAAAGGCAATCCTTACATAAAAAGTATGCTTTGCGAAATTGCCTGGGTGATCGCCGGGAAGCGGAATACCTATCTATCTGCCTGGTATTGGAGAATCAAGCAGAAGAAGGGCGCCAAAAAGGCTATTGTCGCCCTTGCCAGAAAACTTCTCGTAATCATTTACACCATGCTCAAACAGGGCACTCTTTTCGATGAATCCTGTTTTGAAGCCAGACGTAAAAACTGTGAACAAAAACAGCTTTCCCGGTACATACGGGAATTAGAGAAGCATGGCTATCATGTGGAAGTACAAGCCTGATTCTTTGCATTAGCAATATTTCACTGACAGCAGCCAGTTTTATGACTGCTTTATTGTGATGCTTCCAGGATTGTTGAAAACATTTGTTGTCAAGGTTCAATTCCTGGCTATGAACTTTATTTTCGTAGCAAGGAGCAAATCCCATTTTTAATGTGGGAAGTTTGAGAATTTTACTCAATACTTAGAACATGAGGCGATTTGTGTTGTAGCTTATAATGTTTCTATGAAAAAATATGATTTTAAGATTCCTAATATTCTTTGTGTAAATGCAAGAAAGATTTATGTTGATGGAGTCTATCATTGGATGTTTTCAATAGATTTTGCTGAGGAAATAGAAGCATTAACTGGTGTAAAGAATCTTAGTGAGAGTGAGCCACGTTTTTTAAGGACACTTAGAGAATTAATGAAGAAATTAAATGATGGACAAAAGAAGCTTGCATTGCTATTTTTTACAACGATAGCTGAAACATTGATAACTCCTACTATGGGTAAATTTCCTAAAGATGAACGTCTTGTTTTACCCGTAAGGGAACTGATTAATGATCATTCAATTGATGAATTACGTCATCTTAGGTATTTTGTTGAATTGTTTCATTTTATTTGGGAACAAATTGATTTTGATGACAGACATATTTTGTGTTTATTATTGCCTAGAATGTTGTATAGTTATTTTGAACCTGACTTTGATAGAATTATACAATTGTTAAAGTTATTAGGATTTTCTGATGAAGAAATAAAAAGAGTTTTAAGTGATACATATCCAAAAGATAGGATAGTTGAAAATGTTATGGCATCTTCGACTGCTACTATTAAGTTATTTAAGGATGTTGGCATGTTTGATGACTATAAGATTAAAAGTGCTTTTCATGAAGAGGGGTTTTTAGTTTAATCAAAAAGAGGGCTTAATTCTCCCGTAATTTTGTTGCGTAGCAAACTGATAATGAACGAAGTGAGTCTCGGGCTAATACCCCACAGTTTGCCGTGGGGAGTTTCATTGGTATTTTCAATGCTAATGAAATATCAAGTAAGAGCAAGTAGGATATAGGATTGCTTTTATTCTTGAAAGTAAGCAACTAAATTATGTTTGAATTTTCGAACTGTATTTATGATTACATTGAAAAGGAGAATGTTGTAATGAAGATGCGACGTGCAAATAAAGAAGTTAAAAATTGGAATGAAATTATGGAGATTATTCGTCGGTCAGAAACCATCCGATTAGGAATCCATGCTCAACCATTTCCCTATGTGGTACCTGTTTCTTTTGGGTATGAAGAGGTTGATGGAGTTCTTTTTCTATATATACATGGTGCGGCAGAAGGCTATAAACATACATTGTTGAAGGAAAATAATAATGTTTGTGTAGAGGCAGATATTCTGCACCGCTATGTACATTCTGAAGCTAAATCAGGTTCTATTTTAACGGCTGACTATGAAAGTGTAATTGGATTTGGAGTAGCAGAACCTGTATTTGGAAATGAGGCAAAAAAAGGTATAGATTTAATATGTTCTCATTGTGGATATCATGGTTTTGAGTGCAATAATGCAATTCTATCACATATAAAAATTTATAAGATTACATTGCAATCTATAACAGGTAAAAAGAGGTTTGAGGATTCTGAGGATATTAAAAGTTATATTGCTTTTAATAATGTAAGACAAGAAAAAGTTAAAAAGGATTAATTAAAAAACTAATTCCCCATATTTTTTCTATGGGGAATTAGTTTACACGAGAAAGCTCTTTATACTAAATAACTATCAAATTGTTTTCAGTTTCTAAACATAAAACAGAATTAATTTATATTTATTGTTTCTGTGGGCTAAATTCTATTTTTGATTTGTATAAATATTATTATAATTGTAAATGGGATGATAAAATGTTAAAAAATGACAGAAATATTTATTTGCATTTTTTTGATAGGGAACTTAGAAATTCGGTAGATTCGAATTTAACTGATGCTGAAGCAAAAGAAATTTTATTGACAGCATTGTTTATGTCAAGTTTTCCGCTTTATGCTTCTTTTTCAAATATGTATGAATGTGTAGCAGCATTTCCAGTTGCGGTGAAGATTGCTTTTGAGTGTGAAAGTTTTGGTTTGTTGAGAATGCTAACAAACATGAGAACGTCTGATGAATTTTTAGCATCACGTCGCTCTTTGTATACTTTTGATAAACAGAGATATCCCTATTATTTTACATCGGATGCCCCTTTGTGGCCACAAAATACTTTTATTGTACATGGGCAAGATACATCATCAATATTAAAGGTCGAAATGGCGAAAGAAATAAATTGCAATATAGATTTTTCAGAAGATACAAAGTTTGCTTTACAGAATTATTTGTTTTCTGGTCGTCAAAATGCACTTACATTTAATGCTTTTAAAAGGGTAATTATATCAGATTATAACCAATTTAAAGTGTCTGATTATCAATATAAAAAGAATATATTAGATATTAGAAATATAATTAGTAGACAGTATTCTACGCGTTATCTTAATATACTTGATGGTACAATAGTTACTGGTATTCGAGGACTTAATTATTATGACCATTTAGCAAAAGATACATTTTTAACAAATATTATGTTATATTCTTTGATTTTGAAACCATTATTTAATATTGCAAAAGAAGATTATAAGGAAATAATTCAAATATGTGTAAATAATGAGTTTGAAGTATTACATAGCTTGATTCATTGGATAACGCTTGGCTTAAAACAGATAACACAAGGAAACATTGATAGGGCAGTTGCAATATTAAAAGCATTTAATTTTAATCGTTATATTATAAAAAATTATAATGGATTTATGGCATATTGTCTTTCTTTAAATGATTATATAATAAAGTACGGAGATAAATTGGGAGGTATTGAGAAAATGCAAACAAGAATATTATTAGTTGTAGCTACGCATATGGAATTAAAAGTTACACTAGAAAAATTAAAAAAGTTAGGTTCAATATCTACTGTTATTGGAGGACTATCATATTTTACAATGATTATAAATTCAGTTTTAATTTATATAGTGAAGTGTCAAATGGGACAGTGAGGTTCTGGAGGAGCCATATTAACTCTTAAAGAATCAATTAAGTTGTTAAAACCAGATTTTGTAATCATGGGTGGTGTTGCTTGGGGAGCGAATAAAAAAGAACAAAAAATAGGTGATTTAATTATTTCAAATAGAATATGGGATTATGATATAGAGAAAATTAAACCTGATGGAACAGTGCAGTCTCGTGGGACAATATCACCATCGTCTCCTCGTTTAGTGCAGATGTTTGAGGTGGCGGGTATTGGCATTAAAGACTTTAAATTAAACTTTGGATTGATTGCATCTGGAAGTAAATTGCTCAATAATAAAGACGAGGTGGCTGTATTAAGAAAATTGCAACCAGAAATAATTGGTGGTGATATGGAGAGTGCAGGGATGGCTTCTGTTTGCTTTCGTGAAAAAATAGATTGTATTATGATTAAAGGCATCTGTGATTGGGGTTATAATAAAGATAATAAAAAAGATGAGTATCAATATATTGCTATGAATAACTCAATTGAAGCAATTTCCTTAGTTTTAACAAAATTAGTTGATTTTTAAATCCAGAAAATTTCCTTAAAGAGTGCTATATCCGCGTGCTTTTAGGGATTAATAATTCTATTGATGATTAAGGATTTAACCTTGATACATAAAATGTCACGTCATAGTTTGTATGGAACTTTTTTACAATTGCTTGATGCCCCCCAAAAAATTGACAGTGGTATTTATGGGAGAAAAGAAAAATCATTTGTATGTGGATAGCCAAGAACGGAGTATTTTATTACATAGCCTTGTAGAACTGAAAAACCAGCTCATTCAGCAGGGCAGATATACGGACTGCGTTGACGAACTGATATTCAAAGTCGTAAACGCACCAGTCAAGAGAATGAAAATTGAATATGTCTAAGGCACATCACAGAGCCGCTTATTCTTATTGATTTTTAAGAGTAAGCGGCTTTTTTGCGTCCTGTCGTTCTCTGGTACTCTTACATAGCCACCTTGACAAAGTGGCTAAATCTAAACGAAAGGAGGACGCACCCTATGTCAATATTGCCAAGCCATTCGCAGAATGGCTATGTAATCGCTTTAACCAACCAGAAAGGCGGCGTTGGTTATGAAAAGTAAGTTATTATGCAAAGTTGAGCCTACACTTTTGCTGATTTTATGGGGTATAGGCTCTTTTGAACTTTGCATAATCAGGAGTAAACCCTTACAAAGATTTCAACCAATCAAGAAGGTCTTTATCCTTTTTCCACGCTGGCAGTTCGTCAGATGATGGACTGTTGTAAGCTTCCATCAATGCTTTCCGCTTCATTTTTTCGTCTGCCCGTGCGTAGATTTCGGTTGTTGAAATATCAGAGTGTCCCAGTAGATCTCTGATATAAACAAGATTGACTCCGGACTGAAGCAGATGCATTGCTTTGCTATGCCTCAGCCAATGCGGTGTGATTTCATCGGATATATCCTTTATTCCCATTGCTTGAGCCTGTGCAGCATATTTTTTCAAAATATATGTCACTCCGGCTCTCGTCAGGGGTTTATTGCTCCGGTTGGTAAATAACGGATTGCGACCATATACAGGCGAAGCCAGACCAGAACCTTCCATATACTGCTTCAACAATTCCCCAGTTGGTCTCATGACTGGAACAATGCGGCTTTTACCGCCTTTGCCTGTCAGTACGATGGTGACAGTATCATTTAAAGCAACATCACAAACTTTTAGATCCACAAGTTCCTGAACCCTTGCTCCGGTATCATATAAAAGTGACAGCAGAACAGCATCCCTTTTCCCCTGGATTGTTGTCCTGTCGGGTTGTTCTAACAGGCCCTTGATGCTATCCAATGGAAGATACATGAGTGGCACCGTATCCGTTTTTTTCATTGGAATAGCCAGGATTTTCTGGCTTTGCTGTATATACTGTGGTTCTTCTACCATTAAAAAGCTGAAAAATGAATGGATTGCAGCGAGACGTTGATTCCTTGTCGCCGCTTTGCAGTTACGTTCTTCTTCCAGCCATTGCAGAAAGCGGAGGATCAGATCCCTGTTTATTTTTGCAACTGTCAGCTTTTCCGGCAAAAGGTTCTCCTGATCTCTGCAGTATCTTAAAAATAATGAGAATGAGTCCCTGTATGCTAACTGGGTATTACGTTTGCTGCCGACCTGGCAGGGAAGATATACTGACAGGAACTGCGTTAAATACTGTGCAAAATCAGTTTCCTTCATGGCATACCTCCGGGATGACGTATGCACATGACCTTTCCACTTCCCTCATCAGGTCTGGATAAACTTCCGCTGTCAGGCGCAGATACCTTGCTGTTGAGCGTATTGTTTTGTGCCCCATATATGTGGAAAGAATCGGGAGCATAGCCGTTAAATCGGCTTCTTCCCTGATCCACTTTTGTAAAACATGAACCGCGAATGTATGGCGTACATCATGCAGACGGGGGCCCTGCCCTTTTCCGCCATGTGAAATCCCTGCCGCTTCCAGATACCTGCGGTACCTTTGATAGATAGTCATCGGGCTGATCATGGTCTTATCAGGAGCAGGGAAGAAAAAGTCGCTGTCTTTTTCCCACCAGATTTTATCTGCATAGGATATACAGGCTTCTTTTACGGAATCTGATAATGGGATATACCGGTCACGGTCAGTCTTTGCTTCACGGATCGTAAGAATCCCATCTTCGAGATTCACATCCCTGCAGCGAAGTCCGACAACTTCTGACACACGAAGTCCACAGCCATAAAGAATCCGGAAGATTACGGGTAACGCCAGATGCATATTTCTTGCAACTTCTTTGGGTTCTGTTTCATCAGCGGCTTTGATCACAGCTGCTATCTGCTCATGCGTAAATATATATGGTACAAATGAACTGTGATTCAAACCCTTCACTTCTGGCACGATATAAGCATCATAACCAAGGTTATTAAGGTATATGGCAAACTGTCTTATGCAGGTAATGCGGTGTGACCGGCTTTTTTCGGATTCACCTGCCCGGGGCGCTGTCCATTTTTCTGCAAGGGAGCGGGATATTTTTATTTCTGTGACACCCTGTTCTTCACTGAAACGGCAAAACCGGGATAAACATTTCGGTTCATCTGCATATTTAAAACCTGTGCTTCTTTTGTACTGAATGAATTCCTGGGCAACTTCCGCAAATGAACCTGTCATGGATGGAGATTTTCTGATTCTTGTCATTAGATTGCCACCTCCAATGCACATTTCCGAAGCTCGGTGATATCAATACGAAGATATGCCATCGTAGTTTCAGTAGTTGTGTGCCCCAGGATTTCTGAAATGACCGGAAGCGGAATCTCATGCTCCAACAGGCGGCTCGCAAGGCTGTGGCGGAGTGTGTGGGAGCCTTTCTTTTTCCCTTCAAGATGGATTCCCGATCTCTGGAGACGTACCCTTACAAGGGCGCCGACCGCACCCGGATTGAAATCCGTATAAGGAGGAAGCTGCCTCACAAAAACGTGATCCGAGTCGGTTTTAGGCCTTGCGTTCTTCAGATAGTTAATGATCGCTTCGCCAACATCTTCTAAAAGAGGAAGTTCTAACGGATTTCCTGTTTTTACCTGGTTCAAATGGATTACTTCTCTTTCCCAGTCGATATTGGAAAACCTTAAATTTGCGACATCGCTGCTGCGTAATCCAAGTCTTGCAATCAGAAGAATGATTGCATAATCACGGATTCCGCAAGGATTCCCAAGGTCAATCGAATCAAGAAGTTTCGTCACCTCATTCGCTGAATACGAAGAAGGTAATCGGCTCTGCCTGTTGTAATGAGGGTTTGGAAGTTTTGAAAACATCTCCTGCTCCATAAGACCATGTTCATAGCAGTATTTCAGATAATAGCGCACCGCACGCATTGTATGATTTATGGTTGGCTTTTCATAACAGTTCAAAGATGCCATGAAATCCAAAACGTCTTTGAGGGACAGTGTATCTAAAGAAGCAATGTTCTTCCTGCTTAAAAACGCAAAAAAGCGTTCCAGATATAAACTGAAAATCTTATTTGATTTTTTTATTATCCCGATATCTTCTCGATGGGAAATATATGCTTCTGCGCTATATCTAAATCCCTCTGGGAAAGTGTACGCTCTTTTATCCATGGCAAGATAAAGAACTACATTCCCTGAACGCTGGTATTCTGCCAAAGCATTTATACAACGGGAATAGGCGGTACACCATTTTTTCAACGCTATCTTAGATGACATAGAATAATGGTCTTCTAAAAACTGTAATCCGAAATCCATGCTGAAAGAATCAGTACCTTGTTCGTGGGAGTAGAGCAAAAGCTGTTTTGTAAGAGTTTTAAATACTTTTTGGTAATAGCTGGATGCACCTGCCTGTACGAGTGCTTCCCCGGTTTGGTTGATCAGTTGCTGCAAAGTTGATTTTTCCATCGTGCGTTCCTCCTTAAGCGAATTGATAAAATACACTTAAATCTTGATGGATTATGGAAAGTAAATCAACTAAAGAATCCTTTATTTATAAGGATTTCTTTCATTAACTTTGCATAATGTATAGCTTTTCATAACCCACTTTATGTGAAGCTTCACATAATGTCGGAAAGACCACCACGGCGGTCAATCTGGGCGTAACTCTGGCACAGCAGGGCAAAAAAGTCCTGCTGATTGATGCCGATGCACAGGCAAATCTAACCATGTCGCTCGGTTACAGCCGACCAGACGACTTGCCCGACACGCTCTCCACCATCATGTAGGACATCATTGACGATAAACCCGTCGATGTTTCCAGAAGCATCCTGCACCATGACGAGGGCGTTGACCTGCTCCCGTCCAACATTGAGCTGTCGGGGCTGGAAGTAAGGCTGATTAACGCCATAAGCCGTGAAAGCGTACTCAAAACCTGCATCAATGAAGTAAAAAAGAATTACGACACGGTTCTCGTGGACTGTATGCCGAGCTTGGGTATGCTGACAATCAATGCGCTTGCGGCTGCTGACAGCGTGGTTATCTCGACACAGCCCCATTATCTTTCCGCCAAAGGCTTAGAGCTGTTGCTTCGCTCCGTGTCTAAGGTCAAACGGCAGATTAACCCGCACCTGCGGATTGACGGTATCCTTATGACAATGGTAATGCCACGCACGAACATCTCTAAGGAAATCACGGCAACGGTTAAAAGTGCCTACGGGCAGAGGATTAAAGTATTCGACACACAGATACCCCACTCCATCCGTGCCGTGGAAGCCACCGCAGAGGGAAAGAGCATTTTTGCCTACGACAAAGGCGGCAAGGTAGCCGCCGCTTACGAGCAGTTCGGAAAGTTGCGCCTTGCGGATGCGGTTCTGGATTTGGAACTGGTGCGGTGTAAGCCCTGCCTCTGCCTTGAAGCTTCTGATAAAGTGGTATTTGTTTAGAAAAGCGCTTTGTGCCATTTCCTCGACAGAAAGTTTGCATTCTGGGTATAACTACAACTGTCTTTTTAAGTCGTGGATATATGGGGTATGGATTTTAAGCTGCCAGTTGGAAGAATCCGAGGTTTTATCCAGACAGTTTAGTAGTTGTAATATTTGATATTGATTGATTTTTCCCATATTCAGAGCCTGCATCAGAAGAAGTCCGATATGTTTTTGTATGGTGATAACATCTGCGTCGTTTACAGCATTCTTATCAATGCACAGGGTAAGCAGGGAATAGCTGTCATGTGCCGAAATGCTATGCGGTTCATACGGAAATATTGTAAATGTTTCGTTTTGCTTATAAGTCCTTGTTTCCTTATTCGTTGTAAGGACTACGGAGCCGTCCAGTATGATACCGATTGTCAGTACGGAAACGTGGTTATGCAGCGGGTAGGATATAGTTGAATTTTTGCAGAAAATCAGCTCAATGCCTGTTTCTGCATTATATAAATAGCGGATATTGTTTATAGTCATAGGTTTTCCTCACGGTCTGTTATCCATTTCATGGACTTGTGTTATATGTTGGCATTGCAGCTTTCAAGTAAACGGTTTGTCCCTGTTATTTCAGCATCTACGAGGTCAATCATTCTTTTTACATTTGCAGAATGGGCGGAAGAAACTTCGTTTTCCCATAACGGATTGATTTGTTTTTCAATCCCTGCACGGTATTTTTGCAGAATATTAAGCCGCTCCTGCAAAAGTTCCTGCTGTACATCAGGTGTAAATGTACTTAGGAAAAAAGCGGCAATAGAAAAGATGTTTGTATCGTAGTTGAATTGCAGGATTGATGCTTTTAAAGTGTTTACAAATTCGCTTTTCCCCTTATCAGAAAGTTTGTAAACGGTGCGGTCTGGCATATTTCCGACTTTCTCGGTAGTGCCAGATATAAATTCCTTTTTCTCAAGGGTTTTTAAGGTCGAATATACCGTTGAATCAGCGATATTAAACCACCATTTCACATTCATGTAGTTTAAGAGTTTTATTATCTCGTATGCATTAAGCGGTTTTTCGTATATGAAACCTAAAAGCATTGTGGCAGGTTTGGACAGCATATTTTTTCCTCCTTGACATTGTGTTGTATTTGTAGTACTTTATATATAGAGTAGTTTTTATAGACACTACTATTATAACATATCAATGTAGAAAAAGGAATAATGGAAAAGGAGGTTTTTTATGCCGCAGCTCAATAAAGGGGGTAAATTTGTATTTGGTCTTTCCGTTATAAACCCCGATTTAACAATACACATCCCGCCACAGGCATTGTTGGAATATAATGCGTTGCGGGATGGAAAAGTGATAATTTTTACGGGAAGCAAAATAACAGGCGGCTTTTGCGTGACGACATATTCGCTGCTGTCAAATTCAAAACTCAGCCATATATTGGAAGAATGCCCTGCGTTAAGGGACTGCCAGCTTTCCGAGGGTGAGTTTACCCAATATAAAGGGCGTAAATATGCGTGGATTAACATTGATAAGGATGGAACTGTTAAGTTACCGCAAAATACGTTGGACGATTTAGAATTACAGTCTGGAATGGAACTATTGTCAATCCGCAGCAGTGATATTGCCTTTACAATGGGAGCAAAAGGACCGCTGCTTGAAAAAGCACATAATTTTCATGGAGAAATTAAGAGATATTAGGGGAGATTGGAAAATGGGAAATATAATAACCAGTAAGATATTTCATTCAGTTATGCTCTTTACAGTTGTTGGCGAGTTTTTTCTTCCGTGGATATTGTGTCTGTATTATGATGGGTACAATAGTAAAACAATGGCAATGAGTGCGTTGGGAAGTCTGCAAAGTCCCGTTCGTGTTATTTATAATACATGGTTAATATGGCTTGGATGTTTTCTGGCATTTGCAGCGGCTGCATATTTTTTTACTACGAAAAAAGACTTTCCAATCTTATCGGTTTTACTGTTGTTTTCACTGGGGACATTTGCTGTCGGAGCAGGATTGGTTTCGGGAATATTCCATGTGAATGAAAACAAAGACATTGTTACTGCGGCTTCAAAAGTACACGGAATAAGTGCGGCAATCGGATTTATGGCATTAATTTTCTTTGTCTGCTTTATTATGGGAGATAAAGAGCAGTTTCAAAATACCGTGTTGAAATATGAGGGATTGTGGGAACGGCTGTCTTTACTTTGTATGTATATTCCGCTTGCTTACAAGGCTGTCCATAATCTGCTGTCCTAAGATAGTGAGGTGGTTAAATGGAAAAAACAGAATAGGTACACTGCCCTGTTTGCGGAAATAAAACCCGTGATCAAATCAGAGAAGATACAGTCCTGCTAAATTTTCCGCTTTATTGTCCAAAATGTAAGCAGGAAATGCTGATTGAAGCGAAACATCTGAAAGTAACAGTTATAGATAAATAAATGATTGCATGAAACGGAGATAAGATTATGGACTATAAAGAAACAGATTTCAGTTTTCTATACGATGATTTAACTGAGGAATATGGAAATGAACAAGGCAAACAGCTTTATATTTTAATGTGTGAAAAATATACGAATTTAAGCGATAGAGAAGCAAAATCCGAGAATGACGAAATAAATCAGCATATTTTCAAAAGATTGCTGCCAATCATGGGTGTATATTTAACCCTTATTGAACAGGGTTTTACCAAAGAACAAGCATTTATGATTGCCCATAAGGAAATACAGCACAATGCTCACAATTTAGCGGAAGAAAATGCTAAACTTACAAAAATGCCATTTACATATGGTTTATTTAAAATGTTTGCCAAATCGCATATGAGCAAAAAGTACCCAACAGAGGGGTTTACGGTAGAATGGAAAAGACATGATAATAGAGAAATTCATTTTGATATAGTCCGTTGCCTTTACAAAGATATGTGTGAGAAATATTCCTGCCCAGAACTTTGTACGGTTTTCTGCCAAAGTGATATAACTGCTTTTTCGGGATATGAGCCTAAGATTAGATTTGAACGTATAGGAACAATAGGGGGAGGTGCTAATTGTTGTGACTTTCATTTCATTCATGGAAATTAGATATTCAAGTAAAGCCATTAGAGAGCCAGACGCACAGACGCAGAGCCGATGAACTTGTGGGAAACCTCACAGCTCATCGGCTCTGTTTGTCAGAAAGATAAATATTTAGTCGTTGTCTTTCGTGTTTATTGCAGAAGTTTGTTTCTGCATTTCATTCAGTTTTTTGTGGAGCGGTATCGCCATGAATACTGTTATAGCTGCGGAAAGCATATCGGCAATCGGCTGGGCGTACATAATTCCATTTAGCCCCCAGACAATCGGAAGAAGCAGGATAACGGGGATAAAGCAAATCCCCTGCCTGCAAGCTCCGAGGATAAAACCCTCTCTGCCTTTTCCCAAAGCAAGGAACAGGGAAGAATACACCGTATAAAATCCAAAGAGCATGATGGAAATGCCGTTTGCCCTTAAAGACGCTGCCCCGATGCGAATCATTTCGGCATCGCCCTTTGTGAATTGGGAAACGATAGCCGTAGGGAACAGAGCCAGTATCACACCGAAAATCACACAGAAAACCGTAGACCATAGTATGGAAGTCTTGATTGCTTCACGCAGACGGTCAAACTTTTTCGCACCATAACTGTACCCTGCAATGGGCTGAAAGCCTTTGATGAACCCGAATACGGACAAGCTGCCCATTGAAATAAGGCGGGTAACAACGCCCATGCCTGCAATGGCAGAGTCCCCGTAATCGCCAGCGGCATTGTTGATTAGGGAAATGGACACGCTCGTTAAAATCTGGAATACCAATGTCGGGATGCCGATTTTGAAAATTTCAGACATGGTTTCTTTTGTATATGTACAGTCCTTAACCCGAAAATGGAATACGCTTTTTTTCCGAAAAATATAGGTCAGATATACGCAGGTTGAAACGGCTTGTGAGATTGCGGTCGCTATCGCCGCTCCTGCTACCCCTAAATTAAACACATAGATAAACAGCGGGTCTAGGGCGATATTGAGTACCGCACCCGTCAGTAAGGCACACATGGTTGTTTTAGCTGCCCCCTCGCTAGTCACAATGTTATTCATCGTGACATTGAATACATTGAAGATGCAGGAAACAATGTAAAGACTTGCGTATGTGGCAGCAAAGGGAAGGATGCTGTCAGTTGCCCCTAAGAGCTTCAGTATGGGATACAGGAACACCATAGAAATGATAATAATGACCGCCCCTGCGGATACGCTGCTGTATAAAGCGGTACTTGCCACTTTATCCGCATTTTCCTTATACCCACGACCTAACAATCGGGAAATGTAAGAAGCCGCACCGTTTCCGAATAGCAGACCCAAACCGACAACGACCTGTCCGAGCGGATAGACCACGGAGATTGCCCCCATCTGGCTCTCCCCTAGCCCGCCGACAAAATAAGCGTCAACAAGGTTGTAGAAAGCATTTACCAACATGCCAATCATTGTTGGGATGCCCATTGCTAAAAGTGCTTTTGGTATGGATGCGCTACCGAGCAGCTCCATCTTTTTGCTTTGACTGTTCATTTTGAACTCCTTTCTCTTGACGAATAGTATTATTTGTACTACTATAAAATATAGTAATTGCGTTGCAGGGATTATAATACTATAATTTATAGTAGTCGTCAATAGGAAAAGGAGGGATTTTAAATGGCGACCATTGATTTGATTGTATTGGGGATGTTGAAGCGGGAATCCTTGAGTGCATACGATATTCAGAAACTGGTGGAATACCGCAACATTTCAAAGTGGGTAAAAATCAGCACACCATCCATCTATAAAAAGGTTATCCAGTTGGAAGAAAAGGGGCTTATCACAAGCCGCACGGAGAAAGAGGGAAAAATGCCTGAAAAGGCAGTATATTCCTTGACGGATGCAGGAAATGAGGAATTTGAGAAACTGATGCTCGAAATATCCTGCAAGCCGATTAACATATTCTTGGATTTTAATGCGGTCATTGTTAATTTAGAAAGTATGGAAAAGGAACAGCAGAGGGAATGTCTGGATAACATTGAGAGCAATATCAATGTGCTGAAATC
Source organism: Lachnospiraceae bacterium 28-4 (assembly GCA_000403275.2). Classification (GTDB taxonomy): domain Bacteria; phylum Bacillota; class Clostridia; order Lachnospirales; family Lachnospiraceae; genus Kineothrix. The sequence continues at coordinate 570,852 of KE159598.1, forward strand.
CTATCTTGAGGAGAACATGGACTTAAAAGAAAACGCCCCCGATATTCCTGCCACGGGCATGGCGGTTCTGCATCAGCAATTTCGATTAGTGCAGGCAATCGAAGAATGGATAAGGGCATTGAAAGAAGAACTGCTGTAAATGTGGATGATTTAAAACATAGCAAGAATGATGAAAAGATAGAAAACTCCTTGTGCTACAATATCTCATTGAACCCCTGCTTTGACATTTCGTAATGTTAAAAAAATGCGGGTGAAAACGAGGAAAGGAGGTCGCAAAATGCAAGGTCAGACAGTACGCATTGTTTCACAGGCTATCCGCTATATCGAAGAACATCTGCATGAAAAGATGGATTTAGATATGGTGGCATCGGCACTGAACTATTCCAAATACCATCTGCATCGGATTTTTACAAAGACCGTCGGCTTGACTATCCACGACTACACAAAACGGCGGCAGCTTACAGAAGCGGCAAAACTTCTGGTGTTTTCTGCAAAACCGATTATTGGGATTGCCCTTATGAGCGGGTATGAAAGCCAGCAGGCATTTACGGATATTTTTAAGGCAATGTATAAGACTTCCCCTGCGGAATTTCGGGAAACGGAAAATTTCTACCCGTTACAGCTTGAAATCTATCTGAAAGAGGAGCTTGTAAAAATGGATTTGACAAAAGACAATATAAAATTTGCCACGCCCGAAGATGCGGATGACTGGATGGAACTGGTAAGCCTCACGATTGACGGCTATCCATGTCTGGATAAGGGAGATTACACCGCAAACCTGCATCAGTATATTGCGGATAAAAAGGCTCTGATATTGCGGGATGACGATATGGCTATTGGAGTGATGGGATTTTCGCCCGACACAGGCAGCATAGACTTTCTGGCTGTCCATCCGCAGTATCGGCATCTCGGCATTACAAAGCTGTTCCTTGATAAGCTGGCAGACGAGTTGCTTTATGGGAAAGAGATTACGTTGACGACATACCGTGCTGGCGATAAGGCAGATACGGGCTGGCGGAAAGAATACCGCCGTCTTGGATTTGCAGAACGGGAACTGCTTGTGGAATATGGCTATCCGACGCAGCGTTTCGTGCTTCCACCGAAAAACAAGGAGGAAACAGAGAATGACCGAAACACAGAAAAACCCGTTAGCAGAGAGCTTTAACGCCCTATCCCTTATCAGATTTGCTTTCCCAAGCATGATGATGATGCTGTTTATGGGATTATACACCATTGTAGACACGATTTTCGTCGCACGGTTTGTAGACACGAATGCCTTGTCGTCCATCAATATCGTCTGCCCCGTCATCAATCTGATTGTCGGTCTGGGGACGATGCTTGCGACAGGAGGAAGTGCGGTTGTTGCGAAGAAAATGGGGAATGGAAACATAGAGGAAGCCAGAAGCAATTTTACGTTGATTGTCGTGGCAGGGGCGGTTATCGGTCTGCTGATTACAGCGGCAGGGCTTCTCTTTTTGGATGAAATCATCTGGGGATTGGGGGCGAGTGAAATATTGTTCCCATATTGCAGGGATTATTTAACCATACAGCTCATTTTCGCCGCTTTTAACATGATGCAGGTGCTGTATCAGAATCTGTTTGTGACGGCAGGAAAACCGACATTAGGTTTAGCACTTGCTGTTCTGGCGGGGATTGCCAATATTGTTTTTGATTATGTCTTTATCGTTTTACTGCAAATGGGAATCAAGGGAGCTGCTATTGGGACAGGCATCGGATATATGATACCGTCAATTATCGGTACAGTATTTTTTCTGATGAAAAGAAGTGAGCTGCACTTTTGCAAGCCTAACATGGACGCATCTGTTCTGCTGAAAAGCTGCTCCAACGGTGTATCGGAACTGGTAAGCCAGTGTTCGGCTGCTGTAACGACATTTCTGTTTAATGTAACAATGATGAAGCTGCTGGGCGAGGACGGCGTGGCGGCGATTACGGTACTCATCTATTCGCAGTTCTTCTTAACAACGCTTACTATTGGCTTTTCTATGGGAACAGCCCCCGTCGTAAGCTATAACTATGGGAGCGGGAATGTAAAACAGCTAAAAAAGACCGTCCGTATTTGTTTCAGCTTTATAGCAGGGATTTCCATATTTGTATTTTTGTTTTCCCTGCTTGCTGGTGAAAGTATTGCAAAGGTATTTGCGGAAAACAACAGGAATGTTTTTGAAATTACAAAGAATGGATTTAGCATTTTTTCATTCAGCTTTGTGTTCTCTGGATGCAATATTTTTTCATCCGCTTTATTTACGGCGTTATCGAATGGAAAGGCATCGGCAACCATATCTTTCCTGCGGACGTTTGGATTTATTACGGTGTCCCTTTTGGTATTGCCGAGATTTTTAGAGGTAACGGGCGTATGGCTTGCAGTACCGTTTGCGGAACTTTTCACGCTTATGCTGACGGTATATCTGATATGCAGGCATCGGAAACAATACAATTATTTTTGAAAGAAAGGCAGGCAGGAAATTGAAACAGACAGAATGGATATTATGCCCTGTCTGCGGGAGCAAAACCCGCAGCAGAATCAGGGAGGATACTATTCTGATAAATTATCCTCTCTACTGCCCGAAATGCAGGCAGGAAAGATTGATAGAAGTGAGAAATTTACAAACAATAGTCATCACAGAGCCAGACACATTAGATGCAGAGCCGAGAAAAAAGTGAGCAATCACAGTTTTTTGGCTTTTATAGTATTGAAATCTTCTTGAATCGGTAACGTGGCTGCATGGTTGAAATCAAATTTTTATTCTTATACACTATACTTGTGTTTACAAAAGATAGCAGAAAAAGAGAGGAAATATAAATCGGATTAAGCTATCCTTAACGGCAAGGAGGTAAAAGGATGGAATGGTTGAAAAAGCTTGGAAAAGCCATTGATTATATAGAAGATAATCTGGATAAGGAAATATCGTATGATGAAGCAGCCCGCATTGCGTGTTGTTCTCCCTATTATTTCCAGCGTGTTTTTTCTTATGTTTCGGGTGTGTCGTTGGCGGAATACATACGCCGCCGAAAAATGACGCAGGCGGCATTTGAATTGCAGCGGGCAGACAGCAGGGTAATAGACGTTGCATTAAAATATGGATATTCCTCTCCGACTTCTTTTAATCGGGCTTTTCAGAATGTTCATGGCATCACGCCAACGGCAGCTAAGCTAGGGGGAAGTGTCCTGCAAGCACATCCGTCAATTCAGTTTAAGATTGAAATCACAGGAGGAAGTGCTATGGCATATCGCATTGCGGAAAAGCCGCTCCTGCGTATTGTGGGCAGCCGCATCCCTTTGACTTCGGATATGGAAGATAATTTAAGGATTGTTCCAGAGTTTTGGAAAGCGGCATTGCAGGGAAAACAATTTTTGGAAATATGTAGGCTGTCTAATGGAGAGCCAGGAGGAATTTTAGGAATCAGCGTATATAAAAACCCGAAAGAAATTTATTACTACATCGGCGTTGCTACAAATTCCCCTGTCCCTTCGGGCATGTATGGATTTGAAATCCCTGAGGCTACATGGGTGATATTTGACAATGATGGGCGTTTTAAGGAAGATGTGCAGAGTGTGTTCAAGCGGTTCTATATGGAATGGCTGCCGTTCTCTGGGTATAAATATGCAGAGCTGCCAGATATTGAAGTGTATCCGATTTGCAGCGGACAGCCAGTACACGGACATTCTGAAGTATGGATTGCAGTCAGTAAGGAGGATGATTAAACGGTGTATCATTTAAGCTTAAAGGGCGACCATTATGAAATGGGCGTGAAGCGTGGAAAGATATTCAAAAAATGTCAAGTTTCTTTCCCTCTCCATTTGGATGAATTTCAACTGGAACATGGGAAACGGAGCGAAGCGGCATTAAGAAAATATTTCCCAGAGGTATGCGAGGAAATTAGAGGGGTAAGCGACGCCATAGGTGCGGATTATCTGCGTTTTGCATCTTGGATGCTATGTATGGGATGCTGCATGTATAACTTGGAGAATAATATTCCCTTTGAAGTTCGGGGATGTACAGCTTTCGCATATGCAAAAGGCGGAAGAATCCTATATGGCAGAAACAATGACTTGCCGCCTTATCTGCGGGAGGGGAGCAAAAGTGAAATTTATGCCCCGAAGAATGGAAATAGATTTCAAATTACGACATCCTCTTTTATTAGCGGGGAGGAGGGAATAAATGAACATGGGCTTGCTGTTGCAATGACTTTTGTAATGACCAGCCTTGATAAAATACAGGCGGGATTTAATTCCTGTTTCATCGTGCGGTATCTGCTTGAAAAAGCGGATAATACGGAGCAGGCGGTTTCTTTACTTATGGAACTTCCAATCGCATCTAACTGTAATATTTTGCTTGCAGATAAAAGCGGTGATATGAAAGTGGTTGAATGTACGCCATCCATGAAAAAAATCCGAGATGCGGAAAGTTTTGATAATGGAAGAATTATTTGTACTGTCAACAGTTTTACATCCGATGAAATGAAATCATACGATGATGCAAATGGGGATGATTATGATTCCCATAAACGGTATCAAGTTGTCATGGACAGTTTTGCTTCGGGACGGATAAAAGAGGATTATATTGAAACCGCCAAGCAGCTTTTAAAGGGCGATTATGGCTTTATGTGTCAGTATGACAATGAGCCAGATTTTGAAACGGTTTGGAGTTCCGTATTTGACTTAGAAAGCTTAACTGTTTACCGTGCGGAGGGCGACCCAAGAAAAAAGAAATTTATGATGGACAACCGACTGCATGACTTAAAAATGAGAGGGTAGGCAGTTGTCAAAAAGCATTGAATGGATATTTTGCCCTCTCTGCGGAAGCAAAACCCGTAACAAGGTCAGAGAGGATACTGTTCTGATAAACTATCCTCTCTACTGCCCGAAATGCAGGCAGGAAACATTGATTAAAGCAAAGAATTTACGAGTAACAGTCATCACAGAGCCAGACACATAGATGCAGAGCCGATGAACGTGTGAGAAATCACGGTTTGTCGGCTTTTCTTTTTACATAACAAGAGGTAAGCACATCCACCAAATTAAAAAAACGGCGATTTGGTAGGCGGTATTGCTATGCCCGAAAGACTTAACAAGCACTCTCCAAACCTGTTTCAAGTTTGGGGGGATTTTTATTGCCTGCAAATAACAATTTTCATTTACATATATTATATACTGAAAATTGTCGCTGCAGCTGAAGTCTTTGGCTGAGCATGCTGAAACAGTTAAAAGATGTCTGATCGAGTACTGAATTTGGCTCATCAAATTCGCTTTAGGCATGTTTTTCCCCTCAGAATTCCCAAAGCGACATTGTCACAGAACAATAACAATAGGTATCCCTTTCTATTGACAAACCCAAAAGAACGCATTACAATATGTAGCAAGCTACACTTTGGAGGGAAAATATTTGAACCGACCAATCGGATATTTATTAAAGCAAATTACGGATAAAATGAAAATGTCGGCGGACGCTTCTTTTAAGGAAAAAAACCTTACTTTTGCACAGGCTAGAGTGTTGGAGTATGTCATGGGCAAAGGAGGCAATACGACGCAGAAGCTCATAGAGGAATACCTTGACGTTTCCCACCCTACGGTAGTCGGCATAGTCTCCCGGATGGAAAAAAACGGCTATTTAACCTGTTATATGGACAAAAAGGATAAACGGAATAAGATTGTTGAAATAACGGAACAGGCCGTTCTTGCCTCACATGAACTGGAAGAAGGAAGAATAGCACAGGAAAAAAAACTTCTAAAAGGGCTGACGAATGAAGAGATAGAAAAACTGTATCATATGCTTTGTACTATCCGTAAAAATATTGAGTGAAGAGAATTCCGCACAGCGGTTTTCTTTTTGGGCAAAAGTGTAGCATGCTACATATAGAAAGGAGAAATAAAAATGCTGAAAACATTGGCAAAAAGTTTACGCGGCTATAGGAAAACATCGATTGTTACGATGGCTATGGCGATACTTGAAGTTGCTTTTGAGATTATCATTCCATTGTGCATGGCAGAACTCATTGATCTTGGCGTGGAAAAGGGAGAGATGAATGTAGTGATGAAATATGGCATTGCACTAATATTTTTTGCAATTCTTGAGTTGATGGCGGGCATGTTGGCCGCAGGAACGGCGGCGAAGGCATCGGCAGGATTCGTGGCTCATTTGAGACAGGATATGTATGATCATGTACAAACTTTTGCATTTTCCAATATTGACAGATTTTCCACATCATCTATTGTAACCAGATTGACGACGGATGCAACGAATGTCCAGAATGCTTATCAAATGATAATCAGAATGGCGATGCGCGGCCCCGTTATGATTTTATTTTCCATGATTGTCTCTTTTCAGATCAGTAAGGAAATTTCTTTGATATTCCTTTTGCTGATTCCGATTCTTGCAATCGGGCTCATCGCCATTGTCCGCGCTGTGCATCCGGTTTTTGAGAGGGTATTTGGCACTTACGATAAGCTGAATAACATTGTACAGGAAAATCTCAGAGGGATACGAGTGGTAAAATCGTTTAACCAGCAGGAAGGGGAAATCAGGAAATTTCATAGAGTTTCCCGGTCAATATATGCTGATTTTGCAAAAGGGGAAAGGCTCATTGCAATGAATTCGCCTTTATTGCAGTTCAGCATTTATCTTTGTATGCTTTTCATTTCATGGATTGGAGCAAAAGCAATTATTGCAAGCGGTAATAATCCCCATATGGGGCTGACAGCCGGCAATTTGACGGCGTTGTTTGCTTATGCCATGCAGATTCTAACGAGCCTTATGATGCTTTCCATGATATTTGCCATGCTTACGATTGCGAGATCATCAGCGGAAAGAATTACGGAAATTTTAAAGGAAGAGACGGATATCAAGAACCCGGAACAGCCGGTTATGCAGGTAAGGGATGGAAGTATTTGTTATCAGAATGTGGATTTTACTTATGCTGCAAAAGCGGAAAAGAAAGTGATTCATCATGCAGATATTGAAATCAAGTCAGGAGAAACCGTCGGAATCATTGGCGGTACAGGTTCTTCCAAAACCTCATTGGTACAATTAATTCCCCGGCTATATGATGTAACAGGAGGAGCAGTATTGGTGGGCGGTGAAAATGTAAAAAATTATGATTTGAATGTCCTGCGCAATGCGGTTGCAATGGTGCTGCAAAAAAATGAGCTGTTTGCCGGCACAATCAGGGAAAATCTTTGCTGGGGGAATGAAAGTGCCAGTGATGAGGAAATCAGGAAAGTATGCCGTATGGCGTGTGCTGACGAATTTATTACCGCCATGCCGGATGGCTATGATACGTATATAGAGCAGGGGGGATCCAATGTTTCAGGGGGGCAGAAACAAAGGTTGTGCATTGCAAGAGCGCTTTTGAAAAAACCGAAAATACTGATTTTGGACGATTCTACAAGTGCGGTCGATACAAAAACGGATGCCATGATCCAAAGCGCATTGGCCGGATATATTCCGGAGACCACAAAGATTATTATTGCGCAGCGCATTTCTTCCGTCCAAAACGCAGACAAGATTATAGTTTTGGATGACGGTTGTATCAGCGCTGTCGGTAAACATGCCGAGTTGTTAAAAACGAGCAGGATATACCGGGAAGTGTATGAATCCCAGCAGAAAGGAGACAAAGCGGATGAGTAAAGAGAAGGTCATAAAGAAGGAATCAGTCCATGTACCGCCAATAAAAGAGGCTGGTATGGAAAAAGTGGATTGGAAGGCTGCGAGAGAATTCTTGTTTATTTAAAGCATTATAAGGCGGCTTTGGCAGTTGTTACTGTCTGCATCGTGTTGAGCGCTATTGCCAGCGTTGCTTCCTCCCTGTTTATCCAGATATTGATCGATCAATATATTACACCATTGCTTGGCCAGTCATCGCCGGTTTATACCGGACTGCTGCGGGCGCTTTGTGTCATGGGGGTAATTTATATTGTGGGAACGGCTGCGACATGGATATACAACCGGTCAATGGTTACGATCGCACAGGGGACATTAAAACAAATCAGGGATGAAATGTTTGAAAAAATGCAAAGTCTGCCGGTACGGTATTTTGATTCCCATACGCACGGCGACATTATGAGCCATTATACCAATGATACCGATACGCTCCGACAGATGATTGCGCAATCTCTTGCACAGCTCGTATCATCGGTCTGCACGATTGCTGCCGTCTTTGGATGCATGCTTTATCAGAGTGTCTATCTCACACTGATTGTCGTATTGGCGGTAAGCTTGATTTTACGTATAGTTAAACTAATTGCGGGCAGGAGCAGTTTTTATTTTATCCGCCAGCAGGAAGCGCTTGGGGAATTAGACGGCTATATTGAGGAAATGGTAAACGGACAGAAAGTAATCAAAGTTTTTTGCCATGAAGAGGCGGCAAAAGCAGAGTTTCGGGCAAAAAATAAGGCATGGGAATTCAGTTCGGCCAAGGCAAATGGATATGCAAATGCAATGATGCCTATGATGAACGCGCTCGGCTATGTACAGTATGTGGTTATTGCTATTGCCGGTGCATGGATGGCGATATCCGGCGCTGGAAATCTTACTATCTTGGGCACGAATACGGTAACGCTTGGCACCATTGCGTCTTTTCTGACCCTTTCCCGTAATTTTACAAATCCGGTCGCGCAGTTGTCGAATCAATTTAATTCTATTATTATGGCGCTGGCCGGTGCATCCAGAATCTTCCGGCTCATGGATGAGGAACCGGAAACCGATGACGGCTATGTTACACTGGTTTATGCTGCGGAGGAAGGAGGCACGCTTACGGAAAGCGCTCATTACACGGGCATGTGGGCATGGAAGCACCCTCATGGCGATGGTACGACTACACTGACAAAACTGGAAGGAAGGATCGTCCTTGACCATGTTGACTTTGGGTATGTGCCGGAAAAACAGATTTTGCATGATGTCACCCTCTATGCGGAACAGGGGCAGAAGATCGCGTTCGTTGGCGCTACGGGGGCCGGAAAGACTACCATCACCAATTTGATCAATCGTTTCTATGATATTGATGATGGAAAAATCCGCTATGACGGTATCAATATTAATAAAATAAAAAAAGCGGATCTTCGCCGTTCTCTGGGAATCGTATTGCAGGATGTCAATCTTTTTACAGGAACGGTAATGGAAAATCTGAAGTACGGCAATCCCGGCGCAACGGATGAAGCGTGTATTGAGGCGGCCAAACTTGCGAATGCTCATAATTTTATTATGATGCTCCCGAATGGCTATCAGACCGTTCTTCAGGGCGATGGCAGCGGTTTATCGCAAGGACAGCGACAGTTGATTTCCATTGCGCGTGCGGCGGTATCCAATCCGCCGGTTATGATTTTAGATGAGGCTACATCGTCTATTGATACAAGGACAGAAGCGCTTGTGCAAAGCGGCATGGATCGGTTGATGGAGGGGAGGACTGTCTTTGTGATTGCGCACAGGCTGTCTACAGTCAGGAATTCCGATGTGATTATGGTATTGGATCATGGAAAAATCGTGGAAAGAGGACATCATGAAAGTCTGATGGAGAGAAAAGGAATGTATTATCAGCTATATAGCGGGGCGTTTGAACTGGAATAGAGCAAGCTTTTCCTTTCCGGGAAGGGATTTGATAACTTTAAACAAACGAATCAATGATATCGTTCGGATAACCCGCTACGCGCAAAGGCAGATTCAAAGAAACGCTCCCGGTATTTTTTGGGCGTCATGCCATAGGTTTTACGGAATATCTGGATGAAATGGCTTTGGGAATTAAAGGCCAGGATGGAGGCAATCTCTGCTTGAGGGGTATCGGAATATAAAAGCATGTTTTTGGCTGCTTTCATTCTCCGGTCGGTGATATATTGGGAAATAGTCATCCCGGTTTCTTTTTTGAACAGTCCGGCCAGATAGTTAGGATGAAGCCTGACCCAAGAAGAAAGTACTTCAAGTGACAGTTTTTCATGAAGGTGATAATAGACATAATCCATACAGGTAAGAACCGGTTTGGAATAAAGGGGGCATTTGGGGATTTCGGAAACATGGGATGTAAAAAAACCGATCATGTCTTCATATAACCGGACAACAGTATCTACATCCTGACAGGAATCGACCCGTTGGATGTAAAGGTCGCTGGCGGTATAGGCATCTTCCTCATCCATGCCCCCTTCAATGGAAAAGCGTGTTGCCAGGGTAATAGAAGCAATAAAAAGATATTTGTAATTTTTTAACGGAGTATCGGATAAGTGGCCGGACAGTTCGGAAAGGAACAGGTTTTTGGCCGCTTTTACAGCGTCCATATTTCCGTCACGGATCATATTGTACATTTGCAGTTCTTCATCATATTTGTGATGGCGGGTGCCATTTTCACGTCGTAAAAATTGTTGATAATAAAGCGCTTTATTATTGACATATGCCATAAACGTTTCCTCCACGGTCTTGTTTTACCCAAAATAAAATACAGTAATTGTTAAATGTGCACAATTTTTTGTCTGTATATTTAGTATAATCATCAAAAGTGATATTATATGAAGATTATAACATAAATATGAAGAAAGTGATATATCGAAATGTCGAAACTTGTTATCCTTAGTTCACAGATAAAACAGGAAGAGGAATAAAAAATGAAATGTTTGGCTTTAGATTTTGGTGGAAGTTCAGTCAAATATGCCCTTGTGGATCATCAGGCGCGCCTGGAATGTTCCGGTAAGCTTCCGGCCCCTTTGGATTCGGTGGACGCATTTGTGGATATGGTAGGAAAGCTGTATGACCGGTTCTGCGGAGAAATAGAAGGCATTGCGATCAGCATGCCGGGACATATTTCTTCGGAAGAGGGAATTTTGTTTGACTCGGGGGCATATAAGGCGCTTTACGGATCGAATATTTTTCATCTGCTGAAAGAAAGATGCCCGGTGCCGATGGCTATGGAAAATGATGGAAAGTGTGCCGCTTTGGCAGAGGCGTGGAAGGGATCTCTTGCCAAGTGCAGGGACGGAGCCGTGATTGTATTGGGTTCGGGAATAGCCGGAGGAATTATCAAAGACAGAAAGATCCACAGCGGGCGCGATTCCTCTGCCGGAGAGTTATCTTATCTGATAACGGATCCCACCCAGAAAACGCCGCTGTGCTGTGCTTATATGTCGGCTGCCATGCATGGGTTATGTTACCGCGTCTGTAAGGCAAAAAACCTGGATTTATCGGTTCAGGATTCGGCATCCATTCTTCAATGGCTTGACGGCCTCATTCAAATGCCTTATGCAAAGCCGGGCGGCAGCTTAAAAAAGACAAAATCTGATGGCATTCAGATTTTCAAGTGGCTTTCCGAAGGGGATCCCGCCGTTGAACCAATTTACCGGAATTTTATCCGGTCACTGGCAGTAGTGGTTCATAATGTGCAGATTTGCTATGCGCCGGAGAAAATTGCGATTGGAGGGGGGCTCAGCCTGGAAAAAAGGATTTTTGAAGATTTGGGAAAGGAACTACAGGATTACTATCGGGGCATGGACATAGGGGAAACGCTGCATGCCGACATAGTAAAATGCCGTTATCTCCATGAGTGCAATCTGATTGGCGCCATGTATAACTACTTGCTTCATTGCCATAATAATAGCATTTGATATTGCTTATTTATAATAGTATTTATCGGTGTCTATTATAAAAAATAGGAAAGAAAAAGAAAGGATGATTAAAAATGGAAAAAAGGAAAAACAACTTATCCGAACCCAAACCGGCCGCCGAAGAAATTCACAGCCAAGAGCCTTCACGGACGCACCAGGCTCTATGTCATTACTTACAAAGATTTACGTCGTTTTCAGAATTTTTACATCAATGTATTTGGATGGGATATGATCGAAATGCCGGTGGCTGCCAGCGGCGTTCCGGCTGGCGATGAACATCCGTCGCTGCTTATCGGAACAGGTCCTTCCCAGTATGATTATGAAGGAGTAACACCAGGGCATATGAATATGTTTGTCCACTGGGCGCCGGAAGAAATCGAAAAAATGGGGCCTTTTACGGAAATCCATATGGACAGGCCTTTGGAGGAAACCATTCAGGAAATGATTGCCCATGGGGGAAAACTGATTTTGGACAAGACGAAATCGGCATTGGCGAAGCCTTTGGATGACAGCAGACAGAGCTGGGAAATTCATGCGGTAGTGGAAGATCCCGCTGGCAACTATTTGTATTTGTGGAAATGCCCGTCTTCGAGAACCTGGGATGAGCTGGAAACCGAGTATGACGTTGAATAAAGGAGGAAGAAGATGAAAAAAATCTATACATGTTTTGCATGCGGATTCCCGATTGCATTTGAAGAAACAGAAGTACCCGCACATTGCCCGGGATGCGGGGCTCCCCGTTCCCAGTTTTTGGAAGAACCTTGGTGCGGCAGTATTGAAAAAAGGCGAATTCATGTCGATCCGCCGGAGGTGGATCCAAACAGAGATCCTTTTGACATTTCATTTCATCCGGCAAAGGATTTTGCTCCGCTGAAAGGCCACGGACGAACCAGGCGCTGGGTTATGGGCTATCAGGAGGGACAGGCTGAGGAGATGCGTTCTTTTTATCAGGATATTTTTGGATGGGATATTATTGAAACTGAAAATTCAGATCCGGAAAATCCCACGATGTATTGCGCCACAGGACCTGGTACGGAAGACTGGGAACCAAGAGTGTGTTCGTTTGAATATGGTTTTCTGACGCCCTATGCAAAGGCAGGTGAAGTAAAACCGGCGGCTTCCTTCGTGCTTGAGGTGAAGGATATTGAGGAAACACTGAAAAAGACAGTGGAATTTGGCGGAAAGGTTCTTAAGGAGCGTTTTACCTGGGAAGGCCAGGATTATGCAGTGATAGAAGACAGCGAGGGCAATCAGTTTTATATCTGGGAACTGAAGGATGAGGTGCCGGACTATTGCATCAATCCGGTAACGCGAACGGGCGCCCAGTAAAAGCAGTATAAGACGGTACGGGCATCTGCCGTTTGGGAGGATGTCCGTACCGGAACCAGATCAATATAAAATATGGAGATATTTTTAAGATGAAAGATGATTTCTTGTGGGGCGGCGCGCTGGCCGCACACCAGTTTGAGGGCGGTTTGCACAATACTACAAAGGGACTTAGCGTGGCTGATGTCATGACAGCAGGTTCTCACAGGACGCCACGGAAGATTACGGACGGATTGGCAGCAGGTTGCTATTATCCGAACCATGTGGGCATTGATTTTTATCACCGGTATAAGGAAGACATTGCACTGTTTGCCGAAATGGGATTTAAATGTTTTCGCACTTCGATTGCGTGGTCCAGGATATTTCCAAGAGGCGATGAGAGAGAACCCGATGAGGAAGGACTGCAATTCTATGACAAAGTTTTTGATGAATTGCTGAAATACGGTATTGAGCCGGTAATTACATTATCTCATTTTGAAATGCCCTATCACCTCGCAAAGACTTATGGTGGATTTGCAAACCGGAAAACAATTAATTTTTTTCTTAAATTTGCAGAGACTTGTTTTAAAAGATATAAGGATAAAGTCAAATACTGGATGACTTTTAACGAAATCAACAATCAAATGAACTATCACAACGATATCTTTGGGTGGACTAATGGGGGCGTTCACTTTGGGCAATATCCGGAGCCGGAGAAGGCGATGTATCAAAGCTCGCACTATCAGATGGTAGCCAGCGCCAAAGCTGTCAGGATAGGGCATGGGATAAATCCTGGCTTCAGGATTGGAAACATGATTGCCATGGTGCCGATTTATCCGTTGAACTGTAAGCCGGCAAATATGATTCTGGCAAATGAAAAGATGCGTGAAAAGTGGTTTTTCTGTGACGTGCAATGCAGAGGGCATTATCCGGCCTATGCTAAAAAACTTTTGGAAAGAAAAGGGTATGACCTGGATATAACGGAAGAAGACCTGGAGGATTTGGCGGAAGGCACGGTGGACTATATCGGATTTTCCTATTATATGTCAAATGTGGCCGATGTTGATACGCCTCAAAATGATCAATGGATTTCTAACGTGAAAAACCCTTATGTCACAGTCACGGACTGGAATTGGACGATTGATCCGGAAGGCCTCCGATATGCATTGAACCAGCTCTATGAGCGATATGAGAAACCTCTCTTTATTGTCGAAAACGGGTTGGGTGTTGCAGATGTCAGGGAGGAAGACGGAAGCTGCCACGATATATATCGCATTGATTATCTTAGGGCCCATATTGAGCAGATGAAAAAGGCGGTGGAGGAAGATGGTGTAGACCTGATGGGTTACACGCCCTGGGGATGCATTGACTGTGTCTCCTTTACAACCGGCGAGATGAAGAAACGTTACGGCTTCATCTATGTAGACCGGGATGATAAAGGCGATGGGACGATGGACCGGAGCCGCAAAGATTCTTTTGAATGGTATAAAAAGGTCATTGCTTCTAATGGAGAGGACATGAAATAAATGGTGGAAATATGGAGAAAAAACTTGTTTTAACGGTAGAGGGACTGAATAAATCATTTGGCCCCACAAAGGCAGTGGCAGATATGCATCTGGAACTATATGCCGGTGAGATCCGGGGGCTGATCGGTGAAAACGGCAGTGGAAAATCGACAATAACTACGATGATAGCAGGCTGCTTGAAACCGGACAGCGGAGTTATGACAATGAATGGCAGACCGCATGCTCCGAAGAGCATGCTGGAGGGGCGTGCGGCTGGTGTCTGTATGCTTCTCCAGGAAAAGGGAACCATCAATCATCTGACAGTTTCGGAAAATATCTATTTGGGAGAGGAAGGCAAATTCAGCCGTTTCGGCATTGTAAACCGGCGTAAGATGGATAAGGCGGCAAAACAGGTATTGGAAAGCATTGGTTTGGGGGATGTGATTCCGTCCCATCCGATCGATGAACTCAGCTTTGAGGACCGCAAACTGGTAGAAGCCGGGATGGCGATGAAAGCAGAACCGCAGATTCTTGTAGTGGATGAGACAACAACAGCCCTGTCCCAAAAGGGACGCGATGTAATTTACCGCATTATGCGCAGGATGAGGGATGACGGGAAAACGGTAATTTTCATCTCCCATGATTTGGATGAATTGAAAAGCGTCTGCGATAATGTGACAGTCATGCGCGATGGCATTTATGTGACTACTTTACATGGGGATGAAATTACGATAGATAATATGCGGCAGAATATGATTGGACGGGAACTGTCGGAAGGCTATTACCGGAGTGATTATGAGGATAGCTATGACCGGGATACGGTTATGCTGGATGTGGATGGCATTACCTTGGGAAATAAACTTAAGAACGTTTCCCTGAAGGTACATAAGGGGGAAATTCTCGGGGTTGGCGGTCTGACTGATTGTGGAATGCATGAACTGTGCAAGGTGGTTTTCGGACTGAAACAGCCGGATTCGGGGAAAATCCGGCTTCCGCAAAAAGAAGTGACGATCCGTAATTCCTCTCAGGCTGTGGAAAATGGAATGGGTTATATTCCTAAGGACCGCGAGCTGGAAGGATTGATGCTGTCAGCCAGCATTCGGGATAATATCAATCTTATGGCCATGGATAAAGTGAAAAAAGGGTTTCTGATAACGCCTGGGGCGACAAAAAAACTGGCGCAGGAACAGGTGGACGCCTTGCATATCAAAATCGGAGGGATGGAGCTGCCGGTATCCAGTTTAAGCGGAGGAAATAAGCAAAAGGTTGCGATCGGAAAATGCATGGCAAACGATGTGGAGATTCTCATCATGGACTGCCCGACCAGAGGAATTGATATTGGCGTCAAAGCGGCGATTTACCGTCTGCTGGAGCAATTCAAGGCGCAAGGGCGTGCAATCCTGATGATTTCAGAGGAGCTTCCTGAGTTGCTGGGAATGTCAGACAATCTGATAATTATGAAAAATGGTGAAGTGACTGCCCGCATCAGGCGGAGCGCTGATGTGACGGAACATGATGTCATTGCCAAGATGATTTAAGGAGGTGCCTCTGATGAAAGAAAAAATAAAATCAGAATGGATAACGCGTGATAAAGTACGAGCCTATCTTCCTGTATTCGCATTGGTGTTTGTGGTAGTTCTCTTTGCGGTATTGACCAAAGGAAGCACCGTGAAGATCAATAATCTGAAACAGATTATGCTTCAGTCATGCACATATATTGTTGCGGGGCTGGGAATCATTTTTACAATGTCTCTGGGCAATATGGACATGTCATTGGACGGCATTGTGGGCCTGTCGGCCTGCCTGGGGCTGCTGGCAACGGAGATGACGAACAGCTGGATCATGTTCCCGGTTATATTTCTGGTCGCTGTTGCCTGTGAAATGGCCATAGGAGGCATCAATATTCTTTTAGGGATTAATAGCGTGATTGCATCTTTTGCAGTTTCCTTTTTTGGAAAGGGCGTAGCAGGATTTATCATTGGCAATCGCACGAAAGCGCTGAGTCTGCCGGGCGAATTCAGTTTTCTGTATAATAGAACAGGTTTTTATATTATAACGCTCATAGCAATATCAATTATGACGGTATTGTTTCATTATACGAAGCTGGGAAAACGGGCAATGGCGATTGGCTCAAATCCAAGCGCTGCCAAAGCTGCCGGGATCCATGTAACCAAATATAAGCTGCTGGCATATCTGGCGGCGGGCATTATGATGGGCCTTTCAACGCTTCTCATCGTATTGCGTTCCGGTTCCACCAGCGCAACCACGGGTTCGGGATTTCATGTGGCGGTGCTTTTGATGATGGTAATTGGCGGAGCTTCCTTAACAGGCGGCACAAAGGAAAAAATATACAGTGTTGTGGTAGGCGTTCTCATATATCTGTGCCTGGAAAACGGATTGACGGTTTTGGGAACCAGCCCGGAAGTCATAGGGCTGATCGAAGGAATTATCTTTTTGGCTTCCGTAACGCTGACGTTTGACCGCGATGGGGTTCCCTATATTTTATAAAGTAAAAAATAGTAAAAACGGAGGAAAAGAATATGAAAAAGAAATTAAGGAAACTGGCAGCCCTTGGATTATCATTTATTATGATATGTTCCCTTTTGGCAGCATGTGGTTCAACGAAGGCTCCCGAAGAAAACAGCGCGCAGGGGAATGGGGACGAAAACAGTGGGAATATGGAGGAAGAGGTGTCAGGAGAAAGCGCCACGAAAGGAGAAAGCGCCGGGGATGATGCTTTGACAGTGGGCGTTGTAATCTGGTCAACGGACGATGGTCTTGGCGCTGATTCCAAGAAAGCGCTGGATGCGGTAGCCGGAGAGCTTGGCATCAACTTGATTTACAGAACAGGAAGTTATGATGCGGAAAATCAGACAACGGATATTGAGAATTTAATAGCAGCCGGAGTGGATGGTATTATGTGCGTGGTAATCGTTGATACTGCAACAGATGAACTGCTTAAGGTATGCGAGGAAGCCGATGTCGATTATCAGGTATTCTTCAGGAATATCATGGATGAAGAAGCTTATAACTATTGTATGGCAAGCGATCATTTTGCAGGATACATCTGTGAAGATGAAGCAGCGGCCGGAGTCGATATGGTGGATGAACTGATTACGCAGGGATGCACTACCTTTGGATTGATCAACCGTGAAGCCGGCAACGGCGTTATAGACCGCCGCCAGCAGGGGACTATGGAATATTTGCAGGAGAAGGGGCTGACTTATTATGTTTCCACGAATACCAGCACAGCTACGGCAACCGAAATGGTGGACGCAACGGATCAGCTTCTGGCGGCTTATCCCGATATCGACGGCCTGATTCTTTCTTCCGGTTCTAACGGCGCTATTGATGCAATCATTACGGATCTGGAAGGGACGGATATTAAGCTGACATCTTTTGATACCCCGGCGGATATTGAAGGGGCATTCCAAGCAGGAAACTTATGCATGCTGGCCACCGGCGCCCAGATTGACCCGGTTTACGCACTCATTAACCTGTATTGCAAAATGTCGGGTAATCCGAAATCCGAGACGCCGACGGAATATGGATCGAATTATATTTACATGAAGTCGGCAGAAGATGCATAGACTTATGAAAAATATTTTGGCGAGTTCAATACTTATACAGCAGAGGAAATAAAGGCGATGGTTGATATGGATCTGGACTCCTTTATGAATGAAATGAGTAATTACAGTCTTGAAATGGTTGCGGATAAGATGAAGTAAGAAGACAGGAAGCGGCTGGCCAAATCTGCCGGGCAGCCGCTTTCCGATAGGAGAAAATCGTATGGCTGAAACAATTGTCTACAAGATAAAAAATTTTATGATTGCAATAGCGATTCCGTTAATTTTGTATATTGTCTTATTGGTGATGGCGCCAAAGGCGATGGGGGGACTCAGATTTTTGATATTCTCCGTCAGGCGATGCTGCCCGCGGTGTTGGCATGGGGAGTGGCTTTTGCCTGTAAACTGGGCTTATGGCATTTTGCAGCAGGAGCTAATGTGATTTCCGGCATTATTATCGGAGCCGGAATAGGCTGCCGTCTGGGCGGAAGCCCGGCTGTCATCGCAGTCAGCATTGTTGCTGCCAGCACCTTGATCGGATTGGCCTGCGGACTGATTTATATTTGGATTAAGGTTCCTTCCATTATTGCAACAGTAGGATGTATGCTGGTTCTGGAAAGTATTTCCGCTTTGGCATGGGGAGGCGGGGGAATTACTGTCAGCAAAGATTATGCGGTCTTTAACAGCATAGTTGTTGTAATAATATGTACGGTCATCAGTTTTGTCATTGCATATATTCTTTATGCAAGAACAAAATATGGCTTTCATTTAAAAGCAGTTTCCAATAATATCAATGTTTCCGAACAACAAGGAATTGATGTCAGGAAGGTAAAAGTCCTTTCTTTTCTTCTTGTTGGATTTTTCAGCGGGATATATGGCATGCTGACACTTGCAAGGTCTTTTAAACAGGTGCCGACTACCAATATGGGAAGCATGGATATGGTATTTCATGCGATTATGTGCTTCTTTGTGGCAGCGGCCATTGAAAAGCGTGTGAATTTGATGGTTGGCGTATATATAGGTTCCCTGACAGTTCAGCTTATTAAGTTTGGCATTGTGGCGCTGGGCATTTCCGGCCAGTTTAACAACGCGGCGGTTGCGGTTGCGCTTTTGATTTTTTGTGTAATCAGCAGTGAAAGCGAACCTGTTATGAAATTAAAGGCGCGGTTATGGGTTAGAAAAGCAGAATAGAAGAGTGAAAGGATTGCGAATGGCAGATATGTTGGCCGGCCAATGGCGCAGCGGAAAAACAGCATTGACTATTTTTCATGGGCATGATCATACAATGCCTGTATTTCCGCGGGCAGTTGGTCGGGCAGCATTTTGTTCAGGCGGTTTTCATTGCCGTCCAGGATCGCCTGTTCGTAGTACCAGCATTTAAAACGGATCATGTCCAGCGCTTTTTCCAGCCGTTTGATCTCCGATTCCACGGCCGATTTTTGTTTTAAAAAGAGTTCCCGCCGCAGCGCATAAGTGCTGCTTCCTTCGGAACACCATTCCATAAACTGCCGAATGCTTTTGATGTCCAGGCCGGACTTTTTCAGGCATTCTATGACGTGCAGACATTCGATTTCCCTGCCGGTGAATTTCCGGATACCGGACTTTCTCGGCATATCGGGAAAAAGCCCTTCTTTATCATAATAACGTAAAGTAGAAATTGGAATATGGAACATTTCCGCCACCTGTCCGATCGAAAATTCTTTGTCAGAAGATTTCTTATTATGAAAAGCATTCATGAAAAATTTCCTCCGAAAATTTATAAAAAGTTTATAGATTGTATATTGACCTAAAGCCAGGTTTAGGTATTAAAATAACATGGAATGGTGAAAAAGTCAATGGAATAAAGGGAAGGGCGCGAAAATCATGGACGGCAGAAGGAAGGCGGCGCGGGAGGGGCGGACAATGGTTTTTCGTGCCGGCTTCGGGAAATGGATTTTCTAAATATTCCGGCAGGACCGTATCAGCCGGACGCAACCGCCCGCAATTCGCCATCCGGGCTCATAGCGGGCTTTTGGTGACATCCGTGTCACCAAATTGCTGTTTTTGAACGGAATATTAAGAAAATCTCACTTCCCTGCGCAAAGCAACGAAAAACCATTGTCCGCCCTTCCCGCGCCGCCTTCCTTCTGCCGTCCATGATTTTCGCGCCCTTTCTGCCCTGCGTTTCTCCCGCTGACCGTTCTGGGTAAAGCAGTCGGAGAGAATGCGGCAGATCGCCGCCTATTTTGGAATATAAACAAAGAAAAAGATTGGAATGAATAAAAAGGGAAAGAGAGGAATTCATTTATGGAAGAGAAAAAAGTAGTTCCGGGTACGGGAGGAGATCATTATGTGCCTTATTCCGAGCGTTCCGGCGGGGAGTCCGTGGTATTTTTTACCCGTCAGCTGTCTGCGGAAGGGCTTGGAAAGATTTATACGTATGTTCAGGAGGCTTTGAAGGGCAAGATTGCCATTAAGCTTCATACGGGCGAAAAAAACGGGCCTAACATTATTCCCAGGGATTGGGTCAGGGAGTTGATGGATGGAAAGGTGTCCGATGGAACCATTATTGAAACGAATTCTTATTACGAAGGGGATCGGGATACGACAGAAAAACACAGGGAGACTTTGCGGGTCAACGGCTGGACTTTTGCGCCGGTGGATATTATGGATGAGAACGGGGCGGTTTTTCTTCCCATCGAAGGAGGAAAATGGTTTACGGAGATGTCCGTGGGAAAGACATTGCCGGAGTATGATTCCCTGCTGGCTCTTACTCATTTTAAGGGCCACACGAAAGGGGGATTCGGGGGTTCTAATAAAAATATCGGCATTGGCTGTGCCGACGGGAAAACGGGCAAGGCGATGATCCATACCACGCCCGGACAGAATGACCAATGGGATATCGGCGATGAAGAGTTTATGGAGCGCATGACGGAGTCCACGAAGGCAGTGATTGACCGCTTTGGTAAAAATATCGCTTATATTAATGTGATGCGCAATATGTCGGTGTCTTGCGACTGTGAGGGAATCTATGCGGAACCTGTGGTAACGCCTAACGTGGGAATATGCGCGTCTTTGGATATTTTGGCTTTGGATCAGGCCTGTGTGGATATTATTTATGCGATGACAGAAGAAGAAAACCACGCCCTTGTGGAACGGATGGAGTCGCGCCATGGGCTGCGCCAACTTTCCTATATGAAGGAACTGGGCATGGGCAATGATCGTTACAGGCTGATCGATATTGACCATGGAGATGCCGCTGTCGTTCCGGAAGATGTGGTAAAGAATCTTGTGCCGTTTGGAAAAGAAGAAACATGACATATAGTTGTCGTGTTCGATCTGCTATAATAACAAGTACAGAAATTATCATTAAGGAGGAAAGATATTGATGAGATTGGATGGATTTGGGATTATGGTGGACGATATGGCGGTTATGGTGAGATTTTACCGCGATGTGCTTGGCTTTGAGATCAAAGAGGCAGAAGACGCGGCGAATGTATTTCTGGAAAAAGACGGGACTCTATTTCTTCTTTACCGGAGAACAGATTTCGAAAGGATGACAAACAGGAAATTTTCATATTGTTCCGGAATAAACGGCCATTATGAGATTGCTTTAAGCGTGGAGAACTACGCGGCGGTAGATCGGGCGTATGAGGATATCGTTACCGCAGGGGCGGAAGGCATTATGGAGCCGACGACAGAACCATGGGGACAAAGGGCATGTTATATCGCCGATCCGGAGGGGAATCTGGTGGAAATAGGATCTTTTGTAAAGGAATAGCTTCCGGGATAACAATTTGATATGCGGCCGTCCGGCTGTGGAAAGGAATGGATTATGGCGTTTGATTATAAGAAGGAATACAAGGAATTTTATATGCCAAAAAATAAACCGGAAATCATTGATATTCCTGAGATGAAATATATAGCGGTCAGGGGAAAAGGAGATCCGAATGTGGAAGGGGGAGAATACAAGGCGGCTATCGGTCTGCTTTACGGCATTGCTTTTACGATTAAAATGAGTAAAAAGGGGAGCCGGCAGATCGAGGGATATTTTGATTATGTGGTACCGCCGCTGGAAGGGTTCTGGTGGCAAGAGGGCATAGAAGGCGTGGATTATGGAAGGAAAGAGGAGTTCTGCTGGATATCGGTAATCAGGCTGCCGGATTTTGTATCGGGAGAAGACGTGGAATGGGCGGTGGAAGAAGCCGGCAGAAAGAAGGGGCAGGATTTTTCCAAGGTAGAGTTTTTGGTAATAAAGGAAGGGCTGTGCGTTCAATGCATGCATATAGGCGCTTATGACGAGGAACCGGCCACGGTGGACAAAATGAACCAATATTTGCAGGAAAACGGCTATGAGGATGATTTTTCAGCCGAAAGGCTTCATCATGAAATTTATTTATCGGATGCAAGGAGAGTCGCTCCCGAAAAGCGGAAAACAGTGATCCGTCATCCGGTCAGAAAGGTGAAAGGATAAAATGGCGACATCAAAAGAATTCTGTGATTATGTATTAGAAAACCTGCGGAGAATCGGGGAAGTATCCGCCAGAAAAATGATGGGGGAATATCTGGTGTATTACCGGGGAAAGCTGATCGGCGATATTTGCGATAACTGCTTATTTTTAAAGCCGACGGAGTCCGTTCTCCGTCTGATGCCGGACGCGGAACGAGATTATCCCTATGAGGGATCCAAGACGCAGATGGTAGTGGTGGACGATGTGGAGAATATGGAACGGATGGCAGAAGTAATGAACGCGATGTACGAGGAATTGCCGGAACCGAAGAAAAAAACAAAGAAGAAGTGAAGGCAGGGCATTTATGAAATTGGACAGGCTGATCGGCATACTTTCTGTACTGCTGCAGCAGGAAAAGATTACGGCACCGGAATTAGCGGAAAGATTTGAGGTTTCCAGAAGGACTATCAACAGGGATATTGAAGATTTGTGCAAGGCAGGGATACCGGTTCTCACCACGCAGGGGGCGGGCGGGGGCATCTGTATTATGGAAGGATACCGCATGGACCGGACGATTCTGACATCGAAGGACATGCAGATGATTCTGGCAGGGCTTCGGAGCCTGGACAGTGTAAGCGGGAGCCGGTATTATGGGCAGCTTATGGAGAAATTACAAGCCGGGTCTTCCGACTTTGTCAGAGGAAGGGATTCTTTGCTGATTGATCTGTCTTCCTGGTATAAGGACTCGCTTGCGCCGAAAATATCGGTGATCCAGGATGCGATCGAAGAAAGAAAAAAACTTTCTTTTTGTTATTATGGGCCGGGCGGCGACAGTATCCGGCTGATTGAGCCATATTATCTGATATTTAAATGGTCCAGCTGGTATGTATGGGGCTGGTGCCAGGAGAGAAAAGATTTCCGGCTTTTTAAACTAAACCGGATGGACAGAGTCGGCAAGGAGGAAGAACGCTTCGAGGCAAGGGAGATTCCAATGCCGGATCTGTCGAATGAGAGGATATTTCCGGGCAGGGTGAAAGTAAAGGCGGTTTTTGAAGCAGAGATGAAATGGAGGCTGGTGGAGGAATTCGGCCCGCGCTGCTTTGAGGAAACCGAGAACGGCAAATTGTTGTTCCAGGCAGACTATACCGATGCCGGACATATGGTGCGATGGCTGCTGACTTTTGGGGAAAAAGTAAAGGTAACGGAGCCGGAAGAAGTACGCCAGGAATTGCTGAGGATTGCAGAAAATATAAAAAAGATGTATGAGAAGGAATAATGTATGGTAATATACGGAAACCCATGTTAAAAAGCGCCATGGCGGCCGAAAACAAAACGGAGCCGGAGCAGCCGGGGGAAGGGATTGGCGGAATGCCTATTTTTTGCTGGAGCTTCCAATCAGATTTCACTAATGAAATGGATATATGGTATCCAACCGGACGAGCCGGAAGCAACGGACATCCTGTCCTGCGCTTCCTGAAACCGCCGTCCTGGCGGTTTCGCTCTGGGTATTGACCATTTCATAAGTGAAATTGCTGATTGTACGCAACAGCAAAAAATAGGCATTCCGCCAGTCCCTTCCCCCGGCTGCTCCGGCTCCGTTTTGTTTTCGGCCGCCATGGCGCTTTTTAACATGGGTTTCCGCGGAAAAAAGCCTTCGGTTGACTTTACATAATAAAACGGATATAATAATGAGCCATAACTGAAGAGTAGAGAAAATATTATGTAAGGAAGATGAAAGAGGTGCCGGATATGTATCACATTGCGCTTTGCGACGACGAAGAATCAGAACTTGATAAGGCGGAAAATATGTTGAAATCGTATCAGGAACAAAACAGGGAATGTAGTTTTTCCATAGAGCGGTTTATCAGCGCGGACGATTTGTTGTGGAAAGTAAAGGAAAATGAGTATATGCCGGATCTTTTGCTGATGGATATCTATATGCCGAGAAAGCTTGGGATCGAAGCGGCGAAGGAACTTCGGGAAATGGGGAATGAATGCCGGATTATTTTTCTCACGACCTCCAAAGAATATGCGCTGGAAGCTTTTCGGGTAGATGCCGTACAGTATTTGGTAAAACCGGTTTCGGAAGAAGAATTGTTTTCCGTGTTAAATAAACTTTTGGGAAGCATGTTCGAGGAACAGAAAAAATATTTGCTGCTTCGGATCGATAACAGGAATCGCCGGATAGCGATGAGGGATATTGTATACTGTGAGGCGCAAAAAAAGTGCCAATGCATTTACTTATCGGATGGAACCCAGTTTTTACTCCGTCTGACCATGGCAAAGGTTTATGAAATGCTTTCCGGTTATAAGGAGTTTGTAAAAGCGGGAATTAGTTATATTGTTAATTTGGAACATATAGAAAGCCTGAATGCACAGGAGCTGCAAATGGATAACGGAAGGACGGTTTATCTGCCCAGAGGTTCCTATCAGTTGTTAAAAGAGCAGTATTTCAGCTATTATTGCGGAGAAGATGAGGATTAACGGAATTTTTGAAATAAGGAATTTTAAGGGAAGAGAATTTGCTCTTCCTTTTTTCTATGTATTTGCAAAGGATACCCAAAAAAGCGCAATGTATGACCGGACGCTTTACGAAGGAAAATCCTGGTTTAAAATAGTGAAAGGTAATACTTTCGGATGAGATGAAAGAGGGAAAGAAGGGAAGACAGGATGTTAGGCGGTTCTTTTTGGGTTGCATTTTGGCGCAACAGTTTAGGGGCGATATTGTTGATGGGAGTTTTTTTATTGCTTGATAAGCCAAGATTTACTATGAGAAAGACCGTTTGGTATTATGTAATATTTGGATTTTCGATGGTAGTTGTTTTCAGCGCCTGGTATTTGTTTGACCGCAACGGATTCATCCAATGTTCCGGTTTGCTGTCGCCCCTTGTGATCGGTTTGTTTTGTGGGGCTATGAGCGGCGGGACATTATATTTGTCTTTATATAAAATATCCCTGGGATTTTATTTTCTTTCCCTCTGTGTATTCGGCGGAGTGGATATTGCCCGTTGGTGGTTTGAGGGCAATATGTGGGTGGATATTTTGATACGCCTGGGAATGGTTGTTTTGATTTTTCTTTTTATTGTAAAAAAATTCCGCCGGGCCTTTTTGGATAGCGTGGATTTTTTAAGGGAGGAAATGGATCTGTTCAGCGCGGGCGTATTGGTCATATCCATTATGCTTGCGGCAGTTGTGATTTATTGGCCGGACATTCACAATTTTTCGGTTATTAATATTGTACGGATATCCGTTATTATGCTGATGGCGGGTGTGATTCAATATACAATATTTCATTTATACCTCCATTTAGGCAGGGAACATAAATATCAGGAAGAGAATCAGCTCCTGGAAATGAACGAACAGCTTTTAAGGCGTCAGATGGATCTGGAAAGGGAAAAGGAAAGGGAAGCGGCGAGGATGTTTCATGATGTCCGCCACCATTGCCTTTTGCTTGCGGAATATATGCAAAACGGAGAATTGGAAGAACTTGCGTCTTATGTCAAACAATACGGAAAAGAAGTCGAAAAAAAACAGGCAGAACGGGCACCGGTCTGCGGGAACAAGGCGGTGGACAGAATATTATCGGTTTATGCCAGATGCGCGGAACTCGAAAAAATACGCGTAACGATGGATGTGACGGTGGAGGAAGCTCTGGCAATGAGGGATATCGATTTGGTCGCCATACTGGCCAATGTTTTTGAAAACGCTATTCATGGATGCCAGAATTCGGGAAAAGAGCGGCAGGAAATTGATATTTATATTACCCAGAAGGGGAATAAAATCGTTATCCGATTCCGCAATACGTGTATATCCGATATTCGTTTCCGCAATGGATTTCCGGAGGCAGGGGAAGGCGGGGGAATCGGCATTTCCAGCATCGTAAAAACGGTGGAACGCTATGACGGCGAGGTGGATTTTTCCGTAAAAAATGATATGTTTGTTACACGAATCCTGTTAAATCTTTCCATAAATGCGTGGGGGGGGGTAAAAATTTCCCGAAGAGGAAAAATATAAGTATCATATAAAAGTAACAGCGGGCTGATCCTACGGTGGTCATCCCGCTGTTTTTCTAAGCCAGTTGATTTGCCTGTCTCTGTCGAACCGGTTCTGTTCTTTCCGCGCCGTGAATCGTGTCGGGCTGTTCCGCGCCGGCTTCGTTTTCCAATGTCTTTTTCAGATTTTTCTGAGCGGTGGAAAGCATCAGCTTAATACGGTTCAGCTGGTTTACCTCGCTGGCACCGGGATCATAGTCAATGGCGACGATGTTGGAAAGGGGGTAGTGCTTTCTCAGTTCCTTGATAACCCCTTTTCCTACCACATGGTTTGGCAGACAGCCGAAAGGCTGTGTGCAGACAATATTATTGACTCCCCCGTGGATCAGCTCCACCATTTCACCGGTTAGGAACCAGCCTTCGCCCGTCTGGTTGCCGATGGAAACGATGGATTTGGCATAATCGACCAACTGATAAATGCTGACCGGCGGATCGAAATGTTTGCTTTTTGCAAAAGCTTTCCGGGCAGTTGCGCGCAGCAGTTCGATCGTATCGATGCCGAGTCTGGAAACTATCGCATTTTTTTTGCTTGTGCCGAGTTCTTCTGCCTTATAGATCTGGTTGTAGAAACAGTAAAGCATGAAATCCAGCAGATCGGGAACAACCGCTTCTGCCCCTTCCGATTCCAGCAGTTCCACCAGATGGTTATTGGCGGCCGGGGCAAATTTGACGAGGATTTCGCCGACGATGCCCACTCGCGGTTTGGGTATTTCGGAAATAGGAATGGCGTCGAAATCTTCGATCATACGCCGGCACATCTTCTGAAAGGTAAACGGGTTCAAATGTCTGGATGATACGAAGTCCTGGCATTTTTTTAACCATTGGGCATGTACTTTTTCCACAGAACCGGGTTCGGTTTCGTAAGGGCGCATGCGGTAAATACAACGCATGAAAATGTCGCCGAATACCGCTCCATAAGCAGCACGGGTAAGCAGATCCGCATTCAGATGGAAGCCGGGGTTGCTTTCGATGCCCGACATATTAATGGAGATAACAGGGATCTGCGGCATTCCGGCTTTTTCCAACGCGCGCCTGATGAAGCCTACGTAGTTGGTGGCACGGCAGCCCCCGCCGGTCTGCGACATGATGACGGCTACTTTATTTAAATCGTATGTCCCGGAAAGGAGGGCGTCCATAATCTGCCCAACCACCATGAGAGAAGGGTAGCAAGCGTCATTATTAACATATTTCAGACCCACATCCACCGCCCGTTTGTTGTCGTTGGGCAATACCTGGAAGCGGTAGCCACAGGCGCGGAACGCCGGTTCCAGAACTTCGAAATGGATCGGCGACATTTGCGGGCAGAGTATCGTGTAGGTTTTGCGCATCTCTTCGGTAAAAGGAACCTTGGAGATAGAAGAAGGATGAATCTCCCGCTGCTGTTGCTTCCGTTCCCTGACACGGATAGCGGAAAGCAGGGAGCGGATGCGGATGCGCGCTGCGCCCAGGTTGCTGACTTCGTCGATTTTCAGGCAGGTATATATTTTCCCGGAACTGCTGAGGATATCGTTTACCTGGTCGGTGGTAACGGCGTCAAGGCCGCAGCCAAAAGAATTCAACTGTATCAGATCCAGATCGTCCCTCGTTTTGACATAGCTGGCTGCCGCATACAATCTGGAGTGGTACATCCACTGGTCGGAAACGATCAGCGGGCGTTCCGGTTCCGCCAGATGGGAAACGGAATCTTCCGTCAATACGGCGATGCCGTAGGAAGTGATCAGTTCCGGTATGCCGTGGTTGATTTCCGGATCGATATGATAAGGGCGGCCGGCAAGGACGATGCCGCGTTTCTTATTTTGTTCCATGTACTGTATGGTCTCTTCCCCTTTTTTTCGGATATCCTCTCTGGCATGCCCCAGTTCTTCCCACGCGGCGCTGGCAGCGTCTATGATCTCCTGGGCAGGAAGCTCGGAAAATTCTTTGATAAGGGCTTCCGTAGCGGTCTTGATATCCCGGAAAGACATAAATGGATTCCGCAGCACGGCTTCGCCCCGGCCGATTTCCTCCATATTGTTTTTAATATTTTCAGAGTAGGAGGTGACAATCGGGCAGTTGTAATGATTGTTGGCCGCCTCGAATTCATTGCGTTCATAAAAGAGCGCGGGGTAGAAGATAAAGTCCACGCCTTCATGAATGAGCCAGCTCACATGTCCGTGGGCGAGCTTGGCCGGGTAACATTCGGATTCGCTTGGGATCGATTCGATGCCAAGCGAATAGATGTTATGGTTGGAAAGAGGAGAAAGTACGACCTGATATCCGAGTCTGGTGAAAAAAGTGAACCAGAACGGGTAATTCTCGTACATATTCAATACCCGGGGGATACCGACTCTCCCTCTTTTTGCCATGTCCGCGGGGAGAGGTTCGTATCCGAAGACTCTTTTTAATTTATACTCAAAAAGGTTGGGGATGCCGCTTTCGTTTTTTGCT
This sequence comes from Lachnospiraceae bacterium 28-4, assembly GCA_000403275.2. Lineage (GTDB taxonomy): Bacteria > Bacillota > Clostridia > Lachnospirales > Lachnospiraceae > Kineothrix. Next base: position 599,733 of record KE159598.1, read on the forward strand.
TTTCCCAATCCCCGTTCACAGCGGTTGCCGGAAACGAACTGGCGTCCTCCGCTGAACTTATTGATCGTCAGCCGGCAGTTATTGGTGCAGCCTTTGCACTTTGCCATGCTTGTTTCAAACTGCAGGGAATTGATCTGGCCGATAGTAAGCATCGTAGTGGCGTATCCCTTGGCATAACGTTCCCTCGCAATCAGAGCGGCACCGAAAGCGCCCATGATTCCGGCAATATCCGGACGGATGGCTTCGCAGCCGGCGATTTTCTCAAAGCTTCGCAATACGGCGTCATTATAAAACGTGCCGCCCTGCACGACAATATTTTTTCCCAGTTCGGAAGCATCGGATACTTTGATCACTTTGAACAGGGCATTTTTAATTACGGAATAGGCCAGTCCTGCGGAAATATCCGCGACTTCTGCGCCTTCTTTTTGGGCTTGTTTTACTTTGGAATTCATAAATACAGTGCAGCGGGTGCCGAGATCGATCGGATGCTTGGCAAACAGGGCTGCGCCGGCAAAATCTTCCACGCTGTAATTCAGCGATTTTGCAAATGTTTCGATAAAAGAGCCGCAGCCGGACGAACATGCTTCATTGAGCTGCACGCTGTCTACGGTCTGGTTTTTAATTTTAATGCACTTCATATCCTGCCCGCCGATATCGAGGATGCAGTCCACGTCGGGGTCAAAGAAGGCGGCGGCATAATAATGAGCCACCGTTTCCACTTCGCCGTCATCCAGCAGAAAAGCGGACTTTAACAGCGCTTCTCCATAGCCTGTGGAACAGGAGCGCACGATATGTGCATGATCGGGAAGCAGGCGGTAAATTTCCTGGATGGAACGGATTGCCGTTTTTAAAGGGCTTCCATCGTTATTGCTGTAAAAAGAATACAGGAGGGAGCCGTCTTCCGCCACCAGGGCTACTTTGGTGGTCGTGCTGCCCGCATCGATGCCGAGGAAGCAGTCTCCCCGATAGGAATTCAGATCGGCAGTTTTCACATGATGCGCGCAGTGGCGCTCTTTGAACGCGTGGTATGCTCCCTCATCGGAAAACAGAGGTTCCATTCTTTCCACCTCGAATTCCATTTTGATTTCGGAGGAAAGTTTGGCAGTCATTTCCGCCATGGAATAACATACGTCTTCTTTGGCGTTCAGGGCGGAACCGATGGCTGCAAAAAGGTGTGAGTGTTCTGTTTTTATAATATGTTCTTCATCCAGTTTCAGCGTGCGGATGAAAGCTTCTTTTAATTCCGATAAAAAGTATAAAGGACCTCCCAGAAAAGCCACATGCCCGCGAATCGGCTTACCGCAGGCGAGTCCGGAGATCGTCTGGTTGACAACAGCCTGGAAAATGGATGCCGAAAGGTCCTCCTTGGTAGCGCCTTCATTGATCAGGGGCTGTATGTCGGATTTGGCGAATACACCGCAGCGGGCCGCAATCGTATAAAGGGATTGATAGCTTTTGGCATATTCGTTCAGGCCGGAAGCGTCGGTTTGCAGCAGAGAAGCCATTTGGTCGATAAAAGATCCGGTACCGCCGGCGCAAATACCGTTCATGCGCTGTTCCACGTTTCCGTCTTCGAAATAAATGATCTTGGCGTCTTCTCCGCCCAGTTCAATCGCTACATCCGTCTGTGGAGCGAATTCCTGGAGGGTGGAGGCGACGGCAATGACCTCCTGCACAAAAGGAACTTTCAAATGATTGGCGAGCGTCAGGCCGCCGGAACCGGTTATGACGGGGTGGAGTTCGATGCTGCCCAGCTTATCATATGCTTTTTGCAAAAGACCGGCCAACGTCTCCCTTATATTTGCATAATGCCGCTCATAATCGGAAAATAATATTTGATGGGCATCATTTAAGATTGCTATTTTTACAGTAGTTGAACCGATATCGATTCCCAGAGTGTAATGTAACTGATTCATAATATCCGCCCTTTCTTTTTTGATAAATTGCAGACCGCAGTTTTTCATTGTTGTCCGTAAAAAATGCCGGGAAAAAGAGGGGGTTATACCCAGATTCTTCCTATTATAATGTATGGCACAGCGACTCTGGACATACCTAGACATTATACGACACGATATTGCAAAAATCAATGAATCATTGCTAAGAATTTGTAAAGAATCATTGAAAAGTGTTAAAAAATTATGACTTGCCATAGAAACAGCAAGTAGTTTATTTACTTTTAAATAAGGGAATGTTAGAATATATTCACGTGTTTGTTATAGCATGCTTTAAAAAAGTATGCCAAAGAAACTTCTGTCGTGGAGGAAGAGTGGAAGATGAGTAATTTTGAAAGAAAATTCGGTAAATATGCGATTAGAAATATTTCGATGGTGCTGATCATGTGCTATGCGCTGGGGTATGCGATAGAGCTGTTAATGCCAGGGCTTTTGTATTATTTGACATTGAATCCCTACGCGGTTCTTCATGGGCAGATATGGAGGCTCGTTACGTGGGTGCTGATACCGCCGGAAACATCCAATCTGTTTTTTACATTGCTTATGCTTTATTTTTATTATTCGCTTGGAACGACGCTGGAAAGAACATGGGGAACATACCGATATAACGTATACCTGCTTTCAGGAATGCTTTTTACCATCGTTGGAAGTTTTCTTTTGATGGGATACTGCATTATTTTCCAGACCGGTACAATCGCGCAATATGGCGGGGCGAACATTTTTTTCAGTGTGGTGTCGTTATATTTCAGTACTTATTATATAAATATGTCTATTTTTCTTGCCTTTGCGGCCACTTTTCCCGAAGTACAGGTATATTTAATGTTTATTATACCGATTAAAGTGAAAGTGATGGGAATTATTTACGGGATATTGTTGGTGGTAGGATTTATCCAGGGAAATGTTTACAACCGTTTTGCCATGGCGGCTTCTTTGCTCAATTTCATCGTTTTCTGGGCGACCAGCCGGAGCCATATCCATATGTCGCCGAAGCAGGTAAAGCGGCGGCAGGAATTCCGGCGCGAAGTAAAACGGAATACGGGGGAAACAAAGCATAAATGCGCGGTCTGCGGGAGGACGGAAGCGGACAGCCCGGACTTGGAATTCCGTTATTGTTCCAAGTGCGAAGGGAATTATGAATATTGCCAGGAGCATTTATTTACCCATCAGCATGTGAAATATTAATCGATACAGGAAAAGAATGGAGCTGGCATGAACAGGGAACTATTATTTGTGAAAGCGTTGGAAGAAGTGAAGAAACTGGCCAGAAGGCAAAGCAGCAGTTACGGCAGCGGCAATAGGTACGGCAGCTATATTTCCAGGGAACAGTTGGAGGAAGCGTTTTCGGAACTCGGGCTGGATGAGGAACAGCTGGCCCTGGTGGCCGATTATTTGGAAAAGCATAAAATCGGCATTGACGAACCGCCTGAGCCGGGGGATGTTTTTACCGGGGAGGAAATGAATTATCTGGAAACCTATCTGGAAGAACTGAAAGAGATCAGGGAGGCCTCTCAAGGGGAAAGAGAAGCAGTAACGATTTCTGCGATGGCAGGAGAGAAACAGGCACAGGCAAGGCTGGTGGAAATCTGGCTGCCCGAAGTGGTGGAGATCGCCAAATTATACGGCGGACAGGGAGTCGGACTGGAAGACCTGATAGGGGAAGGAAATGTGGCGGTGGCGACGGGAGTTACCATGCTGGGTTGTCTGGAATATCCGCAGGAGGCGGAAGGAATGCTCGGCAAGATGATTATGGATGCCATGGAAGACCATATCAGCGACAGCCTGGCGGCATCGGAATCGAACCAGAGGATAGCCGATAAAGTAAACCTGGTGGCTGGACAGGCAAGAGAACTGGCGGAACTGTTGAAAAGAAAGGTGACGGTCAGGGAACTGGCACAGGAGACGGCGCTTTCGGAGGATGAAATCAGGGAAGCGGTTCGCATGAGCGGGAATCAAATGGAAGATATCGAAACGGATAAGGAATGACATGGAAAATACGGAAAACATAGAAAAAGAAACAATGCTCCAGGATCGGGATTTTAAATATATTTTGCAGGATACAGGGGCAATTTATGTGGGAGCGAGATACAGCTACGGGGAGTTGCTAGAGGAAGAAATGGCGGCATTTAAGTTGAAAACCATTATCTCCCATTATATTTTGAAGGATGTGGATGCCTCAACGACTTTGGAAAGTCATTTTTATTATATGACGGAGGACAGTTTTGCGTATCAGACTTTCCGGGAATTGAAGGTCAAAGTCAGGGTCAGCGCTTGGGAAGAAAAAAAGGGATTGGCCGGAAAAATGAAAAGACGGTATAAAGACAAGATTTATACGCTGAAAGAACTGGCAGAACTGAATCTGGCCAGAAAGAAACAGGCAGGAATGATAATTCGGGAAATTATTTTTTCCAAACTCGGTGTCATGACGTTTACGGTGTGAATGCCGGGTGACGGAAGAAAGGGAAAATGAAAATGGAAAAGAGGGACAAGGGATGGAGCAAATAATACAAATGGAACAAAAAATCAAAGGGCTGGGGAGTTATGAGATATTGGAGTCCAGGCAGGTGCCTGATTTGAATTCTTATGGTTTTCTTTTGCGCCACAAAAAAACCGGTGCCAGGCTGACTCTGCTTTCTAATGATGACAACAATAAAGTTTTTTATATTGGATTCCGCACGCCGCCCGAAGACAGCACGGGAGTGGCTCATATTATCGAGCATACGGTTCTATGCGGTTCTAAAAATTTTCCGGTGAAAGATCCTTTTATCGAACTGGCAAAAGGCTCTTTGAACACTTTTTTAAATGCCATGACCTATCCGGACAAAACGGTATATCCGGTAGCAAGCTGCAATGACAAGGATTTTCAGAATTTGATGCATGTTTATCTGGACGCGGTTTTCTATCCGAATATCTATAAGGAGAAGAAAATATTTATGCAGGAAGGCTGGCATTATGATCTGGCGGATATGGAAGACGATCTGACGATCAACGGGGTGGTCTATAACGAAATGAAAGGGGCATTTTCTTCGCCGGACGACGTGTTGGACAGGGAAGTGCTGAATTCCTTATTCCCGGATACCGCTTATGGCACGGAATCGGGAGGGGATCCTGATGTGATTCCGGATCTGACCTATGAGGCTTTTTTGGATTTCCATAAAAAATATTATCATCCATCCAACAGTTATATTTATCTGTATGGCGATATGGACATGGCTGAAAAACTGGAATTTATCGATAAGGAATATCTGTCGGGTTTCGATGCGCTCGCGGTAGATTCGGCGATACGGGTGCAGGAAGGGTTTGCAGCGCCAAGAGAAATGAGAAAAGAGTATTCGATCATGGAAGATGAGTCGGAAAAGGGGAATACTTATCTGGCTTATAATGCGGTGATCGGGGATAATCTGGACAGGAAGTTATACATCGCTTTTCAGATATTGGATTATGCCCTTTGTTCGGCGCCGGGCGCTCCGCTGAAAGAGGCGCTGATCCGGCAGGGAATCGGGAAAGAGATATACAGTACTTATGATAACGGCGTGATGCAGCCCTATTTTTCCATCGTGGCAAAGGGAGCGGAGGAAGATCAGAAAGAAGAGTTTATCCGCGTCATCGAGGGCGTATTGAAGGAACAGGCGGAACAGGGCATTGACAGAAAGGCGCTGCGGGCAGGATTGAATTATTTTGAATTCAAATACAGGGAGTCCGATTTCGGCAGTTATCCCAAGGGACTGATCCTTGGGCTGCAGACCTTGGACAGCTGGCTGTATGATGATGAAAAACCGTTCCTCCATGTGGAAGCCAATGAAACTTTTGGAACATTGAAGAAAGAAGTGGAAAGCGGTTATTTTGAGGATTTGATTCGGACACACCTGCTGGACAACGGACACAAATCCATACTCGTTCTCGCCCCGTCGAAAGGAATGACGGCCAGAAAGGACGCGGCTCTGCAAAAGAAATTGCAGGAATGGAAGGAATCGCTGGGCAGGGAAGAGCTGGAGGAGATGATCAGGCAGACAAAAGAGCTGGAGCAATACCAGGAGGAACCGAACAGCAAAGAGGCATTGCAAAAGATTCCCTTGTTGAAACGGGAAGATATTAAAAAAGAAGCGGAAAAATATGTAAATGAAGAACATGATATGGCCGGCGGCACATTGGTTTTGGAACACGATATTTATACGAACGGAATCGCCTATCTGCGCTTTATGTTCGATATTGGCCAGATACCGGCAGAACTTTTCCCTTATATCGGCGTGCTGAAAAATGTATTGGGCATGGTGGATACGGAAAATTATGCGTATGGGGATTTGTATCATGAGACGAATATAAAGACCGGCGGCATCAGTATCGTGGCCAACACTTATATTGATTCCCAGAATATGCCGGAATATAAAGTCATGCTGGAAATAAAAGCGAAGACGCTTTATGAAAATATAGGAGAGGCTTTCCGCCTGGTGGAAGAGATCGTTCTGCGTTCCAGGTTCGGGGATCAGAAAAGGCTGTACGATGTCATTGCGGAACTCCGGTCGCGGATGCAGGCTTCCATGATGTCCGCGGGACATTCCCTGGCGGCGGTGCGGGCGCTTTCCTATATATCGCCGACGGCAGCAGTGGCGGGGCAGATTAGCGGAATTCCGCAATATCGCTTGCTGGAAAAACTGTTGGAGCGGTTTGAAGAGGAAAAAGAAGATCTGGTGGAAAAATTGAATACTCTTGTCCAATGCATTTTCCGCCCCGAAAATTTTATGCTGGATTATACAGGAGAGAAAAAGGGCATCGGGGGAATAGAGCCTCTCGTCCGGTCATTTAAGGAAAAACTGTTTACGGTTCCCGTGGAAAAGGAAAAGTATCGGCCGGAACTGTCGAAGAAAAATGAAGGCTATCTGACTTCCGCCCAGGTACAGTATGTATGCCGGGCCGGGAATTTTATCGGCAAGGGCCTTTCTTATACGGGAGCTTTGAAAGTATTGAAAGTGATGATGGGATATGATTATCTCTGGAACAGGGTAAGGGTAAAAGGCGGAGCTTACGGCTGTATGTGCAGTTTTGGCAAGTCGGGGGACAGTTATTTTGTTTCTTATAGGGACCCCAACCTGGAAAAGACCGTGGAAGTGTATGAAAAGGCGGCGGAATACATTGAAGGATTTGAGGCGGATGAACGGACGATGACGCAGTTTGTCATCGGGGCGGTCAGCGATATGGATGTGCCGATGACGCCCGCTGCCAAGGGGCTGTATTCCCTGACCGGGTATATGACAAAGCTTCCCTTTGCGAGCGTACAGAAGGAAAGGGATGAACTGCTGGGAACGACGCCCGGGGCGATCCGTGCGCTTGCCGGGCATATAAGGGCATTTATGGAAGAAGACTGCTTCTGCGTGGTAGGCAGCGAGGAAAAACTAAAAGATAAGAGCGGAATGTTTGAAAAACTGGAGCCATTGTTCCATTAAGAAAAAGGAGAAAATATTGAAGCATAATTTTAAATCGGGATTTGTCACTTTGATCGGAAGGCCGAATGTGGGAAAATCTACATTGATGAATCATTTGATCGGGCAGAAGATTGCCATTACGAGCCATCGACCCCAGACGACCCGCAACCGGATACAGACGGTATATACTTCGGAGGAAGGGCAGATCGTGTTTGTGGATACGCCTGGCATCCACAAGGCAAAAAATAAATTAGGAAATTATATGGTGCGTATTGCGGAGCGCACATTGACGGAAGTAGACGTGGTCTTATGGCTGGTGGAACCGACAACGTTTATCGGCGCCGGGGAAAAGCATATTTTGGAACAGCTGAAAAAGGTGAAGACCCCCGTAATTTTAGTAATCAATAAAACGGATAAGGTAAAAAAAGAAGAGGTGCTGACCTTTATCGACGCGTACCGGAAAGAAATGGAATTTTCGGAAATTGTTCCCGTATCGGCATTGAAGGGAGATAACACGGATGTGCTGATCTCCTGCATTATGAAATATCTTCCTTATGGGGAACCTTTTTACGATGAGGATACGGTGACGGACCAGCCGGAGCGCCAGATCGTAGCGGAACTTGTCAGGGAGAAGGCATTGCGGTGTCTGGAAGAAGAAATTCCCCATGGGATCGCCGTCGTGATCGAAAGCATGAAGTTCCGCAAGGGGCAGTCTGCGATCGCCGATATAGAGGCAACGATCATATGCGAGCGGGAATCCCACAAAGGAATTATTATAGGAAAAAAGGGAGCGATGCTCAAACGGATCGGAAGCCAGGCAAGGCCGGAGATCGAAGAAATGCTGGAGTGCAAGGCGAATTTGCAGCTATGGGTAAAGGTGAGAAAGGACTGGCGCGACAGCGATTTGTATATGAAAAATTTCGGTTATAATCCCAAAGATTCCGAATAGGAAAGATAAAAAAAGCGAACCCTAACATATAGAAGAAAGCCGTTGGCGGATGAAGATCCGCCGGCGGCAGGGAAGTCAGGGGGCACAAGATGAAGGGATTAAATTACTGGCAACAATTCTTAAATACAGGCAGCGTGGAAGATTACTTAAGGTTCAGGGATATACAGGAAAAAAAGAACATAGCGGAAGAAAGCGTTGTTATGGGGGAGAACCCGTATGCAGGAGTTTGTAAAATTAACAGGGATCGTACTGAAGACAGTGCCTATCGGGGAATACGATAGGCGCGTCGTTATTTTAACGAAAGAAAGAGGAAAGATATCCGCTTTTGCCAAAGGCGCCAGGAAGCCGAACAGCCGGCTTGTAGCGGCGGCCTCCCCGTTTGTGTTTGGCGAATTCAAGATCTATGAGGGGAGAACTTCTTATAATATAGCCGAAGCGGATATTCGAAATTATTTTGAGGGCTTGCGGGAGGATTTTTCCGCCGCCTGTTACGGCATGTATTTCCTGGAAGCAACAGATTATTACACGAGGGAAAATAACGAGGAAATTGAAATGCTAAAGCTGCTGTACCAGTCTTTGCGGGCGCTTCTGGCTAAGGGGCTGGACCGGAAACTGGTACGGTATGTGTTCGAGATCAGGGCATTGGTGGCGAACGGGGAATATCCGGGGATACCGGAGGGCAGGGACTGGAAAGAGTCCACAGTATACGCCATGAATTACATAGAAAAAAGCCCGATAGAAAAACTGTATACCTTTTCGGTGACAGAAGAAATCTTAGAAGAACTGGAAAAAATAGCGGGAATATACCGAAAGAAATATATGGACAGAGAGATGAAAAGCTTAAGTATTTTGGAGGGGATAGGGGAATAAAAGCTTATTTTTGTAAGGTATTTATAGGGAGAACCATTTTCGCAGACGGCATCCTGCGCCGGAGGAAGGGAGGGAAGGGCGATGGGATCAAGGGACGGACAAAGCGGGGGCGGGCAGGGAGCGCGGTGGTTTTTGCTGGGGCTTCCAATCAGATTTCACTAATGAAATGGATATATGGTATTCAACCGGACGAGCCGGAAGCAACGGACATCCTGTCCTGCGCTTCCTGAAACCGCCGTCCTGGCGGTTTCGCTCTGGGTATTGACCATTTCATAAGTGAAATAACTGATTGTACGCAACAGCAAAAACCACCGCGCCCCTGCCCGTCCCCGCTTTGTCCGTCCCCTGATCCCATCGCCCTTCCCTCCCTTCCTCCGGCGCAGGATGCCGTCTGCGAAAATGGTTTTTACCGGGAGTATTTCCCCTGAAGCGTTTGATTTTAGTGTTGAAAAAAAGGAATAAGTCGGATATAATATGGTGGATATGGAGGATGAACGGATGGAGAGATGGGTAAGGTCAATAGCATGCGTATTTTTGATAAGCGCAGTTTTGTGCGGATGCGGGGAGGGCGGAATAAAAGCGCAGGAGCCGTCAGATCTGGATGCTGCGGCGGGAACTGAAATTGAGGTTATGAAGGATAGCAGCATCGTGGAAACGATGAATGAGGAATTCGGCGAAGAATATTATGATGAAACGAATCTGCGGGATATTCTGCTGGCTGATGTGGAGAGTTTTAACGAAGGGCAGGAAGGGGAAGGCATTGTCGTGGATAAGTTCGAGAGTGCGGACGGCAGATTGATGGTACGGGTGAAGTATCCCTCGGCGGATGTATATACGGCGTACAATACGGATTCCTATAACCATAAGACATTGTTTTGCGGAACGGTTGCCGAGGCGCAGGAAAAAGGATATGATTTTGATATTTCCATGACGGATGCCAAAGGAGAGAAAAGCATAGGGAAAGAGGATATTCTGGGCATGGGAAGTTCTAAAATATTGATCGCTGAGTTTCCCTCGCGCGTAAAAGTGACGGGGAAGATATTGTATGTGGGAGAAAATGTGGCGGTTTCGGGAAAGAACAGGGCGGATATGCAGTCCGATGAGAACGGGGAAGCGTTAGGCAGGTATTATATTATATATCAATAGGGCTAAAGGAGAAGTGGAGAGAAAATGGAAAAAACAATGGATAAGATTGTAGCTTTGGCGAAGGCAAGAGGGTTTGTATATCCCGGTTCGGAGATATACGGAGGGCTTGCGAATACGTGGGATTATGGCAATCTCGGCGTGGAGTTAAAAAATAATGTAAAAAAGGCCTGGTGGCAGAAGTTTATTATGGAGAACCCTTATAATGTGGGCGTGGACTGCGCGATCCTGATGAATCCCCAGACATGGGTGGCGTCCGGGCATCTGGGCGGCTTTTCCGATCCTTTGATGGATTGCAGGGAATGCCATGAGCGCTTCCGGGCGGACAAGATTATCGAAGACTATGCGGCGGAACATGGGATAGAGCTGGATGGTTCCATAGACGGATGGTCACAGGAAAAAATGAAAAATTTTATCGAAGAAAACCAGGTTCCCTGCCCTACCTGCGGCAAACATAATTTTACGGATATCAGACAGTTTAACCTGATGTTCAAGACGTTCCAGGGCGTTACCGAGGATGCGAAAAATACGGTGTACTTAAGGCCGGAGACCGCACAGGGGATTTTTGTGAATTTTAAAAATGTACAGAGGACTTCCAGGAAGAAGATTCCGTTCGGCATCGGCCAGATCGGGAAATCTTTCCGTAACGAGATCACGCCGGGCAATTTTACGTTCCGTACGAGGGAGTTTGAACAGATGGAACTGGAATTTTTCTGCGAGCCGGATACGGATCTGGAGTGGTTCGCTTATTGGAAGCAGTTCTGCATCGACTGGCTGAAGAGGCTGGGCATGAAAGAGGAAGAGATGCGCGTCAGGGATCACGATAAGGAAGAATTGTCTTTCTATTCCAAAGCGACGACAGATATCGAATTTTTATTCCCTTTTGGATGGGGGGAATTGTGGGGGATTGCGGATAGGACGGATTATGACCTGACGCAGCACCAGAATACTTCCGGCCAGGATTTAACTTATTTTGATGATAGCAAGAATGTGAGATATGTACCCTATGTCATCGAGCCTTCCCTTGGGGCTGACAGGGTGGTGCTGGCCTTCCTTTGTGCGGCTTACGATGAGGAAGAGATCGGGGAAGGGGATGTGCGTACCGTCCTCCATTTCCATCCGGCGCTGGCTCCGGTAAAAATCGGCGTGCTTCCGCTTTCCAAGAAACTGAATGAAGGGGCGGAGAAGATTTTTGCCAGCTTGTCTAAAAAATATAATTGTGAATTTGACGACAGGGGAAATATCGGCAAGCGTTACCGCCGACAGGACGAGATCGGAACGCCTTTCTGCGTAACTTATGATTTTGACTCGGAGGCCGACGGCTGCGTAACAGTGCGCTTCCGCGATTCCATGGAGCAGGAGAGAGTGGCGATTGCCGATTTGGACGCTTACTTTGCGGATAAATTCGATTTTTAAATAAGTGGGAAAGGAACAGAAACGACGATGAAACAATATGGGGTAAACGAACTGAGAAGGATGTTTTTGGAGTTTTTCGAAAGCAAAGGGCATCTGGCGATGAAAAGTTTTTCGCTGGTTCCCCACAACGATAACAGCCTTTTGCTGATCAATTCCGGCATGGCTCCCTTAAAGCCTTATTTTACCGGCCAGGAGATACCACCGAGGAAGAGAGTGACGACCTGCCAGAAATGTATCCGTACCGGGGACATTGAAAATATCGGCAAGACAGCGAGACATGGGACATTTTTTGAAATGCTGGGGAATTTTTCCTTTGGGGATTATTTTAAAAAGGATGCGATCCGGTGGAGCTGGGAATTTCTGACGGAAGTGGTCGGATTGGATGCGGAGCGTCTCTATCCGTCCGTTTATCTGGAAGACGATGAAGCTTTTGACATATGGAATAAAGAAATCGGCATTGCGGAGGAGAGGATTTTCCGCTTTGGAAAGGAAGACAATTTCTGGGAACACGGTTCCGGCCCCTGCGGTCCCTGTTCGGAGATTTATTATGACCGTGGGGAGAAATACGGCTGCGGCAAGCCGGAATGTACGGTAGGCTGCGATTGTGACCGCTATATCGAAGTGTGGAACAATGTATTTACCCAGTTTGACAATGACGGGAAGGGCAATTACAGCGAGCTGGAGCAGAAAAATATCGATACCGGAATGGGCCTGGAGCGCTTGGCGACCATCGTGCAGGATGTGGATTCTATTTTTGACGTGGATACGATTCAGGCGCTGCGGGGCAGAGTCTGCGAACTGGCGGGAAAAGAATATAAGAAAAAATACGAATGGGACGTGTCGATACGTATCGTTACGGATCATATCCGTTCCGCAACCTTTATGATCTCGGACGGCATTATGCCTTCCAACGAGGGCCGGGGGTATGTGCTGCGGCGTATTATCCGCCGCGCGGCAAGGCATGGAAGGCTGCTTGGTATAGAGGGACAGTTCCTTGCGGATTTGAGCAATACGGTGATCGAAGGGAGCAAGGATGGTTATCCTGAGCTGGAAGAGAAAAAGGATTTTATTTTTAATGTGTTGACACAGGAAGAAGGAAAATTCAATAAAACCATCGACCAGGGTCTGACCATCCTGACAGAAATGGAAGCAGCCATAGAAAAGGAAGGAAAGAAGGAATTGGCGGGAAGCGAGGCTTTTAAACTGTATGATACGTATGGCTTCCCTCTTGACCTGACGAAAGAGATCCTGGAAGAAAAAGGTTTTACCGTAGATGAAAAAGGCTTTGGAGAGGCGATGCAGGAGCAGAAGGTAAAAGCCCGTTCGGCGCGCAAAGTGACGAACTATATGGGGGCGGACGTGACTGTTTACGAATCCATCGACCCGAATATTACGACGGAATTCGTAGGTTATGACAGGCTGTCGCACGACTCGCGGATCACCGTTCTTACGACGGAAACGGAAATCGTGGACGCGTTGACCGACGGGGAGACAGGCACGATTTTCGTGGAAGAAACCCCTTTTTATGCGACAATGGGCGGACAATGCGCGGATACGGGCATGATTTCCACCGCGGACGGAGAGTTTGAAGTCATCGATACTGTCAAGATGCTGGGCGGCAAAGTGGGCCATATCGGCAAGGTGACGAAAGGCATGTTCAAGACAGGGGATGCCGTAACCCTTACGGTAGATGCGACAAGGCGCGGGGATACGTGCAAAAACCACAGCGCTACCCACTTGCTGCAGAAAGCTCTGCGGACGGTTCTGGGAACCCATGTGGAACAGGCAGGATCCTATGTGGACGGGGAAAGGCTGCGTTTTGACTTCAGCCATTTTTCCGCTATGACGAAGGAAGAGATCGCGAAGGCGGAGGAGATCGTCAACGAACAGATCGCCTGCGCCCTTCCGGTGATTACCAGCGTTATGTCGATTGAGGAAGCGAAAAAAAGCGGCGCGATGGCGCTGTTCGGGGAAAAATACGGCGAAACGGTGCGGGTAGTGAAAATGGGGGATTTTTCCACCGAGCTTTGCGGAGGAACCCATGTGGCGAATACAGGAGCGATCGCCAATTTCAAAATATTGTCGGAAAACGGCGTGGCGGCGGGCGTAAGAAGGATCGAAGCCCTGACCGGAAACGGCGTATTGAAATACTATGAAGAGTTAGAATCTGTTCTTGCGGAAGCGGCAAAGACAGTAAAGGCAGCGCCTTCCGACCTGGTGGAACGGCTGAAACATCTGATGGCGGAAGTAAAGGCTTTACAGAGCGAAAATGAGTCGTTAAAGAGCAAGGCGGCAAAAGACGCTTTGGGCGACGTGATGGATCAGGTGCAGGATATCAGCGGCGTAAAGCTTCTGGCTACGAAAGTGTCGGGAGTGGATATGAACGGGCTGCGGGATCTGGGGGATCAGTTGAAGGCTAAGTTGGGAGAAGGCGTTATCGTCCTGTTCTCCGATCTGGAAGGAAAGGTGAATCTGGTTGCTTTTGCTACGGAAGGAGCGATGGCAAAGGGAGCCCATGCGGGCAACCTGATCAAAGGAATCGCATCGCTGGTAGGCGGAGGCGGAGGCGGCAGGCCGAATATGGCCCAAGCCGGAGGCAAGAACCCCGCCGGAATCGACAGCGCTATCGCGGAAGCGGCGAAAGTGTTGGCGGGGCAGTTAGCGTGAGAAGAATTTAAGACCAGAAACAAACGCTGTCACGCTTTGCGGGCCAGTTTATTGTAATATAAAGATAAAGGCGGGAATCGAAGGAAGGATTCCCGCTTTTTTGAAAGGGGGGAGACGGCATGGAAAAAGAAACCACTCCCAGCCAAAGCGAATGGCTGATTATGGAAGTGTTCTGGGCGGGCGACACATCTTTGACGGCGCGGGAAGTGATCGGGAAAGTGCGGGAAAAGACGGATATGTCCCCGAGAATGGTGAGAGTCTTATTGAACCGTTTGTGGCAAAAAGGTGTATTGAATTATGTCGTGGATGAGCATGATGCAAGAGTCTACCATTATTCTGCCATAAAATCCAAAGAGGAATGCCAGAAAGAAAAGAGCAGGAAATTCGTGGACAGCTATTTTGGAGGAAACCGGAAAAATGCAATGGCGGCATTATTGCAGAGCGCAAAATTAACGGAAGAACAGCTGCGGGAATTAGAAGAAATGTTAGACCGGTGCAAAGAAAAGGATAGTGGCGAAGGATGAAGGCATGGGAATTTTGGATCAGTTTTTTTCATATGGGCGCTGCTTATTATGCCATACAGCTTGTAAGATGCGTGTTCATTTCTTTTGCCGTATTTGCGGTCATCCTTTTGCTGAGGAAAACGCTGCTGAAAAACAGGGTGTTTTTAAAAGGGGCATTATGGAGTCTGCTCCTGCCGGTCTTATTCGCGGGAAAGATGAAATTTTTTTATGAAAATCCGGCAGGAGCAATATTGTTTTCCTGGTGGGGCGGGATCTTTACCAACCACATATGGGTAAGCTGGCTGTATTTATGCGGCGTATCGGTATGTGCTGCCCGGCTGTTCGGGAAAAGAAGAAAATTGGGAAAACTGGTGGCGGGTATGGAAAAAAGGAAGTTGGGAAATTCGGATGTTTATGTCGCCAAAATGCCTGTTACGCCGTTTACAACGGGAATATTCAGGGCCAAAATCGTAATGCCGGAGGTCATGCTGGAAGAGTATGGAGAGGAAGAACTGCAGACTATCCTGCTTCATGAAAAGATGCATATCCGGTTAGGGCATTTATTCTTTTATTTTTTATGGGATGCATGCAGGGCGCTGCTATGGCTGAACCCGCTGTTTACAATAGGCACAAAACTTTTTCGGGAAGATATGGAGGAAATTTGCGACTGGGCAACGATAAGGGAGAATGGAGGAAAGACGTATGCTTATGGACAGCTTCTTTTAAAAAGCATAGGGGTTTTACAGGCGGAAAGCGAAAAATTTAATATGTTTGCTGCTTTTGCGGAGGATAAGGAATATCGGAATATACGGCGGAGAATGGAAGGGATCGTCCGATACAGGCCGTATAAGCGGACCATAGCGGCCGGCATAGGGGCTGCCTCCGTGCTTTGCGCCATAGGAACAGCCGCATGGATCGGAAACGTTTCTTATGACAGGTCTAATGAGAACGACGTTGTTCTTACATATGGATATGACGGAGGGGAGGTTACGTTTTTCGATAACAGCGATGTTTTATATGAAATGATTTCTTATGACGATGATTATGTCTATGTGGACAGGAGAGCTTTTGAAAATTATTTGCGGGAAAAGGATGCATCGGGAGAAGTCTTCATTGTTTTTGGCGGTTTTTATAAGCTTCCGGGCTTTGTAGGCATGGGATATTCCTGCTGTTATGAACCGGGTTCGGAGAAAGAGATCGTCAGGATTGCCTATGACAAGCGGGAGGATGACTGGAGGATCGCATTGGTGAAGATGCTATAAATGCGGGAAATAATGTTTGGAATGGAGGCGTAATAACAAGCAAATTGGCGAAAATCAAAATATTTCAAAAAATAGTTGACTCTGCCAAAATATGTGATATAATAAATAAAGTGCATAGGGATACATACAATGGTCTATGTACAAAAATAGAATAAACCCACTCAGTCGAGTAGCTTGAAGGGACTGAAGGGAGGTCGGGTGTAAAATGTCAAACGTAATCGTAAAAGAAAACGAGACTTTGGATAGCGCTTTACGTCGTTTTAAAAGAAGCTGTGCAAAAGCTGGTATTCAGCAGGAAATTCGTAAGAGAGAACATTACGAGAAGCCAAGCGTAAAACGTAAAAAGAAATCTGAAGCAGCAAGAAAACGTAAATATAATTAATTATGTGAATGTGAACGACGGATCCCTGATTAATCTGATCAGGGATTTTGTTATGGAGGGACATTATGTGGACAAAAGAGGTTTTGGGCACGGATGTTTATCATTTGGTTTCGGCATTTATTATTTATAGCATGTTGGGCTGGCTGGTGGAATCCATTTACATGTCGCTTTGCAACAGAAAGCTGACAAACCGCGGCTTCGCGAAAAGTCCGTTCTGTCCGATCTATGGATTCGGAGCCGTGATCGGCTATATGCTGCTTTGCCCTTTAAGAACCGATTTGCTGCGCCTGTATCTGACAGGAGCGGTGATGGCGACCATTTTTGAATTCCTCGTAGGAAAGCTGATGCTCCGCCTTTTCGGGGAAGTGTGGTGGGATTATAATGATAAACCCTGCAATTATAAAGGGATTGTATGTTTGGAAAGTACGGTGGCCTGGGGATTTTATGCGGTGATCATTATTGTCTTTCTTCATTCAAAGGTAATGGCGTTTATCGACAGATGGAGTTTTTCCATGGGGAGCAAGCTGTGCATCATGATTCTTGCAATAGTGACGGTAGATTATGTGATTCAGTTGATGCATGCTTTCCATATCGACATAAAGCAGCAGAAGGAAAGACTGGTGGATTGGTATCACGATTTATAGACAAAAAACGGTTCTAATGGGAACCGTTTTTTTATATTTATAGTAGTAGAACACCTGACGGGAGTGTGTAATGTGAAGAGATTGGTGAGAACTACTATATGCTATATGTTCAGCGTCTGGCTGATATTGACCTCCGTTCTATGCGTACAGGCGGCGCCGGATGTGTCTGCCCCTTCCTACATATTAATGGAAACTTCTACGGGGCAGATCATTTGCGAACAGGAGGCGGATGTGAGGCGGAGTCCGGCGAGCATAACGAAGATCATGACCCTGCTCCTTATTTTTGATCATTTGGATACCGGAAGGATCAAACTAGAGGATGAGGTAATTACAAGCGCCCATGCGAAATCCATGGGAGGTTCCCAGGTATTTTTGGAGGAAGGGGAAGTACAGACTTTAGAGACGATGATAAAGTGCATTGCGGTGGCGTCCGGCAATGATGCCTGTGTGGCTGTGGCGGAATATATTGCCGGAAGCGAGGAGGAATTTGTAAAACTGATGAACCAGAGGGCGGAAGAACTCCGTATGGATAATACGCATTTTGTGGATTGCTGCGGTTTGTCGGATTCCGATGAACATTATACGACGGCGCGCGACGTGGCGATTATGTCCAGAGAGCTGATCACGAAACATCCGGAGGTCTATGACTATACAAAGATCTGGATGGAGGATATTACCCATGTGACGAGGCAGGGTTCCACAACATTTACCCTGTCCAGCACCAATAAGCTTTTGAAACAGTACGAATGGACGACGGGATTGAAAACAGGTTCTACCAGCAAGGCAAAATATTGTTTATCCGCTACGGCAAGCAAGGACGGCATCGATTTGATTGCGGTGGTGATGGCGGCCCCTGACAATAAAGTGAGGTTCCAGGATGCAATGGCGCTTTTAAACTTCGGATTCAGCGTAAGCAATATTTATATCGATGAGAATAAGGAAGCGCTGCCGGCACAGCTTGTCAAAGGGGGCGTGGAGGATATGGTAAATCTGAGTTTTGCAGGGGAATTCCGGTATTTGGATACGAAAGGAAGCAATTTGAGCCAAATAGAGAAGACGATCACCTTGCCGGAGGAGATCATGGCTCCAGTGGAGGAAGGGCAGCCTGTCGGCGAGGCGGTTTATAAACTGGACGGACAGAGGATCGGCGGCGTATCGATCGTGGCGGCCAAGGGCGTTGATAAGGCCGGATATCGGGACTATGTCAGGAAAGTACTAAGGAATTTTCTTCTATAATTGAATATAGCTTTTATAAATAGGGAAAACGTGGTACACTAATGAACGGCCGGAGAATTTTCAATATCCGGCCGTTCATTGATGTTACAGGGTATAAAAGTTGCAGACAGGGAAAGGCATGGTTATTAAAATGCGGAGAAGAGGAATTGGGATGATAATTGCGGTATCGGGAACGGCGCTGGCCGGTCTGGCAGCGCTTATCGCATATGACAGCTCACGTTTTATCAGGAGGGAATACAGAATTGGTTCGGACAAGATCAGAAAGAAGGTAAAAATCCTGCTTTTGTCCGATCTCCATAATAAAAGTTATGGGCGTAATAATGAAAAACTTCTGACGGAAATAAGGAAAATAAATCCCGATCTGATTGTAGTGGCCGGCGATATGGTAACTGCCAATGAGAAAAAAACCCGTTTTGAAGTTCCGACAGCGCTGATGAAGCGCCTGGCGGAGCAGTATCCGGTGTATTACGGAATGGGAAACCACGAATACAGGATGAAGGTATACCGGAAGGCTTATGGGAATATGTTTGAAGAATATAAAAGCAGGCTGAAAGAGTACGGCATCCGTTTTTTGGAAAATGAGAGGGTTTATCTGCCGGAATATAATATGGAAATCTGCGGATTGGAAATAGAGCGGCGCTACTATAAAAGGCTTCGCAGGGAACCGATGGAGACAGGCTATATGGAAAGTCTGCTTGGAAAAGCCGGAAAAGAACGTTTTGAACTGCTGATCGGCCACAACCCGGATTATTTTAAACAATATGCCGGATGGGGGGCCGACCTGACCGTGTCCGGGCATGTGCATGGCGGCGTGATGCGGCTGCCCCTTCTCGGGGGAGTGATTTCCCCGGCCCTGCGGCTATTTCCCAAATATGACGGGGGAATGTTCGAAGAATATGGAAAACGGATGGTATTGAGCAGGGGCCTTGGAATGCATACGATTCCGATCAGGATTTTTAATCCGGGGGAGCTGGCGGTTATTTATCTGGAGAAAGACGGAAAATAACATCATCATGCCGGCCCGGGCAGCGGGAAAGGCGGCAGCGGAGAAGGGCGTCGGAGAAAGGCTGCGCAGGGGGAGGGGCATCTTGGGAGGGGCTTCCGGCATGGGAAATTTCGGCTGGAGCGTTCTATCAGATTTCACTAATGAAATGGATAAATGTTGTGAAACCGATCGGGTCGGAAACAACGGGCGTCGTGCCCTATGTTTCCTAAAATTGCCCTCCGTGGCAATTTTTCCCTGAGGTATTCTCCATTTCATAAGTGAAATAGCTGATGAACGCAACAGCCGAAATTTCCCATGCCAAAAACCCCTCCCAAGATGCCCCTCCCCCTGCGCAGCCCTTCTCCGCCGTCCTTTTCCCCGATGCCCTTCTCCGCTGCCGCCTTTCCCGCTGCCCGGGCCGGCATGATGATGCTATTTTCTGTGGGAGAGCGGTAAATAAGGGTTGAAATTATCGGAATTTGCGGGTAGAATAGTGGGGCAGTTGAAAAGGTGCTGCGGAAAATGAGAGGCAAGGTTATTGGTATGGCGATTCCGGTAAAATTAGAGGCATTTGAAGGTCCTTTGGATCTGTTGCTTCATTTGATCGAAAAGAATAAAATCGATATTTACGACATTCCTATTGTAGAGATTACGGAGCAATATTTAGAATATATTAAGCAGATGGATACGGAAGACATGAATGTGATGAGCGAGTTTCTCGTCATGGCGGCGACTTTGATCGATATCAAATGCAGGATGCTTCTTCCGAAGGAAGTAAACGAGGATGGGGAAGAGGAAGACCCCAGGGCGGAGCTGGTGCAGAAACTGCTGGAGTATAAAATGTATAAGTATATGTCCTTTGAATTGAAGGACAGGCAGGTGGATGCGGAACGGATATTGTATCGGGAACAGCATCTTCCGAAAGAAGTGGAGGATTACAGACAGCCGGTGAACTATGAAGAACTGCTGGCAGACGTGAATTTAAGCAGACTGCAAGAAATATTCCGTTTTATGATGAAGCGCCAGGAAGATAAGATCGATCCGGTGAGAAGCACATTCGGCAGGATAGAAAAGGACGAGGTGGATATGGACAGGAAGGCTTTTTATGTAGAGGAATACATAAAAAACCATACCCGGTTCAGCTTCAAAAGCCTTTTGGAGAAACAGTGCAGTAAGATGGAAATCATTGTAACTTTCCTGGTAATTTTAGAAATGATGAAGCTGGGGAGGATCGATATTGAACAGCAGGGGATCGGAGACGATATTATCATTATAACAAGAACTGCGGCAGAGGCGGCACAAAGGTTATAGAAGAGAGACGGAGGGAAGACGTGGAAAAACAAAAAGCGGAAGCGGTGATCGAAGCGGTTCTTTTTACCATGGGCGATTCCGTGGAGGTAGCAAGGCTTGCAGAGGCCGTAGGAGAGAATGTCGGGGAAACAAAGAAAATACTGGAGAATATGAAGCAAAAATATGAAGAGCAGGGGCGGGGAATCACAATGATTGAACTGGAGGATTCCGTGCAGCTTTGTACAAAGCCGGAGATGTATGAATATCTCATTAAAGTAGCGAAGACTCCGAAAAAATTCGTATTGACGGATACGCTGCTGGAAACGTTGTCCATTATTGCCTACAAACAGCCGGTGACGAAGCTGGAGATCGAGAAGATAAGGGGGGTGAGCTGCGAACATGCGGTGAACCGTCTGCTGGAGTTTTCCCTGATTACGGAGGTAGGGAGGCTGGATGCGCCGGGAAGGCCCCTGTTGTTTGGAACGACGGAGGAGTTTTTAAGGAGTTTTGGGGTAAAGTCCATAGAAGAACTGCCGAAGCTGAATGCGGTTCAGGTGGAAGAGTTTAAACAGCAGGCGGAAGCGGAAGTGGAGTTGAAGCTGGATATTTAACCTTTGATCGCCTGTTCTGACGACTATTTTCCGTTCCCGGAGCATATATTTTAGATGATAAAGAGGAACCGGGACATGGAATGGAAAAGAAAAAGAGAGAATATGGAAAACAAGTAATAACGCTGGCATTGTGCATTTTATTCATAGCGGGACTGATTCTTGGGGCGGCGGGAATAATACCGACGGTGGGAAAACAACCGACGGAAGAAATGGTTCCGGCGGCCGGATATATTCTGGCGGGGCAGGAAGAGGATAAGGAGAAAAATAGTACAAACATACAGTTATACGCCCGTTCGGCAGTCCTTATGGATGCGGATTCCGGGCGTGTTTTATTTGGGAAAAATGAAAATGAACGAATGCCCATGGCGAGTACGACAAAGATTATGACGTGCATATTAGCGTTGGAAAACGGCAATATGGAAGATATGGTTACGGTCTCCTCTTATGCGGCAGGGCAGCCGAAAGTGCATCTTGGCATGAGGGAAGGACAGCAGTTCCGGTTAAAAGATCTGCTCTATTCCCTCATGCTGGAGTCCCATAACGATTCGGCGGTGGCGATTGCGGAACATATAGGGGGAAGCGTGGAGGGGTTTGCGAAGATGATGAACCGGAAGGCGGAGGAGATCGGATGTTCCGACACATGGTTTATTACTCCTAACGGCCTGGATGCTTCCGCTGCGGACGACGAAGGAGACGAAAGAGTCCATTCCACTACGGCAAAGGAACTGGCACGGATTATGCGATATTGCATCGAAGAGTCAGAAAAAAAAGAAGAGTTTCTGGAGATTACGAGAACCCAGAGCCATTTTTTTTCGGATGCAGAGGGAAAGAGCAGTTATTCCTGTAATAATCATAACGCCTTTCTTTCCATGATGGACGGCGCGCTGTCCGGCAAGACGGGATTTACCAACAATGCGGGATATTGTTATGTGGGGGCGCTGCGAAGGGACGGAAAAACCTTTGTGGTGGCTCTTCTGGCATGCGGCTGGCCGAACCATAAGGACTATAAATGGAGCGATACGAGGAAACTGATGCAATACGGGCTGGAAAACTATGAATACAGGGATGTTTACGAACAACCGGAATTGTCTCCTCTTACGGTAGAGGGAGGCGTACCTGATTCCGGCCGGCCTTATGACGGGGCTTATGCAAAGATTTCCGTAAAAGAGCAGGATCAGGAATTGCAGCTGCTTTTAAAGGACGGGGAAACCGTTGAGAAAAAGATCCGGCTTCCGCATACGTTGACAGCGCCGGTGGAAAGCGGGAGCGAGGCGGGCAGTATAGAATATTATCTGGACGGGGAACTGATCAGGGAATATACGATCATTACGGATGATGATGTGGAACAGATGGATTTCCGGTGGATCGCCGGATACATATGGAGCCTCTATGCGTTGTAAAACGGGCATTGGCAAGGGCAGGGGTAAAAATTGTGTTAAAAAATGAAAATAATTCTATGCTATTTCTCGCTTTTGTGGTATACTACTACCGTGAATCATGGGGAAGTTTGGCATTAAAGTTCGGCGGTACTTTCCCCGTTAAATAGTTTTTATTTATTTAATATAAAATGGAGGGCTGAAAAAATGAGTACTACTTCACAAGCGAGTCAAAGAATTAATGCTTTACTCGATGAAAACAGTTTCGTTGAAATAGGGGCGCTTGTTACGGCACGGGCGACTGATTTCAATCTGAAACAGACAGAGACTCCTTCGGACGGCGTTATTACCGGCTATGGAGTGATCGACGGCAATCTTGTGTATGTTTACAGCCAGGATGCGTCCGTATTGAACGGAACCATCGGTGAAATGCATGCGAAGAAAATTGTGGGTCTTTATGATCTGGCAATGAAAATGGGCGCCCCAGTCATCGGGCTGATCGATTCTGCCGGTCTGAGGCTGCAGGAGGCAACGGATGCGTTGAACGGTTTTGGCGAGATTTATAAGAAGCAGGTGGATGCGTCAGGGGTGATCCCCCAGATTACGGCGATCTTCGGAACTTGCGGCGGCGGTCTTGCCGTTGTTCCTACGTTGACGGATTTTACGTTTATGGAGGAAAAGAAAGCGAAATTATTTGTGAATTCCCCTAACGCCATCGATGGCAACGAGATCTCCAGATGCGATACTTCTTCTGCGGCATTCCAGAGCGAAGAAGCCGGCATTGTGGATGTGACGGCGGCGGAAGCGGATATTCTTGCGCAGATCAGGGAGCTGGTTTCCATGCTTCCGGCGAACAATGAGGATAATACGGCGTTTGAAGAATGCGCGGACGATTTGAACAGAGTATGCGAAGGCCTTGAGAATTGTGCGGGGGATACTGCGATCGCGCTTTCCCAGATATCTGACAACGGTGTATTTTTTGAGACGAAGAGAAATTATGCGAAGGATATGGTAACAGGTTTCATTAAGCTGAACGGAGCTACGGTAGGCGCTGTGGCAAACCGTACGGAAGTTTACGGCGAAGAGGGAACGGTTACGGATAAATTCGATGAAGTATTATCGGTAAGAGGATGTGAAAAGGCAGCGGATTTCATTACATTCTGCGATGCTTTTGATATTCCTGTGTTATCTTTGACAAATGTAAAAGGTTTTGCTTCCGCGAAGTGTTCGGAAAAGAGAATGGCTAAGGCAGTCGCACGCCTTACATATGCATTCGCGAACGCGACGGTTCCGAAGGTGAATGTAATTACACGCAAGGCATATGGCAGCGCTTATGTGGCAATGAACTCCAAGGCGGTTGGAGCGGACATTACGATAGCGTGGCCGGATGCGGAGATCGGAACGATGGATGCGAAGCTTGCCGCAAAAATTATTTGCGACGGACAAGGCTCCGAAGCGATTGACGCGTGTGCAAAAGAGTATGCCCGTCTTCAGACAAGCGCGCAAAGCGCAGCGGGAAGAGGGTATATAGATCAGATCGTGTCGCCGGAAGATACGAGGAAATATGTGATCGGCGCATTTGAAATGTTATATACAAAACATGAAGAACGCCCGGCGAAAAAACATGGTACCGTATAGAAAGGATGATACTTAATATGAAAAAATGGTTATTAGTATTAGGTATGATTACCTGTATCCTGGGGGCGAGCGCATGCGGTGACGAACAGAAGGATGCATCCGCATGGTCGGAGATGTCGGAAGAAGAGGCAATCTACTACGGCGAAGGAATCTTCCAGAGCGTCAGAGAGCTTTGCTCCGGTGCATATGAAGAGCAGAAGGCACAGTATGCAAAGGCGGATCCGGTTTCGGCGGCAGCATTCAGCAGCTGGGAAAGCGCTCAGGCCGATATAGGTGATTATGTTGATATTGTGGAAAAAAGCGCAGAAATAAATGACGACGGAATCATCGTCAACCTGAAAGTGGATGGCTCAAGCCATGATGCAAATATCGAAATCATTTTTGACGATGAGTACATGATGACCAGCATGTCCACAAACGTGATTTATTCATTCAGTGAATTAATGGCAAAGGCATTCATGAATACGCTGCTCGGTATGGGAACGGTATTTATCGTGCTGATCCTTATCAGCCTGATTATTTCATGCTTTACCTTTATCCCTAAGATTCAGGCGGCATTTACAAAGAAACCGCAGCAGGAGGCGGCAAAACCCGTCCCGGCGGCGCCTAAGGTATCTGCTCCGGCAGCGGTGGAAGAAGAGACGGACGACCTGGAACTGGTGGCTGTTATTGCGGCTGCGATCGCGGCGAGTGAAGGAGCGGCTTCCACTGACGGCTTCGTTGTCAGATCGATCAGAAAAAGAAGAATGTTTTAATCTAAGTTGATAAGTGATGAGTTGATAATAGCAGGAATAACCAAGTTTGTGTCTGCACGGCATCCACAAACTTGCTGTATACTATAAAGCCGTGCAGAAATGGAGAGAAAAATGAAAAATTATACCATTACCGTAAATGGAAACGTATATGATGTAGTAGTAGAAGAAGGTGCATCCACAGGCGCTCCGGCAGCTCCCGCAGCGCCCAAAGCAGTTCCCAAGGCAGCGCCTAAAGCGGCAGCAAAACCTGCAGCAAGCGGAGCGGCGGGCAGCGTAAGGGTAGAAGCGGGCGCAGCAGGAAAAGTATTTGCAGTAGAGGCAAAAGTTGGACAGACAATCAAGGCAGGCGATACCGTAGTTGTACTTGAGGCTATGAAGATGGAAATCCCGGTTGTGGCTCCTCAGGACGGCACAGTGGCAAGCGTTGACGTATCCGTTGGCGATCCCGTAGAAGCGGGTGCATTGCTCGCAACTTTAAACTAAAGACGGGAACGCGGGTAAGTGCGGTGTGGAAATAGCCATATTTTACGCGCGTTTGCAGATCGTGAATCAAAACAGGAGGTCAAAATAATGGATTTCAGTTATATAGCGAATACATTAGACAACCTAGTGCATCAGACGGCTTTTTTCAACCTTACGTGGGGAAATTACCTGATGATTGTAGTAGCTTGTGTATTTCTTTACCTTGCTATCGCAAAGGGCTTTGAGCCATTGTTATTAACACCGATAGCATTCGGTATGCTGCTTGTGAATATTTATCCTGATATTATGCTGAGTATTGAAGACTCGGCAAACGGTGCAGGCGGCTTGCTTTATTATTTCTATCTCTTAGACGAGTGGGCGATCCTGCCTTCCCTCATTTTTATGGGAGTCGGCGCGATGACGGACTTTGGGCCGTTGATTGCCAATCCTAAGAGTTTCTTGCTCGGCGCGGCAGCACAGTTCGGTATTTTTGCCGCTTATTTCGGAGCAATCGGCCTTGGCTTTAACGACAAGGCGGCAGCGGCAATTTCCATCATTGGCGGAGCTGACGGCCCGACTTCCATTTTCCTCGCAGGAAAACTGGGGCAGACGGCCTTGCTTGGACCTATCGCGGTAGCGGCATATTCTTATATGTCACTGGTGCCGATTATCCAGCCCCCGATCATGAAGCTGCTGACAACGGAAAAAGAAAGAAAAATCAAAATGGCGCAGCTTCGTCCGGTTTCCAAACTGGAGAAGATATTGTTCCCTATTATCGTAACGATCGTCGTATGTCTGATCCTTCCTACCACGGCTCCCCTTGTAGGTATGCTGATGCTCGGTAACCTGTTCAGGGAATCCGGAGTAGTAAGACAGTTGACGGATACGGCGTCCAACGCTCTTATGTACATCGTAGTTATCCTGCTCGGTACTTCCGTAGGTGCGACTACCAGCGCGGAAGCATTCCTTAACTGGGATACGCTGAAGATCGTTGCGCTCGGCCTGGTCGCATTCGCATTCGGTACGGCGGCAGGCGTATTGTTCGGTAAATTGATGTGCATCATTACCCATGGCAAGGTAAACCCTCTGATCGGTTCTGCGGGTGTGTCTGCGGTTCCTATGGCGGCCAGGGTATCCCAGAAGGTAGGTGCGGAGGCGGATCCGACCAACTTCCTGCTCATGCATGCAATGGGGCCTAACGTGGCCGGAGTTATCGGTACAGCAGTAGCGGCCGGCACTTTCATGGCGGTATTTGGAGTATTTTAATGGAATGGCGTAAAGCCGGATTGTTAAGGAGGAATAGAAAATGTCAGAACAGGTGAAAAAACCGATTGGAATTATGGAAACCGTTCTCCGCGATGCGCATCAGTCTTTGATCGCAACGAGGATGCCTACCGAAAAGATGCTTCCGATCATTGAGAAAATGGATAAAGTTGGCTATCATGCGGTAGAGTGCTGGGGCGGGGCTACTTTTGACGCTTCTCTCCGTTTCCTGAAGGAAGATCCTTGGGAAAGATTGAGAAAGTTAAGGGACGGTTTCAAAAATACAAAATTACAGATGCTTTTCAGAGGACAGAATATCCTTGGATACCGTCCTTATGCGGATGACGTGGTGGATTATTTCGTAGAAAAATCCATTGCCAACGGCATCGATATTATCAGGATCTTCGACTGCCTGAACGACCTCAGGAACCTGCAGGAAGCGGTAAACGCTACTAATACGGTGAAACAGAGGGAAGGCAGGGGCCATGCACAGGTGGCATTGTCCTATACGCTCGGAGACGCTTATACTCTGGAATACTGGGTAGATATGGCGAAGAAAATCGAAGAGATGGGAGCGGACTCTATCTGTATCAAAGATATGGCAGGACTTCTTGTTCCTTATAAAGCGACGGAAATGATTTCTGCCATGAAGAGCGCGACGAAGCTGCCGATCCAGCTCCATACGCATTATACTTCCGGCGTTGCCAGCATGACATATTTGAAGGCAGTGGAAGCCGGAGTAGATGTGATCGACTGTGCGATCTCTCCGTTTGCCCTCGGTACTTCCCAGCCGGCAACGGAAGTTATGGTGGAAACCTTTAAGGGGACTCCCTACGATACCGGTTATGACCAGAACGTGCTTGCGGAAATCGCGGACTACTTCAGGCCTTACAGGGATGAATGCCTGGCAAGCGGGCTTCTGAATCCGAAGGTTATGGGCGTTGACATCAAGACTCTGCTTTACCAGGTACCGGGCGGCATGCTTTCCAATATGGTAAGCCA
This sequence comes from Lachnospiraceae bacterium 28-4, assembly GCA_000403275.2. GTDB lineage: Bacteria > Bacillota > Clostridia > Lachnospirales > Lachnospiraceae > Kineothrix. The sequence goes on from KE159598.1 coordinate 627,556, forward strand.
GCTGAAAGAGCAGAATGCGGAAGACAAGTATTACGATGTGCTGAGAGAAATCCCGGCAGTTCGTAAGGATCTTGGAGAGCCTCCGCTCGTTACGCCTTCTTCACAGATCGTTGGTACACAGGCGGTATTTAACGTATTGCTTGGCGAACGCTATAAGATGGCGACGAAAGAAACAAAAGCGGTTCTGCGCGGTGAATACGGACAGACAATAAAACCGATGAATCAGGAAATTATCGATAAAGTTATTCCCGGCGAGAAAAGAATCACCTGCCGTCCGGCAGATTTGATCGAAAACGAGCTGGATAAGCTGGAAGCAGAGATGAAAGAATGGAAGCAGCAGGACGAGGACGTATTGTCTTATGCGTTGTTCCCTCAGGTGGCTACTGATTTCTTTAAATATCGTCAGGCCCAGCAGGAAAAAGTGGATATGACCCAGGCGGATACAAAAAACGGGGCTTATCCGGTTTAATCAGGATTTGATCAGGAGCTGGCCGCTTGGCCGGCTCCTTTTAAAAAGCGGAATACCCGGCAACAAACAGAGTAGCAGGTTTATTGCCCGCGGAAATAAAGAGGATACACAAGATGGGAAGAGATACGGGGAAGGAAAAAGAGACCGATATTATTTCAAAGATCGGTGAAAAATATCCCAGGATGAGCAAAAGCCATAAGGCGATAGCGGCTTATATTACCGACCATTATGAACAGGCGGTGTTTATGACGGCGGCAAAACTCGGAGAGACCGTAAAGGTGAGCGAATCCACAGTAGTGCGGTTTGCATCCGGCATTGGATACGACGGTTATCCCGAGTTTCAGAAGGCTTTGGAAGAATGGGTCAAAGATAAGCTGAATTCGGTTCAGAAGATCGGTGTCAAGTATGGAAGAAGCACGCAGTCGGAAATACTTACCTCCGTTCTGGAAGCAGATATAGAAAAAATTAAAGATACGATCGACCATCTGGACAGCGCGTCCTTTGAAATCGCCGTAGATACTATTCTGGAAGCCCGGACAGTGTATATCGTGGGAATCAGAAGCTGTGAACCGCTGGCGGATTTCCTGCATTTTTATTTAAATATGATAAGGGGAAATGTGGTGCTTCTGCGGACGACCAGCACCAGCGAAATGTTCGAACAGATGATAAGGATCAATGAAAAGGATGCCATTGTGGGAATCAGCTTTCCAAGGTATTCCATGCGTACTTTAAAGGCCATGGAATTTGCCAATGACAGAAATGCCAAGGTAATTGCCATTACGGATAGCGTGCATTCGCCAATGAACCTGTATTCTTCCTGCAATTTGTTTGCCAGGAGCGATATGGTGTCTATCGTGGATTCCCTTGTAGCGCCACTAAGCCTGATCAATGCGTTGGTAGTAGCGCTCTGTTTAAAACGTCCCGAAGATGTCAAGCACAATCTGGAAGAACTGGAACAGGCATGGAATAATTATCAAGTTTACTTGAATGATGAAATTAACTTTATTGATGAAGAGCCGATGTTAAATTATCCGCTTCGAACCGAAGGGAAATTTTCTAAGGAGGGGAATCTTCCCGAGGAAGAAAACCTTCCATAAAAGGATGGAAATGAGGAAGAAATGAAAAAGATCATAGTGACGGGCGGCGGAGCTGCCGGAATGATGGCTGCCGTTTCGGTATTGCAGATGGGGGGCAGGGTCGTACTTTTTGAAAAAAATGAAAAACTTGGAAAGAAGTTGTTTATTACCGGAAAGGGAAGATGCAACCTGACCAATGACTGCGATATGGAAACGCTGTTTCAAAATATCATGACAAATTCCAAATTCCTTTACAGTGTTTTTTACGGATTTGATAACCATGCGGTGATGGACTGGTTTGAGAAGGCAGGCTGTCCGGTAAAAACGGAAAGGGGAGGAAGAGTATTTCCTGTTTCCGACCACGCTTATGATGTGACGGCTGCGCTGGAGAGAGAGCTTCGAAGAGGAAAGGCGGACATACGGCTTCATACGGAAGTAAAAAGACTTCTGGCAGAAGACGGGAAAATAAAAGGCGTGGAATTGGCGGATGGAAGCGTGGAATATGGCGATGCGGTTATTCTTGCCACCGGCGGGCTGTCTTATCCCCTGACAGGTTCCGATGGGGACGGGTATCGGATGGCGGAGGCGGAAGGACATACAATCAAAGAAACTTTCCCATCTCTTGTGCCGCTGACGGTTCAGGAAGAGTGGTGCAAATCTTTGCAGGGGCTGTCTCTGAAAAATGTGAGGGCTTCTCTTTTTATGGAAAGGAAAAAACCGCTTTATGAAGGTTTCGGGGAAATGCTTTTTACTCATTTTGGAGTAAGCGGCCCTTTGATTTTAAGTGCGAGCAGCTATTATGGAAAAAAAGGAAAAGGGGAAAAGGCCGTATTGCGCCTGGATCTGAAACCGGCCCTTACACCGGAGCAGGTGGACAAAAGGCTGCTGAGGGATTTTGAAGAAAATAAGAATAAGCAGTTTAAAAATTCACTGGGAAAACTGTTTCCGTCCAAATTGATTCCGGTTATGATCTCGCTGTCCGGGATAGATGGGGAAAAGAAAGTCCACGAAGTCACAAAGGAAGAGCGGGTTCGGCTGGCTCATCTGATCAAGGATTTGAGAATGACTGTAACGGGGACGAGAGGCTATGCGGAGGCAGTAATTACGAGGGGCGGGGTCCATGTAAAGGAAGTAAATCCCTCTACAATGGAATCGAAGATAATAAAGGGGCTTTATTTTGCAGGGGAAATGCTGGATGTGGATGCGCTGACAGGGGGCTTTAACCTGCAGATTGCATGGTCCACAGGCTATCAGGCAGGGATTTCCGCGGTGGAAGGCGGCGGAAGAAATTCCTGAGGGGATTTTTTCCGCAGGAAAATTTGAGAAAGGAAGGAAAGGTATGAGTTACAGCATAGCGATAGACGGTCCGGCAGGGGCAGGAAAAAGCACAATAGCAAGAAGGATCGCTAGTGAAATGAAATTTATTTATGTAGATACGGGAGCGATGTACCGCGCTATGGCGCTTTACTTTATCAGAAACGGAATTCGGCCGGAAGACGGAGAGAAAATAAGCGAAAAGTGCAGAAATGCGGATATTACGATTTGCTATGTGGATGGAGAGCAGGTCGTGCTTTTGGACGGGGAAAATGTCAATGAGCGGATTCGCACCGAAGAAGTGGGAAATATGGCTTCCGTCAGCAGCGTCAATCCCGAGGTGCGGAAGAAGCTGGTGGAACTGCAGCAACGTCTGGCAAGGCGGGCGAACGTGGTAATGGATGGCCGTGATATCGGAACCTGTGTGCTGCCGGATGCAGATGTGAAAATATATCTGACTGCGGGCAGTGCGGTTCGTGCAAAAAGAAGATACGAGGAATTGCGGGCAAAGGGAATGGAATGCGATCTAAAAAAAATAGAGCAGGATATTATCGAAAGGGATGAAAGAGATATGAACAGGGAGATATCCCCCTTGCGCCAGGCCGAAGATGCGGTACTCGTGGATTCCTCCGATATGACAATAGAAGAAGTGGCGGAAAAGATCATCGGACTGTGCCGCTGGGAATAAAGATTAAGAAGGGAACAGGTAAGGAATGGAAGTAATCAGGGCGAAAAGCGCCGGATTTTGCTTTGGGGTAAAGCGGGCAGTGGAAAAGGTCTACGAGCAGATTGGTAAGGGGCGGAAGATATATACTTTTGGCCCGATCATACATAACGAAGAGGTCGTCAGGGATCTGGAGGCGCGCGGAGTGAGCGTGATCGAAGGAATAGAGGAACTGAAAGCGCTGGACGAGGGTATGGTGGTCATACGTTCCCATGGCGTTTCCAAAGAAGTTTATGATCTGCTGGAAAAAAAAGGGCTGGAATGTGTGGATGCCACATGCCCTTTTGTAAAAAGAATTCATGATATTGTGGAAAAGGAAAGCGGGCAAGGGAAAAAGATCGTTATTATCGGCAATCCGGGGCATCCTGAGGTGGAGGGAATCAAGGGATGGTCGTCGGGGGAAGTGGAGATTATAGAGTCGATTGAACAAGCGGAACGCTTTACAAATGAGGAAAAAAATCTCGCCGTAAAGGAAGAAAAAATATGTATTGTTTCCCAAACGACATTTAACTACAACAAATTTAAAGAATTAGTTGAAATTTTTTTGAAAAAAGGTTACAATGTTAGTGTTGCGAATACTATATGCAGCGCAACAGAAGAACGGCAGACTGAGGCGAGGCAGATTGCGTCTCAGGTTGAGAACATGATAGTAATCGGGGGTACTCACAGTTCTAATACAAGAAAGCTGTACGAGATTTGTAAAGAAGAATGTGAGAATACTTATTTTATACAGACACTGGATGACTTGCGTTTAGAACTACCTAAAGCGGCTTCACCGGTCGGTATTACTGCCGGGGCGTCTACCCCAAATAATATTATTGAGGAGGTTCAAAATTATGTCAGAATTAACTTTTGAACAAATGTTAGAAGAATCATTAAAGACAATACATGCGGGAGAGGTAGTGGAAGGCACAGTGATCGATGTCAAGCCTGAAGAGATTATTCTCAATATCGGCTACAAATCGGACGGCATACTCACAAGAAACGAATACACGAACGAACCTAATGTAGATTTAACAACAATCGCTAAAATCGGCGATACGATGGAAGTAAAGGTGCTGAAAGTAAACGACGGGGAAGGACAAGTTCTCCTTACTTATAAGAGACTGGCTGCTGATCGTGGAAATAAGAGGATTGAGGAAGCATTTAATAACAGGGAAGTGCTGACGGCAAAAGTGGCGCAGGTATTAGAGGGCGGCTTGAGCGTTGTAGTGGAAGAAGTCAGGATTTTTATTCCTGCAAGCCTTGTATCGGATGTATATGAAAGAGATCTGTCCAAATATGCAGGTCAGGAAATACAATTCGTGATCAGCGAATATAATCCTAAGAGAAGAAGATATATCGGAGACCGCAAGCAGTTGATCGTTGCGGAGAAAGCGGAACTTCAGAAAAAACTGTTCGAATCCATTCAGGAAGGCGATGTAGTGGAAGGAACCGTGAAGAATGTAACGGACTTCGGCGCATTTATCGATTTGGGCGGAGCGGACGGACTCCTTCACATTTCAGAGATGTCCTGGGGCAGAGTAGAGAATCCCAAGAAAGTATTTAAAGTTGGAGAGAAATTAAAAGTACTGATCAAAGAGATTTCAGGAAATAAGATCGCGTTAAGCCTTAAGTTTGCAGATGCAAACCCGTGGAAAGATGCGGCTGAAAAATATGCTGCGGGCAACGTTGTTACCGGTAAAGTAGCAAGAATGACCGATTTCGGTGCATTTATTGAACTTGAGCCGGGCGTGGATGCATTGCTTCACGTATCCCAGATTTCCAAGGAACATATTGAAAAACCTGCGGATGTACTGAAGGTGGGAGAAGAGATTACCGCTAAGGTAGTTGATTTTAATAACGAGGATAAGAAGATCAGTTTGAGCGTAAAGGCTATGCTGGCTCCTGAACCGAAGACGGAAGCACCGGAAGAGGATGCAGATGTAGTATCTGTGGATATAGAGGCTGTAATCGCCAGTGAGCAGGAAGAAGAAGGCACCGAAGAATAAAGCATAGAATAAAAAAATATATGACGGTAGGTAATTGCCATGGCTTATGATTATGAATGGTTCAAGAAGGCAGTATTTGACCTTACAAAAATTGACTTGAACGCATATAAGGAAAAGCAGATGAAACGTCGCATCGATACGCTGATCGCGAAAAATAATGTAACTGGCTATGACAAGTACATTGCTTTTTTGAAGGCGAATACTGCGAAGTTTGAAGAATTTATTAACTATCTGACGATAAATGTATCTGAGTTTTACCGCAATGCGGATCAGTGGAAAGTGCTGGACCAGCAGATCATACCGGAACTGATCTCCAAGTATGGAAAAAACCTGAAGATCTGGAGCGCTGCATGTTCCACAGGGGATGAACCATATTCTCTTGTTATGGCTTTATCCAGACATATTCCTCTGGAGCAGATAAAAATATATGCTACGGATCTGGATAAGCAGGTAATTGCTAAGGCGAAGGTGGGACTCTACAGCGAAAAGAGTGTTGCCAATGTACCGGATGATCTGAAGAGAAAGTATTTTACAAAAGTCGGTTTGTCTTATCAAATATCCGACAATGTGAAAAAGCGTGTAGAATTTACCCAGCATAATCTTTTGAAAGACGCCTACCGCGACGGCTGGCATATGATCGTCTGCCGTAATGTACTGATATATTTTACGGAGGAAGCAAAAACCGAAGTATTTATAAAGTTCCAGAAGTCTCTCTCAAAAGGCGGTCTGCTGTTCATCGGCAGCACGGAACAGATTATTAACTATAAAGAAATCGGGTATGAAAGAAAGAATTCCTTCTTTTACGAGAAACCCTGACAAGAAACAAATAACAATAAAAGGCAGATCTTTGCGGTGGCGGGATCTGCCTTCTTTTTATGCGCAGGGGTGCGTAAGGAAATTAGTAGATTTGCTGCATGCACCCCGCGCGACGAGTAGGGAAGATGAATCTTCTCTACTCGATTTTATCCGATCTGCTATTTTATTGGAACAATTTGTAAAGTATAGCCTAAAGGCGTCAGGACTCGCAGGAGACTGTCAATTTGAGGGGAATGGACAGGGGATTCTATCCTTGCGTATAAGACCCGGCAATCATATTTATCACATGCCCCGCATATTTTGAAAAAAGCGTCCGTTCTTTTTTCATTTCTTCCGTAAGTTCAAAAAAGATATCCCTGTCTTCATATTTCCTTTTAAAGAAAGGCTGGAAGAGGATGTCCCATTGCGGGAGATAGGAAGAGAGTTTGCGGGTATAACAGTTTTTAGCCGTTGCTTGGACGCGGTGAGCCTTGTCCACATAAGAAGCGACCGATTTGTGGATGGCCGTATCTTCCTCGGGCAAATAATAATAATTTTTATAATTGGAATAAAAATATTTCATTTCCTCTTCATAAAGAGGAACTCGAAGGCTGGCTTCCATTCCTTCGCCTTTAAAATAACATCCTTCCGCGGTGCCGGAGAGGGGACGGGGCAGGGGAGCGGGAAGGTTCAGCTTCATGATCAGTTCCTGGTGTTTATTTCCGTCCATATCGAGATAATAATTGGCCTGTACCTTTTTCGGGCGGGGCAGTTCGTTGATCAGGTCGTAATAGGACAGCAGAGGGAGGATCTGGAGCATGCCCTTCATATCGTCCGCATTGTGAAGGGCAAGCGCCTGTAAGCCGTAGTCCGTAGGAGTTTTTACATAAGTATGATATACGCTGATCAGTTCCCCTCCGCTGTAGGAATCTTCCCTTTCGATGCCAAGGAACTGCTCCAGCGTTTTCTGTTTGCAGTTGGGAAGACGCAGGAAAGATTTATAAGGAGCGATCCTGCGGTAAATATCGATACCCTCAAAGGGATCAAAGCGATAGGGCAGATCGTACTGCTGGCATTTTTGAAGCAGGTAAGGCAGATCGAAATTATTGCCGTTAAAATGTATCAGATGAGTATAATTCCGCGCAAAACTGAAAAAGGCGGACAGCACTTCCGCTTCTTCCTCATAATTGTTTGCAAACCATTGCTTTACATACCATTTGCCGTCTTCCTGATAGGCCGTGCCGATCAGGTAAATGGAAGAACTTTTGGCGGTAAAACCGGTGGTTTCTATATCAAGAAAAAGAATTTTATCTAAAGGCGCAATTTTTTCCAAAGGATAGTTGAGGTTTGGAAGGTGTATCGTTTGACGTAAAGTTCTCATGGTATGATCATATCCTTTCCTCTAAAATATTTCCTTGTTTATTTTATCATGTTTTTTCAAATTTCAGTAGTATTTTTTGTAGAAAAATAGTATATTGATATTAAAAGTTGTCGCGTCCGGTGCGGCAGGAGTAATGGAATGTGCAATTACCGGCTGTCCGGCGACATTTGAATTCTGAAAGAAAGAAGGGTGACAAATGGCAAAATTAACATTCGTGGGCGGTATCCATCCTTACGACGGAAAAGATATGTCGAAGGATAAGCCGATCAAGGCTGTGCTGCCCAAGGGAGACCTGGTATATCCACTGTCCCAGCATATCGGCGCTCCTGCAACGCCGATTGTAGCAAAGGGGGATCGTGTGCTGACCGGGCAGAAGATTGCAGAGGCTTCCGGGTTTGTGTCCGCCCCGATTTATGCTACGGTGTCGGGAACCGTGAAGGCGATTGAGCCAAGACGGGTAGTGACAGGTGATAATGTGATGAGTATCATCATAGAGAACGACGGGGAATATGAAGAGGTGGAATACTCGCCGGTGGAATCGGCAGACCGATTATCCAAGGAAGAAATTATAGAAAGGGTAAAAGAGGCGGGAGTCGTCGGTATGGGCGGCGCAGGTTTTCCTACCTTTATCAAGCTTTCGCCGAAAGAGCCGGAAAAAATAGATTATGTCATCGCCAACTGTGCGGAGTGCGAGCCTTACCTCACTTCGGATTACAGGAGAATGCTGGAGGAGCCGGAGAAGCTGGTGGAGGGAATGAAAATCATGCTGCGGCTCTTCGATAATGCCAGGGGGATTCTGGCGGTGGAGGACAATAAACCGGATTGTATCGAGCTTTTGAAGAAAATAACAAAAGATGAGACGAGAATCAGCGTTAAAGCGTTAAAGACGAAGTATCCCCAGGGGGCAGAACGGCAGATCATCTATGCTACCACAGGAAGGAGCATTAACTCCGGCATGCTTCCGGCGGACGCAGGGTGCGTGGTGGATAATGTGGATACGATCGTGGCTATTTACCATGCGGTGATGCTGGGAAAACCGCTGATGAACCGTATTGTAACGGTGACAGGGGATGCGGTTGCCGATCCCCGCAATTTTATCGTGCGGATCGGCACGAATTACCATGAGCTGGTAGAAGAAGCGGGCGGCTTTAAAGAACAGCCGGTGAAGATCGTTTCCGGCGGTCCTATGATGGGATTCGGTATTTTTGATTTGGATGTTCCTACGACGAAGACCGCTTCGGCGCTTTTATGTCTGACACAGGACGATGTTTCAAAGATGGAACCGAGCGCCTGCATTAATTGCGGAAAATGCGTGGAAGTATGCCCGGGCAGGGTTGTGCCGAGAAAACTGGCAGATTTTGCCGAGCATTATGAGGAAGAAGCATTTCTTTCCCATAATGGAATGGAATGCTGCGAGTGCGGATGCTGTAGTTTTGTGTGTCCGGCGAAACGGCCATTGACGCAGACGATCAAGTCCATGCGTAAAATGCAGCTGGCAAAGCGCAGCAAGAAGCCGGCGCCAAAGCAGGAAAAAGCGAAGGCCTAGACGGTGTTTAGACGCGGAAGCATCTTGGATGCGGGAGTATCTTAGATGCGAAGGCAATGGACAGAATAACAGGAGGTACGAAAAGTGAGTGATTTGATGAAAGTGTCATCCAATCCCCATGTGAGAAGCAAGGTGACGACCAGCAGCATTATGATGATGGTGGTGATCGCCCTTCTCCCGGCAGCGGGCTTCGGTATCTATAATTTTGGGGCAGATGCGCTTATATTAATCGTGGTAACGGTGGCAAGCACGGTTTTGACAGAGTTTGCTTATGAAAAATTAATGAAAAAGAAAGTGACAATCGGAGATTATTCGGCAGTGGTGACAGGACTTTTGCTGGCGCTGAACCTGCCGTCCAGCGCCCCTTGGTGGATCGGGGCATTAGGAGGCGTTTTTGCTATTCTTGTAGTAAAAATGCTTTTTGGCGGACTGGGACAGAACTTTATGAATCCGGCGCTGGCCGCCAGATGCTTTCTGCTGATTTCCTTTACGTCCATTATGACGAATTTTGAGTGCGATACATATACGGGGGCGACTCCTCTGGCAGCCATTAAGAGCGGGGAGCCGGTGGATATTTTGTCCATGGTGATCGGCAGGACTTCGGGTACGATCGGAGAGACTTCCATGATAGCGATTGTGCTGGGAGCATGTTTCCTGATTCTTCTTGGAGTGATTGACCTGCGCATTCCCGGCAGTTATATCGTCAGCTTTATCCTGTTTGCCTGTCTGTTCGGCGGCCATGGTTTTGACCTGGCTTATATCAGCGCCCAGCTGGCAGGAGGCGGGCTGATGCTCGGAGCCTTTTTTATGGCGACGGATTATGTGACGAGGCCGATTACAAAGAACGGGCAATATGTGTATGGGATATTGCTTGGGATATTGACGGGAATCTTCCGTATTTTCGGGCCGTCTTCTGAAGGCGTCTCCTATGCGATTATTATCGGCAATCTTTTAGTGCCTTTGATCGAGAAGATGACCCTTCCGATAGCATTCGGGATGAAAGGGGGAAAACGTGCATGAATGAAAAAAAGAGCGGCAGCATGATAGGGGACGCGCTTATATTGTTCGCTATTACCCTGATTGCCGGATTGGTTCTCGGAACAGTGTACCAGGTGACGAAGGAACCGATCGCGGTGCAAAAAGAAAAAGCGAAGCAGGAAGCGTGTATGGAAGTTTTTCAGGATGCGGTTTCCTTTGAAGAGACTGAGGTACTGGCAGCGGATGGAGTAAGCCAGGCGATGCCCGGCGGATGGGCGGAGCAGGGCTTCGACGGCGTGGACATCGGAGCGGTTATGGCGGCAAAAGATGCGGGCGGCGCAACGCTGGGTTATGTGATTACGGTCAACGATCATGAAGGCTATGGCGGCGATATTGAATTTATGATGGGGGTAAGGAACGATGGCTCCCTGAACGGGATATCCCTTTTGTCCATAGCGGAAACAGCGGGTCTCGGGATGCGGGCGGAAGAAGTATTGAAGCCCCAGTTTGTGAATAAAAATGCGGAAAGTTTTGAATATGTGAAATCCGGCGCTATGGGAGACAACCAGATCGAAGCGATCAGCGGTGCCACGATTACGACTCATGCCGTTACGAACGGGGTCAATGCCGGACTGTACTATTTTAGGGAAATGCTGATGGAAGGAGGAAACGGCAATGGATAACAGTAACTCTATGGAACGGCTGTATAACGGCCTGATCAAAGAAAATCCTACCTTCGTATTAATGCTTGGAATGTGTCCGACCCTGGCCGTAACCACATCGGCAATGAATGGCCTGGGCATGGGGCTTACAACTATGGTGGTATTGGCGCTCAGCAATATGATTATATCCATGCTTCGGAATATTATTCCGGATAAGGTGAGAATACCGGCTTTTATCGTCGTTATCGCTTCTTTTGTTACGATGGTGGAGCTTTTGCTGGAAGGCTTTATTCCGGCTCTTTATGACGCGCTTGGACTATATATTCCTTTGATCGTTGTAAACTGTATTATTTTAGGAAGGGCGGAAGCGTATGCTTCCAAAAACCCGATTATTCCTTCTCTGTTCGACGGCATCGGCATGGGACTCGGCTTTTCTTTTGCACTGACCTGTATCGGAGCGGTTCGTGAATTGATCGGGGCAGGAGAGATTTTCGGCTTACATATTATGCCGGATTCCTATGTTCCCTGTGCGATTTTCATTATGGCCCCCGGCGCGTTTTTCGTGCTGGCAGCGCTGACCGCCGTACAGAACAAGATACGGATCAACGGGGAGCGGAAAGGAAAAGACATGTCGAAGATACAGTCTGGATGCAGCGAAGACTGCATGAACTGCGGGGAAAAGGGATGCAGCCATAGATTCTACGGAGAGGGAAAGGAGAGTGAGCAAAAATGATAAAGGATCTGCTTATTATATTGATCAGTTCTTCCCTGGTAAACAATGTGGTTTTGAGTCAGTTTTTAGGACTCTGCCCGTTTCTTGGAGTATCTAAGAAAACGAATACTGCGGCGGGGATGGGAGTAGCGGTTATTTTTGTTATTACTCTGGCATCCGCGGTTTCCGGGCTGGTATATAAATTTATTCTGGAAAAATTTGGAGTAACCTATCTTCAGACGATCGTGTTCATTTTGGTAATTGCGGCTCTGGTGCAGTTTGTAGAGATGTTTTTGAAAAAATTCATGCCGCCTCTTTATCAGGCTCTTGGCGTATATCTGCCTTTGATTACGACGAACTGTGCGGTATTGGGAATTGCCCTTACCAATGTGCAGAAAAAGTATGGGATACTGACAGGAATTGTAAACGGTTTTGCGACTGCGGTAGGATTTACGGTAGCCATCGTGATTCTGGCGGGTATCCGTGAAAAGATGGAGCATAATGACATACCGGAATCCTTCAAAGGAATGCCGATCGTGCTTGTGACAGCGGGCTTGATGGCGATCGCTTTCTGCGGATTTTCCGGTTTGCTATAGGAGGTGGCAGGATGATGATGGGTGTTCTTACGGCAACGGCGATCGTAGGAGGAGTCGGGCTTTTTATCGGGCTCTTCCTTGGCGTTGCTGCAATTAAGTTCAAAGTAGAAGTAGACGAAAAAGAAGAGGCCGTACTGGGAGCCCTGCCCGGGAACAACTGCGGCGGCTGCGGATTTCCGGGATGCTCCGGCCTGGCGGCGGCGATTGCCAAAGGAGAGGCTCCGGTAAACGCATGTCCGGTGGGCGGCGAACCGGTGGGCAAAGTGATTGCCGGAATCATGGGGGTAGAAGCCGGAGAATCGGTAAGAAAGGCAGCTTTTGTAAAATGCCAGGGGGATTGTGAAAAAACGAAGTCGGATTATGATTATCATGGGATTGAGGACTGCCGGATGCTTTCCTTTGTGCCAAACGGCGGACCGAAATCATGTAATTACGGCTGTCTCGGTTATGGAAGCTGCGTGGCTGTCTGCCCCTTTGACGCGATCCATGTGGTGAACGGTGTGGCGGTAGTGGATAAAGAGGCATGCAAGGCATGTGGAAAATGTGTGGAAGTCTGTCCGAAACATTTGATCGAACTGATTCCATATGATTCCAAATATGCGGTAGCATGCAGTTCCAAGGACAAAGGGCCGGTGACGATGAAAGACTGTACGGTCGGCTGTATCGGCTGCCAGCTCTGCAAGAAAAACTGTCCTTCCGAGGCAGTTGAAATAGCGGATTTCCATGCTTCTATCGACTATGAAAAATGCACGGGATGCGGAACTTGTATGGAGAAATGTCCTCGCAAATCGATCATCAAAATTTAAGGCACGATGTCTTTCAGTCCGCTGGAAGAGTGGATGTTTCCATCGGAAGTAAAAAACAGTGCTTCCGTATCCTCCATGGATTCGATAAGTTTCATGCCTTCTTCCAAACCAAGCAAAAAACAGGTGGTAGAAAGGGCGTCTCCGTCCATGGAAGAGCGGGAAAGAATCGTAACTTGAAACAGGTTATTCTGTACGGGATAACCTGTTTTTGTGTCCAGGATATGGTGATAAATAGTGTTATCCAACTCAAAATACCGTTCATAAGTACCGGAGGAAACGACTGACAGATCGGTAACGGGCAATACAAGGGCGATATCGCCTCCGGGAGAAAAAGGCTTTTGAATGCCGATCCGGAAAGGCGAACCGTCCGGGCGGGAACCTATGGTAAGTACATTTCCGCCAAGGTTTATCGTAGCGCTTGTCACACCCTGAGAGACGAGATAATCTTTTATCCGATCTGCAATATAACCTTTGGCGATAAAGCCAAGGTCGATTCCGGCATCGGGATCGGCAAGGCTTACCTCATTCCCTTCGATAATGATCCCTTCATAGCCGACATGTGATAAAGCTTTTTCCAAATCCGCCTGGTCAGGAAGGGATGCCGGGGAAGAACCGGAAAAGTCCCATAGTTCGGTGACTGGGCCAACGGTCGGATCTGTTTTTCCGTTCGAAAGTCCGGCATAGAAAAGAGAGGCGCGAAGCAGGGCCAGAGTATCCTGGCTTACTGCGGCCGGCGTTCCATTGCTATGATTAATATTCCATACATCGCTGTTTTCCTTTGTTTTGCTTAACATATTTTCATAGGTTCCGGCAAGGGAAAAGCATTCGTCCAGCAAGGCTTCGTCCTGATGGTCATAAAGCGTGACCATAATGAATGTGTCGAAATAAAAACCGGTTCTCGACAAAGGTTCGCTCTTTTTTCCGCATCCCGTGAGGAGGAAAATGAGGGAAATCGGCAGGAAAAAAAAGATAAATTTAAAAAAGGATACATATGTCTTCATAAGCGGCCCCTTCCGATAAGCCTTCCTGCCATCAAAAACCATTGCGTACTTAAGGAATTCGTGTTAAATTATTTAAAGTATTGGAAACTTTTGATGGCGAAATCTATAGTAATAGTAAACGATATTTTTTAGATAGTAAATAGCGGCAGGGAAATTTATTTCTATGAGAAGCATTGTCCTCGTAGAAATAAATTTCTTATCCGCGTGAAGGAAAGGAGAAAATCCATGCGCTTACCAGGAGAAAATGAAGAAAGAGACGCCAGATTATCGATGAAATATATGATTATGGGTGTCAGCTTGGCTATATTACTCATTCTTGGAGTGGTAGTTTATACGAATAAGCAGGAAGAAGAGAGAAGGAGGCAGCATCGCCGGCAGGATACGACCGTAATGGCGCTGGATCATGAAAAAGGACAGGACGGCAGCACGGAAGGAGAAGAAGAGGGCGTAACGGATGGCGAGACAGCGGAAGCGGTTCCGGTAGTTGGCTATGCGGGCAGAAAGAGCTTGCAGGAAGTGGAACGCCTGTATGAAGAAAATAAGCTGAGGGCATCGGATCTGGATTTTTGGGATATGTATCCGGATGAGCCGGAAAGAACGGAAGTAAGTGAAATGGAGGAAGCCGGCCAAAAAGAGGACGGAGAGGAAGGGGAAAGGAGCGGCGCCAAGTACGAAGAGGAAGCGAAGCGGGTGGAAGAGGAAGAAATTGCAAACGATCCTTCCAGAGACGGCAAGCATACGCTTCTTACTTATGCGGACGGAACCGAGGAATGGGTGTTGATCAATCCTTATCTGGAGCAGAATACTTATGATTATACGAATTTGCAGATGAAGGGCGATAAGATGTCCTATTACGATAATGGAAGGGACATTTCCTATCTCGGGCTGGATTTGTCCAAATATAACGGCGATGTGGATTTTACGGCTGTCAAGTCTGAGGGTATTGATTTTGTAATGATCCGTTTGGGGTCGCGGGGATATGGCAGCGGGCAGATCACATTGGATGAAAAATTTGAGGAAAATATTACAAAAGCGATAGGAGCCGGGCTGGAAGTGGGCGTCTATTTCTTCTCCCAGGCGGTTACCGCAGAGGAAGCGGTGGAAGAGTCCAATTTTATCGTACAGACGCTGGCAAATTACAAGATCACTTATCCGGTTGTTTTCGATATGGAGTATGTGCAAAACGATAAGGCCAGGATAGAGGCTTTGTCCAGAGATGAAAAGACGGCGGTTGCCAAAGCTTTTTTACAGAATACAAAGGTGGCGGGTTATCAGCCGATGATTTATGGAGCAAAAGAATGGCTGATCAGGGAGATCGATCTGACGAAACTGACGGAATATGATATCTGGCTGTCCCAACAGAAAGAGATTCCGGATTACCCATATAAATTCCAGATGTGGCAATACAGCCTGAAAGGAAAAATAGGCGGCGTAAACGGAGATGTAGGACTGAATATAAGCTTTGTGGATTATTCCGAAAAATAAAAGAAGATCAGGTGTTTTCCGGCGTAAGGCGGAAGATTTTGGAAGAAATTTGTAATTTTGAATAAATATCGGCATAGACAGCAGGAGAAAGCCCTTCGATGTAGTTTTGGGCGAAATTGCGGTTTATGCCGTTTTTTTTCAAGATGTCGGCCGCCTTATTATAAGCGATGGCTGCCTCCGTTTCCTCTTCATAAACGCCTACTACATAGCTGCTTCTGACATGAATGCGCACTTTATAAAGAAAACCGTCCCGATTTTTAGAAGGAATACAGGACAGCCCGTGGAAACGGTTCAAAATTTCGATGTTTTCATAACGGAAGTCGGTAGCGTCGCCATTGATAAAATGATAATCTTTCCCGCATACCGCATAGTTTTTAATGCCATAACGATTTAGGATACTACACTGCATTCCATAATCATTTACAAAAAGCCGCCCGCCCCGGCACATGATTTTTTTGGAAGAATAATAAAACAGATCGTCAATATCAAATTTCAAACAGAGCGAAGGACTCAGATAATAAAGAAAATATTTATTCTTTAAATAAATCGGCATAGAAAAGTAAAGCCCGTTATCCCGAAAATTAATAAGGACGACCCATTTATGGAAAGAAAGCGGAGAACTGTCTGCATAATCCTCCAGCCCGACAGAATCCGCCCGGCTGATCATATGCGCCTCCTGATAAGCCAAATGCGCCGCCAGTTCCGTCGGGTAACTTCCCAGGCTGATATGCTTTTCCCGAATGGTAATCGAGGAACGGTAATAAAGGGAATGATCCTTTTTTCTGGCAGTAAAGACTCCTGGAAGGCTCATGCTTGATTTCTCCTTTCTTTTCAGATGTTGTGTTATAGGTAATTGTGAAGGGATAGGTTGTGAGAATATTCTGCCAATATATTCCGTGAAAATCCTGTTGTACCAAACATTCCATCAAGCCCAGTAAAGCAGAAGACAGTCGGGAAATGTCCCTCCTGTCTTCTATGGTCTTGATTCCATGGTACAGAAGGATTTTCACGGAATATATTGGCAGAATATTCAGCAAGGTTATTCGCTTCGCAATTTCCTATATACTATATGGTTATAATAGTATGAGTACACAAATAAGTATATCATATCAATGCATAGCATCAGTATAATAGTATCGTCATAGTAGTATCAGGTGGATGGTTTGCGGGAGGGCGATTGACTTGGCTGAATCTGGCGGGCATAGATTCGGGGAAAAGCTTTTTGCACCATGGAACCGGGACCATAGCCGGCAAGAGGACCGTTGTCCGAATGCCGGCTGTTTTTTTGGGTCCGGTGGAATGCCTGGTGCAGTTGCTTTTCCCCGGATCTATGCCCGCCAGATTCCCACAACCTTCCCATCCCAAACCAACCCTCCCCAAATTTTGACACATTTCAACCATAATTATACCATTTTAGAAAAAAGAATACAAATTTAGAAATTTTTTAGAAATAATTTCAATACTCTTTGTATAGAATATTAAAGAAGTATTACATTTCTATGACAAAAAGTTAAGTATAATCTTGGCCCCGCCGGTTTATATGGCGGCGCAGAAATGAGGAAAAAATGTACAAGTATAAAAAGAGTATTACTATATTGATGCTTTGCCAGATGATTTTTGCAGTGTGCTGGTTTAACCTGAAGGAACTGAAGATCAACAGGATAGCGTCTACGCCGGCATTCCAGATTCGTTTTATGGAAGAACAGGCGGATCTGGATGCGTCGAGCTTTATGGGAATGGTGACAGAGGCATCCTCCGGGCAGAGAGTGGTGGACTACAACTTGCTGGAACGGAAGGCGAAGTATGCTTTAAATCAGGAAGACTATGATATTCTGCTGCGCATTGTGGAGGCGGAGGCAGGATGCGAGGACATCAAAGGAAAAATGCTTGTGGCAGGGGTTATTATGAACCGGGTGGAAAGCGGCAGGTTTCCTGACAGCGTGAAGGAGGTAGTGTTTCAGAGAGGGAACGGGACTGTCCAGTTTTCACCGGTGAAGGACGGCCGCCTGGATCGGGTAAAGGTCAGCGAGGAGACGAAAGAAGCGGTGGAACGGGTTTTATACGGGGAAGATATCACGGAGGGGGCTTTGTATTTTGCGGCCCGTAAATATGCGGATCCGGAGAGGATGAAATGGTTTGATAACAGCCTCACGCTTCTGTTTTCCTATGGCGGCCATGAATTTTTCTTCTGATTCATAGCATTGCGCGGACAGGGAAACTATGCTATACTTAACGGCGTAGCGAAGTCGGTAAATGACAGGACAAGCAGGAACGGAGAGGAAAACGGAATGGAAGTATGGTATAGCAGCACGAGAAACGGCGGAATACGTATTAAGGCTTCAGAGGCTATTTTAAAAGGGCTTTCCGAGGATGGGGGCTTATTTGTACCGGATCATATACCGGAATTGGAAAAAAGTTTTCAGGAACTGGCAGGGATGAGCTATCAGGAAACGGCTTATGAGGTCATGAAGCTTTATCTGACGGATTTTACAAAAGAGGAATTGGAAAGTTGTATTTCCAGCGCTTATGATTCCAAATTTGATACGGAGGAGATCGCGCCTCTGGTTCACGCGGACGGGGCTTATTTTTTAGAGTTGTTTCACGGCTCGACAATCGCTTTTAAAGATATGGCCTTATCCATTCTGCCCTATCTGATGACCGTGTCGGCCAAAAAGAATAAAGTAAAGAATGAAATCGTGATATTAACGGCGACTTCCGGCGATACGGGGAAAGCAGCGCTTGCGGGATTTGCAGGAGTCGAGGGAACAAAAATCATTGTATTTTATCCGAAAAACGGCGTCAGCCCGATACAGGAACGGCAGATGGTGACGCAGAAGGGGGAAAATACATATGTCGTAGGGATCCACGGCAACTTTGACGACGCCCAGACAGGGGTAAAGAAGATTTTTGCCGATAAGGAGCTGGAAGAGAGGATGAACAGGCAGGGATATCAGTTTTCTTCTGCCAATTCCATTAATATAGGGCGCCTGGTTCCCCAGATCGTGTATTATGTGTATGCTTATGCCCGCCTTTTGGAAAGAGGGGAGATCAGGGAAGGCGATAAAATAAACGTAGTGGTTCCTACCGGGAACTTCGGGAATATACTGGCCGCATTTTATGCGAAAAATATGGGAGTTCCGATCGGCAGACTGATCTGTGCTTCCAATGAAAACAAGGTGTTGTATGATTTCTTCCGTACAGGGGAATATGACAGAAACAGGGAGTTTGTGCTTACCAGTTCTCCTTCTATGGATATTCTGATTTCCAGCAATCTGGAGAGGCTGGTTTATCGGATTGCCGGCAATGACCCGGAAAAAACGGCAGATTTTATGAAAGCTTTAGGCGGGGAAGGCCGGTATGAGATTACCGGAGAAATGAGGGAAATGCTGGGAGATTTTTACGGCGGATACGCTTCCGAGGAGGAGACCGGGGAGACGATCAGGGAGCTGCAGAAAAAGGCGGGCTATGTGGTGGATACCCATACGGCGGTGGCTGCCTGTGTATACCGGAAATATGTGGAAGAAACAGGGGATCGGACGCCTTCTGTTATCGCCTCTACGGCAAGTCCCTTTAAGTTTACGAGAAGCGTCATGGACGCGATAGCACCTGTAGCAGCCTCAGGGGACGCCGGGCAATGCGATGCGGCGACGGATTTCGAACTGGTGGATGAACTGGCGGCACTGGCGGGAAAGAAAGTGCCGGGGGCGATTGAGGAAATAAGGACGGCTCCGGTAGTGCATGACCATGTATGCGGAAAAGATGAAATGCGGCGGACGGTGGAAGAGTTTTTAGGTCTGCAAGGATGATACACAAAGGAAGCGGCATGGAGGTGCGCATGGGAAATATAAATATATTTGATCTGTTGATCGGGGCCAGCGGAGTTTACCTGATTTACACGGCATTGACGATGAAGAAGACCGGAGAAATAAAAGCCGGCGTGCTTGTCAGTAAGGAAATGGACGCGGGCAGGATAAAAGATAAAGATGGATTTATCAATTATATGTTCAGCAGGGTGCTGCTGGCGGGAGCGCTCATCGTTTTATCTGCTGCAGGAAACATGGCCAAAACGGGCCTGAACGGACCGAACTGGCTTTCCACAGCAGGAGATATGGGGTTTGTTGCGGCACTCATTTTATATATGGTGGCATATGCGAAAGCAAAGAAGATGTTTATCGACTAAATGCCTGATTTTCAGGGAATAAAAGTACCGGATATGATCGGATTATGACCAATGGATATAATCCGGCTATATCCGGTACTTTTTTACAATAAGCTGGCCCGCAAAGCGTGACAGCGTTTGCTGCGTAGTAGAATATTGGAATGGCTATAAGCGGGAGGGCATGTCCACATAATCGTGATCCGATCCTATCGGCTTATAGGCCGGGCGGATGATCTTGCCATTGTTGGCCAGCTCTTCCATGCGGTGTGCGCTCCAGCCGGAGATACGCGCCATGGCGAAAATGGGGGTATACAGTTCCATGGGAAGCCCGAGCATATGATAGACAAAGCCGGAATAGAAATCAACGTTAATGTTGACGCCTTTGTAGATCTGCCGCTCCTTTGCGATGACTTCGGGAGCCAGGCGTTCCACCAGGGAGTAAAGCGCAAATTCTTTTTGCAGCCCCTTTTCTTCGGATAATTTTTCCACAAAAGATTTAAAAATAACGGCCCGCGGATCGGATTTGGAATAAACGGCATGGCCTACGCCGTATATGAGTCCCGCGTGGTCGAAAGCCTCTTTACGGAGAAGTTTTAGCAGATAGTCCGCCACTTCTTCTTCATCGTTCCAGTCGGAGAGTACCCTTTTCATTTCCTCGAACATCTGCACCACCTTGATATTGGCTCCGCCATGCCTTGGGCCTTTCAGGGAGCCGATGGCCGCCGCAATGACGGAATAGGTGTCGGTGAGGGAAGAAGTCACCACATGAGTCGTAAAACTGGAGTTATTACCGCCGCCATGCTCCATATGGAGTACAAGGGCGATATCCAGTATCCGTGCCTCCAAAGGGGTGTACGAACTGTCAGGACGCAGAATGTGCAATATATTCTCGGCCGCGGAAAGCTCCGGCAGCGGAGAGTGGATATACAGGCTCTTCCCGTCATGATAATAGCTGTAAGCCTGGTAGCCGTAGATGGACAACAGCGGAAACAGACTGATCAGCTGCAGGCATTGCCGCAGCACATTGGGAAGGGAAGTGTCATCGGCGCGGTCATCATAGGAATAAAGCGTGAGAACACTTCTCGCCAATGTATTCATCATATCCCTGCTGGGAGCCTTCATAATGATGTCCCGGACAAAAGAGGTGGGCAGATTGCGGTAAAAACTGAGCAATGCGCAGAAGTCGTCCAATTCCTTTTTGTTGGGCAGTTTATCGAATAATAACAAATATGTAACTTCTTCAAAACCGAAGCGGTTATCTTTTGTAAAACCGTCAACCAGATCCTTGACATTATAACCTCTGTAGAACAAGTTTCCGTGAATAGGTATCTGCACGCCGTCCACGATCCGGTTGGCGCGGACATCGGAAATACGGGTGAGTCCTGCGAGCACGCCTTTTCCGTTCAGGTCTCTGAGCCCTCTTTTCACGTCATATTTTGTAAAAAGCTCGGTTGCAATGATATCGGCTTTTTCATTCATTTTTGCAAGTTGTATAATTTCGGGTGTGACTTCGGAATAAATATTGTGATCCATAGCCGGCCTCCTTTCAAATGATATAACTTTTTAATCATACCATAAAAAGGCGTCAAATTGTAGAAAAAAATGAATATTTCAGAAAAATGCAAGGTTTCAGGGCCAGGCTTCTTCCCTTTTGGAGAAAAACATATTACAATGAAAAAAGAAAATGAATGGGGAAATCATGAGAAAAGAGGAGACTGAAAATGAATACAGTGATACAAAAAAGGCTGGCATTGCTCAGGGAAGAAATGAAAAGGGCGGGCGTGGATTATTATATGATTCCTACTGCCGATTACCACAATTCGGAATATGTGGACGAATATTTTAAAACAAGGGAGTATTTTTCCGGTTTTACCGGATCCAATGGGACGTTGGTAGTGGGGCAGGATATGGCAGGGCTTTGGACGGACGGACGGTATTTTATCCAGGCGGAGAGGGAGCTGGAAGGAACCGGTATCGAACTGTTCCGCATGCAGGAAGAAGGCGTGCCGGAAATTCCTGATTTTTTGTATGAAAAGATGGAAGAAGGGCAGGCTCTTGGTTTCGATGGGAGGACGGTCAGCTGCAAAGAGGGACGCAGACTGGAGAAAAAACTGGCGGAAAAGAAAATTGGAATTGCGTATGGCCAGGATCTGGCGGCGGGAGTATGGACAGAAAGACCGAAAAAACCGTGCCGGGACATAACGGTGCTTCCCGATGAAATTAATGGAAAAAGTACGGCGGAAAAGCTGGAAGAGGTGAGGAAGAAATTAAAAGAGGCAGGAGCCGGCTATCTGCTGTTAAGCAAACTGGACGATTTGATGTGGCTGCTGAATATCAGGGGCAATGATGTGGAATGCAATCCGGTAGCGTTATCCTATGGTTTTTTGACGCAGGAAGAGATCTACTTTTTTGCCCAAAAGCCTGCAGTGACGGAAGCGTTTGAAAAATACGCGAAGGAGAACCGCATCATATGCAGGGATTATGATGAAATTGCGGATTTTCTGGAAAAATATGATTATAAAGGGAAAGTGTTCCTGGATGAGAGAAACAGCAATTATGCGCTGTTTAAAATTGTTTCCTCCCGGACAGGGCATGTGGCCGGAGATAATCCGACGGAAGGAATGAAGGCGGTCAAGAACGAGACGGAACTGTCCGAAATGGAGGAAGTGTACAGAAAAGACAGCGCGGCAGTGATCAAATTTATTTACTGGCTGAAAAAGAATATAGGAAAGATAGAAATAACGGAACTGTCCGCGGCAAGGTACCTGGATGACCTGCGCCGGAATACGGAAGGCTTTTTGGATCTTTCTTTCCCTACGATCAGCGCATACAAGGACAGCGCGGCGATGATGCATTATGAGGCTACGGAAGAGAGCCATAAGACGCTCGCGCCGGAAGGGATGCTTCTTGTGGATTCCGGCGGACAGTATATGGGCGGGACGACGGATGTGACGAGAACCATTGCCCTTGGCAAAATAGAAGACGAGGTAAAGAAGCATTTTACATTAGTGACCATTGGAATGCTGCAGCTGACGGAAGCCAGATTCCTGTACGGGTGTACGGGGCGCAATCTGGATATTCTGGCAAGGCAGCCGCTTTGGAACGAAGGCATTGATTATAAATGCGGTACCGGGCATGGGATCGGGTATATGCTGAATGTCCACGAGGGTCCCCAGAATATCCGGTGGCGTTTTACGGATGGAATGAAAGAGGCCGTGATCGAGCCCGGAATGATCGTTTCCAATGAACCCGGCGTTTATGTCGAAAACAGCCACGGCATCCGAACGGAAAATATTCTTGTTGTGAAAAAGGACAGGAAGAACGATGACGGGCAGTTTTTGCGTTTTGATACGCTGACTTTTGTACCAATCGACAAAGAAGCGGTCGATACCGCCTATATGCAGCCGGTGGATGTGGAACGGCTGAACCGGTATCATGCCCAGGTATATGAAAAAACGCAGGAGTATTTGACGGAAGAGGAAAGGGAATGGCTGGCGGAGGCCACGGCTCCGATAGAAAAATGAGAAAAATCCGGTCGGGTGGAAAATCCGCCAGACCGGAAAAAAATTTAAAAAAGAATGGGGGAATCTTGACTTTTAAATTCTATTCTGACATAATACAATAGATGTACTAAGTTATCAAAAACCGCGTTTCGTAAAAAGGCAGATACATATGAAATGCGGTAAATAATATTAACAATAAATAATATAAGGAGGACATATCA
The DNA here is from genome assembly GCA_000403275.2 of Lachnospiraceae bacterium 28-4. GTDB lineage: Bacteria > Bacillota > Clostridia > Lachnospirales > Lachnospiraceae > Kineothrix. Next base: position 650,975 of record KE159598.1, read on the forward strand.
TGTCAACAAAAGCGTATTATCCAATTAGTGAAATTGGCGCAGGAAAAGTTGGTTTTTCCAAAACAAGATCTATCATCGAAGCTGCTTTTTATGGAAATAACGTGGTAAAGGTAAACACCTTAAAAGAAGCTTACGAACTGGCTAAAAACTCTCCCGGTACGGTAGTAACGGATATGAAAATTAAAGATGGCGAGACTTTCGGGCTGGAAAAAGATTCCAGAGTTTTATTGTTCAATGACGGCGCTGTAACCGGCCGTTATGCAGCAGCACGCCGTATCAAAGGCGAGCCGGGCGTAGACGAAGTAAAGCTCGACAAAGTAGTTATGGATGCGATCTATGAGACACGCTGGAAAACTATGTACCATGCAGAGTGCTTTATCGGCCTTGATCCTGAATTCATGGCAAAAGCCCACCTGCTGATTCCGGAAGGAGAAGAGAATATCCTTTACAACTGGATGCTGAACTTCCAGTATATGTCCGATGAGTATGTAAAAATGTACAGAAATTCCAAGGCGATCGGCGATGGCAACGAGCCGGATATCTATATTTTCTCCGATCCCCAGTGGGTACCTGGAAACAGGCCGGATGTTGATTACAGCTGCTTAAGCGATCCTTTGACTCTTTGCTATTTCGATACGAACCAGAACTGTGCGGCGATCCTCGGTATGAGATATTTCGGCGAACATAAAAAAGGTACGCTGACGATGGCATGGGCTCTGGCAAACAGAAACGGTTATGCTTCCTGCCATGGCGGACAGAAAGAATATCTGCTTCCTGGCGGAAAGACTTTCGTTGCATCCGTTTATGGTTTGTCCGGTTCCGGCAAATCCACATTGACCCATGCAAAACATGGCGGCAAATATGAGATCAAGGTTCTTCACGATGATGCATTTATCATCAATACGGATACTTGTGCATCCGTTGCTCTTGAGCCTACTTATTTCGATAAGACAGCAGATTATCCTACGGGCTGTGCGGACAATGAATATCTGCTTTCCGCTCAGAACTGCTCCTGCACGCTGGACAACGAAGGCAAGATCCAGCTGGTAACAGAAGATATCAGAAACGGCAATGGCCGTGCGATCAAATCCAAACTCTGGTCTCCGAACCGTGTGGATAAGATCGATGCTCCGGTTAATGCTATTTTCTGGATCATGAAAGACCCGACCATTCCTCCGGTAGTAAAATTAAAAGGTGCTGCTCTGGCTTCCGTTATGGGCGCTACGCTGGCAACCAAGACTTCTACTGCAGAACGTGTTGCGGCAGGAACCGATTTGAATGCTCTTCGCATCGTGCCTTATGCTAACCCGTTCAGAACATATCCGCTCGTAAACGATTACGAGAAGTTCAAGAAACTGGTAGAAGAAAAGAACGTAGACTGCTACATCATTAATACTGGCGATTTCATGGGCAAGAAGGTAAAACCTGCGGATACTTTGGGAATTCTCGAAGCAATCGTAGAAGAAAGAGCTTCCTTCACACAGTGGGGTCCTTTCGAAGATATCGAGATCATGGATTGGGAAGGCTTTGCTCCTGATTTGAACGACGCGGAATATAAAGAAGCATTGAAGAATGCTATGCAGAACCGTGTAGACGCTGTGGAAGGTTTTGCTACAAAGAAGGAAGGCTATGACAAACTTCCTGACGAAGCGCTTGCAGCGGTTAAGAAATTAGTGGATGCCCTTAACTAATTTGAGGAATTCCTGAAAAAAGATAAAAAAGATACTGCCTGTAGCTTTGCGGCTGCGGGCAGTATCTTTTTTTAATAAATTTTTGTAAAATGCAAGGATTCCAGACGGCAGGAGATCCCTTCATAGATTCGTATATGCAGGCTGAGGGATTCATTGTCAGCCACGATATCCTCTGAAATAACACTGTTTTGGCCGGAAAGCAGTTCGGTGGATGCGATAACGCCATTTTGGTTTCGCAGTTCCATAATGCCGATCGGAACTCCCGGAGCCGTTTCCGTGCTTTCTTCATAGAAGAGTTTGATCTGATAGGTGCCGTCTGCCTCGGGGAATGCTCCATTGCTGACCGATTCTTCCCCATTACCTGTTACTTCCAGTTCCCCGTTATCATTGATAAAGCTGTTGGATGGGTTTGACACATATCCGGGCGAAAAGAAAAAGTCGGTGGATGAGGAGGAAGAGGGGAAGCCCGATACGCTGTCAAAAAGATTGATAGGGGCGTAATAGGCATCGTACCATCTGACGCTGCCGACTTTTTCGTATTGCCCGCTGATGTAGGCGGGAAGATACATATCCGGCGTTTCCCAGTTATAAACAAAAATAAGATTTTTGTCTCCGTGGCTGCTTCTATCTATGTAGGATTGATAATAATCATAGACGACGAGTCCCCCGTGTTCGGGATTATAGCTGCAATAAGTGCGTGTCTCGTCCAGGAGGCGGCACATTTCCGGCGTTTCCTCATCGGGGATAAAAAATACGCTTTCCGTTTCCATATCCAGGCTGTCAATGAAGCTGCAGATATCGTTGACATAAAGGGATATTTCCCGCCTTTCCCAAATATTCCGGGCGCTGCCGGCACATAAAACCAAAAGGCCGAGGCAGATAAAGAGCGAGACACATCTCCGGCAGAAAACGGAGGCATTTTCCATCCATTTTCCGATCTGCATGGGAAGAAGGATCATGAGAGGAAGGATGCCGATTAAAAAGTACCGGTATTCGATCGTCAGATTGGAAGGGCTGTACCTGCTGTCGATAAAAAGCAGGATGGCCAGGTTCCATGGAAACAGGAATGCCAGAAAACGTTTTGCATCTATGCTGTCCGCCGGTTTCCATATGTCTTTGATCTGAAGTATGCAGACGGTCAACAGAAGTAAAATAAGGAAGATCTTGGCAAGATAAAGGAGTCCTTTTGCGGAAACTGCAGCGATGTCACCGGAAGGGACGGAGTCCAAGACCTGAAAAATTCCCAGCAGAACGGCATGGAAATTGCTTTGCCAGTTTTCCGTTTTTGTCAGGAGCATAAGATTTCCCCTGGCATTGATTCCGACAATTTTTCCAGCCAAAGTACCGCATCCAAATGCGATAAAGCTGGCAAAGCATAACCATATATGATAGCGGTTGTATTTTTTAAAACCGCCATCCATCATAAAGTCGAGAAAGCCGCAAAGGATAAGAGGGACGATGCCGCAGAACATGACATAAACGCCGCTCGACAAAGAGGTAATAAACAACAGCAGCGTATAGAGAATAAACAGGATACGGTTTGGGATTCCCTTTCTTTTTTCCCTTTCCGTAGTGAGCAGAAGAATGAAGAGAAGAGGAATCAAAACTTTCAATACATATTGGGCACCGTTAAAAAACATCATATTGAAATATTCCAGCATTCCGGATGAATAAGGAATGAGAATGAGGTTGACGGCAAGAAAAGCATATTTTTGATAGGGAGTCCTTTGAAAAATAGCGTAAACTACAGCGACGTAGGTAAAAATAAGAAGAATATTGGCGATACCGAAGGAAAGGAAAATATTGCGGCATAGGGCATAAAAAGGAAGCGCCAGAAGAAGGGAGCAGTCCAGCTCCATAGTAGTAATATATTTCCAGTCGGGGATAAACAGAGTTTTATGGTTCCACATTTCTATCGCATGCTTATACAATTTTGCTCCGTCATAATCGATCATAATCGGAGATTCAAAAAGGTTCATATAGGATAGGAACAGGATTTGCACGGCGGCAAAAAAAATCAGGATATAGGTAAAATAGTTTTTTTTATAAAATGAGGAATGTTGTTCGGGGAGTATTGGAATATGCCTGGAAAGGAATTTTTCCCGGATAGGGGATGGATTGGCAGCCGTGTTCGGATCGGTGTTTTTTAATGGTGTAAGTTTCATAGGTACCTCCGTGTGTTTTCAGTATATTTTTTGTGCAAATTCATTAGTAATGGAACTGCTTAATAAGAGATAGTGATATACTAGCAAATCACGACAGGAATGTCAATGTACCGGAAAGCGCTGGCATAAATTGAAATAGAAGAATTGATTCAGCCATATTTTTATACTATAATTTAATATATCACTGATTAAGAAAGAAAAAATGAACAGGAGATTTGCGCTATGAAAACAATAATAATAGGCGGCGTTGCGGCGGGAACGAAGGCAGCCGCAAAGCTGAAAAGGGAAACTCCGCAGGATGAGATCGTGATCTATACAAAAGGAAAAGATATCTCTTATGCGGGGTGCGGGCTTCCGTATTACATCGGGGGAGCTATTGAGACGGAGGAAGAATTGATTGTAAATACTCCGGCGAAATTTATGGGATTGACGGGCGCGGAGGTACATACGGGCTGCGAAGTGACGGCAGTCGATCCGGCAGGGAAGACGGTTACCATTGGAAAAGACGGGGAAGAGACTGTCAGCTATGACAGGCTGGTGATTGCGGTGGGGGCGGAACCCTCGGTACCGCCGGTGGACGGGACAGGACTTCCCGGTGTATTTACTGTCAGAACGCCGGAAGATGCCATCGGGGCAAGAAAATACGCCGTGGAAAACGGATGCAAAAGGGTCGTTGTCGTAGGGGGCGGCTTTATAGGGCTTGAAGTGGCGGAAAATCTTATGGCCAGAGGGATTGCCGTGACGGTGATGGATATGGCTCCCCAGCTTATGCCGAATATTTTCGATCAGGAGATGGCGGATTATGTCCGCCGGCAGCTTCAGGGGAAGGGGCTTCGCATCCTGACAGGGACGGCGCTTCTCGCGATCGAAGGAGAAGGGAAAGTGGAAAATGTACGGACGGGAGCAGGAACGTTGCCGGCAGATATGGTCGTCCTGGCGGCGGGTATCCGTCCGGCCACGGGATTTTTGAAAGACACCGGACTGGAGATGGAAAGAGGCTGTATTGTTACCGATGAATGCCAGAGAACGAATCTCCCCGATATTTATGCCGTCGGAGACTGTGCCCTGGTGAAAAATCGTATCACCGGAAAAAGACAGTGGTCGGCAATGGGTTCTACGGCTAATATTGCGGGCCGGGTTCTGGCATTGAACCTTGGCGGGGAAAAAAATGAGTATAAAGGGTGCCTTGGAACCGGCGTGGTGAAACTGGCGGAGGGACTGAATGCGGCGGGAACGGGTCTGACAGAAGAACAGGCGAAAGCGGAAGGCCGTTCTGTCGTTTCCGTTGTTTGTGTCAGCGATGATAAGGCTCATTATTATCCGGATTCCGGTATTTTTATTACGAAGCTGATTGCCGACAAAGAGAGTCATAAACTTCTGGGAATGCAGGTGATCGGGGGCGGGGCCGTGGATAAGATGGCGGATATCGCCGTTACCGGGATTTCCCTGGGCTGTAAAGTGGAAGATTTCACAACAATGGATTTTGCATATGCGCCGCCGTTTTCCACGGCGATCCATCCTTTTGCGGCGGCATGCAATATTTTGGTGAATAAGATCAGCGGACGCCTGGAATCCATGACGCCGGCGGAATATGCGGCAGGAGCAGCGAAAGATTACCGCCTGATCGATGCCCATCCGGCTGCTGTTTTGCCCGGAGCGGAATGGTTTCAGCTGGCAAAGGCGGAGGAGGCTTCCGCAAAATACCAAAAGGATGAGAAGCTTCTGCTGGTATGCGCAAGGGGAAAAAGGGGTTATCTGACCCAGAATAAGCTGAGAGCGCTTGGATTTACCAATACTATGGTGTTAGAGGGCGGCGCTACATTTAATGTAATAAAGCGGACGGTTCCGGCGGGCGGGAAACTGTCTCCGGAAGAAATGAAACGGGTGAAAGGTTTGGGCTGTCTGCAGGATAAGCGCTATGGGGACGTATTCAATGTCCGCGTGATCACAAGAAACGGGAAAATTACGGCGGATGAACACCGGGCGGTGGCAGAAGCGGCGGAACGTTTCGGCAGCGGCGAGATTACGATGACTACCCGGCTGACGATGGAGATCCAGGGAGTTCCTTATGATAAGATCGATCCCCTGATCGCTTATCTGGCGGAAAACCACCTGGAAACCGGAGGAACTGGTTCTTTGGTGCGCCCTGTGGTTTCCTGTAAAGGAACGACCTGCCAATACGGCCTGATCGATACGTTTGGATTAAGTGAGAAACTTCATGAGCGTTTCTATGAAGGATACCACAATGTCACTCTGCCTCACAAATTTAAGATCGCTGTGGGGGGCTGCCCAAACAACTGTGTGAAGCCGGATTTGAATGACTTGGGCATCATCGGGCAAAGAGTGCCTCTGTTTGATTTTTCCAAATGCCGCGGATGCAAAAAATGCCAGGTGGAGACAGGATGCCCGATCAAGGCGGCGAAAGTGGAAGAAAGTATGTTGAAGGTGGACAATGAAGCGTGCAACGGCTGCGGGCGTTGCAAAGGGAAATGCCCCTTTGGCGTTACGGAGGAATATACGGACGGCTATAAAATTTACATCGGCGGGAGATGGGGAAAGAAGATCGCCAACGGCCGTCCTCTGGATAAATTGTTTGTCAGTGAAGAAGAAGTTTTGGATACGGTGGAACGGGCGATCCTGTTTTTCCGCGATGAGGGAATCACGGGAGAGCGTTTTGCCGATACGGTAAACCGTCTTGGCTTCGAATATGTACAGGAAAAACTGCTGTATGGAAGTATGGATAAAGCGGCTGTTCTGGAAAAGAAAGTGAAAGGCGGAGCAACCTGCTAAAGAGGGGCAGAATGAGGAAAATTATGAAAAAATGGTATGTTTTGACGGGAATGCTTGTTGTTTTTTGCTGTCTGGCCGCTTGCGGCCGGGCGGCAGAAGACAAGGAGGCAGGAAGCCGGACGGAGGAAAACCGGATGGAAGAAGGCCGGGAAGCAGAAAGCCGGGCGGCAGAAGAGGAGATGGCTCAGGGAGAGGATGGAGGCGTTTATACATTTACCGATGACCTGGGGAGAGAGGTTTCCGTAAGCTCCTGCGAACGGACAGCCGCATTGCTGGGAAGTTATGCGGATATGTGGATACTTGCGGGGGGAAATGTCTGTGCAGCGCCGGAAGATGCCTTTGATGATCTGGATCTGCCCCTGGCGGAAGATACGGTCAACTTAGGAGCTACCAAGAGGCTTAGCCTGGAGCTGCTGCTTTCCGGCGATCCCGATTTTGTGCTTGCCAGCACCAATACTCCCCAGCATCTGGAATGGCAGGAAGCCATGGAAGGAGCCGGAATCACGGTGGCTTATTTCGATGTTTCCTGCTTTGAAGATTATCTTCGGATGTTGAAGATCTGTACGGATATTACAGGGCGGCAGGAATGTTATGAAGAATATGGAACGAATATTCAGAAACAAATTGATAAAATATTGGAGCGCAATGCCGACAGGCCGGAGCAGACGGTTTTGATGATGCGGGCATCCGCTGCGAGTATACGCGCCAAGAAAAACGAAGGGAATGTGTTGGGCGAAATGCTGGAAAGCTTCGGATGCTTGAATATTGCGGATATGGACGAAAGTTTGCTGGAAAATTTGAGCCTGGAGAGTATTATGCTTCGGAATCCCGATAAGATTCTGATCGTGCAGTCAGGTGACGATATGGAGGGGACGAAGGAAAATATTGAAAATATGTTTCGGGAAAATCCTCTTTGGAATGAGTTGGAGGCCGTAAAGAACGGACAAGTATATTTTTTGGACAAGCATCTTTATAATCTGAAACCGAATGCGCGGTGGGCGGAAGCCTATGAAAAGCTGGAGGAGATTCTATATGAAGAATAGGAACCGGAGGCGGCGTCTGCTGCTGTGTGCCGGGGCGCTGTGCTGCCTGGCGGTCGCCATTTTGAGCCTTTGCCTTGGAAACGTGCATTTTCTGCCCATGGATCTGCCCGGTATTCTGAGCGGAAAGATGGGTTCCATGAGCAGAAGCATCCTGCTTTATGCCAGAGTTCCCCGCACTCTTGCCTCGTTGCTGGCAGGAGCGGCTTTGGCGGTATCCGGCGCGGTGCTGCAGACGGTACTGGCTAACAGGCTGGCATCGCCGGGGATTATCGGTGTCAATGCGGGGGCCGGCCTGGGGGTGACTCTTTGCTGTGCGGCCGGAATTTTGTCCGGCTATGCCGTTTCCTGCGCGGCCTTTGCGGGAAGTTTGATAACAGTTGCCGTTATTTCTATTTTTTCTTATCGCACAAATGCCTCAAAGACTACCGTGATTTTAGGAGGCGTTGCGCTGAACAGCATTTTAAACGCGGTCTGTGAGTCAATAACGGTTTTGGATACGGATACCGCCATGCTCAGCATCGATTTCCGGGTAGGCGGGTTTTCCTCGGTTTCTTATCTCAGGCTGATTCCTGCCGCCGTTCTTATTGTCACTGCTTTGGCGGTATTGTTTACCTTATGCAATGAACTGGATGTGGTTGCCCTTGGAGATGAGACTGCCAGAGGCATCGGACTGCCGGTGGGGAGGTACCGGCTGGTTTTTCTTGTCCTTGCCGCCCTGCTCGCCGGAGCGGCGGTGAGTTTTTCCGGTCTGCTGGGCTTTGTGGGATTGATTGTGCCGCATTTTGTCCGCAGATATGCGGGAAACGAAAGCGGGTATTTGCTGCCGCTATGCACTGTCTGTGGAGCGGGATTCGTGGCCTTTTGCGATCTGGTATCCCGGCTGGCCTTTGCGCCGTATGAGCTGCCGGTCGGCATTCTGATGTCGGTCATCGGAGGCCCGGTTTTCCTGTTTCTTTTAGTCCGGTACAAAGGGGGACGCCGCTATGATTGACGTAAAAGATGTGTTTGCGGGCTATGGAAAAGAGGAGATTTTGCACGGCATAAGCTTCAGGGCGGAGGAAGGAAAGATAACGACCCTGATCGGAAGCAATGGCAGCGGGAAAAGTACATTATTGAAAGCATTGCTGGGGCTGATTCCTCTGAAAGACGGCGATATTATGATAGACGGCCTGTCGGTAAGGGAAATGGCCCGGGTAGAAATCGCCAGACGGATCGCCTATCTCCCGCAAGGGAAAAATGTACCCGACATATCCGCAGGACGCATGACGCTTCACGGGCGCTTTCCTTATTTGAGCTATCCGAGAAGATACCGGAAAGAAGATTTTCGGATTGCGGAAGAAGCCATGAAGCAAATGGATATCTTGGAGCTGGCGGACAGGCAGATGGCCGGGCTTTCGGGCGGCATGCGGCAGAAAGTATATTTGGCTATGGCGCTGGCGCAGCAGGCTCCGTCTATCGTGATGGACGAGCCGACGACCTATCTGGATATCGGACAACAGTTAAAATTTGCTCAAATGATAAAAAATTTATCAAAGAGCGGAAAAACAATAATCCTTGTTTTGCATGATATTTTGCTGGCGTTGAAAATTTCCGATTGCATTGCGGCGGTTCGGGATGGGAAAATGATCCGGTGCGGAACGCCGGAGGAGATATTGGAATCGGATCTTATGGGGGAATTGTACGGCATAACGGTAAAGGCTGTTCGGACAGAGACGGGAATGCATTATTATTATGAGTAGCGGCGCTGCCCGGACATATATTTTGCATTTATACCAAAATTTGCAGTTGTATTTTGTATAACGATTGGATATAATAGAAATAACCTGAAATGTGCGATAACTCTTGTTATTTTGAACCTACATTTACTTTAAACGGGATTCCTACATCGCCTTGTGGCTGTCAAGCCCCCACTCTTCGAGGATTGGAGGGGAAGGCAAAAGGAAGGTTGCGGTTACCCACCTGGCTTAGGCTAGGAGTCAAAGTACAAGAACCGGCATTTTGGGAATATATTGTAGTATACTACAAAAGAAAAAGCAGCCTTAGAGGCTGCTTTTTTATAGATATGCAAAGGACATAAGAAAATAAGCTCTTTGCAATATTGGAATCACAGGGGGATGATGAATGAAGAAAAATAATGAGATTCTTGCAAAAATATTGCTGACCGTAACCGGGTGTTTCATCATTGGCTATATTTTTGCAGTCAGTATACGGATGAATATGGTAAAGCAGCCGGAGGGGAGATACATACGGGTTCAGGATGCGATGATCCTGGCGGAAGCGATGGGGGAGGAAGCGGAAGGAGCCAACGGGATGGGCGGATACGATGACTGGCAGGAGCTGTGGAAAGAGGATGGGGAAAGTGTTCTCACCTACGGGCAGTTTACCGGCTGGCTGGACGGGATGATTTTGGATGTGGAAGATGGGGGAGGAGGCGGAGACGGCCTTCCGGTTTCGGAGGAAAGGGAAGGGATGCGGGAAGCCATTGAGGAGTTGCGGGAGGAATATGAGGAAAAGTACAGAGCGGATTTCCGGTTTCTTCAGGAAGACTGGTATCGGATGTATGACGCCCTTCTGGCCTGGTTTGGAATGGAAGAGACTATACGGAAAACGAATGTGATGATACTGGGATGCGGAAGCGAGGTAGTGGATGAAGCGGGAAATGCGATGGAGGAGGGACGGCTGCTGGCGGAGGAAGGGGAATATTTATACTATTCCGATGTATTTACAGACAGCAAATACCAGGGAGTCATGGCATATCAAAAGGGAGAAGCGCTGCTGACCGTGGCGGATATCGTGAGCCGGGGGATGGATCTTAAGAATTTATGGATTGTGGAGGCGCAGGAAGGAGAAGGGCTTCAGATTTTTTATAAAGGATATGAAATCAGGATTCCTTACGAAAAGGCGGAGGTCGGACAGCGCGAGCAGATCGGGGATCTGGCCTTTGCCGACGGGGCGCTGCGTTCGGTGAAAATAAAGGGAGAAAAGATAAACGGAAAACTTTTGAGCATAGGGGACGGTTTTATAGAGATCGAAGGAAAGGGAAAATATCCCTGTCAGGAGGACATGACGGTCTATCAATTATATGGGAAATTGAGCGGGGGCGGACGGACAGACTTGAGGATCGGCTATGATTTTACCGATTTTGTGCTGGAGGATGGAGCGGTCTGCGCTGGACTGATCACCAGAGACGAGGCCATGGAGAATATCAGGGTGGTGATCAAAGATACGGGATATGGAGGGGCTTATCATGAGAAAGTGGAACTGACGGCGGATACGGCTTTCACGCTGCGCTACGGGAATTATGACAATATGGAAAGCCGGGAGTACGAGGCGGGGGATGTGGTATCCCTGGACAGGGAGAGTGAATTTTTTTCAGGAGAAAGGATTTATGTGGAGCCGGAGGCACTCACCGGGAGGATAAAGCTCCTTTCCGTGGAGAGAGCCCAGGGCAATCCCGAATACAGAGGAAAGATGGAAATAGCCAGGGCGGAGGAAGGACTTGTTTTGGTGAACGAGGTTCTTTTGGAAGAGTATTTATATTCGGTAGTTCCGAGTGAAATGCCATCTTCTTATCCTTTGGAAGCGCTGAAGGCCCAGGCTGTTTGTGCGAGAACTTATGCATACCGGCATATGCAGCATTCGGGGATTGCCGGATTTGGAGCCCATGTGGACGACAGCGCGGGTTATCAGGTATATAATAATATCGCGGAAAATGCACAGAGTACAAAAGCGGTAAAAGAAACTTCCGGCAATCTTTTGTACTATGGCGATGAATTGTGCGGTTCGTATTACTATTCCACTTCCTGCGGATTCGGAACGGATACGGACATTTGGAAATCGGGGGGCAGCGAGGATACTTCTTATTTGCAGGCGAAACGGATCGGCGAAGGAGAGCCGGACTATGATGGAGAGGAAATGGCGGAGGAAGATAATTTTTCTTCTTTTATTTCCCGGACGCATGATTCCGATTATGAAAGCGGCGAAGCCTGGTACCGGTGGACGTACGAATCGAAGGAGGCGGACGGAGACAGACTTCTTGCGGCAATGAAGAAGCGGTATGAGATCAATAACGGATTGGTGCTGACGGAAAATGACGATGGGGAATTTGAAAGCAAACCGGTAAAGAGGCTGGGGAAGGTGAAGGACATTTCCATTATAAAGAGGGGAAGCGGAGGCGTGGCGGATGAATTGCTGATCGAAGGAACGGAAAATACGTTTAAGGTGATATCTGAACATAATATACGCTACGTGTTGAATAACGGAGTGAGCAAAGTGATCAGGCAGGACGGGAGCGAAGTTGCTTCTCCCAGCCTGCTTCCCAGCGGATATTTTTCGATTGCCACTAGCAAAGAAGACGATATTGTGATAGGATATAGTTTGTCCGGCGGGGGATATGGGCATGGAGTCGGCATGTCCCAGAACGGGGCGAAAGCCATGGCAGAAAAAGGATTTCGCTCCAATGATATTCTGACCTTTTTTTATCGTTCCTGCGAGATACGGAATGTCTATGATTCCGGGCAGTGAACGGCAGGTCTGTCTGTGTGCCGGCTGGAAAAAGTGTGGATAGGAATGGAAGTTTATGATAAAAAGATTGATTTATATCGGCAGGGATTTCAGCCGCCAGATGAATAAGAAAAATATAAGCGCATTTGCGGCCAGCACCACATTTTTCCTGTTTTTGTCCTTCATTCCCATGTTGGTGCTGCTTTGCTCCATCATTCCCTATACTTCATTGACGGAAGCCAATCTGATGACATTTATTACGGATTTGACGCCGGATGCGGTGGATTCCCTTGTGGTATCTATCATCAGGGATGTGTATGCAAAGTCGGCAGGAGTGGTTTCCGTTGCGGCGGTGACTACGCTCTGGTCGGCGGCAAAGGGGATGCTTGCCATGAGCCGCGGATTGAATGAAATTAACGATGTGGATGAGGACAGGAATTATGTGGTGGTAAGGGGAATCGCTTCTTTTTATACCGTTTTATTTCTGGTGGTGATTATTCTTTCCCTTGTGGTGATGGTGTTTGGGAACGCGCTTGTGAACGGGGTGATCAGATATATTCCGCAGACGGAGAAAATTTTTGACTTTATGTTGAACTTCCGGCTTTTGTTCGTGCTTGGCGTGATGATCGTCGGGTTTGCCATGATGTATGCATACATACCGAATAAAAAACTAAAGTTTACTTACCAGATACCGGGGGCAGTCTTTTCTGCGGTTTTATGGAATGTCTTTTCCTGGGCTTTTTCGATTTATGTGGAAAAGATCAATAATTTCAGCACCTATGGGAATCTGGCGACGATTGTCATTATTATGCTGTGGCTGTATATGTGTATCTATATTATTATGGTGGGAGCTTATGTGAACCGGTATTTTGAGCCGGTGTACCAGTTTTTTTCTTATTATAGGAAAGCAAAGAAGATGGAAAAGGAATAGGAGATAAATAAGAGTCTGGAAATGATGGTTATAGAGTTGGCCGCCGGGGCCAACTCTTTTGTGTTTAGGAAATTATGCTGCCCATTGCAGAATAATGTATGCTTTTTACCGAATATTCTCCTTAGGATCGTCGTCCTCGAATTCGAAAACGCACCGTTCGTAAGCATTGATAATATGGGTATCCTGATATTTGTCATATCGTTTGTGGTTTCTCCCATAGGACATGTGTACATGGCCATGAAGGAAAAATTTGGGCCGGTATTTTTCCAGCAATGTCCGGAATACCTGAAATCCCTGATGGGGCAGATCCCGCCCGTCGTTCAGCTGATAAGCGGGGGAATGGGTAACGAGAATATCAAATCCTCTTTTGCGGAAAAGCTGAAACCATAATTTGGCTACCCGCTGCCGCATCTGCCGTTCCGTGTACTGATGGGGCCCCGGTTTATAACGCATGGAACCGCCGAGGCCAAGAATACGGACGCCCTGGTAAACAAAGATCTGGTCTTCGATGCAGGTGCATCCTTCCGGCGGGAATTTTTCGTATTTCCCGTCATGATTCCCATGTACGTACAATACTGGTACGGTAGAAAGCGTTACCAGAAAGGAAAGATAAAGAGGATCCAGGTCGCCGCAGGAGATGATCAGGTCGATGCCCTCCAGCTTGCTTTTTTCGAAAAAGTCCCATAAATATTTGGACTCTTCATCTGCGATTGCCAGTATCTTCATACATGTGTTACCCTTCCTTTTTTACTCCCTGCTGGTCGATAACAGGTACGGCCTGTTCGTTTAAGTCTTCTTTGGCCGGTATGGTTCCGATGATATTTTCCGCCAGCCAGTCCATGGTCATGATCTCTTCCGGCGAAAGGCTTCTGTCCGGCGAATCGGTGACGAGGCCCGTCTGTGAATATAATATGCCGGAAAAAGGATTGAACTGTTCCGAACAGATGGTGGCTTTTAACAGCTCTGTCAGGCGTTTCGTGCCGATGGGCAGATGCTGGGAACAGATGAGGTCGATCACGCCCGAGGACATGCCCCACCAGTAGTTGATGGCCTTTGTGGAGGCCGGATTGTCGTCATATTTCCATTTTCCGTCCATGATGGTTCGGATAAGCTGTTCGTAGAATTTTCCCCAGTGATGAAGCGGCATGGCAAGATTCCTCGGATAGCCGCCGTTCATATGGTAAAGGCCGAAGAAACGGGAGCCTTCTTCCGGGATTACCATATCCTTGCCGGAAATACAGGAAGGATTGATTTCGTGTATTTTTTCTTCGATATCCCCTTCCTTCATGGTAGACCATTCCAAATAAACCTTTGCCCTTGGATTGATCATTTTTGCCCCGAGGGCGAAGGCATTAATATTGGCGATGGAACCGTAGATCGGATAGTCGGCGATATAGGCCAGCCGGTTGTTATCCGCCATAGCGCCTGCGATGGCTCCCATCAAAAACTTGGCTTCATGCATCCGGGAATAGTAAGTACGGATATACCGGTGGGAGGTGTTCAGGGAACAACTCAGTATACGGGTTTCAGGATGGGCGATCGCTGCCTTCACGCTTGCCTGTACAAAGGCCGGTGTGGTGGTAAAGATCAGGTTGCAGCCCGATGAAATGGCTTCTCCGATCAGAGTATCCACATTTTCCGGCGTTCCGTTTTCATAGCATAAAGTATGGACTTCTTCGGGAAATGTCTGATCCAGATAAAGTCTTCCCAGCTCATGGGCATAGGTCCATGCTGAAGTTCCCGGAGTTTTTTCATATATAAAAGCGATTTTCTGCTTTGTCGAACTGAGAGGAAGCAAGAGATTGAACAGAGGCTTCTTCTCCTGGTTGGGCTGCATCTTCAGGTCGATGTATTTCTCTTCCTGTAAGAGCTTGAATTCTTCCCAACTCTTTACCATCAGTTCTTTCAGATCATTGGTAGTTTTTTCCTCCGTTTTGTCATAACCATGCAAGGTAATAAAGGAGAGGAACGCGTCGCCGGGCGTGATATGCAGCTTATTGCCGCCTTTTGCCTTATATTCGGCGCTGAACCGCGTATAAAATGCGCTGAATTTTAACAGGTCTTCGTCCGTCCACATTTCTCCGGGTTCTTTGCCTACGGCTTTTTGCAGTTTGGCAAAGCTGCCTTCCCGGCTGAACCAGATATAGTTGATCGGAGCGCAGCGGTAAAAGTCCATAAATTCATAGTATATTTTATTTTCTTTTTCTTCCGTGCGTCTTGGTACGATGCGGGTCACGTTTCCGGGTATGGAAACGACTCCGAAATATTTCATGACGCTGACCCGTTTGTTCCCTTCCAGCACATAGAATTTGTTCATATATTCATAAGCCTTGATAGGCTCGCGGATTCCTTCTTTAATATGGCTGGTGCTAAGGGCTGACCATTTCTGGGCGAATTCCGAGTTTTCGCGCAGAATAGGCATAAAATTGCCCGCAAAGGAGTTGCTTCTTCCTATTGTTTTTGTTCCTACGATCTGGTCTGCCGGGATCTGGACGAGTCCGAGCGGCTGCTCGGAATAGGAACCTTTCTCGGGCATGATATCGTCAAGAACCTGAAGGGTTGGCTTTACTCCGTGAAGCATGCGTGACTGATAATCTTTTTTTCCTAATCGAAATGCTTTGCTGTATTCTTCTCTTCCCATACTGCCATAATGCCCCCTGATTTTGGATTTTATGCCTTCATTTTACTATAAGCTTTTATTTTAGTAAATAGTGAAGTTCTTTTGAGGAGACATGTTTTCCGGCCTCATAGTTTTTGCCAAAAATATAAGAAAGTGGTATAATGAAAACGGCAGCCGGAGGGGAGGGCATGCTGAAATTCGCGTATGGAGGGTATTTATGAGGAGAAGGACAAGAAAGTTAAGCATTAAGATGAAGATACTGTTAAGCACGAGTTTCATGATGGTGTGCCTTTTTTTGGTGCTGGGGGTAAGCTTTTATAAAAGCATGGAAAGAAATATGATCGCTATGGGGGTTGAACAGGCGCAGGTAGCGGCCAAAGTGGCTGTCGGCAAGGTGGATGCTTCCGTGGCGGATCTGCAGCCGGGAGACGAAGAAACGGAAAATTACGAAAGGCTGCTTTATTCCCTCCGGGAAGCGAAAAGCACGTGCAATATGGCTTATTTATATACGCTCAGTACGGATGGAAGCCAGGTTTTTTATGGGATCGATACCGATGAAACGGATGCGCGGAATGCGATTGGCGATGTGTTTGAATATCCGTATGAGGAATTGAGGCCTGTATTTGAAGGGGAGATGTATGTTCAGGATTATATTGATTCTACGGAAGACGGGGATTTGATTACCGTTTACATACCGGTTTTGGACGGGAAGAATCGTGTGGCAGCGGTTCTTGGCAGCGATTATGATGCTTCGGAAATCGTGGAAAGGTTAAACCGTATCAGGCTTTGGATGATACAGATCAGCATCATAGGGGTACTGATAGCTCTTGTGGTAATCCATTTGATTATAAGGACCATTACGAGCAGCTTGTGGAAGGTGAACCAGAAAATTTATGAGCTGGTAAACAGCGAGGGGGATCTGACCCAGAAGCTGCAAGTCCGAACGGGGGATGAAATGGAACTTATGGCGGATAACGTGAATGCGCTGCTAAAATATATCCGCGAGATCATGCTGCATATTTCCGATGATTCCAATAAACTGAATGAGTCAACGAAGATCGTGTTCGGAAACCTGACGAGCGCAGGGGAAAATGTAATGGAAGTTTCCTCTACGATGGAGCAGATGAGCGCCGCCATGGAGGAGAGTACGGCTACCCTGAACCAGATCGGGGAGTCTGTGGGAGAAGTATATACGAATATTAATTATATCGCGGAAAAAGCGGAAACGGGCAACCATCTGACGAAAGATATCAAAGAAAAAGCACAGAAGATATATGATTATGCCGAGGAGGCGCAAGACAATGCCCACACGGTGGTTATGCGATTGGCCGATTCGGTCAATGAGAAAATTAAAAAGTCGAAATCCGTGGGGGAGATCAACCGGTTGACGGAGGATATTATCAGCATTACCGGACAGACGAACCTTTTGGCGTTAAATGCCAGCATTGAAGCGGCCAGGGCCGGGGAAGCAGGAAAAGGCTTTGCGGTAGTGGCCGATGAGATCGGAAAGCTGGCTTCGACTTCGGCAAATACGGCGTCCCAGATTAAACAGATCAGTGCGGCCGTGATTGGGGCGGTAGAAGGGCTTGCCCTGGAGGCGGAGAAAATGCTCCAGTGCATGGAAGAAACCGCTATGGAAGGATACCGCAAGCTGCTTTCCACAAGCCAGGGATATCGCGAAGATGCGGAAAATATCCATGGCATGATGGAAAATTTTGCGGAGGATTCGGAGAGGCTGGAACAGGCGATCAACGATATGAAGGATGCTTTGCAGTCGGTAAGCACGGCTGTGGAAGAGAATGCGAGGGGCGTTGTTAATGTATCCGAAGTTTCCGCGCAGCTGACAGAGAGTATGAGAGATATTGAAAAGAGAGCGGATTTGAATAAGAAGATCGGAGAACAGCTGGCAGCGGAAGTTGGGAAGTTTAAGCTGGAGTAGCGCTTTCCAGGCGTTTTTGGAGAGAAGAAAATTATTTTTTGCTTTTCATATGGATTTATATCCTTTATAATAGACAAGGCGGGGTTTGGCCGGACAGGAGAGAACAATAAACTGGAGAGAAAGCAAGAGTCTGCGTCCGCGCGGCATTCGCAGATTCTTTTATAAAAAAGCGGCGCAGAAATGAGGAAAGCAATGGAAAGAAGAGTAGGAACTATTTCAAGAGGAATCCGCTGCCCGATCATACGGGAAGGGGATGACCTGGTAAAGATTGTCACAGACAGCGTATTGGAGGCGGCGCAGAGCGAAGGCTTCGAACTGCGCGCCAGGGATGTGATTGCGGTAACGGAGTCGGTGGTTGCGCGTTCCCAGGGCAATTATGCGTCCGTGGACAATATCGCGCAGGATGTCAGAGAGAAGTTGGGAGGAGAAACCATAGGCGTTATTTTCCCGATTCTGTCAAGGAACCGTTTTGCCATCTGCCTTCGCGGAATAGCAAAAGGGGCGAAAAAGATCGTGCTGATGCTGAGTTATCCAAGCGATGAGGTAGGGAACGAACTGGTTTCCCTGGACAAACTGGACGATGCGGGCATCAATCCCTACAGCGACCTGCTGACCCTGGAAAAATACAGGGAACTTTTCGGGGAGAATAAGCATCCTTTTACAGGGGTGGATTATGTGCAGTATTATGGGGATATCATTCGCGAAGAGGGAGCTGAGGTGGAGATTATTTTTGCCAATGACTGCCGGAAGATCTTAAAATATACGAAAAATGTGCTGAACTGCGATATTCACAGCCGCGCCCGTACAAAGAAAATCTTGCGGGCATGCGGGGCGGAAAAGGTATGCGGTTTGGATGATATATTGAATGAATCCGTAAACGGAAGCGGATATAATACAAATTACGGACTGCTCGGTTCTAATAAATCCACGGAAAGTTCCGTTAAGCTGTTCCCGAGGGAATGCACGGATCTCGTTATGGATATCCAGAAGGAAATATTGGACCGCGTGGGAAAACATGTGGAAGTTATGGTATACGGCGACGGAGCGTTCAAAGATCCGGTCGGAAAGATATGGGAACTGGCAGACCCTTGTGTATCTCCGGCAAGTACGCCGGGGCTGGACGGCACGCCGAATGAAGTGAAATTAAAATATCTGGCGGATAATGATTTTAAAGATTTATCCGGCGAGGAATTGAAAAAAGCGATTGAAAACCGCATCCGGGAAAAGAAAGACAATCTGGTAGGCGATATGGCATCCCAGGGAACCACGCCGAGGAGGCTGACGGATCTGATCGGCTCCCTTTGCGACCTGACGAGCGGTTCCGGTGATAAAGGAACGCCGGTTATTTTGATCCAGGGTTATTTTGATAATTATGTGAGCTGATAACGTGAGAAGTACTTCTAAAGCTCACAGCAAGGGCTGTTTCGCTAAGAAGTACTAAATCTCACGCCAGAGAATGCCCGGAGAACGGGCATTCTCCGCACCGATTTAAGATTCCGCAAGGCGGAATCATGAGGTTGCGTGAGAAGTACTTCTAGAGCTCACAATAAGGGCTGTTTCGTTATGGAGGATTGGAGTGGTCATCGGGATATTGGCGCATGTGGATGCGGGGAAAACAACTTTGTCGGAAGCGATGCTCTATGTCAGCGGAAGCATAAGACGGATGGGCAGAGTGGACAACGGAGATGCTTTTCTGGATAACTTTGAATTGGAACGAAGCCGCGGAATAACGATTTTTTCCAAACAGGCGGTTTTCCGGCTGGGAGATACGGCAGTGACGTTGCTGGATACTCCCGGCCATGTGGATTTCTCGGCAGAGATGGAGCGGACGCTTCAGGTATTGGATTACGGAGTTCTTGTGATAAGCGGTGCGGACGGCGTACAGGGTCATACCCTGACGCTGTGGCGGCTGCTGAAAAAATATGACATACCGGTATTTTTATTCATCAATAAGATGGATCAGGAAGGAACGGACAAAGAAGCGCTGATGGCGGAGCTAAAGGAAAGGCTGCACGAGGAATGCATTGATTTTACAGAGAGGCGGTCTGGCCCTGAAAGACAGAAGTTTTACGAAAACATTGCAATGGCTGAGGAAGAAACGCTGGAGGCTTTTTTGGAACAAGGGAAGATTGCTGAGGAAGAAATCAGGAGACTGATTGCGGAACGGAAAATATTCCCTTGTTTTTTTGGCGCTGCCTTGAAGAAAGAAGGAGTGGAAGAATTTCTTTCCGGGCTGCATAGTTATATCCGTGAAAAGGCATACCCGGAGAGATTTGGGGCAAAAGTATTTAAAGTTGCTCGGGATCATCAGGGCAGCCGGCTGACTTTCCTGAAGGTGACG
Source organism: Lachnospiraceae bacterium 28-4 (assembly GCA_000403275.2). Taxonomy (GTDB): domain Bacteria; phylum Bacillota; class Clostridia; order Lachnospirales; family Lachnospiraceae; genus Kineothrix. The sequence goes on from KE159598.1 coordinate 670,998, forward strand.
GGCGGAAGCCTTAAGGCGAGGATGGCCTTAGAGGGAGGCCGGAACGGAAAGGAATGGGAAGAAAAAGTAAACCAGATCCGCATTTATTCCGGGGAAAAATATGATGTAACCGAAGAAGTGCCGGCCGGAAATGTCTGCGCTGTAACCGGGCTGAGCCATACCGCACCGGGGGAGGGATTGGGAACAGAGAGGGAATCCGGCCTTCCGGTGCTGGAACCGGTACTGACCTGCAAAATAGAGCTTCCGCCGGAATGCGATCCCGCCTTGCTGTTTTCCAAGCTGAAAATGCTGGAGGAAGAGGAACCGCAGCTCCATCTTGTGTGGAATGAAGCGCTGCGGGAAATACAGGCGAAAATCATGGGCGAAGTGCAGACGGAAGTCTTAAAATGTCTGATTATGGAACGGTTTGGCGTGGAAGTGGGCTTTGGAGAAGGAAATATCGTATATAAAGAAACGATTGGAAACGCGGTGGAAGGAGTGGGGCATTTTGAACCTTTGAAACATTATGCGGAGGTGCATCTTCTTCTGGAACCGGGGGAGCCCGGAAGCGGTCTTACATTTGCCGCGGACTGCAGCGGGGATATGCTGGAACGGAACTGGCAGCGGCTGGTGCTGACGCATCTGGAGGAAAAGGAACATAAGGGGGTATTGACCGGTTCGCCCATCACCGATATGAAGATCACTTTGGTCGGTGGAAGGGCCCATCAGAAGCACACCGAAGGAGGGGATTTCCGCCAGGCGTGTTACCGGGCGGTACGCCAGGGGTTGATGGAGGCGCGGCCGGTGCTTCTGGAGCCTTATTATGATTTTCGCCTGGAGACGCCGGAAAAAATGATAGGACGCGCTATGGCGGATATGGAACGGATGAATGGAATCTTTGATATGCCTGTTTTACAGAAGGATACGGCAGTTTTGACGGGGGAGGCTCCGGTGGCAGCCCTGCAGGGATATGCGAAAGAGCTGGCGGCATATACAAAGGGGCATGGAAGACTGTTTTGCACATGGAAAGGATATAAGACCTGCCACAATACGGAGGAGGTCGTAAAGAAAATCGGCTATGAGGCGGAAAGAGATACGGACAATCCCTCCGGTTCCATATTCTGCGCCCACGGGGCGGGATACTATGTGGAATGGGATGAAGTAAAAGATTATATGCATGTGGAAAGCTGCTTTGCCGGAAAAGGATCGGGAGAAGAAGGAGATTTGCCATTGCCGGCGCGCAGAAAGGGCGGAAAAGAGCAGGAGACGGATTCCGGCCGGTGGATGGGAACCGAGGAAGTGGATGCAATTCTGGAAAAAACGCTTTATGCCAATAAAAAGGCCGGCAAGGCGACGGGCAAAAACAGGCCGGGGAGCCATGGGGAAGAACGGAAAAACGGAAATTATGCATCGGGGAATACCCGCACATATGGGCAGGGCGGAAAAGAAAGCGGCAAAAAGGCGGAAAAGAAAGAAAAATATTTGCTGGTGGATGGCTATAATATTATTTTCGCATGGGAAGATTTGAAGGAACTGGCCAAGGCAAGCATCGACGGGGCGAGAGGAAAACTGATGGATATTCTCTGCAATTACCAGGGGATACGGGGATGCCGCCTGATCCTTGTTTTTGACGCTTATCGGGTGCAGGGGCACGATACGGAACTTTTTGATTATCATAATATCCATGTAGTATATACGAAGGAAGCGGAGACCGCGGATCAGTATATCGAGAAATTTGCCTATGAAAACGGAAAGAAAGCGGATATAACGGTGGCTACTTCGGACGGGCTGGAACAGATCATTATCAGAGGACAGGGCTGCGCCCTGCTTTCTGCGAGGGAGCTGAAGGAAGAAATACAAAGGGCTTCGGAAGAGATTCGCGGAACCTACATGGATCGGCCGCCTGGCAGCAGAAATTATCTGCTGGATGCCGCGACGAAAGAAACGCGGGAACAGTTGGACCGGATTCGATAAAATGAAATAAGAAAAGAGGTTAAAAATGAAGAAAAGGCGTTGGGCTGCGCGGGTATTTGGCGCATTGACGGTTTTATGCATACTGGCAGGAATATATTCGGGGCGGAGCATGGCGGCGGAAACGGGAAGCCATGTCAGTATATTGTTTACCCATGACATGCATTCCCATATTAACAGCTTTCAGACGGTATATAAAGGGGAAGATGTGAATATTGGGGGATTTGCCAGAATTCAGTCGATCATCAACAGGCAGCGGGAGAAAGATCCGGAGACTCTGCTGGTAGACGGCGGGGATTTTTCCATGGGAAGCTTGTTTCAGACAGTGTATGAGACGCAGGCGTCGGAACTCCGTCTGATGGGGGCCATGGGTTATGATGCGACGACTCTCGGCAACCATGAATTTGATTTTCGCTCGAAAGGCTTGGAAAATATGCTGTATACGGCGGCGGGCAGCGGAGAAGAACTGCCTTCGCTGCTGGTCTGCAATGTGGATTGGACAGCGGCCGGAGAAGAGCAGGAAGAGATCAGAACCGCTTTTGAAGCATATGGGGTAAAGGATTATGTGATTGTGGAAAAAAACGGGGTAAGGATCGCCCTGATCGGCGTATTTGGTGAGGACGCCTTAGCCTGTGCGCCTACCTGCGCCCTTTCCTTCCAAAATCCGGCCGAGGCGGTGGCCGGGACTGTGAAAGAGATCAGGGAAAAAGAAGATGTGGATATGCTGGTCTGCCTGTCCCATTGCGGAACGAATGAAGATAAGAAAAAGTCGGAAGATGAGATAATTGCACAGAAAGTACCGGAGCTGGATCTGATTATCAGCGGCCATTCCCATACGACGCTGGAAGAGCCGTTGGTGTATGGGGATACTTATATCGTATCCGCCGGAGAGTATGGGAAAGCAGTGGGTTCCTTTTCCATGGTGAAGGAAGAGGACGGCAGATGGCGGCTGGAGGATTATGAGCTGATCCCTACGACGGAAGAGATCCCCGGGGACGAAGAAATAGAGGAAAAAATTGCTGCTTTTGAAGAAACAATCGATAAAGATTATTTGTCCCTTTTCGGATATACGGCGGATCAGGTGCTGGCCTATAATCCGTATCGGTTCAGCACGGTATGGGATCTGGAGCAGCAGCATACGGAACATAATCTTGGAAATTTGATAGCGGATGCTTATATTTATGCGGTGGAAACAGCAGAGGGATACGACGGAATACCGGTGGATATGGCGGTGGTGCCAAGCGGTACCGTAAGAGATACTTATGTGCCGGGGGATATTACGGTGGAAGACGTTTACAATTCTTTTTCTCTTGGAATCGGAAAAGATGGGATTCCCGGTTATCCGCTGGTCAGCGTTTATCTGACGGGGAAGGAATTGAAGATGGCGGCAGAGATCGACGCTTCGATATCGGATTTTATGAAGACCGCCCGATTGTATATGAGCGGAATGAATATGACTTATAACCCGAACCGCCTGGTTTTAAATAAGGTGACGGATGTCTATTTGACGAGGGGGGATAACGGTTTGGCGCTGCCCGGAGGCGCGGGAGGAAGCCGGGAACGGATCGAACTGGAGGACGATAAGCTCTACCGCGTGGTGGCGGATTTATACAGCGGACAGATGCTCAGCACGGTAACAGATATGTCTTATGGAATTCTGTCCTTAGAGCCAAAGAATGCGGACGGAACTCCGGTGACGGATTTTGAAGACTGCATTATTTATGACGGCGGCATGGAATTGAAAGCATGGGCGGGAATTGCCAAATATATTGCCGCTTTTGAAACAAATGCGGACGGAATCGCCGAAGTGCCGGAATATTATGCGGGTTCCCAGGGAAGAAAGAATGTGGAAGACGCGAAAGATCTGGGAAGCCTGATGAAAAATCCAAATAAATATGCGGTTATGATTGTGGCGGTTCTTATTCTGGCGGTTGCTATTCTGGCTGCTTTGTTGATCGTCATTATAAAACTGGTGAAAAGGGCAGCGGCAAATGGAAAACGGAATCGGAAAGGGTGAAAGAAATGCAGAGGGATCTGACGCAGGGGCCTATAACGGCAAATTTATTACGGTTTGCCGTTCCGTTGATGATAGGCAATTTGCTTCAGCAATTTTATAATATAGCGGATACGTGGATCGTCGGACAATATTTGGGGGCGAATGCGCTGGCGGCAGTTGGCTCTTCCTATACGCTGATGGTCTTCCTGACCTCTATCCTCCTTGGATTATGTATGGGGAGCGGAGCCGTATTTTCTATTTATTATGGAAAAAGAGATGAAGAGAGGTTAAAATCCAGTATATTCCTGTCTTTTACTTTCATCGGGATCGCGGCGCTGGTTCTGAATGCAGCTGTGTTTGCCGGACTTGGGGAGATCGTCCGGCTGTTACAGGTTCCCGAGTCCGTGGTTCCGTTGATGCAGGATTACCTTTGGGTGATTTTCTGGGGGATTCCCGCCACTTTTTTATATAATTATTTTTCCAATTTGCTGCGGGCTCTGGGGAACTCGGTAACGCCTCTTGTGTTTTTAGGCTGCGCTGCTGCGCTGAATATCCTTCTGGATCTGCAGTTTGTACTCGTATTCCGCATGGGCGTGGAAGGAGCCGCTGCGGCTACCGTGCTGGCTCAGTATCTTTCCGGTGTAGGAATCATGTTCTATACATATTTGCGCTTTCCCCAGCTTCGAATACAGAGAGAGCATATGAAATGGAGAAAAAATATCCTGCGGGAAATCGCCGGATTATCCTTTTTGACTTGTGTGCAGCAGTCTGTAATGAACTTTGGGATTTTGATGGTGCAGGGGTTGGTCAATAGTTTCGGCGCAGGGATTATGGCGGCTTTTGCGGCGGCGGTCAAAATCGATTCGTTTGCCTATATGCCGGTACAGGATTTTGGCAATGCATTTTCCACCTTTGTAGCGCAGAACTACGGAGCGGGAAAAAAGGAGAGGATAGAGGAAGGCATCCGCAGGTCGTCGGCAGCTATATTTTTATTTTGCGCGGTGATCAGCAGCGCGGTCTTTTTGTTTGCCCGCCCTTTGATGATGATTTTTATCCCGCCTTCCGAAACGGAGATCATCAGGGAAGGGGTGCGCTATCTCAGGATAGAAGGAGCTTGCTATATCGGCATCGGACTGCTGTTTATGCTTTATGGGTTCTACCGCGCGGTGCGCAGGCCGGGGATGTCTGTGGTGCTGACGGTTATTTCTCTTGGAACGAGAGTAGTTCTGGCCTATCTCTTGTCAAGTATTTCGTGGATCGGAGTGACAGGCATATGGGTTTCTGTACCCATTGGATGGCTGCTGGCGGATGCGGCCGGGATCGGCTGGTACTGGATGCGGAAACAGGATTTGCTCACTTGATTTCCGGGATTCCCCAAAATTTTTTCTTGATTTTTCTATTCAATGTGCTACAATAAGTTTGTACGGGGATATAGCTAAGCTGGGATAGCGATGCGTTCGCAACGCATAGGCCGCGGGTTCGAGTCCCGTTATCTCCATAAAAAAGAGTTTGCCGGACGGGTAGACTCTTTTTTGTACGCAGGATTGAATATTTTATGACTTTATGATAAGATATCACAGGATGAGAGTGCATTCAAAAATGGCATATATTGTATAGATGTGTATTCGCTTGTCCCAAATAAAATCAGATGAAAGGGAGATGACACATGAAGTCGATCAAATCAAAAATCCAGATTAGTATGTTGTTGGTGGTGCTAGTCAGCTCGGTGCTGATCGGCGTGATTACAGCCCTATTGAACGCCAGCGGAATTGATGATGTTATGACAAAGACTTTAGGCCCGGCTACGCAGATGGCTGCGGACGCCGTGGAATGGAAGATGGGAAACTACTGGACGGCGCTCCAGGAGGCGGCTTCATCTGATATTTTTCGGGAATCTGATCCTGCTGCTCCGGAACTAATTCCAATTCGGGAAGATATTGCTCAGCGCAACGGCTTTCTTTACATTGGAAAAATGGATGCCGGCGGGTTTTCTTCTACGGGGTATAACTACGCCGGGGAAGATTATTTTCAACAGTGCAAGTCCACAATGAAACCTTATATTTCGGATATTATGAACGACGGCCAGCAGATGATCTTTCTGCTGGAGGTACCTATCATTACCAACGACCGCTTTGACGGCGTGGTTTACGGCGGGATCAGTGCTGATTTTCTGTCAGACATTGTGGTCGATTTGGCTATGGGCAGCGACGGTGTGGCCTATGTGCTTGACAACAAAGGTAATGTAATTGGCCATCGGGAAGTTTCTATCGTGGAGGAAGGCTCCAACATGATTGAAGCTGCAAAAACGAACCCGGATGTAGCGGATGTAGCTGCCGTGAACCAGCGTATGATCCAGGGAGAAAGCGGCTTTGGCGCATATAATTTTTATGGCGACAACAAATTTGTGGGGTTGCCCCTATTGGCGGCAATCAAGAGTGGAGCATCGCTATTGAGGCCAGCCAGAGGGAGTTTAAAACTTCTTTGGATCGAAGCATTATGCTGACAGTTCTGGTAGTAGTTCTTGTTGTACTCGTTACGTTCCCTGTGGCAGTTAAAGTAGGCAGGTCTATCTCCCGCCCAATTCAATCCTGTGTTGTCCGGCTGGAGAAGATGGCTGATGGAGATTTGCACACACCGTCTCCGCAAGTGAAATCTAAGGATGAAACCGTCCAGCTGGCAAGGGCTTTGGAAACCATGCTATGCCGTTTAAATGATGTGGCGCAGGATGTGTCCCATCACTTGGGCAAAATGGCACAGGGGGATTTTCACGAAACTATCACCCGTACATATTGGGGCGACTTTGTGGCCATGGAGCAGTCCATTAAGGCAATCCACAGTTCTTTGAAAGATACGCTTTCCCAAATAAGCAAATCCGCAGGAACCGTGGCCAGTGGCGCCGTTCAAGTATCCAGCGGCGCTCAATCTTTGAGCCAGGGAGCTACAGAGCAGGCCAGTGCGATCCAGGAACTTTCCGCTACGGCCGACAGCATTGCGGAGAACGCCAGACAGACGGCATCTGCGGCAGAAGAAGCCGGGCATTTTGTGGAGCAAGCAGGCGCACAACTGGGAGTCAGTATGGATTATGTCCAGGAACTGAACTCCGCTATGGAAAAAATCTCCAGTTCCTCTACGGAAATCAGCAAGATTATCGATTCCATTGAAAGTATTGCGTTCCAGACTAATATTTTGGCATTGAACGCCGCCGTGGAAGCTGCCCGGGCAGGCAGTGCGGGAAAAGGCTTTGCAGTGGTGGCCGAAGAGGTACGCGATTTGGCATCCAAGTCCGATGAGGCTGCCAAAGCCACTAAGGAGCTGATAGAGGGTTCTATCACTGCTGTTGTGGAAGGCGGCCAAGTGGTTGCTAAAGTAACGGAATCGCTGGATAAGACCAGCTCCATTGCGGAAAATGTAACTATTAAAGTGGATGCGGTCGTAGGAGCGATAGAAAATCAGACTACCGCAATCTCCCAAATCACCGAAGGAATTGACCAAATATCTTCCGTTATCCAAAATACTTCCGCCACTTCGGAGCAAGATGCTGCTACCGCACAGGAGTTGTCGGAACAATCCCTGTTGATGAATCATTTAGTACGCAAGTTCCGGCTGAATTAAAAATGAGCATGGCACCACCCGCATATGATATTGATATCATATGCGGGTGGTTTTGGCTTTATGTGACTCTATAGCGCCTTTAGAAACTGTGGAAAGAACCGTTCAGCAGAAGACGATAATTCTTTCCGGCGTGGTTTGAGGGGGGATGCTTCTCGTGGTGGCGCTGTAGTAGACCATCAGAAGATTGTTGCCGATGCCGCAGACATAACGCTGGCCGTTGGCCGTAGTAACACGGGTATTGGGGCTGATATTCAACTGCAGCGGGTTTTCGGAGGAAAGAAGCCTTTCATTAAAGTAAGCGACCATAACATTTTCTCCAGGCTCTGTGCGGGCAATAAAGGCCGCCTGGTATTGCGGAGGATAGATCAGGGGAACCGGCTGGTTCATATCATAGAAAGCGGTTACGCGCATACCGGCGCGCAAAGGAGTATTATCCGTGACATAAGTGCCGGGGGAGAGGACGAAGTTGATCATTCCATCTATGGTGCGGAGGGATATCATCTGGTTGCAGCATTCGCTGCGCAGAGGTTCGATCCGTTCAATAATGCCCGTAATTCCGGTATAATAAGTAGAAGGTTTCATAGAGATTTCCTGATTAATTTTATTATAAAATATGCATTTGCATGGAATATGTGTGGATATGGCTTTAAGGAACCGAAAGGATAAGCGGCACGGATACCCCCATAAGAGAGTCGGCGATAGGCTGCCGGAATGCTTATGGCTGAGAAATACATTTACTTAGATATTTTACAGAGAGGGGCTTGTAAATTTGAGTCAAACGGGTATATTTAGATTAAACAAATCAGTCAAACCAAAATGGTTGGAGGTGGCAGAATGAGCGAAAGATTTCAAGAACTTTCGGAAGAAAAGCAGCTTGCTATTTTACGGGCAGCAACGGAAGTTTTTGCAAAATATGAATATAAAAAAGCATCTACCGATCTGATTGCTTCTAAAGCCGGCGTTTCTAAGGGACTGCTTTTTTATTATTTTCATAACAAAAAAGACTTGTATTTGACAGTATATGAGTATGTAAGGAAAATAGTTACGGAGGGAGTCGCTGATCCCGGGCTTTTTGAAATTACGGACTTTTTTGAGCTTATCACTTACGCTACTATGAAAAAAATCGAAATACTGGCGGAAAATCCATATATTGTAGAGTTTTCAGTGCGCTCTTTCTATTCCGATAAAGAAGAAATCTCCGATGATTTGAAGATGAAAACTACGGAGGGCATAGAGCAGAATTATAAGCAATATTTCAGTAAAATAGATTTCAATAAATTTAAACAAAATGTAGATCCATCGGAAATATTCAAAATGATGTATTGGATCGTTGACGGTTATATCCATGAGCAGCAAATGAAAAATGCACCGCTATGTTTAGATACCATCAGCAAAGCATTTGCAAATTGGACTGAAATGTTTAAACAAATTGCATATAAGGAGGAGTATTTATGAACGCCATTCAAATCGAAAACCTTGTACGCGACTATGGAGGCGGAAAAGGCGTATTTGATCTGTCTTTCCATGTGAACCAGGGGGAAGCTTTTGGCTTCCTTGGCCCGAATGGAGCCGGAAAGACGACGACGATACGTCATTTGATGGGATTTTTAAAGCCGGAATCCGGCAAATGTACGATTGATGGTCTGGATTGCTGGAGCGAAAGGGATAAAGTACAGGCAAGACTTGGTTATATTCCCGGTGAAATCAGCTTTTTTGATGATATGTCGGGTACGGAGTTTTTGAAATTTATCGCAGAATATCGTAAGACCGGCGCGCGGAGCCGTCAGAAGGAACTGCTGGAACGCTTTGAATTAGATCCTAAAAGCAAAATTAAAAAAATGAGCAAAGGGATGAAGCAAAAGCTTGGAATTGTCGCCGCGTTTATGCACAACCCTGATATCCTCATTTTGGATGAACCGACCAGCGGGCTTGATCCGTTAATGCAAAGCAGGTTTGTCCACTTAGTTGCGGAAGAAAAGAAAAATGGCAAAACGGTTTTGATGTCAAGCCATATGTTTGAAGAAGTGGAACGTACTTGCGACCGTATCGGCATTATACGGGAAGGCAGGATGATCGACGTTGATTCTGCCAAAAGGCTGCATGAACGGCATACCCGCAGTTATACGGTAACGCTTGAAGACGAAACTGCCGCCAAAGCGTTTGCTGTGGATTTTGGCGGTATATGCTTTGGGGCAAAAGTGACTGTTACAACGAAACAAAGTCTGGAAGAAATTTTCATGAATTATTATGGAGGCAAAAATGATTAGTATGGCGCTATATAAACGTGAAATGAAAGGAAGCATAAAGCTGCTTATAATTTTTGGCGCAATTATTACCCTGTACGTTTCCATTATCATCAATATGTATGACCCTCAAATGATGAAAACATTGGACAGTTTTGTGGAAGCCATGCCGGAGCTGATGGCGTCCGTCGGTATGAAAGCAGCTGCTGTGAACCTTTTGGGATTTATGGTATCTTATCTCTATGGATTTATACTGCTGATTTTCCCGATGCTGTTCTGCATATTGCGCGGAAATGCCCTTATTGCAAAATACGTGGATAAAGGCTCTATGGCTTCGTTGGTTGCCGCGCCTGTGAAACGTAGTGTCATCGCATTTACACAGATGAAAGTGCTCGTAAGCGGGACTTTTCTGCTCGTTTTTTATGCAACGCTGGTAGAATTGATTTGCGCCGGAAGTGGTTTTCCGGGAGAACTGGATATAACAACATTGCTTATACTGAACGGAGGGCTATTGTGTCTGCATTTGTTTATTGGAGGAATATGTTTTCTTTCTTCCTGCATATTTTCGGATACGAAATACAGCATTGCATTCGGAGCGGGGATTCCAGCGTTTATGTATGTATTGCAGATGCTTGCAAATGTTGGCGGGGATGCGGAAAAAGCAAAGTATTTTACCTTTTTTACTCTGTTCAATCCAGATGGCATCATTGCCGGCGAAGGCAGTGCGGTAGTTGGCATATTTGTTCTTTTGGCAGGAGCCGTTCTTTTGTATGCATCGGGAATTATGGTGTTTGAAAGAAAAGATTTGCATATTTAAGTATGGCTGGGACAGGACGGAAAAAGTCATCCTTACCGAAATTCATTCCTATTGTGCAAAAATAATGTTATAATCTTTAAAATAATAGAGTATAGAAAGGGAAAAATAATGAGAATAGGAACAGGGTATGATGTGCATAGATTGACGGCAGGAAGAGATCTGGTGATCGGAGGGGTCAGAATACCTTATGAAAAAGGACTGCTCGGCCATTCCGATGCGGATGTGCTGCTGCACGCTATTATGGATGCGTTGCTTGGTGCGGCGGCTCTCGGCGATATCGGCAAGCATTTTCCGGACACGGATATGGCTTATCAGGGGATATCATCGGTAAAACTGCTGGAACATGTAAGAGAGTTGTTAGAAGAGCAATGCTTTTTGATTGAAAATATCGATGCGACCATTATCGCACAGGCGCCGAAGATGCGTCCGCATATTGATACGATGAGGGAGAATATTGCAAAGGCGCTGGAGATTGAGATATCTCAGGTGAATATAAAAGCTACGACGGAAGAGGGGCTTGGATTTACCGGAAGAGGGGAAGGGATTTCTGCTCAGGCGGTCTGTTTGTTGACCAGTCCGGTTAATTATTATACGGAAGATGTGACGGATCAGGGCAAATGCGCAGGATGCGGAGGATGCCCGAAAAAGTAAGAAAAGGGAACGGGAAATGGAAGAGATGATTAAGATCGAGGAACTGGAAGGGGAGGACTGCCTGAAACTGCGGGATCTCTGGGAAGAGGTGTTTTGGGAGGATTCCCAGGCATTTACGGATTACTATTTCCAGGAAAAAGCGGTGCGCAACCATGCTTTTGCATTGAAAAACGGACAGGAATATGTTGCGATGCTCTATTTGTCCCCTTATCCGGTGATGCTTCGGGCAGGGAAGCAATTCGTATGCCGGGAGATCAATTATATAGTAGGGGTGGCTACAAAAAAAGAATACCGCCACAGAGGTTATATGGACAGGCTTTTAAAGGAAGCGCTTGCTTTTATAAGAGCCAAAGGTCAGCCGTTTGTTTTTCTGATGCCCGCAGATCCCCGGATTTATATGCCCTACCAGTTCACATATATTTATGACCGAGGGATTTACCGGATGAGAGCAGAAAATAACTCCCCGGAGATCCGGTCCCTGACAGAAGAGGAATTCCATATTTTGTCGGACTGCGCTTCTTCTTTTCTCAAAGAAGATTGTGATGTTTTTATCCGAAGGGACAGTTTGTACTATCGGGGAATGGAAAAAGAACTGCGGGTTCAGAACGGGGGAATTTGTTTCAGGGCTGGTACCGGCAAAGAGGCGGAAGGTTATTTTTTTTATACGGAAGAAGAGGGCAAAGGGGAAATCTTAGAGGCTGTGCTGCCAAAAGGGGACGGGGAATGGAGCATATATAATTCAGGAAAGAAAGAACCGGCAATTATGGGAAGGATTGTGGACGTAAAATCCATGCTTTCTTTGATGCGCGCGAAAAAGGAAGAGATTTTCTGGTCTATGTTAATAAAAGATCCTATTTTCCCGGAAAACGAAGGGATTTGGAAATGCCGCGTAACTGTTGGCGAGGCTTTTATAAATAAGGAAGAAAAAGGTGTTTTGGACGGAGGCAAGCAGCCGGGATATGAATGTGAGGCGGGAATTGAGCAGCTTACCGCATGGGTATTCGGATATAAAGAAGCAGAAGAGAGCTTTCGTTTTTCCGATAAGGAGGACAGAGAGGCGACCATATGCAAATTGAGAGGAATCCGGCGGCTTTGCCGTGTTTTTATTAATGAAATCGTATGAAGAGAAAGGCATAGTTATTTAATATGGAAGAAAAGGAAAAAGCAATTTTAGTAGGAGCGGATACCGGAGAAGATGAGAATTTTGAACGTTCCATGGAAGAACTGGGAGAACTGGCAAGGGCTTGCGGTATGTCGGTGGAGGGAACGGTAACGCAAAAGATGGACAGTATCAACAAGGCATTTTATATAGGCACAGGAAAAGTGCAGGAAGTAAGGGAATATGCGGAAGCACTGGAAGCCGATATTATTCTGTTCGACAATTCGCTGACGCCTTCCCAGTTGCGGAATTTGCAAAAAGAGACGGGAAAGCCGGTGATGGACCGGACAGCGGTGATTCTTGATATTTTTTCCAATAGGGCCAGGACAAGGGAGGCAAAGCTTCAGGTGGAAACGGCGAGGCTTCAATATTTGATGTCCCGGCTTGTCGGCATGCATGACGCGTTGACGAGACAGGGCGGAGCCAGCGGAAGCATGAGCAGTAAGGGAGCCGGGGAAAAGAAACTGGAGCTGGACAGGCGGAAGATAGAAAAAAGGCTGGCCCAGCTGCGCCGCGAACTGGAAGAAGTGGAGAAAGAACGCGAGAACCAGAGCAAACGGAGGGCGGGGTCAAGGATACCGAAAGTTTCTTTGGTAGGATATACGAATGCCGGAAAATCCACTTTGATGAACGCCATGATCGATAGATATATGCAGGATGAAGAAAAGAAAGTTCTGGAAAAGGACATGCTTTTTGCCACATTGGACACAACAGTAAGAAATATCGATATGGGAAACCGGCGGGAGATACTATTGGCCGATACGGTAGGATTTATCCATAAACTTCCGCATGGGCTGGTCAAGGCATTCCGTTCCACGCTGGAAGAGGTGAAGAACGCGGATCTGCTTCTTTATGTCGTCGATTATTCCGACCAGGAATATCAGCAGCAGATCAAAGTGACGGAAAAAACGCTTCTGGAAATTGGTGCAGCGGATATTCCGGTTATTTATGTTTATAATAAAGCGGATCTTTGCGATATGGAACAAATTCCAAGGGTTATGAATGATAAAATCTATATGTCAGCCAGAACGTCCCAGGGATTGGAAGAGCTTGCGCAGATGATTGTGGAAAAAGTATATGCCGATTATGTGCAGACGGAATTTTTGTTTCCTTATAACAGGGGAGGGGAGACGGCTTATTTTATGGATCATGCGCAGGTGCTGGAACAGGAATATATGGAAAACGGAATCCGCTTGAAAGTAAATTGCCATCGGGCCGACATAGGAAAATATGAAGAATTTCTGGTAAAGTAAAAGTTTATAAGAAAATTATTCCAAAAATATTGCTATTTTGGGATAAAATTTGTATAATATATATAAATAGATTCGTTGATTGGGAAAGGCACTAGAAAGACAGCAAAGTCATAGAATATAATAAATTGACTTTGGGGGCGCCTTTTGAAAACCTTTCAGAAACCTTTAACCGCAGAAGAAGAAGCCCGTTATATTCAGATGCTGCAAAAAGGAGGCAGTGAAAAAGCCAAGGAAGCAAGGGAGATTCTTATTGAACGCAACTTACGCCTGGTTGCCCACATTGCCAAGAAATACCAGAACGTGGACGAGGAAATGGAGGATCTGATATCGATAGGAACTATAGGGCTTATTAAAGCGGTTTCTTCTTTTGACTCCAGCAAGGGCAAGCTGAGTACCTATGCATCCAGATGCATAGACAATGAATTGCTGATGTTGCTGCGTTCCAAAAAGAAGACTTCGAAAGAAGTATCGCTCTATGAACCGATCGGCACAGACAAGGAGGGCAACGAGATCAACCTGCTGGATATTATAGAGTCGGAACAGGTTGATGTGATAGGCAGGATGGAGTTTGCCGTTAATTTAAAAAAACTTGGGAAGATTTTGCAGAATCTGGAGGAAAGGGAGAAAGAAATTATTTTTTTGCGGTATGGGCTTGCCACAGGGAAGGAAGTTACGCAGAGGGAAATAGGGGAAAAACTTGGGATATCCCGCAGTTATGTATCGCGAATAGAAAAAAGGGCGCTGAACAAGTTAAGAAAAGGGTTTGAAAAAGAGTAAGGACGACAGATAAGGGAGGAGCAATATGCTTTTTGTCAAAACGGACAGATTAAAACAAGGAATGAGACTGGCGAGGCCGATCTACAACAAAGACGGGGTTTTGCTTTATGAACGTAACTCCAAACTTACGGTACAGGGTATCCAGAGTATAAAGACGTTTGGTTTGCTGGGGCTGTTTATATTGGAGCCTGCGGAGCCGGTACCTCCGATGACTCAGGAAGACATTTTATTCGAGCGCTTTCAAACTATGACGGTATTTGCTCTGAGGGAAGAGTTGAATAAGATAAAGCAGGATAAAAAGAAAGGCAATAAGCTCCATGTGATTGTGAATAATATTATGCACAGATATGGAAGCAAGGACAATAAGATCAATTTTATCCAGAATCTGCGCAGCAGAGAAGATTACATATATAAACACTCGTTAAATGTGGCTATTCTGGCCGCCATGATGTCCCATGTTCTGAACATAAAAAGGGAAGACCAGATGAATATTATTACCGCAGCGCTGGTTCATGATGTCGGGAAGATGTCCATACCGCCCGCTGTGGCAAAAAAAGATAATTGGAATGAAGATGAACTGGAATTAGTCGCCACTTATGAACAGGCCGGTTATGAACTGATCGGCAATATATTTTACGGAGAACCTTCCGTGAAGAGGTTGTGCGTTCAGATGAACAAGGCCTTAAAAGGCGCAGAGGATATCCGTGGAAAACTCTCCCTGGGAGCCAAGGTTCTGATGGTGGCTGAGACTTACGATACGATGACAGCGATGCGGCTGAATCTGCCGCCGGAGTCCGAAGTAGTGACGCTCAGGTATCTGCTGGATCGTTCGCAGATATATGATCCCGCCATTGTGGATGCGCTTGTTCAGTCCATCAATATTCTGATACCAGGAGTCAGCGTGGAATTGAGTACGAGGGAAAAGGCCATTGTTATTCGAAATAATGAGGATAATGTATTAAGGCCCATGGTATTAGGATTTAAGGACAATAATATTATTGATTTGGAAGATAAAAATTATAAAGATATAGAAATTACGGATATTATGAAAACAATGGATAACCGTTATGTGATCGATACTCAGACGCTGATCGACAATGGTTTCCATGTGCCGGTACCAAAAGAAGCGGAGATGCATATAGGAATCGCTCAGGAAGAAGCGCAGGAAGGTGCGGCAGCAGAAGCATATGAATTGAAAAAGTTTGATCCGGAAGACTTCGATAGGGAAGAGGAGAGCGAAGAAACAACGGACGAAACAGCGGATAAAATGACAGAATAAGCAATCGCCAATTATATTTCCAATTACGGCCGGCATTCGTCCGGCCGTATGGAAATCTATCATTTCAACGGGAATTCTCCCGATATTTTTCACAAAAACAAAACGGAAAATCAGAACCAAAATTAGGAGGATGGTCATGTTCAGTACAATTACATCGGCAATGATCTCTGGCGTGGAACCTGTTTTTATCCACGTGGAGGTAGATATTGCCCATGGTCTGCCCGGGTTTATGCTGGTGGGCTATTTGAGCGGGGAGGTGAAGGAAGCGGGGGAACGTGTGAGGGTTGCGCTGAAAAATACGGGAATTGTCTTGCCGCCTATGCGCATTACGGTCAATTTATCTCCGGCGGGCATGCGGAAAGAAGGGACGGCTTTTGATCTGCCGATCGCGGTGGGCATTCTGAAAGCCCTTGGGCATTTGCCCGGGGACAGTACGGAAGGGATGCTGGTCATAGGAGAGCTTGGATTGAGCGGACGAGTCAATCCGGTAAGAGGCGTACTGCCTTTGGTAAAAAAGGCAAAAGAAGAAGGATATGGGCGTTGTCTGCTTCCGGCGGGGAATTATGAGGAAGGAAGGCTGATCGAAGGGGTGGAAATTATAGGAATACCGGATATAAACGGTGCCATGGAATATCTGAAATGGGGTAAGAACCGCGAAGAACCGAAGGAAGCAGTGCCGCCGGACGGGCGGAAGAGCAAAGCGGACAGGGAGAAAATACCGGATTTTTCAGAAATCAAAGGACAGGCAGCGGCAAAGAGAGCGGCGGAAATTGCGGCTGCCGGGTTCCATAATCTGCTTTTGACGGGGCCGCCCGGTTCAGGAAAAACTATGATAGCCAAAAGAATTCCGGGCATCCTGCCGCCGCTGACAGAGGAGGAAAGCCTGGAAGTATCTTCTCTCTACAGTATTGCAGGACTTCTGTCCAATGGCCCGTCTCTGATCAGGCAGCGCCCTTTTATGAATCCCCATCATACGATAACGGCTCAGGCGCTGGCGGGCGGGGGAAATTCGGCAAAGCCCGGTATGATAAGCCTTGCCCATAAAGGCGTATTATTTATGGATGAATTGCCGGAATTTAAAACGAGCGTGATCGATATGCTCCGGCAGCCATTGGAGGAAAAAGAGATACGTATTGTCCGTTTGGGGGGAGACTATACATTTCCGGCGGACTTTATGCTGGTGGCGGCGATGAATCCATGCCCTTGCGGTTATTATCCCGATTTGGGAAAATGTACATGTTCCCTGTCGAAAATCAAAAGATACCAGGGGCATATTTCCGGGCCGGTGCTGGATCGGATTGATTTATGTGTCGGAGTATCGGGAGTTACGGCAAAACAGTTATCGGAGAAAAAGGAAGAAGAAACGAGCGGGCGCATACGGGAACGGGTTCTGGCGGCAAGAAAGATGCAGGAGGAGCGGTACAGGGACAAGCCCTACCGGTTTAATGCCCTGCTGCCCCAGGCCGATTTGAAAGATTATTGCAGGCTGGGAAAAAAAGAGGAACATCTTATGGAGAAGGCCTTCACCATGCTGGGGATGAGTGCCAGATCTTACTGCCGCATCCTGAAGACAGCGCGCACAATTGCGGATCTGGATGGGAGCGGGGATGTGAAAGGAATTCATATAGAAGAAGCGCTGGAATATAAGACAGGAGAAGCGAGGAGGAATATTGAAAGATCAAAACAGGAAAAATAATGGGCAAAAGGAAAATGGGCAGGAGAAAAATGCCCAAGGGGACAGGGAATGGAGAGAGGCGGCAAAGGATCGTTGGGAGCAGCAACAGCCGTATATCCATTGGATGGCGGGTGTGGACGGAATTGGAAGCCGCACTATGGAAAAATTGATACAATATGCCGGTTCGCCCAAAGAAGTATATGAAATGACCGCATCGGAGACGGAGAAAATCATTTCTGCCAGAAAGGCGGCTGCGTTGGAGGAAGCCAGGAAGCGGGGGGATGCTTTAGAAAGATACCGGGAAATGGAAGAGAAGGGCATCCGGTTTTATTCCTTATATCATCCCCGCTATCCCAGCCGTTTGAGAAATATCCCGGACAGCCCTTATGGAATTTATGTGGAAGGGGAACTGCCGGAGGAGGGGATTCCTTCGGTTGCGGTTATCGGTTCAAGGCAGTGTTCCGGCTATGGGCAATTCATGGCGGAATTATGCGGAAAAGAGCTGGCGGCGGCTGGAATTCACATAATCAGCGGTATGGCAAGAGGAATTGACGGCATCAGCCAGAGGGCGGCGCTGGAGGCAGGAGGAAAAATATATGCGATTCTTGGAAGCGGCACCGATATATGCTATCCTTCCGAAAACCGTTCTATTTATGTGGGGGCAAAAACAAGCGGCGCGGTAATCTCGGAATACCCTCCCGGCACCTCTCCGTCTCCGCTGCTTTTTCCGCGCCGAAACCGTATTATCAGCGGCCTTGCCGATCTGGTATTGATTATAGAAGCAAGGCACAGAAGCGGTACATTGATTACGGCGGATATGGCGTTGGAACAGGGGAAAGACGTATATGTTGTCCCTGGGCGCATTACGGATGATCTAAGCCAGGGCTGCCATCAGATGTTAAAACAGGGCGCGGGCCTTTTTACTTCGGTAAAGGATATGCTGGAAGAGGCCGGTCTGTCGGTTGGAATAAAGGGGAAAGCTGAAAATGCAGACAGCTTTTTTGGGCAGAGTGTTAAAAATCCTCCGCAGGATGAAGAGGATCAAGTCTCAAGGAAGGTTTTGGCTGCTTTGGATTTTTATCCCAGGGACATTGACTGCCTAATGAGGGAGACGCGGATGGATTACAGGCTTTTGGTGCGCACTTTGTCAAAGCTTTGTATGGAAGGAAAAGCTGACCGCCTGACTGCCGGACAATTCATTAAGAAAATATAAAAAATTAGAAAAATTCTATAGCGCGCTAATTTCTATGCACAATAAATATGAATTTTTCATAATATGACTTGCAACTGATAAAAAATTATTGTATAGTGATGCAGGTTGAATGCAAAATTGATAAACGCTGCGGTTCTTTTATTTTGTAAAACGCGCTGCTGAATAAATAGGAACGGAAGGCATGGAGGGTATTTATGGCAAAGTATCTGGTAATTGTGGAATCCCCCGCAAAAGTAAAGACAATTAAAAAGTTTTTGGGAACTAATTATGAAGTGGCAGCCAGTAACGGGCATGTAAGGGATCTGCCGAAGAGTCAGTTAGGAGTGGATATCGAACATGGTTATGAGCCGAAATATATTACCATCCGGGGAAAGGGGGATATCCTTGCCAATCTTCGGAAAGAAGTAAAGAAGGCGGAAAAAATATATTTGGCGACAGACCCTGACCGAGAAGGGGAAGCGATTTCCTGGCATTTGTTAAAAGCCTTGAAGCTGGAAGGGAAAAAAGTATATCGTATTACATTTAATGAGATTACAAAGAATGCGGTAAAAGAGTCGTTGAAAAATGCCCGGGAAATCAATATGGATCTGGTGGATGCACAGCAGGCGAGAAGGATGCTTGACCGTATGGTAGGGTACCGCATTTCACCGTTGCTTTGGGCAAAGGTAAAGAGGGGGTTAAGCGCAGGAAGGGTGCAGTCCGTGGCGCTGCGCATTATTTGTGACAGGGAAGAGGAAATCAATGAGTTTATCCCGGAAGAATATTGGACGTTGGATGCGCTTCTTCGCGTTCCTGGTGAAAAGAAGCCTCTCGTGGCCAAATATTATGGGACGAAAGAAGGAAAGGCAAATATTTCTTCCGGGCAGGAACTGGATACAATTATAGAGGAGCTGAAGGGCGGCAGCTATATGGTGTCAGAGGTGAAAAAGGGAGAGCGGACAAAGAAACCGCCGCTTCCGTTTACGACCTCGACTTTACAACAGGAAGCGAGCAAGGTGCTGAATTTTTCCACGCAGAAAACAATGCGTATCGCTCAGCAATTATATGAAGGAATTGATATTAAAGGGAATGGAACCGTAGGTATTATTACTTACCTTCGTACCGATTCCACCAGAGTATCGGAGGAGGCAGAGAAATCTGCCAGGGAATATATCGTCGGAGCATATGGAGAAGAATATGCGGCACTATCGGCAAATGAAAGAAAAACAGATAAAAAGATACAGGATGCCCATGAGGCCATCCGGCCTACGGATATTGCCAGGACTCCGCTCCAAATGAAGGAATCCCTTTCCAGAGAGCAGTTCAGACTATACCAGCTGATATGGAAAAGATTTGTGGCAAGCCGGATGAATCCTGCGAAGTATGAAACCACGTCGGTAAAAATAGACAGCGGACGCCACCGCTTTGCGGTATCCGCCTCAAAGATGCTGTTTGACGGTTTTATGAGCGTATATACGCAGGAAGAGGAAAAGGAAGAGGGAAATATGCTGGTGAAGGGGATCGATAAAGGGACGGAGCTTCAATTTGAGAGCTTTGACAGCAAGCAGCACTTTACCCAGCCGGCACCTCATTATACGGAAGCTTCCCTCGTAAGAGCCTTGGAAGAACTGGGCATTGGGCGTCCGAGTACCTATGCGCCTACAATAACGACGATACTGGCAAGACGGTATGTGGCAAAAGAAAATAAAAATCTTTATGTAACGGAACTTGGAGAAGTCGTCAATCATATGATGAAAGAAGCGTTTCCGAGTATCGTGGACGTGAATTTTACAGCGAACATGGAGGCCCTTCTGGATGGAGTGGAGGAAGGAACGGTAAACTGGAAAACTGTGATTTCCAATTTCTATCCGGATCTGGATGAGGCTGTGCAGAATGCGGAAAAAGAGCTGGAGCATGTGAAAATAGCGGATGAATTATCCGATGAGGTATGCGATATCTGCGGCAGACAGATGGTGATCAAATATGGGCCTCATGGAAGATTTCTTGCCTGCCCCGGATTTCCGGAGTGCCGGAATACGAAGCCCTATTTTGAAAAAATAGGAATTGCCTGTCCGTTATGCGGAAAAGATATTGTTCTGAAAAAGACGAAAAAGGGGAGGAAATACTATGGGTGTATCGATAATCCGGAATGCGGCTTTATGGTCTGGCAGAAGCCTTCCGGTCAGAATTGCCCGCAATGCGGCTCTATTATGTTGGAAAAAGGGGCAAAACTGGTATGTTCCAATGAAAACTGCGGCCAGGTAATGGAAAAAGTCAGCCATTAACAATTTTAGGAAAAAACATATTAAAGTCTGAAATTGTTTGGAAAATAATTGAATTTAAAAAAAATTCGCCCTGATATCGTTGATATTGAGAAAATATTATGTTACAATAAAAAAACAGGCAATGCAGAAGGGGAACGCGGAGGTAAGCTCATGAGTAGTGTACAGTTGTTGGATAAAACGCGCAAGATAGGGAAGTTGCTGCATAATAACAGTTCAAGCAAAGTGGTTTTTAACGATATTTGCAATGTTTTATGTGAGATTTTATCCTCCAACGTGCTTGTGATCAGCAAAAAGGGAAAGGTACTCGGGGTAGGAGCCGCATCGGGAGTCGATTCGATTAATGAACTGATTGCGGAAAAGGTGGGCGGCTTTATTGATGCCATGCTGAATGAACGAATGCTTGCCGTGCTGTCCACAAAAGAAAACGTGAACTTGGAAACTCTTGGTTTTGAAAGTACGGATGTGAGGAAGTTCCAGGCGATCATTACTCCTATCGAAATAGCGGGTGAACGGCTGGGAACGCTTTTCATTTATAAATGCGACCAACAATATGATATAGACGATATTATCCTTTGCGAATACGGAACTACGGTGGTGGGACTCGAGATGCTGCGCGCGGTGAATGAGGAAAGCGCGGAGGAAAGCAGAAAACTGTCGGTGGTACGTTCTGCGGTAAGCACCTTGTCCTTTTCGGAGCTGGAAGCGATCACCCATATCTTTGATGAACTGGGGGGGATGGAAGGAATTCTGGTGGCGAGCAAGATTGCGGACAGGGTTGGAATTACCCGTTCGGTGATTGTAAATGCGCTGAGGAAGTTTGAAAGCGCGGGAGTGATCGAATCCCGTTCTTCAGGAATGAAGGGAACATATATCAAAGTTTTAAACGATGCAGTGTTTGATGAAATTCAAAAGCTAAAGGAAGAAAATAGAAATAAATAGATGGCATGGATGCTGTCTGAGTATAAAAGGATTTAGGAAATTAGTCATAAATCCTTTTTTATTATAAAAAAAATCTTGTCTTTTTTTATAAATTATTTATAATAGAAGAGAATGGTCAGTAATATTTTTAAATAGACTGTTGTAAAAAGGAGAGTATAATGTTTAATACGAGTGTGTTTGATTATATTAATGTACTGCAGAAAACGGCTGATGCGGCTTGGATTCGTAATGATGTTATTGCCAATAATATAGCGAACGCTACTACGCCCGGCTATAAAAGGCAGGATATTGCTTTTGAGGATGAACTGTCCAAGGCATTGAGGCATTCCAGATATAAGTCGATGGATGCGAAGGTGGCTGATTTGAAGATGAACCGGCTCAAACCCCGCACCTATACGGATTCGGCTAACTATTCGTACCGTATGGATGGCAATAATGTGGATATTGAAACGGAAAACGTAACATTGGCGGCGAATCAGTTGAAGTATAACGGGTTGACGGAATGTTTGAATCAGGAATTTAAAAATCTTCAGATGGTTATGAAATAAAAGTGAGGAGAAGGGTATATGAGTATTTTTTCATCGTTTAATATTAATTCATCCGGTTTGACGGCACAGAGATACCGTATGGATATTATTTCACAGAATATCGCCAATGCGAATACGACGCGTACTGCGGACGGAACGCCTTATCGAAGAAAGGTAGTTACTTTTGCGGAAAAAAATTCCCATACGCCGTTCAGCCGTGTGCTGAGGTCGTCAAGGGATAAATATTCAGGAGACGGTGTAAAGGTAGACGGGGTACATGAAGATATGCAGACAGATCTGACAATGGTATACGATCCGTCGCATCCGGATGCGGATGAGAATGGATATGTGATGTATCCTAATGTGAATATCATTACGGAGATGACGAATATGATAGACGCCAGCAGGGCGTATGAAGCGAACTCTACCGCCTTTAATGCCAGCAAGGCGATGGCAATGAAAGGATTAGAAATCGGAAAGGCATAATAATAAATAAGTAAAAGGGTCTTAAAATGGAGGGAAATATGGATATTTCATCACTTTACAGCATAGGGTCGCCGGCGGTCAGACAGGCGGCTGAAAATAGTCCGATTGGAAAGAAAGTACTGGAAAAACCAGATTTGTCTTTTGATAGTGTTTTCAAAAAAGCAGTAGAGAATATAAATACCACTAATAGTTATCTGTCAGATATGGAAAATGAGGAAATCAGGTGGGCGCTGGGAGAGACGAACAGCACCCATGAGTTATCTGTTGCAATGAACAAGGCCGCAACGGCGTTGCAGTATACCGTCGCGGTTCGCGATAAATTGCTGGAAGCATATAAAGAACTTATGCAGATACAAATCTAAAAAAATCTGATAAAGAAAATCAGATAAGGAGACTTAACGATGGCAGATAGATTGAAAGGGCTTTTGAACAAAGTTCTTGAATGGTGGAATAGATTTACAGCAAAACAAAAAACGATAATTGTTTCTGCTGCTGCGGGCATTGTATTGACGATTGTAATTATTGCGACGGTGCTTACCAGGCCGCAATACGTATCCCTGATACAATGCGAAACGACGAAACAGGCGTCGCAGGTGGTGGAATTACTGGAGGGAGAGGGGATCACCCACACGGTATCCAGCGACGGGCTGCAAGTGAAGGTGCTGGAAAGAGAGGTGTCGAATGCCGAACTTCTTCTGGGAGCGAATGATATCCGTTCCGATACATATAGCATTGATAAGGTGACGGATGGAGGCTTCGGCACAACCGAGTCGGATAAACAGAAAAAATATCAGCTTTACATGGAAAACAAACTGGAAAAACAGTTTATCGGCATGTTTTCCGCGGTTAAGAGCGCGAGGGTAGAACTTTCTATTGCTGAGAATGACGGAACGCTTATCGCTTCGGAAGAAGAGTCTTTTGCCAGTGTGGTATTGGAACTGGACGGCGAGTTTACAAGCGATAATGCGGCATATCTGGCCAGAGCGATAGCTACGGCGATCGGCAATAAGACGACAAACAATATTGTAATTATGGATGCGGAAGGGAATATGCTCTTTTCCGGAGACGAGAATTATACAATGTTAGGAGTGGCTACTTCCCAGCTCAACGTAAAAGCACAGGCTGAGAATCTTGTAAAAAATGAAGTGAAGAGAGTTTTGCTTGGAACCAATGAGTTTGACAATGTGGAGGTTGCAAGCAATTTGTCGTTGGACTTTTCCTCAACGGAATCAACGGAACACCAGTACACGCCGGCAGACGGGCAATCACAAGGGTTGTTGAGCCATGAGGATATTTTCAGTTCGGAAAGTACGAATTCCAGCGGAGGCCCTCCGGGAACGGACTCCAATACGGAAAACAACACTACGTATCAGTTTCAGAATTCGGCGGACAGCAATGAAACAGTGAGCGAGCAGTCCAGAGATTACGTACCGAATGAAACGATTACAAATAAAAGCATTCCGGCTGGTCTGATCGTCTACAGTGAATCTTCTATTTCCATTACTGCGATTGATTATAATGTGGTGAGGGAAGAGGATGCCAGCAGCCAAGGGCTTCTTGACGGTATTACGTGGGATGAGTACAAGGCATCGAACCAGGGAAGAACCAAGATAGATGTGGATCAGGATTTGTACAGCGTCGTTGCAAATGCGACGGGAATCAGTACAGATAGTATTACAATCCTGGCATACCGGGAAAATGTGTTTTTTGACCGGGAAGGTCTTAACATATCCGCTGCGGATGTCGTACAGGTTGCTTTGATTGTGGTGATACTGGCCTTGCTTGGATTCGTTATATTCAGAAGCATGCGCGGAGAGAAAGAAGAAGCGCAGGACGAAGAGCTGTCGGTGGAATCCCTGCTTCAATCGGTTCCTGATGACAAGGAAGATATTGTTTTTGACGATCAATCCGAGACCAGGAAGCTGATCGATAAATTTGTGGATGAAAATCCCGAAGCGGCTGCCAGTCTGCTGAGAAACTGGCTCAATGAGGACTGGGGGTAGAAGATAATGGCCAGAGCCACAGATGAGAAGATTACAGGTCTGCAAAAGGCGGCGATTCTTTTAATTGCTTTGGGGCCGGAGCGATCGGCTTTGATCTTTAAACATTTAAAAGAAGACGAAATTGAAGAACTGACGTTGGAGATCGCGAATACAAGAAGCGTTACACCGCAGTTAAAGGAAGAAATTATAGAAGAATTTTATCAGGTATGTTTGGCACAGCAATATATCGCAGAAGGCGGTATCGGCTATGCGAAGGAATTGCTGGAAAAGGCGCTCGGTTCGGACAAGGCGATGGATGTAATCAGCAAGCTGACGGCATCGCTCCAGGTAAAACCTTTCGAATTTGTAAGGAAAACGGATGCATCCCAGCTTTTGAACTTTATTCAGGATGAACATCCGCAGACGATCGCGCTTATAATGTCATATTTGTCTCCGGCACAGTCGTCGATGATCCTTTCCGCTCTTCCGCCGGAACGTCAGGCAGATGTGGCAAAGCGTATTGCAGTGATGGACAGAACGAGTCCGGATGTTATCAAAGAGGTGGAGAAAGTATTGGAATCAAAGCTGTCAACTTTAGTAAATCAGGACTACACTATTATTGGTGGTGTAGATGCAGTGGTAGAGATTTTGAATACGGTAGACAGAGGTACGGAAAAACATATTATGGAAACTCTGGAAATCGAAGAACCGGAATTGGCAGACGAAATCAGGAAAAAGATGTTCGTATTCGAAGATATCCTGCTGCTTGATGACAGGGCGATACAGAGGGTTCTTAGAGATGTGGATAATAATGACTTGGCGATTGCCCTTAAAGGCTCCAACGAGCAGGTGCAGAATGCAATTTTCAACAATATGTCCAAACGTTTGGCCGTAATGATCAAAGAAGATATGGAATTTATGGGTCCTGTCCGTATGAAGGATGTGGAAGAAGCGCAGCAGAAGATTGTTAATATTATTAGGAAACTGGAAGATTCCGCTGAAATTGTTATTTCCAGAGGCGGAGGTGATGAGATTGTTGTATAATTATAATAACAATAATAACAGTTATAACAGTTATAACAATATATATAAATTTCATCAGGTGAATCTTCAGTCCGATGATATGCTTCTTATCGATAATAATGAAAAAATAGCGAAAAAGATTGATTCTTTAGGATCTCAGATGATGAAGGACGAAAGACTCGATGGAAGCAGGGGAGAAGATCCGCTGGACGGATTTTCCAGCGGTTTGGATCCAGATGAAGTGGATGCTTTGCTTGGCGAATTGGAAAACGGATCGGGAGATGAAAATATTTTTGACCAGCCCCAGGAACAGGGAGAAACATTTGAGCCGTTTCAAGATTCAGGAGAGGCCTTGTCGCTGATTTCCGCACAGGCGCAGGAGATATTGGCTTCTGCGCGTAAAGAAGCGGACAGCATTAAGTCGGGTGCGCTTGTGGAGGCACAGATGGAAATTGAAAACCTGCGCCAGAGTACATATGAAGAAGCCAGGGCGCAAGGATATGACGAAGGCTATCATGAAGCGATAGAGCAGGTGGAACGGCAGAAACAGCAGCTTGTAAATGAGCAGAAACGGCTGGAGGATGAGTACCAGGAGTTGGTACGCAGTTTGGAACCTAAGTTTGTAGAAACATTGACGGATATTTATGAAAAAGTTTTTCAGATCGATTTACAGAAAGAGCATGATATTATCATGCATCTGATTGCATCCACGATGCATAAGATTGAAGGGAACAGCAATTATCTCATTCATGTTTCCAAAGAGGATTATCCTTACGTAAACATGAAAAAGAACGAAACGCTGCTTTCTTCCGTATCAGCGAATGCTTCGGTGGAACTGGTAGAAGATATGACTCTTGGGCCGAATGATTGTATCATTGAAACAGACGGGGGGATTTTTGACTGCGGACTCGGTACGCAGCTGGAAGAACTGACACAGAAGTTAAGGCTATTATCATATAGGGTGGACTGACATTGAGAGCATCAGTTAATTTTGTAAAATATGAAAGAGTGGCGGAAGGTACCTTTTATAAGATGAAGGGAAAGGTGGTCAATATTGTAGGTTTGACCATAGAATCTTTGGGGCCGGAAGCAAAACTGGGGGATATTTGTTTGATTTATCCCGATGCAAAAGAAGAAATGAAACCGGTTATGGCAGAAGTGGTGGGATTCAGGGACAAAAAAACGCTGCTTATGCCTTATGAGGCGGTAGAAGGCATCGGCTTTGGAAGCATGGTGGAAAACACCGGAGTTCCGTTGTCGATTCAAGTGAGCGAGGAACTGTTGGGACAGACTTTGGATGGGCTTGGCCGGCCTACGGGAGACGCAGCTCCGGTCAATGGAAAAGTTTACTCGGTAGAAGCGCCGCCGCCGGATCCGATGAGCAGAGATATTATCGAAGATGTACTTCCCCTTGGAGTAAAAGCGGTAGACGGGCTGATTACGATAGGAAAAGGACAGAGAATCGGTATTTTCGCCGGTTCAGGCGTCGGGAAATCCACATTGCTTGGTATGTTTGCCAGAAATACAAAAGCGGATGTGAATGTCATTGCCCTGATCGGAGAGCGCGGCAGGGAAGTTCGTGAGTTTATAGAAAGAGACTTGGGGCCGGAAGGGATGAAGCGTTCGGTAGTGGTAGTCGCTACTTCCGATAAGCCGGCTTTGGAAAGGAATAAAGCGGCAAAAACGGCGACGGCAATTGCAGAGTATTTTAGGGATCAGGGAAAAGATGTTTTGTTTATGATGGATTCACTGACCCGTTTTTCTATGGCGCAGAGGGAAATCGGCCTGGCCAGCGGGGAACCGCCGGTATCCAGGGGATATCCTCCCAGCGTTTATTCGGAGATGCCAAAGCTTCTGGAGAGGGCGGGGCGTTCTAAGACAGGCTCTATCACAGGGCTTTATACAGTGCTGGTGGACGGGGACGATTTTAACGAGCCGATCACGGATACGGCGAGAAGCATATTGGACGGCCATGTGATGTTAAGCCGGAAGCTGGCTCACAGAAATCACTATCCGGCGATCGATATCCTGCAGAGTATTTCCCGCTGCATGAGTCAGATTGCGGAGCGGGAGCATAAACAGGCGGCCGGAAAATTGAAAAATGTACTTGCTACCTATAGCGAGGCGGAGGATTTGATTAATATTGGCGCATATAAAAACGGAAGTAATCCGAATATCGATTATGCGATTGAAAAGATAGATGCTGTCAATGCATTTCTGATGCAGGCGGTAGAAGATAAATTTAGCTTTGAAGAGGCTGTAAGCATGATGAAAGAGCTTTTTAACGATTAGAGGGATTCATGGCAAAATTTATATATAGGATGCAGAATATACTGAATCTGAAGCTAAAGCTGGAAGAACAGCAAAAAATGGAATTTGCCGCCGCACGAAAGCGTTTGGACGAAGAAGAGGATAAACTTCATCTTCTCTTTCGCCGGAAGGAAGGCTATGAAGAAGAAGGAAGGCGGCTGAGGGAAGATAATCTGAATGTCCAGGATATCTTGGATAACCGGAATGCATTGCTGCAGATGGACGATTATATCGCGTTTCAACGAATTCAGGTATCAAAGGCGGAAGCAAAACTGGAAGAGGAACGGCAGAAACTCCAGGAAGCGGTGCAGGAGAGGAAGATTCAGGAGAAGCTGAGGGAAAATGCTTTTGAAGTATTTATCAGGGAAGAGAATGCGCGGGAAAGCAAAGAAGTGGATGAGTTAGTCAGCTATACCTATGGACAGAAAAGAAGGTGAAGGAAATGGCAGGAACAGAAGTGATTACGGATATAGATGCAAAGTCCGAAAAGCAAAGGCTGGCCGAGGAAAAGAAAAGGCTGAAGGCAGAGAAAAAGGAACAGAAAAAAGAAGCGAAGCGCAGAGCAAAAGAAATCGCCATGCAGGAGGAAGAACTGGGAGAAGACGAGATTGGCGGGGGTGTTCCCGTTTTTCTTGTGACAGCTTTGATAGTAGTTGTATGGATCGCTATTTTATGTCTGCTGATTAAACTGGATGTGGGAGGATTCGGTTCCGGTGTATTGACGCCGGTATTAAAAGATGTGCCGGTGATCAGCAAGATACTTCCGACTGCGAATAATGAAGAAATGGTGGTTGAGGAAGCGCAGGACGATTCTTACGGCGGTTATACCAATCTGAAAGAGGCAGTGGATTATATTACGGAGCTGGAGCTGGAATTGCAGAGAGCCCAATCATCGGGAGCCGAGAGTTCTGAAGAGCTGGAAAGCCTGAGAGCAGAGGTGGCGAGACTGAAAACTTTTGAAGATAATCAGGTGGAGTTCCAAAGAATTAAGACGGAGTTCTATGAAGAAGTTATTTATGCAGAAAATGGACCGGGGGAAGAAGCCTATAAAAAATATTATGAAAGTATCGACCCGGCGACTGCGGAATATTTATATAAGCAGGTAGTACAGCAGGTCGAAGAGAGCAACGAAGTAAAAGAATACGCTCAGGCATATTCTGAAATGAAGCCGAAAGCGGCTGCCGGGATTATTGAAGAAATGACGGATAACCTGGCGCTGGCGGCGAGGATCCTTTCCGTGATGAGCGCGGAAGACAGAGGCAAGATATTGGAGGCTATGGATGCCAAAGTGGCGGCAAGGCTGACAAAAATCATGGATCCTGAATATTAGTGTATAAGTGCGGTTTTCCCGCATTTATATAAATATTATCAGAAGAAAGGAGGAAACGGAATGACGAGTTCACCAGTAAAGGGGATGGATCCGCTGATGAATTTTATGTCGGCGAAAAGTAAGGGAAATCTTCCGGATAACTTGTCCGGCAATTTTTCAGAAGCATTCAGTAAGGCGTCCGGGCAGCAGAACATGGTGCTTCAAAGCGAAAAACAGACGCAGGGAAGTTCCAAAGTCCAGGTGCAGAATACGGACAAAAAGGGTTTGGATAACGGAAATCCGCAGAAGACCGATCAGAAACAGGTTGGAACGCAGGAAGACGTGAAAGCTGAAAAAGTAGCGGACGAGGCGCAGAAGGCAGGAGAAGAACTGGTTGGAAAGGTAGCCGAGGAACTTGGTGTATCTGAAGAAGAAGTCTTAGCAGCAATGGAAGCTTTGGGATTTGTAATGGCTGATCTGTTGAATGCAGATAACATGACAGAACTTGTGCTGACGATCGAAGGCGAAGATATGCTTGCGCTGATGACGGACGAAGGTCTTTACAATTCTTTACAGAATTTATTGACGATGGTTTCGGAGGCCGTTGATCAGATCGGGGAAAAAGTGGAACTTTCGCCCGAGGAGTTGGAAGCTATACTGGAACAGGCAAAAGTACCGGAGATGGAAGAAAATCCCGAGACTGTGCCGGAGGACGGAAAAAGACCCCAGATACCGGAAGGGCAAGAAGACTATACTGTTACAGTAGAACGTAATGGTGAAACCGTAAAAGTCAGTGTGGAAGTGGACGGAAGCAGCCAGACGGAAAGCACGGAAGTGACCGGGCTTAAGCCGGAAGCGGTGCAGGAAGAAACAACCGCGGATTCCGGAAAGGGAGACGGCTCTAAAAAAGAAGGTTCTTCCCAGAAAGAAAATGCACAAGAAATGACTCACGGGAACATGCTTCTGGAAAGTCTTTTAAACAAAGGCGGTGCAGTGAAGAGCGAAGCGGTATTTGAAAACGCCATGGCACAGAATACGGCGGATACCCAGAATATCATGAACCAGATCATGGATTATATGAGGGTTCAGGTAAAAGCGGATATGACTCAGATGGAATTACAGTTAAATCCGGCCAGCCTGGGAACGGTAAACATTAATATTACCTCAAAGGCGGGCGTGATCACAGCACAGTTTTTGACCCAGAACGAAACGGTAAAGGCGGCAATCGAAAGCCAGATTGTCCAGTTGAAGAATAGTTTTGAGGAACAAGGGCTGAAGGTGGAAGCAGTGGAAGTTACTGTGGCCAGCCATTCTTTTGAAAGGAATTTGAATGGCGACGGGAACGGACAGCAGCAGGCGCAGGACGGTAAGAAAAAGGGAAACCGGAAGGTGAATCTGAACGGACCGGTCATGGAAGAAGAACCGGCGGCAGAAGAAGAGGAACCGGCCATAATGGGTATGGAAGGAAGTACCGTAAGTTTTACAGCATAATAAGAAAATAAAATTGATATGGCATAGCCATATGGAAAGGAGTAAGTAATGGGAGCGATAGCACAAATAAAAGACGGAAAAGTAGTGGAAAGTAATTCTGCGGCTTCGTTGGCGAAAGATACGAAGAAAAACGGTTCTACTATGGATAAGGAAGCTTTCCTGAATCTTCTGGTGGCTCAGATGAAATACCAGGATCCTTTGGAGCCAACTTCCAATACGGAATTCGTGTCACAGTATGCGCAGTTCTCCGCTCTTGAGCAGATGCAGAATATGAGCGCTACGCTGGAGTTGTCCAGAGCATCTACATTGGTTGGCCAGACAGTCAGCGTAAATACGACTGACAGTACAGGAAGAACTACTACGATTCAGGGTATGGTGGACTATGTGGTTTATGAAAATAACAAAGCTTATGTATCGATCGAGGGAAACCTTTATTCTCTGGATGATGTATATGGAGTGGCGGATACGAAATATCTGGATGCTTATGATAAGGCAGAAACCCTTGCAGCAGCGATCGTAAAACTGCCGTCTTATGAGAATCTGACTTTGGACGACAAAGAATATATTGATGAGCTGAAAGAAATTTACGACGGTATGTCGAAATACGAAAAATCCTTTATGGCGAATGCTCTCGTAGAGCGCTTGAACAAGGCTTCTAACAGAATGGATGAACTGGTGAAGGATCTGATCGGCGATTTCATGACGGCGATGGATGAACTTCCGGCAAAGGAAGACCTGACGATTGAGGATAAGGAAAAGATCGATAAAGTGAACGAGATGTATAAGGGAATGTCGGATTTCGAAAAGAAACTGGTATCCAAAGAGCACAAGGATAAGCTGGAAGAGTATACAAAGTATATGGAAGAACTGGGAGCCGGCGAATAAAGAAAAAATGGAGAAGGAATTCTCAAGGAGGAGGCGGTTATGAAGATTCAGAATAATCAGTTCCTTTCCATAGAGCAGCTGCAGGCAAAATATTTTGTACAGTCGAAGCAGGGGAAGATCAGCACGGATGCGGGCGAGAGTCTCAGCTTTCAGGATATTTTGAATAAGACTGCGGAAAACGCGGAAAAAACTGCCGGAGTGAGATTTTCCAAGCATGCGGCTAACCGTCTGGCGGAGCGGAACATAGAGCTTACGGACAATCAGATGGAACGTTTGCAGGAAGGTACCATGAAAGCGGGCGCGAAAGGAATTAACGAGTCGTTGGTTCTCGTGGATCAGCTGGCTTTTATCGTAAATATACCGAATCATACGGTAGTGACGGCGATGAACCAGACAGAAGCAGATGAAAACATATTTACCAATATTGATGGCGCTGTTATTATGTAGCCGGACCTTACAGGAGGCTGGAGCCCTGGAATGACGGAAGGGGCAGGAGGCGCATCATGGCCGCTTGGCGGCATGGTAATGATTTAGGAGGTCATGAATTATGATGAGATCATTGTTCTCTGGTGTGGCAGGTCTTCGGACACACCAGACAAAGATGGACGTTATCGGTAATAATATTGCCAACGTCAACACAACAGGATATAAGTCGCAATCCGTTACATTCCGCGACTTAATGTACCAGACTACGCAGTCGGCATCCGGTGCCAATGCGGAAACCGGATTAGGCGGTATCAACGCAAAACAGATCGGTCTCGGTGTTACGACCGGTGCGATCAACACGGCGATCGCGCAGCAGGGTTCCGCGCAGACGACGAATAATCCCTTTGATATTATGATTTCAGGGGATAACTTCTTCGTTGTCAGCAACGGAAGCGAAAACCTGTTTACGCGGGACGGTTCTTTCTACATTGACGGGGCCGGAAACCTGGCGATGACAAGTACCGGGTACACCGTTATGGGATGGCCGGTAGACGAAGAAACAGGAGCGCCAAGGCCGGATACGGTGACAGCCCTTCAGATTATGAATGACAAGGTAATGACATACGATCCGGAAGCAACAAGCGAAGCCAGGGTAACGGGTATCGTGGACAGGAATGATAAGAATGTACACAGTACCGGCGGACGAATGATGAACTTTGAGTTCTATGATAATGCGGGATATCTCTATACGGCGAAGTTTAGCGTACATGCGACAAGCAGTAATGGAAGTTATTATATAAGACTGAATGATATTAAAGATTCCACAGGGGCATCATTGCCGGATGATGTGTTTAACAAAGTAACATTTGGCACTATAATGGAAGTGGAAACAGCGATTCCTTATACGCCGCAGAATGGTACGGCGAAAATCGCGGGAGAAGTAAGCTTTGCCAATGGGGCAGGAGCAGCCGTCGGGACAGCTGTGAAGTTTAATGAAGACCTGGATATTGCAAAGGTAGATACTGCAACATTAAAAGACGTATATGGTATAGATGATGCAGCGGCACTCGGCATTACGAAGGTTCGATTTGATCAAGACGGCGGTTTGAATGTTTTAGAACCGGATACCGTAACCAAGCGATATTATTCTCCTAAAACGGGAATTGTAGCGACTGCGAAGATTGACAGTGTGGAGATTCCGGGAGCGAATGGTTCGGTAACTATTACCAATCCTACTATTGACCAGGCAATTACAGTTCCAAGCGGTCAATTTGACAAGGCTACATTGCTTGACTTATATGGGTTGGATATTGATGACGGTCCGGTAAAAGAAATTCAATTTCATGCAGACGGAAGTATCACTGTAACAAAAAAGAACGTGGATAACGCCGCAAGCCTGGAGTTTAATCCTGGTACCGGTAAGTTTGTCAGCATCGGCGGAAATGGCCAGGGTATGATTACCCTTGGTCTGGCGGGAGCAGACGGCGAACGATTCAAAGACATTAATATGGATTTTTCCACCTGCTCCAACGTAAACAATAATGGTTCCAGCACGATCAGTTCGGCGAAGGGTACGAGCAGCGGATTGGGTGCTGGGCGTGCAGAAGGCGAGATGATATCCATCGCCATCGACCAGTCGGGTGTGATTACCGCTGCTTATGATAATGGCATGAGCAGATGTCTCGGCCAGATTGCTACGGCGGCATTTGCCAATCCCTCCGGTTTGGAGAAAGTGGGGGATAACCTTTATACGGCAACCAACAACTCCGGAGACTTTGACGGAACTGGCGTGGACATTACCGCAGGAGGCGGCAAGATGCAGGCCGGCGTATTGGAAATGAGTAACGTGGATCTGTCCCAGGAATTTACGGAAATGATTACTACTCAGAGAGGTTTCCAGGCAAACAGCCGTATCATTACGGTTTCCGACACGATGCTGGAGGAATTGACAAACCTGAAGCGTTAGTAATATAATGTAAAGGCTACAACTGAATGGGGAACTGATAAAAAAGTTCCCCTTCTGTTTGGAAAAGGGTCTGCCAATGGCAGTGAATCATGGGGAACGGGTTCGCGGGGGAAACCCGGCAGTGAGGAGAGTATAAAATGGTTGAGGTAACAAAGATAAACGGGGTCAAAGTGTTGATCAATCCGGATTTGATGGAATTAGTGGAGGAGACTCCCGACACGGTCATTTCATTCACTACTGGTCGCAAAATAATTGTAAAAGAAAGTAGACAAGAAGTGAAAAATCTAGTAAAATCGTATAGAAAGGATATTTTTGCGGATTGACGCAGAAATGTGGGTGAAGATTCGTGGATATAGCATCAGTTTTAGGTTTGGCGTTATGTGGAGTTGTGTTTATATTTGGTATTATTTCCAGCGGTGGTATTGGAGCGTTTGGTGATTTCGTGGATCCTCCGTCCATATTTATTACTTTGGGTGGATCTATTTTCTGTATGCTGGCATCTTATTCTTTGAAAAATTTTAAAGAAGGGCTTGCGAGCATCAAGCTTATTTTTAAGACGCCGACGATAGATACGCCGCAGATGATTACGAAAATAATTGAATTGTCCAATATTGCCCGTAAGGAAGGCTTGCTTTCCCTGGAAGAAGCGGCAGCCGATTTGGATGATGATTTCCTGAAAAAGGGTATATTACTTATTGTAGACGGAACGGATCCGGAACTGGTTCGTGCCATTATGGAGACAGAGCTGATCAGTGTGGAAGGCAGACATAAGGCGAAGATCGGGTTCTGGGATTCGCTCGGTGCGATGGGACCTGCCTGGGGTATGATCGGTACGCTGGTTGGTCTGGTTAATATGTTGAATAAAATGGATGACCCATCGGCAATCGGGCCGAATATGGCGGTGGCGCTGATTACTACGTTGTATGGTTCTTTGCTGGCAAACTGGCTGTGTGCGCCAGTTTCGAGTAAATTAAAGGAAAATAACGGGGAAGAAGTTATGATTAAAGAAATTATGATTGAAGGACTTCTTTCCATTCAGGCGGGTGAAAATCCGCGTGTTATAGAAGAAAAATTGAAATCATTCTTGTCACCGAAGGATAGACAGGCGCAGCAAGAAGAAGGCGGAGGTGAAGAAGTTGGCTAGAAAAAAGCAGGAAGATCCGCCAAAACCAGCGGCGGCGTGGATGAATACATTTGCCGATCTGATGAATCTTCTGTTGTGTTTCTTCGTTTTGCTGTTTTCCATGTCAACTGTGGATGCACAGAAATTCGAGCAGGTGGCGGCTTCTTTTGCTCAAAGTTTTAGTATATTTACCGCCGGGGCATCGGCGATTGGCGATGGTATTCTTGTAAGTAATGGGGTAAGCCAGTTAAACGAACTGGATCAATATATGAACAGCACGGGAAAGGCTTCGGACGGGGATATCGTTCCTGAGACATTGGCGGAAGCGGAAGCACAGGTAGAACAGGCGAAGATAGAAGAATCGGAAGAACTGGCAGAAAAGGTGGAAGAGTCTATTCAGGAAGAAAGTCTGGATGGAGTGATAGATATCGATATTACTTCCCAATATGTACAGCTGACATTGCAGGGTTCCTTGCTTTTTGATTCGGGAAGCACTGTTTTGAAAGAAGAATCTTTACCGGTTCTGGATAAGATCGGCGTAATGCTGGAACGATATTCAGAAGGTACGATTGAAATAGAAGGGCATACGGACAATGTACCAATGTCCGGTGCAAAATATTCTAATAATGATGAGCTGAGCGGAGGCAGATCTCTTTCCGTATTTAATTATCTGATAGATCATACGAATCTCGACCCGTCGATGGTGAAACACTCGGGAAGAGGAGAGTATATGCCAATAGCGGATAATTCGACGGCAGAGGGTAGGGCGATGAACAGAAGGGTGGAGATTCGCATCTATAATTCGCTGAGTTCCTATTAAAAGAGTGGGAGGAAATTTCACATGAAAAAAAACATATTGGCTATATTGATACTTGCATTGCTGATTGTAAATATCGTATTGACATCCATTATGATGTTCAGTGTAGTCGGTGCGTCAAAAAAGACAACGCAGCTTGTAACGGATATTGCCTCGGTGCTGAAGCTTGAATTGAGAGGGGAAGACGGTGAAGTGATTACGGTTCCCATGGAAGAGACGGATGTATATAATATTACGGATCTGACGATTGAGCTGCAGCCGGATGCAGATGGTAATACACACTGGTGTCTCTTGGGAGTGACGCTTTCCATGAATATGAAGGATAAGGGGTACAAGTCCTTTGGTACGGTGGAAAATCTGGATGCAAAGAAGCCTTTGATGTCGGAAATTATTTTTGATGTAATCGGCAGCTATAAATTGGAAGAGTTAAAGGGCGGTAACGGTGAAGAGGAAGCAAAAGCTGAAATATTAAGACGTATCCAGTCGATGTATGATTCGCAATTTATCTTCCGCGTTTCCTTTAGTGACATTAAATACCAATAATCTCCCATGCGTAGCACATATACGTATTGCGTAACGTAAATTACGTGACGTAAATTGCGTGGCGCAAGTTGCGTAGTGCACATGCACATTGCGCATGATAAACAAACAGGCAGGAGGTGACATGAGTGGGTGAGGTACTGTCACAAAGCGAAATAGATAGTTTGCTCGCGGCGCTTAGTACGGGCGAGCTGGAAGTGGATGAAACGCAGCAGGAAAAAGAAAAACAGGTAAAAAATTATGATTTTAAACGTCCTGCAAAATTTTCCAAAGAACATTTGCGTACTCTTGAAATTATATATGAACATTATGGCAGACTGGTATCTACCAATCTGGCGGTTTATCTGAGAAAGAATATACAAATCAGTGTGGCGAGTTCGGAAACGGTTACTTTTTCAGAGTTTTCCAATGCGCTTTCCAATCCGGTTATTTTGGGGATTATAAATTTTAGTCCTTTGCCCGGGAACATTATTATTGATGTATCCTGCAATCTTGGGTTTGCGATGATAGACAGGATGTTGGGAGGCCAGGGAAATCCATTAGAGAAAAACAGGGAGTTTTCCGAGATAGAAATGGCCATTTTGGAAAAATTGATCATAATATGTATGCAGATGATGCGGGAGCCATGGAAAAATGTGCTTGATATCAATCCGGTGATGGAGAGGATTGAGACCAATTCACAGTTTGCACAGATGATAGCTCCCAGCGATATGATAGCGATCGTTACTTTGAACGTTAAGATAGGTGAAATAGAGGGCCTTATGAATATATGTCTTCCGTTCTTTACGTTGGAAGATATTATAGATAAATTGAATACTAAGTTCTGGTATTCGACAATGCAGGCAAAGAGCAGTGAAAACTACGAAGAATATATCGAGTCACTAATTAGAAGGGTGAGTATCCCTGTTAAGGCTGTTTTGGGGAAAAGCAGTGTTTCGGTCAATGACTTCGTTAATTTACAGCCAGGAGATATTATACGGCTGGATAAGGGTGTAGATAGTGAACTGAACATTTATGTCGGAAATTTAAGAAAATTCACCGCATTGCCGGGTTCCAGCAAAGATAAATATGCTGTAAGAGTTACCTCGGTAATCAGAGAGGGGGAGTAGTATGGACGGAATGTTATCGCAAGATGAAATAAATGCATTATTGAACGGAATAGATCTGACGGATGAAAGCGATGATGATGTGGAAGCTGCGCCGGACGGCGAATCCAATGAAATAGATGAAAGTTTACTTTCTGATGTGGAAAAGGATGCGATCGGCGAAGTTGCGAATATCAGCATGGGATCTTCAGCCACGACGTTGTATTCCCTTGTAAACCGTAAGGTGGATATTACGACGCCGACGGTCAGCCTGGCAAATTGGTCGGGAGTATTGGATGCATATGAAAGGCCGTGTGTATTTATTCAGATCAAATATACGGCGGGTCTGGAAGGCTCCAATATACTTGTATTAAAAGAACATGATGTAAAGATCATTACCGATCTTATGATGGGCGGCGATGGTACAAATACGGAAGGCGAACTGGGAGAACTGCATCTGAGCGCAATTTCAGAGGCTATGAACCAGATGATGGGTTCGGCAGCCACCTCTCTTTCCACAATGCTTGGCAAGATGATAGATATCAGCCCTCCGGATGCAAGTTTGATTGACCTGAATGATTTTGAGTCAGGTGAAGACATTGCTACCTTTTTAAAGGGTACTTTTGTAAAGATATCCTTCCGGATGCAGATAGGGGATTTGGTAGACAGTACGGTTATGCAAATATATCCTCTGGATTTTGCAAAGGGATTATATGACGCTTTTATGAATAATCAGTTGGGACTTAGCGAACCTGAACCTGCAGCAGCTCCGACGCCAGCACCGGCTCCGACGCCGGCTCCTGTACCGGAGCAGCCGATGATGCAGCCGCAGATGGATATGTCTCAGATGGGAATGGGCGGAATGCAGCAGATGCAGCAAATGGGAATGCCAAATATGCAAATGCAGATGCCACAGATGGGAGTGCCGCAGATGCAGATGGCGATGCCGCAGATGCAAATGCCAAATATGAATATTCAGCCGGCACAATTCCAGAATTTTTCAACAGATTACAGCGGGATACAGAGCAATGAGAATATTGGGCTCATTATGGATGTACCGTTAGAGGTTACGGTGGAATTGGGGAGAACGAGCAAATCCATTTCGGAGATTTTGGATTTTGCACCAGGTACAATTATTGAACTTGATAAGATTGCAGGAGAACCGATAGATGTTTTGGTAAACGGTAAGTTTGTAGCAAAAGGTGAAGTAGTAGTCATTGAAGAAAGTTTTGGTATCCGTGTAACTGAAATTATTAAATAAAAGAGGAAATAGGAGAAAAAAAGATGGCAAAAAATATTTTAATTTGCGATGATGCGGCATTTATGCGTATGATGATCAAAGATATCCTTACAAAAAACGGATATAATGTTGCCGGCGAGGCGGAGAACGGGGCAAAGGCAGTGGAAAAATATAATGAATTGCATCCCGATCTGGTACTTATGGATATTACGATGCCGGAAATGGACGGCATTCAGGCATTAAAGAAAATCAAAGAGGGAAATCCCGGCGCGCTTGTTATTATGTGTTCCGCAATGGGACAGCAGGCAATGGTCATCGAATCCATTCAGGCTGGAGCAAAGGACTTTATTGTTAAGCCTTTCCAGGCGGAGCGTGTATTGGAAGCAGTGAAAAAGGTAGTCGGCTAAGATGCTGCTTACGGTATCTAGCGGCATGAACTCATTTCTGCAGTTTTGTACGGTACTTTTGATTTTTTTGTTTGTGTTGGTAATTACTTGGGCAGCCACGAAATGGATTGCCAATTTCCAGGGCGGCAGAACCGGCGGAACGAACGTTGAGGTAGTGGAGACTTATCGTCTGACTGCAAGTAAGTATATTCAAATAATAAGGACCGGAGAGAAATATCTGGCGGTAGCTGTATGCAAGGATACGGTAACGATGCTTGCGGAGATACCCGCCGAGCAGATTCATTTGCCGGACAGACCGGTGGATTCTATGCCAGACTTTAAGAAAATTTTTGAAAAAGCTAAGATGTTGGATAAAAACCAAAGGAATGAAGAATAGGCAAGATATATGAAAAGACATTTTTCCGGAAAAAGATTTTTAAGGATGATATGCCTGCTGTTTTTGGTAGGCATATTGTTGTATATATGCAGTCCGGTTCCGGTATATGCAACGGAAAGAGAATCCAACCTGACCGGAACGACGGATGCAAGAACGACTTTGCGTGATCCTGGAGAAGCACAGTCGCAGGAAGAGTTGCAGGAACTGAATATAGGCAATACTTTCTCGATAACTTATAATGATGGGAACGGTCAGATAAACGGCACGCTCAGAATATTGATTACACTGACGCTGATCGCGCTGGCACCTACACTGATCCTAATGCTGACTTCGTTTACCAGGATCATTATTGTGCTGCATTTTACGAGGGCGGCCTTAAATACCCAAACAGCACCTCCGAATCAGGTGATGATTGGGTTAGCTTTGTTTTTAACCTTTTTCATTATGCAGCCTACGCTGAACAATGTTTATGAGAATGCGGTAATACCCTTTGAAGCAGGGGAAATCGATCAGGAGGAGGCATTAAAGGCAGGGATGGAGCCATTCAGAAATTTCATGTATGGCCAGACGCAGAAGAAGGATGTACGCTTATTTATGGAAATAAGCAATACGGAATGGGATGGGAATCTGGACAGCATACCGAGCAGCGTATTGATTCCCAGTTTTATTGTTAGTGAACTAAGGAGTGCATTTATCATTGGCTTCTTTATTTATATTCCGTTTATCGTTATTGATATGGTTGTGGCATCTACTTTGATGAGTATGGGTATGATGATGCTGCCGCCTACAACGATATCCATGCCGTTTAAAGTACTGTTGTTTGTACTGGCAGATGGATGGAACCTGATCATAGGGAGTCTGGTGAAGACTTTTTATTAGCGTATTATTTATTGGACAAGTGTTGGATAATGATGCTATTAGGAAGGGAGGCAGAAAATGTCAATAGATGACGTGACTGCGGTTGCGGGCGAGGCCCTTTATCTGATTATAAAAACGGCAGCCCCGGTATTGCTCGTTTCGCTTGTCGTCGGGCTTATTATCAGTATTTTTCAGACAGTAACTTCTATTCAGGAACAGACGCTTACCTTTGTGCCTAAAATAATCTGCGTATTTATGGCAATTATAGTTTTAGGGCATTGGATGATGAATGGAATGACAGAGTTCATGATCAGGCTTTGGACTGATTTTAGCATATATATACGGTAAAATCGATGATTAACAGTACTTTTTCATATGCGGATCTTGAATATTTTTTGCTTATATTTACGAGAGTGACCTGCTTCATTTTTATTGCCCCTTTTTTTGGAATGAATAATACGCCAAGGAGAGTAAAAATAGGTCTGGGCATCTTTGTGTCACTGCTTATTTTTAACGGAATAACGCCTCATGAGGTAATCGAATATAGGACTTTGATGGAATATTCCATTATAGTAATGAAGGAAGCGGTTACAGGATTTTTAGTAGGCTTTGGGGCAACGCTTTGCAGTTCTATTGTATCTTTTGCCGGTCATATTATCGATATGGAGATTGGGTTATCCATGGTTACACTGATGGATCCAACAACAAAGGAAGGCGCAAGTATTTCCGGCGTTTTTTACCAGTATATGGTTATGCTGATGTTGATTATCAGCGGAATGCATGAGTATCTGCTGAAGGCGTTGCTGGAAACTTTTACCCTGATACCGATCAATGGCGCCGTTTTTCATATGGATTCCCTGATGGTTTCTGCGGTTCGCTTTATGAGCGAATATATTATTGTCGGTTTTCGCATATGCCTTCCGGTTTTTGCGGTAATGGTTCTGCTGAATGCCATACTTGGTATTCTGGCAAAGGTTGCCCCGCAGATGAACATGTTTGCGGTCGGTATCCAGCTGAAGGTTCTTACAGGATTGACCGTGCTTTTTCTGACCGTGGGAATGCTGCCGGGGGCTTCCAGTTTTATTTTTACACAGATGAAAAAAATTGTGGTATCATTTGTGGAAGGAATGATGTAATGTTATTATATAACCTTCAGTTTTTTGCAAAAGAGGGACCCGGAGGGGAAAAGACAGAACCGGCTACAGAGAAAAAGCTAAGGGATGCACGAAAGGAAGGGCAGGTTGCCAAAAGTAAGGAAATAGGGAATGCATTTGGTCTGCTTGCGTTGTTTTTAGTTTTAAAGTTTTATGTCGGCTTTATGGGGAACCGTTTTATAGGTGGTTTCAGCAGCGTTTATTCCCAGATTCCGGAATATATTAAGATGTATGACGGCCAGGTGCCGGTGACGAATATTAATACGATATTCAGCCATACAGTGTTGGATATGCTGCTTATTATGGGGCCGATCCTGATTATCGGGGTGGCGGTTGCTTTTCTGTGCGATGTAGTTCAGGTGAAGTGGAAGCCTACAGG
The DNA here is from genome assembly GCA_000403275.2 of Lachnospiraceae bacterium 28-4. GTDB lineage: Bacteria > Bacillota > Clostridia > Lachnospirales > Lachnospiraceae > Kineothrix. The sequence continues at coordinate 713,210 of KE159598.1, forward strand.
GAAACCTCTTATGCCCAAGTTCAGCAAATTGAATCCGATCAAAGGTTTCAAAAAGATCATATCCAAGGAAGCCATTGTGGAATTGGTGAAATCCATATTAAAGATCGGCTTGATTGTTTATGTGGTATATTCTTATTTGAAGGACAAATACGAGACTATTTTTTTATTATATGATATTTCTCTGAAACAGGCGATCGGCCTGATTGGGGAGCTGGTTACAGAGTTGGGAATACGCGTTTCTTTGGTTTATCTGATTGTGGGTTTTTTAGACTATATATATCAGAAGCTTAAGTTTAAAGAAGACATGAAGATGACAAAACAGGAAATTAAGGATGAATATAAGGATCAGGAGGGTGATCCCCAAATCAAAGGAAAACAGAAACAGCGTATGAGGGAGGCGGCACAACGACGTATGATGCAGAAGCTGCCGGAAGCGGATGTGGTAATTACCAACCCGACCCATTATGCCGTAGCGATTAAATATGATCCGGATGAGTATGAAGCGCCTATGGTGCTTGCAAAGGGAGAAAATTATCTGGCGCAGAAGATCAAAGAGGCGGCGAAGGAGCATCATATTGAAATTGTGGAGAACAAACCGCTGGCGAGGATGCTGTATGCCAATGTGGAAGTAGGGGAATTGGTTCCGCCGGAACTGTATCAGGCAGTGGCGGAAGTCCTTGCGTTTGTATACCATTTGCAGGGTAAAGTATAAGAGAGGAGAAACAGGGCATGAAAAAAGCGGATATAGGGGTTGCTTTATATATACTGGCAGCATTTATTATGTTGATTGTGCCTATTCCGAACTGGCTGCTGGATATTTTTCTGGCTTGTAATATAGCGATAGCTTTTACTGTTTTATTCGGTTGTATGTTTGCGAAAGAAGTACTGGATCTGTCTTTCTTTCCGACTATCTTGCTTTTTACGACAATTTTCAGAATAGCGCTTAATGTTTCTTCCACCAGGCTTATTTTGCTGACCGGGAATCCCGGAAATGTAGTTTCCACTTTTGGAAGCTATGTGGGAGGAAACGATATTGTTATTGGCGTTATTATATTCATTATTTTGATTCTGATCCAGTTTATGGTTATCAATAAAGGTTCAGAAAGGGTAGCGGAAGTAACGGCCAGGTTTACTTTGGACGCGATGCCGGGTAAACAGATGGCGATTGATGCGGATCTGAATACCGGTGCGATCACGGATGCGGAAGCAAAAAGGCGCCGCGATAAAATACAGGAAGAGTCCAGTTTCTTCGGTTCCATGGACGGTGCTGTAAAGTACGTAAAGGGGGATGCGACCGCAGGACTTATTATTACGTTTGTTAATATTGTCGGCGGGATTGCCATGGGCGTTCTGCGCCAGAATATGGATTTTGGCGCGGCAGCGAATAAATATATGATTCTGACGATCGGCGACGGTTTGGTCAGCCAGATTCCTTCCCTTTTGATCTCCTTGTCCACAGGTATTCTTGTGACAAAGGGTTCGAAGGATGCGGATTTTGGTACTGTGCTGGTAAGTCAGCTTTTTGGTGTTCCGAAGGCTATGTATTTTGTAGGGGCTATTCTGATCGGGCTGGGCATTGTTACCCCGTTGCAGACGCTGATCTTTCTGACCGTCGGCCTTATCTTTATTGTCAGCGGCCGGGTGATTGCCGGAACGATTGAAGTGTCAGGAATTGAGGCGGAGGTCGATACGGATGAAATGGCGGCGGATGAGATACGGCAGCCGGAAAATGTTACCAGTCTTTTACAAGTGGATCCAATCGAGCTGGAATTCGGTTATGGGATCATTCCGCTTGCGGATGTCAACCAGGGCGGCGACCTTTTGGATCGTGTTGTTATGATACGTAGGCAGATTGCCCTGGAACTCGGTACTGTTGTGCCTATTATCCGTTTGAGGGACAATATTCAGTTAAACCCGAACCAGTATATTATTAAAATAAAAGGCGTACAGGTAAGTGAAGGAGAGATATTGTTCGACCATTATATGGCGATGAATCCTGGATATGTGGAAGAAGAAATCACGGGTATTCCTACCTTCGAGCCGTCTTTCCACCTTCCGGCCATCTGGATTACGGAAGGACAGAGGGAGAGGGCAGAAAGTCTCGGATATACGGTGGTGGATCCGCCGTCCATTATTGCGACTCATTTGACAGAGATTATCAGGCAGTATATCGCGGAGCTTCTTACCAGACAGGATGTGCAGAGCCTTATCGAGAATGTCAAGGAGACCAATCCTGTTCTTGTGGAAGAACTGGTGCCGAAGCTGCTTGGAATCGGGGAGATACAGAAGGTATTGCAGAACCTTTTAAAAGAAGGTATTTCTATCAGGGATTTGCTTACGGTTTTTGAAACGTTGGCGGATTATGCGGCTACTACAAGGGATACGGATATCCTGACAGAATATGTGAGACAAAGCTTAAAAAGGGCTATTTCGGGCAAATATTTCCCGGCCAATGAGACTACGAGCGTGGTAACCTTAGACCCGCAGATGGAACAGGAGATTATGAACAGTGTAAAACAGACGGAGCAAGGCGCTTATCTTACTTTGGATCCGGAAAAAACAAAAGCAGTGATCGCATCGGTAGGGGAAGAGGTCCAGAAGCTGGAGAATCTGGGGAAGAATCCGATTATTATTACATCGCCAATTGTGCGTATGTATTTTAAACGGCTGACGGAAGATTATTACAGAGATCTGATCGTTGTTTCGTATAATGAAATAGATTCAAACGTTGAATTACAATCTGTTGGGATGGTGACAATAGCATGATAATAAAGAAATTCCAGGGCAAAACAGAAAACGAAGCGGTAGAAGCGGCAAAAAAAGAAATGGGCGGCAATATCGTTATTATGAATGTAAGGGACTTGAAGAAAAAAGGCTTTTTCAGCTTTTTTAGCCGCGATCAGGTAGAAGTTACCGTTGCCCTTGAAGAAGAAGGGGAAAAATATACTCCGGTTAAAAAGGAAGAAAACAGGGAAACTGTCCAACGGCGTCCGCTGCCCAATGTGCAAGGGGAGAACAGCGCTGTATTGGAAGAAAAACTTGACAATCTGCACGCTTTGCTGGAGCAGCAGATACAGAAGCCGGAGGAAGAGAAGCCGGAAGAAGAACCGGAGACGCCTCCCAGCGAGTTCGAAAGGCTGATGAAGCTTCTGTATAATAAACTGTTGGACAATGAAGTGGATGAAAAATATGCCAATCAGATTATCGATGAGATGGAAAAAAGCGCAAAACCCAATATGCCTTTTGAATATGCCCTTACGAATGTGTATCAAAAGATGGTGTTAAAGTTTGGCAAGTCGGAAGGAATTGCTCCGGCAGAAAATGGAACGAAGGTGATATTTTTTGTCGGGCCTACCGGAGTGGGGAAGACGACGACGATTGCGAAACTGGCTTCCCATTATATTGTGGATGAGAAAAAAAAGGTTGCGATGATAACGTCGGATACGTATCGTATCGCCGCAGCGGAACAGCTGCGAATTTATGCCAGCATTCTTGAAGTTCCCTTTCGGGTGGTCTATTCGCCGGAAGAAATCGTGCAATGCCTGAGGGTATTTGCCGGTTTTGATTATATTTTTGTGGACACTTCGGGACATTCGTATCAGAATGAAGAACAGAAACAAAATATGGAACAGATCGTCCACGCGGTAGACAGTGAGGCGGAAAAGGAAATATATCTCGTATTAAGTGCAACGACAAAATATAAAGATCTGCTAAAGATCGTGGACACGTATTCGGAAATCACTGATTATAAGCTGATATTCACCAAGCTGGATGAGACAAATGCGTTAGGAAACCTTATGAATGTAAAACTTCATACTGATAAAATGATATCTTATATCACCTGCGGACAAAACGTACCGGATGATTTCAGGGAATTTAACCCGCAGAGTGCGGTAAGGCAGTTACTTGGAGAGAAAGTTTAGAGAGGAAGTTACAGAGCATGGATCAGGCTGAACAGTTAAGGAATCTTATAAAAGCTAATTCACAGGCGAAAAAGCCTGTGGCTCGTGTTCTGACCGTGACTAGCGGAAAAGGCGGCGTCGGCAAGTCGAATACATCGATCAATCTTGCGATACAGTTTCGTAAGATGGGACAGAAGGTGATTATTCTGGATGCTGATTTCGGGCTTGCTAATATAGAAATTATGTTCGGTGCAGTGCCAAAATACAATTTATCTGATCTGATTTACGAAGGAAAGGGAATTAAGGAAATTATTACAAGAGGACCGATGGGGGTTGGATTTATTTCCGGAGGTTCCGGCGTGGCCAGTTTGTCGAATGTGACGCAGGATAATATACAATGTATCGTTCAGAGCCTGGCAGAGCTGGATTCTCTTGCAGATGTAGTGATCATTGACACCGGGGCTGGGATATCCGATGCGGTCATGGAGTTCCTGGTAGCCAGCGGGGAAATACTGCTGGTGACAACGCCGGAACCTACGTCTATTACAGATTCCTATTCTCTTTTGAAAGCGCTCAGCATGCACCCCAAGTATGAGAGGGAAGAGACAAAAATTAAAATGATTGCCAATAAGGTGCAAAAAAGCGGCGATGGGGGAGATTTGTATAAAAAATTAAATGTAGTAGTGGAAAAATTTTTAAAAACTCCCATGGAATATCTGGGTGAAGTGCCGGAAGATACGCATCTCGTAAGAGCGGTGATGCAGCAGAAACCGGTATCAATGGAGGATCCTTATGCAAAGTCAGCCATGGCATATAAACAAATTGCGGTACGCCTGGCGAATAAGGAAGTAACGGAAAAAGTAAAACGGAAGGGAATGGCATCATTCTTTTCCCAGATTTTCAATATAAAAAAATCGGAGTAGGTGGGACAGGGATATGGCAGGTAAATTATTATCAAAATATGTAATGTCAGGGACGAAAGTAGAGATAAGAAAAAGAAAAAAAAGAAAGATTGACGGAGAGGAACCGGAGGTAAGCATATATTACAGTCAGATAAGCGATATCCTGGCGGAGAACAAGATAGAGATTACTATGCCGATGGAAAAAACGAAAATCGTTCTTTTGCCAGTAGGTGCCGAATATGATCTGTATTTTTATACTCCTAACGGGGTATATCAATGCAAGGCGAAAGTAGCGGACAGGGGAAAGAGAAATAATGTGTTCTTGCTGACCATGGAACTTACCAGCGATTTGAGCAAGGATCAGAGACGGGAGTTTTACCGTTTCGGCTGTGCCTTGAAGATGGATTCCAGAGTTCTGGGCGAAGAAGAAGTGGAACTGCTGGAGAAAGAGGGTACGCTGGAGAGTACAGGGGAAGAGCCGTTAAGGCAAAGCGTGATTATTGATATCAGCGCCGGAGGGCTGCGTTTTATGTCCAGCTATAAATATGAGGACGAAAGCGTCATTTTATGCAAATACCAGCTCGATACCGAAAAGGGGCTGAAAGAATATGAGATATTAGGAAAGGTTCTTAGTGTGGCGGAGTCGCAGACGCGCCATGGCGCATATGAACACCGCGTACAGTTTATGGATATAGACGATTCGGCCAGGGAAGAGATCATAAAATTTATTTTCGAAACGGAGCGGAAAAACCGTAAAAAAGTATAGAGCGAATACGATATTTTTTCTAAAAAATTTGTGCCGTCAGGGCAGTTTGGAGGATAAGTATGAAAAAAGTTTTAGTCGTTGATGACTCTGCACTTATGAGGAGGGTACTGTGTGATATAATAGAACAGGATAAGAGATTTCAGGTAGTGGCAAATGCTACCAATGGTTTAGAAGCTCTTGAACTGTTAAAAAAGAATACTTATGATGTGGTTGTGCTGGATGTCAATATGCCTAAAATGAACGGGCTGGAGCTGTTAAAAGAGCTGCAGAAGAACAAGATTGCGGCAAGGGTTGTTATGGCGAGTACCGATACAAAAGAAGGCGCAAAAACAACCTTGGATGCATTGGAGCTGGGAGCTCTTGACTTCGTACATAAGCCGACAAGCGCGCTGGAATGCCGTCGGGATTTGTTTAGAACCCGGTTGCTGCAAATTCTGTCCGCAGTAACGGAGAGCAGGGCGCCTTCGTTTACAAAGGCATTTTCCATGGAAGATGTCAGAGCGTCGAAAAAAATGGTGGATCTGGTAAGCCGGCATGCAGGGAAGGTAAAAGGAAATAAGGTGGTTGCCATTGCGAGTTCCACAGGCGGACCAAAGGCATTGCAATCCGTAGTTCCAAGAATACCATCCAAATTAAATGCCCCGGTAGTTATCGTACAGCATATGCCGGCCGGGTTTACGGCTTCTTTGGCGGAACGGTTAAACTCCTTAAGCGAAGCGGAGGTAAAGGAGGCTGCGGAGGGGGATGTCCTTCTTCCGGGAAAAGTTTATATCGCTAAAGGCGGCATGCATTTGAAAATACGGTATAGCGGCGGAAGGCATGTGGTTTATTATTCGGATGAGCCGCCCAGGGAGGGGGTAAAACCATGCGCCAATTATATGTACGAAGCTTTGGCGGAAAGTAAGTATGATGAAGTGGTATGCGCTGTAATGACAGGGATGGGAGCGGATGGAACAAAAGGAATATCTTATCTGAAAGGTAAGAAAAAGATACATGTTATCGCTCAGGACGAAGACAGTTGTGCAGTGTATGGGATGCCGAAAAGCATTGTGGTTTCCGGGCTGGCAAATCAAGTGGTTCCCCTTGAGCAGATTGCGCAGGAGATCATAATGAACGTGGGGGTAATGTAAAATGGATGTAAGCCAATATTTGGAAATTTTTCTCGATGAGACAAAAGAACATTTGCAAAGTTTAAATACTGAAATATTGAATCTCGAACAGGATCCGGAGAACACGGATACGATCAATGAGATTTTCAGGGCGGCGCATTCCCTGAAAGGAATGGCCGGGACAATGGGATATAAGAGGATGCAGAACCTGACTCATGATATGGAGAATGTGTTCTCAGAGGTTCGCAACGGGACGATCAAGGTAAAAGGGAATATGATAGATATACTTTTCCAATGCCTGGACGCCCTGGAAGAATATTTGAATAATATCCAGGAAACAGGCGATGAGGGAACGAATGAAAACGAGCCCCTGATCAAACTGTTAAACGATGTGCTGGATTCCAAAGAAGGCGGCGAGCCGCAGACGGAAAAGAAAACGCAGCCAAAGGCGGAAGCTTCTGACGGGGACGGTGCGAAATGGAAAAATATTAAGTTTGACGATACCCAGAAAAGGGTGCTGTCCGAGGCGGTGGACCAGGGAAAGAAAGTTTATGGAATTACCGTGAAAGTACAGGAATCTTGTATTTTAAAGGCGGCGAGGGCTTTTCTTGTGTTTAAGGCATTGGAAGAATTAGGGGAAGTGCTGATTTCCAATCCTTCCGTTCAGGATATTGAGGATGAAAGGTTTGAATTGGACTTCAGCCTCATCTTTGTATCGGACAGTTCTTTGGAAAAAATATTGGATTCGATAAAAAGCGTTTCGGAAATTGAGGATGCGCAGGGCGCACTGGTAGAAGACGAACAGATAGGTTCTATCGCTGCGATAGAGACAGACAAGAGTACGGCACCTGCCGTTGTTGCAGAAGAAGGGGAGAATGCTCCTGCGGCCGAGAAGGCGAACCAGCCCGCTCCTGCTCCCAAAGCGGCAGAAAAGAAAGCACCTGTTTCCAAACCGGTAGTAAACAGAACCGTCAGGGTGGATATCGAAAAGCTGGATGTGCTGATGAATCTGGTAAGCGAATTGATTATTGCAAAAAACTCTCTGGTATCTGCTTCCGTAGGTGAAAGAAACAACAGCGTAAACGAACATATTGAATATTTGGAGAGCGTAACGACTAACCTGCACGAATCCGTGATGAAAGTAAGGATGGTGCCGATCGAAAGCGTAGTAAATAAGTTTCCTCGTATGATCAGGGACTTGTCCAAGAAATTAGACAAAAAGATGGAATTGTATATGTCCGGTGAGGAAACGGAACTGGATCGTACCGTAGTCGATGAAATTGGCGATCCGTTGATGCACCTTTTAAGGAACGCTGCGGATCATGGACTGGAGTCAGGCGCGGTTCGAAAGTCCAAGGGAAAACCAGAGGTTGGTTCTATTTTCCTGGATGCCTACCAGGATGGAAATAATGTCGTTATAGAAGTAAGGGATGACGGCGCTGGAATTAATACGGCGGCAGTGAAAGAAAAAGCAATTATGAAAGGCGTTATTACACCGGAACAGGGCGAGAATATGTCCGAGCAGGAAATTATTAATTTGCTGTTTAGCGCCGGATTTTCCACTTCTGAGGTAGTCTCAGACGTATCGGGAAGGGGCGTGGGACTGGATGTTGTAAAATCCAAAATCGAGTCCTTAAGCGGAGAAGTGGAAGTTAAGAGCAAGATTGATATAGGAAGTACATGGACGATCCGGCTTCCGCTGACCCTGGCGATTATTCAGGCTCTTATGGTGGATGTAGGCGGAGAAAAATATGCAATCTCTTTAGGATCGATTCAGACCATCGAAGATATTATTCCTTCGGATATTAAGACAGTGCAAAATAAAGAAGTGATCCACTTAAGGGGAATCGTAATCCCGCTTATCCGTTTGAGCGAAGTCCTTGATATTGCCAGCAAGAAAAATCCTGAAGACAATATGACGGTCGTTATCGTGAAAAAGGGCGACAGGCTGTCCGGGATCGTGGTCGATGAGCTTATGGGCCAGCAGGAAATCGTTATCAAGTCGCTGGGGAAATACATTACCAAGTGCAAGGTGATCAGCGGCGCTACTATTTTAGGCGATGGCGAAGTGGCATTGATTCTGGATACTAATGCGTTATTTTAGGTGCATATTGTAGGAGGGCAGCGGAATGGAAGAAGTAAAAGTGGTTTTGGATAATGAAACAACTCAGTTTATCGTAGTCAGGCTGGGTGATGAGCAATACGGAATCGATATTAAATATGTGGATAATATTGTGCGGATGCAGCATATTACAAGAGTGCCGAAGGTGCAGGAATACTTGAAAGGGGTCATTAATCTGCGCGGAGAGGTTATCCCGGTAATGAGCGCCCGTATTAAGATGGATCTTCCGGCTGATGAATATACGAAAAGCACAAGAATTATCATCCTTAAACTGGAACAGCATGGGACAATAGGGGTTATTGTAGATGAAGTAAAAGAAGTAGTGACGTTGGAAAACCAGCAGATCGATAAAGTCGCTTATGACAGCAAGGAAGAAAAGGATTACTTTATTTTCGGAATCGGGAAGTACGAAGACGGAGGATTGATCTCGTTGCTCGATTTGAATGCAGTGGTATTGGATAAGGATAGCATATAGGAGGTTGGCAGTGGCTGATTTAAATTTAGAGACAGTGTCTCAGGAATATTATGATATACTGAGGGAGCTGGGCAACATAGGGGCCGGAAATGCGACGACCGCTTTGGCGCAGATGCTTCAATGTAAAGTCGATATGTCCGTACCTCAGGTAAAATTGTTGGAGTTTGGTGATGTGGCTACCCTGATGGGCGGGGAAGAACAGATTATGGCAGGCATTTATCTCGGAGTGGAAGGAGACATTACAGGAAGCATTATGTTCCTTCTGGAAAAAGAATCGGCCAGACACTTAGTTGGAAAGCTGATGGGAATGGCGGCTGAAGGGGATGATTTTTCCGAAATGGAAATATCCGCCCTCCAGGAAGTAGGAAATATTATAACAGGCTCTTACCTTAATTCGCTGTCCATGATGACGAATCTGAAGATCTGCCCAACGATTCCTTCGCTGGCAATCGATATGGCAGGAGCGATCCTCAGCGTTCCGGCTATTGAATTCGGAATTTTAGGAGACCATATCCTGTTAATACAGACTCAGTTTTTTGACGAAGTTCAGTTAGATGGATATTTTATCCTTATTCCTGATCTGGAATCTTATGGAAAGATTCTGTCATCTTTGGGTATTTCGGTAAGTTAGAGCCCCTGGAAGAATGGAATCGGGAAATGAGCTGGTATATGTACAGGCAGGTATGCCGTAAGGTATAAAGTGTAAGAGACATATTTCATAAGAAAAATGGGAGACTCGGGAAGGCTATGGGTGAGATAATTAAAGTCGGAATGGCGGATTTGAAGGTATGTGTCAGTCCGGATGCTGTCACTACGTTGGGATTGGGATCCTGTGTAGGAATAGCCATCAGGGATCCGGTCACTAAGATCGGAGGGCTGGCGCATATTATGCTGCCGGATAGCACACAAATAAGAAATAACAGTAATATCCCTAAATTTGCAGATACAGGTATTGCCGAACTGGTAAGGCAGATGGTGGCGAGAGGGGCAAAACAGAGCCGCATGGTGGCAAAGATTGCAGGAGGGGCTCAGATGTTTTCCTTCCAAAATAAGTCGGAAATGGTTCGTGTGGGAGAGCGGAACGTGGAAGCTACGAGGAAGAAGCTGGCACAGTTGAAGATACCGATTTTAGCGCATGATACGGGAGACAGCTATGGTAGGACGGTTATTTTCTATCCGGAGACAGGAGATTTTGTTATTAAGGCCGTCGGAAAGGTGCAGAAGACTATATGAAAGGCAAAAAAAAAGGGGGAAAAGCAATGAAAAGAAAATTGATACCGCCTTTTTTGATGCTGTCCGCAGGGGCAGTATGCAGTATTGCCATGCATTTGAATTATTATGAAACAAACAAAATGCTGACAATCCTGCTGGTGGTGATGATTGTCTTTTACATTGCAGGAAACCTGTTTACAATGATGTTGAATATTTTTGATAAGAAAAACCAGCCGGAAGAAGAAATTCAGGAAGAGGCAATAGAAGAAATCATATCGGGTGAGGGAACACCGGCTGATATGCAAGAAGGACAGGTGAAAACGGAAGGATAATTAAGTAAAGGTGGCTGACGAAGTATGGATGAAACGGGCAGAAAGAAGTTGTGGGAGGAATATGCGAAGGCGAAATCGCCGGAGATACGTGAAAAACTGATTATAGAGTACGCCCCGCTGGTAAAGCTGGTTGCCGGAAGACTTAGCATGTATTTAGGTTATAATGTGGAATACGACGATCTGGTAGGCTATGGTATTTTCGGGCTGATCGATGCGATCGATAAATTTGACAGCATGAAGGCGGTCAAGTTTGAAACTTATGCAAGCTTGCGGATAAGGGGAGCTATTTTAGATCAGATACGTAAAATGGATTGGATCCCAAGGACGATCAGACAGAGGCAGAAAAAAATTGACGCAGCCATTAAAGAAATAGAAGCGGTTCAGGGAAGAAACGCGACGGATACGGAAATAGCGGAGGCATTGGGGATTTCCGAGGATGAACTTGGAGAATGGCAGTCCCAGATGAAGATTACAAACGTAGTATCTTTGAATGAATTTATGGAACAGGGGAGCGAAGTGCCGGCGGAGAATAATAAAAACGCCCATTTCGACAGCCCTGAGGAAGTAGTGGAAAAAGAGGAACTGAAGAAGATATTATCGGAGGCATTAGAACTGCTGACAGAGAAAGAGCGGAGAGTCATTGAACTGTATTATTATGAAGAATTGACCTTAAAAGAGATCAGCGGTATTTTGGAGGTGTCCGAATCGCGGATATCCCAGCTGCATACGAGAGCGTTGCAGAAAATGAAGACAAAAATGGGAAATTATATAGGAATATTGTCATAGAAGCAGGAGAACAAAAAACATGAATGGATATTTTCAATTAGTATGCAGTACCAATCAGACATATTTGCATGTGTTTCCGCCTACGGATGGAGGCATGACGGCTGCGACAAGTGAAATGGCGGAATATTTGGGAAATAAGGGCATTGCTTATGACAGTTCGGTTATTTCAGAAATCGCGGGCTTAGGTGGAAAGCATGAGATACTTATTAATCATATGACCTGCGATGAAGTCAGGGAAGATTATAAGCTGATCATAAGCCCGGATAAAATGAATGCGATAGTCCGTTTTTATCCGCCTTCTTTAAAGGGTGGAACGTTGAGCAAGCAGGAATTTATCGCTGACCTCAGCTTTAAAGGTATTGAGTTCGGTATTCAGGAAGAGGAGATCGACCGTTTTTTTAACAACAAAAGATATTGCGAAGATTATATCGTGGCCGTAGGGCAGCAGCCGAGACACGGAACTGACGCATATATTGAGTATTATTTTAATACGGATCTGAGTGCGCGTCCTACTTTAAAAGAAGATGGAAGCGTTGACTTCTTTCACTTGAATACGATCAGCCACTGTCATGAGGGAGATGTTCTGGCAAAGTTATTTCCAGAGGATCCGGGTGATGTTGGCTATAACATTATGGGGGAGAAGATCAAGCCAAGGGAAGTAAAGAAAAAGAAATTGAAATTTGGAAGGAATATATCGGTTTCTGAAGATAAGCTGTCTATGATATCGGATGTGGACGGCCATGTCACTTTAGTAGACGATAAAGTATTTGTTTCCGATATTTTAACGGTGGAAAATGTAGACAGCTCTACGGGAAACATTGAATATGACGGAAATGTACAGGTCAACGGCAATGTATGCGCGAATTTTTCAGTGAAGGCAAAAGGAAACATTGAAGTTTCCGGCGTAGTGGAGGGCGCGCAGGTAGAGGCCGGAGGCGATATCATTATTGCCAAGGGAATGAACGGCATGGGAAAAGGCGTGCTGAACGCAAAAGGAAACGTGGTGGCAAAGTTCCTGGAAAACGCCACGGTTACCGCATTAGGCTATGTATCGTCGGAAACGATTCTTCATAGCACGGTCTATGCGGGGGATGAAGTTACCGTAAGTGGAAAAAGAGGATTTATTACCGGTGGGCGAGTATGTGCGACAAATTGTGTCACCGTAAAGACGTTGGGATCCTCTATGGGAGCAGATACGATTGTGGAAGTGGGGGCAGACCCGACGATCAAGGTTCGCATCCAGAATCTGCAGTGGGATATTGCTAACGCAACCAGGGTTGTTAAGTCTGTCGTGCCTTTGATTGAGGCTTCCAAACAAAAGCGCGCAAAAGGAATAAAGGTGACACCGGAACAGCTGCAATATGTAAAATCTTTGGAAGTGCTGAATAAAGTGAAAGAAAAAGAAATAGAGGATAAGGCACTGGAGATGGAACGGCTGCAGGAGTCGATCGGCGTTTATTCCAATGCAAAGGTTATTGTGACGGATACAGTATTTCCGGGTACGAAGATCAGCATTGGCGATGTATCCATGGTTGTTCACAGTGAAATGAAATATTGTAAATTCATTAAGCTGGATGGGGATGTAAAGATGACGGCGATTTAAGTGTAAGGAGATCAAGTTTGTGTCTGTACGGCATCCACAAACTTGTTATGCACGATAAAGCCGTGCAGAAATGGAGAGAAATATGTCGATTAACCGTATTGAATTGCAGGGTACGATTACAAGAGCACAGGATTATACGACAATTAAACATAACCAGGATAATAAAGGGATGGTCGATCAGTCGAATTTCCAGGCCCAGTTCCATAAAACCGTAGAAAATAAAGCAACACAGGTTCATCACGGCGACAATACGGAGAATAACAAGAAGAAGTATGATGCAAAAGAAAAAGGAAACGGGGAATATTCCGGTGACGGAGGGAAAAAGCGCAAGAAGGACCAGGATAAGGACAAAGATGCGGACGGAAGAGTGGTACTGAAAGGGATCGGAAGATTTGATATGAAAATCTAGGAGAATATGAAGTATGGGATTGACAGAGATCGTTCTTATAATAGTTGGAGTCGTTTTTCTGATTCTCAGCTATGTGCTTCCCATGGGAAAAGGGGAAAACGTGGCTGAGGCAGGAACGAGGATTGATGAGGGATTCATTCGAGGCCTGGTGGAAAAAGAGGTCGGGAATGCCAGGAATCATATCAATGATATGGTGGATGAAACCCTCTCTTATTCTATGGAAAAGACCGAGAGAGCAATGGAACGCCTGACAAATGAAAAAATTATGGCGGTCAATGAATATTCGGAACAGGTATTGGAAGGAATTAACAAAAACCATCAGGAAGTCATATTTTTGTACGATATGCTGAACGATAAACATGATAAGTTTGTTCGGACGGTAGGAGAGGCAGACAAAAAAATGAAAGAGATCCGGCAGGAAGTGCAGGATTTGGAAATTACCGTAAAAGAGGCAGCAGGAGGCCTGGAAGCGGAAACGGAACAAGTGCAGGAGCGGGAAACGGGAGAAGGCATCCTTTCAGAACCGGAGAAGGAAGAAAGGCGGGAGGAAGCCTTATTTGTGCCGATTATGCCTGAAAAGGTGGATGATTCGGACAAGGTTCTTCGGGAAGTGAAGGAAAATGCGGAAGGCGGAGCATCGGGTTCGGATAAGGCGGAGCCTTCTGAGAAGAAAGAGCAGGGACATAACAGCAATTACAACAATAACGAAAGAATATTGCGGCTGCATAAATTGGGAAAATCAAAGACTGCAATAGCCAGAGAGCTTGGTTTAGGCGTTGGGGAAGTAAAATTGGTCATTGATCTGTTTGAACAGGACAAATAAGAATCCTAAAAGTATGGGCAGATGGGGGCAGTTATGAATTTGAAATATTATTTAAGAGGATTGGGACTGGGCATCGTTATGACTGCGATCATTGTGGGAATAGCGGCGCGCGGAAAAGATAAAAGCCTTACGGAAGAAGAAATTGTTGAAAAAGCGAAAACGCTTGGGATGATAGAAGAAGAACAGATGGAAGAATATCTGGAGGAAGCCAGGGCGGAAACGGAAGAAAGGATAAGGAAAGAACTGGCTGAAGAGGCGCCGGCGGTGCCGGCAGCGGAAAGCGTAAAGGCGGAAGGATCTGCAGGAGAGGAAGATGCAGGAGGCCGGGAAGCTTCAGGCAGCCAGGAAATGAATGATACCCGGGAGCAGGACGGCAGCCGGGAACCTGCCAGTGATCAAGATCAGGAAGCAGATGACGGAACGGAACCGGTGGAAGATGTCTATAGAGGGGAGGATGGAAAAACATATCCGGATGGAAAAACATATCCGGATGGAAAAACATATCCGGATGGAAAGGCATATCCGGCGGGAGAGGATGCTGCTGCGGCGGACGATAGGACAAAGTCGGAAGAAGGGATGGAACAGGAGATTATTTTTAATATAAAGAAAGGGGAGACGCCTTACAGTATCGGAAAAAGGCTGGAGGAAGAGGGTTTGCTGCCAGCGGATGCCAATTTTGACCGGTTTTTGGTAGATAATGGATATGATATGAAAATAGTGGCTTCCGAATACCGGATTCCGACGGATGCGGATATGGAGACGATTGCAAAAATTATTACGAAACAAGATAGATAATATTACGAAACAAGATAGATAATATTCCCTTGCAGATAAAGGGTTATTATGATACAATGTATGAGTTGTGACTAAAAAACACGTATGTTCATTCAATGTCGGTGCTTTTCAAATAACGTTTTACCGGAAAATATGAATTGCGGCAAAAAACGTCAGAAAGGAGAGGTAGGCAGCGGAGTATAAGACATGCGGAAGCAAATGAACCAAATGGAGGTAGAAACATGAGCGTTATTTCAATGAAACAGTTGTTGGAAGCAGGTGTTCATTTCGGACATCAGACAAGAAGATGGAACCCTAAGATGGCTCCGTATATCTTTACCGAAAGAAACGGCATCCATATTATCGATTTACAGAAGTCGGTAGGCAAAGTGGACGAGGCATATAAAGCGGTATTTGATATTGCATCCCAGGGCGGTACGATTCTTTTCGTCGGCACAAAAAAACAGGCGCAGGATGCAGTAAGAGTGGAAGCAGAACGCTGCGGCATGTTCTATGTAAATGAAAGATGGCTGGGAGGAATGCTGACAAACTTTAAGACAATCCGCAGCAGAATCGAAAGATTAAAACAGATCGAGATCATGTCCCAGGATGGAACTTTTGACGTTCTTCCCAAAAAAGAAGTTATTGCATTGAGGAAAGAATGGGATAAGCTGGAGAAAAATCTCGGCGGTATCAAAGAGATGACAAGAATTCCGGACGCTATTTTCGTAGTAGATCCGAAAAAGGAAAGAATCTGTGTACAGGAAGCTCATACGCTCGGCATTACGCTGATCGGTATCGGTGATACTAACAGTGATCCGGAAGAACTGGATTATATTATTCCGGGCAATGATGATGCGATCAGGGCGGTAAAATTGATTGTTTCTAAAATGGCCGATGCGGTTATCGAAGCAAATCAGGGCGAGGAAATGGTGTCAGAAGATGTGGCTGCAGAGATGGCGGAAGCAGCCGGAGCATCTGAAGCGACGGATATGGAAGAAATAGCGGCGGCTGAATAAATAAATCTGTCCGGAGCCGGAATACGGCCGGGCAAGAATGGAGGATTAAAATGGCTATTACAGCAGCAATGGTAAAAGAATTAAGAGAAATGACTGGCGCAGGTATGATGGACTGTAAAAAGGCGCTTACCGAGACCAATGGTGATATGGATGCAGCAGTAGAGTTCTTGAGAAAGAACGGACAGGCAAAAGCGGAGAAAAAGGCGGGCAGGATCGCAGCGGAAGGCCTTTGCCGCGTAGCAATGGACGGCGATCAGTGCGCAGCGGTTGTAGAAGTAAATTCAGAGACCGACTTTGTGGCTAAGAATGCAGATTTCCAGAATTTCGTAGAAACAGTGGCGGCTCAGGCAGTATGTTCCGATGCGGCAGACATTGATGCTTTTATGGCGGAAAAATGGAAAGAAGACGCTTCCAAGACCGTAAAAGAAGCTTTGGTAGAAAAAGTAGCGGTAATCGGCGAAAATCTGAATATCAGAAGATTTGAAAAAGTAGTTGCATCGGAAGGCTGCGTAGTTTCTTACGTACATGGCGGCGGAAGAATCGGCGTTATCGTGGAAGCAGCTACGGATGTGGTAAATGATGCTGTTAAGGAGGCGCTTACCAATATTGCAATGCAGGTAGCGGCGCTGTCTCCCAAATATGTGTCTACAGCGGATGTTTCCGAAGAATATAAGGCCCATGAGAAAGAGATCCTTATGGCACAGATCGCTCAGGATCCTAAGATGGCAGGAAAGCCGGAGAAGGTAATCGAGGGCGCAGTGGTAGGCCGTTTAAATAAGGAGTTGAAGGAAGTATGCCTGTTAGAGCAGACTTATGTGAAGGCAGAGGACGGAAAGCAGACGGTTGCACAGTATGTGGCTCAGGTAGCGAAAGAAAACAGCGCAGCGCTTTCTATTAAGAAGTTTGTTCGCTTCGAGACCGGTGAAGGTCTGGAGAAGAAGGAAGAGAACTTTGCGGAGGAAGTTGCGAAGCAGATGAATCAGTAGAAATTTGTCGAAATCAGGCGAATAGAGATAGGAATGAGAACCCTTGTAAGTGGCGTGGATGTGCCATTTGCAGGGGTTTTTAGTGTTTTATGTTGAATTTTCATTTCTTGACACTGTCACGATATACCGTTATAATCAATAGAAAAGAATCCATGAAATGGAGAATAGAGAAATGGAATTGATGAATTTGTTAAAGGAAAAGCAGCTTTCTGTTTATCAGTGTGCGAAAGAAAGCCATGTACCATATACTACATTATCAGATATTGTGAAAGGGAAAACCAGGATTGAAAAATGTACCGCAGAAACAATATATAAATTAGCGAGGACACTTCATTTGACAATGGAAGAACTTTTAACAGAATGTTTTAAAGAAGATGAAAACGCTCCCAATTTAAGAGATTTTGAAATATATAAAAGTAATATCTGTCATTTAGTGAAAGATAAAGGAGAAATTGATTTTATTATTGACACTTTAAAGGAGAATCAAATAAGGACTTATTGGGAACGGCAATGGTATCGGGAAAGTTTTTATCTTCTGGCTATGGTAGATTATTTAAGCAGGGAAAATGGACTTCCATTGTGCAATGATTATGAAGATATAAGGAACTGTAAGCTGTCGGAGCCGTTATATCCGTGGGATGTTGTTCTTGCTGCAAAATTGGATGGTTCGCTTGATAGGAAAGAACAATGTTTAAAAGAAGCGATTCCCGAATTTCTGAGGTTTAATATTATAGAAAGCGAGATAAGGAATGTCTGTTGAGAAAGGTTTTACCAAAGAAAATTTGGATTATTATTTGAAAGAATTGGCAAAAGAGTTTCGGAAAAGAAATGGGAAAAATACACCTGCTGAGATTGTGTTAGTTGGGGGCGCAGCAATCCTTGCCAATTATGGGTTCCGTGAAATGACCTATGATATCGATGCAGTCATAACAGCATCATCAGCCATGAAGGAAGCGGTGAACGCAGTAGGAGACCGTTTCAGTTTGCCAAATGGCTGGCTGAATGCAGACTTTAAGAATACGAGTTCTTATAGTCCTAAATTGTCGCAATACTCTAAGTATTACCGTACCTATTCTAATGTATTGAATATCAGAACAATTAGTGCGGAATATCTTGTTGCCATGAAATTAATGTCCGGGAGACGTTATAAGAAAGATTTGTCTGATATTATTGGTATTTTGGGTGAACAGGAAAGAATGGGAGAGTCTTTAAGCTATCAGCAGATTGATTGTGCAGTAAAAAATCTGTATGGCGGATGGGATCATATTTCTAAATATGCAATACAGGTTTTGAAAGTGGCTTTAGATTCAGAAAACCTAAAAGAATTATTTATGGAACAGAAACGTGAAGAGGCATTATCAAAACAGGCAGTGCTTCAAGTTCAAAAATATGAAGGGGAAAAAGTAAAGGAAAGTAATGTGGATGAGATTATTCAAAAAGCTATAAGGAAGAAAAGGGATAGCAGGGATGTGAGATAAAAAGAGGTGCGATAATGATAACTGATAGGAAAGAAATCGAGAGTGTGCTTCAGATTGGTGAGAAAATCTTATTAGATCATCCAGAATTGTACAACATGAGTTTGGATGAGGTGTTAGTTAAATTGGATGATGGAACAGAGCAGATGCTGCACAATAGATGGGGAGTGACGGCATGGATGGTGGTACAATCATTGGAATGCTTTGATGTGAAAAATTTGGTTATACAGTTGTCGGAGATAGATAGTGGGATTCTGACTTATAAGTATGCAGGGTATCTTCTTCAAGTAAAATATCAAATAAATTTAGAAGAACTAATATTGGAAGCGGATAAATATGAGAAGTTTGATAAAATCATATTATATGTCAATGAAAATATTGTATTTCAATCAGAAGTAAATGAACAATATATTGGCAGAATTATAAATATGATTGGAAACCATATGGATAATAACCTTCACCGAGCTTTTTTAGTAAATTATGCAAAGTACATTATAAATATGGATGCACAAAGGCTGACAGAAGAAATATTAGGAAACCTGGCAGGACAGGCACAATATGATTTTATGTCTGTTTTACGGTGGGAATGGTATCAGAAAGATGTGTTAGAAGCGGCAAACGTCGCTGAGAGGATGATTCAAAGGGGCAGTTTCTGGAGTAAAAAAGCTGCCATTGATTTTGTAGAGAGTGGATTCTATTATGATAAAGCGATATTCGGAAGATATTTTGTACAGTTAGAAAATATGGCCTTAGAGAATGCAGAGCTTTGGCAGATGATAATCAAAGTTTTTGTGAATTATGCGGTTAAAGTTACTTCCGGTGATAGTATCGAAGAGAAACAGTTATACCGTAAAGTTATTGAATATTTGAAAAAGATTCCGGAAGGAACATTACAGGAAAAAAGCTGTTTTATTGAGGCTTTACAGTGGAATAAGGAAATTCCAAAAGAGATAGTGTCCATTTTTCAAATTCTAATATCAAAATCATTTGGTAAAAATCAAAATATATTAGATATGCTGAAAAATTACTTATATGTGCAAATAGAAAATGCTGGATGGAAAATGATATTAAAAAATATGCGGCAGATTTTTATTGCTAATAAGTATGGTGCCAATTATGAAGAATTTTTCAACGGAATGTCAACAATTATTTATGAATTTTCAAAGTATCCAGAGAGAGTAACTAGAGAAGCCTTGAAGGATATGCTTTCGGCGGATGTAGACATTTTTTTCTTTGGACTAGGACTATTATTGAAAGCTGGAAACCTTTCAAAATTATATAGTGAAAATGAAGTGTCCGAAGTAAAGATAATCTTTACTAATTGGCAGATGATACGTTTGATGAAAGGAGCTCTTTACTTTGCAGTTGAGACGAAAAAGATTTGTCATATGGCCTTTCAGCTGCTGGGTTTTTCTGGCGAGAATAATAGTAAATATATAGAATTTTGCATGGAGGAAGTATATGGAAATTATCCGGGAACATTTTTTGAAATTGCAGAAAACTATAAGGAAGTAAACGATTCAAAACAGGTAGATTTAGCAAATAGAGTCATAAAAGTGCATAACCGAATTTTAAAGGAAAGAGAATTATGTTACAAAATTAAAGATTTGCGACCCTCCAGAATACATCAAAACATTTATCGGAAAGCGCGAATGGATCAAAATCGACAAATGAATAAGAGAGCGCATAAGGAATCTTTTTTTGCACAGATGTTTCCTGCGGAAATATTGAAATATGGAAAGCGAAGTGGATTTATTGTTATAGGGAGACGTGATGAAGAAAGTTTTCAGGTAAGTCCATTTGCAAAATTTGAATATAGTATCGAAATACCAGCGGTTTATACAAAAGATCCAGTGGAGTTTGAATTGCGTAGAAGGAAATATTTGGATGAGGTGAAAAAGAATGCGGCTAGTAATAAAGGATTACCTGCTTCAACTGAAAGAAAAAGATGAATTAGATTTATTTTTATGTGATTTGTTGCTTCAAATGGGTTATATTACAGATAATAAGCCAAAAACCGGAAATAGACAATATGGTGTGGATATTCGTGCATATAATGACAATGAAATACTTCTTACCATAGTGAAGCAAGGAAATTTGAATCGAAGAAATTGGGATTCTGATCAGAATGCAGTCAGGCAGAGTTTAAATGATATTCAAGATACATATATAGAATTTATCAAAGGAAAAGAACGTAAAAAAGAGTTGCATATTATTGTGGCTGCAAATGGTGTGATAGATGAAGCGGTTAGACCAAGCTGGGAAGGATATGTCAGTCACAATACTACATGGAGCGGAATGAAAGTACAAATTGAATTTTGGAATATAGACAAATTAGTGGATGATGTTCAGAAATATCTATTTGATGAACATATTTTTGGAGCGGAGATGCAGAGTTTCTTGAGAAAAGCCTTGTATTTTATTGGTGAAAGTGATTATAGAAATGAGTATTTTGAATGCATTATTGAGGATTATCTTTTACGATTAAAAAGTATGGATACACCAAAAGAGCGTAGAAAGAAACTTTCAGGTCTCCATTTGGCATGTCAGATGATTGCTCAATATGCAGCGGAAGCAGGTATTTACAAAATTGGTATTATGGTATCAGAATATCTGATTATCAGATACTGGAAATACATGCTAGTATAATATCTTTTTAATAGCTCGACTATATTTAAGACCTGTGCTATAATGTCTTTATAAAAATTTTGGAGGACATTTTCATGGGCAAAAAAGCATCATCAATCGAACTTAGCAATGAAGAAAGAGAATATCTGGAACTTCAAACTCGTGCCAGAACAATTCAAGCTCAAACCGTTACAAGAGCGCGAATTTTATTATTACGTGCGGATGCCATGTCCATAGATGCGATTGCTGATAAAGTAGGTCTCAACCGCTGCAGCGTCATGCTCTGCCTTAAAAAGTTTAAAGAAGGAGGCATTGAAAACGCACTCTTTGATGCTCCCGGCCGTGGAAGAAATGCTGAGATTACAGACGAAGAAAAAGCCTGGATCATTAACACCGCGTGCCAGAAGCCAGTTGATTTTGGATATGCTGCCGAAACCTGGACTTATGCAGGGCTGACCTCACATATTAATAAAACTGCTGAAGCAGCTGGATACACAAGACTTTCCACCATTCATAAAAGTACAGTAAATACGATTCTTGACGAGGCAGACATAAAACCACATAAAATAACTTATTATTGTGAGAACAGAGATCCTGATTTTGATTCCAAAATGCATAATGTACTGCTTGTGTATAAGCAGCTTGAAATGCAGTTTAACGAATCCGGAGAACTTATTGTATCTGATGATTCACCCGTACATGTGCTGTCTTATGATGAAAAGCCTGGAATACAGGCTGTTGCAACAACATCGGATGATTTAATGCCGGACGAAAGGCATCAGGCCATCAGTAGGGATTACGAATACAAACGTTTAGGTACTCTTTCATTATTAGCTGCAATCGATCTCCAAACAGGAGAAGCGATTCCGCTTGTAAGAGACAGGCACAGCAGCAGGGAATACATAGAATTTTTAAAGCTGTTAGACGACAAGTACCAAAAGGGAGACAAAATCCGCATAGTACTCGATAATCTTAAAGTTCATACATCGGAGGCAACCAGAAAATACCTGGCAACCGTACCAGGAAGATTCGAATTTGTATTCACTCCCAAACATGGATCATGGCTTAATATGGTTGAAGGTTTCTTCAGCAAGATGACTCGTCAGATGCTTAAAGGCATCCGTGTCAAATCTAAGGAGGAACTTACTAATCGCATCTACAACTATTTTGCAGAAATAAACGAAGAACCGATTGTGTTCCACTGGAAATATAAACTTGATGACATTGATGTATCGGAAGAAATCATTGTTGATACTCTGCCTGTCAAAAAGTCGATTTAATTAAAAGATGAAATACTAGAGAACAATAAACTTGGCAAATTATCGGATGTAGAATGGTTACATAAATTTTTAGCTATGTATGAAAAATGGAATCAAAAATATTATGAGGCAGTTCGGTATTGTTGCGAGGGAGAAGACAGGATTCCATTTTATAATCCAGTAGAGCAGAGATTGTTGGTGTATGAGGTATTAGGGTATCTGATTTCGTATGCTTATTATTTATCATTTCGAAGAGAATATGATAGAGTGGCGGGTGGAAGATGTTATGAGGTTCACGCAAGTATAATTAACTTAATAAATAATCATGCACAATTTGCATATGCGCCATATGACCGTCATATTGGAATTATCAGTATGTTATATCGCCTATTAGATCGTTTAGAACGGACAGAAGATATTTGTGGACTGATGAGATATCAGTGTACACGTTTAGCGTATTATTATCTTATGTACCATAAATATCCAACGACCGCAGATTCCATTGAAGATGCCATTGATATTGATATGGGAGCTTTGGCAGAAGATTATCAGACTTCTGCATTTTGGGGGACTATGTTGGAGTGGATAGTATTAATGGATCAGTGCGAATTGTATCAATTTTTACAGAGCTTTTTGAAAGATGATTTGAAAAATGTTACGAAATGTGTATGGTTTTTAAGGTCAGAAGAAGAATCCAAATTTTATGATGTCTATGCAATGAATCAGGCAGGTGAAGGGATGGCATTGCGATTGGAGAAAACGTTTGATAAGTTTAAAGAAAAAGTCATGTTTATTATGAAACAGTATGAGAAAGAGCAATTTAGTTTTGATGAATATTCGTTTGCAGCATTGGAATTTATTGTCTGTAGATATTATGGGTATTTAGTACGTGTTAAACGAGAAGAATAGAGATATTTGGGGGAAGAATCTTACCCCCAAATGGAGAATGGCTATCCCCCAAATTTGAAAAGTATGTAACAAGAAATTTTAAAAAACAAAATGATTTTCCCCAAAAATAAAATTTGGGGGATACGGTTGAAAAGCCGCTGGCTTAGAGCAGTCAAAAATCACAGCAAAGCCAGTAAAATACATAGTTCCGGGGATATGCGACCAGAACACAAAAAGAGGAAAGTTCGTAAAACAGATGCGTTAGTGAACTTTGCGGCGAATTTTATAACGAAACGAAAAGAATCTATGGGTAAATGCTCATAGGTTCTTTTTTTGAACTTTATATATGAAAATATTAAAAGTTGAAGTATAATAAGAGAAAAATAATAATTTCAGAAGGTGGATATGATGAGTTATCTTAGAATGTATAGAGATAAGAATGATACTTTAAAAATAGGTGAACTTAGTGATTATGTTAAATTTGTCAGACGGTGTCTGACAAATTTAAGGGAGGTAATGCATGGGCGAAATTAGATTAAATACTGTATTGGAAGATTTAATTTTAAACATTGAAGAAACCGTGAAAAGAGCAAAAGAGAACCTAGCAGGTGTTGTTAATAGCACCATGACAGAAACCTATTGGCTGATTGGAAAATATATTGTGGAATCAGAACAGAATGGTAACATTAAAGCGGCTTATGGAAGTAAATTACTTACTACACTTTCTAAAGAATTGACGTTGCGTTTAGGTAAGGGCTATAGTCGGCCGAATCTAAATAATATGAGAAAGTTTTATTTAAGATATCCAGATTATCATTTAGTATCTGATAAATTGAGTTGGTCACATATCTGTGAACTGATAAAAATTGATGATGATTTGGAAAGAAGTTTTTATGAAAAAGAAACGATAAGCGAAAAGTGGGGTGTTAGGGAACTACAACGTCAAATGGAATCTGCACTTTTTCTTCGGTTGGCAGTGAGCCGTGATAAAGAAGGAATTTTATCATTAGCACAGGAAGGAATTGAGATTCAAACACCTGAAGATGTTATTAAAAACACTTATACTTTAGAATTTTTGAATATACCAGAATTGAAACAATATTCGGAAGGTGATTTGGAACAAAGAATAATTGATAATCTCCAGATATTTTTGCTAGAACTCGGAAAAGGTTTTACCTTTGTTGGACGACAGTATAAAATAACAGTAAATAATATTCACTACCATGTAGATTTGGTATTTTACCACCGTATTTTAAAATGTTTTGTGCTAATTGATTTAAAGAAAAATTCGGTTAGACATGAAGATATAGGTCAAATGAATATGTATCTGGGGTATTTTGCAATGGAAGAGAATATGCCAGATGACAATGCGCCTATTGGGATTATTTTAAGTAAAAACAAAGATGAATTGCTTGTAGAATATGCTACTTATGGGATGGACAGCAATCTATTTGTTTCAAAATATGAATTATATCTGCCTAACAGAAAAGAGCTGGAAAAATTGGTTTATAATATTTTACATGATGATATACAAAACGGATAAAATACAAACGTATAGACTGTAAAAAGATATTTCGTGATAATCTGTAAAAAGGTTAGGAATTTGGGGGAAGAGCCTTACCCCCAAATTCCCCCAAATGGAGAATGGCTATCCCCCAAATTTGAAAAATAAGAAATTGGAAATTTTAGAAAGCAAAATGAATTTTCCCCCAAAATAAAATTTGGGGGATGCAGTTGAAAAGCCGCTGGCTTAGAGCAGTCAAAAATCTCTGCAAAGCCAGTAAAATACATAGTTTCGGGGATATATGACCGGAACATGAAAAGGGGAAAGTTCGCAAAACAGATGAATCAGTAGAAATTTGTCGAAATTGGGCAGATAACGATAAGAATGAGAACCCTTGTAGATGGTGTGTGAATGCCATTTGCAGGGGTTTTTGATATTATGTATTAGATTTTCATTTCTTGACACTATCACGATATACCGTTATAATCGATAGAAAAAGAATACATGAAATGGAGAATGAGAAATGGAATTGATGAGTTTGTTAAAGGAAAGGCAGCTTTCTGTTTATCAGTGTGCTAAGGAAAGCCATGTACCATATACTACATTGTCAGATATTGTGAAAGGAAAAACCAGGATTGAAAAATGTACAGTAGAAACGATATATAAATTAGCGAGGACGCTTCACGTGACAATGGAAGAACTTTTAACAGATTTTTTTAATGAAGATGAAAATGCGCCAAATTTAAGAGATTTTGAAATATATAAAAGTAATATCTGTCATTTAGTGAAAGATAAGGGGGATATAGACTTTATCATTGATATTTTAAAAGAAAATCAAATAAGGACTTATTGGGAACGGCAATGGTATCGGGAAAGTTTTTATCTTTTGGCTATGGTAGATTACTTAAGCAGGGAAAATGAACTTCCATTGTGTAATGATTATGAAGATATAAGGAACTGTAAGCTGTCGGAGCCGTTATATCCAAAGGATATCATTCTTGCTACAAAGCTGGATGATTCCCTTGATAAGAAAGAACAATGTCTGAAAGAAGCGATTCCTGAATTTTTGAGGTTTAATATTATAGAAAGCGAGATAAGGAATGTCTGTTGAGAAAGGTTTTACCAAAGAAAATCTGGACTATTATTTGAAGGAACTGGCAAAAGAGTTTCGGAAGAGAAATGGAAAAAATACGCCTGCTGAGATTGTGTTAGTTGGAGGTGCGGCAATTCTTGCCAATTATGGGTTTCGTGAAATGACCTATGATATAGATGCGGTCATAACAGCATCATCGGCCATGAAGGAGGCAGTTAATACAGTAGGAGACCGTCTCGGTCTGCCAAATGGCTGGTTGAATGCAGACTTTAAGAATACAAGTTCTTATAGTCCTAAATTATCGCAATACTCTAAGTATTACCGTACTTATTCTAATGTATTGAATATCAGGACAATTAGCGCGGAATATCTTGTAGCCATGAAATTAATGTCCGGGAGACGTTATAAGAAGGATTTGTCTGATATTATTGGTATTTTGAGTGAACAAGAAAGAAGGGGAGAGCCTTTAAGTTATCGGCAGATTGATTGTGCAGTAAGAAATCTGTATGGCGGGTGGGATGATATTTCCGAATATGCAATACAGGTTTTGAAAGCGGCTTTAAATTCAGAAAATCTGAAACAATTATTTATGGAACAGGAACGAGAAGAGGAATTATCAAAACAGGTAGTGTTTCAAGTTCAAAAATATGAAGGAGAAAAAGTAAAGGAAAGTAATGTGGAGGAGATTATTCAAAAAGCTTTGAGGAAGAAAAGGGATGATAGGGGTGCGAGATAGATTAAGGAAAATGAGAGGCATAGGATGAAAATCAATGACATTCATATAAAAATGTTTCGGGCAGGTTCAGGCGACTGTATATTATTAGAATTTGAAAAGGCAGATTTTAGAATATTGATAGATGGTGGATTTGTAGAAACTTATCAACAAGAGATTCGCCCTTATTTGCGGATGTTAAGTAAAAAAGGAAAACATATTAATTTATTAATCATATCCCATATTGATCAAGACCATATCAATGGGATAAAAGCATTGTTAAAAGAAAATGGAAATTCAAATTCACCTAAAATCGTACAAATAGATGAGGTATGGTTTAATGGGTTTAGGCATACTGAAGTGAAACGAGATAAAAAAGATATCTCTCATTATGAGGAAGCTGTTTTACGAACTTTGGCAAATAAAAATAGTTATTTGGAAAAGGCAGATGGATCCAGAGAAATTAGCTATATGCAGGGAAACAGCGTTGCAGAACTGCTTATTAAGAACAATTATCATTGGAATACGTCTGTAAAGGGCAGTCCAATTTCTACTGACACAATAAGACATAAGGCATTTGGAAATATTACATTTCAAATATTAAATCCAACGCAAAAAATATTGAATGAACTTGTGGAAGATTGGCTGTGGATGTTGAAAGCAAAATGCAAACAGGTAATAATATCAGACAATTCTTTGTTTGATGATGCGTTTGAGGGAGCCTATATTGGTGAGCATGAAGACTGGTTTGTGACAAAAAAGGATATTTCAAATGACAGAGAGAATAAGGAATATAATTGGAAATTGATAGCAGAAGAAGATGACGAGAAAGCAGATGCAAAATTGTCGAATCGTTCTTCTATAGCTGTGCTTATTTCATATCAAGGAATAAAACTTTTATTTCCTGGGGACTGTGCAATTCATTTTTTTGAGGATATGCTTCCTGATAAAATAGATATTGTGAAACTCCCTCATCATGGTTCGGGGAAAAATACAGATAAAAATTTTATTCGGAATACCTATGTGAGCTACTATCTTATTTCTACAAATGGAAAACATCAGGAACATCCTTCCCCAAAGATCATAGCAAATATTTTAACGAAAGCGCCGGGACATCCAATGATTATTAAAAACTATGATATTCCTATTTTAGAGGGGATAGGAAAACTGGAAAGGGAGGAAATCGGATGAAAGCTACAAATAATATTGTGAAGTTATTATGCGGAACAGAGCAGCAGGGAACAGCATTGTTAGTGGATCAGGAACATGCAATAACAGTAAGGCATTGCTTGAAAGACTTTTATAGAAAAAGAGCTTCATCAATTATTCTTGTAGTTGTCATAGATGGAATTAGCAAAGAGACTTCTGCCTTGCCAGCGGATAAAGAGGAAAGTGCATTTGTCTATTTGAACTTGGAGGAAAAAGTAGAATCTGTAAATGAAATTCATTTTTTGGATTGCAAGTTAGAGGCATTACAAAAGGCTTCCATGTTTGGGTATGGGAAATGTTATGCAAATGGAAGCTGGAAAGAGTTAAAATTTTCTGGCAGAGAGGATTTGGATAAAAATAGTGTTTGTGATTTGCAATTTGATCTAATTGATGCCAGGGATAAAACGTTTGCTGGATTTTCCGGAAGTCCTATATATGATGAGGAATGTTCTTTTGTTATTGGATTGATTTTACAAGAAGAATGTGCAGACCATGAAGCAATTTATATAGAAGGGATTAGTGTTAGTTCTCAGAAAGATTTTTTTGAAAAACATGATATTGTTGTTAATAATACGAATCTGATAAGAAAGAAAACAGGAGAAAGAGCAAATGCCCTGCAGATGACAGATTGCTATATTACCGGCGTATCCGATACAATAGACGAATTAAATAATATTATCTTAGATAAAATCGTTGCTTTACATCGTGAAGGGTACTGGGAAAGGGCATTGTCCGAACTGAAAGAACAGATTCAATTACAACAAGGGGATGTCCGGACATCGGATGAGATAAAGGCTAAATTCCTGCTTCAGCAGGCTATGTGGATTTTAGAAGACAGTCATAATATTTCTGCGGCAAGTAAGATATATCAAAAGGCAGTTCGTTTCTGTGAAAGTTTAGATACAAAAGTTTTTCTTGCATTGCGGGCATTTTATTCAGGGGAATCGAGCGCGAGGAAATTGTTAGAGCCGATAGATTCTCAGTCGTCTTTTCATGCTTATATGCAGATTTGTGTAAATCAAAGGGATGGAAAAGCTGCAATTAGGGCATATGAAACATATAAAGATATTTATTCGTGTAATAGCAGGACATGGTATTGGGTATCCATTGCTAATCTTTTAAACTGTGATTTTTTAAAGGCAGAAGAGTTTTTAAAGAAAGCGATTGATGAAAATGGAGAAATATTTGATTATTGTATCCTTAGAGCATTGATTCAGTATTGGAAGACAATTCCTATAGAGGCATTTCATAGAATAGATTCTATTTATCCGGGTTTATATTCGGAAGGAATTTATTTTTTTAAGAATGATATCAGAACGCTCATTATGGATGTGGTAAATGATTTTAAATTGGCATATCAAAAAGCAGACAGCGTTGGTAACAAAAAGCAGAAAGAACTAGCGCTTGTTTGCTGGATTAATGCGCTTTCAGTGGATAATCTACTATTTTCAAAGGTTATGGAACCATTGGATTTATTAAAGAAAGTTAATCCTTATCATGTAATTGCATTGATGGTAGATGTATTATGCGGCAGGGTTTCTCAGGATGAAATATATGAAAAGCGGTTAAAGGCGCTAATAAAGAAAGAAAAGAACCCAATGGGATATATTTATACTCTGACAGAGTATTTTATAAAGGTAAATGAAGATGCTAAGGCCAAATCCCTTTTGTTTGAGCAGGAACAAAATTTTAAAAAATTTTCATGCATGGAATATTGGTATATGCAGATTGCCTATTTGGAAAAAGATGCGGAAAAGAGGAGATTGTTTGCAAACAAGGCTAATAAGGAATCTTCGATGAGTGAGATTCAGAAGAAGAGAATTTGCTGTATGTTTGCGTTGGGTTATGAAAAAGATGCATTACAGCAACTGGAATCCTTATATGACGATACAAAAGAACTACATGATTTAATGAATCTTATCCGATATAGTGGGAAACAGCAGAAGTGGGATGTTAATCTGAGATATGCAAAAATCTTAGAAGTGGAACATCATAATCCTTGTGGGTATCTTTACCAAATAAAAGCTTTTATGAAAATGCAGAAATTTGCAGAAGCTTATACATGCATTCAAAAAGTTGAACAATTAAATATTGCAGAGTTTGTTCGCCAAATACAGGAGGATAAGCTTACAATACTTGAAAAAATGGGGGAATATGACAAAGCAATTTTAGCAGGTGAGGAAATGTTTTATAAAGAACCGTCAGAATCCTTTGCACATAGGCTTGCGAACTTATACATAAGGAGAGGAAAAAAATCTGACGCGATACAGGTTTTGGAAACTGCGGACAAATATGCGCCATTGTCATTGTCTGGGTATCAGCGGTTGAGTGGGTTATATCACCATATAGATACACAAAAGTCGTTAGATTATGCCCGGAAATCGGTAGAGGTTTCTAATCATTCTCCGTCAGTTGTGTCTTGGGCTGCCATAAACGCAGCTGATATCAGTATGAGCAATATTATGGATGATTATTGGAAAGAGTTGATGGAAAAAGGACTTGATAAAAGCCCTTTTAAAACAATAGGTACAGAAGAATTGATAGAGATGATCCATAAAAATGATGAGCATCAAAAAGACTTTGAAATGCAATTCCATAAGGCAGAAATTCCGATTCATATTTTGTTGGATGGGAAAAACAGCGCATTATTGTCGGAAGTTTTTTATAATAATTGGCACAACGCAGCTTCTTATTTTAAAATATCTTTTGGTGGACATATTGCAGGAAAAAGAGATACAAAAATGGATAAATTGATTTTGGATTATACTTCCTGTCTTTTGCTGCAGGAGTTAGATGTATTAGAAACATTGGCATCGCATATTTCGTTCATTTATGTCCCTTCTAATATTCATCCTGTTATTATGGATGAGCAGGATAAATTGTCTTCTGGACAATTGGATTTGTTGGAGCATAAAGAAAAGGTAATGAATCACTGTATAAAAACGCTAAAATTGCAGTGTGTGGAAGAAATTGTGCCTGATAATTTAGAAGATGTTAATGTTTTAGAACGCTCAAAAGCTATTATGAGATATACGGCAGAGCAAAATAGGGCGTTTTGGATTGACAACGGAAGGACAGATGAATCTGCTGTAACTACAGACGAAGTGTGCGCTGTTTTATCAGAATACGGCTATATCTGCGAATATGATTCAGATACAGTTCGTAAAGAAAAAGTAATGTCGTTGAAAGAGTCGAAAAGTAAGATATTTGTAGATATATTGGTACTGGAGGAATGGTATAAAAATGGAATTTTAGATGATGTGAACGAGTGCTTTGAGATTATACTTTCGGTTCAGCAACAAAAAGTAGTAGAAGGAGAGCGTATTAGCTGGAATAAAAGAAAAGAAATTTATAATAAACTGGAAAAATTGAGACTTGTCTTAAATAAAATAGCAGAAGACGGAAAATTAAAATGGTGCGTTGACGCTGAAAAAGAAGAATGGAATTGGAAGTATAGCAATTTAATAATTTCTGCCATTACAACAATGCAAAAAGGTATCGCATATTGTGTAGATGACCGATGTATGCAAAGCTATGGAGAAATAAATCATATTCCTGTTTATGGTTCTATGGATATTATTCAGATGATGTATAAGTGCGGATGGCTCGCAGAACAGAAATATTTAAAAATATGCAGGGAATTTATCACCAAAAAGAATGGTTTTGTAATCATAGATCCTTTAATTGTATCTCGTGCTTTACAAACATCTGAGGTGGACTCTGGGAAAGTTTTGGAATCAAAATTGCTTACTGATATACGATTATTTTCTGAGCAATCCTTTTATCTGCTTGAAAAATATAGTGGCATTTATCAGATAGGAGTTCATCTTTCAGAACGAAATTGTTATAGTATGCTGCATTTAATGTCAGTAAGAAGCATTATCGAGGAAATTTGGATTTCCAGTATGGAATTAGAGAAAAAAGTAGCCTGTTCTAATTGGGTCATATATGAATATTTCAGAATAGGAGAAATTCTTGATTCAACGAAAGATTCCGATTTGCCAGAAGACCCTTTCATTATACAGTCATATTTTTATTTGATTTTTCAAGGGATGCTTTTTGTTTCTGACAGAGATATTGTTCCCCAATACTATGATTGGCTTTTTTCTGCTATTTCCCATAGTTTGGGAAAAAATCCAGTGTTGTTAGACAAAATATTAGAACTGATCATACATGAAGTTCATAGTATTTTATGTGATGCAAATAAGAAAAACGAGTTGTATTATGTTTATATGGAGCGGACAATAAGCATGGGCATAAATTATTTACCGGAAGATTTATCTCAAAAACTATTAGAAGATAACGAGATACAATCCATGTTTGAAAAATATTTTGTGAATACAGTGCGAATTGGTGAAAACTTTTGTATTCCGTCTGAAATTTTTGAATGTTGGATGAATGAAATATTAATGAAGGAAGAAAATGTTGAGGTAAAAAGAGAATTTCAGGGAAGGGAATTCCTTGTTTCATGGAGATATGAGTTGCCGCTGTGGCCTTTGCTAAAGGTATGTTGGCTTGAAGAAGGTGCTGAATTGTCTTATCAACTATTTTATGAACCTGGGGAACGTCTGTATCACAGTAATGTACCAATAAGGATAAAAGAAGCGAGGAGAGCATATGAGTTTCTTGGCCGTGACCTTAATGTGG
This sequence comes from Lachnospiraceae bacterium 28-4, assembly GCA_000403275.2. Taxonomy (GTDB): domain Bacteria; phylum Bacillota; class Clostridia; order Lachnospirales; family Lachnospiraceae; genus Kineothrix. The sequence continues at coordinate 745,845 of KE159598.1, forward strand.
ATTTGATAGAGGAAATCAGCGCTGAGAATTATAGAAAAACAGCAGATTTTATAAGCATAGGCGTTCAAACAGATGTTTCTTATACTAGCCAGCAAATTAAGTTGATTATAAAAAATGGATTTTTGTTTGATAAAGGGGCAAGGCGATATATTTTGCCGGGGAATGTATCCTATTTTAAACATTTTTATGATTTTGGGAAAGATTTGATATATGATGATAAGGACGTTTGGTGTGCCATACCATTGGAAATGGAAGAAAAATGTAATTGTGGAATGTCTCTTAATCCTGTTAGAAGGTTACATTATCTTGAGTATTTGATGCAGAATGAAACAAATCGAAATATTGATGAATTTTGTTGTATGTTTGAGTTCTTGGAAGGTGGTAACTGTTGTGCTTATGGGAAAGTATATTTTGACATATTGAAAATTATATATGCAGCCATGCAAGAAATAGAATTTTATTTTGCAGAACCAATGCAGAATAAAATTATCTGGACATATATCTGGACTGATAAGCTTTATGAAGAACTTATTTTACAACTCCAGATGGGAACATTTACTTTGGATAAATATCAAAATGCGTTAAGCAAGTATGTAGATCAATTAGAGCAGGGTTTGGAGGAGAACAAAGATGTTGGTAGTTTAGATATTATTCATCCTGATAAAATTGATGTTATGCGAATTGGCTTGCTTGGTTCGGTGGAGTTGTGTTTGAAATATTGGGGGAAAAATAAAGATGAAGAAATAAAAGGCATGGCAAAAGCCATGCAGGATGGTTTGCATATTTGGTTGAAATCGGAAGATGCATTAATAGAATTCATAGTTTCGCAGGAAGGAGCAAAAAATGAATGGAGAACTTTTCTTGCCAAAGATTATCGAAAGGAATTAAATGAACTTCAAAAATTGGTATTTGGTAAAGGAGAGGATTGTATAGGCATAGAAAATGATTTCTTAGAAATAAAAAAGATATTAACGAAAAAGGAAATTGAGGTGACGGACAAATCAATCATTTATTTGGGATGCTTGAATATGCCTAACGATAAAATTGGTAAAGCATTAGAAGGCATACTTGAGAAATTTTATCTCAATATGGATATTATGCACAAAAGCGAAGACTATGCAATGGCTGAAGTTATTCTTTCAAAATTGCCAGAGGATTATGGTCAACAGTTTCGGAGAGAATGTATGGCAAAATTGATAGATAGGATGTTACAAAATACAAGTGACTGGAAAGAAATCTTTGAAAGTATAATGTATTTGTTTGGTGATAATCTTGATTTACATATTGAGTTTTGGGAAAAGGTTGCGGATGGCATAAATAGTATGATCAGCACGGAATTAGTAGAATGGCTTAGCAGGCTTCAATTATTATTGCCATTAGAATTGGGACAACGGCTTTATCACGCTAAAGTGCGTTTGATTAATAAGAAATTTGAAATTAATATCATGTAATATTGAAATATTTGGGGGAAGAACCTTACCCCCAAATTCCCCCAAATGGAGAATGGCTATCCCCCAAATTTGAAAAATCAGAAATCGGAAATTTTAGAAGGCAAAATGAATTTTCCCCCAAAATAAAATTTGGGGGATACGGTTGAAAAGCCGCTGGCTTAGAGCGGTCAAAAATCATTGCAAAGCCAGTAAAATACATAGTTTCGGGGATGTGCGTCCGGGACATAAAAAAAGGAAAGTTCGCAAAACAGATGAATCAGTAGAAATTTGTCGAAAACAGGCGAATAGAGATAGGAATGAGAACCCTTGTAAGTGGCGTTGGTGCGCTGTTTGCAGGGGTTTTTATTATGGAAGGGGATTTTTTTGGACATAAATCGTTATAGAGTGAATATAATAACAGTAGTTTATGAAATAAATAATTCAAGGAATAGGAAGGGCAATAAAATGGGGAATCCAACAATTGATCGATATCTAGTAGCAAATTGCTTATATATTATTGATGAATTCAACATTTTGTATGGAGAATGGGATAAACAAAAACTAAAAAAGGAGGCAGATGAAAATTTTAATGAAATGGATATAATAGTGAGATTGGGATATCCATTTAAACAAAATGCCCATTATACAGTAGGAGAAAGTAACAGAGTAAAAAAATTACAAAAAGTAAACCATGATTTATACATAAGCCAAAGGGATTTTAAGATAGAGGTCAAATATTTGAAAAACTGGATTAGTTCAGCAAATACAAGAGCGGCAAGTAAAAGTTGGTCAGTGTTTCAGCAAGATTTTGACTGGCTGATGGATGAGATAGATGCTGATAATTATGGAAAAGTTGCTTTTGTAATTGGCTGGTTTAACTGTGTAGATTCATTTTCACAATTAATTCAACTGGGAAAGGGTAATGGTGCATATCCATTAGTCGATGAGAGAAAAAAGGAGTATTTTCCATTTTTAGATACAGACAGATTGCCAACATATACAAAAGATTTAAAAATTAATTATAATATGGCTTATAAGGAACAGTTTGTTACTCCTATATCCTCAAAATATAATGGAATATATAGATGTATGTTTATTGGTGAAGAAGATGATAAATTTCATTTTGCCTTATATTATTGAAAATTAATAATTCAGGATAATCATTATAATTATAGTGCGATATATGTATAAAGGAATTAGAGAATAATTGTGATGACTGGTAAATAGATGGAAAGTATGATAAAATATTTTAAATATCCAGAGAACAGAGGGAGTGTTGTATATATATGGCAAATGAAATGAATCATACAAAAGCATATTTGTTATTGCAAAAAGAAAAAGTCTGTTTTTAAGCCAAGTTAATAAAGCGATTGAGTTTGCATCAAAGATATTGCCCATGATTACAAAAGTATTTCAGACATATATATTGCATGGTATGACACACTCTGTTCATGTGGCAGAATATATGTATGAATTGATTGATGATGCCGAAAAGATGAGTGATTTAGAGATAGTGATGCTTATTTATGCAGCATTATTCCATGACATTGGAATGGTTGTTTCAGATAGGGAGATAGAAGAAATAAAGATAGACAAACTTTTATTGGGCAAAAGAAAATATAGCAAAGTTTTTCAAAAATATAATAATGAAAACATAGCTTTGCAGGAATGTGTGCGTCCGGTTCATGGAAAAAGGTCAAGAAATTTTCTGGAAAGAATAGATGATGAAAATAAAGAGCTGTTTTTGGTTTCAGTGGGAACCGCTACGACTTTTCAAAATGAGCTTGCATTGATATGTCAGTCGCATAATGAAGATTTTGAATGGATTAGTAAGGAAATACATTCAGAAACTATCAAAGGAGAATATAGCTTAAACGCACAATATATAGCAGTATTGTTAAGAATCGCTGATTATTTAGATATGGATGCGCAGAGGGTTCCTCTCTATTTGTATAAGTATCTGAATCCAACGGATTATAGTGATTTGGAATGGCGGCAGCATTTTGATATAGATAATTATACAAAAATTGTTTTGGATGAAAAGACCGGTCAAAAAAAGATCCTTTTTATTGGCTCTAGTAAGGAGCCGGCTGTACATAGAAAATTGTTAAAGTATTTTGATGATATCAATAAAGAATTGTTAAATGCGGTAAATTTATGTCAGCTTTTTGGAAAGGACATTTATTTGCTTAATGTGTACCCTCATATTATCAACAATATAAAACCGGATGGATTTACATTTCAGATTACAAATTGGAGTTGAATTATAAAGCGATTACAAATCTATTAATGGGTGAAAATATTTATGGTGATAAAAAATATGGTTTAAGGGAAATTATTCAAAATTCCATTGATGCATGCAAAACAATGGAGGAAACTGCGCAGACGCACGAAAACTTCATCTTTCAAAAATATGAGCCGATTATTATTATCGCCTTGAATAAGGAAAAGCAAAGCGTTACCATCTTAGACAATGGCAGTGGAATGAACGTAGAAATTTTAAAGAAATATTTTTTGAATGTAGGTGTGTCTTATTACAATTCAGATGCTTATAACTTACAAGGGAGAGAGTATTCTCCAATTGGACATTATGGAATAGGTTTTTTGTCTTGTTTTATGTTATCAGATAAAGTAGAGGTGCGAACAAAACATATAGAAGAAAATAAAATTACTCAAACTTCCCACATTAAAAATGGGATTTGCTCCTTGAAAAATCAATACTATAGATCATAAAATAGCAATCAAGCAGCCGCTGAACCATACTCCAATGCTTTTTGCATGTACTTTGGCAGTCTCTGAACAAAGCTGGCGGTCAATTTCTCCAGCTGTTGTTCTGTGATGTGGAAATATTCCATAACGACACCCATTAGTGCATCTATGATAATCCTCATTGACTGACTGAAAGTGATGTCATCCAGTTCATCCATGAGACGGAAAAATAGTTCACAAATCGTTTTGTCATCGGTATTGCACCGCTGTGTAACTGCAAGCATCATATATCGCGCAAAAACAATGGATACATGCGCAGTCAAAGCATCATAGGACAGACTCCGGCACTCCTTTACCAGATGCAGATAGGATTTACAGGTTTTGAAAAACACCTCTATATCCCAGCGTTTCCCATAAATACGGATGATTTCTTCCGCTGAGATAGCTGTGTCCGTGCTGATGATGGCAAGCCAGTCTTTTCTCTTGCCTTTGTTCCGGACACAGACGATTTTTGCCGGAATTGCTTCATCACCAACGGTTGCATCAACCGAAAGCAGGTACTTGGAGCGGCCTCTGCGCTTTTTGCACTGTTTATGGATTTCTTTGATGCTGTATCTGCCACCCTGATAGCCATATTTGATTTTACTGCTTTTCTTAACCATTGCGATTGTGTCCAATTCGCAGTTTGTCTTTAAGGCGGTGATGGTCTTGGGGGATGAAAACCAGCTGTCGAACAGCACATATTTTGCAGAAACTCCGGATGATTGTGCTGCTCTGATCAGGTCAATCAAGACTTCCGTTGCTTTTCGTCTGGATTCTTTCCGCCTTTTCCCGGCAAGAGAACGTCCATCGAAGTTTGCAGCTTTGCAGAGCAGATTTTTATCATCGGCTGCCGACAGAAGACGATGGCTGATCGGAACAAAGGAGTTGCCATCGGACCATCCAAGTGTCAACATACGGTAACCTCTCTTGTACTTCATAGAGCAGTGGTCGAAGACTTTCGCCAGAAGTTCCGTTTTATTTGAACGGGAACGGTCAAACAGGCTGTCATCAATAATGAAGACATCTTTGCGGCTCTCATCCGTAAGCGGCTTCATGAAATCGTTAATGATCCGGCTTGAAAGCAAGGTTGTGAACCGAGACCAGTTAATCTTCGCATTATTGAGGAAGCGATAAACGGTGTTCTTGCAGAATGAACCATCCAATATGCCTGTTTTCCACTGCATATACATGCTTCGATCCGAGAAAATGAGACAGAACAGATATCGAAACACTTCGATTACCGGAATCCCTTTTGCTTTACCGGCATTACATTTGAAAAGAAGTTTCCCGATTTGGAATTGGGTCATAAAATTTATGACAGAGTTAGAAATCTCATTTCCGTTTTCAGCATTTTGTGGTATACTTGACATGGCATAAATCTCCTTGCTGTACGATTGTTATTCGCAATTCAATTATACCATCAAGTGCAGGTTTGTGCCTTTTTTATGGGCTACAGTATTGATTTTTCAAGGTTCAGCACACCAACTGGTGTGGGAAGTTTGAGTAAAATTATTAAAATTGAATTTGAAAAAAATAGTGAATATATATGTTTGACTTATGAGGATAAATCAAAAACTCAGGGTACAGAGATCGTCTTGGATTATGAACAGTTTATGAGTATATTCCCTAATGGTATTTCGGAAATAAAAAGTTTTGTTGAAGATAATTTCTTGGATTTTGGAGTTTGGATAAAGATTTTAGTACAGGAAAAGAGCCAGCAGGAAACATATATATGCAATTTAAGAAAACCAGAAGATGTTTTGGCGGAAAAGATATGTTTGAACCAATATTTGGATGGAATAGAAGCATATGTGGAATGTAATTATAAAGGACTCAATTTTGCAAAAAAGATAAAAGACTTAAATGGAAATAAAAGTTATTATTACAATCATATAGAAAATGAAATAATAGAAGAAGATAATAAGACCAGGTGTATCTTAAGAGTATTTTATTGCCGAATCTGAAAATTATCCTCCCATATTTAGCGGATGGGGTTATTCTCAAGATCGGCTAAATGAGAAAGTATAGTTTTTTCATCTTTTCTATTATATAAAGATGAAAAATAGAAAGGATTATTGATAAGGAGAATTATCATGTTGAAATTGGAGATAAAATTGGATGAAAATAAAATTAATAAAGAGCAAAAATATAGTGTTTCCAGTATTTATCAAATCTTAGGTCAAGCTTTTGATAGTTATCAATTAAGAAAAGAGTATGAGCCTGATGGCACAATTGTATTTTATGGAAGCGGAAACTCTAGAGATTATGGAGCATTTGGATGTATTATTACATCTTTAAAAGAGAAATCGTGGTTTATGGATTATGTAATTAAATGGATTTGGTACAATAGTGATGATGGTGAGAATGAAAAAGATTTTGCTATTGAAGACGTTCTGTATCATTATACAAAGAGAGTGAGTGTAGCGTAATGACAAGACGTGAAGTAAAGCATTTCAAAGCACTATATTTTGACTTATGTGTAAAAGATTTAGAAAAATATTATTCTGCTGCGAATCCCAGAGGAGCTTATCGAAAGATACAGGATTATTTGCTTCAACGACAGTTTTCACATGAACAGTATTCGGGTTACCATTCACAATATAAAACAACATATTTATTGATTTTATGAATGGTTTAAGATTTGGGGGAAGAACCTTACCCCCAAATTCCCCCAAATGGGAAAAGGTTATCTCCCAAATTTGAAAAATAAGAAACAAGAAGTTTTAAGAAGTAAAATGAATTTTCCCCCAAAATAAAATTTGGGGGATACGGTTGGAAAGGTATTGATTCAGAGCAGTCAAAAATCACTACAAAGCCAGTAAAATACATACTTCTGGGGATATGCGACCAGGACATGAAATAGGGAAAGTTCGCGAAGCAGATGAATCAGTAGAAATTTGTCGAAATAAGGCGAATAGAGATAGGAAAAACCCTTGTGAATGGTGCGTGAATGCCATTTGCAGGGGTCTTTAATGTTTTATGTTGCGAAAGGAAATTAGAGACTAGAAATAGGTTGAATTCATCCTATAAATTGGATATAATAAAACTATCAGGAGGTATGGACGATGACAATAAATACAAATACAATGGTTTCTATTACGGAAGCAAATCAGAACTTTTCAAAAGTAGCACGATTAGTGGATGAACATGGAACAGCAGTCATTCTAAAAAATAATGTACCAAGATACCTTGTCATAGATTTCAGCAAAGCTGAGCATGATGCTGTTGCGTCAAATGAAGATGTATTGAGTATATCGAAACGATTAATTGAGAAGAATAAGGAATCTTATGAGGTGCTTGCAAAATGATAAAGCTGACAAAAGAACAGATGCTATTGCTTCATACTCAGTTAATAGAGACTACCGGAGGAAGCGATGGGATTAGAGACATGGGTCTGCTTGAATCTGCATTAGAAAGTCCTTTCCAATCTTATGGTGGAGAAGAATTATATCCAAAAAAGGTGGAAGATTTTGTGGAAGCATTAGATATTTCGGCGCATGAACCGGAAAGGCGGCCTTCCAAACCGATTATTCCGTTAGTTACTAATATAGGGGAAATACGTAAGTTTATGGGAATGGAGAATAGAGAAAATGAATGATTGCATAGCAGTAAATATTTAAGATATGCTTAAAGCAATCGGAGAGGAGGAATTATTAAGACTTCTTTCCGATTTTTCGTGTCCATTAAATAGGGAAGTGGAGGATTTTGTACGAAATAAATCTATTGATTTTGCACAAAGGAAACTTTCCATTACATATCTTGTTATGAAGAGAACAAATGAGGCGAAAAATATTCTTGTAGGGATTTATACGTTATCTCATAAGGCTATTAAAATTGCGGATTCCAATATTAGTAATACAACTCGTAAAAACTGTTGAGATATGCAACTTTGGATAAGGATACCAATAGATACAATATTTCTGCATTTTTAATTGCACAGTTTGGGAAAAACAATGCAGTACCAGAAAAATATTCAATTACTGGAAACGAATTAATGGATTTAACGTTTGAGTTGCTGAAACATGTTCAATATTGCGCTGGCAACAGCAGAAAAGGGAGTTCCTTATGTACGGTATGTAAATGCCTATTATGAGAATGGAGCGTTTTATGTTATTACCTATGCACTTTCAAATAAAATAAAACATTTAGAAAACAATCCTGTGATTGCAATAGCCGGTGGATGGTTTACCGCACATGGCAAGGGGATAAATTTAGGTTATTTTGGAAAGGAAGAAAACCATAGGATTGCAAAGAGGCTGAAAGAAGTGTTCTCTGAATGGATTGATAACGGGCATACTGATCTTGAGGATGAGAACACGGTTATTTTATGTGTGGAATTGACAGATGGGCTTTTGCTTTCACATGGGACAAGGTACGAGTTTTAGGCTTTCAATTTCCGGAGGGATTTTATTATGAAATTTCAAAGAACAGATGGCAAAAATAAAGATTTTATAGAAAACTGTAGGCTTCTTGATATGGATCTGGACTGACGTGTCGGAAAAAAGATAGAAAGAGACAAATACAAAAAATATAACCAGTTGGATGAAATTAAGGAAGCAATCGTTGTGTATGAAGGGAAGCGGGTAATTGGCGGCGGAGCCATCAGAAGATATGATGATGAAACGATAGAATTGAAGCGGGTGTTTGTACATACGGAATATCAGGGACGGGGCATAGGGAGCAGGATTGTTTCCCTGTTGATGGAATGGGCCGTAGAACTGGGATATAAAAAAATGGTTCTGGAAACCGGGGAGTTATTGGCTGAATCCTGCGCCGTATATAAAAGGCTGGGTTTTCAGGTGATCCCGAATTATGGTCCGTATGAGGATATGCCGGAATCATTGTGTATGGCAAAGGATTTGAAAAGCGGGAGGCGGGCAGATGCGGGATAAAAATTTTAATATGCAGCTAAGGCGGGCGGAATGCCCGGTAAAGGTTGCGGAGATCGTGGAGAAGACAATAAGGGCCGTCTATCCCCATTATTATCCTTCTGGGGCGGTACAGTTTTTTCTGGACCTGCATAACGAACAGAGGGTAAGGGAAGCGCTTGCCAGGGAAGATATTTATTTTGCGGAGGTGCAGGGGGAAATTGTGGGAACCGGGAGTATCTGGGGGAATGAGATCTGCAGGCTGTTTATCTTACCGGAATACCAGGCAAAGGGTTATGGAAACAGGCTGATGGATTTCCTGGAAGATATGGTTTTCAGGAAATATCATGCAGTACATATTGATGCGTCTTTTCCGGCGGAAAGTATGTATTTAAAACGGGGATACCGGATAAAAACCTATGAGAAAATTGAAGCAGGGGGCGGGGACTATCTCTGTTACCATACAATGGAAAAGGCGGCAGGTGGAAAGGGATAAAGATTTTCAGGAGGGAACAGATGGATAAATGGTTTACGGTTGACAGGATAGATGAGGATACTTATATCATCAGCGAATACCGGCATTGGGAGGAAACACATTGTTATCTGCTGAATGGTTCCGGGCGGAGTCTGCTGATCGATACGGGGCTTGGGATCTGTAATATTTATGATGAGGTGGTGAAGCTGACAGACCAGCTGGTTACGGCTGTTGCCACGCATATCCATTGGGATCATATCGGAGGGCATAAATATTTTCCGGATTTCTATGCCCATGAAGAGGAACTGGGGTGGCTGTCGGGCGGGTTCCCTTTGTCTATGGAAACGGTCAGGGGCATGGTAGTTGACCGTTGTGAACTGCCGGAAGGTTATGATGTGGGCAGCTATGAGATGTTCCAGGGGAGGCCGTCCGTGGTTCTGCGCGGTGGGGAAGAGATTGACATTGGCGGGAGGATGATAAAGGTGTTTCATACGCCGGGACATTCACCGGGGCATATGTGCTTTTGGGAACCGGGGCGGGGGTATCTTTTTACAGGGGATCTGATCTACAAAGATACCTTGTTTGCATATTATCCATCTACAGATCCGGGAGCTTATCTTTCCTCACTGGAAAAGATGGCGCTTCTTCCTGTGGAAAGGGTGTTTCCGGCGCACCATTCCCTGGATATCCAGCCGGAGATTATCGGCCGTATGAGAGATGCTTTCCAGGGATTGAAGGAAAGCGGGAAACTGCGTCATGGGAGCGGGACTTTTGATTACGGAGACTGGGCGGTCTGGCTGTGATGGGGGTGTTTATGAGGGATGAAGGAAGGATGGAGACAGAAGATATTATTCTTGGAAAGGCAAAATATGAGGATTGGAGATCGATATACCGGAATGTCTGGTCAAGGCCGGAAACAGCAGAATATATGGTATGGAAAGTGACGGCTGATGAGGATGGGGCCAGGGAGAGGATACAGAGGACGATCGTATGGCAGGAAACCCATGATGCGTGGCTGGTCTATGAGAGGGGCAGCGGGCAGGCCATTGGTTTTGCCGGAGTGGAGGAAACAGAGCCGCATATTTATCATGAGACTGGTATTGCCTTGGGACCGGAGTATGTGGGAAGGGGATATGGGAAACAGATACTGCGTTTATTGATGGAATACTGTATTTCTTTAGACGGGCAGGAATTTTATTATTCTACACGGGCAGGGAATCTTGCTTCAAGGGCACTGGCCTTATCCTGCGGATTGACTTATCACCATTCGGAGCGGAGGACAGATCAGCGCAGTGGGAAAACTTATGAATTGGAGATTTATAAAAAGAATCTGGAAAGTATAGGGGTGGGATATGAAGCCGGATGAGATATTGAAGTATTGCCTGGAGAATCTGGAGGGCAGCGTCCTTGTGGAGAGCTGGGGAGAAAAGGGGATTTTTTATAATCCCGGACGTGTGCTGAAAAGGGGCGTGTACATATTGACGGTCAAGGAGAAGGACGGGGATAACGATAAAGGCTCTAAGCTGGACAGGCCAGGAGTTTACCGGGTGAACCTGGGTGTTCGTAAGGATACGTTTGTGAAGCTGTTCGGGGCTGTGCCAAAACGTCCGGGGGCAGGCGGGGTTGTGGAAATGGATTATGATTTTTCTGCGGCTGACTGCTTTTTACCCCATCCGGTCTATGCGTGGATGGGGTGGATGTGTGTGCTGAATCCGTCGGAAGAGACTTTTGAGGCTTTGAGGCCGTATATCCGGGAAGCATATGAATGCGCAAAAGAAAAATTTGCCAAAAGAAAGTGAAATGAGTGGAAACGAAAAGGGAGAATCTGAAAATGAATACTTATCAGGTGATAGACGAAAAAAACTGGGAGAGAGCCATGCACTGTATGGTTTTCAGGGAAAGCGTGGAGCCTGCTTTCTGTGTGACATTTGAGGCGGATATCACAAATTTCCGGCGGAAGGTAAAGGCGCAGAACCTCTCTTTTACGCTTGCGTTTGTGTATGCGATATGTAAATGCGCGGATGAGATTGAAGCGTTCCGGTATCGTTTCCTGGATAGGAAGGTGGTTCTTTTTGCGCATATTGATACTGCGTTTACTTATCTGAATCAGGATACGGGGCTGTTCAAAGTGGTCAATGTGCCGCTTCGGGGCAGTATTCAGGAATATGTGGAGACGGCGGGGAGGATTGCAAGGGAGCAGAAGGAATATTTTACAGGCCCCCTTGGAAATGATGTGTTCCAGTGTTCGCCTATGCCCTGGGTCACGTATACGCATATTTCACATACCAATTCTGGGAAAAAGGATAATGCGACGCCCTTGTTTGACTGGGGGAAATATTATGAGAAGGGTAGTAAGATTGTCATGCCTGTATCTGCCCAGGCTCATCATTCTTTTGTGGATGGGATACATATTGGACAGTTTGCGGATAGGCTCCAGGAATATTTGGAATCATTTTAGGAGCGGAGGTTGGATTATGTCCAAAGGGCATATCGCATGACACGCCTTTCAGGTGGTCAATCAAAGGTATAACGTAAGTTTACAAAAAGGACTGAAAATGCTGGGGAGGCATCTTTCAGTCTTTTTTTCAACCATTGGAACTCGTGACCTTTGACAATCTGTACCCAAAAAAGTGCGAATGGTAACGAAAAGTTTTTTTCAGTAAAATACCTGCTATGCTGATAAGGACTGTCGTATAAAAAACTATGGATGAGATGAAGCGGGGTGCAGAATCATGTTAAGAACAATCAAGGGAAGGCTTACGGTTAATGTGATAGGCATTGTGGTGGCGGCCATTCTCCTGACGACGGCGGGAATCGTCTGGGTTGCAGGGAAACGGATGATCCAAGACCAGTCAAGGGCGTTACAGCTGAATGCGGATAAATATGCGGAAGAGATCAATGCCTGGGTGGAAAATGAAAAAATGCTTGCAGAAGGGGCGGCAGGCAGCATAAGGGCAGGAGGAAGGACGGATACAGACTTTCTCCAGTCCGTGGTGGATGCCCATGCGCAGGACAGGGAAGAGCTTTTGAATCTGTACTGCGGAACAAAGGACAGCAGGTTTATTCAATCGAACAAAGAGGCGGAGGTGCCGGAGGGGTATGACCCGGTGGCGAGAGGATGGTACCAGCAGGCGGCTGAGAAAGGCGGAGCGATCGTAACGGATCCTTATATGGATGCGGTGACAGGGCAGATGTGTACGACGATCGCAGTGCCTGTTTACATAGACGACGAACTGGCGGGAGTGGTCGGCTTGGATGTGACGCTCGCTACGGTGACGGAACTGACAGGGAGCATCAACTATGAAGAAGGGGTTTATGGATTTTTAGTGGACAGCAGCGGGCAATACGTGGCGCATAAAAATAAGAAATTCGAGCCCACAGGGGATACGGCGGTTGCGGCGGAAGATGTGGTTCCCGGAATGAAAGGAATGCTGGAGGGGACGGACAGCGGGGTGGAAAGGATGCCGGATTATGACGGCAGCGCCTGTTATTTTGCGGTGTCAGGGATCAAAGGAAGTTTGTGGAAGCTGGGCGTTGTTGTACCGGCGGCCAATCTTATGGGTTCCCTGGCGGCCATGGTAGGGGTAGCAGCGGCAGCGGCGCTTGTCATTATTGTATTTGTGGCATTGTTTATGGCTTGGCTGATCGGGAGGATGCTGGAGCCGGTACAGATGCTGAAACAGTTTGCCTCCGGGGATTTTTCGGAACATGCGGTTTCGGCCAAAGGAGTTCCGAAAGAATACAGGAACGAGACGGAACAGATCCGCATTGCGACGGCGGAAGTAAAGCAGCAGATGAGGGAAATTATTCTGAATACCAAGCAGGAAGCGGAAAAGATCGGCGGAATTGCCGAGGGCGCGTCTGCCGGAATGGCGGTGTTGGATAAAGAGATCGACGGTATTTTCGAGCTGGCAGCGCATGTATCGGAGCAGACCACGCGGGCGAGGATGCTGACAGAGAATATAAAGGAGAATGGACAGGAACTGGGGGATGCCATAGAGAATGTAGCCAGAAAGGCGGAAGAGGCGGCGGAGCAGTCAAACGGCATTATGGAACGGGCTGGAAAGCAGTATGAGGCTTCCGGCCAGTCTGCCAGAGAGGCTGTCGCACTTTGCAGCGAAGCCGGCAAAGAACTGGAGAAGGCAATTTCGGACAGCCGGAAGGTACATGAGATCGATGCTTTGACAGAAGAGATATTGGCCATCAGTTCCCAGACGAATCTGCTGGCGCTGAATGCATCGATAGAGGCGGCAAGGGCTGGCGAAGCGGGCAAGGGATTTGCCGTCGTGGCGGAAGAGATCCGGCAGCTGGCGGATCATTCCAGGCAGGCGGTGGACAAAATACGCAAGGTGACGGAAAATGTGGTACAAAATGTCGCTTTTTTATCGGAAAATGCCAGAAGGCTTCTGGGATTTATGAATGGAAAGGTGATGGAAGATTACAAGGGGATGACGGAACTGGCAGAAGCGTATCAAAAAGATGCCGCATTTTATAACGATATATCCAGCGACCTGGGGGCATCTTCCCAGGAGATGAACGCGAGCATGGCAGGGATCAACGAATCCATCGGCGTGATTGCGGAACTTGCAGGAGGAATTGCGGAATTTATGGAAAACATGGAACAATCCGCAGAAGAATCGAGGGAAAATTCAAAGGCGGTAATGGAACGGATGGCGGAATTGTTCCGATTGAGCGAGCTTTTAAATGAGACGGTGGCATCCTTCCGGGTATAAGAATTGAATAATTATAAAATCAGAAAAATAGCGCTTTTCCATAGGCGCTATTTTTATAATTCTTATAAAATAATAAATTTTTTTTAAAGAAAATAAAATGAATAAAAATGCAAAAATAATAAATAATTATTCAAATAATTTACCAAAGTAAAGAGATAAAGAATATTCATGCACAAAAATGTAATATAATGTAAAAAAATGAATAATTTAACGTCAATCAATAATACAAAATGGAATTGACAAAGCAATGTAATTTTTGATAAAATATGGAGCGTGTTATTTAGGATATAAGCATAAGAGGAGCTGAAAATATGTTAAAGTATATTGCAAAACGAATAGGTCTGGCAGTCGTAACGATCTGGGCGGTGGCTACCATTACCTTCTTTTTAATGAATATGGTGCCAGGAGGTCCGTTCCTGTCGGAAAAGGCGATCAGTCCACAGGCACAGGCAGCCCTGGAGGCAAAGTATGGACTGGACAAACCTTTATTCCAACAATATATTACATATCTGACAGATGCACTTCATGGAGATTTCGGTGACAGCCTAAAACAGAGAGGCCGTACCGTAATGTCTATTATACAAACAAAATTCCCCGTTTCAGCAAGAGTAGGCGGGATATCGGTATTGGTTGCCCTATGTATAGGGATTCCGCTGGGATGTATCGCCGCTATCCGGAGAGGAAAATTCATAGATAGTTTTATAAGCGTCGTGGCGACTTGCGGGATCGCGGTGCCAAGCTTCGTAATTTGTACGGTGCTGATGTACTTCTTCGGCGTTAAATTAAGAATTTTGCCGACGCTGGGACTCACGTCATGGAAGCATTATATTATGCCGGTAATCGCGCTGGCGTTTTATCCAACGGCCTATATTATGAGACTGACAAGGTCGTCCATGCTGGATGTACTTGGGCAGGATTATATGAGAACCGCGAAAGCAAAAGGTTTATCGCAAGTGGTCAGCATATTCAAACATGCGCTCAGAAACGCTATTCTTCCGGTTATTACTTATGTGGGGCCTATGCTGGCGTATACCTTATCGGGAAGCTTTGTAGTGGAAAAAATATTTACTATTCCGGGGCTTGGGGGAGAGTTCATCGGCTCGATAACCAGCCGCGATTATACAGTAATTATGGGGACGACGATTTTCCTTGCGACATTGATCGTTATTATGAATGTGATTGTGGATATTGTTTATAAGATCGTAGACCCAAGAATTAAATTAAAGTAAAGTAAGGAAGAGAGAAGAAGAGAATGAAACAGAATCCAATCAGTTTTCAGTTAAAACTTAATCCGGAAGATTTCCTCCCGGCCAGTGAGGAGGAAAAAGAAAGCCTTGTTATTATGCGGGAAAGCGTAAGCTTCTGGAAAGACGGCTTTCGCCGCCTCGCGAAAAATAAAGTGGCGATGGTGAGCTTGGTAGTCATTCTTATCGTAATGATATTTTCTTTTATCGTACCTTCTTTTTATCCTTATTCCTATAAGGAACAGATCAAAGGAGCGAATAATCTGAAACCGATGCAGTATTCCGAGAAAGAACTGGAAGCTATAGAAGCAGGGGAAAAGGTGTTTCCTCATATTTTCGGAACGGATAAACTGGGAAGGGATTACGCTATCCGAGTGATGATGGGGAGCAGAATTTCTCTTCTGGTAGGTTTGATCGCTACGGTGATTATTTTGGTGATCGGTTCTACCTACGGCTCCATTGCAGCCTTTTTCGGCGGATGGGTGGATCTGGTCATGATGCGTATCGTGGATATTATATATACCATACCGGATATTCTGTTGATCGTACTTTTGTCTTTTGCATTGAAGGCGCCTCTGGCGGCGCTGACAAGCCTTCCCGGCTTTGGCTGGATAAGAACTGTCGGGGAAAATCTGATCAGTATTTTTATCGTATTTGCGTTGTTGTACTGGGTAGGTATGGCGAGAATGGTAAGAAGCCAGGTGCTTATGCTCAAGGAAAGCGAATATGTAACGGCAGCGAGGGCATTGGGAGTAGGCAATGGAAAAATTATTAAAAAGCATTTATTGACAAACTGTATCGGAACGTTAATCGTTACTACGACTCTTCAAATACCGTCTTCCATTTTTACCGAGAGCTTCCTAAGCTTTCTGGGGCTTGGAGTTGCGGTTCCGCTTCCCTCCCTCGGGAGTCTGGCGAGCGAGGCGATCAACGGATTGAATACATATCCCTATCTGCTGTTCATTCCGGCGGCTTTGATCAGCTTGATTATTTTAAGTTTTAACCTTTTGGGAGACGGCCTCAGGGATGCATTTGACCCTAAGTTAAAAAATTAGGAAAGGCAGCGTATAAAGATGGCAGAAGAACAAAATGTCAGAAAATTAGTAGATATAAAGAATGAACGTCTTTCTTTCTTTACCCCGGCGGGAGAGGTAAAGGCGTTGAACGATGTTTCTATCATGTTGGAAGAAGGAGAAGTGCTTGGAATCGTCGGAGAAAGCGGCTCCGGAAAATCGGTGACGGCATACAGCCTGATGGGGCTGACGGCGTATCCGGGAAAACTATTGGGCGGTACGCTCTGGTTTAACGGACATGAGATCGAAACAATGACGGAGAAGGAAATGAGAAAAATCCGGGGAAATGAAATATCCATTATTTTCCAGGATCCCATGACCAGTTTAAATCCCGTCTATACGATAGGAAACCAAATAGAAGAAGTGATTTTGCTTCATACAGATAAAAAGAAGAAAGAAGCTTATGAAAGGGCGAAGGAACTGCTGGAACTGGTAGGTATCAATGAGCCAGAAAAAAGATTAAAGCAATACCCCCATGAATTATCGGGCGGTATGCGCCAGCGTGTTATGATAGCGATAGCATTGGCCTGTGAACCGAAACTTCTGATTGCAGATGAACCCACTACGGCATTGGATGTAACGATTCAGGCGCAGATTCTGGAACTGATGATGGAGCTGAAAGATAAGCTGGGTATGGCGATCATTATGATTACCCATGATTTGGGAGTTGTAGCAAATATGTGCCAGAAGATCGCAGTTATGTATGCGGGAAGAATCGTGGAATACGGCACGGCGGATGATATTTTCTACCATCCGAAGCATCAGTATACGAAAGGTCTGATACGCAGTATCCCCAGGCTGGATACCAAAGAGCATGAACGGCTCGTACCGATCGAAGGCACTCCGGTGGATATGCTGAATCCCCCCAAGGGATGTCCTTTTGCGCCGCGCTGTGATGAATGTATGAAGATATGCCTCAGGGAAATGCCTCCGGTAACGACTTTCAGCGACACTCATTATACGCAGTGCTGGCTGAACCAGAAGGAGGAGATGGAAGGAGGAGCGGCCAAATGAGTGACAGGTTAGTTCAGATAGAGCATTTACGCCAATACTTCCCGGCTGGCGGTTATGGCAAAAGAAAAAAATATGTACAGGCGGTAGATGATGTTTCTTTTTATATTGAAAGAGGAGAGACACTCGGTCTCGTAGGAGAGTCGGGTTGTGGAAAAACGACGACGGGACGTACCATTTTAAGATTGTATGAACCTACTGGCGGAAAGTTTATATATGATGGAAATGTAATTTTTGATGTAGAGAACAAGGTTTCGGTAGATATGCTGCCATATCGGAAAAGAATGCAGATTGTATTCCAGGATCCTTACGCAAGCCTGGATCCCCGTATGACAGTAGGAGATATTGTAGGAGAGGCCATTGATGTCCATAAACTGGCAGCCAATAAGCAGGAACGCTATGATATTATTATAGAGATGCTTCGAAGGGTGGGCTTGAACTCCGAACATGCGAATCGTTATCCCCACGAATTTTCGGGCGGACAGAGGCAGAGAGTTGGTATTGCCAGGGCATTAGCGGTAAATCCTGAATTTATCGTGTGCGATGAACCGATTTCCGCACTGGATGTTTCCATTCAGGCGCAGGTCATCAATATGTTTGAAGACTTGCAGGAAGAGATGGGGCTGACTTATTTGTTTATTGCCCATGATCTTTCCGTAGTGAAGCATATATCCAACAGGATCGGAGTGATGTATCTGGGGCGTTTGGTGGAATTGGCGGACAGCTATGAACTGACGACAAACAGTCTTCACCCATATACGAAGAGTTTGATTTCTGCAATTCCGATTGCGGATCCAAAGGTGGCGAGGCAGAGCCAGCGTATTGTTTTGGAGGGGGATGTACCCAGTCCGTTGAATCCGCCTTCTGGTTGCAGGTTCCGTACGAGATGCCCTTATGCGAATGAAAGATGTGCGGCAGAAGTGCCGGAGTGGCGGGAAGTGTCAAATGGCCATTATGTAGCCTGCCATCATTTTGAGAATTGCCGGTAGGCATGATTGACTTAGATAGACAATTACAAATATCAAAGATAGTGTGGTAGGAGTAATGTTTATAAACTATTTAACATTCTTATTAAAAGAGGAGGAAAAACTATGAAAAAGAGAGTTATTGCACTCTTGATGGCAGCAGCTATGACTGTTGGCCTGGCAGCTTGTGGTTCCGGCAATGCAGAAGCACCGGCGCAGGAACCGGCAGCAGAAGCACCGGCGGCAGAAGACAGTGCAGAAGCACCGGTAGTGGACGATGTGGCAGAAGCACCGGCAGCATCCGGCGGCAACAAGATTTTAAAAGTACAGGTTGGACCTGACCCTGAAACGATTGATCCCGCATTGAACAGCGCGGTAGACGGTGGAAATATGCTGCTTCATGCATTTGAATGCCTTCTGATCGTGGATCAGGATGGAAAATTGGCTCCTGGCCAGGCAGAAAGCTGGGAAACTTCGGAAGACGGTCTTACTTGGACATTCCATTTAAGAGAAGGACTGAAATGGTCCGATGGCACACCCTTGACAGCAAACGATTTCGTATATAGCTGGAAAAGAGTATGTGATCCTATGGTAGCGGCTCCTTACGCAGAGACAGTTCTCAGTATGGTAGCTGGTTATGAAGATGCGATTGGCGGAAATCTGGACGCTTTACAGGTAGTGGCACAGGATGACCTGACATTGGTTGTTACATTGAACGCTCCTTGTTCTTATTTTGGAAGCCTTGCAGCATTTGCTACCCTGAGCCCGGTACAGCAGGGTACGGTAGAAGCAAATGGCGATGCTTGGGCAACCGCTCCTGAAACCTACGTTTCCAATGGTCCTTTCTACATGACAGAGTGGGTACCTGGTTCCCATATCCTGTTCAGCAAAAACCCTAACTACTGGAACGCAGATGCGATTAAATTGGATGGTATCCAATTTGCATTGATCGAGGACTCCAACGCAGCATACAGCGCATACCAGACAGGTGAAGTTCTTATGATCAAAGACGTTCCTACGGAAGAAATTCCGAGTCTGGAAGGCAATGCTGATTTCTTTGTAGATCCGATTATCGGCACATACTATATCAGCCTTAACCTGAACAGAGATGCTTTCAAAGATGCAAAAGTACGCCAGGCTCTCAGCCTTGCGATTGACCGTGATTATGTTGCGAATACATTGATGCAGGGAACTTATTCCCCGGCAAGCAATTTCATGGGTCCCGGCTGGATCGATACGGACGGCGCACCGTTTATAGACAAAGCGAATGGCGGAGCTCCTTATATCGATACGGCAGATTTCGAAGGTAATCTGGAAAAAGCGAAAGCATTGCTGGAAGAAGCAGGATATCCGAATGGAGAAGGCTTCCCGGCTATTTCTTACACAACGAACGATGCAGGATACCACAAAGTAGTTGCTGAATATTTGCAGCAGGCATGGGCAGAACTCGGTATTGACCTTCAGGTAAATATTGTAGAATGGTCCAGCTTCACACCTATGCGTCGTAACGGAGAATATGATGTGGCTCGTAACGGATGGGTTGGCGATTACAGCGATCCTTCCAATATGTTAGATCTGCTTTACTCCACAAACGGTAATAACGATGGTAAGTTCAGCAATTCAGAATACGATGCGGCTATGGATACATCCAGAACTACTCTGGATGCGGCAGAACGTTCGGAAGCTCTTCACACGGCAGAAGATATACTGATGGCTGAGGCAGGATGTGTTCCGATCGCTTACTACAACGATTTCTGGCTGCAGAGCGATAAGATTACAGGTTCCTGGCATTCTCCTTATGGATACTGGTACTTCATGTATGCGGATATCGCTGAATAATAGAATCGGCAGAATATAGAATTGATAAAAAGAGGGTGGTTGCGGCCATCCTCTTTTTTCTGCCACAAGCTCCGAATATCAGATAGACTTTATCGATTCGCTATGTTATAATATACAAACAGTTATTGTAATAAGTATTATTATAAATCAGGGAAGGAGGTATGAACAATATGGATGCTGAAAGTAGGGAAGTTTTTGATAAGGTTTTAGGCAAGCTCGACAAGATAGATAACAGACTTGACGGGATAGATAACAGACTTGACAAGATAGAAGACAGGCTTGACAAGGCGGAATTCAGACTGGACAAAATAGATAACAGGCTGGATATTATGGAGATCAAACAAAATAAGATGTCAGAGCAAATAGCAGAATTGCAGTTGGCACAAAAACGGTTTGAACTGAATGCAAACAAAAAGTTTGCAAGGCTTCAAGATGGCATGGATGCGGTAGAAGAAATCCTTAGAATTAATGAACTGATTCGGTAGTACTTTGTCGGATACTTTCTTGTTTCCGGAGTTTTTCTTAATTTCTGATTGATCTGAAAGATTTCATAAAACGAATGATTCTCATAAATATTTTATTTCCCAAATTGATTTCTCTGTCAGACTTATTTAAAATGTTGACAAGGAAATGTTATTATAGTACGCTTAATTGCAGGAATAAAGTTATATATAAAAAGGGCAATGAATAAGAAGGGAAGGAAATGGGCTATGGATAAGGAACTGAAAGACAAGTTAGTGGAATGTGGATTCGATGTGGACACGACATTACAGCGTTTTATGGGGAATGAAACGTTATATTTCAAATTCCTGAAAAAACTCCCGGCTGACCAGAACTATAAGGCTTTTATAGAGGCAGTGGAAAAAGAAGATTTGGAAGCGGCGTTCCGCAGCGGCCATACACTAAAAGGGGTCATGTCCAATCTTGGAGTGGACGGGGCTTTAAAGGCATTGGTTCCTATGGTGGAAAAACTGCGTGCCAATGAAACAGCAGGTTTGCAGGAGGAACTGAAAGAATTTCAGGACAGATATGAAAAAGCGATTGTCTGCATCGAAAGTTTGTAAAAAAAGTAAGAGGGTTTTACGGGCAAACAAAGTTGCAGGTTGAGAGAAAGGCATGGTTAATTATATGCGGAGAATGTTGTTGAAACTCAGCGGGGAAGCGCTGGCGGGCAGCAAAAAAATGGGTTTTGATGAGGAAACGGTGCGGAAGGTCGCGCTACAGGTAAAGGAACTGACGGAGGATGCACAGATAGGGATTGTGATTGGCGGCGGCAATTTTTGGCGCGGCCGTTCCAGCGAAAATATTGACCGGACGAAAGCGGATCAGATCGGCATGCTTGCAACGGTAATGAATTGTATTTATGTGTCTGAGATATTCCGTTCCGTTGGTTTGGAAACGGAGATATTGACCCCGTTCGTTTGTAGTTCCTTTACGAAACTGTTCAGCAAGGATAAGGCGAATAAATACTTTGGACAGGGAAAGGTCGTATTTTTTGCAGGCGGAACAGGCCATCCTTATTTTTCTACGGATACGGGGGTAGTGCTTCGCGCGGTGGAAGTGGATGCGGATGTGATTTTGCTGGCGAAAGCGGTAGACGGGGTTTATGATGATGATCCGAGAGCAAACCCGGATGCAAAGAAATACAGCGAAGTTTCGATAGATGAAGTGATTGAGAAAAATCTTCAGGTGGTGGATATGACGGCATCCATTATGGCGAAAGAAAATAAGATGCCGATGTGGGTATTCGGCCTGGGCGGAGAAGACAGCATTGTCAACGCAGTAAAAGGGAACTTTACCGGCACAAAAGTGACGGTTTAAGTAAGATTACGGAAGGAATGGTTTTGATATTATGGATGAAAGATTAAAAGTATATGATGAGAAAATGAAAAAGGCGATTGATTATCTGGCTTCGGATTATGCGACAATTCGTGCGGGCAGGGCGAATCCGCATGTGCTGGATAAAATCAAAGTGAATTATTATGGAACGCCGACCCCGATCCAGCAGGTGGGCAATATTACCGTACCGGAAGCGAGGATGATCCAGATCGCGCCTTGGGAAAAATCGCTGATTAAGGAAATTGAAAAGGCAATTATGGCCTCTGACGTCGGAATTACGCCTTCTAACGATGGCTCTATTATCCGGCTTGTATTTCCTGAACTTACGGAGGAGCGTAGAAAGGATCTGGTTAAGGAAGTAAAGAAAAAGGGAGAAGAAAGCAAGGTTGCTGTCCGCAATATACGCAGGGACGGAAACGATGCTTTCAAAAAGCTGGCAAAAGAAGATGTGTCGGAGGACCAGATTAAGCAGTTAGGGGAAGATTTGCAGAAAATGACGGATAAGTTTATCAAGGAAATTGATAAATTAGTGGATGAAAAATCAAAAGAAATCCTTACGGTATAATTTATTGGGAAGTCAGGGACAGTCGATACAGCCATATCAGCTGATATGGCGGCATCAGTGGATGCGCATCGAATTGTCCCTTTTTATGGAAGGGCATGGATGGTAGAATGCTGGAAAATTTGAATATTCCGAATCATGTGGCAATTATTCTGGATGGAAATGGAAGATGGGCAAAAAGCAAAGGAATGCCGCGGAATTACGGACATGTACAGGGTGCAAAAACGGTGGAGACAATTTGTGAAGAGGCATATCGGATAGGGGTACGATATTTGACGGTATATGCGTTTTCTACGGAAAATTGGAATCGGCCGGAGGATGAAGTGAACGCCTTAATGAAATTACTGCGCAATTATTTAAAAACCTGTCTGAAAACGGCGGAAAAAAATAAAATGTGTGTCAGAATATTAGGTGATAAGACGGGACTGGACGACGATATACGTATGAGGATCGCAGAATTGGAAGAAGCTACCCGCAATAATGACGGCCTTCATTTCCAGATTGCCTTAAATTACGGCGGCAGGGATGAGATTGTACGGGCGGTGAGGAAAGCGGTGGATCTGGCAGTACAGGGAAAAATAGAAAAAGAAGAAATTACGGAAGAAATATTTGACGGAATGCTTGATACGCATGGAATTCCCGATCCGGACCTGCTGATCCGCACCTGTAATGAGCAGCGGATATCTAATTTTCTTCTTTGGCAGCTTGCGTATACGGAGTTTTATTTTACACCGGTTCCCTGGCCGGATTTTTCAAAAGACGAATTGATAAAAGCCATAGAAGCATATAATAAAAGGGATAGAAAGTATGGCTTGGTAAAAAATGATTAGGAGGAAGGACATATGTTTTTCACTCGGTTACTCAGCAGTATCGTATTGGTGCTCGTTGCCCTTGTGACGTTGCTGCGGGGAGGTTATTTACTGGCGGCCGTACTTTTGCTCATATCTCTGGTCGCTTACCGCGAATTGTGCAAGGCGTGTAATCTTAATATGGATGCGGAGGAAAAGAGCGTAAATGCTTTGGAAGCGGCGGGATATGCCGGAATAGTGGTTTATTACGGTATTGTTGTATTCAGCAGTTCACAAGCGGCACAGATGCTTTCCATTTTATTCGTAATGATCGGCATGATGTTTGTCTATGTATTTACTTTTCCAAAATATCAGGCATCCCAGGTGATGGCTGCTTTCTTTGGATTTGCTTATGCGCCGGTAATGTTCTCCTTCATTTATCAGACAAGACAGTTGCAATATGGCATTTATCTGGTATGGATGATTTTTATCAGTTCCTGGGTCTGCGATACCTTCGCCTACCTGACGGGAATGATGATCGGAAAACATAAGATGACCCCTAAGCTAAGCCCAAAAAAATCCATTGAGGGGGCGATAGGAGGCGTAGTCGGCTCCGCGCTGGCAGGGGTTCTTTTTGGATATTTTATTGTGGAGAGAGTAGTTCCGGATCAGCAGATTACATGGGTATTTGCCGCGATCGGCGGAATAGGCGCGATGATTTCCCAGATCGGCGATTTGGCGGCTTCCGCCATCAAGAGGAATCATAATATTAAGGACTATGGGCATCTGATTCCGGGGCATGGGGGGATTATGGATCGTTTTGACAGCGTGATCTTTACCGCTCCCATGATTTACGGGCTGGCGCTTCTTTTTATAAGATAAGCGGATGGAATATTCATAAATAATTAATAGCATGGAGGCACGGATGAAAAAAATAGCGGTGTTAGGTTCTACGGGGTCGATAGGAACCCAGACCCTGGAGATCGTAAGGCAGAACCGGGATTTGGATGTAGTTGCCCTTGCGGCGGGAAGCAGCGTGGAAAAGATGGAGCAGCAGATTCGGGAATTTTCTCCCCGGATAGCGGCCATGTGGGATGAAAAGGCATGCAGGGATCTGAGGGAGCGGGTGGCGGATACGGATGTAAAAGTCCTGTGCGGTATGGAAGGGCTTTTAGAGATTGCCGTTATGGAAGAGGCGGAAGTATTAGTGACAGCGATCGTAGGGATGATCGGGATCAGACCGACCATAGCGGCGATCGAAAGCGGAAAAACGATCGCTCTTGCGAACAAAGAAACATTGGTAACGGCGGGACACATTATTATGCCTCTGGCAGAAAAGAAGGGAGTATCCATTCTTCCCGTGGACAGCGAACACAGCGCTGTTTTCCAGTCTATGAACGGGGAAAACAAAAAAAGAGTGCAAAAGATACTGCTGACCGCCTCCGGCGGGCCATTCCGGGGGAAAAACAGAGGGGAACTGAAAAATATGCAGGTGGAAGATGCCTTAAAGCATCCGAACTGGGCCATGGGAAGAAAAATTACAGTGGATTCCGCTACAATGGTGAACAAAGGATTGGAAGTCATGGAAGCAAAATGGCTGTTCGGGGTGGATCTGGACAGAATAGAAGTGGTAGTTCATCCACAGAGTATTATTCATTCCATGGTGGAATACGAGGACGGAGCGGTGATGGCGCAGCTTGGGATGCCGGATATGAAGCTTCCTATCGCGTATGCATTGTTTTATCCGGACAGGAGGCCCATGGAGGGGAAAAGAGTAGATTTCTTCCAGCTGGGTACACTGACCTTTGAAAAACCGGATATGGAAACCTTTACGGGTTTAAAACTGGCTTTTGCAGCAGCAAAGCAGGGCGGCAGCATGCCGACTGTTTATAATGCGGCAAATGAAAAGGCCGTTCATTTATTTTTGGAAAGAAAAATAGGATTCATGCAGATTCCGGAACTGATAGAGGCTTCTATGGAAAGGCACAGGATAATAGAAAGGCCGGATGTGGAGGAGATCCTTCAGGCAGAGAGGGAAACGTATGAATTTATAGGGCAGGTGGTAAATTGATTGCAACGATTATTTTATTTGTATTAATATTTGGGCTGATTGTAATATCCCATGAATTCGGGCATTTTTTGCTGGCTAAGGTCAATGGGATACATGTGGTGGAGTTTGCAGTGGGAATGGGGCCTACCTTGTTCCATTTTCAAAAAGGAGAAACAAAATACAGTCTGAAGGCGCTGCCGATTGGAGGCGCCTGCATGTATGAGGGAGAGGACGGCCTGAATGCCAAGGAAGGGGAACCGGGAGAAGGTTCGTTTCTCGCGGCAAACGTATGGGCAAGAATTGCCGCTGTCGTGGCCGGCCCTTTGTTTAATTTGATATTAGCGTATATCCTGACGTTGATTGTAGTGGCCTTTGACGGTTCCAACCGACCGGTCATCCAAAACGTGCTTCCGGGCAGCGCCGCCGAAGCGGCAGGGATACAAGCCGGGGACAGAATCACCAAAATCAATGGGGAAAAGATTCATCTCGGGGAACAGGTATTTTTGATTTCGGCGCTGAACCGGGGAGAAGATATGGAAGTGGAATATCTTCGGGACGGGGAAAAAAGAAGCGTGACCATAACTCCGGTTTATGACAGCGGAGCCGGGCGGTATTATATGGGCTTCGCAGGTGTCAGCGAATATTTTAAATGCCAGGGCCTAGAGGTGTTTCCGCACAGCTTTTATAAACTGGAATATTGGGTAAGCTCTACTTTTAAAAGTTTAGGAATGCTTTTTTCCGGCAAGGTGACGAAAGACGATGTGGCGGGGCCCGTAGGGATTGCCCAGCTGGTGGGGAATACCTACGAAGAGGCGAAGCCTTATGGGATGAGCAGCGTGATTCTTTCGATGATGAATATCGCCGTGCTGTTGTCGGTAAATTTAGGAATATTGAATTTACTGCCGGTTCCTGCTTTGGACGGGGGACGTCTGGTATTTCTTTTGATCGAGGCGGTAAGGGGCAAGCCGATTCCGCCGGAAAAGGAAGGAATGGTACATCTGGCCGGAATGGCGGCTTTGATGGTATTGATGGTATTCGTTTTGTTTAATGATATTGCGAGAATTTTTTCCTGAGTAAGGCAGGGGAGGAAATAATATGCCAAAGATTATGACG
This sequence comes from Lachnospiraceae bacterium 28-4, assembly GCA_000403275.2. Classification (GTDB taxonomy): domain Bacteria; phylum Bacillota; class Clostridia; order Lachnospirales; family Lachnospiraceae; genus Kineothrix. Next base: position 772,586 of record KE159598.1, read on the forward strand.
ATGGGAGAACTGTTGTGTGAGATTATGCGTCCGGGAGAAGGAATGGAACTGTATGAAACAGGAGATTTCAAAGGGCCTTTTCCCAGCGGCGCTCCGGGTATTTTTATTAGTACTGCGGCCAGGCTTGGCTGTTCCTGCGGTATTATTGCGGGCGTGGGGAACGATGATTTCGGGAAAAATATTATGGACCGGCTGTCAGGAGATGGCGTGGACTGCCGTTGGATCATGAAGAGCGATAAGGGTTCTACGGGAGTAGCGTTTGTGACCTACTATGCCAACGGCGACAGAAAATTTATCTTTCACATGAATCATACTCCGGCGGTGGAACCGAAGGCACCGGAAGACCTGGAGGAAATGGAAGATACGGAATATTTCCATATTATGGGCTGTTCATTGATGGCATCCGTGGAATTTGGGCGGGAAATTTTAAAGACTATGGACCTGTTTGAAAAAAGAGGCGCCAAGATCAGTTTTGACCCGAATGTGAGGCTGGAACTGCTGCGCGATCCGGCAGCGTTTGATATGGTGCGGGAAGCATTTCGCCAATGCCATATTTTTATGCCGGGCGTACAGGAATTGAAAATGCTGACGGGGAAAGAGAATATAGAAGAGGCCGTTTCTACAGCTTTTGAAAATGAAAATCTGGAGATACTTGTTCTGAAAAAAGGGTCGAAGGGTTCCGAAATATATACGGCAAAGGGGCTTGTGCTGGAAATGGGAGTTTATCCGGTTGAAGAGGTGGACGCTACAGGAGCCGGCGACAGCTTTGACGCAGCTTTTATTTGCGGACTTGCCCAAGGGAAGGGATTGGAGGAGGCTGCACGGATGGGAGCAGCGGCAGGAGCTTTGAACGCGGCGGCGTTCGGGCCGATGGAAGGCGATATTTCGCCGGAGACTGTGAAAAAATTAATACATATAAATACAAAACTATAAGACTGCAAGGGATGAAAGGAGAAAGGAAAATGTCATTTGTCACATCAGAAAAAATGTTATTGGATGCCCAGAAGGGCGGGTATGCGGTAGGCGCATTCAACGTGGAAAACATGGAAATGGTAATGGCTGTTATCGAAGCAGCGGAGGAGTTGAGGGCTCCGTTGATGCTTCAGACAACGCCTTCTACCGTGAAGTATGCCGGTCTGGATATGTATCTTGCCAATGTAAAGACGGCGGCAGAGCGTGCCAACGTTCCTGTCTGCATGCATTTGGATCACGGCGACAGCTTTGATCTGGCTATGCGCGCATTGCGTACCGGTTACAGTTCGATTATGATCGACGGTTCCCATAATATATTTGAAGAAAATATTGCGGTGACAAAGGCAGTCGTAGATGCTTGCCGTCCTTCCGGGATTCCGGTGGAAGCGGAATTGGGCAAGGTTGGAGGCAAGGAAGACGATTTGGACGGCGGCAGCGGCGGTTATACGGATCCGGAAGAAGCCAGGGAGTTTGTGGAACGCACGGGCATAGGATCTTTGGCTGTAGCGATCGGAACGGCCCATGGCGTTTATAAAGGAGAACCCAAATTGGATTTGGATCGTCTGGAAGAGATACGCAAAGTTGTTACGATCCCGCTGGTACTGCATGGAGCCAGCGGACTGTCGGAAGAAGCGGTGGCGGAAAGTATCAAAAGGGGCATCTGCAAAGTGAATTTTGCGACGGAACTCAGGATTGCATATACGGATGGGGTAAAGAAATTCCTGGAAGGACATCCTGATGCTTTTGATCCAAAGAAATATGGAAAAGAGGCTATGGAGAAAGTAAAAGAAACGGTAAAACAGCGTATAAAAATGTGTGGCTGTGATGGAAAAGCATAAAGAGATTTCTGCTGAGGATGGAACACAGCTTTTCGGAAAGGAACTCGACAGGGAATTTGTGGGTAAGACCATGAAATATCTGGAACAGGAGGAGATATATTATGGTCTTGGGGAAAGTTAATAGTTACTACTTATGCAAAAGCCGTTTTCACTGGAATATAGTGAAGGCGGTTTTTGTAATTTTATATTGCGGTTCTATACGGTATCCCTTATAATAAAATAAATAAAAAGATCATCTTTAAATTTTTTCATTTCAAGACCAGTGGCACATTCCGGCCACATTTCAGGAAATCAGGTCACATTTCAACGAATCGAACATATTTTCCAAAAAAAATAAAAATGAAATGAGGTGAAATATGAGGTTTATTTCTGATGCCTATTGGGACAGAGGGATGAGAGACGGGAATCAGGATTCCATTTCTCTCCAGGAAGTCCGCATGAAAGGGAAAATGGTTGTATTTGCGCTTGTCTGCGATGGAATCGGCGGACTGGAGCAGGGGGAAAAGGCCAGCGGCTTTGTGGCGGAAAAAATGACGGAATGGTTTTACAGGGAAGCCATTGTAATGTTAAAACGCCGTAAGAGCAGGAAAAAAATAGAAAAATCGGGTTTAAGGATTTTATATGGCTGCAATAGGGAGATGCAGTGCTTCGGAGAAGAAAATGGAAGCAGGATGGGAACGACTGTGACCGCAATGATATTGACAGGAAGGCGTTATTTTCTTTGGCACAGCGGGGATACCCGGGCATACCGGATTACCGGAAAGGGCGCGGGAGGGAAGATAAGAAGAATGACGACGGATCATACGAGAGATAATGTTACTTTGCTGCGCTGTATCGGAAGCTTTCCATGGACGGCGCCGGAAGTGCAAAGCGGATATTTGGTAAGAAAGAGTGTCTTTCTCCTCTGTTCTGACGGTTTTAGGAACCGGCTGGCGGAGGAGCGGATCAAGGAAGCGTTTCTGCCGGAAACGGTAGAAAGAAAGGAACAGATCTATAAACGCCTGAAAGAGATGACGGAATATGTAAAGGGACATGGTGAAAAAGATAATATTTCCGCTGTGGCAGTGCGGATGGAATAGGAGACAGAACGATGAAAGGTATGGAAATAGGAAAGTATATTTTTTATGAGGAATTGGGAAGCGGGGGAAGCGGAACGGTATACAGAGTTTATGATAAGCATTTAAAATGCGACAGGGCGGTAAAAAAATTTTCCGAAGAGGGAGAAATATGGAAAAAAGAGATGGATATGCTGAAGGAGTTAAGACATCCGCTGCTGCCGGTAATCATGGATACTATAGAAGACGGTGAGAACCGATATCTGGTGATGGAATATATTGAGGGGAAAAACTTGCGGGATTACGTGAGGGAAAGAGGAAGGATCGGACAGGAACAGGCGGTGGAATGGGTGATGGATCTGGCAGAAGCATTAATTTATCTTCATGAAAGGAGCAGCCCTGTGATTTATCGCGATATGAAACCTGCGAATATTATGGTGGATCAAGGGGGCAATCTCAGGCTGATAGACTTTGGGACGGCATGGATGCGCTATCAGAGGGAGGACAAGGCTTTCCGGGCCGGAACTTATGGTTATGCCGCCCCGGAGCAGCTGGCAGCGGAAGGAACGGAGGATATGGATGAAAGAAGCGATATTTACGGTCTGGGCGCTACGCTTTATTATATGCTGACCGGAGAGGATCCGTCGAAGCCGCCGTTTTTGATCCACCCTATTCGTTTTTTCGACAGAAGCTTTCCGGCCGGATTGGAGCGGGCGGTGGAAAAGGCTACGGCAGCGGAGAAAGAGGCAAGGTATGGAACGATGAGGCAGTTTCAGGCGGTATTGAAGAAATATAAAAAAAAGAATAGAATGTGGGAGCGGGCGGGAAGAATAACGGAAGGCCTTTATTATATAGCTTTGTTAGGGATATGTATCTGTTTTGCAAGACTGTGCAATGAGCCGGGAAAAGAAAAGGAAATTCTTTTTTGCGCGGCTGTCATAATCGGGCTGTGCCTGGCGAAGACGGCGGTCGCTTCCTGCACAGGAAGGAACCGGAGAGGAATACGAAGGGAGAGAAGCCTGCTTTTGACGGAGAAAAGAGGGAAAGGGCTGATGATTTTGTTTATGGGGATTTTATCCATGGCGGTAACGGGTACCGTTCAGGCATCGACTTCCAGAAACACAGAACACAGTTTTCCCGTTTCGATAAACAGAGAACAGCCGCTTGCGGAAGAGGAAAATAGTCTTTGGGTGGACGTGAGGAATGAAAAAGGGCAAAAGCTGCTCATACGTTATGATGCGGTATACTTGCTGACAGAAACGCTGAAATTGGAACTTCCTTTAAGTAATTTTACAGAAGGAGGAATCTACCGGCTGCGCCTGGAATGCATGGATTGTGAAACGGAGGAAACGAGCAGCAGAACTTTCTATTTAAAAGGTCTTGAACCATAAAGGCAAAGTGGGGTATGATAGGATCAGGACAGAAGAACAGAAGGAGCGGACAAAAATGCAGACGCACAGAATGAAAACAAAGGAAGTACATATTGGAGACAGGGTGATCGGAGGCGGGAATCCGATTTTGATACAGTCGATGACGAATACAAGGACAGAGGATGTTCAGGCAACGGTGGAGCAGATCCGCCGTTTGGAAAAAGCGGGCTGCGAGATCGTCCGTTGTACGGTTCCGACGATGGAAGCGGCACTGGCGCTGGGAGAAATTAAAAAGCAGATATCAATACCATTAGTTGCGGACATCCACTTCGATTATAAGATGGCGATTGCGGCGATAGAAAACGGAGCGGACAAGATCAGGATCAATCCCGGAAATATTGGAAGCAGGGAAAGAGTTGCTGCCGTGGTGAAAACGGCGAAAGAGAGAAATATCCCTATCCGGGTAGGCGTTAATAGCGGTTCCTTAGAAAAAGAATTGATAGAAAAATATGGAGGCGTTACGGCGGAAGGCATTGTGGAAAGCGCGTTGGATAAGGTCAGGCTGATTGAGGACATGGGATATGATAATCTGGTAATCAGCATCAAATCTTCCGATGTCCTGATGTGCATACGCGCCCATGAGGTTTTGACAGGGAAGACCGATTATCCCCTGCATGTGGGAATCACCGAGGCGGGAACGGTGTTCAGCGGCAATGTAAAATCAGGAGTAGGGCTGGGCATCATTCTCTACCAGGGGATCGGGGATACGATCCGGGTATCGCTGACAGGAGACCCGGAGGAAGAAATCCGGTCAGCCAGGCTGATCCTGGGTACTCTTGGGCTTCGGAAAGGAAGAATTGAAGTGGTATCCTGCCCTACATGCGGAAGAACGAAAATAGATCTGATCGGTCTGGCGAATCGGGTGGAGGCAATGACAACGGAGCTTTGGGCGGAAATTATGCAGGAATATCCGTTAGGGCTTGCGCGGGATATTAAAGTGGCGGTTATGGGATGTGCGGTAAACGGCCCGGGGGAAGCGAGAGAAGCCGATATAGGAATTGCAGGGGGAATCGGAGAAGGACTTCTGATAAAAAAAGGGGAAATTATAAAAAAAGTGCCGGAAGAAGAACTCCTTTCGGTATTGAAAGAAGAATTGGTTAGTCTGTGCCGTTGTGAGGCGGCACAGGGATAGGCGGGTAATGGTGAAAAAGTTTTTTGATGTATTTCCTTTTTTACAGGTGGATGATAAAGTGAGGCAGTTTCTGGAGGAAACGGAAGTGGAGAGAGTTTCTTCTACGAAAAAGAAGGATCTTTTGCGCATCTATATGGTTAGCGGAAGACTGATCGAGAAGGAATACATATGGAAGGCGGAAAAGGGAATCGAAAAGATGCTTTCTTCCTTTCAGACGAAAGTAAAGATTTATGAAAAATATCACCTGTCTTCCCAATATAATACGGAAAAGCTAATGAATGCGTATAGAAACAGCATTCTTTTGGAGCTGCGTGAATACAGCCCCGTAGAGTATAATCTCTTTAAAAATGGCGATATTAGCTATCCCGAAGAGGACAGGATCGTTCTGACGGTAGGGGATTCCGTGCCGGCGAGAAGCCGTGGGGAGGAGTTGGGACGCATTCTGGAAAAAATATGTAACGAAAGGTGCGGATTTCAGACAAGCGTTGAAATTGCCTATAAAGAAGAAAGGTCAGAGAAGAACAGAGAAGAGGATGAGTTAAGGATCGCAAGGCAGGTAGCCGAGATCAGCGCCAGAGCGGCGGAGGCATCCGGCGCGGAAACGGCAATCGAAGGAACTGCCTCTAAAAAGGGGATGCCGGAAGGAAAACCCGGAGAGGAACTCCCGGCCGGTTCCGGAACGGGGAAAAATGCCGAAACCGCCAGGGAAAACGAAAAGGAAAGCCGAAACGGTATACAAAGCCGCAGCAATCCGCGCATGAAAAAGGATGGAGGGAAGGCGGATTTCAAACGGTCGGTGAAAAGATCGGAGAACCCGGATGTGATCTATGGAAGGGATTTCGAAGAGGCGGCGATTCCTATCGAGGATATTATCGGGGAAATGGGACAGGTGGTGATCCGCGGAAAGATCATCAAGACCGATAAAAGGGAGATCAAAAATGAAAAAACGATTCTTTTTTACGATATTACTGATTTTACGGATACATTGACTTTTAAACTGTTTGTAAATAACGATCAGGTGGATGAGATTGGAGGAGGGCTTGCCAAAGGAAGTTTTGTGAAAGTAAAAGGGATGGCGGTGATCGATAAGTTCGATAATGAGCTGACGATCGGTTCGATCGGCGGCATTAAAAAAATACCTGATTTCACCACTTCCCGTTCGGATAACAGCATCCGCAAGCGGGTGGAGTTGCATTGCCATACGAAAATGAGCGATATGGATGGCGTATCGGAGGCAAAAGATATTGTAAAAAGGGCTTATCAATGGGGACATCCGGCGATCGCTATTACCGATCACGGTGTTGTGCAGTCATTTCCTGATGCCAATCATGTGTGGGAGGATCTTTGGCGGGCGGAAAAGGCGAAAAGAAAAGAATCCGGAGAAGCCGTACCGGATAAGCAGGATTTCTTTAAAGTGATTTACGGGATGGAAGCTTATCTGGTGGATGATTTGCATGAGATTGTGACGGGGCGGAAAAACCAGGGACTGGACGGTTCATTTGTCGTTTTTGATATAGAAACCACAGGGTTTTCACCTGTTCATGACCGAATTATCGAAATCGGCGCGGTAAAGGTGGAAAAAGGAGAGATCAAAGAGCGTTTTTCTTCTTTTGTGAATCCGGATGTACCGATTCCTTTGGAAATCGAAAAGCTGACGGGAATTCATGATGGAATGGTGGTGGATGCGCCGATGATAGAGGAGGCGCTTCCTCATTTTCTGGAATTTTGCCAGGATGCCGTGCTGGTGGCCCACAATGCAAGCTTTGATATGAGTTTTATCATTGAGAATACGCACAGGCTTGGGCTGAAAAAGGAGTTTACTTATGTGGATACCGTAGGGATTGCCAGGCTGCTTCTTCCCCATCAGGCAAAACATAAGTTGGATGCGGTGGCAAAGACCCTTGGCATTTCGTTGGAAAACCATCACCGCGCAGTGGATGATGCCGAGGCAACGGCAGAAATATTTTTAAAGTTTATCCCCATGTTAAGAGAAGCCGGGGCGGACGATCTGAAGGCAATCAATGCGATGGGAGATGCCAGCCCCGATATTATAAAAAGGCTGCCTTCTTATCATGCCATTATTTTAGCGAAAAACGATACGGGAAGGGTGAATCTGTACCGGCTGGTTTCCGAGTCGCATTTGGTTTATTACAGCAAAAGGCCGCGGGTTCCCAAAAGCCTGTTCAAGAAATACAGGGAAGGGCTGATTCTGGGCAGCGCCTGTGAAGCAGGAGAGCTATACAGGGCGCTTTTGGATGAGAAATCCGAAGAGGAGATCGCGAAGCTGGTGGATTTTTATGATTATCTGGAGATTCAGCCTACGGGAAACAATCAGTTTATGATCGCTTCGGAAAAAATTAGAAATGTAAATTCGACAGAGGATATTGAAAACATAAACAGGAGGATTGTAGAGCTTGGTGAACGGTTCAATAAGCCGGTAGTAGCGACCTGCGACGTTCATTTTCTGGATCCGGGAGACGAAGTATACCGCAGAATCATTATGGCTGGCAAAGGATTTGCAGGGGCGGACGAACAGTCCCCGCTGTATCTTAGAACGACGGAAGAGATGCTGGAAGAGTTTTCCTATCTGGGAAGCGATAAGGCCATGGAAGTAGTGGTAACGAATACGAACCGGATTGCTGATATGGTGGAGACGATGGCCCCGGTACGGCCGGATAAGTGCGCCCCGGTCATTGAGGACAGCGATAAAACGTTGACGGATATTTGTTACAATAAGGCTCACGAAATTTATGGCGATGAATTGCCGGATATTGTGGAACAGCGTTTGAAACGTGAATTGAACTCCATCATTTCTAACGGCTTTGCGGTGATGTACATCATTGCCCAGAAATTGGTATGGAAGTCCGTAGAGGACGGTTATCTGGTGGGTTCCAGGGGATCGGTGGGGTCTTCTTTTGTGGCCACGATGGCGGGAATCACGGAGGTCAATCCCTTAAGCCCCCATTATTATTGCGAAAAATGCCATTACAGCGATTTTGATTCCCCGGAAGTGAAGGCATATGCGGGAAGAGCCGGATGCGATATGCCGGATAAGGAGTGTCCGGTCTGTGGCGCTTCTCTGAAAAAAGATGGCTTTGATATCCCTTTTGAAACCTTTTTGGGATTTAAAGGGGACAAGGAGCCGGATATTGACCTTAATTTTTCCGGTGAATACCAAAGCAAGGCTCATAAGTATACGGAAGTTATTTTTGGAGCGGGACAGACTTATCGGGCGGGGACGATCGGCACGCTGGCGGAAAAAACAGCTTTCGGCTATGTGAAAAGATATTTTGAAGAGAAGGGAACGAGCAAAAGAACGAGCGAAATCAACCGGATCGTTACCGGATGTACAGGAATACGGAGAAGTACGGGACAGCATCCGGGAGGGATCATCGTCCTGCCTCTCGGGGAAGATATCAATTCCTTTACGCCTGTGCAGCATCCGGCTAACGATATGACGACGGATATTGTTACGACGCATTTTGATTATCATTCCATAGACCACAACTTGTTAAAACTGGATATACTCGGACACGATGATCCTACCATGATACGTATGCTGCAGGATCTTACCGGTATTGATCCGGTGAAGATTCCTTTGGACGATGCTGCGGTGATGTCTTTGTTCAAAAATACGGAGGCGCTTGGGATTATGCCGGAGCAGATCGGCGGCTGTAAGCTGGGCGCTTTGGGAATTCCTGAGTTCGGTACGGAATTTGCCATGCAGATGCTGATTGACACAAAGCCCCAGGCATTTTCGGATCTGGTACGGATTGCCGGACTGGCTCATGGTACGGATGTATGGCTGGGGAACGCCCAGACTCTGATTCAGGAGGGAAAGGCGACGATCTCCACGGCGATTTGCACGAGGGATGATATTATGGTGTACCTGATCGGGATGGGGGTGGAAAGCTCCCTTGCTTTTACCATTATGGAGAGCGTCAGGAAAGGAAAGGGACTGAAGCCGGAAATGGAGAAGGCCATGACAGAGGCTAAAGTGCCGGATTGGTATATCTGGTCGTGCAAAAAGATCAAGTATATGTTTCCGAAGGCGCATGCGGCGGCTTATGTAATGATGGCATGGCGTATCGCATATTGCAAGATTAATTATCCCCTGGCGTTTTATGCCGCTTTTTTCAGCATCCGGGCATCCGCTTTTTCTTATGAACTGATGTGCCAGGGGAGAGAACATTTGGAAAAGGTGATGGCAGACTACAAACAAAGAATGGATACGCTGTCGAAAAAAGAACAGGATTCCTACCGGGATATGAAACTGGTGCAGGAAATGTACGCCAGAGGCTTTGAATTTATACCGATCGATATTTTTTCGGCGCAGTCCAGGAATTTTCAGATTGTGGGGGATAAATTGATGCCTTCCCTCAACAGCATAGACGGGTTGGGGGAAAAAGCGGCAGATTCCATTGTGGAGGCGGCAAAGGACGGGCCGTTCCTTTCCAAAGATGATTTTCGCCAAAGAGCAAAGGTATCCAAGACGATCGTCGATTTGATGGGTTCTTTGGATCTGCTTGGTAATCTTCCGGAATCAAATCAAATAAGTTTATTTGATTTTGTTTCATAAATAGACTATAATAGTAATAATTTTATTGATTGCGACAAGTATATGGAGGGTATTTATGTTTGGTCATATTTTTGGGAGATTTCTTGTGGAGCAGAAAATGGTTTCTCAGGAGACGCTGGAAGAGGTTCTGGATGCACAGAGAAAGGTGAGGGTGAAGCTTGGTCTGATAGCGGTCAGCGAAAAACTGCTGACGCAGGAACAGGCGGATAAGATTAACCGGAAACAGGCTCTGGAAGATAAGCGTTTCGGGGATATCGCGGTGGAAATGGGATATTTGACGGAAAGCCAGGTCAGCCGCCTTTTACAGCTTCAGGGGAACCCCTATTTGACCTTTATTCAGGCTATGACGGAAAAAGGCGTCATGACGCTGGAGGAGATCGAAAATGCCATCGACTTGTATCGCCGTGAAAACGGCCTTACCAATACGGATTTGGAGGCGTTTAAGAGCGGGGATATGGACAGGATGCTGCCGCTGTACGTCAGAACGGAAAATCCCTTGGTATCCGGGCTTGTAGGCGTTGCGGTACGCACAATCGTCCGTCTGATCGATAGTGAGATATCCATAGAACCTTCTTATAATTCTTATAGTTATGAGTTTGAAAATATTGCGGTGCAGGGCGTTACGGGAGATCATTCCATGCTGTTAGGGCTCGCCGGTGAGAACGGAAATCTTTTAACGATTGCCGATGTCTTTGCGAAGGAAGAATTTTCGTCCATGGATCTGTTCGCTTTTGATGCGGTATGCGAGTTCATAAACTGTATTAACGGGCTGTATGCATCTTCTCTCAGCACGCAGGGAATCATGGTGGATATGGTTCCGCCCACTTACTATCAGGCAGGGCAGCTACGGGCACAGGACAAGCTGCTGATCGTGCCGGTCTACATAAAGAACCGCAAAATAAGAATTATAATAGCGGTGGATACCCCGATCCGGGTAGAAGCATAATATACTTTAGCATCAGTAAAGTTTTTCAGGGCGGTCAAAGGATGGAAATGAGGAGGAATAATTATGGCTAAGGTTTTGATAGTAGATGATTCGAGAACATCGCGTAAGATTTTGAAAGAGATTTTGAAAGTGGGAGGGCATGAGATCCTCGGAGAAGCGTCCAACGGCGAGGAGGGAGTTATCCTTTATAAAGAGTGTAAGCCGGATGTGGTTACAATGGACATTACGATGCCTAATATGAACGGATTGGAAGCGCTGATGTGCATCAAAAAAGAAGATGGGAACGCCAAGGTAATTATGATAACGGCAGCGGGGCAGAAAGAGAAGATGGTACAGGCGATCAAAGAAGGTGCGGACGATTTTATTACCAAGCCTTTTGATGCGGATCAGATTTTGGGCGCAATAAAACGAGTGCTGAAAAGTGATTAGAAACAGATATAGAGAAAAATTTGGAGAAAAATAAAAAAAACACTTGCATTATTTGTTGTTTTATAATAAAATAAGCAGGTCGGCAAATGAATAAAGCAAGAAGAAAGTTTTATTTATTTGCATATATGGCTCGTTGGTCAAGCGGTCAAGACGCCGCCCTCTCACGGCGGAAACAGGGGTTCGATTCCCCTACGAGCTGTTGACTGTTTAAGTACAGCCCAACCCTAAATAAACGCTGAAAATACTGTAAATATGGTATTTGTGGCGTTTTTTTAATTATATTTTATATCAGACCGTTATAAACTGTTTTAGATCGTTTCAGAACAAAATAATGTGGGTATTTTGTGGGTATAACTTTAAAATTTTATTTTATTTTGTGAATTTAAGAAGGAATGTTAATTTATATGTTTTTTTAAGATTTGATATAAATATAGAAATGTAAACCATTTTCATGCTACAAATAATTTTTCTAATTTTACTGTTAATATACATACGGATTCTGATGAAAATTTATTTGAAGTAGATGTTCACAAATTAGTCTCATAATTTTACCTGATTCAGTTATGGTAATAGAAAGTTGGGCGATTAGTCTTAATACCACATGGTATGGTATAGCGTTTATAAAATGTTACTATACTATTTATTATGACAAACATTAGATAATATAATGAAGAAACAGAGAAAATTAAAGGCAATGAAATTAGATATTCAAGAAGTTGGTTGTATTTCTGAATTTCACGGGATATAATGATTTTAAGAGTGGAGGTGAATATTATGGATGCATTGAGAAAAGATAAAATTTATACGATAGATGATATTTATGCGCTACCAGATGGGGAACGAGCTGAGTTGATTGATGGAAAAATTTATTATATGGCTCCGCCGAATACAAAACACCAAACACTTGTGATGGATTTATCTTATCAAATAAAAGACTATATCAAGCATAATAAGGGAGAATGTAGTGTATTTCCAGCTCCGTTTGCTGTATTCTTGAATGAAAATGATAAAAGTTATGTGGAGCCTGATATTTCTGTTATTTGCGATAAGAATAAGATTACGGATAAAGGATGCAATGGTGCGCCTGATTGGGTGATTGAAATTGTTTCACCATGTAGTAAGCAGATGGATTATTATAAGAAGTTGTTTAAGTATCGGACTGCAGATGTTAGAGAATACTGGGTAGTAGATCCTGAAAGAAATCTTGTGACAGTATACGACTTTGAAAAAGATAGCATGGAAGAATATTCTTTCGATAAAGCTATACCAGTTGGAATTTATGAAGGATTCTCATTAAAAATAGAATAGATTTTAAATAAGAGACATAGTAGCTAAGAAGAGCATTTGGAAAATAAATTTTCAGATGCTCTTTTGTGTAACAGTCTTTAATACCCCCTGCTATGCAGGGGGACAACAGCTGCTTTAGCTTATAGTAAAAAAACTCCAATGCCATAATGACGTTGGTTCGCCAACCGAGTTAATAGCAAAGGAGGTAGTCCAAATGGACAACTAAAACAGGATATAGCCAATATTCTCAGTACATTAAGCAAGCGTAAAGGAGTAGAGATCATTGAAGCAGAGATATGTCCGGATCATGTACATATGCTGGTGAGGATACCACCAAGTATGAGCGCATCAAGCTTTGTGGGATATCTGAAAGGGAAAAGCACGCTGATGATATTTGAAAGGCATGCAAACCTAAAGTATAAATATGGGAACAGACATTTCTGGAGCAGGGGTTATTATGTGGATACTGTAGGGAAAAATGCGAAAAAAATACAAGAGTATATTCAGAAGCAATTAAAAGAGGATCTGGAATACGATCAAATGACACTAAAAGAGTATATAGACCCGTTCACGGGTGAGCCGGTAAAACAAAGCAAATAGAAATGACGTTGCGGCAGGCGAACCATTCTACGAGTCTTTAGATTCAGTGCCGGTAACAAGCCCTTATAGGGCTAGAGCAAGCCGCCGGCTAAGCCATGGTCTTGACTTTTGAATGCAGAATATTCATAGTATTCCAAAATCAAAGTTTAAAATTAAGAAGAAAAATAATGCAAAAGTTTCCCTGCCAGAGGACATGATGGAAATGATTAAGAAGATCAAGAAAAAGAAAGATGATTTTTAAGAGAAAGAAATCTTGTTATTGTTAGAGTATTAAAGGGAACAGGACTTAGAGAATCGGAACTTGCTGGGCTTGATTTAAATGATTTGCATTTGGAAGATAATGGGCCATACATTACTGTTATGGGAAAGAGGGTATATTATACTCAGGATGCTGAATCGGTGTTAGTATCTAAGGATGCAAGTATTGGAATGAGAAATTGAAGAAAAGAGAAATGAACATAATACATACTTTCGGCATGAATACGGTAGAAAATACTGTTCATATAAATGCCTGTGTATAGATGGCTTTTATGAACATTATAAAAAAGGTAAGCAGGAAGAGGACTGGAAACAACTGGGTGTACCATTAAACTGTGCTACGTCTGCCAACTGGATCATTTACTGCACCGAGAATTATCTTCGCCATGTTTATGACTATTTTCACCGTCAGTTGCTGATGCGTAAATATTTGGCGGCAGATGCAGTTCTGTTCCAGTCTGTTTGATTGCGGACGGTACTCAAAAGCAAAAAAACATACCGCAGAGCAGAGAAAACAGTTACGTCTTGAAAAAGAAAAGCCGATACTGGATGCATTCTGGGATTGGCTGGGCCAACAACGCCCAAACAGGGGAAGCCGTTTGGCGAAAGCGGTGGACTATGCCCAAAATCGGAAAGACACCCTGATGACTATCTGGAAGATGGCCACTGTAGTCTTTCTAATAATCTCAGTGGGGATGCAATCCGGCCATTCACAGTTGGCAGGAAAAACTGGTTGTTCAGTGCCAGCCCTAAGGGAGCCACAGCCAGTGCTATCGTGTAGACTATGGTTGAAATGGCAAAAGCGAATGATCTGAACACTTATAAATATCTGACATATCTCTTGACACAACGACCAAATGATAAAATGTCAGATGAACAGTTGGAGCAGCTCTCCCCATGGAGTGAGACTGTGAAAGCTAAATGTCAAAACTAAAATAGAATAAAACGCTTGCAACTATCATTTGGGTGCAAGCGTAATTTATGAGTGACGTAGCAATATTTTGCGCTTACATTATATGAAGAAGTGAGCTATAATAAAGGTAAATCGAAGCGGGAGAACGATTGGCCATGAATAATGAGTATGATCATGAAAAATTTTTAAAGAATACGCAAAAATGCAGCCTAACAGGGATGGCCTGGGTGGCGCCGGGGAATGGCACCAGCTAAAGCCCCTGATTCCTTCCCTTCAAGGGAAAACGGTTCTTGATTTAGGGTGTGGCTATAGCCGGCATTGCGCTTTTGCGGCAGAACAAGGGGCGGCGAAAATATCAGGGCTTGATTTGAGCAGAAAAATGATTGAAGAAGCAAAGCGGAGAAACACAAAAAAGCGAATCGAGTACCGCGTCTGTGGAATAGAGGAATATGAATATCCGGAAAATATGTGGGATTGTGTTATTTCCAATCTGGCCCTGCACTATATTGAAAATATTGCTAGGGGAGCGAAGTACGCGATTTTTAGGATGTGATGTAGTGAAGCAGCGCCATACGCTCACGCAGATATGGATGGGATTATTGAACAACGGCTTTGAACTGTAAGCTGTGGAGGAGGCGGAGCCGCCCGCGGAAATGATGGGCATTCCGGGAATGGAAGACGAATTGCGCCGTCCGATGCTGCTGCTGGTAAAAGCCAAAAAAATTAATGAAATCAAAGAGAAAAGTGGTGCGCGTATATGGGCAGAAAAACGTATAAAAACAGATGGAAAAAGAATCTGTTGACATTCTTTTCCATATTTCTTATTCTATTATCCGCATGCGGAAATGGGCCTCCGGAAGCAGAGGTGCAATCCGGTTCAGCGGGAAAGATCGAGGAGTTAGAGGTACATTTCATCGATGTAGGACAGGGAGATGCCACGCTGGTCAAATGCGGCGGACAGTCCATGCTTATTGATGCGGGGGAAAATGATAAAGGCACTCTTGTACAGAATTATATTAGGAAACAGGGTGTAAAGAAGCTGGATTATCTGATTGTTACCCACCCGGACTCCGACCATTGCGGGGGTGCGGATGTTATTATTACAAAATATGATGTCGATACGGTCATTATGCCGAACTACAGCAAGGATACGGCATCTTACCGGGATGTAGTCCAGGCTTTGGATTATAAACATTATCAGGTTACGGAGCCGAAGGTGGGAGATATTTACCGGCTGGGAGACGCGAAGTTCACCATTATCGCTCCGAATAAAGACGATTATGGGAATGAGGCGAATAACTATTCTGTCGGTATTCTGCTGGAGCATGGCGGCAAAAAATTTGTATTTACCGGGGACGCGGAAGAAGAGGCGGAAAGGGATATAATTAATAATGGCATTGACCTGTCCGCCGATGTGCTGAAGGCTGGGCACCATGGAAGCAGAACTGCTTCCATGGGCGACTTTGTGTCCGCAGTATGTCCGGAATATGCCGTAATAAGTTGCGGGGAGGACAATGAATACGGCCATCCCCACGCGGCGACATTGAATACGTTCCGAAGTATGGGAATCAAAGTATTCCGCACGGACGAGCAAGGCTCGCTGATAGCTTGTTCGGACGGAAGCGAGATTACATGGAACGCGCCGCCATCCGATACATGGAAAGCGGGAGAACCCGGTTTGTCCGGTTCCAATGCAACGGTAAAACAAGGATCGAAAGGAGTCACATATATATTGAATACAAAAACGAAAAAATTCCATAAGCCGTCCTGCGATTCCCTTCCTACGGAAAATCGGGACGACTCTGCGCAAAGCAGGGAGGAAGTCATTGCGCAGGGATATACGCCGTGCGGAAGGTGCAATCCTTAATAGAACGGCGGGGAATTTTGTCACTCGGACGATAATAGAAAAGAAAGAGAAAAGGAAAAGAGGAAAATATGTATCGGTTATTAAAACAGGAAGGCAGAGCAAAAAGGGGAGAGTTTCATACGGTGCACGGCATTATTCAAACGCCAGTGTTTATGAATGTAGGAACGGCAGCGGCTATTAAAGGAGCGGTTTCGACAGAAGACCTGGAAGGAATCAAAACCCAGGTGGAGTTATCCAACACCTATCATCTCCACGTGAGGCCCGGGGATGAAATTGTGAAAAAAATGGGCGGGCTTCACAAATTTATGTCGTGGGACAAACCTATTTTGACGGATTCCGGCGGATTTCAGGTATTTTCCCTGGCATCGCTGCGCAAGATCAAGGAAGAGGGGGTATACTTTCACTCTCATGTGGATGGAAGAAAGATTTTTATGGGGCCGGAGGAAAGCATGCGGATTCAGTCCAATCTTGCGTCTACGATTGCTATGGCTTTTGACGAATGCCCTTCCAGCCGCGCGGACAGAAGTTATGTCCAGGCTTCGGTGGAACGCACGACCCGTTGGCTGGGGCGCTGCAAAAAAGAAATGGGCAGGTTAAACGGTTTGGAGGATACGATCAACCGCCATCAGATGCTTTTTGCCATTAACCAGGGGGCAGTTTTTGCGGATATCCGTATCGAACATGCCAAACGGATTGCAGAAATGGAACTGGACGGCTATGCCGTCGGCGGACTGGCAGTGGGGGAGAGCCATGAGGAAATGTATTATATATTGGAGGAAACCGTTCCCCACCTTCCCTTAGAAAAACCGACTTACCTTATGGGGGTGGGAACTCCGGCTAATATTCTGGAAGGCGTGGAACGGGGCGTGGACTTTTTCGATTGCGTGTATCCGAGCAGGAATGGAAGGCATGGACACCTCTATACCAATAACGGGAAGATCAATCTGTTCAACGCCAAATACGAAACGGATGGCCGGCCGATCGAAGAAGGCTGCGGATGCCCTGCCTGCCGCCGCTATTCCAGGGCCTATATCCGCCATTTGCTGAAAGCGAAAGAAATGCTGGGAATGCGCCTCTGCGTGCTGCACAACCTTTATTTTTACAATACGATGATGGAGGAGATCAGGGATGCGCTCGACAAGGGATGCTTTGCGGCCTATAAAAAGAATAAATTGGAAAAGATGAGGAATTTGCAAAAAGAATAGAGGCAGCAATCGATTTCCAAGGTAAAATGATAAAAGGACTTGTTTTATAGGGCGAATTTGTGTATGATATCTATTAGGCTAAATTTGAAGTGGAAGTCAGGATAAATTTTAGGAGGAATTACGAATGGGTATATTGTTGACAGGAGGCGCAGCAGGCGGAGATGGAATGGGCACGTTGATGATCATAGAGATCGTGCTGATTATTGCCGTATTTTATTTTGTTATGCTCCGTCCTCAGAAAAAAGAGCAGAAAAAAATGGCGGCTATGCTGGCAGCGCTTGAAATAGGCGATTGTGTGTTGACAAGCAGTGGTATGTACGGTATTATCATCGATATTACGGATGATACGGTTATCGTGGAGTTTGGTAATAATAAAAATTGCCGCATCCCAATGCAGAAGTCGGCGATTGCACAGGTGGAAAAGCCGGATACGGAAGGGAAATAAAAAAATTTTATAAATTCTGAAAAACGTCGATACCCAGGAGACAGAAATTCTCATGGCGTTGACGTTTTTTTAGATTTATATTATGATACAAGTAGGCTTTTATACTTTACTACGGCAAAGAATGAGTGTAAGGAGTGGATAGTGCGATGGAGTTGAAAATCACATGCATTCCGGGCGACGGCATCGGGCCGGAGATCGTGCGGGAAGCAAAAAAAGTTTTGGATAAGGTGGCGCAAAGCTACGGTCATGAAATAAAATATACGGACATTTTGATGGGAGGGGCTTCTATCGATGTACATGGGGTGCCTCTGACGGAAGAGGCGGTGGCTCAGGCAAAAGCGGCGGATGCAGTGCTTATGGGGTCAATCGGCGGAGATACGACCACGTCTCCCTGGTATAAACTGCCTCCTAACCTGCGTCCGGAAGCAGGGCTGCTCGGCATCCGCAAGGCATTGAATCTTTTTGCCAATCTGCGTCCGGCGGTCTTGTACAAGGAACTGGCAGGAGCATGCCCGTTAAAGACGGAGATCAGCGACAGAGGATTTGATATGCTGATTATGCGGGAACTGACCGGAGGGCTTTATTTCGGAGAAAGAAAAACGGTAGAGGAAAACGGGATAAGGAAGGCCATTGATACCCTGACATACGATGAAAATGAAATACGCCGGATCGCGGTCAAGGGATTCGATATTGCGAGAAAGAGAAGGAAGAAAGTGACCAGTGTGGATAAGGCGAATGTGCTGGACTCTTCCAGGCTTTGGAGAAGCGTGGTGGAGGAAGTGGCAAAAGATTATCCAGATGTGACGTTGGAACATATGCTGGTGGATAACTGTGCGATGCAGCTCGTAAAAGATCCGGCTCAGTTTGATGTGATTTTGACGGAAAATATGTTTGGCGATATTCTTTCCGATGAGGCAAGTATGGTAACGGGGTCGATCGGAATGCTGGCGTCGGCTTCGCTGAATGATACGAAATTCGGACTGTATGAGCCGAGCCACGGTTCTGCGCCGGATATCGCGGGAAAAGATATTGCAAATCCGATAGCTACTATTTTATCGGCGGCGATGATGCTGAGATATTCGTTTGATTTGGATAAAGAGGCGGAGGCCGTGGAAACGGCAGTAAAGGAAGTACTGAAGGAAGGCTACAGGACGGTGGATATCATGTCGGAGGGCTGTGTGCAGGTGTCCTGTTCGAAGATGGGTGATTTGCTTGTGGAAAGAGTCCGTAAATAAGAGCTGGACAGGGGACAGAGAGAACCGGTGTTTTTTAGCCTGGTTTTTGTGGATGGCTGTTTATTATGGTTTCCGTTTGTTCCATCTGACCCCCTGGTACGATGAACTTTATACTTACTATTATTTTATCAGCAGAGGGCCGGTTTATGCCGCGGTTCATTGGCCGCTGCCCAATAATCATGTCGGTTATTCGGTGCTTTCCGGTTTTCTGGATCTGTTGGGCAGCCCAATGGTCGGACTGCGGGGAATGTCGTACATAGCTGCTTTGGCGAATCTGGCCTTATTGTACCGCATAGGGAGAAAATGCTTTTCTTCTGGCTGGGCGTTTTGCTGCGTAGTTTTGTATTCCTGCATGAATCTGATCAATCAGCTTGCGGTGCAGGGAAGAGGCTATACGCTGGCTGTAACCTGTTTTCTTGCCGCCGTTTCCATGATACAGGAGATTGGCTGGAAAGAAGGAGAGGGAACAAAAAAAGATATCAAATATTACGTTATATTTGCTCTTTCCCTGACATTAGGCTTATATATTCTTCCCAGCAGCGTTTATTGGGTAATTCCGGTATGTGTGACAGGAGGATTGTTTCTTCTTTTTTATAAGAAAATCAGGCCGTTGCTATATTTGATCGCCAGCGGCGCAGCGGCGGCGGTTTCCACAGTATTTTTATATGCTGTCATATGGCTGGCGATCGGTTCCAACCTGTTAAGCAAGGCAGAGGGCGGATCGTTTTATGGGCAGGGACATATAAGTATTATCCGTTCAGCCCCGGTTTTGGCGGCCAGAACCGGAATGAACTATATGCTGGAGACACCTTATATCCAGAGCGTAGGAAGGGACGGGTATTTTACAAGAATGGCGGGATGGCTGCGTTCGCTGTTCAATCTGTATTATCCCAATGGAAAAATATTTTTGCTGGCATCTGCGGCGATTGGTATTGTTTTTGCCGCCTGGAGGGCCCGGAAGGAATATAAGGAAGGGCGGAAAGAACGTTTTTTCCTGCTGTTATTCGTGGAGGTTATGTTGGTGATGACGCCGGTCTTTCTGATCGTTCAAAACGCTTTGCCGTATTTCCGCGTATTTTCCTATATGGGGATTCCGCTGGCAGTTCTGCTTTGCATTTTACTGCGGAGTGTCGGGGAGAGCGGATATTGGCGGCGGCTTATGGAATGGTGCGGAAGAAAAGGTGCAATGATCAGTAAAAAAGGCTCATTGGGCCCTTATATAACGAAGATTCCGGCAGCAGTCATTGTATTATCGGCGGTCAGGCTGTTACTGTCAGAGGGATATAATGGCGAGTATGGTATGACGGAATATTATGCGAGGGATGCCTTGGAACAGGCGGATATCGGCGGGGATGAAAGGCTGTGCGTTACCGACTGTTATCAGCAGTATTTGCTAAAATTTTATTATGGCATCGAATGCGAGAATACCGCGATGGAAGAAGCGGATATAGCGTTGCTCCATAAAGAGATGGCTGTCAAAGGAGACGCCGGTTTTCGATGGGAATTCTATCATAATTATGAAACGATTCCGTGGAAGGAAATCAACGACGGAATGGAACCCGTCTATGAAAACGAAGAGTATATCGTATATAAGAGAAAGCAGGGGAGATAACAAGTTTGTGTCTGTGCGGCATCCACAAACTTGCAAATATAAAAGCCGCGCAGAAATGAGGGTAAAATGAGAAGCGATTCCGTAAAGACAGGTGCCCAGCAGGCGCCGCACAGAAGTTTGTTTAATGCGCTCGGTTATACCGAAGAGGAAAGAAGACGGCCGATGATCGGCATTGTAAGTTCTTATAATGAAATCGTACCAGGGCATATGAATCTGGATAAAATCGTGGAGGCGGTAAAACTGGGAGTGGCCATGGCGGGAGGAATGCCGGTAGTATTTCCGGCGATCGCCGTATGCGACGGTATTGCCATGGGGCATATCGGCATGAAGTATTCTCTCGTGACCAGGGATTTGATTGCAGACAGCACGGAATGCATGGCATTGGCCCATGGGTTCGACGGGCTGGTTATGGTTCCTAACTGCGACAAAAACGTGCCGGGGCTTCTGATGGCAGCGGCAAGGCTCAATATTCCGACGATTTTCTGTTCCGGAGGCCCTATGCTGGCAGGACGCGTAAAGGGAGAAAAGAGAAGCCTTTCTTCCATGTTTGAGGCTGTGGGCAGCGTGGCGGCGGGAACGATGTCGATGGAAGAACTTTGTGAATTTGAAGAAAAAGTATGTCCTACCTGCGGCTCCTGCTCCGGCATGTATACGGCGAACTCCATGAACTGCCTGACGGAAGTCCTCGGGATGGGATTGAAGGGCAATGGAACCATTCCGGCAGTATATTCGGAAAGAATCCGTCTGGCAAAACATGCGGGCATGAAAATCATGGAACTTGTGGAAAAAGATATCAAGCCTCGTGACATTATGACAGAAAAAGCATTTATCAATGCTTTAAGAATGGATATGGCGCTGGGATGCTCAACCAATTCCATGCTTCATCTTCCGGCGATCGCCCATGAGGCAGGGGTGGAACTGGATCTGGAGGTGGCAAACAAGCTGTCTGCGGAAACACCGAATCTCTGTCATTTAGCTCCGGCCGGTCCTACTTATATGGAAGATCTGAACGAAGCGGGCGGGATCTACGCGGTTATGAACGAATTGAATAAAAAGAATCTGTTATATACGGATTTGTTGACAGTAACGGGAAAGACAGTAGGGGAAAATATCGCCGGTTGTGTCAATAAAGACCCGGAAGTTATCCGGCCTTTGGAAAATCCTTATAGCGAAACAGGGGGTATCGCTGTGCTGACGGGGAACCTGGCACCGGATTCCTGCGTGGTAAAACGTTCGGCGGTCGTGCCGGAAATGATGGTTCATGAGGGGCCGGCCAGAGTATTCGATTGTGAAGAAGACGCTATCGAAGCGATCAAAGGCGGAAAAATCGTGGCGGGCGATGTGGTGGTTATTCGTTATGAAGGACCCAAAGGCGGTCCGGGAATGAGGGAAATGTTGAATCCGACTTCCGCGATTGCGGGCATGGGCCTTGGAGCCAGTGTAGCGTTGATTACGGACGGGCGTTTTTCCGGTGCTTCCCGCGGAGCATCCATTGGCCATGTATCGCCGGAGGCGGCGGTGGGCGGCCCGATCGCTTTGGTGGAAGAAGGAGACAGGATACATATCAATATACCGGAAAACACGATCCAAGTGGAAGTATCGGAGGAAGAACTGGAGCGGAGACGGGCGGCATGGCAGCCCAGGGAGCCGAAGGTGACGACCGGTTATCTGGCGCGTTACAGAGAACTGGTAACGAGCGGCAACAGGGGCGCGATATTGGAAGCGCCGCACAAATAAATCCAGGAGGAAACAGTTATGCAGCTGACAGGAGCGGAAATAGTAGTTGAATGCTTAAAAGAACAGGGAGTGGACACCGTTTTCGGATATCCCGGAGGAACGATTTTAAATGTATATGATGCTTTATACAAACATAGCGACGAGATCAACCACATACTGACCTCTCATGAACAAGGGGCGGCCCATGCGGCGGACGGTTATGCCAGGGCTACCGGAAAGACGGGGGTATGCCTTGCTACTAGCGGGCCGGGGGCTACGAATCTGGTGACGGGGATCGCCACCGCATATATGGATTCCGTGCCGATGGTGGCGATTACCTGCAACGTAAATCTGCCCCTTTTAGGCAAAGATTCTTTTCAGGAAGTAGATATCGCCGGCGTTACCATGCCTATTACCAAACATGGCTATATCGTAAAAGATGTGAATATATTGGCGGATACGCTTCGCAAAGCGTTCCAGATCGCGGGAAGCGGCCGGCCTGGCCCTGTACTGGTGGATATCACCAAGGACGTGACGGCGAATGTGTGTGAATATGAACCTTTGTCTGCCGTGGCAAAGGATGCATCGAACCACAGGCGGTATAGTCAGGAAGATATTGACAAGGCGTTGGAATTGCTTCAAAAGGCGAAAAAACCTTATATTTATGTGGGCGGCGGAGCGGTCATATCCGAAGCAGCACAGGAAGTCAGGGAATTTGCAAAAAAACTGGATGCCCCTGTCTGCGATACATTGATGGGAAAGGGCGCATTTGACGGACACGATGATCTTTATACGGGAATGATCGGTATGCACGGGACGAAGACTTCCAATCTGGGAGTCAGCGAGTGCGATCTGCTGGTTGCTTTGGGAGCCAGATTTTCGGATCGTGTAGTGGGGAATGCGGCAAAATTTGCCAGCCATGCCAAAGTATTGCAGATCGATATCGATGCGGCAGAAATCAATAAAAATATTCGCACGGATGCCTCCGTCGTGGGCGATTTGAAGGAGGCGTTGGCACAGATCAATAGCCGTCTGCCCCAGATGGAGCATAAGGAATGGATCAGCCATATCCGGGAATTAAAGGAAAAATATCCGTTGAACTATAACAGAGATGGCTTATCCTGTCCGTATATTATAGAAGAGCTGGATCGAATAACGGAAGGGAAAGCGGTGGTTACTACCGATGTCGGGCAGCATCAAATGTGGGCGGCGCAATATTATAAATATTCCGAACCGAGAACCTTTATCAGTTCCGGCGGGCTCGGTACGATGGGCTACGGACTGGGGGCATGTATCGGGGCCAAAATGGGAAGGCCGGATAAGATATGCGTAAATATTGCCGGAGACGGCTGCTTCCGAATGAACATGAATGAACTGGCGACGGCCAGCCGCTATCACATTCCGGTGATACAAATCGTGATTAATAATCATGTGCTTGGAATGGTGCGTCAGTGGCAGACATTATTTTATGGGGGAAGGTATTCCCAGACTGTTTTGAACGATAAGGTGGATTTCTGCAAAGTAGCGGAAGGGCTTGGCTGCGAGGCGATACGGGTGACCAGAAAAGAGGAGGCGGCCCCGGCGATCGAAAAGGCGATCGCTTTAAAAGCGCCGGTGCTGATCGAGTGCGTGATTCAGGAGGACGATAAGGTTTTCCCGATGGTTCCTGCCGGAGAGGCGATCAGCAAAGCGTTTGATGAGACAGATTTGAAGAAGAATGAATAAAAAAACAGTAAGAAAAACAGGAATTATTATTGCCGGCATTCTTTTCCTGCTGGCAGTATCCTATATAGGATTGGCGGAATATTATAAAAACGGGTTCAGTTATGGCACATGGATCAACGGCGTCTACTGCACTGGAAAGACTGTGGAGGAAGTAAACGAAGAATTATTAAAATCCTGTGCTTACGAAGGGCTTACTATTTATGACGCGAAGGGGGAATCTTTTTTGGTGGAGGCGGAGGACATTGGCTTTACCTTTGATTTTAAAGAAGCGCTCCGCCTGCATTTAAGCATACAGCATCCTTACCTGTGGGGATACCGCTTATTTACATCCGGGGAAAAAAAACTGGTGCCGGATATTTCTTTTGATGAGGAACGCCTGTGGGAGATTTTGGAGTCAAGTCCCCCTTTTTTGGAAAAGAAAGCGGAAGAGAGGCAGGTATGGATCGTAAGAACCGATGAGGGATACGTATTGGTGGACGAAAGGAAAGGCGTTCTGAATGAAGAAAAGGCGAAGAAAGCGGTCAGAAGGAGTCTGCTCGCCATAGAAACGGAACTGGATCTGGAAGAGAACGGCTGCTATGAGGATATTCCTTATACGGAGGATATGAAGAAGACGCTTGCCGTATGGGAGAAGGTCAGGGAGTTTCAGGACTGCCGCCTTACGTATTGCTTTGGAGAAGAAAAGGTTCCTGTTGATGCTTCCATCGTCTGCGACTGGATGGCAGTGGAGGAGAACGGAGAGTTCCGTTACAGCGAAACGGGAAAAATAGAGGCGGATGAGAAAAAAATAGAAGCGTTTGTGGACAGACTTGCGGACGAATATGATACCGTCGGCGGAACCAGGTATTTTCAAGCTACGCGCGGAGAAAACGTAAAAGTGGAAGGCGGTATTTACGGCAACCGGATCGACCGGAAGGCGGAAAAAGAATATTTGAAACAGGCTTTTGCGGAGCAGAGGGAAGAAATGCATGTTCCGAGCTACATCCAGGAAGGAAGGCAGCAGGGAAAGAACGACATTGGAGACACCTATATCGAAGTGGATATGGGAGAACAGATGATGTATTATTACCGGAACGGAAAGCTGGAGCTGGAGACGCCTATCGTTACCGGTAATACCGGAAGGAGATGGGGAACGCCGGAAGGTGTGAATTACGTATACGCAAAGGGCAGAAACCGGATACTGCGGGGACCCGGATATGAATCCCCGGTCAACTTCTGGATGCCGGTAAAAGGGAATATCGGCATTCACGATGCCGCATGGCGGAGCGAATTCGGCGGTGAGATTTATAAGAGCGCAGGTTCCCATGGCTGTATCAACACGCCTTATGATGCCATGAGCGATCTGTATGAAATGGTGGAGATCGGAACGCCGGTAGTCATGTTTTACTGATGTTTGCCGGTTGACGGATAGATGCAATAAATGTAAAATAAAATATTGTTATGAAAGCATAGGCAGAGGAGGAGAGAAAATTGTCCAGAGTGTATAATTTTTCAGCAGGACCAGCGGTTCTGCCGGAAGAAGTTCTGAAAGAAGCGGCGGACGAAATGATGGATTATAAAGGAACGGGCATGTCCGTGATGGAGATGAGCCACCGTTCCAAGGCATATGACAAGATCATAAAGGATGCGGAAGCCGATTTAAGAGAGTTAATGGATATCCCGGATAATTATAAGGTATTATTTCTGCAGGGAGGGGCAAGCCAGCAGTTCGCCATGATACCGATGAACCTGATGAAAAAGAAAAAGGCGGCCTACATAGTGACGGGACAGTGGGCGAAGAAGGCATATCAGGAAGCAAAACTGTATGGCGAGGCCATAGAGGCGGCGTCTTCCGCGGATCAGACTTTTTCTTATATTCCGGATTGTTCCGACCTGGATATTCCGGAAGATGCGGATTATGTTTATATATGTGAAAATAATACGATTTATGGCACGAAGTTCAAGACTCTGCCCAATACAAAAGGCCACACCCTTGTGGCGGACGTATCCTCCTGCTTTTTATCGGAGCCGGTGGATGTGAGCAAGTACGGGGTGATCTACGGCGGCGTCCAGAAAAATATCGGGCCGGCCGGAGTGGTGATCGTGATTATAAGGGAAGATCTGATCACGGAAGATGTTCTTCCCGGGACGCCCACTATGTTAAGATATAAAACGCATGCGGATGCGGATTCCCTATATAATACGCCTCCCGCATATGGCATTTATATTTGCGGCAAGGTATTTCAGTGGCTGAAGAAACAGGGCGGTCTTGCGGCAATGAAAGAATATAATGAGAAGAAGGCAAAAATTTTGTATGATTTCCTGGACGGGAGCAAATTGTTCCGTGGGACGGTAAGGAAAGAGGATCGTTCCCTGATGAATGTCCCGTTTGTTACGGGCAGCGAAGAACTGGACGCAAAGTTTGTAAAAGAGGCGAAAGAAGCGGGCTTTGAGAATTTAAAAGGACATCGAAGCGTAGGGGGCATGCGCGCCAGCATATACAATGCGATGCCGATAGAGGGCGTGGAAAAACTGGTGGAGTTTATGAGGAAATTTGAGGCTGATAACGTATAGGCAGGGAGGAAAAAATGTTTCAATATCATTGCTTAAACCCGATTGCGGATGTGGGATTGAATAAATTTACCGCAAATTATAAAAAAACGGAAGAGATCGGCGAGGCGGACGGAGTTTTAGTCCGCAGCGCTTCCATGCACGATATGGAACTGCCGGAAAGGCTGCTGGCAGTTGCCAGGGCGGGGGCAGGAGTGAACAATATTCCGCTGGATCAGTGTGCGGAGAAAGGCATCGTTGTTTTCAATACGCCCGGAGCGAATGCCAACGGGGTAAAGGAGCTGGTGATCGCCGGAATGCTTCTTGCCTGCCGCGATATTGTGGGCGGCATCAACTGGGTGGAGGCCAACAAGGCCGATGAAAATATTGCAAAAGCGGCGGAAAAAGAAAAAAAGAATTTTGCGGGGACGGAAGTACAGGATAAGAGGCTGGGCATCATCGGCCTGGGCGCGATCGGCGTAAAGGTAGCGAATGTGGCGAAACATATGGGGATGGAAGTCTATGGATTTGATCCTTATGTATCCGTTGATGCCGCATGGAATCTGAGCCGCGATGTGAAGCACGTGCTGAATGTGGAAGAAATCTACGAAAACTGCGATATCATTACGATACATGTTCCGCTTTTGGACAGTACGAGAGGCATGGTGGATAAGGCGGCTATCGATAAGATGAAAAAAGGCGTGATACTGCTGAACTTTTCCAGAGATTTGCTGATAAAAGAAGAGGATGTGCTGGAAGGCATCCGGGAAGGGAAGATACGGAAATATGTCACCGATTTTCCAAATCCGGTGACGGCTGGGCAGGAAGGATGCATCGTGATTCCCCATCTGGGCGCATCTACGGAAGAATCCGAGGACAACTGCGCGAAGATGGCGGTAAAAGAGTTGATGAATTATCTGGAAAACGGAAATATTATCAACAGCGTAAACTATCCGAACTGTGATATGGGAATCTGTTCCCAGGCGGGAAGAATCGCGATTTTTCACAGGAATATAGCCAATATGATTACGAAGTTTACGGCTTGCTTTGGCGATGAGGGCATTAACATTACCGATATGACCAACAAATCCAAAGGAGAAGTAGCGTATACGATGATCGATCTGGAAAGTCCGGCAACGGAGGATATGATTGGAAAACTGCAGTCGATACCGGGAGTATTTCGCGTCAGAGTGGTAAAATAATGTAACGGATCCGGAATATAAAAAGACGGACTTTCGAATGGGAATGGGATAAATGAAGAATAAAACAGTTGGTTTGCGGATAGGTATTTCTTTATTTTTATGCGTTTTGCTCGCCGGATGCGGCCCCATGGAGCAGGTCAGAAATGTGGCTCATGCGACGGCGGAAAAGGAAGGCGGAAAAGCGGCAAAAACTTCAGAAGCGGAGATTCCAGAAACAGAGAAGGAAGCAGAGGATGCGGAAGACGGCACGGATTCCCAGGCTCCTGTATTCGGCATGGAAGACATAGGAAATTACGACGGATTCCAATATATGCAGAAAGATGTAGTGACCACTGCCATAGGAGAAGATAAGGGGAACGGAAGAGTAAAGCGCAAGTCAGTGACGCTTTATATTCCTTATTGGAACGAATCCTGGTATGTCATAAACGGGGAAATGCCCGGAACCGCCTGGGCTCAGGTATTTGGCGTTACTTTTGATTTCAGTATAAATCCTTATCTGATCACGGAACAGAAGGACGCTTCCCTTGCAGAAATGCTGCAGAAATACATGGATAAAATCTACTATGAGGACGGGGATACCGCATATGAAGGATACGGGGATCTGGAGATTTCCGATATCCGTAAGATAGGCGGGGATGCGGTCGCCGCAACGGCAAAATATTGTTTTTATGATGATATGGAAGAAAAATATCACGTGTGCTACAGAACTTCTTATTTGAAAGAACTGGAACCGGATGTGCTGACGCTGCTGGAAGTGGCGATAGACGGCCAGGAATCTACGCTCGAAACGCCGGAGCTTATCAAAGAACTGGAAACTTTTTATGAAGTAGATCTGGCGTGGGATGTGGAAGAGATGCAGGAAAAACTGGAAAGATATGAGGAAAAGGCGGAAGCAGGATTTTCCGGCATCATAGAATTTGAGTTTCCGGAAGGGTGGGAAATAGAGTTTGAAGATGACGAACTCGTTGTTTATGCTCCCGGAGGAAACAGCGACGGCGCAGGATGCGGCATTGCAGTTGCGCATTTAGAATCCATTGTTTTTGAAGAAGATCTGCCGGACGAAGGAAATGACGAAGAATATCTGGAAATGATAATAAACATAATAATCGAAGGGATCGAAGAAGAGGTGGATCATGCAGCCATAAGTTCCCGGGGAGAGACTTGCATCGGGGAGACTGTGGCAGCGGAATTTAGCGTTGCAGACAGCAATGGAATGGCGGACTGTGAATTATATCTGGGGAGAAAGGGCGATCATACTTACGTTATTGTCGCCATGCAGTATCAATGGCTGGAAATGGACACTTTTGAAATGGATACCTTCCAGTTGACGGAAGAACTGTTGAAAAACGGAAGAATATTAGAAGAATAGAAAGGCCAACAAACGCGCTTATTGTAATAAAAAAACTGCTCCGGCATCATCCGAAGCAGTTTTTTTATTGGAGGGAATTCGCCATACTGGAGAACCCTCCGTTTCCTTCCTCCATATCCATCTGGAATTTTGCTTCCGCTTCCACGCCGGCTTCGCTGGCAAGATCCATATAAAGAATAAAAACATCTTCCAGGGACATGTTTTTTTCCTTTGCGATCTCTTCCATGACAGGGCGCAAGGCGTCCAACTGTACGGATACTTGTGTTTTTTGGGGATCGATGTCCTTTAACACTTCTTCCGCATAAGCGCTGATTCTTTCCCAGATTTTTCTATTTTCGTCAGTCATAGCACCATCTCCTTATCGGAATTATTGAATGTCATTGTTCGGGGGGTGAACAATAACATTTTATCACTTGATGCTTGTGCTGTATAGGTTAATTTGCTAAAATAATCCTTATAGAAAAGTTACAGGAAAATGTGAGGATATATGTATGGCGGACGTAAAACCTTTTAAGGCAATCCGGCCAAAGGAGGGACTGGAACAGAGAATAGCCGCCCTTCCCTATGATGTGTACAGCAGGGAGGAGGCGAAGCGGGAAGTGGAAAGGGAGCCATTGTCTTTTCTGCGGGTCGACAGGGCGGAAACGCAGTTTACGGACGATGTGGACGCTTATGCGGATATGGTATATGAAAAAGCCCGGGACTTGCTTTGGGAAATGGTGACAAACGGGGAATTGGTGGAGGAAACAGGGGAATGCTATTATGTATATGAACTGGTGATGGATGGCAGATCACAGACAGGGATAGCGGCCTGTTCTTCCGTGGATGATTACTTGCATCAGGTGATCCGGAAACATGAAAATACAAGGGAAGATAAGGAAATCGACAGGATACGACATGTGGATGTCTGCAAGGCGCAGACGGGGCCTATTTTTCTGGCATACCGTTCTCATCCGGTGATACAGGAAGAGATGGAGAGAACGCGTAAGGATCGGGCGCTCTATGATTTTACGGCTTCCGACGGTATTATTCACAGGATATGGAAAATAGAGGAAACCGGAGCGGTAGAGCGGATCAGGAAAGCATTTCAGGAAGTAGGCCGCATTTATATTGCGGACGGGCATCACAGATGCGCCTCTGCGGTAAAAGTTTCCCTCAAACGCAGGGAGGCGGATCCCGGGAATACGGGAAAGGAAGAATTCAATTACTTTCTTTCGGTTCTGTTTCCTGACGACCAGCTGATGATCATGGACTATAACCGGGTGGTAAAAGACTTGAACGGATTGGAAAAAGGGGAATTGATACGGCGTATTTCGGAAAGCTTTCTGGTAGAAAAAGCGGATCAGGGGCCGTACAGACCGGAAGAAAAGGGCTGCTTTGGAATGTATTTGGAAGATGGCTGGTACCGTTTGCGGGTAAAAGAAATGCCGGAGAAAAAAAAGGAAGAAGAACATCCGGAAAAGTGGCTGGATGTAGCCATTTTGCAGGATAGGCTGCTGGCTCCGGTGCTTGGCATACAGGATCCGAAAACGGATAAGCGGATTGATTTTGTAGGGGGCATACGGGGGCTGGAGGAGCTGGAACGCCGGGTACATACGGATGCCGCCGTGGCGTTTTCCATGTGTCCTACTTCGGTTGCGGAATTGTTTGCCGTTGCGGATGCCGGGCAGTTGATGCCGCCCAAGTCCACCTGGTTTGAACCGAAGTTAAGAAGCGGACTGCTGATCCATAGAATATAACGGAATGGAGGAGAAGTAATATATGAATAACAAATTATATAAATTAATGAACTGGCCGGATATCGAGGAAATTATCTATTCGGAGTCCGATAATCCCCATAGGACGCTGGGGGCTCATGTGGTTGGGAATAATACTCTCGTACAGGTGTATCTTCCGGGAGCGAAGGGCGTTATTTTACAGAGTAAGAAGGATAAAAAGAGTTATGAAATGGAAATGGCGGACGAACAGGGCTTTTTTGCGGTGCTTGTTCCCGGAAAGACTCCGTTTTCCTATGAGTATATTGCGGAATACGAAGACGGCAGCCTGAAAAAAGTAAAAGACGCCTATAATTTTTCGCCGCAGATCGATCAAAGCGATATGGATAAGTTTGCTGCAGGGATTCATTATACCATATATAATAAGCTGGGAGCGCATCCTATGACGGTGGATGGGGTGAAAGGCGTATATTTTGCAGTGTGGGCGCCCAATGCCCTGCGTGTCAGCGCGGTAGGGGATTTTAATGACTGGGACGGACGCATCCACCAGATGAGGAAGCTGGGCGATTCGGGGATCTTTGAGATCTTTGTGCCGGATGCGAAAGCAGGACAGAATTATAAATACGAAGTGAAGGTGAAGGGCGGACTGACTTACCTGAAAGCAGATCCTTATGCTTTCGGGCAGCAGCTTAGGCCGGATACCGCATCCATCATAAGAGAAGATGCCGGAAGCAAGGTGAAATGGGAAGATAAAGAGTGGATACAGGGAAGGAAGGAAAGACAGGGAAGCGACAAACCGGTCAGCATTTATGAACTGTATCTCGGTTCCTTCCGCCAGGGAGAAGAGGGAAAATACATGAATTACAGGGAGCTTGCCCCCCTTGTGATTGATTATGTAAAAGAAATGGGATATACCCATATCGAACTGATGCCCGTGATGGAACACCCCTTTGACGGTTCCTGGGGATACCAGGTGATCGGCTATTATGCGCCGACGGCAAGATATGGCACGAACGAAGACTTTATGTTCTTTATGAACGAAATGCATAAGGCGGGCATCGGCGTTATTCTGGACTGGGTTCCGGCTCACTTTCCAAGGGATACTTACGGACTGTCCAATTTTGACGGAACATGTCTTTACGAACATCAGGATCCGAGACAGGGAAGCCATCCGCATTGGGGGACTTTGATCTATAATTATGGCAGGCCCCAGGTCTCCAATTATCTGATTGCCAATGCTTTGTACTGGATCGAGCAATATCATGCGGACGGCATCCGTATCGATGCGGTGGCATCCATGCTTTATCTGGATTATGGAAAAAACGACGGGGAATGGGTGGCGAATATTTATGGCGGACATGAAAACCTGGAAGCGGTAGAATTTTTAAAGCATTTGAATTCGATCGTGAAAAGACGCGATGAAGGAGTGCTGATGATTGCGGAAGAGTCCACTGCCTGGCCGAAGGTAACGGGAGATGTGGAAGACAATGGCCTTGGCTTCGACATCAAATGGAACATGGGATGGATGAACGATTTTCTTGGTTATATCGCCTGTGATCCGTACTTCCGGGCGCATCACCACAATGAGCTGACTTTCAGCATGATATATGCTTACAGCGAGCAGTTTATGCTCGTATTTTCCCATGATGAAGTGGTTCACGGGAAAGGAACCCTGATCGGGAAGATGCCTGGTGAAATAAAGGATAAATTCGCCAATTTAAGGTTGACATATGCTTATATGATGATGCATCCGGGGAAAAAGCTGCTGTTTATGGGGCAGGATATCGGGGAGTTTGACGAATGGAATGAGGAAAGAGAAGTGGAATGGGGACTGACCGCTTATGACAGCCATAAAGGGGTGCAGAATCTCGTAAAGGCGCTGAATAGGCTGTATACATCTTCTCCGGCTTTATATAAATATGACACGTCCTGGGATGGTTTCGAATGGGTGAACTGCATCTCCTCCAACGATTGCATGCTTGTTTTTGTACGCAAGGCGGACAAACCGGAGGAAACGCTGGTAGTGGTGGCTAATTTTGCCAATGTATGCCGGGAATTCACCATCGGAGTGCCCTATGCCGGAAAATATAAAGAAATATTAAATACGGACGCGGAGGAATTCGGAGGAGAAGGAAATGTAAATGCGGAAGTGATCTGTTCCGAGGAAGAAGAGTACGACGGCAGGGAAAATTCCATCCGTATGACAAGCGCACCGCTTTCGGTAAGTATTTTTGGTTATACTCCTTATACGGAAGAAGAGCAGAAAGAAATCGACAGAAAGAAAAAGGAAAGGGAAAAGAGGGAAAGAGAAGAGGCCGCGGAAAGAGAACGCCTGGAAAAGATAGAACAACTGGAAAGAGAACGCCTGGAGAAAGAGGCGGAGGTTGAACGCGCTCTGCGCGAAGCGGAAGCGGCGAAAGAACGTGCGGAACAGATCTTAAAGGAAGTGGAGTTAGTCAGGCTGGAAGAGGAGAAGGTCATAAAGGAACAAAAAACGGCGAAAAAGAAGAAGAGAAAAAAAGCAGAATAGGAGACT
Source organism: Lachnospiraceae bacterium 28-4 (assembly GCA_000403275.2). Classification (GTDB taxonomy): domain Bacteria; phylum Bacillota; class Clostridia; order Lachnospirales; family Lachnospiraceae; genus Kineothrix. The sequence continues at coordinate 806,182 of KE159598.1, forward strand.
GGCATCGGAATGATAGAGAGATTTATACAGGAACTGCCGGAAAAGGCGTTACATCTGGGAACCAGAATCGTGTTGTCGGCTATTGTGTTATTCATAGGTGTACAACTGATTAAAGTGGTGCGCAGATTGGTGAAGAAATCTTTGGAAAGGGGAAGCGCCGACCAGGGAGTCATACAGTTTATCGATTCCTTTCTTAAGTTTTCCCTGTATGTCGTGCTGTTGATCACCATAGCATCCGGTTTTGGCTTGGATGCGGCGAGCATTCTGGCATTACTGGGTTCCGCGGGTGTTGCGATCGGCCTTGCTATTCAGGGAAGCCTGGCAAACTTTGTAGGCGGCGTGCTGATCCTGATGTTGAAACCTTTTAAAGTAGGCGATTACATCAAGGAAGATACGAACGGCAACGAAGGAACGGTAATTTCCATAGAGTTGTTTTATACAAAGCTGACAACGGTGGATAACAGGGTCATTGTGCTTCCGAACGGAACTTTGGCCAATTCCAGTTTGACGAATGTGACCGCCTGTGACAGCAGACGGCTGGATCTTAAAGTAGGGATATCCTACGATGCGGATATCCGCCAGGCGAAAGAAGTTCTGCAAAAAGTTTTAGAGGAAGACGAAGGCGTTTTAAAAGCGAAAGAACATTTTGTTTATGTGGACGAGCTGGCGGAAAGTTCTGTGAATCTTGGGATTCGCTGCTGGTTTTCCATGGATGGTTACTGGCAGGGCAAATGGCGTTTGACAGAGAATGTGAAATACGCGTTGGATGAAGCCGGGATCGGCATTCCTTATCCGCAGATGGATCTTCATTTGGCGGGAAGAAAGAAAGGAAAAACGAAAAAAATGCTAAAAAATTAAATTTCTTGAAAATAGTTCTTGCAAAAAAGAGAATTACCCTTTATAATAGCATTTGCGAGTGCTTCCATGGCTCAGTTGGTAGAGCGACGCATTCGTAATGCGTAGGTCAAGGGTTCGAGTCCCTTTGGAAGCTGAAAAAAAGGATTGTCACGAAAATGTGACAATCCTTTTTTATGCGCAGAGGTGTGTAAGGAAATTAGCAGCTTTGCTGCACGCACCCCGCGCGGCGAGTAGGGAAGAAATCTTCCCTGTTCGATCTCAAACTTTTATACGAATTTAACAGCAGTGCCGTAAGCCATTACCTCTGCCGCTCCCTGCATAACAGCAGAGGAAGCGTAACGGATGTTGACAATGGCATCCGCGCCCATGGACTCTGCCTCCGCAACCATTCTTTTTGTTGCCAGAGCCCTTGCGTCATTCATCATTTCCGTATAAGCGCCCAATTCACCGCCTACAAGTGTTTTGAAGCCCTGTGTAATATCCCTTCCGATATTTTTTGACTGTATGGTGCTTCCTTTTACAAGCCCAAGCATCTCCAGGTCTTTGCCCGAAATGTAATCAGTAGTTACTAAGATCATCTTCTTCACCGCTCCTTATCTCTTTGATTCGTTCTGCCAGAACATAAATGCATACCCCCGCAAGCAAGAGCGGCACAATCCCCAGCAGAAGCTTTGGCAATGGAGCTATAGGAATGAACATACAGAGAACGAAAAAACCGATATAGTATAAGATAAAAAGAGAAGCTATAACGATAGGCGCAATCATTTTTTTTGTATGCATATCCATGATACGTACCTCCTTGCCATATTGACATGTTTTATTGTATTAATAAAATAATACAATAAAATTATATAGGGTGAAAGAAAAATTGTCAATAGGGGGTAAAATCAATTTTCATAAAGGGAATGCCGCTCCGGCAGCTGGCGCTCTCCCAAAGGCGGCGGTTTTTGTCCGTTGCGTACAATCAGCAATTTCATTTATGAAATGGTCAAAAACCCAGGGGAAAATTGCCAGGGATGGCAATTTTAGGAAACGCAAGGCATGGATGCCTTTCGTTTCCGCCCCGGCCGGTTTTACGGCATTTGTCCATTTCATTAATGAAATCTGATTGGAAGCCCCGGACAAAAACCGCCGCCTTTGGGAGAGCGCCAGCTGCCGGAGAGGCATTCCCTTTATGAAAATTGATTTCCTTATTGGATAGTTTGATTGAACGGGTTTATAGGGCGTTTCCGGTATAGGCTTTGTCTACTTGTATGACGGCGGAATAGGAGGCGTCGATGTTATGTATTTCTTGTTCCAGGAAGTCGGTAATCGCTTCGTCGCTTTCCCGATAGGCGAAAGGAACTACGATATCAAAAATGATATTGGTGTGGGTAGGGCCTTTGACCAGGCGGAAGTCATGGAAGCGGACTTCCGGGTATGTATTTTTCAGCAAGTCGGCGATGGTCTGCCGTAGGCGGTTTGTTTGTTTATCATCGGTGATGATCGGATCCATATGGATGACGGCGTCGCATTGGAGTTCGTCGTGAAGGCGGTGTTCGATATTATCGATCGTATCGTGGAGTACGAGGAGATTGCCATCCGCGGGTACTTCCGCATGGAGGGAGATCATGACACGGCCAGGGCCGTAGTCGTGGACGACCATATCGTGGATTCCCTGGATAAGTTCGTAGCTCATAACGATACGTTCCACATTTTTTACAAAATCGGGGTGGGGAGGCTGGCCGAGCAAAGGGCTGATGGTATCCTTGGCGGCACAGTAGCCGGCGTAAAAAATGAACAGCCCCACAAGGACGCCGCAATAGCCGTCGATATTAAGCCCGGTGAAATGAGCCGTGACAGAGGCGATCAGAACGACGGTGGTAGCCAGGGTGTCGCTCAAACTGTCGGTGGCAGTGGCCTTCATGGCGGCGCTGTCTATTTTTTTGCCGATGTTGTTGTTATAGTATGCCATGTATAGTTTGACGGCGATGGAAACGAGCAGGATCATGATCGTAAGGCTGCTGAATTCGACAGGTTCCGGGTGGATGATTTTATCGAAGGAAGTGCGTACCAGCTCGAAGGCCATAATCAGAATGGCAGCGGAAACGAAAAGCCCGGACAGATATTCGATCCTGCCATGGCCGAAAGGATGATGGGGATCCGGTTTCTGCCCGGCCATCTGGAACCCTACCAAAGTGATAAGGGAAGAGCCGGCGTCGGATAAGTTGTTGAAGGCGTCTGCCGTGATGGCGATAGAGCCGCTGATCAGGCCCGCCAGGAACTTGCCAGCAAACAAAAGGATATTCAGTCCGATCCCTACGCTGCCGCAAAGCACTCCATAGGCTTTACGCACTTCCGGCGCCGATGTATTGTTTCTATTTTTAATCCATATTTTCGCAAGTAAAGATACCATAATAACCTCCGTAACTGCATGATTCTTAACATTTTAGCTCTTTTTTAGGAAAAATACAAACACTAATTTGTAATATGACAGAAATTAATTTTTGCAAATGCCATCGCTGCAGGAAAGAAAAATGGCAGGAGGCGCGGTGACGGAGAATGGGGCGGCCGGGGGCGGGGATTTTCCGCTGGAACGTTCCATCAGATTTCATTAATGAAATGGGCGCAAATGATCAAACCGGCCGGGGCGGAAGCAAGGGCATCCATGCCCACGCTTCCTGAAATTGCCCTCCATGGCAATTTCCCCCTTCGTTTTTGGCCATTTCATAAATGAAATAACTGATGGTACGTAACAGCGGAAAATCCCCGCCCCCAGCCGCCCCATTCTCCGTCACCGCGCCTCCTGCCATTTTTCTTTCCGGCGGCGATGGCATTTGTAAAAATTGATTTCCGTGTTTACAACGGAGGAAAAAATGGGTATAATTACAGTCGGATTATAATATATGCCAGGCAGGGGCCGGCAGTAAAAATAGAAAAAGGAGAGAGAAAAATGAGCAGGAAACCAACAGTTTTAATGATTCTTGACGGGTATGGGCTGAATGAAAGAAAAGACGGCAATGCGGTAGTGGAAGCGGCTACTCCGGTGATGGACGGTTTGATGAAGGAATATCCTTTTGTAAAAGGAAATGCCAGCGGAATGGCGGTAGGTCTGCCGGAGGGGCAGATGGGAAACTCCGAAGTAGGGCACCTGAATATGGGCGCAGGGCGCATCGTGTATCAGGAACTGACCAGGATCACAAAAGAGATTCAGGACGGCACTTTCTTTGAAAACCCCGCGCTTCTGGATGCGGTGAACAATTGCAAGAAAAATGATTCCGCGCTGCATATGTTCGGACTAGTATCCGACGGCGGAGTACACAGCCACAATACCCATATTTACGGTATTCTCGAGTTGGCCAAGAGGAACGGCCTGTCTAAAGTATATGTACACTGCTTCCTGGACGGCAGGGACACGCCTCCTGAGAGCGGCAAGGGCTTCGTAGAGGAGCTGGAAGAAAAAATGAAAGAAATCGGCGTAGGCGAAGTTGCTTCCGTAATGGGCCGCTATTATGCGATGGACCGTGATAATAATTACGACAGGGTGAAACTGGCTTACGACGCGCTCACAAAAGGAGAGGGCCTGACTGCGGCAGGAGGCCCCGCTGCCATTGCAGAGTCCTATGAAAGAGGAGAAACGGACGAATTTGTAAAACCCACCGTAGTGGTAAAGGATGGCGCGCCGGTGGCTACCATCAGGGATAAGGATTCCGTTGTTTTCTTTAACTTCAGACCGGACAGGGCGAGAGAAATCACAAGATGTTTCTGCAACGATGAATTTACCGCTTTTGACAGGGGAGAAAGGCTGGACCTGACCTATGTGTGCTTTTCCGATTATGATCCTACGATCCCGAATAAAGAAGTGGCATTCCATAAAATCACGGTGGAAAATACCTTTGGCGAATGGCTTGCAGCCAATAAGATGACTCAGGCGAGAATCGCCGAAACGGAAAAATATGCCCATGTTACATTCTTCTTCAACGGCGGCGTGGAAGAACCCAACGAAGGGGAGGACAGGATTCTTGTGAATTCTCCCAAGGATGTTGCAACGTATGATTTAAAGCCCCAGATGAGCGCTTACGAAGTATGCGATAAGCTGGTGGAGGCTATTAAATCGGGCAAATACGACGTAATTATCATTAATTTTGCAAATCCCGATATGGTCGGACACACCGGAGTGGAAGCAGCAGCGATCAAAGCTGTGGAAGCTGTGGACGAATGCGTAGGCAGGGCAGTGGAAGCCATTAAGGAAGTGGACGGAACGATGTTCATCTGCGCGGACCACGGCAATGCGGAACAGCTGGTGGATTATGAAACAGGTGAACCGTTTACCGCTCATACGACCAATCCGGTTCCGTTTATCCTTGTAAATTATAAAAAGGATTATACACTGAGGGAAGGCGGATGCCTGGCTGACATTATCCCTACGATGATCGAGATCATGGGAATGGAACAGCCGGCAGAAATGACAGGGAAATCCCTGCTGATGAAAAAATAGAAGATAAAACGCATGACCGGAAAATAGCGGAATGCGACGGATAGAAAGGCATAAGCCGGCAGAGAAAGAATCTGCCGGCTTATATTTTTTTGTATTCGGGCAATTTTCCGTTGACAATTCCAGTAATCCATTGTATATTAAGTGTATTAGTTGTGATAGTACAGTATAAACTGGTGACGTGACAGAAGGAAGGAGCGCGTATGATAATTCTGGATTATAAGGACACCAGCCCGATCTATGAGCAGGTGGTGGAAAAATTTAAGCTGCTCATATTGAAAGGTGTTTTGCAAAAGGATGAGCAGATGCCGTCGGTGCGAAGCCTGGCGGTGGAGTTGTCCATCAATCCGAATACGATTCAAAAAGCGTATGCGGAACTGGAGCGGCAGGGATACCTTTACGTAGTGAAAGGCAGAGGAAATTTTGTTGCGGACAGCAGCGGGCTTCTGGATGAAAGGAAAGAAGAGATGAAACAAAAAGTGATCTACCTGTACAGGGAAGGCAGAGAATTGGGGATGACCAAAACAGATTTTATCGAATGCCTTCAGGGAATCGAAGAATAAGCGGGGAAAGGAAGGGAGAGCGGGATGATTGAGGTAACGAATATCAGCAAATCCTATGCGGATATACTGGCGGTAGACCGGGTGAGCGTACAAATGAGGGAAAATACGGTGTTCGGTCTGATCGGAACTAACGGGGCGGGAAAAAGCACCGTGCTTCGGATGATAGCCGGCGTTTTAAAAGCGGATGAAGGAAGCATTACGGTGGATGGGATTCCGGTATTTGACCAGGTGGAAGCGAAGAAAAAAATATTTTTTATAGCGGATGAACCTTACTTTTTTGCCAATGCAAACGCGATGGAAATGGAAAAATATTTTTCCACGGTGTACGAGGAATTCCTCAGGGAAGACTTTTACCGGTATCTGGAAAGTTTCGGACTCGATAAAAAGAGAAAAATCAATACTTTTTCCAAAGGAATGAAAAAGCAGCTGGCCCTTTTATACGGTATTTGTTCCGGCGCAAGATATTTGTTGTGCGATGAAACCTTTGACGGACTGGATCCGGTCATGCGCCAGGGGATTAAAAGTGTTTTTGCAAAAGAAATGGAAAGCAGGGGGCTGACACCCATTATCGCATCCCACAACTTAAGGGAACTGGAGGATATCTGCGACCATGTAGGGCTTTTGCATAAAGGAGGGGTTCTTTTATCAAAAGATCTGGAGGATATGAAATGCAATATCCAAAAAGTACAATGCGTATTTTCCACGGAAGAAGATAAGAAAAAAGGAATGGAAGGCGTGGATATCATAAAGGAAGAAAAAAGGGGATCCTTGCATACTCTCACGGTAAGGGGATCAAGGGAAGAAATCATCGGCCATTTTGCGACGGTGGATACGGTATTTTTTGAAGCGCTGCCCCTTTCTTTGGAGGAAATATTTATCAGCGAAACGGAGGTGGCAGGATATGATGTCAAAAAACTCATTTTTGGTTAGCTTAAAAGAAAATAGTAAACGAAGGATATGGCTATGGATCGTATCCGAACTGTTTTGGCTTTTCTATTATCCGGTGGGCATGGCGATGCTGATGAGCCGGAAGATGGAGCATAATCGAATCGACGGGATGGTTGGGGAAGCGGCCAGGAAACGGCTGGCGGAGACAGCGGAAGCATGGCTGGGAGGCGGCTACAATACGACTGCCGTGCTGGTGACAGTGGTCGCTGTTATCTGTGCGATACAGGGATTTTCCTATCTCTATAGCAGAAAAAAAGTAGACTTGTATCATAGTGTCCCGGTAAAGAAATCCCGCAGATTTGCCGTGATTTTTACGAATGGAATATTGATCTGTTTCGTTCCTTATCTGGTGAATCTGTTGCTGGCAATGGTGATTGCATGGTTCAGCGGCGGTATGGACGGACATATCTTTTCAAAAGCCTTGATAGCGGCTGTGCTTCATTTGCTCCTCTATTTAGGAATTTATGGATTTGCCATCCTGGCGGTGATGTTGACCGGGAATCTGGTGATTACGGTATTTGCGACGGTGATTTTTCTCGTGTACGAGTTGATCGTCAGGCTGCTGGTGGAAGCATATATGATCAAATTCTTTTCTTATTATTGTTATTATTCTTCCAGGGATGCGCTTTACCTGTCACCTTTCTGGTACTTTGGCCAGGCAGCGGAGGTTTTTGACGGCGGGGGACTGCCGCTGGCAGCCCTTTTCGGAATGCTTCTTCTGACAGCGGCCATTACCGGCCTGGCTTATTATTGCTATTGGAAAAGGCCGTCGGAAGCGGCGGGGAAAGCGATGGCTTTTGAAAAAACGAAGGCTGTGGTTAAACTTTTTCTGACGGTGCCTTTTTCCCTTGGAGCGGCGCTGATTGTAGACGATATTGTGGTATCGAATGGCGTATTAGTGGTATTTTCGGTGATCATAGCGGTTATTCTAAGCAATGCGGTTATCGAAGTCATTTATGAAGCGGATATAAAAGCAGCTTTCCGAAAAAAACGTCAGATATTGGTTTCCGGTTTGTGTACGGCAGCGATTGCGTCGGTGTTCTGCTTTGATTTAATAGGATACGATGCCTGGGAGCCGTCTCCTGAAAAATTGGAAGATGCGGTATTCCTTTTCTCCAGAGGAAACATGGAGTATGTGGATGAAAACATGAAAACAGTCGGTTGGGAAGAATACGCATTAGGAAAACCAGGTGTGAAGGACATAGAAGCGATCTGTGAATTGTCTTCGAAAAAGACGGAGGAAGGTAATGTCATTAAGTTAGGCTTTGAGAATAACTGAGACCATACAATTCGCATTTTTCTTCTCCCTTTTTTGCATGCCAAAAAGACAGTTTCCACTGCCTGAATTTTATCTATAAATTTTATCTGATTATGATATCCTGTAGTGGAAAGTCCTTGGCTGCTTTTTGTTGGCCTTACGTTCGTAATGCCTGTCAGGGCGGATGGGCAATGTATGGCGCAGTATAAGTGCTTTCAAATGGGATGGGCCGATTTTATTGCGGAAGTATTCCTTGCATATTTTTGCCGCATATGTATGATTGATCTGCCGGGCGTGTTTTTTCCCCGGTTTCACTTCAGGCTTCAACTGACTGGTAATCATGTGGCTGAAGTTGTACATGGTAAGCCTTGCAAAGATCTCCTGCATCATAAGGTCCATCTTTTTTGAATGGAAATGGAGCAGCGAAAGGGCATATTTTAATTCCCGGAAAGAAGTCTCTATCCCCCAGCGCAGCTTGTACAGCTCTTTGATTTCCGATAAGCCAAAGCGTCCTTCCGGCAGGTTCGTAAGGAGGTATACCGGTTCCCCCTCCTGCAGGTCGTTGCCGCATCTGACCACCCTCATGGGCTGGAAGTGGTAAGTGGGGGAGTCCTTGGAAACATAGGAAAAGCAGCGGTTGCCAGGCCGGTATCCCTCCCCCAGCATTCTGGCGCGGCTCTTGTTTCCCTTGAAGGAATTGGCATGGGCTATTTTGCAGGTGAATGGAAGGTCAAACTCCTTTTGCTCCGGGAAGTCTGCCTTTGCAAGGAACCCCCAGTTGCTGGAAGGCTTTTTGACCCGGATGACAAACGGGATGCCGCGGGCCTCGAGGTCGGCAACCATCTGGAAGGATTCATAGCCGCGGTCCCCGATGATGATGGAATGCCCCGGGTCGCTGAGCCGGTCCAGCATAGGCTTCAGCGCCGCCTGCTCCCCCGGCTTCTTCCCGGGATGGACGGCCGCGTCCACATACAGGCCGTCCATAAGGTCATAAAGGGCATTCATATGTACGCAGTTCCATCCCTTCTTTCCGGCGCCGTTAAAGAGATAAGAGGAAGCATCCTTTTCGTTCCTGGGGGTATAAATCGTGGACCCATCCACAGCCAGCAGGCGGTATCCCTTCCAGCGGGTCCCTTTATACTGGGCGGTAAAAGTACGGAAAAGCATATAGAGCGCATCGGGCTTTATCTTTAAGCGCTGCTGGTAGAAGGCAGAAGGGGAAGGGCAGTCCGGGCTGTCATGAAAATAATCGGTGAGTTCGTTGCGGATGGTGCTGCCTTCCATCTGGAGAAGGAAGCGCAGCATGGTAGGGAAGTCGAGTTTTTTTCTGCGGGTAAAATCGGTTTTGCTGTTCCAGACGAATTGTTCTTTCTGGTCGGATATGTGCCTGATGGCCTTCCTAAGGCTGGCCTTAATATGTGTGATATGTTTCATGGAGTCCTCCTTGGTATGTTTTCATCAAGGGCTCCGCCACACATTTTTGATGATTTGTCAATACCTTTTTCAAAAAAAGCAAAATAATACCGAAGCAATCGCTGTGATCACTTCGGTATTACAAAGCCTAACTTAATGACATTACGGAGGAAGGCGATTTTCTGGTATGGATGGATGTGGCTTACCGGATGAAGAACGGGAAAGTGGTTTGGAGGAATTTTGCGGTAAATGGCGACGAGGAAGAACTGCTGAACAGGATCATCGGAAGCGAGGAATATAAAAAGATGGCGTACCAGAACTATGATGACAACGATTATGCGTATATAAAGGAATATGTAGAAACGCATAAGATAAAAGAAATTGTTTTTCATAACGGTTTCCGTGTGGAAAACCTGAACCCGGAGGAGGCGGATACCGTACGGGAATTATGGAAAAAAGACATGGAAAATTTTAATTATTCCACTTTAAGGGATGAATTCCAGTGCGGGGTCATAGAAATGGAGACAAAAGGGGAATGGAATCAAAATACTTATAGTATTTATGAATCAAGCATCAGCGTCTATCCCTCATTCAGCCATCTGCGAGGGTATCTGGAGGAAAAGGGGATTGGTACGGATACTTACCTGAAAGCAGAGGATATTGAGAGCATTACGGTGACTAACAATCATACGGAAGAGGCGGTGAAATTGCGCAAAGAAATGGAGAAAAAGTATGGAGATAACTACTATATGATCGATATGGAAGATGTTTCTGTGACGAAAACATTTACGGAAGAAGATAAGATAAAGGAATTGGCAGAAGCCGTATATCCGTCGTATTTGTCCAGACAATGGAAAGGCGCGGGGGAAATATCCAGCGACTATTATGTATCGATAAAGTATAAAGACGGAAGGACAGACAGCGCCGTATACCGCGGAGATACGGGGGCGTCCCTGATTGCGGACAGGATTCCGGGCTGGCTGGATGCGGAGACGGCTTATAAATGAAGGGAAGACGGCACGTTCTTATATTTTACCGGATGCAGTGTGATCATACGGAAAGTGGAGCGGACGCAGGAGGAAAAACGGTAACTCCGAATTGGAAAAATTTGTATCTATGATTTTTTCAAAATAAGGAAATAAATATAGAAAATAGCTATGCCTGAAGATCAGGCGGAAGGAATGGAGGATGCTATGAATCTATATTTAAAAATTACGGATGTACGGGGAAGGGAAATATTGGATTCCAGGGGTAATCCTACGGTGGAAGCGGAAGTGGTCGTGGAAGGAAGCATTACAGGACGTGCGGCGGTTCCTTCTGGAGCCAGTACAGGCCGGTTCGAAGCGGTGGAACTAAGGGACGGGGAAACCAGATATTTTGGGCTTGGCGTAAAAAATGCGGTCAAAAATATCAATACAAAGCTAAGGGATGCGCTGGTCGGTAAGAACGTGATGGATCAGGGGATGATCGACCGGATATTGGTGGAAACGGACGGAACGGATAATAAAGGGAACCTGGGGGCGAATGCTACGCTGGGCGTGTCCATGGCCTGTGCAAGAGCGGCGGCGGAAGCGCTGGAAATGCCGCTTTACCGATATCTCGGCGGCGCGCATACCAGGCTGCTTCCCGTTCCGATGATGAATATTTTGAACGGGGGAAAGCATGCGGCGAATACGGTGGATTTTCAGGAATTTATGATCATGCCAGTGCAGGCGGAGAGCTTTGCACAAGGGATGCGCATCTGTGCTGAGATCTATCATAACCTGAAAAAAATATTGAATGACAGAGGACTTTCCACCGGGGTTGGCGATGAAGGCGGATTTGCGCCGGATCTACCGGATGCGGAGGCCGTTCTTTCCCTAATCGTGGAAGCCATTGAGACGAGTAAGTATATTCCGGGACAGGATATCAAGATCGCTCTGGATGTGGCGAGCAGCGAATTGTATAATGAAAAAACGGGTATGTACCATTTTCCAGGGGAAAGCAGATTGAAAGGCAGCGAAGTGGTGCGGGACACGGCGGAAATGATCTCTTATTATGAAGACCTGATCGAAAAATTCCCGGTTATTTCCATTGAAGACGGGCTGGCGGAGGACGATTGGGACGGATGGAAGGAATTGACAAGGCGCCTCGGCGGAAAAATACAGCTTGTAGGGGATGACTTGTTTGTGACTAATACGAAACGCCTGGATGCCGGAATTAAGCTGCAGGTGGCCAATGCCATATTGGTAAAAGTGAACCAGATCGGTACGGTCTCAGAAGCCATGGAGGCGATAGAGATGGCCCATAAGAATGCATATCGGGCAGTGATTTCCCATCGATCCGGGGAAACGGAAGATACTTTTATTGCGGATCTGGCGGTGGCGGTGAATGCCGGACAGATTAAAACCGGCGCCCCCTGCCGTTCGGACCGGGTGGCAAAATATAACCAGCTGCTTCGGATTGAAGAAGAACTGGGAGAAGTCGGTGCTTATAAAGAACCCTTTAATAAGATATAAAACGATTGACAATGGAAGGATTCGAGGATATATTAAATTCGGCGGCTATATGGCCGCCGGATTTTTTATGCACCGGGGTGCGATGCGCAGACCCGTGTAGTGGAAGTTTGCCGTTAAAGCGGCGCACGTTTTAGGAGGATGAAAACCATGAAAAAGATATTGGTAGTAGTGGATATGCAGAATGATTTTATTGATGGAGCATTAGGAACGGCGGAGGCGGCCGGTATTGTGGGCAACGTGATACGAAAAATACATAGTTATCCTCCGGACTGCATTTATGCCACCAGGGATACACATGGGAAGGACTATCTGGAAACGCCGGAGGGAAAATACCTGCCGGTGGAACATTGCATAAAAGGAACGGAAGGATGGGAGATCCGCAGAGAAGTGGCTCAGGCAATGCCGGAAGCGGTTTTGATTGACAAACCGTTATTCGGTTCCGAAGAGCTGGTGCGAAAGCTGCGGGAAGAGAGCGGAAAAGGGGAAATAGAGATTGAATTGGTCGGATTATGCACGGATATCTGCGTGGTAACAAATGCGCTGTTGCTGAAAACGGCGGTGCCGAAAGCAAGAATCTGCGTGGATGCTTCCTGCTGTGCGGGCGTGACGCCGGAGAGCCATGCGGCAGCGCTCTTGACCATGAAGATGTGCCAAGTGGAAATCGAAGAATGAGTGACAGGTTTTGGAATGTTTTGGAAATAGATAAAAATAGTGCGGAAATTAATATATCAAAGTTGATTTCCATAAAATACTTGATTATTTAAAAAAATTATGATAGACTAAATTCCACGTGTACTAGGAGATGTAAAGATTGAAAAATAAAAATTTTCAATCTCGGGTTTGTGTTTGCACGGCGTCCACAAACTTACTATGCACGATAAAGCCGTGCAGAAATGGAGAGAAAAATGCAGGTTCTGAGAACGATATTATTGGTAGTATTTATTATAATTTGTATAGCGCTGGTTATATTAGTATTGATGCAGGAAGGAAAATCGGCAGGTTTAGGCGCGATCAGCGGTGCGGCGGAGACTTATTGGGGAAAGAACAAAGGGCGTTCCATGGAAGGAACGCTGGTAAAGGTCACGAAGTATCTGGCTGTCGGTTTCATTATTTTAGCGGTTATTTTGAATCTCAATGTATTTTAAGAAAAGATACGAAAGCGCTCTTGCAGAAATCAAGGGCGTTTTTTGTGTTATAAGGCCTATAATGATAAGGGTGTTATGAGGGCAGAGGAAATAAGGAATAGAGGAAAATGAATAAACAATTACAGGAAAAAAGAAAAAAAATTATATGTGAACTGATACAGGATGAAATTTATGTTCCCATGAAAGAAAAAGAAATGGCTGTTTTCATGCAGGTGTCAAAGGAAGAGAGAGGACAGTTTCGTGAACTGCTGGATGAGCTTTTACGGGAAGGCCGGATCGGCATTACGGAAAAAGGAAAGTATGTAAAGCCAGGCAAAGATATGATAAAAGGGACTTTTATCAGCAATGCCAGAGGGTTTGGCTTTGTGGAAGTGGAAGGAAGGGAGACCGATCTGTTTATTCCGGAAGACAGGGTGAACGGCGCTTTTCATAACGATACTGTCCAGGTAAGGCTGCTGCCCGAACAGAGTGGAAAACGACAGGAAGCCGAAGTCGTAAAGATTTTGGAAAGAGGGATGGCGCAAGTGGTGGGAACTTTCCAGAAGGGAAAAAACTTTGGATTTGTGATCCCTGACAATACGAAACTGGCGACGGATATTTTTATTCCAAGCGAACAGTCCAAAGGGGCGGTTGACGGGCATAAAGTAGTGGTGGAACTGATATCTTATGGCGGTGAAAGAAAGAGGCCGGAAGGAAAAGTGATAGAGATTCTCGGACATCTGAACGATCCGGGAGTGGATATCCTTTCTATTGTCAGAAGTTTTGACATTCCCATGGAGTTTAACGAAAGGGTTTTAAACCAGGCATGCCGTGTGGGTCAGGAGGTGTCCGAGGCGGATATGCAGGGCAGAGAAGATTTGCGCGGACTGGCAATGGTGACGATTGACGGAGAAGATGCAAAAGACCTGGACGATGCGGTAAGCCTGTCCAGAGACGGGGAAGATTTTTTGCTGGGCGTTCATATTGCGGATGTGACGAATTACGTACAGGAAAATTCCGCTTTGGACAGAGAAGCATTGAAACGAGGCACAAGCGTATATTTGGTAGACAGGGTGATCCCTATGCTGCCCCATAGACTCTCCAATGGGATATGCTCTTTAAACGCTGGAGAAAACAGGCTGGCATTGAGCTGCCTGATGAGGATAGATGCCGCAGGAGAAGTGAAAGATTACCGGATCGTGGAATCGGTAATCTGCGTAGACCGGCGCATGACATACACGAGCGTAAAGAAGATACTGGAGGATAAGGATCCCGGGGAACGCAAAAAATATGAAGATTTCGTCCCCATGTTTGAAGAAATGGAGGTTTTATCCGGCATACTCAGGGCAAAGCGGAAAAAGAGAGGATCTATAGACTTTGATTTTCCGGAGACAAAAATTGTGCTGAATAAAGAAGGAAGGCCTGTCGATGTAAAACCGTATGAAAGAAATACGGCTACGAAGATTATCGAGGATTTTATGCTGCTGGCCAATGAAACGGTAGCGCAGCATTTCTACTGGATGGAACTGCCCTTTGTATACAGGACGCACGATAATCCAGATCCGGAGAAGATCAACCAGCTTGGAATTTTTATCAGCAATTTCGGATATGGCATCAAAACAGCTAAGGAAGAGGTACATCCGAAAGAGATACAGAAGCTGCTGGGAAAAGCGGAGGGAACGCCGGAAGAAGCGCTGATCAGCCGTTTGGCCCTTCGAAGTATGAAACAGGCCAGATATTCCGTGGATTGTACAGGGCATTTCGGCCTGGCTTGCAAATATTACTGCCATTTTACCTCTCCGATCCGAAGGTATCCTGATTTGCAGATCCATAGAATCATCAAGGAACATTTGCGGAACCGGTTAAAAGAAAACCGCATCGACCATTACGAAGCGATTCTTCCCCACGTAGCCGAACGTTCTTCCAAAATGGAACGCCGCGCCGAGGAAGCGGAACGGGAGACGGATAAACTGAAAAAGACGGAATATATGGAAAATCATATCGGAGAACATTATGAAGGGGTTATTTCCGGCATTACGAGCTGGGGACTGTATGTGGAACTTCCGAATACGATAGAGGGACTGATCCACGTATCCGTTTTAAAAGGCGATTATTTTTATTATGATGAGGCCAATTATGAAATGGTAGGAAGAGATACGGGGAAAAAATATAAACTGGGACAGAGAATATCCATTGTAGTAGAGCGGACAGACCGTTTTACAAGAACAGTGGACTTTGTGGAGGATGATTGTGATGAGTGAAGCAATGAAGCTGGTCGCCAACAATAAGAAAGCGTATCACGATTACTTTATAGAGGAAAAATATGAAGCGGGAATCGTATTGCACGGCACGGAGGTAAAATCAATGCGCATGGGGAAATGCAGCATTAAGGAGTCCTTCATCCGTATCGAGAATGGAGAGATTTTCGCATATGGAATGCATGTAAGCCCTTATGAGAAAGGCAATATTTTTAATAAGGACCCGCTTCGGACAAAAAAGCTGCTGCTGCACAAAAAAGAAATTAATAAATTAATGGGAAAAATAGCGGAAAAAGGATATACTCTCGTGCCCTTGCAAGTATATTTTAAAGATGGCAGGGCAAAAGTGGAAATAGGGCTTGCAAAAGGAAAAAAATTATACGATAAACGCCAGGATATCGCGAAAAAGGATCAGAGAAGAGAGGCCGAAAAAGAATTGAAAATAAAAATGAGAGGATAATGAATTGAATTCCACGGAAAAATATTATATAATAGAGACGCATTCGGGATAATTAGAAAATACCGGATCGTTGTATAGACCAAGGGATAGTAAAGGTTTCGACAGGGGTCTTGCAGCTGGAGAAGCTATCCGCAGGCGATGCGTCAAATCGCGAATCTAAATATAAACGCTGAAGATAATTTAGCATTCGCTGCCTAATGGCAGCTGTCCGCCCTGACGCACCTGCACGCCAGGAACCGGGCATCGACTATGCGGGAAACGACATGGGCAAAGCTTTGAGCTTATGGGCGTAATATGAAGCTACTGAATATATTGGGCTGTCAATTTCCCAATATAGGAGGGAATGAAATATAATTGACTATGATAGTAGAAGGACAGGGAATGGGTCTTTGGACGCGGGTTCGACTCCCGCCTATTCCATGTATTGTGGTAAGGAGGGACCCACGGAGTGGGAGGATTCCTTATCACGTACCCGAGGTAAGGAGGGACCCACGGAGTGGGAGGATTCCTTATCACGTACCCG
>KE159598.1:822568-828975 GCA_000403275.2 Lachnospiraceae bacterium 28-4
GGTAAGGAGGGACCCACGGAGTGGGAGGATTCCTTATCACGTACCCGAGGTAAGGAGGGACCCACGGAGTGGGAGGATTCCTTATCACGTACCCGAGGTAAGGAGGGACCCACGGAGTGGGAGGATTCCTTATCGCGGAACTCATGCAGTAGGAGGCATACGGGGTGGAGAAAAAAGAAGAGAAGGGCCTGGAGGTACACATGTTAAGTTCTATCAGAACGCGGATCGTTGCGTTGCTGGTGGGAACGATTATTATGGTTTCCGCATTGTTCCTCATATCGATCATACCTGTTACAAAAGAAGAATTGTCGGGTATGAACCGCAATTATATGAACGATGTGGTAAAGGCATATGGCGAAATGCTGGATATGGCGGTTCAAATGGATGAAAGTGTTTTGGATGCCGCTCATTTGCAGAAGCTGATTGGCGAGGTATCAATCAACGGCGTAGCATCCAGTTATGCATATCTGGTGGACGGGCAGGGAACGATGCTTTATCATCCGACGGCGGATAAAATAGGGCAGCCGGTGGAAAATGAAGTGGTGAAAACATTGGTAGCAGATATCCGGTCAGGCAAGATACCGAAACCGGATGTGGTCGGTTATGAGTTTAATGGCGTTATCAAATATGCCGCTTATTATGTGGGAGTGAATGCCAGTTACATATTGGTAATATCTGCGGATGAGGAAGAAGTTTTTACCGTAGTGGATTATATATTGAGGAAAACCGGTTTTACGGCGATATTGGCCTTGGTCTTTTTCGGATTGCTCGGTTTATGGATAACCGGCATTACAGTCAATCCAATTCATAAGATCACGAATATTGTGGTAAAAATGGCAGATATGGATTTTACGGAAAGCGATATACAGGATAAACTGAATCATAGAAAAGATGAAACAGGAAGCATGAGCCGGGCCATTACCAGGTTGCGGGAAAGCCTCCGGCAGATGGCGGAAGGAATAAAAGAAGAAAGTCTGGAGATTTACCACGCATCGGAGAACTTAAATGCTAATGCGGAAAGTACAGCGGAAAATATGGCGGAAGTCGAGAAAACCGTGACGGAAATCGCAGATGGAGCGACTTCTCAGGCTGAAGAGACACAGAAAGCTACGGAAAATGTTATTCTGATGGGAAGCATGGTGGAAGAAACAAATATAGAAGTGGAAAATTTAAGAGATAATGCTTCCTCCATACGAAAATCCAGTGATGATGCGATGGAAATACTCGCAAACCTAGAAGAGATCAACCGGAAAACGAAAGATGCCATTGAAGTTATTTACGGACAGACTAACACGACGAACCAGTCCGCTGTTAAGATTCGGGAAGCAACGGAAATTATTACATCGATTGCCGAAGAAACCAATCTTTTGTCCTTAAATGCTTCCATCGAAGCAGCAAGAGCAGGAGAACAGGGGCGGGGCTTCGCAGTGGTGGCATCTCAGATACAAAAACTGGCGGAACAGTCCGATGAATCGGCAAAACAAATAGAATCCATTGTAAATTCCCTGATCAGAGATTCGGAAAAAGCGGTGGAAACAATGGATGTGGTAAGAGATATTATCGGCCGGCAAAGCGAGAATGTGGATAAGACCAATCAGATTTTCCGGCAAGTGAAAAGCGGGATCGACAGTTCCATAGAAGGGATTACGGCGATTGCGCAAAAAACGGGAAGAATGGACGAAGCCCGCATCAATGTTGTCGATATTGTACAGAATCTGACGGCCATTGCGGAAGAAAATGCGGCTAGCACAGAAGAGGCATCCGCGGCAGTAACGGAGGTTGCCAATATCGTATCCGGTATATCGGATAATTCGGAACAGATGAAAAAGGTATCGGAAAGTCTGGAAAAACATGTGGAAATTTTTAAACTGTAATCGAACGGGCGGATAATAAAAATTGGGGTAAGTGATGTAAAAGGGAAGTCGATGCTTCCCTTTTCTAAACGAGTTATTTACCGAATGCCCGCGGGAGTGAAGGAAGATAGCATGAGTGAAAATAACAATATTGTGAAAGGGTATTGCTTCGGTACGGCGGAAGATGCCGAGACTGCAAGGCAGGAAGAGAAAAAAATTGAATATCTGGAACAGCATATGGATTTGGGAAAAACGGAGAACATGCTCTTAGTTTATAAAAAGGCGGTAGAAAGCCGCATATTCGTTACTCCGGTCGGCTGGGAATATTTAAAAAGGCTTCAAAGGGAACTGAACAGCAGGGCAGATCTGACGGAAGAAGTTCCGCCCGTCGCATTATATACCGTATTTGCCCACCGCGTGGGGGATAATATCAGGATACCGGAGCCGAGAATCCAGGAAAAAACCAAAAGTAATACAAAGAAAAGCCTGATCATCTCCGTTATCATGAACATAGTACTCGCGATAGCAGTTGGAGGGATGTTTTATATCGCATATACGAGCGATAATCCGAATGTGTTGAATTATAAACGTAATCTGGTGAATAAATACGCACAGTGGGAGCAGGAGTTATCGGAGAGAGAGAAAGTGATCCGGGAAAAAGAAAGAAATCTTATGATAGACGAATAAAATTCACAATTTTAACATAATTAGCGGTTATACTGAAAACCAGTTAGAAATAGATGCTTGGATAATATCGGAGAATAAAAACTGTAAAAAGGAGTTTGTGATATTATGGAAAGGCTGAAAATTTTAGTGGTGGATGATGAGAGCAGGATGAGGAAATTAGTAAAAGATTTTCTTGTCAAAAATAATTATGAAGTTGTGGAAGCGGAGGACGGCAGTACGGCATTGGACATTTTTTTTGGACAGAAGGATGTCGCGCTGGTGATTTTAGATGTTATGATGCCAAAGGTGGACGGATGGGCGGTATGCAAAGAAATACGTGCTTATTCCAAAGTTCCGATTATTATGCTTACTGCAAAAAGCGATGAAAGAGATGAGCTGCTTGGATTCCAACTGGGGGTAGACGAATATATTTCAAAACCTTTCAGCCCTAAAATATTGGTGGCCAGAGTGGAGGCGATTCTGCGCAGGACAAATCAGGTCAGCACGGATGAAGCGCTGGATGCCGGGGGAATACAGTTGGATAAGGCGGCTCATATTGTGTTGATTGATGGCAGGCAAGTAGACCTTAGCTATAAGGAATTTGAGCTTTTGTCTTATTTTATGGAGAATGAGGGAATTGCGCTTTCCCGCGAAAAGATTTTGAACAGTGTATGGAACTATGATTATTTTGGAGATGCAAGAACGATAGATACCCATGTAAAGAAACTTCGGAGTAAAATGGGCAATAAAGGAAAACTGATCAAAACCATTTGGGGGATGGGATACAAATTTGAGGTGGAATAAAGGAAGCGATGATAAGAGCGGCAGACTGGGAGAACTATGGCTATGAAGATGAAATACTCAATAAAAAAGCAGTTTGCAATGATATTTATAGGGCTGATGTCTGCGACTATTTTGCTTTGCTGGTTTACTAACAGAACATTTCTCGGCCGATTTTATATGAGAGACAAGATGGGGGCTTTGAAGAATGCATATACAGTCGTAAACCGCGCTTTTAGTTCGGGCAATGCGATGACCGAGCAATTCGATATACAGCTTCAAAAAATCATTGAGACAGATAATATCAGCTTGATCGTGCTGGATGCGGACTCCCGGATGCTGATTACTTCAAGAAACGACCAGGAGATTTTAAGTAAAAGGCTTTGGGAGAATTTTTTTAATAATTTTGCAGAAGAGACGGAAGACGCTATCCTGGAGACCGGAGAAAATTACACGATACAGAGAATCACGGATTCCCGTACTCAGACGGAATATATCGAAATATGGGGCGTTTTTGATAACGGAAATATATTTCTTTTCCGATCTGCATTAGAAGGAATCAGAGACAGCGTTGCGATTGCCAATCTCCTGCTGGCTTATATCGGAGTGGCGGCGATGGTGATCAGCGGCATAATCATTGTAAGAGTGTCGAGCAAAGTGACAGAACCCATTTTGGAACTGACGGAAATTTCCGAACGGATGGCGAGGCTGGATTTTGATGCAAAATATTGCGGGAACAGCAAGACAGAGATTGCGCTTCTTGGAAATAATATTAACGAACTATCTAATACGTTGGAGGTGACAATATCCGAACTGAAAACGGCGAATAACGAGCTGCAGAAAGATATTGAACATAAAAACGAGATTGATGAGATGAGAAAAGAATTCCTGGCGAGCGTTTCCCATGAGTTAAAAACTCCCATTGCGTTGATTCAGGGCTATGCGGAAGGGTTGAAGGAGGGAATCAATGACGATGCGGAAAGCCGCGAATTTTATTGTGATGTTATTATTGATGAAGCAGCTAAGATGAATAATATGGTGAAGAAACTGTTGACATTGAATCAGCTGGAGTTCGGAAACGATATAGTTTCTATGGAACGATTTGATATTGTGGCATTGATTAAAAACTATATTCAGTCAGCTGAAATATTGACGAAGCAAAAGGGGATTCAGGTCCGCTTTGAAAATCCGCCGGGGGCAGTCTATGTATGGGCGGATGAATTTAAGATAGAAGAGGTATTTGGCAATTATTTCAGCAATGCGATTAACTATGCTGCGGGAGATAAGATTATAGATGTCAGATTGATTCGGATGGATCATAAAGTAAGAGTGTCCGTTTTTAATACAGGGGAACCGATTCCGGAAGAAAGTCTGCTCTATCTATGGGAGAAATTCTATAAAGTGGATAAGGCGAGGACGAGGGAATATGGAGGAAACGGAATTGGACTATCCATCGTCAGGGCAATTATGGAATCCATGAATCATGACTATGGGGTAATTAATTATGACAATGGAGTTGCTTTCTGGTTTGAATTGGAGACAAATTAATTGAGCTTGCTCTTTTCAGAAAAGAAAAGCTGGTGTATAATAAAAAATACGGTTATGAATGATAGAGGAGGGTATGGATACTATTATGAAAAAGTGGCATAGGTTGGGAATCATAGGAATTATGGCGGCGGCATTGTCTCTGCCGGCATGTGGTGTTTCAGGACCGGAGCTGACGGAAGAGCAGAGCGCGCAGATTGTAGAATATGCTGCGGGCCTGATGCTGAAATATGATGCAAATTATCATAGTAGACTGGCGGAGGAAGACGCGACGGAGGAAGAACCGGTGGCAGCACCTGCTGAGCCTGTGGAACAGCAGTCAGAAGATGAGCCGATAGAAGGAGAAGCCGGCGGGGAAGTGACAGAAGAATCCGGCCAGGAACAGGAAGAAACAGCGGATAAGAGCATAGAAGAATTTTGCGGTTTGGAAGGAGTTGTTATTTCTTATACAGGGTATGAAGCAAAGGATGTTTATCCGGAGGCGGCCGGAGATGATTTGGTTTTTGCGATGAATGCATCGGAAGGATGTAAACTCATTATATTAAATTTTGACGTACAGAATACGGGCGGCCAGGATTTGAACCTCGACATGCTTTCGTTAGGAACAAAGTTTAAAATATCTTTAAATGGAGCTTCGCCTAAATATGCATTGACAACGATGCTGGAAAATGATCTGGCTTCCTATATTGGAACAATTCCGGCAGGAGGCTCGGAAAATCTTGTTTTGATCTGCGAGATGAAAGAAGAGGAGGCAGGGGCGATAGAGACGCTTAGATTGTCTATGAGAAATGATTCAGGAGAGGCGGGGCTTACCCTGAATTAGCAAGTGTACACTGCTATAAAAAGCAATTTTGAAAAAAATGTAAAATTTATTAGATTTATGGTTGACAACTTCTTTTTTAGGTGATATACTCAATTTCGTTGCCGGCGAGATAAGAAAAAACGGCAACGAAACGAACCTTGGCAAATGAACAGCAATGCAGCCCTGAAAATTCCAAGAGCTCCGAAGAAGCGGAAAGCCTGTAAGACCTGTAAAGGGAGAGCAGGAAGGAAGCGGAAAGCGGAGCGGAAAATTCAGAGGAAATTCAAAGAACAAACAATCCATGGAGAAACCCATGGACCCAAAAAGAACAGTAAAGCCAGCAGAGGGAACTGCAGCAGGCAAACGAACAAACATGAGAGTTTGATCCTGGCTCAGGATGAACGCTGGCGGCGTGCCTAACACATGCAAGTCGAACGGGTGTACGGGGAGGAAGGCTTCGGCCGGAAAACCTGTGCATGAGTGGCGGACGGGTGAGTAACGCGTGGGCAACCTGGCCTGTACAGGGGGATAACACTTAGAAATAGGTGCTAATACCGCATAACGGGGGAAGCCGCATGGCTTTTCCCTGAAAACTCCGGTGGTACAGGATGGGCCCGCGTCTGATTAGCCAGTTGGCAGGGTAACGGCCTACCAAAGCGACGATCAGTAGCCGGCCTGAGAGGGCGGACGGCCACACTGGGACTGAGACACGGCCCAGACTCCTACGGGAGGCAGCAGTGGGGGATATTGCACAATGGGGG
>KE159598.1:832355-1067339 GCA_000403275.2 Lachnospiraceae bacterium 28-4
AAGACGAGGCCTCCCACGCGGAAGCGGTAAGGCCCCCCGTAGAGGACGGGGTAGGTGGGCGCGGAGTGGAAGCGCAGCAATGCGTGCAGCGGACGCGTACTAATCGGCCGAGGGCTTACCCATCGTGGAGGAGCGGGTGGTGGAAGAAGGGGTATCTGTAGGATACGGTATTCGGTTTTGAGGGCATGTCCCTTTTTATAATATAGTGTTTATGGGCTATTCTACAGAGAATAGCTTTTTTTATTATCTTTTGACACTCATGATAATCTATGATATAATGGCTATAGTTGAGTGTGGTTAGGAAAAACATACGAATAAATGGTGTGAGGTGGATCGAGTATGGATACAAATATTTTGCTGGAAAATGGTACGAATGAATTGGAAGTATTAGAGTTCTTACTGGAAGGACGGCATTATGGAATTAATGTTGCGAAGATAAGAGAGATTATCGCCTATCAGGATGTTACGCCGGTACCGAATGCACATCCCAGTATTGAAGGGATTTTTATGCCAAGGGATACTATGATCACAGCGATAAATTTAAGAAATTGCTTGCAAATGCGGGATTATGATGAAAAGGAAAAGATTTCCTCATTATTTATAGTAACTAATTTTAATAAATTGGATATCGCTTTTCACGTTGATTCCGTTGTTGGAATACATAGAGTTTCATGGAACAGCATTATTAAACCGGGGAATACCGTTTCAACTAGCGAAGACGGCGTTTCTACAGGTATTGTTAAAATTAATGGAGAACTGATCATTATTCTGGATTTTGAAAAGATTGTGACGGATATCAATCCGGAAACAGGATTAAAAATATCAGAAATAGAAGCTTTGGGTGAAAGACCGCTGAGAGATACACCGATTTTGATAGCTGAAGATTCTCCGTTATTGAATAAATTGATTGTTAATTCCCTGAAGCAGGCAGGCTACACCAATTTGATCCATACTGAAAACGGAAAACAAGCATATGATGTAATACAGCAATGTAAGGCAGATGGTACATTAAGAGACCATGTACAATGCATTATTACGGATATTGAGATGCCGGAGATGGATGGACATCGTTTGACAAGGCTGGTAAAAGAAGATGAAGAAACGAAACATATTCCTATCGTTATTTTCTCATCGTTGGTAAATGATGAAATGAAGAGAAAAGGAAAAGCACTCGGAGCGGATGCTCAGCTTTCCAAACCGGAAATAGGAAACCTGGTACACATAGTAGACGAGTTACTTCAATAAAATATGAATATATGGCCGGGAGTAATTCCCGGCTTGTTTTATGCGCAGGGGTGCGTAAGGAAATTAGCAGCTTTGCTGCACGCACCCCGCGCGGCGAGTAGGGAAGATGAATCTTTTCTACTCGATTATCATGCGGCGGAGACAGGAAAAGAGATGGAGACTATAAAAGATATTTTACTTGAAAAAATAGAAGATGCGGAACTTGTTTTAGTTGGTATTGGAGAAGAGTTTGAAGAATCGGTGCCTAAAGTGGAGGAAAATCCTGAATTTTCAGACGCCCTGAGACGAATGGAGGAGCAGGAAAAGGATGCATGGATGTATCCCTACTTTAAAAAAGCATATCTCGACAGATCTAAGGGAGATAAGACAAAAGAAGCATATAGCATATTGGATAATTTGTTAGAGGGTAAAAATTATTTTATTGTATCCACCCGTACGGATGACTATATTTATAAGACGAAGCTTTCAAAAGAAAGAATCGTAACGCCCTGTGGAGGATATCGATTTTGCCGGTGTGCGGAGGGCTGTAATAAACAACTGTATCCGGCAGACGGACAGCTTTCGGAGAAAATATATGACTTTTTGCTTAAGAAGGAATATGATAAAAAAATAGAACAGCCGGTATGTCCTGCCTGTGGGAAGAATCTGGTTTTTAACCTTGTGGGAGAAGACGGATATATAGAAGAGGGGTATTTACCACAATGGAACCAATATATGAAATGGCTGCAAGGAACGGTCAATAAGAAATTGTGCGTATTGGAACTGGGTGTCGGCATGAAGTATCCTACCGTTATTCGATGGCCTTTTGAAAAGATAGTCTATTTTAATCAGAAGGCGAATATTTTCAGAGTACATAGCAAATTGTATCAACTGACAGAAGAAATTAAGGACAGAGGGTATAAAATAGAAAAAAAACCAATGGATTTTCTTATAAATGGGTTTGTCTAATAAGTATATATATGATAAACTAAAGTGATAAATAATAAAATATAAGTAAAAATGTGAGGGTGTTTCATGAGTTCAGATGAAGAATACTTAGATGATTTTATTAGTTCTCTTATGAAAGAAGAGTCAGGAGAGGGTCTTGCGCCTTCGGATGAGGAGAAAGAAGAATCCGGTTCAGAAGAAGGAATGGAGCCGGAAGATTTAGATTTTGCAATAGAAGATTTAGCACCGGAAGAATTTGAGGCCGGTGATTTTGCGTTGGAAGATTTTGAGGGAGAGGGACCTGAGTTAGAAAGCGGTCTGGAAGATTCTTCCATAGATGATATGATGGACGGATTGCTGGAGGATATGCCGGAGGAAGCGGCGCTGGAAGATATACTGGAGGAACCGGCTTTGGAGGATATACCGGAGGAACCGGCTTTGGAGGATATACCGGAGGAACTGGCTTTAGAGGATATGCCAGAGGAATTAGCTTTGGAGGATATGCCGGAGGAATTAGCTTTGGAAGATATACCGGAGGAACTGGCTTTGGAAGATATACCGGAGGAACTGGCTTTAGAAGATATGCCGGCAGAAGAGGCTGATTTGGAAGATTTTAGCTTGTCTGATTTTCAAATGGATGAAATGGAAAACGAGGATTTTGATGATGAAGAAGAAAGCCTGATTTCACCGGATGAGGTTGATGCGATGTTTGCAGCAGCAGATGCGGCGGCAGATATGGGAGAGGATCTCACAGAGGAAGATGCCTTATTCGATGCAGAAATGCAGACGGATGAAATCTTTGACTTTTTAGATGATATGCCGACGGAAGAAGAGGACAGCGGAGAATTCGGGGATCCGGCTGTAGGCGGCGTGCAGGAAACGCCGACGGAAGAAGAGCAGGAAGAGAAGAAGGAAAAGAAAAAGAAGGAGAAAAAAGCGAAAAAAGAAAAAAAATCGTTATTTGGCAAAAAGAAGAAGTCTGGGGAAGGAGATGCGGAAGACGCAGGAGAAGGCGATTCCGGAAGCGATAGTCAGAATGCGGAGGATGGCGCGGAGGGAGAAAAGGAAGAGAAGAGCCAGGGGCTTTTTAGTAAAATCATGGCCTTTTTGACCGAAGCAGACGACGAGGACGGGGAAGAAGGAAGGGCGGATGGATTGGAGCCTTCCGATGAAAATAAAAATATCCTGAAAGAACTGGATGACGAGGATAAAAATAAAAAGAAGAAAAAGGTAAAAGCGAAAGGCGACGAAGAAGGAAAAGAAAAGAAAGAGAAAAAGAAGAAGGAAAAAAAGGAGAAAAAGAAAAAAGAGAAACCCGCGGCAGCCGATGCTGAAGGTTCGGAGACCGTTAAAAAAGGAAAAAGAGTTTCTATTAAGAGTATTTTGGTAATAGCAGCGTTTTGCTTGACGATAACGGCAATGATTATTGTGACATGCAGTATTATTCCGGACTTTTTTGATAAGAGAAAGGCAAGAGAAGCCTTTTATCAGGCAGATTATATAAAATCCTATGAGCTGATGTATGGAAAAAAATTGGATGAGAGCGATGCCATTATATATAATAAGGCAAAAACGATTCTCGAAATGAAGAGGAAATTGGACTCCTACCATAATTATCTGGGCATGGGAAAAGAAATACAGGCGTTGGATGCTCTCATGTCAGGGGTGGAACATTATCCCGAAATATTGGCTAAAGCCGAAGAATATCGGGTGACTCAGGAAGTCAATGCGATTTATGAATCAATATTAAGTATTTTGAATGATAAATATACTTTGGCGGAGCCGGTTGCGCAGACGATCATAGCATATGATGATGTGACATATACGAAAAGGTTGGAATCTATCGTTTATAATACTCCGTTCATTATGCCGGAGGAAAAGACAGAAGAAGAGGAAGCGGTTCCAACAGAGGATATTCTTCCAGAAGAACAGGAAATGATGGAGGAAGAGCAACTTCCGGATGCAATGGAGCAGGATCTTCCCCAGGATACGTTAGCGGATGAAATGACAACGCCGGAAGAGGAGATGCCGCAGGGAGAGGATGTGTCTCAGCAGGAACCGGAAGGGGATGGAACAGAACCGTCCGTAGAAGAACCTTCTGCAGCAGAAGCTCCTTACGTAAATGATTCTGTGGCGGATTCGCCCGTTCAGGGAGGAAATACCTCTCAGGGAGAGGATGTGTCCACATGGACAGGTAACAGCGGTTTCGGCAGTCAGGGAGAGCAGATTCAGGGGTTACAGCAGCCTATTAATATAGAAATACACGGAAATTGACGGAGATAGAGAGCGGCGGCATATGACAGCGATTATTGACTATGATGCGGGAAATATAAAAAGCGTGGAGAAAGCACTTCTTTTTCTCGGGGAACAAGTTTGTGTGACACGGGAGAGGGAGAAAATTCTGAGTGCGGACAGAGTGATTTTGCCAGGGGTAGGATCTTTTGGAAAGGCAATGGAGAGGATTCGCAGCTACGGTCTGGAAGATGTAATAAAAGAGATTGTTAGCAGGGGAACTCCGTTTCTCGGCATCTGTCTTGGGCTGCAGCTGTTGTTTGAACGAAGTGAAGAATGCGAGGGGGTTGCCGGGCTGGGCATTCTGAGAGGAGAAATTATTCGGATACCGGAGAAAGAAGGCGGAAAGGTTCCGCAGATCGGATGGAATTCCCTGCGTTATCCGAGGAAGGGAAGGCTGTTTGAAGGAGTTGCGGAGGAATCCTATGTATATTTTGTACATTCCTATTATTTGAAAGCGGGAGAAGAAAATATCGTTACCGCTACGGCGGAATATAATACATTGATCCACGCATCCGTGGAAAAGGGCAATGTGTTTGCCTGTCAGTTCCACCCGGAAAAAAGTTCTGAGACAGGGTTGAAGATTCTCCGTAATTTTATCGAAATACAAAAGGAGGGGAAATAAATGCATGCGAAACGTATTATCCCTTGCCTGGATGTACATAATGGAAGAGTGGTAAAAGGGGTTAATTTTGTAAATCTGAAAGACGCGGGTGACCCGGTGGAAATAGCGGCTGCTTATGATAAAGAAGGCGCGGATGAATTGGTATTTCTCGATATTACGGCATCTTCTGACGCGAGGGCAACGGTGGTGGATATGGTACGGCGCGTGGCGGAGAAAGTGTTTATTCCTTTTACCGTAGGAGGTGGAATCCGTACCGTAGAAGATTTTAAGGCGATTCTCAGAGAAGGGGCGGATAAAGTTTCCATCAATTCTTCCGCCATTGATTATCCGAGCCTGATCTGTCAGGCAGCAGAAATATTTGGCAGTCAGTGCGTTGTGGTGGCAATCGATGCGAAAAAGCGGGAGGATGGTTCCGGCTGGAATGTTTATAAGCATGGAGGCAGGGTGGATACCGGCCTGGATGCGGTGGAATGGGCGATGAGAGCCGATGTGCTGGGGGCAGGAGAGATTCTTTTGACGAGCATGGACTGCGATGGCACGAAGGCCGGTTATGATATAGAACTGACAAAGACGATAGCTGAAAATGTTTCTATACCCGTAATAGCGTCCGGAGGGGCCGGACGATTAGAAGATTTTAACGCCGCGCTGACAGAAGGCCGGGCGGATGCCGCTCTGGCCGCATCGCTGTTTCATTATAAGGAACTGGAGATATGTGAGGTGAAAAAATTTTTAAGGGAGCGGAAAGTACCGGTAAGGCTATAAGGATAAAAGGAGTACAAAAGCATGGCAATGATTCAGAATGACTGGCTGGAAGCGTTGAAGCCGGAATTTTCCAAGCCATATTACAGGCAGCTTTTTCAGTTTGTGCAGGGAGAATATAGTAAGTCGGTGATCTATCCTCCGGCAGATGATATTTTCAATGCATTTCATTTTACGCCTTTGAGTCGGGTAAAAGTATTGCTGTTGGGACAGGATCCATACCATAATGAGCATCAGGCTCATGGATTAAGTTTTTCCGTACTTCCTGATCAGAAAAATATCCCGCCATCCCTTCAGAATATTTATCAGGAATTGCATGATGATATGGGATGCCGTATTCCGAACAACGGATATTTGAAAAAATGGGCGGATCAGGGAGTTCTGCTTTTGAATACGGTGCTTACGGTAAGGGCCCACCAGGCGAATTCCCATCAGGGAAAAGGCTGGGAAATGTTTACCGATGCCGTAATTGAAGCGGTCAACGCCCAGGATCGGCCGATCGTTTATTTTTTGTGGGGAAGGCCGGCACAGAATAAAATGTCTATGTTGACAAATCCCAAACATCTTATATTAAAAGCGCCTCACCCCAGTCCGCTGTCCGCATACAGGGGGTTTTTTGGATGCAGACATTTTAGCAGGGCCAATGAATTTCTGGCAGAGAACGGAGTGGAGCCGATTGATTGGCAGATCGAAGATATTGAATAGAAACGGGGAGAAAGATGAAAAAAGAACCATTTGTAACGAAAGAAATGATAGAAGAGATTGTAAAAGATTACCCTACGCCTTTTCATATTTATGATGAAAAGGGGATCAGGGAAAATGCAAAGGCGGTAAAAGAAGCTTTTTCATGGAATCCGGGATTTAAGGAGTATTTTGCAGTGAAAGCGACGCCCAATCCATGTCTGATGCAGATATTGAAAGAATATGGCTGTGGGTACGATTGTTCCTCCATGACGGAACTCATGCTGAGTGCGGCAATCGGTGCGACAGGAGAAGATATTATGTTTTCCTCGAATGAGACTCCTGCTGAAGAATATGCATATGCTGCAAAGCTGGGAGCAATTATCAATTTGGATGATATTACACATATTGATTATCTGGAAACGGTTTTAGGAAAGCTTCCTGAAACAATAAGCTGCCGATACAATCCGGGCGGTGTATTTACAATGAGCAATGGAATTATGGACAACCCCGGGGATTCCAAGTATGGTTTTACTCAGGAACAGATGTTTGAGGGATTTCGCATCCTTAAGGAAAAGGGTGTGAAAAATTTTGGGATTCATGCGTTTCTGGCAAGCAATACGGTGACGAATGAATATTATCCGACGCTGGCAGGACAGTTGTTCGAAATGGCAGTACGTTTAAAAGAGGAAACTGGTGCGGCGATTAAATTTATTAACCTTTCAGGAGGCGTTGGCATTCCTTATCAGCCAGGACAGGCCGGAAATGATATTTACGCTATCGGGGAGGGAGTAAGAAAGGTATACGAAGAGGTGCTTGTTCCGGCAGGAATGGGAGACGTGGCCATTTATACGGAAATGGGGCGTTTTATGATGGGGCCTTATGGAGCGCTTGTAACGAAGGCGATCCATGAAAAGCATACCTATAAGGAATATATCGGAGTGGACGCTTGTGCAGTCAATCTGATGCGTCCGGCGATGTACGGGGCATATCATCACATAACGGTACTTGGGAAAGAACAGGAGCCTTGTGATTGCAAATATGATATCGTTGGTTCTTTATGTGAGAATAACGATAAATTTGCTGTGGACAGGATGCTGCCGGAGATTGATAAAGGGGATTATCTTTTTATCCATGATACGGGAGCTCATGGATTTTCCATGGGGTATAATTACAATGGAAAATTAAAATCGGCAGAACTTTTGCTGAGGGAAGACGGCGGCGTGGATTTGATCCGCAGGGCGGAGAAACCGGAGGATTATTTTGCTACATTTGACGGGCTAGACATTTATAAAAATTTAGAAAAAGAATTTTAAAAAATGACTTGCCAATATCAGCCGAGTATGATATTATATTACTCGGCTGTTAGATTTTAACAGAATCAAAATAAGTGATAAGCCGATGTGGCGGAATTGGCAGACGCATCAGACTCAAAATCTGACGATGGCAACATTGTACGAGTTCAAGTCTCGTCATCGGCATACAAAAAACTTGCCGTACTAATTAATTAGTACGGCAAGTTTTTTGTATTTTATGCAATATATGAAATGTATAATAATTCGGAATGTGAGAAGAATATATTCAACATAAAACACAAAAAAAGCATTATCTGCTTGACAGAAATTGTATAAATTGTTATGATATACCCAGATATTTACTGGAAAATATTGTGAGCGGATGAGATGACAGAAGACGTCCGGAGTAGATGAATACGGTAGAAATCCTTGCAAAGGGAATGAAAGAAAGGAGAAATATATTATGCAGGAGTTCAAGTATACGATTAAGGATGAGCTGGGAATTCATGCGAGACCTGCAGGATTGCTGGTAAAGCAGGCAGCAGCTTTTAAGAGTACTATTATGGTGGATACCGGTACGAAAAAAGCGGATGCAAAGAAGATCATGGCGCTTATGGGAGCTGGCGCAAAGAAAGGTACGACTGTTACTTGTACGGCGGAAGGCCCCGACGAGGCAGAAGCAATCGCAGCTTTAAAGAAATTCTTTGAAACCAATTTGTGATAGGAGCAGAAATGAGAATAATTAAAGCAAAAGATTATAAAGATATGAGCAGGAAGGCTGCTAATATTATTTCAGCCCAGGTCATTGTAAAGCCGAATTGCGTTCTTGGGCTTGCAACGGGATCTACGCCGATTGGAACTTATGAACAGCTGGTGGAATGGTACCAGAAAGGTGATTTGGATTTTTCTAAGGTTACATCGGTGAATCTGGATGAGTATAAAGGGCTGACGAAGGATAACGATCAGAGCTATTATTATTTTATGAACGATCATCTTTTCAGTAAGGTGAATATAAACAAGGATAACACCCATCTTCCTGACGGAACGGAGCCGGACAGCGACAAGGCATGTGCTGATTATAACAAAGTGATCGAATCGGTAGGAGGTATCGATTTACAGCTTTTAGGACTTGGGCATAACGGACATATCGGGTTTAACGAGCCGGCAGATGAGTTTATTCCTGAGACTCATTGCGTGGATCTGACACCATCTACGATTGAAGCGAATAAGAGATTTTTTGCATCTTATGACGATGTGCCGAAACAGGCGTATACGATGGGCATTAAGACAATTATGCTGGCAAAATCGGTGCTTGTAGTAGTCAGCGGAGAAGACAAGGCTGCGATCGTAAGAGATGCATTCTTCGGGTCGATTACTCCTAAGGTACAGGCATCGGTATTACAGCTTCATCCTAATGTAACCGTAGTGGCAGATGAAGCGGCTCTTTCTCTTGTAAAAATGTAATCAATAAAAGTTAGTGATTGAAAATATTTATTTATGGTATAAGAAAGAATTTTATGAAAAGACCGAACTACAGTATTTTACGATAGTCCGGTCTTTTTTTTGTTTGGAGAAGATTCCTTTCCTTCTCGCTTGTTATGCGGTGTTTTCTCAAATTAATTTTTCAGGAATACTTTCAAAAAAGCTGATTTTAGTGTATAGTAAATAAAGTATGGGTATATCGCGTGCGAATATTCCGGCATAAAATAAAGAAATATACTTAAGAGAATGATCGGGGAGCTGCTATGGATTGCAAAGAAGTAATAAAGATGATACCGGACTTTTTGAATCATAAATTAAATAGCAGAGAATTGAGAGATTTTTTAGATCACATTGAAGAATGCAAGGAATGCAAAGAAGAACTCAGCATACAGTTTCTTGTGCAGGAAGGAATGGCCAGACTGGAGGAGGGGAATACCTTTGACTTGCAGAAGGAATTTGACTGGATGATGGAAGATGCCAGGAGAAGGATGAAGATACGCGAAGTATTGCACTTCCTTGTATATGGAGTGGAAGTTCTGGCGATTATAACCATTATAACAATTATCGTTTTGATTATAGTGCTGTGAAAACAGCGGGGATATGGAGCATATGGAAAAAATAGTATTGATCGATGGACATAGTATTTTAAACAGGGCGTTCTATGGAGTGCCGGATTTGAGCAATTCGGAGGGGCTTCATACGAATGCCATTTATGGGTTTCTGAATATTATGTTTAAAATTCTGGATGAAGAACATCCCGAATATTTGGTGGTGGCTTTTGACGTACATGAACCTACGTTCCGCCATAAAATTTACAGCGAATATAAAGGGACAAGAAAGCCCATGCCGGAAGAACTGCGCGAGCAGGTTCCCGTGATGAAAGAAGTTCTCGCATCGATGGGGATACGGACGGTAGAAAAGCCCGGATTGGAAGCGGATGATATTCTTGGGACGCTGGCAAAGCGGTCGGAAAAGGAAGGAATGGAGGTTGCCCTGATTTCCGGCGACAGGGATCTGCTGCAGATCGCTTCTTCCCGCATTAAGATCCGTATACCGAAAACGAAAGGCGGCAAAACGGAAGTAGAGGATTATTATGCGGCGGATGTGGAAAAAAAATATCAGGTGAATCCGGTACAGTTTATCGATTTGAAGGCGCTGATGGGAGATACCGCGGATAATATTCCCGGCGTACCAAAGGTTGGCGAAAAGACGGCGACAGATCTGATGGTGCGTTTTGGTTCTCTGGAGGGAATCTACGAACATTTGGAAGAGGTATCCAGGAAATCGGTCAGAGAATCTTTGGAAGCGAACAGGGAGCTTGCCGATTTGAGCAAGGAGCTGGCGACGATCAAAGTGGATGGAGATATTGCTCTTTCTTATGACGATGCCCGAATCGGTGATTTTTATACGGAAGACGCTTATAAGATTTTTCAACGGCTGGGATTTAAAAATATGTTGAGCCGTTTTGAGAAGCAAGGCATAGAAAATAAAGAAACGCAATATTTTAAGACGGTGACGGATCTGGGAGAGGCAGAGGAACTTTTCCAAAAGCTGCGTACTTTGGAGAAAGAACAGTGGGCGGCCTTTGAGATCATAGAAGACAGCAGCAGGGAGGAGGATTTTGTCGGCATAGCTCTGGCTTTTGGGGAAAAAGAGATTTATTTCCTGAGGCCGGAAGGATTTCTGACGAGGGAATATCTGCTGGAAGGTCTGGGGGAGGCGACTGCGGGAGAAAGAAAACCCGGTATGAGGTTTGCTGCCTTTGACATGAAAAACAAATATAAATATATGAAGACGGATAAGACGGCAGGGCTGTTTGATATATTGATTGCGGCGTATTTATTGAATCCCTTGAAGAACGATTACCAGCCGGAAGATATCGCTTCGGAATATCTGGGACTGACGATTCCGGGAAAAGCACAGCGGTTTGGAAAGACGCCTTTGAAAAAAGCAGTGGAAGAAAATGAAAAAGAAGTTATGGAATATGCATGTTTTCTTGCGTATGTGGATTGGATGGCGGCACCTGTTTTAAAAGAGAGGCTCGGACAGACGGGCATGGAACGGCTGATGGAAGAAATTGAAATGCCCCTTTCCTATGTCCTTTATTGCATGGAAAAGGAAGGCGTCAAAGTAAAACCGGACGAGCTGCGCGCTTATGGGGAGGCGCTAAACGGGAGGATTGGGGAGCTGGAAGAAAGTATTCACCGGATAGCAGGATGCGATTTTAATATTAATTCTCCGAAGCAGCTGGGGGAGGTTTTATTCGAGAAAATGGGCATTCCGGGCGGGAAAAAGACGAAGACCGGATATTCTACGGCTGCGGATGTATTAGATAAGCTGGCCCCGGACTACCCCATTGTGGAGGAGGTTCTGGAATATAGGGGATTGACGAAACTAAAATCCACCTATGCGGAAGGGCTGGCGGCATATATAGGGGAAGATAACAGAATACACAGCACTTTTAACCAGACGATTACGGCTACGGGGCGGATCAGTTCAACGGAACCGAACTTGCAGAATATT
Organism: Lachnospiraceae bacterium 28-4; assembly: GCA_000403275.2. Classification (GTDB taxonomy): domain Bacteria; phylum Bacillota; class Clostridia; order Lachnospirales; family Lachnospiraceae; genus Kineothrix. The sequence goes on from KE159598.1 coordinate 844,185, forward strand.
CCGATGAGAATGGAACTGGGCCGGCTGATAAGGAAAGTATTTGTCCCGGAAGAGGGGTTTGTATTTACGGATGCGGATTATTCCCAGATAGAGCTGAGGGTACTCGCCCATATGTCGGAGGATGCCCAACTGATTGAGGCTTATAAAATGGACGAAGATATCCATAGAATTACGGCTTCCAAAGTATTCCATACTCCTTTTGAAGAAGTGACGGATTTGCAGCGAAGGAATGCTAAGGCGGTAAACTTCGGTATCGTGTATGGCATCAGTTCCTTTGGATTAAGCCAGGATCTGAGTATTTCCAGAAAAGAGGCAGCAGAGTATATCGAACAATATTTTGCAACTTATCCGGAAGTAAAGAAGTTTTTGGACAGGCAGGTAGAAAATGCGAAAAAGGAAGGCTATGTGACAACGATGTTCGGACGCAGAAGGCCGGTGCCAGAGCTTTCCTCCAGCAATTTTATGCAGCGTTCCTTCGGGGAAAGGGTTGCGATGAATTCCCCGATACAAGGTACGGCGGCGGATATTATTAAGATCGCTATGATCAGGGTGTGGCGGAGATTAAAGGAAGAAAACTTATCTTCCAGGCTGATCCTTCAAGTACACGATGAACTTTTGATCGAGACAGCGGAAGAGGAAACGGAGAAGGTGAAGGCCATTCTGGATGAGGAAATGAAGGCGGCGGCGAATCTGGCCGTCACGCTGGAAGTAGATATGCACACCGGAAAGAACTGGTATGAGGCAAAATAACCGGAATAGCGGAACAGGAGTTTTTTATGAAGATCATTGGCATTACGGGCGGCATTGGGGCCGGCAAGACGGAAGTATTGGCATATATAAGAGGAAAATATAATTGTCAGGTATTGCTGGCCGATGAAGCGGCGCATAAAGTGAAAGAGCCTGGAGAAAGCTGCTATGGGGCGTTGGTGAAGCTGCTCGGCCAGGAGATACTTGCGCCGGATGGAAGGATTGACCGGCAAAAAATGGCGGAGAAAATATTCGGCAGCGAGGCTCTTTTGCAGCAGGTGAACGATTTGATCCATCCGGTGGTCAGGGAATATATTCTGAAAGAAATCGAAAAGGCCGGCAGGGAAGGAAAAACCGATTTTTTGTTTATCGAGGCGGCGCTTTTGATCGAGGGCGGATATGAAAATATAGTGGATGAACTTTGGTATATTTACGCCGGAGAGGAAGTGCGGAGGCGGAGGCTGAAGCATTTTAGAAACTACAGCGATGAAAAAATCTCCGGTATCCTGGAGCGGCAGCTTTCGGAAGAAGAGTTCAGGAAGCATTGTAAGGTCGTGATCAATAATGGGGGCAGCCTTGCGGATACATATGAGCAGATTGATAAGAAATTGGAGGGATATCTGTGACAGAGGGAAAAAACTATTCGGGACAGCTTGTTTTTGGATTGGACATAGGAACGAGAAGCGTAGTGGGTACGGTGGGATACCGCAGCAATGACCGTTTTTATGCGGTGGCACAGAGAATGAAAGAGCATGAGACCCGCGCCATGCTGGATGGGCAGATTCATGACATCCGGAAAGTGGGGGAGACTGTCCGGCAGATCAAGGAAGAACTGGAAGCAGCAACGGGAAGAAAATTGGCGGAAGCCTGTATCGCGGCCGCAGGACGTGTGCTTCGCACTGTGAATGTGACGGTGGACAGCGAGTTTGCCCATGAAAAGGAAATTACACAGGAGGATATGTACGGCCTCACCTCTTACGGCGTGGAACGGGCTTATGAGAGGTTTCAGAATGAAAATGATACGGATATGAAATTTTACTGTGTGGGCCATTCTGTCATCCATTATTATATTAATCATTATCCGATTTCCAATCCGGAGGGGCATAAGGCAAAAATATTGAGCGCGGAAATGATTGCCACATTTTTGCCGGATGATGTGGTGGACGGATTGAATAAAGCGGTGGAACTGGCGGGGCTTAATGTGGCAAATATGACGTTGGAGCCGATCGCGGCGATCCAGGTGGCAATCCCTGAAATGTACCGGATGCTGAACATCGCTTTGGTGGACGTGGGAGCGGGGACTTCGGATATTTCCATTACGAAGGACGGAAGCATCATTGCATTTGGAATGATCCCCATGGCCGGCGACGCCCTGACAGAAACGATTGCCAGACATTGTCTTGTGGATTTTGGAACGGCGGAACAGATAAAAAAAGATGCGGGAATCATGAAAGAGATCACCTATAAGGATATTATGGGCTTGCAGCAGAGCATCACCAAAGGCGAACTGCTGGAAGTGGTGAATCCGGTCATAGAATCCATGGCGCTTCAAGTGGCCGATAAAATCAAGGAGCTGAACGGAGGGAAATCGGTCAGCGCCGTTTTTGTAGTAGGCGGGGGAGGTAAAATAGAAGGCTATACGGAACGGCTGGCGGAAGAACTGGGCATACAAAAGGAAAGAGTAGCGGTACGCGGCGGAGAAGTATTGCAGTCTGTAGAATTTTTGGAAGATCATATTGTAAAAGATTCCCTGCTGGTGACGCCGGTCGGTATTTGCCTGAGCTTTTATGAACAGAGCAATAATTTTATATTCGTGGATTTTAACGGACAGAGGGTGAAATTATACGATAACAATATGCTGGCGGTGGTAGATGCGGCGATGCAGGCCGAGTTTGAAAAGGAAGGGCTGTTCCCGAAGAGAGGGAAGGAGTTGAATTTCCGGGTCAACGGAAAGACGAGAATTGTCCGGGGACAGTTGGGGGAAGCGGCGGTCATTCGGGTAAACGGGGAAGAGGCTGATATACATACACCTATTCGCAGAGGAGATAAGATAGAAGTGGTTCCCTCCACGGCGGGAGACGCGGCGGCTATGGAGCTGGGCGCGTTGAATGAATTTGGCGATGTAATCAGGGTGACAGTGAACGAGAAAAGGATCAACCTGCCGAAATTTGCCCGGGTCAACGGAAAACTACAGTCGAAATATTATGATATCAGGGATAATGACGAGATCGAAATGCTGAATTATTATACGGTGAGACAGATCGCCGATTTTATGGACGTTATGGTGGATGACAGGCTTCACATGTATGTCAATAACCGGAGGGCGGATATGGATACCCATGTATTTGAGAATTTTACCGTGTCGTGGGCGATGCGGGGGACGGATGAAGATACGTGGCTGACAAGCAGGGAAAGAGGAGAGATGGCTGCCGAAAGGGCGGAAAAGGACAGAATGCCGGAATATGGGGCATATGCCCTCATAGAAGAAGGCATTGAGGAAGAACCGGAAAGTGCGGAGCCGGCAAGCCGGAAAAAAGAAGAAATGCCGTCGGACAGCGCAAGAAGGGGGAAGGAACCTTCCAGAACGATCCACCTTCTGGTAAACGGGAGCCCTGTAACGATGAAGGGGAAAATGTCATACGTATTTGTGGATATTTTTGATTATATTGATTTCGATCTTTCCAGTCCCCAGGGGGCTTGCGTGATCACGAAGCGGAATGGACAGATATCGAGATATATGGAACAAGTGGAAGATGGGGACGTTATAGAGATTTACTGGGAAAAATAAAAGTGGGAAAGGCTGGATAAGGAAATGCGGATGTGCAGTATTGCCAGCGGAAGCAGTGGAAACTGCATCTATGTGGGTTCCGATGCCACACATATATTAGTGGATGTTGGGATCAGCGGCAAAAGAACAAAAGAAGGACTGGAAAAACTGGGGATAAAGCCGGAAGAGTTGGACGGAATCTTTATCACCCATGAACATGCGGATCACATCCATGGGCTGGGAGTGATGGCAAGGAAGTACAACATTCCTGTTTATGGAACAAAAGGAACGCTGGATGCGATCCGTTGTTCTTCCATGGCAGGAAAGATTGAAGAATGTTTGTTTCATGAACTGGAAGCGGATCATAAAGTGACTCTCAAGGATCTGGTGGTAAATCCTATGAAGATTTCCCATGATGCGGCGGAACCGGTGGCATACCGTATCAGCCATGGAAGGCAAAAGCTGGGGATCGTGACGGATCTTGGCTGCTATAACGATTATACGGTGGAATGCCTAAGGGGGATGAATGCACTGCTGATAGAAGCGAATCACGATGTGAATATGCTTCAAGTGGGGCCTTATCCATATTATTTAAAAAGAAGGATTGCCGGGGATCGGGGGCATCTGTCCAATGAACTTTCGGGGCAGCTGCTTTGCAGATTATTGAACGACGGTATGCAGACGATCGTACTGGGGCATTTAAGCAAAGAAAATAACCTGCCGGAGCTTGCCTATGAAACGGTGCGGGTAGAAATTGCGATGGCGGATAATAAATATAAAGCAAACGATTTTCCGATACGGATTGCGAACAGAAGCGAGGTATCGGAAATAGTGGAAATTGCATAGGGGCGGCGGATAAAGCCGTAGAAATGGAGAATACGATGAAAAAGACGATTATTACTGTAGTAGGGAAAGATACGGTTGGCATTATCGCAAAAGTATGTACTTATCTGGCGGACAATAAAATCAATATTCTGGATATTTCACAGACGATCGTACAAGGGTATTTCAATATGATGATGATCGTGGATATGAGCAGGACGGAAAAGCATTTTGGGGATATCGTGGATGAACTGGGAATGCTAGGGGAGGAGATCGGCGTTATCATCAAATGCCAGAAGGAAGAAATCTTTGATAAAATGCACAGGATTTGAAATGAGGAGAGACGATGATTAATATATTTGAAGTTGCGGAAACAAACCAGATGATTGAAAAGGAAAATCTGGATGTAAGGACGATAACGCTCGGTATCAGTCTGCTGGACTGCATCGATTCCGATTTGGATAAATTAAATGAAAAGATATACGTCAGAATTTATGAGGCGGCAAAGGATTTGGTGAAAACGGGGGAAGAGATTTCCAGGGAATTTGGAATACCGATTGTCAATAAAAGGATTTCGGTTACTCCGATCGCGCTTGTTGGCGGGGCTGCATGCAAAACGCCGGAGGATTTTGCAAGGATCGCTAAAACACTGGATAAGGCGGCGCACGAAGTAGGCGTTAATTTTATCGGCGGATATTCCGCCCTGGTGTCGAAAGGGATGACGGAGGCGGATCGGATCTTCATAGAATCCATACCGATCGCCCTGTCTGCAACGGAGAGGGTATGCAGTTCCGTGAATCTGGGTTCCACAAAGACGGGGATCAACATGGACGCGGTAAAGCTGATGGGAGAGATCGTAAAGAAGACGGCGGAATATACGAAAGAAGAAGATTCTCTTGGATGTGCGAAACTGGTTGTATTTTGCAATGCGCCGGATGATAATCCGTTTATGGCCGGGGCGTTTCATGGCGTGACGGAAAGCGACCGGATCATTAACGTGGGAGTCAGCGGCCCGGGAGTGGTAAAAACCGCTCTTAGCAAGGTGCGCGGCAAGAATTTTGAAATATTGTGTGAGACAATTAAAAAGACTGCTTTTAAAGTGACGAGGGTAGGACAGCTGGTGGCGCAGGAGGCATCCAAAAGGCTGGGGGTTCCCTTTGGCATCGTAGATTTGTCGTTGGCGCCGACTCCGGCGATCGGCGACAGCGTAGCGGATATTTTGTGCGAGATCGGTCTGGAGTATGCGGGCGCGCCGGGAACAACGGCCGCTTTGGCATTGTTGAACGACCAGGTGAAGAAAGGCGGCGTTATGGCGTCCTCGTATGTGGGAGGATTGAGCGGGGCATTTATACCGGTCAGCGAAGACCAGGGGATGATAGATGCGGTCAGCGCCGGTGCGCTTACGTTGGAAAAACTGGAGGCTATGACCTGTGTATGTTCCGTGGGGCTGGATATGATAGCGATTCCAGGAGATACGAAAGCCACTACGATTTCAGGCATTATTGCCGATGAAATGGCAATCGGCATGGTGAATCAGAAGACGACGGCAGTAAGGATTATTCCCGTAATCGGGAAAGGGGTGGGAGAAAGCGTAGAATTTGGCGGTTTGCTGGGGCATGCACCGATCATGCCGGTGAACGGTTTTTCCTGCGATGATTTTGTGAACAGAGGAGGACGTATTCCTGCGCCTATCCATAGTTTTAAGAATTAGGAGAGCAGTTGGGCAAAATATACTGCGTGTTCAGAAATTATTAAGAAATGTGTGATTGTACTAAAGATAAGACTATGTTATGATTCGATATATAGTGCTATTATAGCGCGATGGAATACTAAGTGTTGTGTTATTGTGTATACGTCCCAATGTTTATAGGTTATAGAAAGGGAATTTATTATGATGAAAAATAAGTCAAATTGGAAAAAAGCGATACTGACGGTTCTGTTGGCTGCTATGGGAATACAGGCGGCGGGCTGCGGCGGCTCCAAAACGGATAATACGACGGCGCAAAAGGAATTTGTATATGTGCCGGAATACCGGAGCCTGGATGCGCAGGACGGCGTGGATCAGGTTTTTATCAACGAAGATACCATATATTACAGATCCGGTTCCTATAATGAAGCGGCGCAGAGTTATGAGGAATATCTCGTTATGCTGAAGGTCGGTGAAGATGAGTCGCAGAAAATTCCACTGGACTTTGGGGAGGACAGCAGTATTCAGCAGATCGCCATGGATAGAGATGGGAGTTTCCTGGCCGTATTGAGCAGATATGTTTATGATGAAGGCAAAACGGGTGAAGCCGGTGAGGCGGCGGGAGAGGAAGAAGATGCGGAAGTATTGGAAGGTACGGAAGTATCGGAAGATGTGGAAGTGTCGGAAGGCGCGGAAGTACCGGAGGACGGAGAAGCATCAGAGGACGCGGAAGTACCGGAGGACGGAGAAGCATCAGAGGATGCGGAGGTACCGGAGGACGGAGAAGCATCAGAGGATGCGAAGGTACCGGAAGATGCGGAAACGTCAGAAAAGAAAGAAAACTCCAAGGAAGAACTTTCTTATGAAATTGTAAATGAAGGAGGCGAAGGTTCTCATGTTTATGCTGGAGAAGGAGTAGGAGTAGCTGTGGCTTCCAGCGCAGATACTGGCGGATGGTCGGAGCCTTCTTCGCGCACTATGGAGTTATGCAGATTTTCCCAAGATGGAAATATTTTGTCCAAAACGGATATCAGCGATGTCTTTGAAGATGAGGAATCCTATGTGCAGATTCTGGAGACGGATAAAGACGGAAATATCTATATGTGCCTGTACCAGAGCGTAGTGGTTCTTGATAAGGATGGAAATGAGATTTGTGAGATAAAGACAGAAGACTGGATCAATGAAATGTTTTCCACGAAGGATGGCGCAGTATATGCGGTGTATTATGGTAATGAAGGCATGGAAACCCATCTGGTCGATATCAACGCGAAAGCGATGGGCGAAGCGGTGAAAGAGCTGATGATAGGAAGGTATGAGGGATATACCTTTGCACCGGGTGTGGATTCGGATCTCGTATTTAGTATGGGCGATAATTTGTATACCTATTCTTTTGGGGATGCGGCGCCGGCCAAAGTGTTGAACTGGGTCGACTGTAATATAGACAGAGACGATGTACGTTCCTTTGCCGTATTGGAAGACGGGCGGATTATGGTCGTTCTTTCGTCATGGGATTATGAAAGCGGCATAAGCAGTGCGGAACTGGCATTTTTGACAAAAAAGAAGGGTTCCGAAGTGCCGGAGCAGAAGATACTTACTTATGGCACATTATATTTAAATTATGACATCAGAAAGGAAATTATTGATTTTAATAAGAAAAATCAGGAATACCGGATCGAAGTAAAAGAGTATGTGACAAACGACAGTGCGGAGGGATATGGCTCCGGGGTGGAGCAGATGAATGCGGATATGATCAGCGGAAAGGGGCCGGATATTATCGAACTTTCCAGTGCCAATGTACAGATGTATGCGGCAAAAGGAATTTTAGAGGATTTATATCCCTATATAGATGCGGATAGCGAGATGAACAGGGAAGATTTTCTGGAAAATATCAGGAAGGCTTATGAGATAGATGGAAAGCTTTATACGATGCCATCGAGATTTTATATAAATACGGTGTTGGCAAAGGTATCCAATGTGGGAGAGAGGGACAGTATTACATTGGATGAGGTGATGGAAATTGCGGGCGGTCTGCCGGAAGGCACGCAGCTTTATGAATATGCGACGAAAGGCAGCATATTAATGACGAATGTTGTCATGAATCTGGATCAGTATGTGGATTGGAGTACGGGTGAGTGCAAGTTTAACGATGGGGAATTTGTAAAGGCGCTGGAATTTGCCAACCGGTTTGATACGGATTATAAAGAGGATACAAGCGGGCTGACTATGCCGGAGAAGGTTCAGCAGAACCGGCTTCTGATGGTGCAGACAGGTATCAGTTCCATGCAGGAGTATATTATGTATGAGGCGATGTTCGGAGAGCCGATCGCATTTTGCGGCTATCCGACCAGTTCGGACAACGGTTCTTTTATTTCCAACGCAGGTTCCACTATGGGGATCAATGCAAAATCTCCGAATAAAGACGGTGCATGGCAGTTTGTCCGCCGCAGTCTTACAAAGGAAGCGCAGGAAGGATCTCCACGGGGAGGAGATTATGGCTTTCCAATTATGAAGTCGGCATTGGAAAAGCAGTTTGAAAAAGATATGACAGAGGACTATTATGAGGATGTGGACGGAACGAAAAAGCGGTCGGAAAAGACGAGCTGGGGATACGATAATTTTTCCGTTCGAATTTTTGCTGCAAAAGATTATGAGGTGGAAACGGTAAGGAAATTGATTGAAGGCACCGATCAGATGTACCAGTATGATGAAAAGATCATGGAAATTATTACGGAAGAGTCCAATGCTTATTTTGAGGGCCAGAAATCGGCAAAGGAAACGGCGGATGTTATTCAAAACAGGATACAGGTTTATGTGAATGAGAACCGATAGGAAGAAAGGAAAGGAAGGAGGATGCGAATGAAGATCAGAAATTGGCTGGCGGCTGGCATAGTGGTAATCACAACTTTGGCTTTGGCCGGATGCGGAGGTAAAGGAAAGGAAGAAAACGTGCCTGAGGCGGCGGAAAGTGCAAAAGACGATTTTATTTATGTGGCGGAATATGAAACGCTTGGAGAAGAAGGATATATGGTCGGCAACGTGATGAGCGGTGACGAAGGCACCATATATTTTGTAGGGGGGAAGGACAATCAGACGAAGCTGTTTGTAAGAAAGATGGACGGCAGCCAGGAGGAAATTCCTGTAGATTTGGCAGAAAATACCGTGATCAGCGTTATTGGAAAGGATACGGAAGGAAATCTTCTGCTGGGGCTGGAGACATATGACCAGCTCGGAGGAATGGAGAGCAAAACGGAAAATGTTACGATAAGAAAGATTTCTCCGGATGGAACGGTATTGCAGGATGTCGATACGGGAAAAGCGATGGTTAAGGACGACAGCTTTTATATGCAGAGTCTGCTGGAAGATAAGGACGGGAATTATTATGTCTGTCTGCAGAACAGCATCTGCGTTATCAAACAGGATGGACAGCCCTATTGCGAAATAGATGTTGGAACTTATATCGGGAGTATGTTCAGCGTAAAGGGAGAGAAAGTTCTGGTTTCTTATTTTGGTGATGTGGCTTATGAAGTGCAGGAAGTGGATCTGGCAGGAAAGCGGTTAAAGGCGCTGGATGTTCCCATAACCTTTGAATACGGCACTTATTTAAGCGGCGGGGAACTAGCGGACATTCTCTATACGGTAGGAACAAAGCTTTATACATATAATCTGGGCGATGAGGAGCCGGTGGAGATTTTGAACTGGGTGGACAGCGATATCGACAGCGGAAACCTGAGAGATTTTCAGATCCTTGCGGATAGCAGGGTAGTGGCTTTTTCCATGGACTGGAGTTCGGATGAGCCGAAGGCGGAACTGGCGGTTCTGACGAAAAAGAACAGAGCGGAAGTGCCGGAGAAAACGGTATTGACTTATGGCACGACTTATATCCCTTATTTTGCGAAAGCGGATGTAGTAGCTTTTAATAAGCAGAGCGATAAATACCGGATAGAGATCAAGGATTACAGTGAGGGGGATAAGGATTATGAAACAATAGTCTCTCTCTGGTCGGCGGATATGTCCAGCGGCAATGGGCCGGATATTATCGATATGGTATATTCTCCGGTTGAATTAGAAGAACTGGTTTCCATGGGCGTAGTGGAAGACCTGAATCCATATCTGGATAAGGATGCCGATATGAACAGGGAAGATTATGTGGAAAATGCGTTGAAAGCGTATGAGGAGGACGGAAAGCTTTATGCGGTCATGAGGTGCTTTGGCGTGGAAACAATGATCGGCAAGGAGTCTGACATAGGAACTGGAACATCATGGACGCTGGATGATGTGATGGCGCTGATGGATTCCAAAGAATCGGATGTGGAATTGTTCGAATATACGACAAAGTACAATGCTTTGCAGATGATGCTGGCGATAAACGGCGATAAATTTGTGGATGAGGAAAATGGAACCTGTCATTTTAATGACGGGGAATTTATAAAAATTCTGGAGTTCGCCAATCGTTTTCCACAAGAGGTTACGTATGACCAGAACGGGCCCAGCGATGTAGAAAAAATAAGAAAAGGGAAACTTCTCTTGCTGAAGGAAACGGTTACTTCCGTACAGCAGTATCAGCTGTATGAGAATAAATTCGGGGGAGCGATCAATATGATCGGGTACCCCACTTCCGGGGAAAGCGGGACGATGATTACGCCTAACGGAACGACGGTAGCAATGAATGTGAATTCTAAAAATAAAGAAGGCGTCTGGGAGTTCATGAAATTTCTATTGGATCAGGAACGCCAGGAGAACCTTCAATCCGCCAATGCCGGTTTCCCGGTTATGAAATCGGCGCTGGAGAAGCAGTTTGAAAAGGATATGACCGCAGAATATTATGAGGATGCGGACGGAACGAAAAAAGAGATGCCGAAAGCGACCTGGACAAGCGGAGCGTCAGGGGAAGTTACGGTAGAAGTTTTTGCGGCTTCCCAGGAACAGGTGGACAGGATCCGGCAGATGATCGAAACGGCGGGCGCTGCCAGGATAGATTCACAAATATTCAGTATTATTATTGATGAGTCACAGAGTTATTTTGATGGACAGAAGAAGGCGGAAGATGCGGCAGGACTCATTCAGGAGCGGGTACAGGTTTATTTGAATGAAAAGAGATAAAAATAAAAGGAAGCGGGGGAGAAAAATTTCATCTATATTTTTAGCCCCCAGCATCCTTGGGGTGCTGGTGTTTTTTGTGTTACCCTTTTTTGTCGTTATTTTTTATTCGGTGGTGGATAATCCGATCAATCATCAATTTGTATTTCTGGACAATTTTAAAATGGTATTTACAAACGCGGCCTTCCGCCAGGCGGCTTCCAATACGATGAAGTTTTCCGCGATTGCGGTTCCCCTGGCGGTGGCGCTGTCTTTGGGGCTTGCTATGCTTCTGGACAGCAAGATGCCTTTTAAAAGCCAGTTTCGTACTTTTTTCCTGACGCCCATGATGGTACCTATCGCATCGATCGTGCTGATATGGCAGGTGTTGTTTCATTATAATGGGATGGTAAACGATATCACGTCTTTGTTTGGGATGGGAAAGATCGACTGGCTGAAATCGGATCATGCGCAGATCGTGATTATCGTGTTGTTTTTATGGAAAAACCTTGGTTATAATATGATATTGTTTATGGCGGCATTGAGCAGTATTCCAAAGGATATTCTGGAGGTGGCTATATTGGAGAGCGCCAAGCCGTGGCAGATTTTCTGGTTCATTAAGATCAGGTATCTTTCTTCTACGTTGCTGTTCGTAACGATCATGTCGCTGATCAATTCCTTTAAAGTATTCAGGGAAATCTATCTTTTAACGGATGATTATCCATATCCTACGGTATATATGATGCAGCATTTTATGAATAATACCTTTGGCAAGCTGGATTACCAGAGGCTGTCGGCGGCAGCGATTATGATGTCTCTTGTCATGGTAGTCATTATCGGAATATTGTTTCTGGCGGAAAATTATTTCGGAAGGGATGTGGAAGGATGAGAAAGAAAAAAGTGAAAATTTTTTTAAAAAAGTGGTCTGCCGTGCTTATAGCAGCATTTTTCGCTATTCTTTTTCTTATGCCGATTATCCTTACCATTACCAATTCCTTTATGGCCTCATCGGAAATATCTTCCAATTACGGCCAGGTATTTGCTTCCGGCAGCACCGGTGGGAAAACGTATATTTCGGAAAAGGTGAATTTGAAGTTTATTCCTGATATGGTTTCCTTCAGTCAATATATTACGGTATTGCTGAAAAGCCCGGATTATTTGTTCAAATTTTGGAATTCGGTGATTTTGGTGGCACCGATCGTATTTTTCCAGCTTATGGTCGCCGTGCTGGCCTCGTATGGTTTTACCAGGTATCGGGGCAGAATAAAGGAAATCATATTTTTTACTTATATTATTTTGATGCTGATGCCATATCAGGTGACGCTGGTTCCAAATTATTTGGTTTCGAGCTGGCTTCATCTGCTGGATACGAGATGGGCGATATGGCTGCCGGGAATATTTTCTCCCTTTGCCGTATATTTGCTTACAAAATTCATGCGCAGGATTCCTATTTCCGTGATTGAGGCGGCCCAGATCGACGGGGCCGGGGAATGGCAGATATTCCGGCGCATCTGTCTGCCGCTTTGCAAGGGCTGCCTTTGCTCCGTGGCGATTCTGGTTTTTATTGATTACTGGAATATGGTGGAACAGCCGCTGATTTTACTTTCAGACGATACGATGCATCCGCTTTCTGTTTTTCTTTCCAAGATCAAAAACGGAGAAATCGGACTGGCATTTGCAGTGGCGACAATATACATGATACCTACGCTTCTTGTATTCCTCTACGGGGAAGATTATCTGGTAGAAGGAATTACATATCAGGGCGGGATTAAGGGATAGGAGGAAATGAGATGAACGAAAATACAAATCCGGCAAAGAGAAGGGAATGGGTGAAAAATGCGGCGATCATCTTTTTATCTATTATGCTGGTGCTGACATTTTTTTCCAACACGATCATGAATTACTCGCTGCCTGAGGTGGCGACGGAATATGTGCAGAGCGGCACGATTACGGAGAAGGTGCGCGGAACAGGAACGATTACGGCCTCAGACCCCTATAATGTGTCCATCAGCGAAAGCCGCGTGATTTCCAGCGTGGCCGTAAAGGCAGGGGATGAGGTAAAGAAAGGCGATCCGCTGTTCTATCTGGAAGATATGGAAAGCACGGAATTGATGGATGCGGAGAAGGAACTGAATTCCCTGATCCTCGCTTATCAGCTGGCCGTGATCACAGAAAGCATGGAAGTGGGTACGGTGAGCAATATCGAAGGCGACCGGACGCTTTCCCTGACACAGAAACAGCAAAGGCTGCAAAATGCTATATCGACGGTAGATGCGGCACAGGCAGAATACGATGCCGCAACGTTGCAGGTGGCTTCGGTCAATAAGGAACTTGGTTATATCGGAAACCAGGTTGTGGATACGACAAATGAGAAAAATGCGGTGAGCAATGCCCAGAGGGAAGCGAATGCGGCGGGACAGAGCGTGGCGAATGCGCAGGTGGAAATAGATAGGGCAAGTACAGATTTGGATGCAGCTAAAGGAAATTTAGAAAATGTGACTGCTGCGGCAGAAAATATTGAAAAGGCAAAGCAAGAATTAGAAACAGCGACTATTAATTATAACCAGCAAAAAGAAAGCTTATCGGTAAATCAAGAGAATGCGAATCAGGAAGTTGAAAGAACTACAGCTGAATATAATGAAGTGAATAGTGAATGTGAGAAAGTGGAAGGGGCATATAACAGTTGGTATGAAAACAATAAGGATACGGCAAGCGCTGAGGATATTGCAAGAGAATGGCAAGCAGTGGAAACAATAAGGGCATCAAGAGATAATGCTAAAGCAGCTAAGGAAAATGCGGAGGCAGCGAAGAAAAAAGTAGATGAGGATTTGTTGAATGCCCAGCAACAATATGAAAATGCAGCTAAGATGTATAATGAATTAGGCGGTGATAACGCATATAATAATGCGGCAATGAATATAGAAAATGCACAAAAAGCTGTAAATAATGCGGAAGGTAATTTATATGATAAGACGCAGGAAAAGGCAAACAGAGAAAGTGAGAAAAATGCAAAAGATGCCGCAGTAAGTAATGCCCAGCAAGCCCTGACCGACAAAGAAAACAACAACGACAATTCCATAAATAAAGCGAACGTTTCGAACCAGCTCTTAGATGCCCAGGACAGACAGGCGAAGGCGGAGATAAATCTGAACAAGGCGAAGGAGGACTTGGCAGAGGTTCAGAAAGAGTTATTGGCGGAGATCAATCTGGAATCACAGAATGATGCGATAGAACTCCAGCAGGAAAAGGTAGAAAAACTGAGGGAGAAATCGGTAGGGGCGACGATCGACGCTCCGGTGGACGGGATCGTGATGAACGTAAATAAAGCGGCGGGAGAAAAAACGGAACCGGAAGAGGCTCTTGCGGTTATGCAGGTAGCCGGAAAGGGATTTACCCTTGTTTTTTCCGCGACTACAGAACAGGCGAGGAAACTTTCCGTGGGAGATATAGCGGAACTCCAGAATGCATGGTATTACGACAATGTAAAGGCTACGCTGACTTCCATCAAACCGGATCCTGACGATCCGGCGCAGAAAAAACAACTCACTTTCCAGATTGAGGGCGATGTGCAGTCGGGACAGTCACTAAGCCTCTCGGTAGGGCAGAGGAGTGCCGATTATGAGCTGGTGGTGCCGAACAGCGCGATCAGGGAAGACAATAACGGGAAATTCATTCTGATCGTGGAATCGAAGAGCAGCCCTCTCGGCAACCGTTATATTGCAACGAGGGTGGATGTGGAAGTTGTGGCTTCGGATGATACGCACACGGCGATTTCCGCAGGGCTTTACGGCTATGAATATGTGATCACTACGGCGACAAAGCCGGTGGAAGCAGGAAAGCAAGTGCGGCTGACGGATTAATAGTGGGACGATGACGGAGCCGGGCCGTGGGCAGACGGAAAGGGAAGATGGAAACAGACGATGAATAAAATCAAAATTTTTATAAAGGGTCTTTCATGGAGGCAGATATTTTTATCGGCCCTTGTCCTGCTTTGCCTCTTATGCTGGGGAGGACTGACCGCTTTTGCCACAGTGAAAAAAAACGAACTGTTGGATCAGAATGCGGCGAAGAGATGGGCGGAGGGGAACGATGCCGCGCAGGTGAGTTGTTTTTTTACGGAAAGTACGGAAATCGATAAAGATAAAATCAGATCTTTCGAGTATGAGCTGGATAAAGCGCTTCTGGAGGCTTCCATTACGGCTCCCAATGAAAACGCAAGGTTGTGGGCGGATGCCTACAGTTCTTCCGGTACCATTACTTTATCATCCGGGAAAAAGTCTTTGGCGGATGTGGCAGCTGTGGGGATCGGAGGGGATTTTTTCCTGTTTCATCCGGTGCAGTTGTTAAAAGGCTCCTATTTTTCGGGAAACGATCTGATGCATGATAAAGTGATTCTGGATGAAGATGCGGCCTGGCAGCTGTTTGGTTCCAATGATGTAGTCGGTATGCCCTTGAATATCGGCGGAACGCCGCATTATATATCGGGCGTGATCCGAAGGGAAGAGGGACGTTTCCATGAGGCGGCCGGGCTGGATAAGACGCTGGTCTATGTGTCCTGTGAGACTTTGGAGGAATTCGGCAAGACAGAGGGGATCAACAGCTATGAAGTGGTCATGCCGAATCCGGTGAAAAATTTTGCGTATAACAGTGTAAAAGAAAAGATGGGCATTGATGAAAACCATATGTGGGTTGTGGAAAATACTTCCCGCTTTCATCTGAAAGGCCTTTTGACCGTAATTTCCGAATTTGGCATGCGTTCCATGAACGCCAGGGCGATTCAGTATCCTTATTGGGAAAATGTGGCCAGGGGATGGGAAGATGTGTTTGCCGTTGTTTTGATATTGCAGATATTGTTTTTGCTTTGTCCTTCCGTGATTGTTGGGTCAGCATTGATTCTTTCATGGAAGAGGAGGCAGTGGACATGGAAGGATGCAGGGCATTTTCTTTTGGAATGCAAAGATCGGGCGGCGGACAGATTTCATAACGAAAAAAGCAAATGGAAATATTTTTAAAGGGATTTATAAAAAGGAAGAAGAGGTAACAGGGGAAATGGGGCGTCGTGGAGGAGAGTATATGAACAGGAAAAGGGTATTGGTTTATTTTTTGGCAGTGTGCATGTCTTTGGCGCTGGCGGCTTGCGGAGGGAAAGACGGCGGCAGCGCTGCCGTTTCTTCCAAAGAATACGTCTATAAGGCGGAGGAGGTTTCCGCGGAAGGAATGGAAAATTTCAATCAGTTCCAGAACTTTTCCATAAAAGGGGAAAGAATGTATATCGCTGCGATGGAATGGCTGGAGGAAGGAAGCCGGGCTACTTTCATGAATTGTAAAATGGATGGTTCTGATGTCAAGTCTTTTACTATGGATATGTCGCAGAACTCTTATCTTTCCTATATCAATTCGGACGAACAAGGGAACTATTATATTATTTATGATGAATTTGTCGAGCAGAATTCGGAAGAAGAGGATTCTGTTTATGAAGATATATACTATTTGATCAAGGTGGACGGCACCGGAAAAGAAGTATGGAAATTGCCATTGAATGAGAGCGGTCAGAATTATTGGGTAAAGTGGATGCATCTGTTCCCGGATGGAAGAATCGGAGTAGCGGATCAGAACGGGGTCTCATTTTATGATACGGAAGGTAAGCCGGCCGGACATTTGGATCCTAAGGAAGAATTGGACGGCGGAACTTATTTTTTAAAAGACGGGACGGTTGTCATAAGTGTTTATAACGAAGCGCTGAATAAAAATGTTTTGCGTAAATTGGATATAAATACAGGGGAATATTCTGAGGAATATGAGATTTCCGGCCTGAATGGATATAGCCTGTACCCGGGTGCGGACAGCGATTTCCTGCTGGTGGGCAATGGGGGGATATATTCCTATAATCTTGGCGATGCGCAGGTAAAGAAGCTGCTGGACTTTATCGACTCTGATATGAGTTCTTCTTATGTGTACCATCTTTCCGCGGTCAGCGAGAAAGAATTTTATGGAGTGATGGCCGATGATATGACGGGGGAAGAAGCACTCATGAAGTTTACCAAGGTAGACCCTAAAGATGTGGCGGATAAAACGGTGCTTACGCTCGCATGCTATTATCTGGACTGGGAGGTAAGAAAGTATGTGGTGGAATTCAATAAGTCGAACCCCGATTACAGAATTACGATTACCGATTATTCCCAATATGATACGGATGAAGACTATACGGCGGGAATCACAAAGCTGAATACGGATATTGTATCGGGAAAAATGCCGGATATTCTCCTTCTAAACGATAATATTCCGGTGGAAAGCTATGCGGCGAAGGGCCTGTTTGAAGATTTGTATTTTTATATAGATCAGGATACGGAATTAAAGAGGGAAGATTATTTCCAAAATGTGCTGAAAGTTCATGAAAATAACGGAGAATTATATTGTCTGCCTTCCAGGTTCATTATTTATACCGTGACAGGAAAAACGGCGGATGTGGGAAACGGGACGGGTTGGACGCTTCAGGAATTGAAAGACGTATTGGCGGCCAAGCCGGAAGGAACCCAGGTTTTTTCAGGAATGACAAGGCAGGAGATGCTCTATTATAGTATCCGTATGTCAGGAAACCAGTTCATTGACTGGGAAAGCGGAAAATGTAATTTTAATACGGAAGGATTTATCTCCCTTCTCGAGTTTATCAAAGATTTTCCCGAAGAACTTCCGGAGGATTATTGGGAAAAAGATATGGGGATGAGCTGGGATGAACAGCTCCGTCAGGGAAAAGTGCTGCTGGATCAAACCGTGTTAGATAGTTTTTCCGGTTATAATTATTTGAAGAAGGCGTTCTTTGGGGAAGATGTTACGATGATCGGTTTCCCGTCCGAAAACAAAAAGGGATCTGCTATTGGCGCGAATATAAAACTGTCCATGTCTTCCAAATCGAAGAATAAGGACGGAGTATGGCAGTTTTTACGCTATTTTCTGACAGAGGAATACCAGGAAAAGGACAATTACGGATGGCCTCTCAGCCTGAAACAAGCGGAGTTGATGGCGCAGAAAGCGCAGAAAAAACCTACTTATGAGGACGAAAACGGGAATCAGGTGGAATATGACGAGACTTATAATATCAATGGAGTGGATATAGTGATCGAACCCATGACCCAGGAGGAAGTGGAAGAAGTCTTGGGCTTTATGCAGTCAGTAGACCAGCTTTATACGAATAACCAGGCATTGATCGATATTATTTCGGAAGAGGCTGCACCCTATTTCGCAGGGCAGAAAAATGTAAAAGAAGTGGTGGATATTATTCAGAACAGGGTACAGATTTATGTCAGCGAGAATAGATAACAGTAAAGGCCGTTTCGGGCGGATGGAAATGCTCGTCGGCGGAGAGGCGGCGGAACGTCTGCAAAAGGCCAGAGTCGCGGTATTTGGAATAGGAGGCGTTGGAGGCTATGTGGTGGAAGCACTGGCGAGGAGCGGCGTCGGTGCGTTTGACCTGATCGACAGCGACAGAGTGGCGGAAAGCAATATAAACCGCCAGATCATCGCGCTTTCCAGTACGATAGGAAGATATAAGACGGATGTGATGAAGGAACGGATTCTGGAAATCAACCCTTTGGCCAAAGTCCAAGTGTTTCATTGCTTTTTTCTGCCGGAAAATAAAGACTTGTTTGATTTTTCCTGCTATTCCTATGTTGCGGATGCCGTGGATACGGTAACGGCAAAAATAGAACTGGTCATGCAGGCACAAAAATACCATGTGCCTGTAATCAGCAGCATGGGAACTGGCAATAAGCTGAATCCGGCCGGCTTTGAAGTGGCGGATATTTATGGGACCAGCGTCTGCCCTCTGGCGAGGGTGATGCGCAGGGAATTAAAAAAGCGCGGGGTAGAAAGCTTAAAAGTAGTATATTCCAGGGAAGAACCGGTTGCTCCGGGAATAAAAAAAGGAGAGCTGCCTTTTGAAGAAAAGCCTTCCGGGAAGGATCCTGCAGAGGAGGAGTTGTTCGGGAAAAAAACCCCTTCCCCCCGTCCGGTTCCCGGAAGCGTATCGTTCGTGCCTCCGGTGGCAGGAATGATCATGGCGGGGGAAATTATCAAGGATCTTATGAAAGGATAATATTATTCGCTCATAAGATTCCTTGATACCAACAGAAAATTTTGTAAAAATTGACGAAATTCAAATTTATACTGTACAAATTGATTTTTTGATAGTATAATAGCTAATGTCATCGAAAACAGGAAGAAAGAGGTTGCCCGGATGAAAAGCATTATGATCAGGCTGGAGACCATTGAAGGCGTGAAAGATTTTGTCAGCATTATGGCACAGTTCCAAGGAAACTTCGACTTGGCTTCCGGCAGATATGTGGTAGATGCAAAGTCCGTGATGGGAATTTTCAGTATGGATTTGTCGAGGACATTAGAGCTGCGGATTTTAGAGACTAATGAAGAAGAGAAAGAAATTCTGGCAGCCCTGAAGCCGTTTATCACGGATATGCCATAGAATAACGGTATCATGCAGATATAGTATATCGGTAGTACATCAGCTTCCCAAGCTGAGGGGGTGGGTTCGACTCCCATTATCTGCTCTATTTTTATAAAATTTATAATTCTGAAATGAAACAGCTATACAGTTGTTTCATTTTAGAAAGATTAAGCATAGCAGCTGAAAACCAAATTTCAGACTGCTTTTTTTATGCACATGGGTGCGATGCGCAAGAGTGCGCAAGGAAATCCATTTTAAAAAGCGCCTTGGCAGCCGGAAGCAAACGAGAGGGGCGGGAACAGCAGGAAAAAGGGGCTGGCCGGGGGCGGAGTTTTTTGCTGTTGCGTACAATCAGCTATTTCACTTATGAAATGGTCAATAACCAGAGCGAAACCGCCAGGACGGCGGTTTCAGGGAGCGCAGGACAGGATGTCCGTTGCTCCCGGCTCGTCCGGTTGAACACCATATACCCATTTCATTAGTGAAATCTGATTGGAAGCCCCAGCAAAAAACTCCGCCCCCGGCCAGCCCCTTTTTCCTGCTGTTCCCGCCCCTCTCGTTTGCTTCCGGCTGCCAAGGCGCTTTTTAAAATGGATTTCCGTCTACCATCCCCCCTCAAAACTGCTGTTCGCCAAAAACCTTTACAATCCCGCTCAAATATGGTATCTTCTTATCGTATTGTATCTCTAAAATAAGAGAATGATAACAGGAGGAAGAAAAATGAATAACAAAAAAACTTTATCTATGGTTATGACCGGGCTTTTTATGGCAATTATCGCGGTCATGACTTTCATTCCAAATGTAGGTTATATTAACCTCATTGTCATCAAGGCGACATTGCTCCATGTGCCGGTCATTGTCGGATCCATCGTTCTTGGACCGAAAAAGGGTGCGGTATTGGGAGCTACTTTCGGAATTACCAGTCTGATTAAAAATACGCTGGAGCCGAGCCTTCTTTCCTTTGCGTTTTCCCCTTTTTACCAGGTAGGGGATATCGGAGGAAACGGCTGGAGCGTGGTAATTGCGTTGGTGCCAAGGATACTTGTGGGAGTCATTCCCTATTTCGTATTTACTGGTATAGAAAAATTGTTAAAGAATATAAAAATGAGGAGGACTATAGCCCTTCCCCTGGCATGTGCGTCAGGCGCTTTAATTAATACGCTATTAGTGATGCACCTGATCTTTTTCTGCTTCAGGGAAGAGTTTGCGGCGGCACAGAGCGTAGCCGTTGATGTGGTATACTCTATGATACTCGGAATCATTGCGGCAAACGGGATACCGGAGACTATCGTTGCCGTTGTGATCGGCGGCGCAGTCAGCCTTGCCCTGCTTCGGGTATCCCCGCAGCCGGCCAGAATTACGGAAAAGGTTGTAGGACATGCAAAATAGGAGAAAGGAAATCATATGCTGCGTGGAAAAAATGTTGTACTTGCGGTGACGGGAAGTATTGCCGCTTATAAAATAGCATATTTGGCGAGTATGCTGAAGAAACTGAATGCGGATGTTACGGTTTTAATGACAAGGAATGCGGTTAATTTTATTCATCCGATTACTTTTGAGACATTGACAGGAAACAAATGCCTGATCGATACTTTCGATCGTAATTTTGAGTACAGCGTTGAACATGTTTCGCTGGCGAAACGCACGGACGTGGTGCTGGTTGCCCCGGCGACGGCCAATGTCATCGGAAAGCTGGCCAATGGGATAGCCGATGATATGCTGACCACTACGGTGATGGCGTGCGAATGCAAAAAAATCATTGCCCCTGCCATGAATACCCATATGTACCACAATCCTGTGGTGCAGGACAATATCAAAAAATTGAGGCATTATGGTATGGAAGTGGTAGCGCCCGATACGGGATATCTGGCCTGCGGCGATGTGGGGGAGGGCAAGATGCCTTCCGAGCAGGTGTTGTTGGAATATATTTTAAGGGAAATCCGCTTTGAAAAGGATCTGGAAGGGAAAAAGGTCATGGTTACGGCAGGACCCACCCGTGAAAAAATCGATCCGGTTCGGTTTATTACCAACCATTCTACCGGAAAAATGGGGTATGCCCTTGCAAAACACTGCGCGCAGAGAGGAGCGGAAGTCACGCTGATTACCGGAAAGACACAGTTGGAACCGCCGCTTTTTGTCCGTGTCATAGAGGTGGAGTCGGCCGGAGAGATGTTTGAAGCCGTGAAGGAACGCTATGAAGAGCAGGATATTATTATGAAAGCTGCGGCCGTGGCGGATTACCGTCCCCTTTCCGTTTCGGAAGAAAAAGTAAAGAAGACGGAAGGGGAAATGTCAATCGCCCTGGAACGGACGGAGGATATTTTAAAATTTCTCGGGGAAAACCGCAGGAAGGGACAGTTTTTATGCGGATTTTCGATGGAGACCGAAAACATGCTGGAAAATTCCAGGGCAAAGCTGGAAAAGAAACATGCGGACATGATCGTGGCGAATAATCTGAAGCAGGAAGGTGCCGGCTTTGGCACGGATACGAATATCGTTACACTGATCACGCGGGACGGATGCCGGGAACTTCCGGTTATGAGTAAGGAAGACGTGGCAAAACATATTATAGATACAATACAAAACCATCTTTTGAGCGATGATCCTCTTCTTTGAGGTGAAAGAGATATAAGAATATGTTAAAAAAGAAATGGCATAACAAATTAACTGCAACAAGAACGATTGCGATCGGCTTTTTAGGGATCATACTGGCCGGTACCGTGCTGCTGGCGCTTCCTATAGCGTCAGCGGACGGGAAGGCCGTTGATTTGCTGACGGCGCTTTTTACGGCAACAAGTGCAACCTGCGTAACAGGGCTGGTGGTGGTGGACACTTACAGCGGCTGGTCGGCTTTCGGCAAGACCGTTCTTCTCACATTGATACAGATCGGCGGCCTTGGATTTATGACGATCGGAGTATTCGTGGCAGTGCTGATGAAAAAAAATATCGGTCTGAAAGAAAGGGGAATCCTTCAGGAGAGCATGAACATGCTTCAAATAGGAGGGATCGTCCGCCTGGTGAAGAAGATTACGATAGGAACTTTTCTGATAGAGGGAGTCGGAGCGGTTCTTTTATCCATACGTTTTATTCCGCAGATGGGATGGATCAGGGGGATTGGCAATGGGATATTCCATTCCATATCCGCTTTTTGCAATGCAGGTTTCGACCTGATGGGGAAAACGGAGGAGTATTCTTCCCTGGTATCTTATTCGGGAGACGTTCTTGTGAATATTACTATAATGGCGCTGATCGTCACGGGAGGCATCGGCTTTCTCGTATGGGATGATTTGCAGAAGAAAAAACTGCGCTTTAAAGAATATCTCCTCCATACGAAGATCGTTCTTGTGGTGACGGCTTCTCTGCTGTTTGGGGGCGCTTTGCTCATTTATCTGTTTGAAAGGAATCATCTGATGGCGGATATGGGGGCCGGGGAGAAAGTATTGACCTCTTTATTTGCTTCGGTAACGGCCAGGACGGCGGGTTTTAATACGATCGACGTAGGAGGGATGAGCGCCAGCAGCAAGCTGGTGACGATCGTGCTGATGTTTATCGGCGGCAGTCCGGGGTCTACGGCGGGCGGCATTAAAACGACCACTTTTGCGGTGATGCTTATTTTTGTCTGGGCGAACCTCCGCAACAGCCACGGGAGCAATATATTCGGAAGGCGTCTGGAAGAAGAGGAGATCAGGAAAGCGAGTATCGTAGTAACGATCAATCTTCTGCTGGCTGTGGCGGCAGCCGTTATATTATGCGGCATGCAGAGTTTTCCGATGGAAGATGTGCTGCTGGAAGTGTTTTCTGCGATAGGCACGGTCGGAATGTCGTCGGGCATTACCAGACAGTTGAATATAGTTGCCCGAGTCATTATTATTTTTTTGATGTATTGCGGAAGGATCGGCAGTATGACGTTTGCTCTTTCTTTTACGGAGCGCAAAAAGGTTGCGCCGGTACAGCTGCCCGCGGAAAAAATTATCATAGGTTAAGAAGAAATTGAGGGAAGGACAGGAGAGGATATGAAATCGATACTGATTATAGGAATGGGAAAGTTCGGTCATCATCTTTGTGCAAATCTGGCGAAGCTGGACAATGAGATTATGGTCGTGGATGAAAAGGAAGAGATGCTGGAGGATCTGCTTCCTATTGTCACTAGCGCGAAAATAGGGGATTGCACGAATGAAGATGTGTTAAGAAGCCTCGGCGTCCGGAATTTTGACATCTGTTTTGTCTGTATCGGCACTAATTTCCAAAGCAGCCTGGAGATTACGAGCCTGATCAAAGAACTGGGGGCAAAATATGTAATCAGTAAAGCGAACAGGGATATCCATGCCAAGTTTCTTCTGCGCAACGGAGCGGATGAGGTTATTTACCCGGATCGGGATATTGCTGAAAAGCTGGCGGTCAGGGTGAGCGCGAACCATGTGTTTGATTATATCGAATTGACGGAGGAATATTCTATTTATGAAATTCCCATTATTCGCAGCTGGGCAGGAAAGTCCATCGGGGAAGTGGATATACGGGCGAAGTACCATGTCAATGTGCTTGGTATGAAAAAGGACGGAAAGCTGGATCTGCTTCCGGGTGCTAATTATGTGATGCGGGAGGATGAACATATTATGGTGCTTGGAAGAAAAGAAGATATTGATAAGATATTAAAGCATCTTACGTGATTCATACCGGCAAAAGCTGACAGGAGACAGGGCGTTTCATTGGAATTGATGAACGCTCTTTTATATTTTTTTAATATATTTTTAATTGCAATGGCGGAGAAGTCAGAGTAGGATATTAAATTGAAAATTAAAATTTTCAATTTGTAAAGTTTGTGTCTGCATAGCATCCACAAACTTTATGAATATATATGGAGGAGGCGAAGACAGAAGATGTTCAAAGTATTGAGATATTTGAAGAAATCGAAAGCAGCGGTGGCGGCCATCATAGCGCTTTTGATTTTACAGGCATATTGCGATCTGGCTCTGCCGCAGTTTACGGCTGATATTGTGGATGTGGGCATCGGACAGGGAGGGATTGAAAACGCCGTGCCGAAACGTATGCGCGGGGAAACGATGGAGAAGCTGGCTTCGCTGATGAAGGAGGAAGAAGCGCTGCTTCGTTCCAGTTACCGGCAGTTGGAAGACGGTTCCTATGAACTGGCAGCGGAGGAAGAGGCTGTAAGCGGGTTAAGCGAAAGCCTGGAAGAGCCTATGGCAAAGCTTGTGCTTCTGACCGCATCCGAAGGAACGGATATGGATCTGGAAGGAATGAGCGGTTCCATGATAACGCAGATGGCGGTAAATGGAGTAAAGGCGGAATATGAAGCTCTTGGGATAAGCACCGCCTCCGTACAGACGGAATATTTGCTCGGGAAAGGCGGGGGGATGCTTGCGCTTTCCGTTTTAATGATGGCGGCGGCTATTTTATCGGGATTGTTGTCGGCGCGTACTTCTGCAAAGACCGGCAGGGACTTGAGAGAAAGGGTGTTCCATAAAGTCGTTTCTTTTTCGGATACGGAGATGGACAGATTTTCTACCGCATCCCTGATTACGAGAAGCACCAACGACATCCAGCAGATACAGATGGTATCGGTGATGCTCCTGCGCATGGTATTATATGCGCCTATTGTCGGAGCCGGCGGCGTTATTAAAGTGGTGAATACAAAGACTGGCATGGGATGGATTATTATCGTTGCCGTTCTTTCGATTATGCTGCTCGTGTTTACGCTGATGCGCATTGCCATGCCGAAATTCAAAATCATGCAGAGCCTGGTGGATAAACTGAATCTGGTATCGCGGGAGATTTTAACGGGGATACCGGTGATCCGTGCTTTCAGCAGGGAGAAGTTTGAAGAAGAGAGATTTGACAAGGCGAACAGGGAGCTGATGAGAACCCAGCTTTTTACAAACAGGGTTATGACATTTATGATGCCGGTTATGATGATGATTATGAACGGCGTGGCGGTGATGATCGTCTGGTTTGGAGCTATGGGAGTGGATGCAGGAAACCTCCAGGTCGGCGATATGCTTGCATTTATTACATATACAATGCAGATTGTTATGGCGTTCCTTATGATTACGATGATATCCATTATGCTGCCTAGGGCAGGAGTGGCAGCGGAGCGTATTGAGGAAGTGCTGCATATGGAAAATTCGATTCACGATAAAGAGGTGACGATGGACGAAAGCCTGAAAGATGTGGAAGGAGTCGTTCGTTTTGAAAAAGTCAGCTTTAAATATCCGGGGGCCGATGAGAATGCTTTGGAAGAGATCGATTTTGCCGCTTCTCCGGGAGAAACAACAGCGATCATCGGAAGTACGGGATGCGGCAAATCCACGCTGATCCGACTGATTCCACGTTTCTATGATGTGACGGAGGGCCGGATTACGATCGACGGGATCGATATCAGAGACATATCCCAACATAAACTGCATGATATGCTGGGATATGTACCGCAGAAGGGCGTTCTTTTTTCCGGCGATATAGAGTCCAATATTAAGTTCGGAGGGGATTTTATTACCGACAGAGATATGGAAGAGGCGGCCAGGATCGCACAGGCTATGGAATTTATTGAAAGCAAGCCGGAAAAATTTGCCAGCGGAATCTCGCAGGGCGGAACTAATGTTTCCGGAGGGCAGAAACAAAGGCTGTCCATTGCCAGGGCGATTGCGAAACATCCTAAAATATGCCTGTTTGACGATAGCTTTTCCGCTTTGGATTACAAAACGGATGTGACGCTTAGAAAAGCGTTGAGCGAGAAGCTAAGAGATGCAACGGTGATTATTGTGGCGCAGAGGATCAGCACGATCCTTCATGCGGATAAGATCATTGTGTTAGATGAGGGAAGGATCGCCGGTATTGGAAGGCACGAAGAACTGCTGGCGTCATGCGGGGCGTATCAGGAAATCGCCCGTTCCCAGCTTTCGGAAGATGAATTGAAGGGAGGGAGAGCATAATGAGCGGTGAAAATACGGGACAAAGACGGGGAATGCACCATGGACACGGCCCGGGAGGGCCTATGATGCCGGGGGAAAAAGCCAGGGATTTTAAAGGAACCACGGGGAAGCTTCTGCGCTACATGGGTTCTTACCGATATGGGCTGATCGCGGTTCTGATATTCGCTATAGGAGGAACGGCTTTTAATATAGCAGGGCCAAAGATTTTAAGCAAGGCGACCACGGAATTATTCAATGGCCTGATGGCAAAGGTATCGGGAACGGGAGGAATCGATTTTGAAAAGATCGGGCGGATTTTGTTGTATTTGCTCGGCGTATATCTCTTAAGCGCTTGCCTTTCCTTCATACAGGGACTGATTATGACGGGAATATCCCAGAAGCTTTGCTATCGTTTCCGCAAAGAGATTTCCATGAAGATTCACAGGATGCCTTTCCGGTATTTTGAATCCAGGACGGTAGGCGAGGTGCTTTCCAGGATTACCAACGACGTAGATACCCTGGGGCAGAGCCTGAACCAGAGCATCACCCAGTTGATCACATCGGTGACGACGATTATAGGGATACTGATCATGATGCTCAGCATCAGCCCGGTTATGACGCTGATCGCTTTGGTAATCCTTCCGGTATCGGGTATGCTGATCGGTATCGTGGTAAAATTTTCCCAGAAATATTTTGTGGCGCAGCAGACGTATCTTGGCAAGGTAAACGGACAGGTAGAAGAGGTTTACGGAGGGCATAACATTGTAAAAGCGTTTAACAGGGAGGAACAGGCGCTGAAGGAATTCAATGAAAATAACGAAGCCCTTTATCAGTCGGCATGGAAGTCGCAGTTTTTATCGGGAATGATGCATCCGATTATGATGTTTGTCGGAAATCTTGGATATGTGGCGGTAGCGGTAAGCGGCAGCTTCCTGGCGATCAAAGGAACGATCGAAGTGGGGGATATCCAGGCATTTATACAGTATGTAAAGAATTTTACCCAGCCGATCGTTCAGGTGGCTCAGGTCTCCAATATGCTGCAATCCATGGCGGCCGCGGCGGAGCGAGTGTTTGAATTTCTGGATGAGGAAGAAGAGGATGTAGAAATCGCCCATCCTGTCCGGCTGGATAAGATCGAAGGGGCAGTCAGCTTTGAACATGTGAAATTCGGCTATCAGGAGGATAAGATCATTATCCACGATTTCAGCAGCCGGATAGCGCCCGGCCAGATGGTGGCGATCGTAGGCCCTACCGGCGCAGGAAAGACAACGATGGTAAAGCTTTTGATGCGTTTTTATGATGTCAATGAAGGAAGCATCCGTGTGGATGGGCATGATATCAGGGAATTTAACAGAAGCGAGCTGCGGGAAGGATTTGGCATGGTGTTACAGGATACATGGCTGTTTAAGGGGACGATCATGGAAAATATTCGTTACGGGAGGCTGGATGCCACGGATGAAGAAGTGATTGCGGCGGCGAAAGCGGCCCATGCGCACCGTTTTATCCAGACGCTGCCGGGAGGCTATCAGATGGAACTGAACGAGGATGCCAGCAATGTTTCGCAGGGACAGAAGCAGCTGCTTACCATAGCCAGGGCGATTCTGGCAGACAACCGGATATTGATCCTGGATGAAGCGACCAGTTCTGTAGATACGAGGACGGAGGCGAGGATACAGAAAGCGATGAACAATCTGATGAAGGGACGTACCAGCTTTGTGATTGCCCATAGGCTTTCTACTATACGGGACGCGGACTTGATTCTGGTTATGAAGGACGGGGATATTATCGAACAAGGGAACCATGAGCAGCTTTTGGCAAAGAAAGGGTTTTATGCGGAGCTGTATAATTCCCAGTTCGAAGAAGGAACGGCTTAGGGCTGTTTTAAAGAATCACCAGCTGCCGGGAATATTCGTTGATAAAAGATGCCTGGAATTTGTGGCATGCCACAGAGTCATAAATATGAGCGGAGCGGATGTCGTCTTCCAGCATGGAGAGTCCTGTTTCATCCAGGAGGGGGGAGGCATCCGCGAGTTTGGAGATCAGGGGAAGGGATGCGTTAGCCTTTAAAATGCCGAACAAGGGGGCTGCTTCCCGGCGGAAGCCAAGAATACGGGCATAAAAAACATAATCTTTTTCGGTATATTTCTCTGTTTTTTCCGATGTTATGCCAAGAAGAATGTGAGTCAGGCAGCGGCTGATTCGGGAATGGGTGATTTCCCTGGATTTTAGCAGGCTGCAGAACTGCTCAAAATTTTCGTAATCATACAGGTGTTTCTTTATTTTACCGGATAGGGAAGTGGTTACGTCCTGGTAATGGGCAAAGCCGTTTTCTTTTTCCAACAGCAGACGGTATTTCAGCATCAGGGAGAAATCGCCGCTGTTTACGGGGAAGCTCTTTCCGTAAGATGCCTGTAGCAGTTGGAACACGGATGGCGGAACGTGCCGCCGGATACCGGACAGGCCGGAACAGGAACCGATGCTGTCCCGGATGGCGGAAGCGGAACTAAAGGACATAGAGTCATTCGAGCCATTCAGGGCGCTTTCATGATAGCCGCTTCCTTGTCTTTGAAGAGTGAGAGGAATGATCGGGCTGTTTCTTTTGAAAAGAGCCTTGATATATTCGATGCCAAGGATATTGTTCGGAGATGTGAGATCGATATCATCCGGGCGGCCGGGAAGGAAGTTTTGCAGTGCTATACTTCTTGCTTTTGGAAAAGAATGGCCCTTTTTTAATTCTTTTTGCAGTGCGGAGCGGTATTCTTCCGGTTCTTTCAGAAGAACGGACGCGATGCGGGAGAGCGGTTTTAAGCTGCCGCATTCACTTCCAAAGCAAAGAGAATCCACGGAGCCAAGCCTATCCAGAAGGGATACGGCGCCCATGGCGAAAAACTCCGCACTTCCTGCGGCATAGACGGCAGGAAGCTCCAGAACAAGATCCGCACCGTTTTGCAAGGCCATTTCGGTGCGGGCATATTTGTGGATAAGGGCCGGGACTCCGCGCTGCATAAAGTCGCCGCTGATTACGGCAATGATATAGTCCGCGCCGGATATGGCGCGGGTTTGTTCCAGATGGTATCGATGGCCGTTGTGGAATGGGTTGTATTCTGCGATGACTCCGGTGATTTTCATAAGTTGGTTTTGTTTCCTTTCTGATGATAGGGGAATGGGGAATTGTAAAAGGGTAAGCTGTGGGAATATTCTGACAATATCTTCTGTGAAAATCTTTTTGTGCCATGGAACCAAGACCGCAAAATCATGGAGGCGCTATCGCCGACATGATTTCGCTTTACCGGGCTTGGTGGAATGTCCGGCACAGTTAGATTTTCACAGAAGATATTGTCAGAATATTCGGCAAGGTTATTCCTTTTGCAATTACCTATTTTATGACTCTTTTTAGGGTAACATGATTAGGGATATTGTTCAAATATTATTTATAGTTTTCTGATACAGAAATCCATTTTAAAAAGCGCCTTGGCGGCTGGAAACGAAAGGGGGCTGCGGCGGCAGGAAAAGGGACTGGCCGGGGGCCGGTTTTTTGCTGTTGCGTACAATCAGCTATTTCACTTATGAAATGATCAATAGACAGAGCGAAACCGCCAGGATGGCGGTTTTAGGGAGCGTAGGCATGGATGCCGTTGCTCCCGGCTCGTCCGGAACCACAATATTGCCCATTTCATTAGTGAAATCTGATTGGAAGCTCCAGCAAAAACCGGCCCCCGGCCAGTTCCTTTTCCTGCCGCCGCAGCCCCCTTTCGTTTCCAGCCGCCAAGGCGCTTTTTAAAATGGATTTCCCCCTTATCCCAGATTTTCATCTTGTGCGAAGTACATAAATCTTGTATAATTTTGGTTATAAAACCGAAAGGAGTTTGGGGGACATGGCTTATATTGATATTATTAAGGAAAAAGCGAGAAGCGACAGAAAAACGATTGTTCTGCCGGAGACAACGGATAAAAGAACGCTGATTGCCGCTTCCCATATTATTCAGGACGGCATTGCCAATATTATAATGATAGGAAATGAAGAGAAGATCATGGACGGTGCCGGGTGGCTGGAAGTGGATCTGGATGGGGCGACGATCATTGATCCTTCGCAGACGGAAAAACTGGACGGATATGTGGAACTTTTGTACGAAACGAGGAAATCCAAAGGAATGACACCGGAAAAGGCAAGGGATGTTCTTTTAAAAGATTTTCTTACGTTCGGAGTAATGATGGTAAAGGCAAATGATGCGGACGGAATGGTGGCGGGAGCATGCCATGCCACGGCAGAGACGCTTCGGCCCGCATTGCAGATATTGAAGACAGCCCCCGGCGTGAAACTGGTTTCCGGCTTTTTCCTTATGGATGTGCCTGATTGCAAATTCGGGGATAAGGGAACCTTCCTTTTTGCGGATTGCGGGTTAAATCAGGATCCGACCCCGGAAGAGTTGGCGGCGATTGCGGATACGAGCGCGAAAAGTTTTAAGCAGCTGGTAGGCTCCAAACCAATTATTGCCATGCTGTCCCATTCCACAAAGGGAAGCGCGAAACATCCCCTTGTAGATAAAGTGGTGGAGGCGACGCGGATTGCCCATGAGCAGTATCCTCATCTGCTGCTGGACGGAGAATTGCAGACCGACGCCGCCCTGGTTCCACAGGTAGCCAAATCCAAAGCGCCCGGCAGCGAAGTGGCAGGAAAAGCAAACGTATTGATTTTCCCGAATCTGGACTGCGGAAATATCGGCTATAAGCTGGTGCAGAGGCTGGCAAAAGCGGAAGCCTACGGCCCCATGCTGCAGGGGATTTCGAAACCGGTAAACGATCTGTCCCGCGGGTGTTCCTGGGAGGATATCGTAGGCGTAGTTGCCCTGACTGCGGTACAGGCGCAGCTGGCATAGCGTTTTTATACAAAATATCTTGACAAACCTATATTCGACAGGTATAATTGACGGAGTGCAAAATAATAAGGAGCCAGCTATGTTAATAAACCTAACCGATGTGTTGACATCCGAAGGAAAAGAAGAGAGGCTTCAGGCGGAAGTGGAACTAACGGATATTCATTGTAAGATGGGAGATTTCCCCATTTTGGAAAAAACTCCGCTGAACCTTACTTTAAAAAATCTTGGAGTGAATAAGGCATCTATTGAGGGCAGGATGGAATTAGTGCTTGCGATGAACTGCGACCGCTGTCTGAAAGATGTCCATCAGAAGATAGCTTTTCATTTCGTGAGAGAGGCAGAAGGGCCGGATGCATATCAGGAAAGGGAAAAAGATGACGAGCAGAATTTTATGCTTGGTTATCAGCTTGATGTAGATGGATTGATCAAAAATGAATGCCTTATGAACTTGCCGACGAAGGTTTTATGCAAACCGGACTGCAAGGGAATTTGTATCAAGTGCGGAAAAGACTTGAATACGGGAGAGTGCGGATGCGATACTTTTGTGCCAGATCCGAGAATGGCAGGAATTAAAGATATTTTTAATGCAGCAAAATCCGAGGCGGAATGATGCAATGCAGAAAAATCCGCTAAGAATGAATTCGATACAAAAAGGGAGGTGTAACGATGTCTATTTGTCCCAAGAATAAATCTTCCAAATCAAGAAGAGATAAAAGAAGAGCAAATTGGAAAATGAGCGCTCCTGCATTGGTAAAATGCAGCAAATGCGGCGCATTAATGATGCCTCACCGCGTTTGCAAAAAGTGCGGCTCATACAACAAAAAAGAGATCATCACGGTTGAATAATGAAAAATAAAGGCTTTCCTAAATGGAAGGCCTTTTTTCATGGGCAACATAAAAAAATAACTTGATTTTTAGATAGGGGTTTAGTATATTAAAGAAAGGTATTAGGAGGTTTATCATGTCAGAAATGGTAAAAGTTGCTGTCGATGCGATGGGCGGGGATAACGCTCCGCTGGAGATTGTAAAAGGAGCGGTGGAAGCCGCCAATGAGAACAGCAAA
Organism: Lachnospiraceae bacterium 28-4; assembly: GCA_000403275.2. Lineage (GTDB taxonomy): Bacteria > Bacillota > Clostridia > Lachnospirales > Lachnospiraceae > Kineothrix. Next base: position 876,605 of record KE159598.1, read on the forward strand.
GTAAAAGTGTGCCTGGTAGGCGCGGAAGATATTATAAAAAAAGAATTGAAGAAATATACTTATAAAAAAGAGCAGGTGGAAGTCGTCAACGCGACGGAAGTGATTGAAACGGCGGAACCGCCGGTTATGGCGATCCGCAAAAAGAAAGATTCTTCCATCGTAAAGGCATTGCAGCTCGTAAAATCCGGGGAATGCGATGCTTACGTATCGGCGGGAAGCACCGGAGCAACATTGGTAGGCGGACAGGTGATCGTAGGAAGGCTCAAAGGCGTGGAACGCCCTCCGCTGGCGCCGCTTATTCCTACGAACCGGGGAGTTGCTCTGCTGATAGACTGCGGGGCCAATGTGGATGCAAGGCCGTCCCATCTGGTGCAGTTTGCGAAGATGGGCAGCGTATACATGGAAAGCGTGATGAAGATAAAAAATCCGAGAGTGGCGATCGTCAATATCGGTGCCGAAGAGGACAAAGGAAATGCACTGGTAAAAGAAACCTTTCCGCTGTTGAAAGACTGCCCGGATATTAATTTTATAGGAAGCATCGAAGCGAGGGATATCCCTTTCGGGCATGCGGACGTTATTGTATGCGAAGCGTTTGTGGGCAATGTTATACTAAAGCTGTATGAAGGAGTGGGCGGTGCGCTGATTAAAAAAGTAAAGGAAGGGCTGATGACCTCTCTGCGGAGCAAAGCAGGGGCATTCCTGGTAAAACCTGCGCTGAAGGAGACTCTGAAAGTTTTTGATCTGGAACAGTATGGCGGAGCGCCACTTTTGGGGCTGAAGGGGCTGGTAGTAAAGACCCACGGAAGTTCTAAGGCGATTGAGATCAAAAATTCTGTTCTTCAATGCGTCACGTTTAAGGAACAGAAGATTAATGATAAAATAAAAGAAAAAATTACTTTGGAAGATGAATAAGAAAGGGCTGTGGAAATGGAATTTGAAAAATTGAAAAAAGTGATTGCCGAGGTATTGAATGTGGACCCGGAGGAAATTACGATGGAGACGACATTTACAGATGATCTTGGCGCAGATTCCCTGGATGTGTTCCAGATTATTATGGGAATTGAAGAAGAATTTGACATTGAGATTCCTGCAGAAGAGGCTGAGAAGATCAGTACGGTGGAAGAGGCGGTTGAATTGATCAAAAGCGCTAAGAACTAGTTACAAAGAGGTAAGCTGCTTCGGTAGCGATTTATCGGAAGCCCTTTTCAAGGGCTTTTTCGATTACAATAAGCTGGCTCGCGAAGCGTGGCAGCGTTTGTTGTTTATGAGGGAAAGGATATGTTGACAGAAGAGTCCATAAACGAATTGGAAGAAAAAATAGGATATTGTTTTCAGAAGAAGGAACTGTTGAAACAGGCATTTACCCACAGTTCTTTTGTAAACGAGCAGCGGATCAACCGGCTGCCGGATTATGAAAGACTGGAATTTTTGGGAGATGCAGTATTAGAACTGACGACCAGCGATTTTTTGTTCCGGCATTTTCCGGATGTGAAGGAAGGCGAACTGACGAAGAGGCGGGCATCCATCGTATGCGGTTCTTCCCTGGCACGGTGCGTGGAAGATTTTGGCCTGGGGCAGTATATTCAGATGGGAAAAGGAGAAGAGACTACCGGAGGACGGCATAAGGAGAATATCCTGTCCGATGTGCTGGAGGCAGTCATAGGAGCGGTTCATCTGGACGGCGGTTTTGAGCAGGCTGTTGCGCTGATTCATCGCCTTATTTTGGATGATTTTGAGGATAAAAGGTTATTTTATGACAGCAAAACGCTGCTGCAGGAATATGTGCAAAAAGAAAAAGGCGCAGTGCTGGAATATGTGCTGGTAAACGAATATGGCCCGGACCATAGCAGGGAGTTTGTGGTGGAAGCCAGGGTAAACGGCAGACCGATGGGAAAAGGGATAGGGAGGACAAAAAAGGCGGCAGAACAGCAGGCCGCTTATGAAGCTCTTTTGGCAGCCGGAGAAAAATAAGTAAACGGGAGAATATATGTATTTAAAAAGTATAGAGGTGCATGGATTTAAGTCATTTGCCAATAAAATAGTGTTCCGGTTCCATAATGGCATTACCGGGATCGTGGGGCCTAACGGCAGCGGTAAGAGCAATGTTGCCGATGCTGTCCGCTGGGTGCTGGGAGAGCAGCGGGTAAAGCAGTTAAGGGGAGCTTCCATGCAGGATGTTATTTTTTCCGGAACGGAAATGCGCAAGGCCCTCGGCTATGCCTACGTGGCAATTACTTTGGATAACAGCGACCATCAGCTGGCGGTCGATTACGATGAAGTGACGGTGGCCAGGAGGATATACCGTTCGGGAGAGAGCGAATATCTTTTAAACGGTACTCCCTGCAGGCTCAAAGATGTCAACGAACTGTTTTATGATACGGGAATCGGCAAGGAAGGATATTCCATCATCGGACAGGGGCAGATTGACAAAATATTGAGCGGCAAGCCGGAAGAACGCAGGGAATTGTTCGACGAGGCAGCAGGAATCGTAAAGTTTAAACGGCGTAAAAACGCGGCGCAGAAGAAATTGGAGGATGAGAAGCAAAATCTCCTGCGCGTGGGGGATATTTTATCGGAGCTGGAAAAGCAGACAGGCCCTTTGGAAAAACAGTCGGAAACGGCAAAAATATATTTGAAGAAAAAAGAAGAACTGAAAGCTTTGGACGTCAACATGTTTCTACTGGAAAATGCCAGGATCAGGGAACAACTGAAGGCTGTGGAGGAAAAATACGGCATCGCCGGCGGCGACCTGAGGGAAACGACGGAAAAATATGAGGGTATCAAGGCGGAATATGAGCAGATTCAGGGGAAGATCGAGCTGTTGGACGAGTCGATAGAAGCGGCCAGGACAAAATTAACGGATACGGAGCTTTTGCGGGGAAAGCTGGAAGGGGAGATCAATGTTCTGCAGGAACAGATCAACTCGGCAAAGGGGAATGAAGAACATTTGAAAAACAGGCGTCAGGCCCTGTATAAAGAAATCGAAGCAAAAAATATAGATAAAGAAGCGATTTTAGAGGATAAAAAGGAAATCGACGGACAGCTTGCCGAGGCGGAAAAAGTAAGGGATGAGGCGAGAGGTCTGTTAAGCGATGTCCAGAATAAAATTGAAGAATTAAACAATAACATAGAGTCGGGAAAAAATACAATTATCGATGCCCTGAACGGCCGCGCGACTATCAAATCCAAGATCGGGCGTTTTGACACGATGATGGAGCAGGTGAATATCCGTAAGGCGGAATTGACTTCCCGCCTGCTTCGTGTGAAATCGGACGAAGCCAGACAGGAGGAGACGATCCGGCAGCTGGAGGAAGAATTTGAAAGAATCAACGGGGAGATCATCCATTTTAATGAAACCCAGTCGGTAATTGAAGAAAAGCTGGGGGGGCTTCATGATGAACTGGCGGGGAGGGACCAACAGCTGCGCGACGCCCAGGTCGTTTATCATCAGGAGAAATCGAAGCTGGATGCACTGGCCAACCTGACGGAGCGGTATGACGGTTATGGCGGCAGCGTAAAACGAGTGATGGAGTGCAAGGAAGAAGAAAAAGGAATTATAGGGGTCGTAGCCGATATTATAAAGGTGGATAAAAAATATGAGACGGCCATAGAAACGGCTCTTGGCGGAAATATTCAGAATATTGTCACGGAAGACGAAGGCACGGCAAAGAGGATGATTGCCTTTTTAAAGAAACATAAGGCAGGACGGGCTACATTCCTTCCCTTGACAAGCATCACGGAACCACAGGAATTCAAACATTCGGAGGCTCTGAAAGAAGAAGGGGTGGTAGGAATGGCGGACAGCCTGGTAAAAACGGATAAAAAATATCAGGATGTGGCCAAAGCGATGCTGGGAAGGATCGTCGTGGTGGATCATGTGGATCATGCGGTGAAAATAGCGAGGAAATTCCACTACGGAATCCGTATGGTGACGCTGGAGGGGGAACTTCTCGTACCGGGGGGCGCTATCAGCGGCGGCGCTTTTAAAAACAGCAGCAACCTTCTCGGAAGAAGAAGGGAAATGGAAGAACTGGCCGCAAAGGTAAAGGAATATCTGACGAAAATAGACGGCTTGCTGGAGGATATCGAAAATACAAAGAAGGAAAGAAACAGGCTGAGGATGGAGCTGGAAAATACCAAATCCGGCTTGCAGGATAAATTTATTGAACAGAATACGGCCAGGATGAATGTGATCAAGGCGCAGGAACGGAAAAACGAAACGGAGGAAGGCTTCGGGGAACTGAAAAACGAAGAGAGGGAAATCGAAGAAAAAATATTGGAGATCCGGTCAGAGAAGGAAGCCATCGTCAGGGAATTGGAGGAGTCCGAACGCCTGGAAACCAATGTGCAGAAGCAGATCCAGGAATTCCAGAAAGAACTGGAAGAGCAAAGAAAAGGAGAATCCGAGCAGTCAAAAGAAGTTTCCAAATGGGAAGTGGAGGCGGAAAAAATGCTTCAGCGCCAGGAATTCCACCGGCAGAATGTGGAGCGTATCGACGGAGAAATCAAACGTTTTGCCGCAGAACTGACCCAGGTGGAAGAGGGATTGGAGAACAGCGCCGCGGAAGCGGAGAGGAAGAGACAGAATATTCTGGAGATCGAAAATACCATCGCGGCTTCCGATACGTTCCGGTCCGATGCGGAAGTCCGTTTAAAAGAGGAAATTACGGAAAGGGAAGGCCTGTCCGCAAAACAAAAGAATTTCTTTGCGACGAGAGAAGAACTGGCGGAAAGAATGTCCGCGCTTGATAAGGAAGTGTACAGACTGAACGCCCAGCGGGAAAAACTGGAGGAATCCATAGAAAGCCAGATCAATTACATGTGGAACGAATATGAGATTACGCTTTCCGACGCGGCGTCCATGAGGGACGAAAGCATGACGGAGCTTTCTTCCATGAAAAAAGAGGCGGCTTCATTGAAGGAACAGATTCGAAAATTAGGGGATGTGAATGTCAATGCGATAGAGGATTATAAAAACCTGATGGAGAGATACCTGTTCCTGAAAAATCAGCATGACGATCTGGTGGAAGCGGAAAAAACGCTGTTAAATATTATCGAGGAACTGGATACCGCCATGCGCAGACAATTCGAAGAAAAATTTGCGGAGATCGGCAGGGAGTTCGATAAAGTGTTTAAGGAACTGTTCGGCGGAGGAAAGGGAACTTTGGAGCTGATGGAAGAGGAGGATATTCTGGAGGCTGGCATCCGCATTATCGCGCAGCCGCCGGGAAAGAAACTGCAAAATATGATGCAGCTGTCAGGAGGGGAAAAGGCGTTGACGGCCATCGCGCTTTTATTTGCCATCCAGAACCTGAAACCGTCGCCCTTCTGTCTTTTGGATGAGATCGAGGCGGCTCTGGATGAGAATAATGTGGGAAGGTTTGCAAAATATTTGCATAAGCTGACAAAACATACACAATTTATTGTAATTACTCACAGACGTGGTACAATGGAGAAAGCGGACAGGCTTTATGGCATTACGATGCAGGAAAAAGGCGTGTCCACGCTGGTAAGCGTTAATTTGATTGACAAGGAGCTGGATGATTAGGGCTTTGCAGTAAAAATGGAGGAAGCATGATGGGCGGAGAGAAAAAAGGATTTTTCAGCAGATTGAAGGATGGGCTTACAAAGACAAGGAATAATATCGTAAATGGAATTGATTCCGTTTTTAACGGATTTTCGGCCATTGATGAAGATTTTTATGAAGAACTGGAAGAGATATTGATCATCGGGGACATCGGTGTGAATGCGACAAATTCCATTATTGAAAAACTGCGGGCACAAGTGAAGGAAAATCATATCAAACAGCCTTCGGAGTGCAAGGAATTTTTGATCAAAAGTATCAAGGAGCAGATGAGAGTGGAGGAGACGGCTTATGAATTTGAGCATAAGCAGTCGGTCATACTTGTCATAGGTGTGAACGGAGTGGGAAAGACCACATCTGTCGGCAAGCTGGCGGGGATATTGAAAGACCAGGGGCGCAAGGTATTGATTGCGGCAGCGGATACTTTCCGTGCGGCGGCCGGAGAACAGCTTGGCGAATGGGCGAACCGGGCGGGAGTGGATATTATCAGGGGAGCGGAAGGCTCCGATCCGGCCAGCATTATTTATGATGCGGTAAATGCGGCGAAGGCGAGGAATGTGGATGTATTGATATGCGATACGGCAGGACGGCTGCATAACAAAAAGAATTTGATGGAAGAACTGAAAAAGATAAACCGCGTAATTGACAGGGAGTTTCCGGGAGTATACAGAGAAAATCTGGTGGTATTGGACGGCACGACCGGACAGAATGCTTTGAAACAGGCGATCGACTTCGGAGAAGTGACCGACCTGACGGGAATTATTTTAACGAAGATGGATGGAACCGCAAAGGGAGGCATCGCCGTAGCCATACAATCGGAGCTGCATATCCCCGTTAAATATATCGGGGTGGGGGAAACCTTGGAGGATCTGCAAAAATTTGATTCGGATCAGTTTGTAAACGCTCTGTTTGATATCAGGCAGACGGAGGAAGAGGGATAAAGCGGAATACAGGAGGTAGGACAAGTGACGGAGGAAATGTTGACGCTGGATAAATTTGAAGAAGCTTCGGAAGTGGTCAGGCAGGTGACGCAGGAGACAAAACTGGTATACAGCAGCTATCTAAGCGCGCAGACTGGGAATAAAGTATATTTGAAGCCGGAAAATATGCAGTTTACAGGGGCATATAAAGTGCGGGGCGCATATTATAAGCTGAGTACTCTGACGGATGAGGAACGCAGACGGGGATTGATTACGGCTTCCGCCGGAAACCATGCCCAGGGCGTTGCTTATGCGGCAAAATGCCACGGAGTGAAGGCGGTCATAGTAATGCCCAATACGACGCCCCTGATCAAAGTAAACCGGACGAAAAGCTATGGGGCGGAAGTAGTTCTGTTCGGTGATGTGTATGACGAGGCATGCGGCCGCGCCTATGAACTGGCAGAAGAAAAAGGATATACTTTCATTCATCCTTTCGACGACCTGGCTGTGGCCACCGGACAGGGGACGATTGCCATGGAAATTTTTAAAGAACTTCCTCTCGTGGATTATATCCTGGTTCCCATCGGGGGAGGAGGATTGGCGACCGGCGTATCAACGCTTGCGAAACTGCTGAATCCAAAAATTAAAGTGATTGGCGTGGAACCGGCGGGAGCGAACTGCCTCCAGGCCTCGATAAAAGAAGGAAAAGTAATGACATTGGATTATGTCAGCACGATTGCGGACGGTACGGCGGTAAAGACGCCGGGAACGAAGATATTCCCCTATCTATGCAAGTATTTGGACGATATTCTCACAGTGGAAGATGAAGAGCTGGTAGTCGCATTTCTGGATATGGTGGAAAATCATAAAATGGTTGTGGAAAATTCCGGTCTTCTCACGGTGGCGGCGTTGAAACATCTCAACGTAAAGGATAAAAGGGTAGTATCCATTTTAAGCGGGGGAAATATGGATGTGATCACCATGTCTTCCGTTGTGCAGCAGGGCCTTATCCTCCGAGACAGGATCTTTACGGTATCCGTGCTTCTGCCCGACAGGCCGGGCGAGCTGAGCCATGTAGCGGATGTGATCGCGAAACAAAACGGCAATGTAATCAAGCTGGAGCACAACCAGTTTGTATCCATTAACAGGAATGCGGCAGTGGAGCTGCGCATTACGCTGGAAGCCTTCGGCTCCGAACATAAGAAGCAGATCATTGACGCCCTGCATGAGAGCGGATACCAGCCCAAGGTAGTCAGAACGAATATATAGATATAGAAAGATTGTTTTTGAGGTATAGGAAATACCGGGAATGGCAATCTTATGTTAGTATCCAGAAAACGAAACCGGAGTTTGTATATGAAAGAGAAGTCAGCGGATCAGGCAGCGGAAGAAAGATATCTTGTAAAAATCGAACAGGAGTATGAGAAAAAAAGGGAAACGAAAAAATCAATCGGGGAAATTGCCCTGGACTATATGATCATTACCTTGGCATCGGTGATTTATGGGGCGGCGGTCAGCCTGTTTATTGATCCGAATGATCTCGCTCCGGGAGGAGTAACCGGAATTGCGATTCTGTTAAGCCGTGCGATACCGCTGGAAACGGGAACTCTTATACTCCTGCTCAATGTGCCTATTGTTCTTTTAGGAGTATGGAAATTCGGGGTTCGTTTTATTATTTCCACTTTTTATGCCATCGCGATGACTTCCCTGTTTACAAATCTTCTGGCACCTTTTGGGGCGGCGACGGATGATATTCTGCTGGCGGCTCTTGCAGGAAGCGTTTTGATTGCGGTATCCATTGGAACGATATTCAAGAGAGGGGCGACGACGGGTGGAACCGATATTATTATTAAATGTCTCCGACTGAAATTTCCCCATTTAAAGACAGGAGTTTTGTTTTTTATAACGGATGTGTGCATCGTATCCATTTCCGGATTTGTGTTTCGGAATATCGATTCCGCATTGTATGCGGGAATTGCAGTGGTAGTTACGGCCGTTGTTCTGGATGTTGTCCTTTATGGAAGGGACGGCGCAAAGCTGGTTTATATCATCAGCGACTGCCAGGAGAAGATCACGGACAGACTGCTGGCGGATCTGGATGTGGGAGTTACCCATTTGAGCGGCGCAGGGGCATATAGCGGAAAAGAAAAAAAGATCATTATGTGTGTGGTAAAGAAACCTTTGTTTCCACGCGTGGAAGGCATTGTAAAGGAAGAAGATCCGGACGCCTTTATGATTGTTACCAGCGCAACGGAAATATTCGGGGAGGGCTATAAGAGTTATTTCAGCGAAAAAATATAGCTTTTGGAATGTATGCAATATGTGATAAGTTACGGCGGATGAAAAGAAGCGGGGATGCAGATGAAGCACAGGGATTATTCCAATAGAAATACGAATGATAGAAATACCAATGATATTTTTATCCAGGATATGGATCGGGAGGAGTTACATAGTTATCCTTCGGGGAAAACATTCCCGGGTGAGGGGATGCCGCCAAAAAGGAGAAAAAGAAGGAGAAGGCGGGGAATCGCCCTGCCGGTATTTTTGTGTATCATAGCGCTTGGATCTTTGACGGGCTGTCTGTTTCTGGTGATAAAAAACAGGCTGTTGGAAACGGAGATCAGCGAAGCGGCGGCATATGTGGAGGAAATGAACAACACCGTATTATATACGGAAGAGGAAACAGCGGATATGATCAACGCCGCGGTTTCGGATGCTTCCAGACAGAAGGAGGAAGATATTCTAGGAAGGGTAAAGACGATGATGGAGAACGGCGAGGGAACTTCCGCCATGCTGCGGGAACTTTATCCGGGCGAGATCGTGGTTGCGGCTGACAGCCGGTATTATTTTTTCCCTGTTCTGGATACGATCAGGCATCATTCATACATAGAGGATCAGTTTGTCATGAATGAAGATGATATTTTGGAATACATGGCGGACGGAGAAGTTTTATCGAAAAAGGGAATCGACGTTTCCAGGTACCAGGGGGAGATCGACTGGGAGAAGGTGGCGGGGGACGGCGTGGAATATGCGTTTATCCGGCTGGGAATACGGGGAGCGACGGAAGGAAAACTGATGCTGGATGAAACTTATGAAGATAATATGGAGGGAGCGCTGGAAAACGGCGTCAATGTGGGCGTTTATTTTTTCACACAGGCGTTGAACAAAGAAGAAGCCGTCGAGGAAGCGGAATTTGTCTTAGAAAATTTGAAGGATTATGATGTTTCGTATCCGATCGTTCTGGATGTGGAAGAAATAACGACGAAAAATCCCCGCACGAAAAATATGGGGAAACAAGACTGGACCAATGTATGTATCGCTTTTTGCGACCGTATCAGGGAGGCGGGCTATGTGCCGATGATTTATGGCAATTTGAAGACCTTTATGCTTATGGTAGATCTGGAACAGTTGGAGGAGTACGAGAAGTGGTTTGCCTATTACCGGACACCGTTGTATTTTCCTTATGAATTCAGCGTTTGGCAATATAGTTCCACGGGGAAGGTAAACGGGATCGACACCGATGTGGATATGAATATCAGTATGAAAGATTGGGGAGAATAGAGATATTTTCCCCAATCTTTCTGCAGATGTTAGAAACCTGCCATCATAAGCCCGATCAGCTGGTCCCGCTGAACGGCGTCCTCGGAACCCTTCGCTTTTGAGGCGGTGCCGCTGAGTTCTATGTCGCTGGAGGCGGCGCGCATCAGCTTTTCCTGGAATTCTTTTTTATCCTTTGCTGCCTTTTCAGCCCTTCTTTCCGCTTTGGCCTGGTTTTGCAGTCTCATGGCGTTTTCCATGGAATGAAGCATTTGTGTCATATCGGTCATAAGTTACCTCCTTTCATTGACGCCTGTTTTTCTTTCATTTATTGTATCGGCTGTTTTGGATGTTATTTTATATTGTAATTGTATATTCTGTGATTATCAGATATAATAAAATCAGGTTTGGAGGTGAAAGTGATAGATACATTGAGAAAAGAAGATATTTGTACGATAGATGACATTTATGCTTTGCCGGACGGGGAACGGGCCGAGTTAATTGATGGAAAGCTTTATGCTATGGCTCCGCCGAATACAAAACATCAAAGATTGGTACATTTTTTTGACAGGGAAATAGGAAACTATATTCAGCACAATCATGGAGAATGCGAAGTATTTCCTGCGCCGTTTTCTGTATTTTTAAATGAAAATGATAAAAATTATGTAGAACCGGATATATCTGTAATATGCGATAAGAATAAAATAACAGACAGGGGATGCAATGGAGCGCCGGATTGGGTGATTGAGATTGTTTCGAAAAGCAGTAAGTATATGGACTATTATACAAAACTTTTTAAATATCGAACGGCTGGAGTAAAAGAATATTGGATAGTGGATCCTGTAAAGGATTTGGTTATGGTATATAGATTCGAAAAAGAAACAATAGAGCAGTATTCTTTTGGTGAAGATATGCCGGTTGGAATTTATGAAGGATTTTCACTGAAAGTGGAACCGGATACGGAACAGACTGAATAAATAACAGATAATAAGGCAACGCCCGGACAAGGAGCAGCATGAAAATTCTTCTTGCATTTTCCAACTGCCGGTGCTATAGTAATAAGAAGATAATATGTTACCGTTAATCAGAGTGGACTTGCGAGTCCACTCTTTTTGCGGGGATGAAAACTATATGGGGAAAGGAATCGGTGGGAGTATGTCCAGGAAGGAAACATATGAAGGCAGAACGGAAGAGCTGCTTGCGCCCATAGCGAAGGCGGCGGGCGTGGAAATTTATGACGTGGAATATGTAAGGGAAGGCAGCGACTATTATTTGAGGGCATATATCGATAAACCGGGCGGCGTGGATATCAACGACTGCGAACGGGTGAGCCGGATTTTGTCGGATGCGCTGGATGAAAAAGATTTTATTCAGGATGCCTATATCCTGGAAGTGAGCAGTCCCGGGCTGGGAAGGGCATTGAAAAAGGATAAACATTTGGAAAAGAGCCTGGGGGAAGATGTGGAAGTGAAAACATATAAGCCGGTGGATAACTGCAAGGAATTTAGCGGTGTTTTAAAAACATATGATGAAAATTCCATCACTATAGAGGCGGAAGGCCGGGAACTGGTTTTTGCAAAGGCGGATATTGCGGTAATCAGATTAGCGCTTGATTTTTAACGAGGAAAAGAAGAAAGGAAAAGAAGGAAATGAACAAAGAATTGATGGAAGCGTTGGATATCTTAGAGAAGGAAAAAGAAATAAGCAAAGAAACCTTATTTGAGGCCATTGAAAACTCCCTGATCACAGCTTGTAAAAATCATTTTGGAAAGTCCGATAACATAAAGGTCGAAATCGATAAGGAGACATGTGACTTCTTATGCTATGCGGAAAAGGAAGTAGTGGAAGAAGTAGAAGATGACTGCGTTCAGATATCTTTGGAAGATGCCCTGAAAATATCCAAACAGGCACAGACGGGCGATATTATCCATGTAGAGATTAAGTCCAAAGAGTTTGGCCGTATTGCGACCCAGAATGCGAAGAACGTTATTCTGCAAAAGATCCGTGAAGAGGAAAGAAGCGTTATTTATAATCAATATTATGAGAAAGAAAAAGATATTGTGACCGGTATCGTACAGCGTTATGTGGGAAGAAATATCAGCATTAATCTCGGGAAGGCGGACGGTATCTTAAATGAGAGCGAACAGGTAAAAGGAGAGACATTCAAGCCTACGGAGAGAATTAAGGTCTATATATTGGAAGTGAAAAATACGCCGAAAGGCCCGCGCATTTTGGTGAGCCGTACACACCCGGAACTGGTGAAGCGTTTGTTTGAATCGGAAGTGACGGAAATCAAAGACGGTACGGTGGAGATAAAGAGTATTGCCAGAGAAGCGGGAAGCCGTACGAAAATGGCGGTATGGTCCAACAATCCCAATGTGGACGCGGTCGGGGCATGCGTAGGCATTAACGGTTCCAGGGTCAACACGATCGTGGAGGAATTAAGAGGAGAAAAAATCGATATCATCAACTGGGATGAAAATCCGGGGAATTTGATTCAGAATGCTTTGTCTCCGGCGAAGATAGTTGCCGTATTTGCGGATCCGGATGAAAAAACGGCGAAAGTAGTCGTTCCCGATTACCAGTTGTCCCTGGCGATCGGCAAAGAAGGGCAGAATGCAAGGCTGGCAGCAAGGCTGACCGGTTATAAAATAGATATTAAGAGCGAGACTCAGGCCAAGGATGCTCCGGGCTTCCGTTACGAGGATTATCTGGAAGACTATGATGAGTATGAAGAGGGAGAATACGAAGAAGAGTTTGACGCGGAAGACGGTTTCTCGGAAGAGCCTTTGGAAGAAGCGGCGCAGGACGGGGCATTCGAAGAGGAAACATCCGGGAAGGAAGAGACTTTGGATGAAGAAGGAATCATGGAAGAGGAGCCGGTGGAAGATGAAGCGGACGAAACCGCATGGAGCGAATAATCAATAACGGGAAAGAGGAGCGTATGGCAAAGAAGATCCCTTTGAGGCAATGTGTCGGATGTTCAAAGATGAAGGGCAAGAAGGAGATGATGAGAGTCCTGAAGACAGCGGAGGATGGCATCATCCTGGATATGACAGGAAAGAAAAACGGGAGAGGCGCGTATCTTTGTATGGAAAGGGAGTGCTTGAAAAAGGCAAGAAAGAACAAAGGGCTGGAACGGTCTCTGAAAATGAGTATCCCCGATGAGATATACGATAATCTGGAAAAGGAGTTTGAAAAAGGTGAATAAAATATATTCATTGCTCGGACTGGCAGTAAGATCCAGAAATGCGGTGAGCGGAAGCTTTGCTACCGAAAAGGCGGTAAAAAGCGGCCGGGCCGCAATGGTAATTGTGAGCAAAGATGCGTCGGATAATACGGTGAAAATGTTTCGTAACATGTGTAGTTTCTATGGAGCGCCTATATTCCGTTATGGAAAAAAGGAAGAGCTGGGTCATGCCATGGGAAAAGAAGAACGGGCGGTATTGGCTGTTACGGATGAAGGGTTTGCAAGATCCATAAAAAAGCAGTTGGAAGCGGTTGAACAAGAAGACGGAGGTAGTGAGCATGGCGAAAATGAAAGTACATGAACTTGCGAAGGAATTAGATAAACAGAGCAAAGAACTAATAGCTTTTTTGCAGGAAAAAGGAATTGATGTAAAAGCGGCCCAAAGTTCCATTGAAGAAGAGGCGGCGGCTTTGGTAAGAACGCACTTTAAGAAGAATAAACCGGAGGCACCGGAAAAGAAAGAAGAAAAAACCGAAAAAATGGAGATGAAAGAGGAGAAACCGATGACGAAAGAGGGAGGAGCGGGAAACGAAGCACCGAAAAAGAAGAAAAAAATAATTTTTGTGAGCAATCCTCATAACAGCAAGATGCCGGGGCAAAAGCCAAAGCCGGCAGGAGACAAAAAACCTCAGGCGGCAAGCGGGCAGAGACAGGGGAATTATGGACGACAGGACAAACAGGAGAAGATGGCGCCTTACCGGCCAGTCAAACCGTTGACGCCTCCTTCTCCTACGCCCCCTGTTACTATGGTACCTGCCCATAACAATATGCCGAAGAGAGATCAGAAACCGGCGGCAAAGACGGAAAACAGAAGGCCGGAGCCGGCACCTGAGGTAAAAGCATCCAGGCCGGAACAGACGGCTGGCACGCCTGTGGCAAGCCGTGAACAGGAACAGGCAAAGAGGCCGGATCATTTCAGGACGGAAAGACAGGAGAGGCCGGAACGGAGCGGCAGACCGGAAGGACAGGACAGACCGAGAAACGGGGAACCGCAGCGGCGGCAGGAAAACAGAGGCGAGAATAGAAATGAAAACAGGAGCAATAATAGGAATGACGGACGGAGGACGGATGGCCAGAATCGCAGACCTTTTGAAAATCATCAAGGTAATCAAGGGGATAGGCGCGGTAATGCTGGCGGCCAGAATCATAACCGGTTTGGTGGAAATAATGAGCGCCCTAACAGGGGAAATGGAGGGCAGGACAATCGATTCAGAAAGCCTGCGGCTCCTAAAGGATTCATGCCGGAGAACCCTGTCAAAGATCAGGAGAAGCATAGGGATGAGGAAAAACGCAGAATCAGTCAGGAAAAAGATAAACGTTCCAAGAAAGATCTGATCTATGAAGAGGACGACATGAAGATATCCGGCAAGAATAAAGCCGGAAGATTTATTAAGCCTGAGAAAAAGATGGAAGAGGCAAAGGAAGAGCAGATCAAAGTAATCGTTGTTCCCGACTCCCTGACCATCAAGGAACTGGCGGATAAGATGAAGATGCAGCCGTCCGTGATCATCAAGAAATTGTTCTTGCAGGGACAGATTGTTACTGTGAATTCGGAACTTTCCTTTGAAGAGGCGGAGAATATTGCGATCGAATATGACATCATTTGTGAGAAAGAAGAAAAGGTTGATGTTATCGAGGAACTTTTGAAAGAAGAAGAAGAAAAAGAAGAAGATATGACAAAACGTCCGCCGGTTATCTGCGTTATGGGACACGTCGATCATGGAAAGACGTCCCTGCTGGATGCGATCCGGAAAACGAATGTCACGGATAAAGAAGCTGGCGGGATTACCCAGCATATCGGCGCTTATACGGTAAAGGCCGGCGGGGAGAAGATTACTTTCCTGGATACGCCGGGCCATGAGGCGTTTACTGCGATGAGGATGAGAGGGGCAAATTCTACCGATATTGCGATTCTCGTCGTAGCTGCGGATGATGGCGTTATGCCTCAGACAATAGAGGCTATTAACCATGCCAAGGCTGCCGGTATTGAAATCATCGTTGCGGTGAACAAGATCGATAAGCCCAATGCGAATATTGACAGGGTAAAACAGGAGCTGACGGAATATGAACTGATTCCGGTAGACTGGGGCGGAAGCACGGAGTTTGTACCGGTATCCGCAAAGTCCGGCGAAGGTATTGATACGTTGTTGGAAACGATTCTTCTTACGGCGGAAATTCTGGAATTAAAAGCAAATTCCAGGAGACGCGCCAGAGGACTTGTTATTGAAGCGGAACTGGATAAAGGAAGAGGCCCTGTGGCAACGGTACTGGTTCAGAAAGGTACGCTTCACGTGGGAGATTTCATTTCTGCGGGATCCAGCCACGGAAAAGTGAGGGCGATGATCGACGATAAGGGAAGAAGGGTGAAAGAGGCATTGCCTTCTACGCCTGTGGAGATATTAGGCCTTTCCGATGTACCCAGTGCAGGAGAAGTATTTATTGCCCATGAAAACGATAAAACGGCAAAATCCTATGCGGAAACATATTTAGCGCAAAACAAGGAAAGAATGCTGGAAGATACAAAATCAAAGATGTCCCTGGACGATCTTTTTACACAGATCCAGGCGGGCAATTTGAAGGAACTGAACCTGATCATCAAGGCGGATGTCCAGGGAAGCGTGGAGGCGGTAAAACAAAGTCTGCTGAAACTTTCCAACGAAGAAGTAGTCGTAAAATGCATTCATGGAGGCGTAGGAGCTATTACGGAATCCGATGTATCCCTGGCCTCCGCGTCTTCGGCGATCATTATCGGTTTTAACGTAAGGCCGGATGCCATGGCAAAAACGGTTGCCGAGAGGGAAGGCGTGGATATCAGGCTCTACAAAGTAATTTATCAGGCGATCGAAGATATCGAAGCAGCCATGAAAGGGATGCTGGATCCTATTTTCGAAGAAAAAGTTGTCGGCCATGCGGAGGTGCGCCAGATATTCAAAGCTTCTGCGGTGGGTAATATTGCCGGTTCCTATATTTTGGATGGTGTATTCAAACGCGACTGCAAGATACGTATTACAAGGGAAGGCGAGCAGATTTATGAGGGCGCGCTCAGTTCTTTAAAACGTTTCAAAGACGATGTAAAGGAAGTGAAGGCCGGTTTCGAATGCGGTCTGGTATTTGACGGCTTTGACCAGATGCAGGAATTGGATATTGTAGAAGCATATATTATGGTAGAAGTGCCCAGATAGGAAGAAATAAGGGAGTATATATTATTTATGAGAAAGAACAGCATAAAGAATACGAGAATCAACGGGGAAGTGCAGAAGGCGCTGGCGGAAATTATACGGGGAGGGATCAAAGACCCCCGTATCAGCCCGTTGACTTCCGTGGTGGCGGTGGAAGTATCGCCGGATTTAAAAACATGCAAAGCGTGGATCAGCGTTCTTGGCGAAGAAGGGATGCAGAAGGATACGCTGGAAGGCTTAAAGAGCGCGACGGGTTATATTAAGAATCAGCTGGCGAAAGAAGTGAACCTGCGCAATACGCCTGAAATCACTTTTATTATGGATCAGTCCATTGCCTACGGCGTAAATATGTCCAGATTGATCAATGAAGTAAACGGAGGCGGAGAATGAAAATAGAAGAAGTTGTAAAGGACGCGGAGAGTATAGGAATCGGCGGGCATATCCGCCCCGACGGGGACTGTGTGGGGGCATGCATGGCGCTATACTTGTATTTGAGGAAGGTATTTCCTGAAAAGTCGGTGGAACTGTTTTTGGAACGTCCGTCGGAAGTATTTCATTGCATAAAGGATATCGATAAGATCCGTACGGACGTGATGGAAGGCGGAAGCTATGACGGGGATTTTGACGTTTTTATTGCGCTGGATACGGTGAAGGAGCGGCTGGGCGCGGCACAGCCGTTGTTTGACCGTGCAGGAAAGACGGTCAATATCGACCACCATATCAGTAACAAAGGATGTGGAACCGTCAATTATATCGATCCCCACGCGAGTTCTACCAGCGAACTGATCTTTCGTGCGATAGAGGAAGAAAAGCTGGATGTGGAAATTGCAAAAGCAATTTATATCGGGATTGTGCATGATACAGGAGTGTTCCGCTATTCCAGCACTTCGCCGGAAACTTTGGCGATCGCATCCAAACTGGTTGCTTTCGGATTTGATTTTTCAGAGATCATAGACCGGACATTTTATGAGAAAACTTATGTGCAGACGCTTCTCCTGGGGCGGGCTCTCCTGGAAAGCATTCTTATTATGGATGGGAAATGCATCGTCAGCGGAATAGAAAAGAAAACCTTGGATTTTTACCATGCGGATGCGAAGGATCTGGAGGGGATCGTTAGCCAGCTCAATCAGACAAAAGATGTGGAATGCACGATTTTTACCTATCAGACAGGAGTGCTGGAGTATAAGGTGAGTCTGCGTTCCAAGGGCAAAGTGGATGTGGCGGAGATTGCTGTATACTTTGGCGGCGGCGGACATAAGAGGGCAGCAGGATGTACGATGAACGGTACATTTTACGATGTGGTAAATAATCTGACGTTACATATTGAAAGGCAGCTGAAGAAGGCCGTCAGGGAATGATCCGGCGGACAGCGGAGAAAAACAGATGTACAACGGAATGATAAATGTATATAAGGAGGCCGGCTATACTTCCCACGATGTGGTGGCAAAGTTGAGAGGCATCCTGAAACAAAAAAAAATCGGCCATACCGGTACTTTGGATCCGGATGCGGTTGGCGTCCTGCCTGTCTGCCTCGGCAGCGCCACCAAACTGTGCGGTATGCTTACGGATACGGATAAGGAATACCGGGCAAAGATGTTGCTTGGGAAGGAAACGGATACCCAGGACGCTTCGGGGAAAGTATTGAAACAGAGCGAAGTGCAGGTGACGGAAGAAGAGGCCGCCGGGGCGGTTATGTCTTTTCTGGGTGAATACGGACAGATTCCTCCGATGTATTCGGCGATCAAGGTGAACGGGAAGAAACTGTACCAGCTTGCCAGGGAAGGAAAAGAGATAGAACGCAGTCCAAGGATGGTCAGGATCTGCGATCTGGAAATAGAGGAAATGGCTCTTCCCTGTATTTCCATACGGGTTGCCTGTTCCAGAGGAACTTATATCAGAACCCTTTGCCATGATATCGGACAGAAACTAGGATGCGGCGGCATTATGGTTTCGCTGGAGAGAACAAAAGCGGGCATTTTTTGTGCAGAGAATGCGCTCCGGCTTTCGGAGATCGAGAGGCGGAGAGATGAGGGGAGTTTGCAGGACAGTATTCTGCCGGTGGACGCGGTATTCGCGGAGTATGGGACGGCGACGGTGGAACGGAAATACCAGAAACTGATTGATAATGGCAACGCTTTTTATCGGAATATGGTAAAAGAAGGCAAAAAATATATACCGGAGGAAGAAGTCAGGGTGTATAATGAGGAAGGCAGGTTCTATGGCATTTATAAATACAGGCCGGAGGACGGGCGTTTTCTGCCGGTGAAAATGTTTATGGAGAATTAACAGCAGATGCAGATCATTCATAGTACGACAGACTTTGGGATAGAAGAAAAGAGCGCCGTGGCAGTGGGCAAATTTGACGGTATCCATCTGGGACATCAAAAATTGCTCCGCTGCATACTGGAACAGAAAAAGCAGGGATTGAAGTCCGTGGTATTTACTTTTGATCCGCCTCCCGCCGTTTTGTTCGGAATGTCTTCCGTAAAAGAACTGATGACAAGGGAAGAAAAAAGGGCGGCTTTTTTGGAGATGGGAATCGATATTCTGATCGAGTTTCCATTGACTTATGAAACGGCGGCGATGGACCCGCAGGATTTTATCGAAGAGGTACTCGTCCGCAGAATGCGGTCAGCCTATATCGCGGCGGGAGCGGATGTATCCTTTGGGGCGAAAGGCGCGGGAAATTATATGCTTCTCAGATCAATGGAAGCCTTCGGCGGATATGAACTGCAGCTGGTTGAAAAAGTATGTTATAACGGAAGAGAAATCAGTTCCACTTATGTGAGGGAAGAAGTGGAAAAAGGAAATATGGAGGAAGTAAAGGTGCTGCTTGGAGCGCCTTATGGAATAAAGGGAACGGTAATGCATGGAAAACGGTTTGGAAGGACGATCGGGATGCCGACGGTAAATCTTCTGCCGGAACCTGGCAAGCTGCTTCCGCCGAACGGAGTATATTATTCGGAAGTATGGATAGACGGGGAAAAATATAAGGGAATCACGAATATCGGTTATAAGCCTACGGTCAGCGAAAAGGAACAGATAGGAGCCGAGACTTATATTTATGGATTTGAGGAAGAAATATATGGAAAAGAAATCACAGTAAAGCTTCTGAGGTTTAAGCGCCCGGAGCGGAAGTTTCATGGAAAAGCGGAATTAAAAGAACAGATGATGAAGGATATGGAAGAAGGGATGGCTTTTCATACGGGTGTACAAATGAAAGGATAGAAAAATTATGAATGTGGAGATTATACTATCGATGGCCGGAGGGCTGGGACTGTTCCTTTTTGGAATGACGGTCATGAGCGAAAGTATTGAGAAAGTAGCGGGGGCAAAACTTCGGTCGATTCTTGAAGTGTTTACGACAAACCGTTTTACCGGATTGATCGTGGGAATTATTTTTACCGGTATTATCCAGTCTTCTTCCGCATGTACGGTGATGGTAGTCAGTTTTGTAAACTCAGGGCTGATGTCCTTATATCAGGCGGCCGGGGTTATTTACGGGGCGAATATCGGTACTACGATCACTTCCCAGCTCGTTTCTTTTAATCTGTCCGAGGCAGCGCCGGTATTTTTGCTTGCCGGAGTGCTGACGATGATGCTGGGCAAAGGAAAACAGAATGCGGAAAAGATCGGAGAGGTGATTGTCGGTTTCGGTGTTTTATTCATGGGTTTGAGCAGCATGTCGGGAGCTATGGCAGGGATGAAAGACAGCTCGGCAGTGATGAATCTGTTGAAATCGCTGGACAGCCCGCTGCTCGCCGTATTGATGGGAACTGTGCTGACGGCAGTTATCCAGAGTTCTTCGGTAACGGTAAGTATCGTGCTTCTTATGGCGAACGAAGGATTGCTTGGCCTTCCCATCAGCCTGTTCATCATCCTTGGCTGTAATATCGGAGCTTGTGCTTCTGCGGTACTGGCATCCCTTACGGGAAAAAAGGATGCGAAGCGCGCAGCTATGATTCATTTTCTTTTCAATGTCATCGGCACGGCGCTTCTGTATATTATTCTGATGATAGGAATGAATCAGGTGCTGGATGGAATCATGTCGATTTCGGGCAACAATGCGGGACGCTTTGTAGCGAACGCGCATACGATTATTAAAATCTTCCAGGTAATCGTGCTGTTTCCCTTTTCCAATCTGATCGTCAAACTGACATATGTGCTTGTGCCGGGCGATGATAAGAAGGTGGGCTACAGGGATAGCTTCCAGTTGAAATACATAGGGGAAAAAGTGGTATTTAATCCGGCAACGGCAGTTGTGGAAGTAATGAAAGAGATTGAAAGAATGGCTTCACTCGCGGCAGAGAATTTAAACCGTGCCATGAATGCCCTTATTACGCTGGATAATGAAGATATTGAAGAAGTCTATGAAGTGGAGAAAAATATTAACTTTTTGAACCATGCGATTACCAATTATCTCGTGAAGATCAATCAGGCGACCCTGCCGATCGAAGATTTAAAGAGCATCGGTGCATTATTCCATGTGGTAAACGATATTGAGCGCATCGGCGACCATGCGGAGAATGTTGCGGATTCCGCAAAGCAGCGCATCAGCACCGGCGTAGGATTCAGCAAGGAAGCGCAGAGAGGCCTCGGAGAAATGGTGGATATGGTCAATACGCTGATACAGTTTGCCGTAGAAATGTTTTCCAGCGGTACGGAGGAACATTTGGAGGATATTATGCATTTGGAAGATGCGGTGGACGAGAAGGAAAGAGAACTGCAGAAGGAGCATGTAGGACGCCTGACAAGGAACGAATGCAGCCCGGAGGCGGGTATGCTGTTTTCGGATATCGTATCAGGGCTGGAACGAGTGGCCGATCATGCCACCAACATTGCCTTTTCGATTCTGAATGCAGATCCGGAAGAAGAGTAGTGAATAGAAGATTTATGAACAGACGATTCAATCGTAATAGAAGACCCACGGGAATTTCCTGAAATTTCCGTGGATTTTTATTTGACAGCCGGGAATTCTGTTGTTATAATAACCTTGTAATAAATGTAATAAATTTGTAATATATGACAGAAAGGCATGGTTGTTCTATGAGACATAAATTAGCAGGTATGGCGGTATTATGTATAGCAGGAGCATTAATGACAGGCGGAGGAACCGTACATGCGGCGGAAAACGGAAACTTATCGGAAGATTCCAATCATTCGATCGAAGAAGCGTTTGGAGAACCAGTGGGAGCGTTAGCTCTTTTGGAGTCGGAGAAATCGGTGGAAGAGTACAAGTCGGCGGCCAGACAGGCGGAAGGCGCTTTGTGGGGATATACGAATCTTGGAATATCCAATGTGGACGATAATCTGAATATACGCAAAGTACCTGCGGAGGACGGCAAACTGATAGGAAAGCTTCCAAGCAATGCGGCGTGCGAGCTGATATCGGAAGAAGGGGAATGGACCTATATCAGATCCGGAAAAGTGGAAGGATATGTAAAAAGTGAATTTCTTTTAGACGGCTGGGAGGCGAAGAAACGCGCCATGGAGCAAATATCCAAAGTGGCGGTTGTAAATACGACCAGCTTAAAAGTAAGAGAACAGCCGAATACGGACTGCGAAGTCATTACGCTTGTTCCAAGCGGAGAAGAACTGGAAGTAGTGGAGGAGCTGGACGATTGGGTAAAGATCATGATAGATGATGAAGAAAACTACGTTTCGGCAGAATTTGTAAAAATAGAGGAAAAACTTGGTTCCGCCATTACATTAACGGAACTGATGTATGGGCAGGGCGTATCGGATGTGAGAGTTGATCTTTGCCAATATGCAAAGCAGTTTATAGGGAATCCTTATGTATGGGGAGGAACCAGCCTGACAAAAGGAGCGGATTGTTCCGGTTTTGTTCTGAGCGTATTTAAAAAATACGGAATATCCCTGCCGAGAACTTCCGGTTCCCAGGCAAACGCCGGCAGGAAGATCAGCATGGCGGAGGCGCAGCCGGGCGATTTGATTTTCTATGCAAAGGGCGGGCGCATTAACCATGTGGCATTGTATATCGGCGGAGGCCAGGTAGTTCATGCCAGCAGCCCGAAAACAGGGATTAAGATATCTAATTATAATTATAGGACACCGGCGAAGGTAGTAAGAGTGCTGCCGTAATGAATTTGGGTATTTACACGGAATGGAAATTATGGTAGAATAAGCAAGTATGAAATTTGGCCGATACTCGGATATAGGACGACTCCGACCTGTTCTTAGTATCCGGTGTAAGAAAAAAGAGGAGGAATAACAGTGATTTCGAAGGAAAAAAAGACAGAGATTATCAAGGAATATGCAAGAAGCGAGGGTGATACCGGTTCACCGGAAGTTCAGATCGCAGTATTGACTGCAAGGATCCAGGAATTGACGGAGCATTTAAAGAATCATCCGAAGGATCATCATTCAAGAAGAGGGCTTCTTAAGATGGTTGGCCAGAGGCGAGGACTTTTGGACTATCTTAAGAAAGTTGATATTGAAAGATACCGTACTTTAATTGGTAAACTTGGAATCAGAAAGTAATGAGTGGATGTTAAGAAGGCGGATGCAGGCTGAGAGGGCAGGCTGTCCGCCTTTTCCTCATGGTTATGGGAAGACAGGAAGGAGAGAAATTTAATGGAGAACAATTACAGGACATTTACAATGGATCTTGCCGGGAGAACGTTAAAAGTCGATATCGGCAGAGTGGGGAAGCAGGCGAACGGTTGTGCTTTTATGCAGTATGGAGAAACTACCGTGCTTTGTACGGCGACGGCTTCCGAAAAACCGAGGGAAGGAATTGATTTCTTTCCTTTAAGCGTGGAATATGAAGAAAAATTATATGCCGTAGGAAAAATTCCGGGCGGGTTCAATAAGAGAGAAGGAAAGGCGTCGGAAAACGCCGTATTGACAAGCCGTGTCATCGACAGGCCGATGCGTCCGCTGTTTCCGAAGGATTATAGAAATGACGTTACTTTAAACAATATGGTCATGAGCGTAGACCCGTCCTGCCGTCCGGAATTGGTGGCAATGATCGGTTCTGCGATCGCCGCTTGTATTTCCGATATTCCTTTTGACGGCCCGTGCGCGATGACGCAGATCGGAATGATTGACGGGGAATTTGTCGTGAATCCTTCCCAGGAACAGTGGAAAGTAGGGGATTTGAACCTGACTGTCGCATCTACCAGTGAAAAAGTAATTATGATTGAGGCAGGAGCGAATGAAGTGCCGGAAGCGAAGATGCTGGAAGCGATCTACATGGCTCACGAAATCAATCAGACGCTGATAGAGTTTATCAGGAAAATCGTAGCGGAGACAGGAAAAGCAAAACATGAATATACAAGCTGCGCCGTACCGGAGGAAATGTTTGAGGAAATCAAAAAGATCGTTTCTCCGGAAGAAATGGAAGAGGCAGTATTTACCGATGAAAAGCAGGTAAGAGAGGAAAATATCAGAAAGATCACGGAAAAACTGGAAGAGGCTTTCGCAGAAAACGAAGAGTGGCTGGGAATGCTGGGCGAAGCGGTATACCAGTATCAGAAAAAGACAGTCCGCAAAATGATATTGAAAGACCACAAGCGTCCTGATGGCCGTGAGATCACCCAGATCAGGCCGCTGGCTGCAGAAGTGGATCTGATTCCGAGAGTACATGGCTCCGCGATGTTTACCCGCGGGCAGACACAGATTTGTACGGTGACAACCCTTGCGCCTTTGTCCGAAATGCAGAGGATCGACGGGCTGGATGAAAATGAAGTGAATAAGAGATATATGCATCATTATAATTTCCCTTCCTATTCGGTAGGCGAAACAAAACCGAGCAGAGGACCGGGACGCCGTGAGATAGGACATGGGGCTCTGGCTGAGAGAGCGCTGATACCGGTGCTTCCTTCCGACGAGGAGTTTCCGTACGCGATCCGTACCGTATCCGAGACTTTTGAATCCAATGGATCGACTTCTCAGGCATCTGTCTGTGCTTCCACAATGTCTCTGATGGCGGCGGGCGTGCCGATTAAAAAGCAGGTTGCCGGCATTTCCTGCGGTCTAGTGACGGGAGAAACCGATGATGATTATATCGTTCTTACGGATATTCAGGGGTTGGAAGATTTCTTTGGAGATATGGACTTTAAAGTAGCCGGTACCCATGACGGTATTACTGCAATCCAAATGGATATTAAGATTCATGGTCTGACGAGACCTATCGTAGAGGAAGCGATCAGGAGGACAAAAGAAGCCAGAGAGTACATTCTGAATGAGATCATGACTCCTGCCATTGCGGAACCGAGAAAAGAAGTGGGACCGTATGCGCCGAAGATTGTTTCCATCCAGATTGATCCTGAAAAGATCGGAGACGTGGTAGGCCAGAGAGGAAAAACCATCAATGAGATCATTGCCCGTACCGGCGTAAAAATCGATATTACGGACGACGGAAAAGTATCTATCTGTGGTACGGATACGGAAATGATGGACAAGGCCGTGGAAATGGTGAAGATTATTACGACAGACTTTGAAGAAGGACAGATCTTCAAAGGAACCGTAGTCAGCATAAAAGAATTTGGTGCTTTCGTAGAGTTTGCGCCGGGCAAGGAAGGAATGGTTCATATTTCCAAAATATCCAGGGAAAGAATCAACAGAGTGGAAGATGTACTTACCTTGGGCGATAAAGTGACGGTAGTGTGCCTTGGAAAAGATAAGATGGGAAGGCTCAGCTTTTCCATGAAGGATGTAGCGCAGAAATAAAACAGCTGCCTAACGTTTAAGCGTTGAATAAATAAAATAAAAAAGAAATCCGGAGATCATTTTGGTTTCCGGATTTTTTTCTTAAATAAGACAATGGACAGTGCGTTTGCCACACTGTCCATTGTTCTGCTACAGAAGAAGCAATTTGTTAGGGGGTTAAATCGCTTCGTGGAATGTTCTGCTAATTACATCTGCCTGCTGTTCAGGAGTCAGCTTAATGAAATTAACGGCATAGCCGCTGACACGGATCGTAAGCTGGGGATAGTTCTCAGGATGTTTTTGAGCGTCCAGAAGCATATCTCTGTTAAGAACGTTTACGTTCAGATGATGTCCTCCTTTTTCTGCATATCCATCCAATAAATTTACCAGATTATCAACTTGAGCTGAATTCGACATAACAAATACCTCCTTATATTAATAATAATAATGATTACTGTTTCTTGAAAATATAATACCATTTTTACCCTTTGTTGTCTATAAAAAGAGAAAAACTCTATGTATTTTTTTAGATACAAAAATTTAGGAATAACTTGGACAACGCCTCATATATTGAGATAGGAACTAATGGACAGGCAAATCTGACTGGTACGGGGGATAGGAATGAAAAAAAGTATGGAAATCCTGCGCATTTTCCCGGATTATATGAGGGATCAATGGAGAGAGGCAGCCGAAGAGGCGGACGGGCTATGGGAGATCCGTCTCAGGGCGCATAGGGAAATCATTCTTATGATCAGAGGAAAGGAATATTTCCTCGATAAAAACGGACGGTTGGTTTCCGATATAAAAAAGGCGGACAAGATGACAGAGCAGGATATGGAAGCGGTATTAAACCATATCTGCAATTATTCCGTTTATGCTTTTTCCGATGAAATCAGGCAGGGCTTTCTGACCATTCCGGGCGGGCACCGGGTCGGAATGGCAGGGCAGGCCATATTGGAAGAGAATGGAAAAATACGGAATATAAAAAATATTCAATTTATGAATATACGTATTTCCCATGAAATAAAAGGGGCGGCGGACTCCGTCATGCCTTATCTTTACGAAAATGGAAAGTTACAGGATACCCTTCTGATTTCTCCGCCGGGCTGCGGCAAGACAACTCTTCTCAGGGATATGGTAAGGCAGATATCGGATGGGAACCGCTATGGGAGGGGGATGAATGTAGCTGTGGTGGACGAGCGGTCCGAAATCGCGGGCTGCTACATGGGGTGCCCGCAGAATGATATCGGCGTACGTACGGACGTTATGGATGGATGCCCGAAAGCGCTTGGCATGATGATGTTGATCCGTTCGATGTCTCCCCAGGTATTGGCGGTGGATGAGCTGGGGAGCGGCGAAGATATTAAGGCGGTATGCCGGGCCTTGCAGTGCGGAAGCCGGATGATCGCGACAGTACATGGGGATTCGCTGGAGGATGTTATGGGAAAGGAATTATTTATGGGGGTTCAGGAAAAGAAGATTTTTTCCAGATATATTGTTCTTGAAAAAAAGGAAGGAAAACATGGAATAAAGGCGATTTTTCATGGAGACTGCCGGATATGCTGAGATTTGCCGGGGTGGTTCTTTTGATGGTGGGATGCATAGGAAGCGGATGGTCAGCGAAAGAAAGGCTGAAAAAGAATTTGGATGATTTGTACCGGATCAGGCAGATCTTCCAGATGTTCCAAAGTGAGATTGCCTATAGCAAGGCGCCCATTCCCGAGGCATGCCTTAGAATAGGGAACAGGACAGGGGAACCATATCGGAGCGCGCTGTTTGCCGTCAGGGAAGAAATGACGGCCGATCATGGGGAGTTGTTTTTAGATATCTGGCACAGGCAAATGAACATATGCATGAGGAAACTGTCCATTGCCGGGGAAGATAAAAGACTTTTTTTAGATTTTGGAAGCTGTATCGGATATGCCGATGAGAAGATGCAGATACAGGCTGTGGAGCAATATATATATAAGCTGGATATTTCCATAAAGAGAATGGAAAAGGATATGACGGATAAGTGTAAGGTGGTCATGAGCCTTAGCATAATGGGAGGGCTGGTGCTTGCTATTATACTGCTGTAGAAGAAATATTTTACGGCGGAGGCGGATACAAAAACAATACGGAAATGGGGAACGGTATGAGCGTTAGTTTGATATTCAGAATTGCGGCGGTTGGCATTTTAATTACGATATTAAGCCAGATTTTAAAACATAGCGGAAGAGAGGAGCATGCGTTTTTAATCAGCCTTGCAGGGCTCATCCTCGTCCTTACATGGATCGTGCCATATATCTATGATCTGTTCGTTATGATTCAAAACCTGTTCGAACTGTAGGAGGTGCGTATGGAAGTACTGAGGATCGGTCTGCTGGGAGTGGCGGGCGTTATGATCGCTCTGCAGTTTAAAAGTCATAAACCGGAATTCGGCCTCTATATTGGTTTTGCGGTCTGTCTGCTCATTTTTTCCTTTGCGGTATCCGGTATTTCTTCTATTTTTGAAAGCATGAAGGAAATGGAACAGTATATCGGGGGAAAAGAGGTTTACTTCCGCATTCTGTTAAAAGTCATAGGAATCACTTATATTTGCGAATTTTGTTCCGGTATATGCAAGGATGCGGGTTATTCTTCGATTGCCGGGCAGATAGAGACTTTTGGCAAGCTGTCGGTACTGGCGGCAGGGATGCCTATATTGCTTGCCATCATAGGGAGCATACAGGAGATTGCTGGATGAAAAGAATAGCGATTATTATTTTTCTTGTTTTTGCCGTTTCATTTATTCCATACAAGCCGGTACAGGCAGCCGCTTTCGAAATCGATCTTGCGGGTACATGGGACCAATATGGGATGGGCGAGGTGGAAAAGGGGATGGATCAACTTTTTCCCGGTTATGAGCTGGATATGAAAGGCGTGTGGAAAAGCATTGTGCAAGGAAAAATTATAGAGGCGGCAGAGATTTTGTGGGACGGAATAAAGGGAAAGCTGGTCTCGGAACTTGCCGGAATGAAAAATGTTTTTGCATCCATTCTAATACTTGGGATCGTTTCCGCGTTGTTCGCCAATTTTTCCGACGTGTTCCAAAACCATCAGATCGCGGATATCAGCTTTTATTTTTTGTATTTGCTGCTGATATCGGTATTGATGAAAGCTTTTTTAGCCGCGGCGGATATTGCGGGACAGGCGGTGGGGAATATCGTGCTGTTTATCCAAATGTTTATTCCTACTTATTTTATAGCGGTAGGAGCGGCGACGGGAGCGGTAACGGGGACTGTTTATTACCAGTTTACGCTGGTTTTGGCATATGGAGTGGAGAAGATTATTTTTTCTTTTCTGATTCCTCTGATTTACAGCTATGTATTGCTCGCTTTAATGAATGGCATTTGGGCGGAGGAAAGGCTGACACTTTTGCTGGATTTTTTAAAAAAAGGAATAGGGGCGGTGATGAAAGTAGCAATGGGAGCGATTACATCGCTGAGCCTGTTTCAGTCGATGATTGCCCCCGTTCTGGATTCCCTCAGGACTTCGGCGGTAAGAAAGGCGATTGGAGCGATTCCGGGCATTGGAAATCTGGCGGAAGGAGTGACGGAGATGGTAATTGGATCGGCGGTCTTGATTAAAAACAGTATCGGGCTGTTGCTCCTGCTGCTCCTTTTGGCAGTCTGTCTGATCCCGCTGGCAAAACTGCTGTTGATAGCCGGCATAATAAAAGGGAGCGCGGCTTTGGTCGGGATCGTCAGTGATAAAAGGGT
Source organism: Lachnospiraceae bacterium 28-4 (assembly GCA_000403275.2). Lineage (GTDB taxonomy): Bacteria > Bacillota > Clostridia > Lachnospirales > Lachnospiraceae > Kineothrix. The sequence goes on from KE159598.1 coordinate 905,488, forward strand.
CTCAGGGTGTACGGACAGGGTGGGGGATGGAAGCCTGATGCTTTTTAAAGCTGCTTTTACGGCAGTTTCCTTATTTATGATCACGATAGCTATTGTGGCGTATACGACAGGCAGATAACAGAAAGGATGTGGTTGCTCACATGGGTTCTTCTTTTTTGGAGTTTATGAAGCAGATCGGGATTTTTATGATATGCGCCCATACTTTTCTGCATTTTTCAGCGGGGAAATCATATGAAAAGTATTTAAAGCTCCTGGTCGGAATTATGGTGCTGGCGCAGTTTGCCATACCGTTCGGGGAAATTTTTCTTGGGAAGGAAATGGGGAAGATATGGGAGGAAGCAAAGCAGTTCCGTCAGGAACTGGAAGAACGGGCGGGGGATGTTGTATGGGAATCGGAAGAAGAGGATATGGCTTCCCGGGCGTTGGAAGAAGAAATCGAAGAAAAATTGGCATCTGCTGCGGGGGAATATGGATATGCAATAAAAGGAGTAGAAATGCGAGGTGATCCTCCGGGAGTGGAAGTTGTGATACAAAAAGGGGAGGAAGAAAAGGGAAGAATCGCGGTGGAAAAGATAAAGATTGAAAGTGTTGGAGAAAATGGAAAGGAACGGGAAGATGGATTTTCCGGCCAGCATGCATCTATGAGACAGGCATTTAGCTCTATTTTAAATACGGATGAGGCATATATCATAATCAGGGAAGAATGAGGAAAAGGATTATGGAAGAAGAAAACAGAAAAGGGATATTTATAAAGAAGAGGCTGCTGCCCAAAGGCGGGAAAATGAGAAAGGACCAGTTTGTCATCTGTATTCTGGCAGGAATTCTGTTAATGATCGTTGCGATGCCGGAGACGAAAAAGGAAGAGGGAAAAACAAGTGAGTACAGATTATCGGACAATGCTTCGGGTATAATAAAGGACAACAGTGATGGAGAGGAAGGAATATTTTCCGAAGAAGGCATGGAAATAGAAAAAAAGGATGAAACAGAGGAATATGCGAGGTATATGGAGAATAAATTAGAACAGGCAATATCTGTAATGGAAGGGGCTGGGAAAGTTAAGGTTATGATTACTGTAAGCGCTTCTAAGGAACTGGTGGTGGAAAAGGATATGCCTGTTACGAGAAGCAATACAGTGGAAAACGATTCCGAGGGCGGAAGCAGGAATGTGAACGAATACGGGAGTACGGAAGAGACGGTATACAGCAAGGAAAGTGACGGAAGCGCCTGTCCGTATGTGGTAAAAACGCTTCAACCGGTAGTGGAGGGCGTAGTCGTGGTTGCGCAGGGGGGAGACAGACAGGAAGTACGGAAGAACATAACTGAAGCGATTGTGGCATTATTTGATATCGAGCCACATAAAATTAAAATAGTAAAAATGAAATCCGAATAAGGAAAAGGGGAGAAATGGCATGAAAAATATGCTTAAAAAAAATCAGATTATGATTACCGCACTGGCAATTATGATTGCGGTCGCAGGATACCTGAATTTTGCAGGTACGAAAGTAACGGATGAGGAGATCATGACGGTGGACAGCGATACGGTGGTCAATGACGACGGAAGCATCGTATTGACGGATGATGTGACAATGGAAACATCAGACGAAGAGATGGCGGCAATGATGGATATTTCGGATGAAGATACCATGCAGCCGTCCGCTTACGGGGATATCGAAAGCCTGGATACGGATATCACCGATCTGGCGGAAAACTATTTGGATGAAGGAATGGCGGAAAACGTGGAAGGCACTACACCTACGGACAGCGAAGTGCCGGGAGAAGCAGTATTTACTTCCACCTCGGGAATGAATTCCCTTTCCAGCGCAAAACTGCTCAAGGAACAGACGAGGGCAAAAAACAAAGAGACGCTAATGGAAATTATCAATAACGCCAATATTACGGAGACCCAAAAGCAGGAAGCGATCGATAACATGATCTCTATTACGGATATTGCGGAGAAGGAAACGGCTGCCGAAATATTATTGGAATCCAAAGGTTTTTCTGATGTGGTAGTCAGCATCAGCGAGGAAGGTGTGGATGTAGTGGTAAACGCTGCGGAACTGTCAGAAGCGCAGAGAGCCCAGATTGAAGATATCATCATAAGAAAAACAGGAGTTTCCCCGGAAACGATCATTATAAGTACGATGACTGCAGAATAAAGATAGGAGTTTATTTGATACAGCAGGTGTGTTATAATGAATTGCGCTGATGCGCAAGCAGGTCATCAACCTGTCGGTTGGTGACATGTGTTATAATGAATTGCGCTGATGCGCAAGCAGGTCATTGATCTGGAGGTTGGTGACAGGTAATGCTAATGGGTGGTGCAAAGAGAAAGCATGGGCAGCGGTATGCCGGACTGAATGTATTGCAATTCTGGGTTCAACGGCATCCAGCCCTTATTTCTCCGTGCCGGATATCAAAGATAATTACGATAAAGGATGACTTTGGAACACAGGAGGAAAAATAAGTGGGAGATCATACACAGGAAATAAATAGAAGAAGGACTTTTGCGATTATTTCGCATCCTGATGCGGGAAAAACTACACTGACGGAAAAATTTCTGCTTTATGGGGGCGCGATTAATTTAGCAGGGAGCGTAAAAGGAAAAGCGACGGCCAGACATGCGGTTTCCGACTGGATGGAGATTGAAAAGGAGAGGGGTATTTCGGTTACATCCAGCGTTTTACAGTTTGAATATGACAATTTTTGCATTAATATTTTGGACACGCCGGGGCATCAGGACTTTTCGGAGGATACTTACCGTACACTGATGGCGGCGGACTCTGCCGTGATGGTGATCGATGCTTCAAAAGGGGTGGAGGCTCAGACAAGAAAGCTTTTTAAAGTCTGTGTGATGCGTAAAATCCCGATTTTTACGTTTATCAATAAGATGGACAGGGATGCGGGGGATATGTTTGAACTTCTGGATGAGATTGAAAGGGAGCTTGGGATAGCAACATGCCCTATGAACTGGCCGATCGGTTCGGGCAAGAGCTTCCGGGGAGTTTATGACAGGGAGGAGAAATGCGTCCGCACCTATTCCGATACGCAGAAGGGAACAAAAGAAGGGGAAACCACGGTGATTCCGGCGGAAGAGGCAGACAAGCTGTCGGAATATATCGGGGAAGAATTGAAAAATAAACTGGACGAAGATATTGAACTGCTGGATGGGGCCAGCGCCGAATTTGATTTGGAAGTAGTACGGTCGGGGGAATTAACGCCGGTTTTTTTTGGTTCTGCCCTGACAAACTTCGGAGTGGAGATTTTTTTGCAGCATTTTCTGAAAATGGCGACAACTCCTCTTCCGAGAAAGGCGGATGTGGGAGTGATTGATCCGGTGGAGAAGGAATTTTCAGCGTTTGTTTTTAAGATCCAGGCTAATATGAATAAAGCGCACAGAGACAGGATTGCTTTTATGAGGATATGTTCCGGCAGGTATGAGGCTGGCATGGAGGTAAAGCATGTGCAGGGAGGAAAGGTAATGCGTCTTTCCCAGCCGCAGCAGATTATGGCCAGCGAACGAAAAATTCTGGAAGAAGCTTATGCCGGCGATATTATCGGCGTTTTTGATCCGGGCATTTTTTCTATTGGCGATACGCTTTGTATGCCGAAAGAACAATTCCGGTATGAAGGAATACCGACTTTTGCCCCCGAGCATTTTGCAAGGGTTCGGCAGATGGATACGATGAAAAGAAAGCAGTTTGTAAAAGGAATCACTCAGATCGCGCAGGAAGGTGCGATTCAGATTTTCCAGGAATTTAATACAGGGATGGAAGAAATTATCGTCGGCGTTGTAGGGGTGCTTCAGTTTGATGTATTAAAATATCGTTTGGAGAACGAATATAATGTAGAGATACGTTTGGAGCCTTTGCCTTATGAGCATATAAGATGGGTGGAGAATAAAGAGCTAGATATTTCCAGGCTGACGGGGACTTCCGATATGAAAAAAGTAAAAGATATGAAAGGAAATCCGCTGCTGTTATTTGTCAATGCATGGAGCATCGGTATGACTTTGGATCGGAATGAAGGGTTAGTATTGGCAGAATTCGGACGTAATTGACACGATGGGAACGAACTGTCTGACAGAAAGCGGATAGGGATGGGAGAATAAAGCAGGGGAGGAGTCATATGAAGAGAAAAAAGAAAATAATTTTGTTCTTCCTTGCAATAGCTCTTATGGGATCGTGGAGCAATGGATGCGGCAGGACCTTTGAGTCAGAAAGTCCTGAAGAGCCGCCGGCAGCGGTTTATGAAACCGAAGAGGAAGAACGGCAGGATCTACCGGCAGAAGAAACAAAGGAAAGCGATTCAGGCAAAGAAAAAGTGACGGAGCTTATGACGGGCGACAAAGATGATGATTCCATTCGTTTGTCCGTAGGGCTTTCCGGAGAAACGATTCCGGGTCTTCTGGCAGGGCAAAAGGGGAATTATAGTTTCGACTGTCTGAATGCGGAAGAGCAGCTGACTTATGTGGAGATTTTGCAGATATTGAGAGAACGGGGAGAAGAAGTGCGCCTCACCGGCAGAGATACGGAAAGAATAGAAAAGATATTTCAATGTGTGTTGAACGATCATCCTGAGATTTTTTATGTGGACGGATATACGTTTACGAAATACACATTAGGAGAGGAACTGAAGAAGATAACCTTTACCGGAACTTATCCGATTGATGAGGCGGAGCAGAGAGAAAGGCAGGAGAAAATAGACGTTTATGTGGAAGAATGCCTGTCTGGCCTTCCGCCGGGAGCGGATGAATATGAAAAGGTGAAGTATTTGTATGAGTATATCATCAATCATACGGAATACGATGCGGAAGCGCCGGATAACCAGAATCTTTGCTCGGTGTTTTTATATGGGCGTTCGGTTTGCCAGGGCTATGCCAAAGCATTTCAATATCTTCTAAATAAATTGGGGATATCTTCGACTCTTGTGATTGGAAGCGTGTCAGAGGGGGAAGGACATGCATGGAACCTTGTCAGGATAGACGGTTCTTATTATTATGTAGACCCGACTTGGGGAGATGCCTCGTACCAGATGGAAGAATCCGGGGAAAGCGATGAATATGAAGGAGAACATTTGCCGACAATTAATTATGACTATTTGTGCGTAACGACACGGCAGTTGGAAAGGACTCATACGATAGACCATGTGGTGGAACTGCCGGAATGCACATCCATGGCAGCTAATTATTACGTAAGAGAGGGAGCTTATTTTACTTCGGTGGATGCGAAAATGCTGGAGGAGCTTTTTGAGAAGGAATATGCGAAGGGAACAACGTATGTGACTTTAAAATGCAGCGGGGAGGACGTGTACTTGCAGATGCAGAAAGCTTTGATTGAGGAACAGGAAATTTTCCGTTATCTGGACAGCCCGGACGGCGTGATTGCGTATGCGGATAATGCGGAGCAATTCAGTTTAAGTTTTTGGCTGTAAAAAGGTCTATGCAAAATCCGTAAATTTTGGTATTATATATGGAAATAGGCGAAGTACAAACAACCTTGAATGGAGGAAATCGAATGGAAAAGGAATTGGATAGAAACGCATATGTTATGGAGGCGGATGAAAATACGGGAACGGTAAAAATCGCGGATGATGTAGTGGCCATGATCGCAGGAATAGCGGCTACGGAGGTAAGCGGCGTGGCGGCCATGGCTGGAAATATAACCCATGAGATCATGAGCAAGGTGGGTGTGAAAAGCCTGAAAAAAGGCGTGAAAGTCGATGTAATAGGAAAGGCAGTAAGAATTGATCTGGCTTTAATTATGGAGTATGGCTATAATATTCCGACCACCAGCCGCAAGGTACAGGAGCGGGTAAAGAGCGCCATTGAGAATATGACGGGGCTTGAGGTATCGGATGTAAACATTCGCATTGCCGGCGTTAATATGCAGAAAGACAGATAGGATAAGGCATACTATGGGAAGAAGAGAATTGAGGGAACAGATTTTTAAACTGCTTTTCCGCGTGGAATTTAATAAAAAGGAAGATATGCCGGAGCAGGAAGAACTGTTTTTTCAGGAAGAAGAAAATACGGCGGGCGAAAAAGATGAGCAGTATATTATCGCCAAATATGAGGATATTGAGTCCAAGCTGGAGACTATTGATGATATGATCAATAAGGCGGCGAAAGGGTGGGATACGACCCGCATGGGTAAGGTAGATCTGACCCTTATTCGGCTTGCTGTTTATGAGATCCAATATGATGACGAGATTCCTACCGGAGTAGCGATCAATGAGGCAGTGGAACTGGCAAAAAAATATGGACAGGAAAATTCCCCTGCGTTTGTAAACGGGATTCTTGCCAAATTTGCATAGGAATACAGGCAAAAAAATGATGCGGAATGTATATACGGTAACACAAGTGAATTCCTATATAAAGAATATGTTTACACAGGATTTTATGATGCAGTCGCTTTTTGTAAAAGGCGAAGTGAGCAACTGCAAATATCATTCTTCAGGGCATATTTATTTTACGTTGAAAGATGAGAAAGGAACGATTTCCTGCGTAATGTTTGCGGGAAACCGTTCCGGTCTTGCTTTTCGGATGAAGGAAGGACAACAGGTTGTTGTAGGCGGAACTGTGGATGTTTATGAGCGGGACGGAAAATACCAGCTTTATGCAAGGCAGATTGTTTTGGATGGAGCGGGACTTCTCTATGAAAGGTATGAAAGGCTGAAGGAAGAGCTGGAAGAGAGAGGGATGTTTGATCACTGCTATAAGCAGCCGATTCCCAGATATATCGAAAAGCTCGGGGTGGTAACGGCGGCTACCGGAGCGGCGGTCAGGGACATTATTAATATAGCCGGAAGGCGAAACCCCTATGTGCAGATCGTGCTTTATCCCGCCATCGTCCAGGGGGAACAAGCGGTTCCTTCCATTGTCAGGGGAATACGAACGCTGGAACGGTTCGGGGTGGATGTAATGATCGTAGGCAGAGGGGGCGGCTCTATCGAAGATCTATGGGCATTCAATGAAGAAGCTGTAGCACAGGCGATTTTCGATTGCTCTGTTCCTATTATTTCGGCAGTAGGGCATGAAACGGATACGACGATAGCCGATTATGTGGCGGATCTGAGGGCTCCTACGCCATCGGCGGCGGCAGAACTGGCAGTATATGAATACCGGCAGTTTGAGGAAATGCTGAGAGAGTATGAATATACGATGGAACGGCTTTTTAAAAATAAACTGGATATGTACAGGGGACGCCTGGAGAATCTTGGATTAAAACTGAAGTATTTGAGCCCGGCGGGGCAGATCAGGGAAAAAAGAACTTATGCTTTGAAGTTGGAGGAACGAATCGAAAAGGCGATGGAGGATGCCCTTACGGCAAAGAGGCATCGGTTGGAAGTATTTATAGAAAGGCTGAAAGGATTGTCGCCCCTGGATAAATTAAAACAAGGATTCTCTTATGTGTCCGATGAAGAAGGAAGGACAGTGGCCAGCATACGGCGGGTCGAAACCGGAAAAATCTTGAAGGTGCATGTGAGAGACGGAATCATTACGGCAAAGACTTTGGACAAGGAGAGTATGGAATGGGAGTAAAAAGAAAAGAACTGACATTGGAAGAAGCCTTTGAAATATTGGAAGAGACGGCTGCCAGGCTGGAGGCGGAGGATATTACGCTGGAGGATGCTTTTAAAGAGTATAAACAGGGAATGGAGATCTTGAAATTCTGCAGCGATAAAATAGACAAGGTGGAAAAGAAAGTATTAAAAATTAGCGAGGATGGAGAAACAGATGAATTTTGACATGGAACGAAAAGAAAAGGCAGAGAAAATTGAAGCGGTGATCGGGACATATCTGCCGAAGGAAGAAGGATACCAGAAAAAAGTGGAAGAGGCAATGAACTACAGTGTTCTTGCAGGCGGTAAGCGGCTGCGGCCGATGCTGCTGGAGGAAACTTATAAAATGTTTGGGGGAGAAGGCCGGGTGGTAGAACCTTTTATGGCTTCTATCGAAATGGTTCATACCTATTCTCTGGTGCATGATGATTTGCCGTGTATGGATAACGACGAGTACCGCAGAGGAAGGAAGACGACGCATGTAGTTTACGGAGAAGGGATGGCGGTACTGGCAGGAGACGGTCTGCTGAACTTTGCATTTGAAACTGCGATCAAAGCTTTCAGGCTGGCCAGGGACGAAGAGGAAATGAAGAAAATAGCCAGAGCGCTTGGCATATTTGCCGCGAAGGCAGGTATTTATGGAATGATAGGGGGACAGACAGCCGATATTGAGGCGGAGAATGAGGAAAGTGAGGCGACGGAAGAGCAGCTTCTTTTTATTCACGAGCATAAAACGGCTGCCCTGATCCAAAGCGCTATGATGGTCGGGGCGGTTCTGGCGGAAGCGTCAGAGGAAGAAGTGGAAAGAATTGAAAAATGTGCTTATAATATAGGGCTGGCTTTTCAAATCCAGGACGATATTCTGGATGTGACCGGAAGCCTGGAAACGCTTGGCAAAGAGACGGGAAGCGATGCGAAGAATAAAAAAATGACTTATGTTACACTGTGGGGGATGGAAGAGGCAAAGAAAGAGGTGGAGAGGCTTTCAGAGGAGGCGCTTGCTATCTTATCCTCTTTTGGACGGGAAAATGCGTTTTTGGAAGAGCTGATTCGCAGGTTAATAACAAGAGAAAAATAAGGCGTCCATTGACGGCGGACGGAAAGATATGCCGTGGAGCCTAAGCTGCGGAAACAAAGGGAAGAAGGTATGACTATGCTATTGGATAACATTCGCCAGGTAAACGATATTAAAAATGTGAGGGAAGAAGATCTTGCCGCGCTTGCGGAGGAGATCAGACAGTTTCTGATTGAAAAGATCAGCGTTACGGGAGGGCATCTCGGCTCTAATTTGGGGGCGGTGGAGCTGACGATGGCGCTGCACCTTGCGTTAAACCTTCCGGAAGATAAGATCATATGGGATGTGGGGCACCAGTCCTATACCCATAAACTGTTGACCGGAAGGCGGAGCGGTTTTGAAAATCTGAGGAAGTACGGAGGAATGAGCGGTTTTCCGAAAAGAAAAGAAAGCGACTGCGACGCTTTTGATACCGGGCACAGTTCCACTTCCATTTCAGCCGGCCTCGGACTGGTAAAAGCGCGGGATTTGCGGGGGGAAAAACATTCGGTAGTGGCAGTCATAGGAGACGGTTCCCTGACGGGAGGAATGGCCTATGAGGCGTTAAATAATGCGGCAAGGCTGGATACCAATTATATTATTGTGTTGAACGACAATAATATGTCCATTTCGGAAAATGTAGGCGGTGTATCCAAATACTTAAATAATGTCAGGACGGCGGACGGATATCTGGATCTGCGGGATGGTGTATACAATACGCTCAAAGATATGCCAAAATACGGCAATCAGATGGTAAAATTCATCCGCCGCGCGAAAAACAGTTTTAAGCAGCTGGTTATTCCAGGAATGTTTTTTGAGGATATGGGGATTACTTATCTGGGTCCTGTGGACGGTCATAATATCGGACAGATGGTGCGGGTGTTCCATGAAGCGAAAAGGGTAAAAAAGGCGGTACTCATTCATGTGCAGACGCAGAAAGGAAAAGGATATCTGCCAGCGGAGAGGCATCCGGCAAGATTTCACGGGGCGGAACCTTTTGTCGTGGAGACAGGGCTTCCTGTCCATCCGAGAACGAAGGCAAATTACACGGATATTTTTTCTACCGTTATGACGAAGCTGGGGCAGAGGGACGAGAAGGTGGTAGCGATTACGGCAGCTATGCCCGACGGAACCGGACTAAAGCGTTTTCGTAATATGTATCCCGACCGTTTTTTTGACGTAGGCATAGCGGAAGAGCATGCGGTGACATTTGCGGCCGGGCTGGCGGCGGGAGGGCTAAAACCGATCGTGGCAGTCTATTCTTCCTTTTTACAGCGGGCTTATGACCAGATATTGCATGATGTGTGCATTCAGAATTTACCTGTAGTATTTGCTATTGACAGGGCCGGCCTGGTGGGAAGCGACGGAGAGACACATCAGGGAATTTTTGATCTTTCCTATTTGTCATCTATTCCCAATATGCATATTATGGCACCGAAAAATAAATGGGAGCTTTCGGATATGCTGAAATTTGCGGTAGATTTTGGCGCGCCGATAGCGATACGATATCCGAGAGGCGAAGCTTACGACGGTTTGAAAGAATACAGAGAACCGGTCGTATATGGAAAAAGTGAATTTATTTATAAGGAAAAGGATATCTGCCTTCTGGCGGTGGGAAGCATGGTGAAAACGGCATGCCAGGTGCGGGAACTGCTGAAAGAAGAAGGATATTCCTGTTCTCTCGTGAATGCCAGGTTTGTAAAACCGATGGACGAAGAACTGATCGAAGCGGCGGCAGAAGATCACAAACTTTTTGTGACGATGGAGGAAAATGTTGCCAGCGGCGGTTATGGCGAAAGAGTCAGAGGGTTTTTAGAGGACAGGGGGAAGGCATTGCTGTCGATTACTATCCCTGACGAATATGTGGAACATGGAAATGTGGACATATTGAGGCAGGAACTGGGTATAGATGCGGATTCGATCAAAAAGAAAATACTTGCTGCGGCTGCGGCATGGAGGTTAGGGTGAAAGAACGATTGGATGTACTTTTGGTACAGCAGGGATATGCGCCTTCCCGGGAAAAAGCGAAAGCAATTATTATGTCCGGCAGTGTGTTCGTGAACGGACAGAGGGAAGATAAGGCAGGAACTTCTTTCGACAGCGGAAAGATACAGATTGAAGTAAGGGGCAGTACGTTAAAATATGTCAGCCGGGGCGGACTGAAACTGGAGAAGGCTATGGCCGGATTCGGGATCATGCTTCAGGATCAGGTATGCATGGATATCGGCGCTTCTACCGGCGGTTTTACCGACTGCATGCTGCAAAACGGTGCAGCGAAGGTATATTCCGTGGACGTAGGGCATGGACAGCTGGACTGGAAGCTGCGAAAGGATGAAAGAGTCGTCTGCATGGAAAAGACAAATTTCCGCTACATGCTTCCGGCTCATATTGATGAACGGCTGGATTTTGCTTCGGTAGACGTTTCTTTTATTTCCCTTACTAAAATATTGATTCCGGCAAGAAATCTGCTGAAGGATTCGGGGAGGATGGTATGCCTGATTAAGCCCCAGTTTGAGGCAGGAAAAGATAAAGTGGGAAAAAAAGGCGTAGTCCGGGAGCCGGAAATACACAGGGAAGTTATTGATAAAATTATAGATTTTGCAGACTGCATCGGTTTTCTGGTAAAAGGGCTTGATTTTTCACCCATCAAAGGGCCGGAAGGAAATATAGAATATCTGTTATATTTGCAGAAAAAGGATTGCATACCGGAAGAAACGGAACATATGACGGAAGCGGAAGCACAGCGGGAATTAGAAAGAGTGATAAGCGGAAAATGCGGGCTGTCGCAGGAACAGGAAATGAAAGGGCTGACCGCAGGTATTGTGGAAAAAGCCCATGAAACGTTACAGGTATAAGAGAATGGAGCATTTTTACATCATTACAAACGGACATAAAGACAGCGATCTGAAAAAAACAAAGGAGATCGAACGATATTTGGAAAAACATCATAAAAAGTGTACCGTTCAGGTCAAGGAAATGAAAAGAGAGTATGGATACACGGATGCTGCTCAAATACCGGAAGATGTGGACTGTATTCTCGTATTGGGCGGCGACGGTACGCTTTTGCAGGCGGCGAGAGATATTATCCAAAGGGATATTCCTCTATTAGGGATCAATCTGGGGACTTTGGGATATTTGGCCGAAATAGAAGAAACGGGGATGGATGCTGCTTTGGATCAGCTTTTGGAAGGCAGATACGAGGTGGAGCAGAGGATGATGCTGAACGGCAGGGTCGTCAGGGGAAAGATACATATCAAGAGGCATGAGGAAAAAGGCATCCCACAATATGAAACAGAGGAAGCCAGCGCTTTAAACGATATTGCTATTACAAGAAGCGGGTCTTTGCAGATTATCCGCTTCCGTATTTATGTCAATGGGAAGTTTTTGAACGAATATCAGGCAGACGGCGTGATCGTGGCGACTCCTACGGGATCGACAGGGTACAACCTTTCTGCGGGAGGACCGATCGTGGAACCAAAGGCAGAACTTATCATGATAACGCCTGTCAGTCCTCATACGCTCAATACAAGAAGCATTATTCTTGCGCCGGAAGACCAGATAGAGGTGGAGATAGGAGCGGGAAGAGGGGAGGCCGTCCAACAGGTAGAGGTAAGTTTTGACGGAAGCCATAATGTGATGTTATATACCGGAGACCGTGTGGTGATCGAAAGGGCGGAAACAACCACCGGTATTGTGAAATTGAACGAAGCAAGTTTTTTGGAAATATTGCATAGAAAACTGAGCGTTTGAGAAGTAACAGCGGAATAAAAAAGTTTGTAGCGGAATTGGGGGACAAACAGCAATGAAAAAGAGCAGACATGGAAAAATTATTGAATTAATTGAAAACTATGATATTGAGACGCAGGATGAACTGGCGGAGAAGCTGAAGGAAGCCGGCTTCCAGGTGACACAGGCGACCGTTTCCAGGGATATCAGGGCATTAAAGCTTTCCAAGGTTCCTACGGGAAACGGCAGACAGAAATATGTAGTGCTGAAGCAGGATGACAGTTTTTTGGGAGATAAATATATTCGTGTGCTGAAAGACGGTTTTGTTTCTATGGATATGGCGCAGAATATACTTGTGATCAAAACTGTTTCAGGAATGGCGATGGCGGTGGCGGCAGCGCTGGACGCTATGAAAATGAGAGAAATCGTGGGCTCCATTGCGGGGGATGATACGATTATGATGGCGATACGATCGGTAGAGGATACCCGTATCGTTATGGATAAAATCCATAAGATGATGGATATTTAAGAATTTATGTGTATTAGATTTTTGCCCGGAACACATAAGGAGTGGAAAGATGTTAATAAGCTTACATGTAAAAAATCTGGCGTTAATTGACGAGGAAGAGGTATTTTTTGAAGAAGGATTGAACATTTTGACGGGCGAAACCGGCGCCGGCAAATCCATCGTGATAGGTTCCGTGAATCTTGCTTTGGGAGCAAAAGCGGATAAAGACCTGATACGGGACGGCGCGGAGTATGCTTTGGTGGAACTGGTTTTTCAGTTGGATGAAAGACAGGAGGAGCGGCTGAGGGAAATGGATATTTTTCCGGAGGAGGATCATACGCTGATTATCCAGAGGAGGATTATGCCGTCCAGGAGCGTATGCAAAGTATGCGGGGAAACGGCAGGAGCGAAGCAGTTGAAGGAAATCGCGGGCGTCCTCATCAATATCCATGGACAACATGAACATCAGACTTTATTACAGAAGAAAAAATATAAAGAAATACTGGATGATTATGCAGGAGAAAGTTCCGCCGGATTAAAGGATGAGATCAGGGAATGCTACAGAGAATTTACGGAACTTCAAAAAGAACTGGAAAAGAATACCGGAGATGAGGCGGCGAGAGAAAGGGAAGCGTCGCTTTTAAGGTTTGAAGTGGAGGAAATTGAAGAGGCGAATTTGAATCCGGGAGAAGACGAAGAACTGGAACAGCTTTACCATAAGATGGTAAACAGCCGAAAGATCAAGGAGGCTGTATATAGCGCCTGCCATATGACCGGATATGGCGAAGGGGAAAGCGCCGGGGAATATATCGGCCGGGCGCTGAGAGAGTTGAAGAGCGTTTCTTCTTATGACAGCGTTTTGGAGGAATTGGAGGCGCAGCTCCAGGATATCGATAATCTGCTGGGAGATTTTAACCGGGCAGCTTCCGGCTATATGGACGGGCTTGAGTTTGACGGGGAAGATTTTGCGAGGACGGAAGAGCGTCTGAATTTAGTCAATCATTTAAAATCAAAGTATGGAAAAAATATAGAGGAAGTTCTTGCATATAAAACCCATGGAGAAGAAAGACTAAATATATTGGAAAATTATGAAATATACCGGAATGAGGTATTGCAGCGGCTTGGGCAGACGAGGGAAAAACTGTTAAAGCTATGCGGCAAATTATCCGATATACGGAAAAAGTGCGCGAAAAAGCTGGGTAAGGAATTAAAACAGGCATTGCGGGAACTGAATTTTGAAGAGGTGCATTTTGAGATATTGGTAAATCCTTGTCCGGAAATGCCGGCTTCCGATGGGTACGATGACATAGAATTTATAATATCGACGAATAAGGGGGAAGCGCCCAAGCCTTTGAACCAGGTGGCGAGCGGAGGAGAGCTGTCCAGGATTATGCTGGCATTTAAGACGGTGCTGGCGGATAAGGACGATATCCAGACTCTTATTTTTGATGAAATCGATACGGGTATCAGCGGAAAAACCGCATGGAAGGTATCGGAAAAGCTGGGAATTCTTGGGAAAAACCACCAGGTGGTCTGCATTACCCACCTTCCCCAGATCGCTGCCATGTCGGACGTTCATTTTTTAATAGAAAAAAGCGCTAAAAAAGACCGGACGGTTACAACAATCAAAAAAATATCGGAAGAAGACGACTTAAGGGAATTGGCCAGAATGCTTGGAGGCGCGGAAATTACGGAAGCAGCGCTCCAGAATGCAAGAGAAATGAAAGCATTGGCCAAAAATACGAAATAATGCTTTTGCCAAAAGTATACTAAATTAAAATCCTTAAGTTTTTCACATACTAAAGAAGATTTTTGAAAGGATGTGAAAACTTGAAAAGGAAAAGCCATAAAAAGAAAAATCAGAAAAATGGTAAAAGCAGTATTGAAAAATATAGAACGTGCTTATATGTTGCGTTAGCCGGAAGTCTTGCCGCTTTAGTATTTACCTGTTATTTTTCCTTATGGAGAAAAGTGCCTTCCAATATAAAGATAAAAGCAGGCGTGGATCAGACGCTGGATTTTCAGGTTCCCGCATCGGGGGAAATCTATAAGGAAGCTGTAGAAGTAAGCGGATTTACAAAATCGAATATACCGAGGGACAGCATTCATATAGATTTGGGGAAACCGGTGACGATCAAGGCGAACGCTATTGAAAAATATGTTCTTGATTTAAAATTATTTGGTATCATACCGCTGAAAACGGTAGATGTACAAGTCATCCAGAATAGAACCCTTACTCCGGCGGGGATCCCCATAGGTATTTATGTAAAGACCCAGGGGGTGCTTGTAATCGGGGTAGGGGATTTTACGGGAGAAGAAGGGCAGAAAGTCTCCCCAGCCCAGTATGTGCTGAAATCAGGGGATTATATTACCCAGGTCAACGATGAGGAGGTCACGGGAAAAAGTGATTTTATGGAAAAAATAAAGCACAGCGAAGGACAGGAACTGATCATGAAGGTGAGAAGGGGAGAGGAGGATCTTACCCTGAGCGTCAGGCCGGAAGTCAGCCAGTCCGGCGACTATAAAATCGGCGTGTGGATCAGGGATAACGCCCAAGGGGTAGGAACAATGACCTATCTTAACGAAAGTGCGGATTTCGGCGCATTGGGACATGGAATTAACGACGTGGATACGAGTACATTGATGGAACTGGAAAAGGGGACTCTCTATCATACGGAAATTATAGGGATCACAAGAGGAAGTAATGGCGCGCCGGGGGAACTGACGGGCTATATTGAATATGATGAAGATAATATCATTGGCGAAATCACGGAAAATACGGCGGAAGGGATTTTCGGAACCTGTAACGGCCAGATCTATGAAGCAGTGTCTAATGAAGCACTTCCCATCGGATTGAAGCAGGAGATCAAAAGGGGGCCTGCCCAGATCATTTGCAGCATCGACGGGACGCCCAGCCGTTACGATATAGAAATTATGGAGATCCATCTGGACAATGATAACGTAAACAGAGGGATCGTTCTCCGAATTACGGATACAGAACTGTTATCCCTGACAGGAGGCATTGTCCAGGGAATGAGCGGTTCGCCCATCATTCAGGACGGAAAAATCATAGGTGCTGTCACCCATGTACTCGTTCAGGATTCGACAAAGGGATATGGAATCTTTATTGAAAATATGCTGTCGCATTAGAGGGCGTGGCCTAAATCTAAACAGTATAACACGAAAATCCATTTTTTTCAAACGGCATGAGCTTTGGGAATGGCTGTGGGGGCGGCTGACGGCTGCTGTAGGGATAAAATTTCCGGCTGTTGCTTACAATCAGCAATTTCACTTATGAAATGGTCATAGCACAGGGGAAAATTGCCATGGATGGCAATTTTAGGAAACATAGGACAGGATGTCCGTTGTTTCCGCCCCGTTCGGTTGATGTTCTTTGCCCATTTCATTAGTGAAATCTGATGGTATGCTCCAGCCGGAAATTTTATCCCTACAGCAGCCGTCAGCCGCCCCCACAGCCATTCCCAAAGCACTGTACCGTTTGAAAAAAAATGGATTTTCGTGTCGTGCGATGGATTAAGGTTGAATACTCAAATAATGTTCCATTATAATAGACTATAGCAGTATTTGGAAATTAATGGCATCTGCCTTGGATTTTCAGATATAGGCAATGAAAAAAGTCGGAGGTTTTATATGGAGCAGCTGAATCTAACGTCAACAAAGGATAATGAAAGAGTTTATAAAATACTCGGCGACCTGATGAACATGGATAAAGAATTTCAGATTATGATTACCGTTCCGTCCGGTAATAAAAGCGCATCTATAACAGGACAGGATACTATAATGAAAAATACCGGTCCTGTGCGGGATCTGGAAAAGGATGTAACGGATATGATACATGAGATCGGTGTACCGGCGCATATCAAAGGCTATCAGTATCTTCGTGAGGCGATTATGATGTCCGTGGAGGACAATGAGATGCTAAGCTCCATTACAAAGGTTCTTTATCCGTCTATCGCTAAAAAATACCAGACGACGCCAAGCCGCGTGGAGCGGGCTATCCGGCATGCGATCGAAGTGGCGTGGAGCAGGGGAAGAATGGAAACTTTGGATGCGCTTTTCGGTTATACGATCAATACGGGAAAGGGAAAACCGACAAATTCGGAATTCATCGCATTAATTGCGGACAAAATAAGATTACAATATAAAAATTAAATTAAATCTTTCAAACGCTTCCAATATGATGTATAATATTGCTAATTCTATTGGAGGTATGACTATGAAAAAAATATTATTTGTTGCATCGGAGGGTGTTCCGTTTATTAAAACGGGTGGTTTGGCAGATGTAGTCGGCTCCTTGCCGAAGTGTATTGACAAGGAGTATTTTGATGTGAGGGTCATGATTCCTAAGTATACATGCATGAAACAGGAAATGAAAGACCTGATGACTTATAAGACGCATTTTTATATGGATTTTAATTGGAAAAACGAGTATGTCGGGATTTTGGAGGCGGAAGTGGATGGAGTGAAGTATTATTTCATCGACAATGAATCCATGTTTAATGGATTTAAGCCATACAGCGATAACGTTTTGGATGAAATTACGAAGTTTTCATTCTTTTCCAAAGCGGCTTTATCGACGCTGCCATTGATCGATTTCAGGCCGGATGTCATTCATTGCCATGACTGGCAGACGGGGCTTGTTCCGGTATATTTAAAAGAACGTTTCCAGGGAAATGAATTTTTCCGCGGAATTAAGACGGTTATGACGATTCACAATTTGAAGTTCCAGGGAAAATGGGATGTGAAAACGGTCAAATCCATTACCGGGCTGCCGGATTATTTCTTTACTCCTGATAAGCTGGAGGCATATAAAGATGCCAACCTGCTCAAAGGCGGACTGGTATATGCCGACGCGATCACAACGGTAAGCGATACTTATGCGGAAGAAATTAAGACTTCCTTCTATGGGGAAGGATTAAACGGGCTTCTTCAGGCGAGAAGCGGCGATTTAAGAGGAATCGTAAACGGGATAGATTACGATGATTTTAATCCGGAAACGGATAAATACATCGACCATAACTATAATTCCGTGAATTTCCGGAAAGAAAAGATAAAAAACAAACGGGCTTTACAGGCGGAGCTTGGGCTGGAACAGGATGATAAAAAGATGCTGATCGGCATCGTATCCAGGCTTACCGATCAGAAGGGCTTTGACCTGATAGACTATATGATGGATGAGCTTTGCCAGGATGCAGTGCAGATCGTAGTGCTTGGTACGGGTGAAGAACGTTATGAAAATATGTTCCGTCATTTTGACTGGAAATATAACAATAAGGTTTCGGCAAATATTTTCTATTCGGAAGCTTTATCCCACAAGATTTATGCATCCAGCGATGCTTTCCTTATGCCTTCCTTATTTGAACCCTGTGGTTTGAGCCAGCTGATGGCGCTCAGATACGGAACGGTGCCGATCGTCAGGGAAACGGGAGGATTGAAGGATACGGTTCAGCCTTACAATGAATATGAAAATACGGGAACGGGCTTTAGCTTTACTAATTATAATGCCCATGAGATGCTGGCATCTATCCGTTATGCGGAACGCATTTATTACGATAAGAAACGGGAGTGGAATAAAATCGTTGACAGAGGAATGGCAGTTGACTTCTCCTGGGAGGTATCCGCAAAGAAATATCAGGAAATGTATGATTGGCTGGTAGGATAAAAAGGACGGATACTTTTATGTCTGATAAAAAGAGTGTGTCTCAGAGTCAGGGCAGAAATAATAAAAAAGACGGGTTTATTATGCAGGCGGGTATTCTGGCGGCAGCCTCTATCATATGCCGTATGATAGGGCTGCTCTACCGGGGACCGCTGACTGGTATCATCGGGGACGAAGGGAATGGGTATTATAGCACTGCTTATAATATTTATACCATCGTCCTCCTGGTATCATCCTATAGCATTCCGTCGGCAATCGCAAAGGTGCTTGCTCAGAGACTTGCGCTGAAAGAATACCGTAATGCACAGCGAATTTTTAAATGTGCGCTCGTTTATGTTATGGTAGTCGGGGGAGCCGCAAGTCTTATCTTGTTTATAGGGGCGCCTTATTTTGTTATGGGCAATTCGATACCGGTTCTTCGGGTTTTTGCTCCCACTATTTTTTTCTATGGGCTGTTAGGAGTGCTGCGCGGATATTTTCAGGCGCACCGCACAATGATGCAGACTTCGGTGTCCCAGATATTGGAACAGATTTTAAATGCGGCTGTCAGTTTGGGGGCGGCTTATGCTCTTATGCAGACTGCCGTATCTGCGGGAGGAGACGGCAGTACCCAGGCAATGTACGGGGCGGTAGGCAGCGCGGTCGGCACAGGAGCCGGTGTAATAATTGCGCTGCTGTTTATGGCGGTTATTTATATGATGAACCGTAAAATGATAAAACGCAGGGCGGCTTATGACAGGACGGAAACGCAGGAGTCTTACTGGGACATTTTTAAACTGATGATGGCGGTGGTGACACCGTTTATTTTGAGTACTTGCATTTACAACCTGACCACATCCCTGAATCAGACAATTTATTTGAAAATGATGGTAAAATATAAAGAAATAGATGTGATTGCGGCCACAACGGAATTAGGGATATTTTCCTCAAAGGCGGTGACCATTTCCAATATACCGATTGCCTTGGCTTCGGCCATGTCGGCGGCGATTGTTCCGACGATTGCATCCACCTATGCCCAGGGGTCGGTGAAACAGACGAAAAAGAAAGTAGCGTATGCCATTAAGGTTACGATGCTGATATCCATACCGGCGGCGGTCGGCATCGGCGTACTGGCCCGTCCGGTGATGATGGTGCTGTTTCCGCAGTTGGAATCTCTGGAGCTGGCTTCCCGGTTGCTGATGGGCCTGTCGGCGACCGTTGTGCTGTATGGACTTTCCACGCTGACGAATGCGGCGCTTCAGGGAATCGGAAAAGTGAATACGCCGGTCATTAATGCAACGATCGCTATCGTCATTCAGACAGCGGTGTTGGTTTCCATTCTGTATTATACGGATTGGGGAGTATATGGCGTTATGACCGCTACGGTGCTTTATTCGTTTTTCATGTGTGTATTGAATAATGTTTTTATGAAGAAATATCTGGGTTATAAACAGGAGATCGATAAAACTTTTGCACGCCCCGTTTTTTCTGCGGTATTGATGGGGGCGGCTGCCTATGGGATCTATGAGGGAATGGGCTATGTGCTGGCATTATTTATGGAGTCGGCCTATTTTATGAATCTAATTGCTTTTGCTACAGCGGCTTTGATAGGGGCCATGCTGTATTTTGTGCTTGTTATTAAGCTGAAGGCAGTAAAAGAGTCAGACCTGAGAGGGCTGCCCAAAGGGAAGATGATCATTAAGGTCGCAAGGAAAATGAAGCTGTTGTAAGATCCAGTTCTTTTCCATTGAGGGATGCGTGGATGAGAATATTATTTTTGTAAGAGAGTTTGAGCGAAAAGAAGGGGGCGTTTTCTTCCAGGAGACGGAAAAAAATGAGGTCCCCTTTCCAGAGGTTCAGTTCTTCCAACTTGCTTTTGCACACCCATTCCAGCGTTCCTTCATTGCAGTTTTTTAAGGTTCCGGTAAATCCGTCTGCGGTGTAGAGGAACATGTAATAATCGGTAATATCGTCGCAAAGGAAAGTAATGATGCCCCGGCAGCGATAGGAAGTCAGGGTAAGTCCTGTCTCTTCCCTGGTTTCGCGTAACAGGCATTCTTCCGGGCTTTCTCCGGATTCAAAATGTCCGCCAATACCGATCCATTTATCCTTGTTGATATCTTTTTCCTTCTTGATCCGGTGCATCATCAGGTAGGAATCGTCTTTTTCTATATAACAAAGCGTTGTCAAAGTCATAAGTATATCCTTTCTTTATCAGGAGGGGTTAAAGCATCGTGTATATATTATAATGAATTGCATGGACATGCAAGCGTTTTCGTGTGCAACAAAGGAGGAAAAGAGATGGATGTTTTTACGCTTTTTACGTTAGCGGCAGGGCTGTCAATGGATGCTTTTGCCGTGTCGGTATGTAAAGGGCTTGCCATGGGCAGGGCCACATGGAAAAAAGCGGCTGTGGTGGGTGTGTGGTTTGGCGGTTTTCAGGCGCTGATGCCGGCTATTGGTTATACGCTGGGCATGCAGTTTCGTGAAAAAATAATTTTTATCGATCATTGGATCGCATTTATACTGCTCGCGCTGATCGGAATCAATATGATACGGGAAGCCTGCGGCAAAGAAACGGAAGAAACGGACGATTCTCTGGCATTTAAAGAAATGCTCGTGCTGGCCATAGCAACCAGCATCGATGCGCTGGCGGTGGGAATTACATTTGCCTTTTTATCGGTTTATATTTTTTCTGCAGTAGCTTTTATTGGTGTGGTAACTTTCTGTTTTTCCGTTGCGGGTGTAAAAATAGGGAATGTGTTTGGCACAAGATACAAAACAGGAGCGGAACTGGCCGGAGGCGTTATCCTGATTCTTCTTGGAATAAAAATTCTTTTGGAACATTTGGGCATCTTATAAAAGAAAATCATATTCACACCTCAATAAGTTGTAAAAATTTTTAAATAGTCAGAATAAAATCGAGACTGAAGGAAATAATAGAAATGCAAACTATTATTTTTTTCAGGAGGTATAGAAAATGGCTAATATATCAGAATTAGATTTACAGAACCTGCGTCATTTGATTGGCGGATACGATACCACCCATTGCAAAATGAAGGAGTATGCGGAATGCGCGACGGACTCCAGCGTAAAGCAGTTTTTTGAAAAAGGCGCGAGATCGGCAATGGACAATAAGCAGCAGTTGATGAAATTTTTGCAGTAGGAGGGAACGGATATGCAGGAAAAAACGATGGTAGCGGATACTTTGGCAGGAATTAATGGAGAGCTGGTTCGTTATGGCGGTATGATCGCCCAGACCGAAAACAAAGAATTGAAACAGACATTAAAACAGTTCCGTAATGCCTGTGAGCAGTCTCAGGAAGAACTGTATCAGATTGCAAGGGAAAAATCTTATTACGTGCCGGCAGCGAAGGCAACGCAGGAAGAAATTGACCATGTAAAATCGCTTTTTAAGAGCGGAACTTTATAAGAACCGGTAAAAAGGGCGCGCCTCAAAGAGACGCGTCTTTTTTCATTGTGTGCCGAGCATGGCGCTAATCTTACTGGTGAAAGTCCAGTCACGGGTATTTACCGCCAAGTGTAGCGAACCACAAGTCGGTATCAGTAATGGTATGGATGAAGGAAGTGGTGTAGCAAAGTTCTTGAGCCTACGAACAGAAACTTGATAAGGCGATTAGGTGGGTAAGGTTGCAATACAAACCGAAGCCCTAAGGGTAAACGTAAACCGAAATTGTAAATCAAGAGGTTGTGGAACGAAAGATTAGTGTCTTACCTCGGGAGACCCTACTCACATACCTAAGGGTATGGTCGAAAAAGGTTTGGAGAGGGAGTCAGATGATGTCATAGTAGGCGAAAGCTGAAGGACTGAAACGATTTATAGTACGAATCGTTATGTTTAAAATAATATATGAGCCAGAAATCGGGTGGGCAGGAAGGGTAGGAACGTAACCGAGAGGAACTGCTTATACTTAGAGGGGCGATATGTATGAATTTTGGGATAAGCCAGAGGAGTAACAACAATGGAATTGATTGAAGTGGTTTTATCAAAAGAAAATCTGAACAGAGCCTATAAAAAGATAGTTGCCAACAGAGGTGCAGGCGGGGTAGATGGAGTTACGGTAGAAGAACTGGGAAGTTATATAAGGGAGAACAGGGAGAAGATAGTTACATCTCTTAGGAATAGAACTTATATACCGAAACCAGTCCGGAGGGTATATATTCCAAAAGATAATGGGAAACAGCGCCCTTTGGGAATCCCAACAGCACTTGACAGAACCATACAACAGGCAATAGCACAGCCCATATCGGATATTTATGAAGAAATATTCAGTGACTACAGCTATGGTTTCAGACCAGGGAGGAGTTGTCATGATGCCATCAGACAGGCATTGGAATACTTAAATGATGGATATGAATGGGTGGTGGATATAGATATAGAACAGTTTTTCGACAAGGTAAATCACGACAAATTAATTCAGATACTAAGAGAACAGGTAAATGACAGTACCACATTAAATCTGATTCGGAAATATCTGAAAGCAGGCGTAATGGAAAACGGTCTGGAAAAAGCGACTGTCACCGGAGTACCACAAGGCGGACCACTTTCCGTCGTGTGCTCAAATATCTATCTGGATAAATTGGACAAAGAACTGGAAGGCAGAGGATTGCGCTTTACAAGATATGCGGATGATGTACTGATTTTCACAAGAAGTGAAAAGTCAGCTGAACGGGTAATGAAGTCTGTATGCAGCTGGCTGGAACGGAAATTATTCCTAAAAGTAAACGCAGCCAAAACAAAGGCAGTCAGGCCAATGCGAAGCAAATATCTGGGATTCACATTTCTGAAAAATGGTGGTGAGTGGAAAGTAAAACCTACTACAGAAAAGAAAAAGAAGCTTAAGGAGAAGCTGAGTGAATATCTGAAAAGGGGAAAAGCGATAGCAAGACCGCTGGTGGTTACAATCAAACGTGTAAATGAGATTGTAAGAGGATGGATAAACTACTTTCGCATCGGGCTGATGAAGCAGTTTATGGAAGAGTTTGGACAATGGCTTAGACACAAGATAAGAGTGATAGTCATGAAGCAATGGAAGAAGCCGAAAACCATTTACAGAAACCTTTGTTACCTGAACAGGAAGAACCACAATGGATTTAGTCAAGAGGATATTTATAAAGTTGCGAATTCAAGACTTGGGTGGTACAAAAGAAGTGGAATGAACGTAGTGAATTTCATTATCAGTAAAGATTTACTTGAAAATAGGATAAAAGATGGAGCTGGGTTGCTCAATCCCCTATCCTATTACTTAGTAAAAGTTGGAATATAAGTTGTAGAGCCGTATACGAGACCCGTACGTACGGTTCAATGGGAGGGGCGAGAAACTATTCTCCCTCTACCCTATTCGCCCAGAGAAATTTCTCTGGACGAAATACGAATCTGTGTTTGATAAGCTTCCGGGCTGACCATACGGCGGTATATGCTGCAAAAATTGGAATAAACAGTTTCAGGAGAAACCGGTTCCGGCAGAGTTTCCGGCGAAGTTTCCGGCGAAAGTTTTTCCGTATTCCGAATGGGGAAGAAGAGAAGCCGATAGGGAACGCCGAATACGGATGCACGGATTCCGGTAAAAACTGCGCCGTTCCGTTCATAAAAATCCAGGCGTTTACAACGGACGGAATATTCGGAGGGATTTTCCGCATAGTTGGGATCTTCCGATTCGATCAGAAATCCAGGGATATCCCGGAAAGAGGATTTGATATATTGAAGAAAAAGGGAGCCGATTCCATGGCTGCGGTGATCTTCCATAACAGCAAAATAATCCAAAAGGCAGCCGCCTTGATCCGGCAGAACGGTAAAAAATGCATAGCCTAATAAGGAGCCTGATTCCATGCGCGAATAAAGTCCGTAACCGGTATAGATTCCCTCTGCCGCCATTCGCTGAATGGAAGAAACGGGTTTTCTCTCATCTTCCGGAAAGTGCCGGATGGAATGTGTGGTATAAATATCGAGAATTTCTTCGCCGGTTAATATTTTAATATCAATATCTTGTCTTTGTAAGCTATCGTTTTGCATAGTTTTCCTCCGTAATCGGGCAAGGTGCGGTTTGGTTTTTCATGATTCCCGGATTTGCTGGAGGCCGCTGATATCGGAATCGATTACCATGGAATAGTTGGTATGGTAAATGACAAATCCTGGTTTCCCGCCGTTGGTTTTTTTTACGTTCTTTTTTTCCGTATAATCGATCTCCGCCTTTTCCTGTCCTCTGGCCCTGGAATAATAAGCGGCCAGCTTTGCCGCTTCCTCAAAAGTGCGGTCGGGCAGAGTATCCCCGTTTGTTTTTACGATCACATGGGAACCGGGAAGGCCTTTGGCATGGAACCACCAATCGTTACCGGAAGCAAAACGGAAGGTCAGTTCATCGTTTTGCAAATTGTTTTTTCCAACATAAATGTGGTATCCGTCGCTGCTGATATAATGGAAAGGACGGCTCGTGATCTTAACTTTTTTATCACCGCTTTTCCGGCGGATATAACCGTTTTGAACAAGTTCTTCCCTGATCTGGACAAGATCTTCTTCAGCCGCCGCGATATCCAGGGACGCGCTGATGGATTCCAGATGTTCGATCTCTTCTTTTACTTCCAGAGTCAGTGTGGACAGCGCTTCGTAGGTACGTTTCATTTTATTATATTTTTCAAAATATTTTTTTGCGTTTTCCAGCGGAGCCAGAGTGGGATCCAGAGGAATTGTAATATCTTCGTCGGTATAATAGTTTCTGGCCGTTATGGATGGATCCCCGGGGGAAGCCTGATATCCATAAGTGTTGAGCAGTTCGCCGTAAACTCTGTATTTTTCTCTTTTTTCGGTATCTTTTATCTGCCGCAGCTGGAGATCGTATTTTTTCACATTGCGTTCCAGCGCTGTTTGGACGATCCTGCGCAAATCTGCGGACTTCTGCCGGATCCTGCTGATGGAATTTCTCTGGGCGTAATACCGTTCCAGCATGGCGCTGACAGAAGCTTCTTCTCTTCTTTCCTCCGCCTGATACATTGTGAGGGGAAGAACGGAAAATTCCACAGGAGAACCGAATTCATAAACAATATTCGGGGTAAAATTCCCGGTTTGGATATCGTTTACCGCGCTTTGAAAAACATCATATAATTTTTGCATTCCGTCTTCTGAAAGAGAGGCCGTGGAAGCGTCTCCATCCAGCCCGGCGCGGAAACAAAGTTCCTGGGCGAATACGGGAGAGAAGCCCGTATAAGAAGCGTAAAGCGTCTTATAAACCGGTTGGCTGCCGGAAAGAATAGTCTGAAGAAATTCCTCCCGGTTTGTATCCAGCGCATTCTTTTTTTTCTGTGTTTCCGGAATAAAGTAGGGACGGCCGGGCAATACTTCCCTGACGCTGCTGACCATACCGGAAATATGCTTGATACTGTCGATGATCATATCTTTATCGTCAATAAAAATAATATTACTGTGCTTTCCCATAATTTCAATCACCAGGTTTTTCCTGCACAAATCGCCCATCTCATTCAAATGCTCAACCTGGATTTGGACGATTCGCTCCAGCCCTGGCTGGGAGATTCCTATGATACGCCCATTTTGAATATGTTTTCTGAGCAGCATACAGAAGCCGGGAGCTGTCATCGGACTCTGCTTATTGTTTTCCGTCAGATAAATCAGAGGCAGGGAAGCGCTGGCCGAGATAAAAAGCCGCTTCTGTCCGCCGTTTACTTTTATCGTGAGCATCAACTCATCGCTTTCCGGCTGTGCTATTTTATAAATCCGCCCTCCGAGAAGGCTGTCATTCAATTCCTTTACGATACCGGCGATCGTTACTCCGTCAAATGCCATAATCATATCCTCTTAATTTTAATAGATGAATAAGGTGCAGCCAACAAGAGTCCCGTTTATTCACATAACCGTACAGTTTAGCGCCCCAACCATAATAACAAATAATTTACTTCCTGCAACCTAATGATTTTACAATATTTCCTATCGTTTTTCAATGAATTTTATCGGGACACCAAAAATCAATGATGGCGGATGGTATGGCGTGGCGGAAGAAAGGCGGATGGCGCAGGGCTGGGAGAGAGGGGCGGGGCTGGCGGGAGGCGCAGTTTTGTCTTGAGCTTTCCATCAGATTTCACTAATGAAATGGATATACGATGTTCAAACGGCCGGGCTGGGAGCAACGGACATCCTGTCCTATGCTCCCTAAAACCGCATCCATGCTGTTTTCCCTCGTCTGCTGACCATTTCATAAGTGAAATTGCTGATGGGACGCAACAGACAAAACTACGCATCCCGCCATCCCCGCCCCATTCAAACAATCCTTGACTGGAAGGATGAGGTATTCTATAATAATATGAAATACGCAAGAACATTGATTGGAGATGGCGGAAGATCATGATAAAAAGTATGACAGGCTTCGGCAGAAATGAAGTGTCGGAAGAAAAACGTAAGATCACGGTAGAGATCAAGTCGGTGAACCACAGATATTTGGATGTTAATATTAAGATGCCGAAAAAGCTGAGTTTCTTTGAAGCTGCCATTCGGACAGAACTGAAAAAATATATGCAGCGGGGAAAAGTGGATGTATTTATCGCCTATGAAGATTTTACCGAATCCAATGTATGCGTGAAATATAATAAAGAACTTGCGGCAGAATATATGAGCTATCTGGAGAAAATGGCGGAAGATTTTGGACTGGATAATGACATCAGAGTTTCGGCGTTATCCCGTTATCCGGAAGTTTTAACGATGGAAGAGCAGTCTGTAGACGAGGAAGAGATATGGAAGGCTCTGTGCGGCGCTGTGCAGGGAGCGGCCGAAAAGTTTGCGGAAACGAGGTTGAAGGAGGGGGAAGCACTGAAAACCGATTTGATTGCCAAACTGGACGGGATGCTGGATCATTTGTCCTTTATTGAAGAACGTTCGCCGCAGCTCGTGGAGGAATATAAGGATAAGCTGAGAGAGAGGGTACGCGAACTGCTGGAAGATACCCAGATAGAAGAAAGCCGCCTTCTGCTTGAAGTAACGCTTTTTGCGGATAAAATATGCGTGGACGAGGAATTGGTTCGTTTAAGGAACCATATAGAGACGACGAGGCAGACGCTGGTGGATGGCGGAAGCATCGGGAGGAAGCTGGATTTTATTGCCCAGGAAATGAACAGAGAGGCGAATACGATCCTTTCCAAAACAAATAATATGGAAATTTCTAATCGGGCGATCGAACTGAAAACAGAGATCGAGAAGGTACGGGAGCAGATACAGAATATAGAATAAGAAAAAGGTTAGTTTGATGAATACGCTGATTCATATAGGTTTCGGAAATATAGTGAACACGGAAAAAATAATAGCTGTTGTCAGCCCCGATTCTGCGCCTGTGAAAAGGATGGTGCAGCATGCGAGGGAATCGGGGATGGCAATCGATGCTACCCAGGGGAGAAAAACGAAGTCGGTGCTCGTTATGGAAAACAGCCAGCTGGTGCTGTCAGCGCTTTTACCGGAAACGATCGCGAACAGGGCACAGACGGAAAGCGGAGAGATAAATGAAACGTAGGGGTATTTTGGTTGTTGTTTCAGGATTTTCAGGGGCGGGAAAAGGAACCCTGATGAAGAATCTGTTAAAAACTTATGATAATTATGCATTATCCATTTCCATGACGACCCGCCAGCCCAGAGAAGGGGAGAAAGAAGGAAGGGAATATTTTTTTGTATCCGAAGAAATGTTTAAAGAAAAGGCGGCACAGGAAGGGCTGATAGAGTACGCTTGTTACTGCGGCAATTATTACGGAACGCCGAGAGAGTATGTGGAGACACAGCTTGAAATGGGCAAGGATGTGCTTTTAGAGATTGAAATACAGGGTGCTTTGAAGGTGAAGAAAAAATTTCCGGCCGCCCTGTTGCTTTTCGTGATGCCGCCGTCAGCAGAGCAATTAAAGAAACGTCTGGCGGGCAGGGGGACGGAGACGCCGGAGGTAATCGAAAAGAGGCTCTGCCGTGCCGTAGAAGAAGCGGAAGGCATTGAAAATTATGATTATATTGTAATAAACGATGATTTGGAGATGTGTACCAAGGAACTTCATTCCATCATCAAAGCGGCGCATAATGCCGTCGCCAGGAATGAAACATGGATAGAAAATATGAGACAGGAACTGAACGTTCTGGTGAAAGGAGAAAAATAATGTTACATCCATCTTATTCAGATTTAATGAAGGTAGTCAACAGCGAGGTAGAACCGGGGGAAGCGCCGGTAGTAAACAGCAGGTATTCTATCGTTATGGCAACGTCCAAAAGGGCCAGGCAGATTATCGGCGGCGAAGAGCCGATGGTAGAAGGAAAGGGGAAAAAACCTTTATCCGTTGCAGTGGAGGAATTAAATCAGGGGAAGATTAAGATCTTAAGCGAAGAAGAGGTTCAGGAAGAAGAAAACGGTATGGAGCAGGAGGAAGCGTAAAGAGAATTTTCGGGGCATATGAGCAGGGGGCTATGCACGGTAAAGCTGTGCAGAAGTGGAGAGAAAAATGAAAATATTATTGGTATCCCTTGGATGTGATAAGAACCTGGTGGATTCCGAAGTGATGCTGGGCATGTTGGCGGAAAAAGGATATACTTTTACGAACGACGAAGCGGAAGCTGAGATCGCAGTCGTGAATACATGCTGCTTTATCAACGATGCGAAGGAAGAGAGCGTGAACGCCATATTGGAAATGGCGGAACTTAAGAAATCGGGGCAGCTGAAAGCCCTGATTGTAACAGGCTGTCTGGCCCAGCGTTATCAGAAAGAAATACGGGAAGAGATAGAAGAAGTGGACGCGATTATCGGCACTTCGGCGATCGATAAAATAGCGGAAACAATCGAAGATGCCATTGCGGGTGAAAGCAGAGAGCATATGCTGCCTTTGGACGGAAAGCTGTCGGGAAATAGAAAAAGAATGGTGACGACCGGCGGCCATTACGCATATCTGAAAATAGCGGAAGGCTGTGATAAACGTTGCACATATTGCATTATACCGGCCATAAGGGGAGAATACCGGAGCGTTCTGATGGAAGAGCTGACGGCTGAGGCGGAAACGCTGGCGGCCGGGGGAGTAAAGGAATTGATTTTGGTTGCCCAGGAGACGACTCTTTACGGCCTGGATTTGTATGGGGAGAAGAAACTTCCGGAACTCTTGGCAAGGTTATGCAGGATTCCTGGGCTTTATTGGATTCGTATCTTATATTGTTATCCGGAAGAAATTACGGACGATCTGATCCGGGTAATAAAGCAGGAAGAAAAAATATGCCATTATCTCGATATACCGGTGCAGCATGGTTCGGACAGTGTTTTAAAGAGAATGGGAAGAAAGACGAATAGCGAACAGATACGGAACATGGTAAAAAAATTAAGGGAAAATATTCCTGATATCTGTCTGCGAACCACTTTAATCACAGGTTTTCCGGGCGAGACGGAGAAAGACCATGAAACGCTGATGGAATTCGTGGATGAGATGGAATTTGACCGCCTTGGAGTTTTTACTTATTCGCCGGAGGAAGGTACTCCCGCGTCCCTTATGCCGGATCAGGTCGGAGAAGACGTAAAGGAAAAACGAAGGGATGCTATTATGGAACTCCAGCAGGAAATCGCTTATGAAGCGGCGGGGAAGATGGAGGGAAAGAGCGTTGACGCCATGATAGAGGGAAAGATTGCGGACGAAGATGCTTATGTGGCGAGGACGTATAAAGATGCGCCCAATGTGGACGGATATCTTTTTATTCATACAGACAGGCAGCTTATGAGCGGTGATTTTGTAAAAGTCCGGATCACAGGTTCTTATGAATATGATTTGATAGGAGAAATATGCGATGAATTTACCGAATAAACTGACGATTTTAAGGATAGTGATGATTCCGTTTTTTGTCTTATTTATGCTGCTTCCGGTAACGGGGCCTTCGGATAAATGGATAGCGCTCGCTTTGTTTATAGCGGCGAGTCTGACGGATTTGCTGGACGGACACATTGCGAGGAAATATAACCTGATCACCAATTTTGGTAAATTCATGGACCCACTGGCAGATAAACTATTGGTATGTTCGGCGCTGATCTGCCTGGTGGAACTGGGGAGGATTCCTTCCTGGATAGTAATTGTTATTATTGCCAGAGAATTCATTATCAGCGGATTCCGGCTGATTGCTTCGGATAACGGCGTAGTGATCGCTGCCAGCTATTGGGGAAAGTTTAAGACAACTTTTCAGATGGTGATGATCTGCCTGATGATTGCCAATATGGATGCGCTTAGCCTTCTTACGAATATCATTATGTGGATTGCGCTGGTATTGACGGTGGTGTCCTTGCTGGATTACCTTATAAAAAATAGAGACATTATGAAAGAAACAAAATAACGGAGACGGCAGGTAAAATATTGTGAACGAAAAAATTTAAGAGGGCGATTATGACAGTAGAATTAATATCGGTTGGAACGGAACTTTTGCTTGGAAATATCGTGAATACGAATGCCGCATATTTGGCGGAAAAATGCGCGGATCTGGGATTGTCCTGCTTTTACCAGAGCGTGGTAGGAGATAACGAAGAGAGACTGGGCGCTGTATTGAAAGCGGCGCTGGAACGCTCGGATATTGTAATTTTATCGGGCGGCCTGGGGCCTACAGAGGACGATCTGACGAAAGAGGTTTCGGCAAAAGTGATGGGCCGTCAGCTGGTGATGCATGAACCGTCCAAAAAAAGAATTGAAGAGTATTTTACCAGCCGTAATATGGAACTGACGGAAAATAACTGGAAACAGGCGATGATGCCGGAGGGAGCCATTGCGGTAAATAATGAAAATGGAACGGCGCCGGGAGTTATTATAGAAGATGGGGAGAAAAAGGTAATTCTTCTGCCGGGGCCGCCAAACGAAATGATTCCGATGTTTGAAAAAAGCATTATGCCTTATCTGGAAGGCAGCGATCCCGAAGTGATTTATTCTCAGACAGTAAAAATCTGCGGCGTTGGGGAAAGCAAGGCGGAAACATTGATCAAAGACATGATCGACAGCCAGAGCAATCCGACGATTGCCACTTATGCCAAAAACTGTGAAGTGCATCTGCGCGTTACAGCAAAGGCTGCCGGCGAGAAGGAAGCGAAAAAGCTGGTAAAGCCGGTGGTGAAAGAACTGAAAAACCGGTTTGGCCCCTGTATTTATACGACGAATGCGGATATTACGCTGGAAAAGGCGGTAGTAGATCTCTTGATTGCAAATAAACTTACCGTGAGTACGGTGGAGTCTTGTACCGGCGGAATGCTGGCGGCAAGGCTTATCAATGTTTCAGGGGTTTCGGATGTGTATAAGTCAGGATATATTACTTATTCCAACAAGGCAAAAAGAAGAATACTGGGCATAAAAAAGGGACTGTTGGAAAAGAAAGGCGCGGTCAGCGAAGAGGTTGCGAAAGAGATGGCCAAGGGTGCCGCAGCGATATCCCGAGCGGAAGTGGCGGTATCGATTACCGGCATTGCGGGACCGGGAGGAGGAACGGAAGAAAAGCCGGTAGGCTTAGTATATATTGCTTGTAGTGTATGCGGTAAAATAAAAGTCAGGAAGTATAATTTCAGGGGAAACCGTGCGAAGATAAGGGAGACGGCCGTATCATCGGCATTAATTTTAATGCGGCAGTGTGTTCTGGAGTATTATAGCGAGGTTGCATTTTAGGGATTTTTCCCGTTGGTGCTTGGTTGCCGGCTTATGGCGACAGTATGGGGGTGGGTATGGATAGACAGGATCAGACTACCGATGGAAAATTTGAGGGCGGAATTTTCAGTGGAATTGTGATGGAGGAGAACGGAGCAAGTTGTGAGCCAACCGATTTTTATCAGGCGGGCTTTGGCCAAACGGATACGAATCCTATGGAGACCCATTATTTTAATAATGCTTCTGATTATATAAAAAAGCCGGAAGAGCCTTCCGGTAGAGTGGTAATGGAAGAAAAGTTTTCAGAAGATGTCAAGTTTTCAGAGCAAACAGAAAAACAGGAACATTCATCAGAAACGGAAATGCCAAGGGAGGCAGGAGCTTCCAGAGAAGCGGGGGTTCCGAAAGGAGTTGGGACTTCCAGAGAATCAGGAGCTTCCAGAGAAGCAGGAGTGTCGAAAGAGCCGGAGTTTCGGAAGAAAGAACTGGCATATGCTAATCGCAAGTGCGGCGAAGAAGGTTTCTGCCGGTGTAGGAACTGTCCGAACAGGCAGAAATCGGGGCAGACAGTTTTGGTGATTATATCCTTGACCGCAGTTGCGGCATTGGTGATCGCTTTTCTTGTTGTGGTATTCGGCCTCGTGACCGTTTCTTTATGGAAATCGGGGCAGCCGGCGGATGCCGGGGCAAATGGGACGGATGGAGAAAAAAGAACGTATTTTGAAACGGAAACGCCCAAGGATGGGCCGGGAAATAAGTATGGGGAGATCCCTTTGCCAGAAACAGGAGCCGGTGGAGAATATTATGGCGAAATTGCCGATGCCGTTCGCACGGATTTGAATTATTCCATCGAATGGGAAAACTATGAATATGAAGGGAATAACGATAATGTGACGATTGCGGTGGATTACCCCGTAATCAAAGGTGACGTTCCTAATCTGGAAGTGATCAACGATATTATAGATGATGAAACGGAATACTTTGAAGAATATTACGAGGAATATTCCAAATATATGATGCCGGGAGAAAATTTTCTGGTATATTCGGAAGGTTATGTTACCTTTATGGATCAGGAGGTAATGAGCGTTGTATTTTGCGAAATGATATACACTGATTATTGGACTGATTACGGTCTGTTCTGCTTGAATATCGATATGGAGAACGGGGTAGTGCTGGACAATAACAGCATTATGGATATTGACAACGAATTCGCTGTAGATTTCCGTAAAAGATGCAGACAGCAGAACGGAACAGTCAGCGACCTTGATTCTATGACGGATCAGGAAATTGTTCATTATCTTACAACTGGCGCTACCTCCATTTTGTTTTATACTCCGCTCGGAATGGAAGTGGGATTGAATATGGGGGAATATTATGTAACGGTGACATATACGGATTATGAGAAATTTCTTCAGAGATATTGACCGCCATATGGACGGGGCATCGATTTTAATAACCGCTTTTTTTGGAGACAGCATGAAAATTGGTTTTGTGCTGTTTCCGTTTTTTTGACTTGTTATTTTTTGCCGGATATGCTACATTAAGAAAAGAATATTCGTGAGGGAACGGGAAATATGATCATTTCCTGTTTTCGTATAACAGGAAATTAGGCCGTAAACCGGCAATCAATTCAGGCATATCGCCAAATTTTCACAAAAATAAACAGGATGAATATGCGAGGGATGTTTATGGGACTCATAATATGCTAGGATAGGTTTAATGAAAAATGATTGACAAAATCGAACATTTGTTTTATGATTAAAAAGAACAAATGTTCTTGATCTTTGTAATCAGGCATACGTAGAAGGTACGTTTGTAAATCGTATATTTTAAGTAAAAATTATAAAATTAAGTAAAAATTATAAAAAGGACAAGGAGAAAGGTTTCAGATGGAGAGAGAAGAGAAATTAAAAGCATTGGATGCGGCGTTGGTACATATAGAGAAGCAATACGGGAAAGGCGCTGTGATGAAGCTGGGCGACTCCAGCGCGCAGATGAACGTGGAGACGATACCGACAGGTTCTTTAAGCCTGGATCTGGCATTGGGGCTGGGCGGTATACCCAAGGGAAGGATTGTTGAGATTTACGGACCGGAATCCAGCGGTAAGACGACCGTAACTTTGCATATGATTGCGGAAGTGCAGAAAAAAGGCGGAATTGCAGGATTTATTGATGCCGAACATGCTCTGGATCCGGTATATGCAAAAAATATAGGGGTAGATGTGGACAATTTATATATATCCCAGCCGGATAACGGAGAACAGGCATTGGAAATTACGGAAACCATGGTACGTTCCGGTGCTGTTGATATTGTGGTAGTGGATTCCGTGGCTGCTTTGGTGCCGAAAGCGGAGATCGACGGAGACATGGGAGACAGCCATGTAGGACTCCATGCCCGCCTGATGTCCCAGGCGCTGCGCAAGCTTACGGCAGTGATCAGCAAATCAAATTGTACGGTAATATTTATTAATCAGTTACGTGAAAAGGTAGGAGTGATGTTCGGAAATCCGGAAACTACTACAGGGGGCCGGGCATTAAAGTTTTATTCCTCCGTGCGGCTGGATGTAAGAAGAATAGAGTCTTTAAAACAAAGCGGGGAAGTGATTGGAAACAGGACAAGGGTTAAAGTTGTAAAAAACAAGATCGCTCCTCCATTTAAGGAAGCGGAATTTGACATTATGTTTGGGGAAGGAATTTCTGCGGTAGGGGATATTCTGGATCTGGCGGCGGAAAACGGCATTATTAATAAGAGCGGTGCATGGTATGCATATGGAGGAAATAAGATCGGCCAGGGACGGGAAAATGCCAAACAGTATTTGAAAGACAATCCTGAAATATGTAAAGAGGTGGAGCATAAAGTAAGAAGCCACTTTGGTTTGGAAAAAGATATGGAAGTGATGGAAGCAGAGACGCCAGCGGCTCCTGTGGAAAAAAAGCGGGCGACGAAGGCTGAGAAAGCAGCGCAGAAACGGGGAGAGGAATGACGGTAACAGGAATTGAGGAAATAAACAATAAAAAAATCAGAGTATTTATTGATAATGAGTTCGCCTTTGTGTTATACAAAGGCGAACTGCGTCTTTACGGGATAAGGGAAGGGAAAGAAATTGGAGAAGAGGAATATTTGGAGATTACGGGAAAGATATTGCCGAAGAGGGCGAAGCTCAGAAGCATGAATCTTTTGAAAAGCCGGGCATATACGGAAAAGCAGCTCAGGGATAAGCTGGTACAGGGGGAATATGGGGAAAATATTATTGAAGAAGCGATAGCATATGTGAGATCTTATGGATATATTGACGACAGGAAATATGCGGAGGACTTTATTTCCTGCCATATGGCGGACAGGAGCCGGAAAAAGATAGAGATGGATTTATACAGGAGGGGAATTGACAGGAAGATCATAGAGGAAATTATGGAACAGATGGAGGAGGAGGGGGAAGGGCCGGACGAATTTTTGTCGGCTCAAAAACTTCTTAAGAAAAAAAATTTTGACCCGAATACAGCCGGAAATAAAGAAAAACAGAAGATGTCGGCATTTTTATACAGAAAAGGATTCAATATGGACATAATAAGAAGAGTACTTTTACTTGACATAACATCAATTTAAGTTTAAAATTTAACTGTTGTAAAATCGCTTGTATTACATTCTATAATAGATAATAGTACAATGAAAACTAAATAAGGAGGTGCTCCTGTACATGGATGTTGTAATAGCGGTAATCGTGACTCTGATTATTTCGATACCAATATCTGCTGCGGCAGCGTCAGCCTACCGTAAGAAAGTCGTGGAATCCAAGATCGGCAATGCGGAGGATAAGGCGAGGGAGATTATCGATGAGGCATTGAAAACTGCTGAGACAAAAAAACGGGAATCGCTGCTCGAGGTCAAGGAAGAATCCATTCGTACCAAAAACGAATTGGACAAGGAGATCAAAGAGCGGAGAGCCGAAGCGCAGCGCTATGAGCGCAGGGTTCAGCAGAAAGAAGAGAACATCGATAAAAAAGCGGAAGCTATCGAGAAGAAGGAAGCAAGTTTAGCATCAAAAGAGGAAAATCTTGCTAAATTGCGGGAAGAAGTCGCGAAACTCAATGAACAGAGATTACAGGAACTGGAACGAATCTCAGGATTAACCTCCGATCAGGCAAAAGATTATTTGTTAAAAATTGTTGAAGATGAAGTGAAACACGAATCTGCTGTAATGATTAAAGAAATGGAAAGCAGAGCAAAGGAAGAAGCAGATAAGAAAGCGAAGGAATATGTGGTTTCTGCGATACAGAAGTGTGCGGCCGACCACGTGTCCGAGACGACGATATCTGTAGTGCAGCTTCCAAATGACGAAATGAAAGGACGGATTATAGGCAGGGAGGGAAGAAATATCAGAACTCTCGAAACGATGACCGGCGTCGATCTTATTATCGACGATACACCGGAAGCCGTTATCTTATCCGGTTTCGATCCGATTCGCCGTGAAGTGGCAAGAATTGCGCTGGAAAAATTAATTGTGGATGGACGTATCCATCCGGCAAGAATTGAAGAAATGGTAGAAAAAGCGCAGAGAGAAGTCGAAGTAATGATAAAAGAAGAAGGTGAAGCGGCTACATTGGAAGTCGGCGTACATGGAATTCACCCGGAACTTATTAAATTACTTGGAAAGATGAAATTCAGAACCAGTTATGGTCAGAACGCTTTGAAGCATTCCATTGAAGTTGCCCAGTTATCCGGTTTATTAGCGGCGGAAATGGGATTGGATGTGAGAATGGCTAAGCGGGCAGGATTGCTTCACGACGTGGGCAAGGCTGTGGATCATGAAATGGAAGGTTCCCATATTCAGCTTGGCGTTGATCTTTGCAGAAAGTATAAGGAATCAGCGATCGTAATTAATGCGGTGGAATCTCATCATGGCGATGTGGAACCCCACTCTTTGATTGCGTGTCTTGTACAGGCTGCAGATACCATTTCGGCGGCAAGGCCAGGAGCGAGAAGAGAGACATTAGAGACATATACAAGCAGATTAAAACAATTAGAAGATATTACAAATAATTTTAAAGGTGTTGATAAATCTTTTGCTATACAGGCGGGTAGAGAGATTCGTGTAATGGTAGTTCCAGAACAGATAACCGATGCGGACATGGTATTGTTGGCGAGGGATATCTCCAAGCAGATTGAAGCTGAACTGGAATATCCGGGCCAGATCAAAGTCAATGTCATCAGGGAATCAAGAGTCATTGATTATGCGAAATAAGGAAGTATAATAAGACAAGATGAGGAAAGTATTGAGAATATAAGGTTTTCAATATTTTCCTTATTTTTATGAGAATATTTTTGCACAAAAAAGTAAAAAAATTCTTGTGCTATTGAAAACCTTGTAGTAGAATATACGGAGTGTATGATTGTATACGATAATCCAAAAAGTATTTTCAAAGGAGCATGGTCGAAAATGAAAGCATATGAGACGTTGAGCAAAGAGGAATTACTTCAACTGCATACTCAATTATTGAAAGAGTATGAAGATGCAAAGGGGAAGGGATTGAAACTGGATATGTCCAGAGGGAAGCCTTCGATAGCGCAGATGAATATGGAAATGGGCATTATGGATGTGCTGGGGTCCGTTGCGGATTATCAGACAGAATCCGGTGTGGACTGTAGGAATTATGGCCTTTTGGATGGTATTCCGGAGGCAAAAAAAATGATGGCGGCGATGATGGGGGCCGAAAGTACGGATAACGTTATCGTATGCGGGAATTCCAGCCTTGCGATCATGTATGATGCGGTTTCCCGGTGCATGTCCCATGGTGTTTTGGGAAATACGCCGTGGTGTAAGTTGGATAAAGTAAAATTTTTGTGTCCGGTGCCCGGATATGACAGGCACTTTAAGATTACGGAACATTTTGGAATAGAGATGATATCGGTGCCGATGAAGGAAGACGGCCCGGATATGGATATGGTGGAGGAATTGGTAAGCACGGATGAGGCGGTAAAAGGCATATGGTGTGTGCCGAAATATTCCAATCCCCAAGGCTTCTCCTATTCGGATGAGACAGTGAGAAGATTTGCAGCCCTGAAGCCGGCGGCAAAGGATTTTAGAATCTTTTGGGATAATGCATACGCGATTCATCATCTGTACGAGGATAAACAGGATGAGATCCTGGACATACTGTCGGAGTGTGAAAAAGCAGGGAATGCGGATATGGTATATGAGTTTGTCTCCACTTCGAAGGTAAGCTTTCCAGGGGGCGGCGTTGCGGCGGTTGCGGCGTCTAAGGCAAATGTGGACGAGATATTAAGGTCCATGACAATTCAGACAATCGGATATGATAAAATAAATATGCTGCGCCATGTCAGATTTTTTAAAGATTTGGATGGGTTGAAGGAACATATGAGGAAACATTCGCAGATTCTGCGTCCTAAGTTCGAAGCGGTGCTGAAAGTATTGAATGATGAATTGGGCGGCCTCGGTATTGCTGAGTGGACGGAGCCGAAGGGCGGCTACTTTATTTCCTTTGAATCTATGGAAGGCTGTGCAAAGGAAATCGTAGCCAGATGCAAAGAGGCAGGAGTCGTACTGACCGGAGCAGGGGCGACATTTCCTTATGGAAAGGATCCAAAAGACAGCAATATACGTCTTGCGCCTACTTTTCCGACACAGGAAGAGCTGGAAGCAGCAGCCGATCTGTTCGTGCTTTGTGTGAAATTGGTAAGTGTGGAAAAGTTTTTAAGAGGATAGGCAACGGTAAAAGAGAAAGTATTTCTTAAAAGAATGATGGAAGATTGAAATTAAAAATTTTCAATTCCAAGTTTGTGTCCGCGCGGCATCCGCAAACTTGAAATGTGCGATAAAGCTGCGCAGAAACGGGGTGAAAAATGGCGGAGGAGTTTAAAAGGCTGAACCGGGAACTGGTTTATCATGGAGCGATCGTTGACTTTTACAAGGATACGGTTCAGGTTCCCAATGGAAATGTTGTAGAATGGGATTATATCGGCCATAAGGGCGCGGCGGCAGTAGTTCCTGTCAGGGAAGATGGAAAGCTGTTAATGGTAAGGCAATACCGCAACGCTTTGGATCGGTATACATTGGAAATTCCGGCGGGAGGTCTAAACGGTTCGGATGAGCCGACAAGGGATGCAGCTGCACGGGAACTGGAGGAGGAAACGGGATATCGTTCCGATGAACTGGAATGGCTGATTACGATCCGCACCACAGTGGCTTTCTGCAATGAAAAAATAGACATTTATATGGCAAAAAATTTAATCAGAACAGAACAGCATTTGGATGAAGACGAATTTATCCATGTGGAAGCTTATTCCATAGAGGAACTGACCCAAATGATCATGGAAGGCAAAATCGAGGATTCCAAAACGATTGCTGCCATTATGTGTTATAAGGACAAATACTTTTAAGAACATAAAAAGGAATGAGTATGTATCGCCGGTGCCGGACATATATTATATAAATGTTACGGTGCCGGGGAGAAAAATAATGCATTACATATATCGAACGGACAGCCGGCATATCAGCTGGCTGTATTTATTTTTGGGAGGGTTTTTAATTGGCGTTTTTGCGATGAATATATGGAGGAATCTGTTTTTGCAGGATATGGAGCTGCTGAATGCGGCTTCCTTAAGCCGGCTGAGGTATTTGGAAGTGGATGGAGGCTCTTTCTTTTTATATGTGCTGAAGGAGAGGATAGGAACGGCATTTCTTTTATGCGTTCTGGCGACAACCTATATCGGCATTTATGCGGTATCTTTTTTTGCTTTTTGGATGGGAACGATGGCAGGGGTTTTCTTATCCGTGGCGTCGATCCGTTATGGACTGAAAGGAATCGCATTGATTGCGGCAGGTATTCTGCCGCAATATCTGCTGCTGGTTCCGGCTTGTATTATGCTGATGAGCTGGTGCTACCAGCTAAGCGCTGCCTTATATCATCCGGAAAAGGCAGCCGACTTCCGGTATGGAACGAAAAAGCAATATTTGATGCGAAAGGCGGCACAGTTCCTTGTGATACTTGGGATCATCATTATTGGCAGCGCAATGGAAAGCTATATCAATCCTATACTGCTCTCCGCATTTTTAAAAATATTTTAATCACTGCGCCGGCTTTATATACTTTCGGCAAGGTCGTAAATAAGACGGCTGGAATCTTCCCAGCCAAGGCACGGATCGGTGATCGACCGGCCATAAACGCCTTCGCCGATTTTCTGGCAGCCTTCCTCAATATAACTTTCTACCATAACTCCTTTTACCAGGTGATGGATGTCAGGGTTTAGTTTTCTGCTGTGCATAACTTCTTTTACAATACGTATCTGCTGCTTGAACTGTTTATTGGAGTTGTTATGGTTGGCATCGATGATGCAGGCGGGATTCTTCAGATCCCTTTCTGCGTAGAGGGAGAGGAGGGTATTTAAGTCTTCATAGTGGTAATTAGGAAGACTCCTTCCGTATTTGTTGACAGACCCTCTTAAGACCGTGTGCGTCAGGTCGTTGCCCGTAGTTTTCACTTCCCATCCTCTGTAAATAAAAGAATGGGGGTGCTGGGCCGCGTAGACGGAGTTCAGCATAATGGAAAAATCGCCGCTGGTGGGATTTTTCATTCCGGCAGGAACATCAAAGCCGCTGACGGTCAGCCTATGCTGCTGATCTTCGACAGAACGTGCGCCGATGGCCACGTAGGAAAGAATGTCAGAGACATAACGCCAATTTTCGGGATACAACATTTCATCCGCCGCCGTCAGACCGGATTCGTCGATGGCGCGTATCTGCATTTTACGCATAGCGATCAGCCCGGCAAGGAAGTCGGGTTTTTTTTCAGGATTGGGCTGATGAACGATACCTTTATAACCTTCTCCTGTAGTGCGCGGTTTATTAGTATAAATTCTGGGAATCAGGATAAGCCTGTCCTTCACCTGCTCATGCACTTTTGCCAGCCGGGTTACGTAGTCGCAGACGGCATCTTCGTTATCCGCGGAGCAGGGGCCGATAATGACAAGGAACTTATCGCTCTTTCCGGTAAGAACTTCCCGGATTTCCTTATCTCTTTGCTGCTTTAAAACTGCCAGTTTTTCCGGCACCGGAAATTCTTTCCTGATCTCATCCGGCGTGGGAAGTTTTTTTATGAATTCAAAGGACATGGTTGTATGCCTCCTTCGTGTGTGGAATGAGTGGTTGTGAAAGGGGGTGTTGTGGAGATATTCTGAGCATATATTTTGTAAAAAGCTAATATGCCGAACGCTCCGCGGAATCCGGTAAAGCAAAAACAATCGGGCAGAGGTCCTCTTGTTTTCCCGGTTTCCACTCCGCGGCATAAAAAAGCTTTTTACAAAATATATGCTCAGAATATCCGCCAAAAGTATCGATTTCACAATCACCTCATTATAATTCATCGAAAGGAGGTATGCAAGGGTGCAAGATATAAATTTTTTGGAATTATGGAATGGATTTAGCCGGTGAAAGTAAGCGGGGGAAGAAGCTGGGGCGGTTTGGGAAGCGGATGGATGGGGCGGGGATTTTCTGCCGTTACGTACAATCAGTAATTTTACTTATGAAATGATTGGAAAACCAGGGGAAACTTGCCACGGATGGCAAGTTTAGGAAGTAAGGACAGGATGTCCTTTGTTTCCGACCCGTCCGGTAAAATATTCTTTACTCATTTCATTAGTAAAAT
This sequence comes from Lachnospiraceae bacterium 28-4, assembly GCA_000403275.2. Taxonomy (GTDB): domain Bacteria; phylum Bacillota; class Clostridia; order Lachnospirales; family Lachnospiraceae; genus Kineothrix. The sequence goes on from KE159598.1 coordinate 947,290, forward strand.
CTGATTGGAAGTTCCGGCAGAAAATCCCCGCCCCATCCATCCGCTTCCCAAACCGCCCCAGCTTCTTCTTCTGCTTACCTGCCTATCTTCCTACCTTCGCAAATGATATCCGGCCTATATTGCAAAGATCACTTTATATATTTCCTGACAGCCAGTATGCAGAGCATTGTTTGCAGGAGCTGGCTGGCGAGGAGTCCCCAGAGGTAGCCCTGGATGCCGAAAAGGGGGATGGCATAGAAAACGAACAGGAGGCGGAACAAAAGGCTCAACATGCTAAAGGCGAAAGTTTGCGCTGTTTTGCCGAGTCCGTTTAAAATGCTGTTTAAGGTGCTGGCAATATACAGGAAGGGGCAGATAAAGCTGAGGGTGAGGATAAAGCTGCCGGCGAGGGAGCTGTGGTAGAGGAGCGTTCCGGCCAGCCTTCCGAAGCAGAGAAAGAAGGCGGTACAGAGAAAACCGAGCAGCAGACAATATTGGATGGATTTCCGTACCGCCTTGCGGATTGTTCCTTGATTTCCGGTGGAGTCCGCTTCCGAAACGATGGGAAGGAGGAGGACGGAAATGGAGTTGGTAATGGCGGAGGGAAACAGGATCAGCGGGAGGGCCATTCCTGTCAGTACGCCGTATACGCTCAATGCTTTGGCATTATCATATCCGTAGCGCAACAAACACTGCGGGATATAAATAGCCTCTATGCTTTGCAGGAAATTAATCAGGGTGCGGTTTAATGACAAAGGGACTGCCAGCGAGAGCAGACGCCCTGCATTCTGCCGGAACGAGGAGACCGGCATTTTGATTTGGGAAATCAGCTGCTTAGAGGCGCTCAGGGAGTAAAAACGGCAGTAAATGGCGGTAAGGGATACGAGCATGGATGCCCCTTCGCCGATGACCAGACCGACGACCGCGAAGCTGATGGTCGGGGAATAACCGTTTGCCCTGTATATGGCATAGATAAAGTAAACGCTTCCTACGCGCACGATCTGTTCCGCAAGCTGCGTAAGGGAAGGAACCGCAGTTTTCCGAATACCATAAAAATAGCCGTTAATACAGGAATGAACCGTTGCCATAGGGATTGAAAGGGAAATAATCCGCAGAAGAGAGGCGGTTCTCGGTTCAAACAGCAGTTTTTCGGCGATCGTATCGGAAAATATGTATATATATGCGGTGCAGACAGCGGACAGCAGCATGGAAATGCCAAAGCCGGTCAATAATGTACGGAAAGAGGAACGGTAATCACGGGTGGACGTTTCGCTCGCCACGTATTTTGATATGGCGGTCTGCATGCCGGATACGGTAATGGAAAAGGTGAGAGCGAGTACCGGGGAAGTAAGCTGGTAAAGGCCCATGCCTTCGGCTCCGAATACGCGGGATAAAAAGATACGGTAAAAAAAGCCGATAAAACGGCTGGCAAATCCTGTGATTGTGAGAATAATAGTACCGGTAATGAGAGGATTATTTTTCTTCATGCATAACCTGTATAGGGAATTTGTTTATAAATATATGCGGCCCGTTTTATTGACAGAACAGGGGAGGAGTGGTATAGTGAAAACACTTAATTCGTAGTGGTTTACTAGGAATTGAAAAAGAAAGGATTGATGATATAAAATGGGAGAATTCATTTATTTAGATAACGCGGCGACGACAAAAACGGCGCCGGAAGCGGTGGAAGCAATGCTTCCCTATTTTACGGATTTTTATGGGAATCCGAGCAGCATTTATTCCCTTGGAGCCTCGGCCCAAAAGGCCGTGGAGGAAGCGCGGGAGCAGATAGCATCTACCCTCGGAGCGAAGAGCAATGAGATATATTTTACAGGAGGAGGCTCCGAGTCCGACAACTGGGCGCTGGTAGCTGCGGCGGAAGCGTATGCCGGGAAGGGGAAACATATTATAACTTCGGTGATCGAACATCATGCCGTTCTCCATACTTGCCAATATTTGGAGAAGCGGGGATACGAAGTGACCTGTATCGGTGTGGATGAAAACGGTATTTTGAAGCTGGACGAACTGGAGGCGGCGATCCGGCCGGATACGATATTAATTTCCGTGATGTTTGCCAATAATGAAATAGGGACGATACAGCCGGTCAGGGAGATCGGCGCGTTAGCAAAGAAACATGGTGTGTTGTTCCATACGGACGCAGTGCAGGCGTATGCCCATCTGCCGATTCGGGTCGATGAGATGAATATCGATATGCTCAGTGCCAGCGGCCACAAATTCCATGGGCCGAAAGGCACCGGATTTCTTTATATCCGCACCGGGGTGAAGATCCGTTCTTTCCTGCATGGAGGACAGCAGGAACGCGGACGGCGGGCAGGTACGGAAAACGTGTCCGGCATCGTAGGGCTCGGGGAGGCCGCACGGCTTGCTTTTTCCCATATGGAAGAGAGGAGCCGGAAAGAAGCGGGGCTGAGAGACTATCTGATCGAAAGGATCGGGAAGGAAATTCCGTATTGCAGGCTGAACGGCGATGCCGGGCGGCGGCTTTCGAACAATGTAAACTTTAGTTTTCGGTTTATCGAAGGGGAATCGCTGCTGATCAGCCTGGATAGGAAAGGGATATGCGCGTCCAGCGGTTCCGCATGCACTTCGGGATCGTTGGATCCTTCCCATGTGCTGCTGGCCATCGGCCTTCCGCACGAAATAGCCCATGGCTCTTTGCGGCTTACGGTGAGTTGGGAAAATACTATGGAAGAAATGGACCGGACAGTGGAAGCGGTAAAAGAGATTGTGGAAAGACTGCGCAATATGTCGCCTTTGTATGAGGATTTTATCAGGTCGGCCGGTCAGAACCGGTAAGAATATTTTGGAAAAGAAAATAAAAAAGATCAATGAAAAAAGCATATGGAAAAGAGGTAAGGATCATGTATAGCGATAAAGTAATGGATCATTTTGAAAATCCAAGGAATGTTGGCGAGATTGAGAATGCCAGCGGCGTCGGCACCGTAGGAAATGCAAAGTGCGGCGATATTATGCGTATTTATCTGGATATTGATGATAATGGGATCATCCGGGACTGCAAGTTCAAGACTTTCGGCTGCGGCGCTGCCGTGGCGACAAGCAGCATGGCGACGGAGCTGGTAAAGGGAAAGAGCATTGAAGAAGCCATGAAAGTGACGAATAAGGCGGTTATGGAGGCGCTCGACGGTCTGCCGCCGGTGAAAGTACACTGTTCCCTGCTGGCGGAAGAGGCTATTCATGCGGCGCTATGGGATTATGCGCAGAAAAACGGCATTTGCATTGAGGGATTGGCAGAGCCTAAATCAGATATTCATGATGAAAATTAGTGTGTGAAGGTGAGAAGCAGTTTTCATACTTTTGTATGGATTATGGGAAAGGCAAGGTTATCTATATGTACGTGACACATACATTTGAACCCGTCTGTGATGAAAAATCCAGAATATTGATCCTTGGGACATTTCCATCGGTCAAATCGAGAGAAAATGCTTTTTACTATGGACATCCGCAGAACCGGTTCTGGAAGGTATTGGCGGCTTTGCTGGATGAGAATATTCCTTCCTCCATCGAGGAAAAGAAGAAGATGTTGTTAAAGCATGGCATTGCCATATGGGATGTAATCAGTTCCTGCGATATCGAGGGTTCCAGCGACAGTTCGATCAGGAACGTGACAGCCAACGATATTGCCGGTCTTTTGGCGGCCAGCCGCATTGAAAAAATTTATGGAAACGGAGATAAGGCATGCCGGCTTTACGATAAGTTCTGCAAGGAAAAGACAAAAAAGGAAATCATACGTCTGCCGTCTACCAGCCCGGCAAATGCCGCGTTTTCCATGGAAAAATTGTTAAGATCCTGGCAGGTGGTCAAAGAGAGCGATACGGAAACGGAGAAAAAATAAAGTGAAGAAAAAAGTAGTGGTGGGTATGTCGGGAGGAGTGGATTCTTCCGTCGCGGCCTGTCTGTTAAAGGAGCAGGGATATGAAGTCATAGGCGTGACCATGCAGGTATGGCAGGAGGAAGAGCAGGATGTTGTGGAAGCGGAGGGCGGCTGCTGCGGTCTTTCGGCCGTGGAGGATGCCAGAAGGGTAGCTAATTATTTGCAGATTCCTTACTATGTCATGAATTTTAAGAAAGAATTCAAAGAAAAGGTAATGGATTATTTTGTGGAAGAGTATTTGCAGGGAAGAACCCCTAATCCCTGTATTGCATGTAACCGCTACGTGAAATGGGAATCGCTGCTGCAAAGGAGCCTTGCTATCGGGGCGGATTATATCGCTACCGGGCATTACGCCAGGATAAAACAGCTTTCCAACGGCAGATATGCCGTCTGCCATTCGGCAACGGCCAGAAAGGATCAGACCTATGCCCTTTATGGACTGACGCAGTACCAGCTGGCACATACCCTGATGCCTGTGGGAGATTATGAAAAAGAAGAAATCAGAGAGATAGCTCTGCGCAAAGGGCTTCCCGTAGCCCACAAACCGGACAGCCAGGAAATATGCTTTGTACCGGACAATGATTATGCGGCTTTTATAGATCGCCAGGCGGGGGAACGGGTTCCGGGACCGGGAAATTTTATCACTTCTTCCGGCGAGATATTGGCGGAGCATAAAGGGATTACCCATTATACCATAGGGCAGAGAAAAGGATTGCATCTGGCTATGGGTCATCCGGTATTTGTGACGCAGATTCTGCCGGAGACGAATGAAGTAGTGATAGGGGAGAGCGGGGATGTATTTTCAACGGAACTGTTCTGTAACAGAATCAATTATATGGGAATGGAAGACTTGCAGTCGCCAAGAAAGGTAACGGCGAAAATAAGATATGGCCATAAAGGGGCTGCCTGTACGATTGAAAAAACAGGGGAAGACGAAATAAAATGTATCTTTGAAGAGCCGGTAAGGGCAGTGACGCCGGGACAGGCGGCCGTGTTTTATGAGGAAGGCTGCGTACTCGGCGGCGGAACGATTAAAAGGAGGGAAAGCGTTTCATGAAGATTCTGGCTGACTGCCATTTACATACTTCTTTTTCCGGGGATTCGGAAAGCCCCATGGAAGGCATGATTGAAAAAGCGATAGCTATGGGAATGGAAACACTGTGCTTTACGGAACATATGGATATGGATTTCCCCTATCTGCCGTCGGAGGAGCAGGGACGCTTTGAACTGGATACGGATGCGTACCGGCTCGGCTTTGACCAATGCAGGAGAAAATACGAAGGAAAGATCGGCCTTAACTTCGGCGTGGAACTTGGCATCCAGCCCCATATTGCCGGGAAGTTAAAAGAATATACGGAAAAACATGATTTTGATTTTATCATTGCATCCTCCCATATCTGCAATAGAAGAGATCCCTATTATCAGGAGTTCTATGAAGGGAGAACGGAAGAAGAGGCATACCGCGAATATTTTCAGTCCATATTGGATAACTTAACAGCATTCGCTGATTTTGACGTCTATGGGCATTTGGATTATGTGGTGCGTTACGGGCCGGGGAAGGATAAGAATTATTCTTATGAAAAATATGAGGATATTCTGGATCCCATACTGCGCTGGCTGGCAGAAAACGGAAAGGGAATAGAAATCAATACCGGGGCGATACCTCATGGGCTCCGGGAATTGAATCCCTGCACCGGCATTATAAAACGTTACCGCGCGCTGGGAGGGGAAATTATCACCGTCGGTTCGGACGCCCATGCACCGCAGCGGATTGCGGAAGGATTTGACAGGGCAGCGGATATTTTAAGGGCTTGCGGCTGTCAATATTACACCGTTTTTTCAAGCAGACGCCCCAGGCAGATAAAATTGTAAAGAATTTATTAAAAAACCGGCGAAATGCAAATATTTTTGATTTACATCTTGAATTTTCTGGACAAATTAGGTAAAATAATCCTGCTGATAAAGTTTTGACAATCGTTTAAGGATGGTTGCAAAATAATATAAACAAATTATTTTCTAGGAGGAAACTAAAATGGCAGTAAGAGTAGCAATTAATGGTTTCGGCCGTATCGGTCGTCTTGCTTTCAGACAGATGTTTGGAGCAGAAGGATACGAAGTAGTAGCAATCAACGATTTGACAAGCCCTAAGATGTTGGCTCATTTGCTGAAATACGATTCTTCACAGGGTAAATATGCAAAAGCAGATACAGTAACGGCTGGTGAAGATTCTATTACAGTTGACGGAAAGACTATTACGATCTACAAAGAAGCAGATGCTAACAAGCTTCCTTGGGGAGAATTGAAAGTTGATGTTGTTCTGGAATGTACAGGATTCTATACATCCAAAGACAAAGCACAGGCACACATCAATGCCGGCGCACGTAAGGTTGTTATTTCCGCACCTGCCGGAAACGATCTTCCTACTATCGTTTATAACGTAAACCATGATACATTGAAGCCGGAAGATACGATTATCTCCGCTGCATCCTGTACAACAAACTGCCTGGCTCCTATGGCAAAAGCATTGAATGATCTGGCTGGAATCAAATCCGGTATTATGAGTACGATCCATGCTTATACAGGCGATCAGATGATCCTTGACGGCCCTCAGAGAAAAGGCGATCTGAGAAGAAGCCGCGCAGGCGCTGTAAATATCGTTCCGAACTCTACAGGCGCTGCAAAGGCAATCGGCCTTGTTATTCCTGAACTGAACGGCAAGCTGATCGGTTCTGCTCAGCGTGTTCCTACACCGACAGGTTCTACTACGATCTTAGTTGCAACTGTTGAGAAGTCCGTAACGAAAGATGAGATCAACGCAGCTATGAAAGCAGCAGCAACAGAGTCCTTCGGATACAATGAAGATGAAATCGTTTCCTCCGATATCGTAGGAAGCACATACGGATCTATCTTCGATGCTACTCAGACAATGGTTGGCGAAGACAATCTGGTTCAGGTAGTTTCCTGGTATGACAATGAGAATTCTTACACAAGCCAGATGGTAAGAACGATCAAATATTTCTCTGAATTAGCATAAGCGGCTATAGCTATAGTATTTCAGTAAGACCTATAAAGGTCCGGTCGTATGGGCCGGGCCTTTCATTATGTTAAAATATCATATGGAGGCGATGATCATGGGATTAAACAAAAAATCAGTAGATGATATCAATGTAAGCGGAAAGCGCGTATTGGTAAGATGTGATTTTAACGTTCCGTTGAAAAACGGGGAAATTACGGATGAAACACGTATTGTAGCGGCTCTTCCTACCATTCAGAAATTATTAAAGGATGGCGGCAAAGTAATTCTTTGCTCTCATCTTGGTAAGGTAAAGAATGGCCCTAATGAGGGAGAATCCCTGGCTCCGGTTGCGGAAAGACTTTCCGAGAAGCTTGGAAAAGAGGTAAACTTTGTTGCAGATTATAATGTAACGGGCGAAGCAGCTACGGCAGCAGTGGAAGCAATGAAAGAAGGAGATGTTGTGCTTCTTCAGAATACACGTTTCCGCGGAAAAGAGGAGACGAAGAACGGTGAAGAGTTCAGCAAAGAGCTGGCAGAATTAGCAGACGTGTATGTATGCGATGCTTTTGGGTCTTCCCACAGGGCACATGCATCCGTTGCGGGCGTAACAGAGTTTATCCGTGCAAAAGGCGGGGAATGCGCAGTTGGATATTTGATGCAGAAAGAAATAGATTTCCTCGGAAATGCAGTGGAAAATCCGGTAAGGCCGTTTGTTGCGATTCTTGGCGGTGCAAAAGTTGCGGATAAGCTGAATGTAATCAATAACCTTCTGGAAAAATGTGATACGCTTATTATTGGCGGCGGTATGGCTTTTACCTTCCTGAAAGCAAAGGGATATGAGATCGGCAATTCCTTAGTGGACGAAGAAAAAATCGATTACTGTAAAGAAATGATGGATAAGGCGGAGAAGCTTGGCAAGAAGCTGTTGCTCCCGATCGACACGACCATTGCGGCAGGATTCCCGAATCCTATCGATGCGGAAATCGAAGTATCCATTGTAGATGCGGATAAGATCCCGGCTGATATGGAAGGTCTTGATATCGGTGAAAAGACAGCGGAATTATATGCGGATGCGGTAAAATCTGCAAAAACTGTCGTTTGGAACGGACCGATGGGCGTATTTGAAAACCCTGTTCTTGCAAAAGGTACGATTGCGGTAGCGAAAGCGCTGGCAGAAACGGATGCGACGACGATTATCGGCGGCGGCGACAGTGCGGCGGCAGTAAACCAGCTGGGATTTGCAGACAAGATGTCCCATATTTCCACAGGCGGCGGCGCTTCATTGGAATTCCTGGAAGGAAAGGAACTGCCGGGCGTTATGGCGGCGGACGATAAATAAGGATAAGTGAAGAATAGATTAATGTAAGGAGAAACGAAAATGGCAAGAAGAAAAATTATCGCTGGTAACTGGAAAATGAATATGACACCCAGTGAAGCCGTAGAATTGGTGAATACATTAAAACCTTTGGTAGTGACAGACGATGCGGATGTGGTATTCTGCGTACCCGCTATCGATATTATCCCGGCAATGGAAGCTGCGAAAGGCACGAATATCCAGATCGGTGCGGAGAATATGTACTATGAAGAAAAAGGAGCATATACGGGAGAGATTTCTCCGGGCATGCTGACCGATGCCGGCGTGAAATATGTGATCATCGGACATTCCGAGAGAAGAGAGTATTTTGCGGAAACGGATGAGACAGTAAATAAAAAAGTTTTGAAAGCTTTCGAACATGAAATTACTCCGATCATCTGCTGCGGCGAGTCTTTGACTCAAAGAGAACAGGGGATTACGATTGACTGGATCCGTCAACAGATTAAGATTGCATTCTTAAATGTAACGGCGGCTCAGGCAGCGACCGCAGTAGTTGCTTATGAACCGATCTGGGCGATTGGAACGGGCAAGACGGCGACTACGGAACAGGCACAGGAAGTTTGTAAAGCGATCCGCGACTGCATCGCAGAGATTTATGATGAGGCAACTGCGGAAGCGATCCGTATCCAGTACGGCGGATCGGTAAATGCAGCGACCGCACCGGAATTGTTCGGACAGCCGGACATCGACGGCGGTTTGGTTGGCGGCGCTTCTTTGAAGCCTGATTTTGGCAAGATTGTAAATTATAAATAATAGGTTATAAGTAAAGAAAAAAGAAACCACAGGCACCGGATATGGGAAAAATGAGTTCCGTATCCGGTGCTTTTTACATATGAAAACGGGGAAAATGCTTGACAAAGGCGAAGAGGACAAATATAATGTTTTGAAATGTATTTGAATGCTATCGGAAACAATATTAAGAAATGAGAAAGGGAGTCTTTAAAATTTTTAAGAATAAAGAAAAAATTTGTATCTGCTTTCTGGCAGGAATTATGATATTAGCATTAATATTTTTGATTCAAAAGGACACCGCCGAAACAGGTGGCGGAACGGAGCAGCAAAGTATGGCGGACGAAGGGCCGGAGCTTCATATTCTGACGGGGAGCGGTTTTTATGACGAGGATATTCGGATAGAAGTGGAACTGGAAAAAGAAGGGAAGGTTTTTTATACTTCCGATGGATCTATGCCGGCTAAGGAAGAGGGCGGAAGCACGCTCTTATACAAAGAACCGGTTTTTCTTGCTGCGGAGGAAGAAGAGTCGGTGGAAGTTTACCGATTTTTGGCTGTTTTTCAGGATGGAACGGAATCGGAGATAGTAACCAATACTTATTTTATGGGAAAAAATATTAAAGACCGCTACGATACGATGATTATCAGCCTTGCGGCGGAAGATGATGATTTATATGGGTATGAAAACGGCATTTTTGTGGAAGGAAAGCTGCGGGCGGATTGGGAAGCGCAGCATCCGGGAGAGGAAGCGGCCTTTGATGCGCCGGCTAATTATAATGTGAGAGGAAGGGAAAGTGAGAGAAACGTCCATATAGAAATATTTGAACCGGACGGAAAAAGGCTGGCGGCCCAGAATGGAGGCATCCGCATTTCCGGAAATTTCACGAGGCAGTCGGAGCAGAAATCTTTTAAGCTTTATGCAAGAAAAGAGTACGATGAAGAGGAAAACCGGTTTTGCATTCCCCTGTTTGAAGATATGCGTTCTATACAAGGGGGAAATGTAATCGACCAATATAAATCGATAAAGATCCGAAATACGGGAAATGACCGTTCGGAGGGTTTTATCAGAGATGAGCTTGGTATGCGGCTGGCGACGGAGGCCGGCTTTGCGGATACGCAGTCGGTGCGGCCTGTCAGCGTTTATATAAATGGAAGATACCAGGGGCTGTATTGGATGCATTCCACTTATGACGAGGAATATTTTGAAGAAAAGTATGGAAAATATGACGGCGAAATGGTTGTGATAGGAACCAGCGAAATGAATATGTCGGGCGGTGATGAAATAGAAAACCGTTATGCCGGGGAGTATAATGAAATATATGCAAAATACAGCACTTCGGATCTGACGGAAGACGAAATATGCAGGGAATTAAACAGCGTTATCGATATAAAAAATTATTTACAGTATTATGCGCTGGAAATTTATATGGCAAATCGTGACTGGCCTTATAATAATGTTCAGGCATATCGGTATGTAGCCGCGGATGGCGGAGAGTATACGGAAAATTCGGTATTCGACGGAAGATACCGATATCTTTTGTATGATGTGGATACGACGATGGGGCTGGGAACCATAAGGGAAAGCCTGAATCCCGATCAGAGCTTTGAAACCCTCGTTTTGCTGGAGGAGAGGGGATATGCGCCTTTATTTACGGCCTTGATGGAACGGGAAGACTGCCGGGAATATTTTGCGGCGTATACATGCAATTTATTAAACGGGGCATATTCTACGGAGAATGTGGCGAATGTGCTGGAGGACATGCATCAGCTAAGAAAGAATGAGATGCTGGAATATATCGAAGAGAGCATAAGGAATCCAGAACTCCCGGAGATCGGGGAACCGTATTTGGAAATGCAGATGGACTGCATCAGGGCATGGGCGGAAACCGCGCCGGAAAGCATGCTGGAGGGAATGCGGCAAAAATGGCAGTTAGGTGAAGTCTATACTCTTTATTTGCAGCTTCCCGATGGGGAAGGCGCAAGAATCAATGATATGACGGTAACGGAGCCGGAATTTATTGGCAGGTACTTAAGCGGATGCGATACCTGGCTGGCGCCGGTTCTGCCGGAAGGAAGAGAATTCGTTTATTGGGAAATTAACGGAGAGCTGTATGCGGAGGAGGAAATACGGATAGAGGAAGGCATGGCCATAGACGGCGCACTATATGTCACTTTATATTCCGAGGAATCCGGCGCGGGCTTGGAATTAACCGAGATCAAGGCAAAAGGAAAGGAAGACTATATTGTTTTGACCAATACTTCCCATGAGGAAGTGAGTACATGGGGATATTACCTGATGGACAAGGAAAAGACATCCCATATGAATTACCTGAAAGAAACGGTTCTGGCACCGGGGGAAAGTATCAGGATAGGGTGTAAAAATTATGACGGGACTGACGCGCTTATGAACGTCAATTTTAATTTAAAGAAAGGCAAGAAAGTCATGCTGGCCTATGCCGGAACCGGGATAAAGGAAGAAGTAGAACTTCCGGATCTGGGAATGGAGCAGGGGGTATATAGAAAAAACAGGATTACCGGTATTTGGCAGGAGGAAAGGGAGACGGTCGATGGCACTGGAATACAGGAATGAATTAAAATATGTCGTTTCGTCCCGGCAGATCGCGATTCTGAGAAACAGGATCCGTCCTCTGATGGCTTTGGATGCTCATACGGGAACGAAGGGGAAATATACGATAAGAAGCGTGTATTTTGACGATTATAGAAATATTTGCTATTTGGAAAATGCGGATGGGACAAGTCCGAGGGAGAAGTTCAGAATACGCATTTATAATGCGGACGAAAAGGTAATCCGTTTGGAACTGAAACGGAAGGAAGGAGGAAAGACCCATAAAGATTCCTGCTTCCTTACCTTTGAACAGTGTCAGGCTTTTTTGACAGGGGAAGGTATGCCATGTGAGGACGGTTATCCGCCGATCCTTCAAAAGTTTATCCTCAAATACCGGGCGGAACGTTACCGCCCGAAAGTAATCGTGGAATATGAGAGGGAGCCTTATGTCTATAAAGCAGGGAATGTAAGGGTTACTTTTGATACGGACATACGTTCTTCGAACCGCGTGGAAGCATTTTTTGAAAAGGATTTGTTTGCGAGGCCGGTTATGCCGACAGGCAGCCATTTAATGGAGGTAAAGTACGATGAGTTTTTACCGGATATCATCTACAACAGCCTTCAGGCCGATGGCCTTTCACAGGAAACTTTTTCGAAATATTATTTATGCAGAAGATACAATATAGGAGGAGTAAAGAAAAATGGGCTTTAGCGATGTGTTAAAAAAATCATTTGTACAGGCGGCAACGGAAAGCATGAGCAGAGGGGATGCCATTGCAGCATTGGCAGCGGCATGTGTGATTGCCGTTTATATTTTCTTCATTTACCGGGTCATGACAAGAAAAACGTTCTATAACAAGAATTTTAATATTTCTTTGGTAGCGCTTGCCCTGATTACGACGGCGATTATCCTGTCTATTCAGTCCAGCGTAGTGATTTCACTCGGTATGGTGGGCGCATTGTCCATCGTTCGTTTTCGGACAGCAGTAAAGGAACCGATGGATCTGGTTTTCCTGTTCTGGTCTATCAGCGTAGGAATCATATGCGGCGCAGGCTTGTTTGAGATCGCCATCTTTGCTTCTTTGCTGATTACCGCAGCCATTATGGCGTTGGATCGTTTCCCCTCCACAAAGGCACCGATGCTCCTTGTTGTGGATTCGGCAGATTTGGACAGCGAGAAACAGATTATGGAAACGCTGGAAGAATACAGCAGCCATAGCAAGGTGAAGGCAAGGAACATGGATGCGGAAAAACTGAACATGGTGATTGAAGTCCGTGTGAAGGAAGGCGCGGAATGCATCCGTGAGATCAGCAGGATAAGCGGTGTGAAAAATGTGTCCATGGTTTCACAGGAAGGGGAAGTTACCTTTTAAGTAAAGCTTGGACTTTGCATACGGAAATCATTTTTACAAAGGGCATGGCCCGCCAAAATCACGGCAGCCGCCTGGCAAGGGACGCAGGAGTTCCCGGCCGAACCTGCAAGGGGCGCCATTTTTTTGCTGTTGCGTGCCATCAGTCATTTCACTTATCAAATGGTTCAATAGAAAAGGGTAAAATTGCCCGGATGGCAATTTTAGGAAGTATAGGGCACGATGCTCGTTACTTCCGACCCGGTCGGTTCCATAACTTTTACCCATTTTATTAGTGAAATCTGATGGAAAGCTCCAGCAAAAAAATGGCGCCCCTTGCAGGTTCGGCCGGGAACTCCTGCGTCCCTTGCCAGGCGGCTGCCGTGATTTTGGCGGGCCATGCCCTTTGTAAAAATGATTTCCGCATGCAAAATCCGGCGCTTCTCTTTTTTTTTCTCTTTTTTTATGATAGAATAAAAAAATGTATAGATACAGGAAGGATGAATGCGAAATGGCAGAAAAGAAGATTATGTTGGGAAACGAAGCGATTGCGCGGGGGGCATATGAAGCCGGAGTGAAGGTTTCCGCAGCTTATCCGGGCACGCCGAGTACGGAAATCAGCGAAAGTATTGTAAAATATGATGAGATATATGCGGAATGGTCGCCGAATGAAAAAGTGGCGATGGAGGTAGCGATTGGAGCTTCCATCAGCGGCGTCAGGGCAATGGCGTCCATGAAGCACGTAGGGGTCAATGTGGCGAGCGATCCGCTGTATACGGCTTCCTATACGGGAGTGGGCAGAGGGCTTGTGCTTGTGGCAGCCGATGATCCGGGGCTTTACAGTTCACAGAATGAACAGGATACAAGGTGCGTGGCGAGGGCGGCTCAGGTGCCGGTCTTAGAGCCTTCGGACAGCCAGGAAGCCAAGGATTTTATGAAATTTGCGTTCGAGATGAGCGAAAAATATGATACGCCGGTGATTGTGAGGACGACGACCAGATTATCCCATTCCCAGGGAATGGTTACGCTGGAGGAAAGACAGGAAGTTCCTGACAAGCCTTACGAGAGAAACATCGGTAAATTTGTGATGATGCCGGGAATGGCAAAGGGAAGGCATGTATATGTGGAAAAACGTATGGAAGCCATGTCCGAAGACGGCGGCGGCTTTTTTGTAAACCGGGCGGAATATAAAGATACGTCGATCGGGTTTATTACAAGCGGAATTCCCTATCAATATGTAAAAGAAGTGTTTCCCGAAGCTTCCGTGTTGAAACTCGGTATGGTAAATCCGCTTCCGAGAAAAATGATCGAGGAATTTGCTTCGAAGGTGGATAAGCTGTACATATTTGAAGAGCTGGAGCCGGTTATAGAGGAGCAGGTAAAGGCATGGGGGATTCCGGCGGAAGGAAAGAACATTTTTACGAGGCAGGGAGAATATAGTGCGAATATGCTGCGCCGCGTCCTGCTTTCGGAAGAAACGGAGGAAACGCAGCCGGCCCGGGTTCCCGCCCGCCCGCCGATTCTTTGTCCGGGCTGCCCGCACAGAAGCGTATTTTCTGTTTTAAAGAAGCTGAAGATACATGCGGCCGGGGATATCGGATGTTATACGCTCGGGGCGGTAGCGCCTCTTAGCGTTATCGATACGACAATCTGTATGGGGGCGAGCATTTCTTCCCTTCACGGCATGGAGATGGCAAAGGGAAAAGAATATATAAAGAACTGGGTGGCTGTTATCGGCGATTCCACATTTATGCATACCGGAGTGAACTCCTTGATGAATACGGTGTATAATCAGGGAACGGGAACGATTATTATCGTAGACAATTCCACGACAGGAATGACGGGGCATCAGGATCATGCGGCGACCGGTAAGACACTCAAGGGAAAAACGGTTCCTGCCATCAGCATTTACCATTTCTGCAAGGCCATCGGCATTGAACATGTGGTGGAAGTGGATGCTTTTGACCTGGCCCTGCTGGAAAAGGTAATCAGGGAAGAGACGGAAAGGGACGAGGTTTCCGTTATTATTACGAAAGCTCCCTGTGTGCTGCTGAAAGGGAACCATTTCCCCGATGTGTGCGTTCCGGTATCTGAGAAATGTAAGAAATGCGGCGCTTGTTTGAAACCGGGCTGTCCGGCGCTGACAAAAAAAGAGGATGGAAGCATTGCCATCGACATTACGATGTGCAATGGATGCGGTCTCTGCATGCAGCTCTGTCCCTTTGATGCGATTGCAAAAGAGCCGAAATAATACAAAATTTGCCTGGGAGGAAAAGCGGATATGATAACAAAAAGCATTATGATAGTGGGGGTCGGCGGTCAGGGAACGCTTCTTACAAGCCGGATCCTCGGCGGGATCATGCAGGAAGCGGGATATGACGTGAAATTATCGGAAGTACACGGAATGGCACAGAGGGGCGGAAGCGTGGTGACTTTTGTGCGGTACGGGGAAAAAGTGGCGGAACCGATTGTGGAGGAAGGACAGGCGGATGTCCTGATCGCTTTTGAACGGCTGGAAGCTTTGCGGTATGCTCATTTTTTAAAAAAGGACGGGGTTCTGATCGTTAATGACTGGAGGATCGATCCGATTACGGTCGTGACAGGGGCAGAGGAGTATCCGGAGAATATTATTGACGAGCTTGGTAAAAAGCATAAAGTCTATGCCATTGATGCGATGAAAGAGGCTCTTGCGCTTGGGAACTCCAAAACTTTTAATGTAATCGTGCTTGGGGCGGCAGCAAAACATATGGATTTTGCGAAGGAAGACTGGCTGAAAGTAATTGAAAAAACGGTTCCTTTGAAAACGGTGGAAATGAATAAAAAGGCATTTCTTCTTGGATATGAAAGCTAGAGAATGGGAGAGGCAAATACGATGATTTGGAATGAAACGAAAGAATGCATGAGCAGGGATGAAAAAATAGTATTGCAGAGCGCCAGGCTGGTAAAAACGGTGGACAGGGTATACCATAACGTGCCGTTTTACAGGAAGAAAATGCAGAGCATCGGTATTGAGCCGGGAGACGTCCGCGGAGTGGAGGATCTTCATATCCTGCCGTTTACTACGAAGGCGGATTTGCGGGATAATTACCCGTTTGGATTGTTTGCGGTTCCCCAGTCGGAGATCGTCAGGATACATGCGTCCAGCGGAACGACGGGGAAAGCCACGGTCGTAGGGTATACGAGGAAAGACCTGGAGATATGGAGCGAATGCGTGGCGAGGGCGCTCATTATGGCGGGCGTTACGAGAGACGATATTATACAGGTGGCCTATGGCTACGGTCTCTTTACCGGGGGGCTCGGGGCTCACGGAGGGGCGGAGAAACTGGGAGCCACCGTAGTACCTATGTCAACCGGCAATACGAAGAAACTGACGACGATGATGGTGGATTTCGGAGTGACGGCGATTGCCTGTACGCCTTCTTATCTGCTTCATATTGCGGAAACGTTGGAAGAAAGTGGGGAAATAGACAAGATACGGTTAAAGACGGCAGTTTGCGGCGCGGAGCCGTGGACGGAAAATATGCGCCTCCAGATGGAAGAGAGGCTTCATATACATGCTCATGATATTTACGGGCTGTCTGAGGTTATGGGGCCGGGCGTAGCCTGTGACTGTGAATTCCATCAGGGACTCCATGTTTATGACGACCATTTCCTGCCGGAAGTTATCCAGCCGGATACACTGACATCCGTAGAGGATGGGCAGACCGGAGAACTGGTATTTACTACGATTACGAAGGAAGGGCTTCCACTGTTGCGCTACCGGACGAGGGATCTGACAAGCATTACATATGAAACATGTGAATGCGGCAGGACGCTTCCGAGGATCAGCAGGTTTAAAGGGCGTTCCGATGATATGCTGATCATCAGAGGAGTAAATGTATTCCCGTCCCAGATAGAATCCGCACTGCTGGAGATGGGAGAGACGACGCCGCACTATATGATGATCGTGGACCGCGTCAATAATTTGGATACGCTGGAGGTCCAGGTGGAAGTAGGCGAGAACTTCTTCTCCGATGAGATCAGGGAACTGGAAAAGCTGACGAAGAAAATTTCCCATGTACTGCAACAGGCGATCGGGCTTGCGGTCAAAGTAAAGCTGGTGGAACCGAAAAGCATTGAACGGAGCATGGGGAAGGCCGTACATGTGATCGATAAGCGGCATCTGGTATAGGGATAAGCACGGAAATCGCGGATAGGAGGGCTGCAGATATATGAAACAATTATCGGTTTTTATGGAAAACAGGGAAGGAAGGCTGGAAGAGGTTCTTGCCGTTCTCAAAAATAATAAGGTTAATATTGCATCGTTGAGCCTGGCGGACACGAATGAATTTGGAATATTGCGCATGCTTGTGAATAAGCCGGAGGCAGCATATGATGCGTTGAAGAGGAATGGATTTTCTTCCAGGCTGACGGATGTGCTTGCCGTGAAACTGTCGCATAGGGTAGGGATGCTTCAGGAGCTGTTAGAGGCGATTTGCGAAGTACATATCAATATAGAATATATGTATGCCCTGTCTACGGGCGGGGATGATGCCTCTATGGTATTGAAAACTTCCAATTTGGAAGCTACGGAAAAGACATTGCGCGATAAAGGGGTAGAAATTATAACTCCCGAAGAAATAGGGCTTGACTTTGATTAAAAAGGAAGGTATAATAGCATAGTTCGTGGATCGAAGGACAACACTTTAAAAGCGGGTGTTGTCCTTTTTGGCGAAAGATGAGATGTGGTTATCAGTGATTATGAGCGAATTGTATTTTGAAAGGATGGAACGGAAATTTAAATGGAAAAAGTAGAAAACAGAGAGAACATGGAACATTCGGAAGGCATGGAAAGTAAAATCAGTTATAGAAATTCGGCAATAGATGGAAGAATTATAAGAGCGGTAGAAGAAATGGGGTTTGAGACGATGACCCCTATTCAGGAACAGGCGATCCCTGTTATGTTGGAAGGAAGGGATCTGATCGGACAGGCCCAGACAGGAACGGGAAAGACTGCAGCTTTTGGGATTCCGATTATCCAGAAGATTGATCCGGAAGAAAGAGGATTACAGGCGATCATACTTTGCCCGACGAGAGAGCTGGCTATACAGGCGGCGGAAGAAATCCGACGGTTTGCAAAATATATGCATGAAATAAAAGTGCTGCCCGTATACGGCGGCCAGGATATATCGAGGCAGATCAGGGCGCTTTCCAAAGGAGTACAAGTTGTGGTAGGCACGCCGGGAAGGGTCATGGATCATATGCGCCGCCATACGCTAAAAACCAATAAAGTGAGAATGGTTGTTTTGGATGAAGCGGATGAGATGTTGAATATGGGATTCCGGGAGGATATCGAGACTATATTAAAAGATATGCCGGAAGAACGCCAGACAGCGCTTTTTTCAGCTACAATGCCAAGGCCGATTCTGGAAATCACAAAGGAATACCAGAAAGAGGACGCGGAGTATATCAGAGTTACGCCAAAAGAGGTAACGATTCCTTTGATCAAACAGGCGTATTACCAGGTGCAGCGCAAAGATAAGGAAGAGGTGCTGACAAGGCTGATCGATTATTATCATCCGAAGCGTTCCCTTATTTTCTGCAATACAAAGCGGATGGTAGATGAATTGTCGGAACATTTGAAGGAGCGGGGATATCAGGCAGAAGGGCTGCACGGGGATTTGAGCCAGGGCCAGAGAGATACAGTTATGAACTTATTCCGGGGAGGAAGGATGGATATTCTGATCGCTACCGATGTGGCGGCGAGAGGTATCGATGTGGATGACGTGGAAGCGGTATTTAACTATGATGTGCCGGATGATATCGAATATTATGTCCATAGAATAGGACGTACCGGAAGAGCGGGAAAAGCAGGACGTTCCTTTACTCTGGTAGTAGGAAGGGAAATGTATAAAATAAGGGATATCGAAAGGGTATGCCATACGAAGATCAGGGAAAGGAATATACCGTCCGCAGCGGATATCACTTCCGTAAAGGCGGAAAAGGTCTTAGCGGAAGCGATCGATACCATACAGAACAAGAATCTGGATACGGCGATGGATTTCCTCAGGGAAAAGCTGGTGGACAGCGAATACACGGCGCTGGAGCTTGCAGCAGCTTTTATGAGAATGAAAATGGGGGATGATATCAAAGATATCAAAGTGGAAAAATTCAACCCCAAGGATCTCGTGTTCGGAAAAAGCGGACGCCGCCGCGGAAAGCGCGGAGGCAGGGGCGCTTCCTCAGGAAGATCCTCCGAGAAGGATAAAGGCGCGAATAAAGCATGGGGATCCGAAAGGGATAAGAACGGTAAAAGAAAAGGAAACGAAAAGGATAAGAGCAGCGGCAGCGGCAAGGGGAAATCCGGCGAGAAGGATAAGAGCAGACAGAGCAGAGACTTTGGCGAGATGTTCGTGGAAAAAAGCCGCAGACGCAGACGTAGATCATAAAATGTTTTTGGTACTTCGCAAATGTTTATAAGGGTGAAAAGGGCTATGTGCCTCCAAAGCGATATGGAGGGATGAAAATGGGCAATGCGGATACGCAATTAAAACAAAGGAAAAAGAAAAAAAAGAGCAGCAGCGCAAAGCATAAAATGAAGAAAAGGGAAAAAAAGATACCCGCTGCGGAAAGGAAAAGAAGGCGCAGAAGGGCGAGAAGGCGAATCGTTGTATTGGAGTGGGCGTTAATTGCCTGTGTTGTTTTTGTGCTGATTGGGGCGGGAGGATATGTAGTTTGGAACCTCCCTTCCCTCAAATTAAGCAGGGAACTAAACGCAGGAATGGAGTACACCCAGGAAGAAGCTTACGACGCGGCAATAGAAGCATACGAAAATGCGCTGAAGATCGATTCCACATCGGTAGAAGCATACAGATGTATGGCGGGCGCGTACATAAATATGCAGGAGGATTCCCAGGCGAAACAAATCTTATTTGACGGATGGGAGAATACGCAGGACGAAGGTCTGCTGGAATATTATTGCACCGTAATCCTGAACGAAGCGGTGGCTGAGATTAACAGCGATGCCGTTAATGCAGGAACAATAGAAAAGATTGCGGATGTGTTGGAACGGCATGCCTTAAAGGAAGAAGCGGTGGAACTGCTGGGTACGGCTTGCAGCCGCTGGATGGATGCTGCGGATATAACGGAATTTGATTTCTCCTCCTATGAACAGATTATGAACAGGCTGGTTTCTCTTTCCGATATTGTCGGTTCGGAGAGTATGCGGGAGATTATTTCCGGGTTTGGATGGCTGGGGGCGGAAGAATTGAAAGTGCCTATGGGATATGTGGATTCTTATCTGTCTATCTTGGAAAGCGCCAATACTTGGATGGAAATGCCGGAGAGAAGCGAGATGATAGCCTGCCTTCATAAAGTAAAAGAAGTTCAGGCAGAATTTGAAAGTCTTTTTCAGGAGTTTGATGCCGGAAATTATGAAGCTGCGAAAGAATTCCTTGTGAAAGATTCTTATCTTCAGATCAGGGATGCATTCATAAACGGGACAATGCAATATTGGGACGGGGCAACTTATATTCCGGTGAGCCGGGAATATGTGATTATAAAATGGAAAGACGGAAAATGCAGTTTCTCATTTCCAAATTACGATGATAATGAAAATACGGCGGGAGTCATTACCGTATGGGGAAATGAAATGCTGGATAATGGAGTACAGCGTTCCAGCATTACTTACGAGCCGGCAAAGGACGGAGAAAATTATTATCCCCACACGGAATATATTATCAGCTATATGTGCAGCAATGTGCAGAAGGAAACATCTTTTGACTATGCAATGAATTACCATTTTGAGACAAGGGTATTGACCGAGGAAGGAATGACCACGACGATGATCGGCGACTGGGGAGGCCCTTATCAGTGGCAGAAGACATATTAAGAAAAAACGGAAACGCTGCCGCGTTCTTCATGCGACAGCGTTTCCGCAGGTGAGGCGGATAAGGAGCAGGCTGCTCTCTTATTCGCCTAAATCATTTTTTACGGAAACTTCGGTTTTTCTTTCGTAGCATGAAAATGCCGCGTCAACAAAAGAGGTTTCCAATTTTGGAGTTACGAGGCTTATGACAGGTACGAAAATGAGCCCGGCAATCATAGCGAAAGCGCCGGCATTAATAGGGGATTGGAGCAGTGCCGGAAAATGACTGCGGAAGAGCATATTGCATACCATAAAACCGGAACCGAAAAGAAAGCTGACCCATGCTGCCGAAGCGGTCGTTTTTTTCCAATAGAGTCCGTACAGGAAGGGAGCTAGAAAAGCGCCCGCAAGAGCTCCCCAGGATACGCCCATAAGCTGCGCAATAAAAGTAATGTTACCCTTATACTGTATAATGGCAATTACCACTGAAAGGGCGATAAATACGACGATCAGTATGCGGATCACAAAGAGCTGCTTCTTTTCGTCCATGTTCTTAATGATGTGTCCCTTTAAAAAGTCGATGGTCAAAGTGGAGCTGGAGGCCATGACAAGGGAAGAGAGCGTGGACATGGAAGCGGATAATACAAGGATGACCACCAATCCGATCAATGCCGGCGAAAGATGGGAAATCATAGCCGGAATGATGGCGTCATAGCCTTCGGAAGCGATATCCACGCTGCCGGAATATAAGCGTCCGAAACCGCCAAGGAAATAGCAGCCTCCGGAAACGATAATTGCGAATAAAGTGGAAATGATTGTTCCTTTGGAAATTGCTTTTTCGCTTTTGATCGCGTAAAATTTCTGAACCATCTGAGGCAGCCCCCAGGTGCCGAGAGAGGTAAGGATCACGACGCCCAGAAGATTCAGGGGATCGGGGCCGAAAAAGGAGGCAAATACGCCGGGCTGAGCGGATACCGACTGGTCGGATACCATAGCGAGGCGGTTCAAAGCCTCCAGGAAACCGCCGTTGGATTTCAGGACGGCAAGAATGACCGTGGCGATGCCGAACAGCATGATAATGCCTTGCAAGAAGTCGTTAATAGCGGTGGCCATGTAACCGCCGGCAATGACGTAAACTCCGGTCAGGACTGCCATAATGATGATGCAGACGGTATAATCAATGTTGAATGCCATCCCGAACAGCCGTGACAGCCCGTTATAAAGGGAGGCGGTATACGGAATCAGGAACAGGAAAACAATAACGGAAGCTCCCAGTTTTAATCCGTCGTTGTGGAACCGGCGTCCAAAAAATTCGGGCATCGTCGCGCTGTTCAGATGTTGCGTCATAATCCGGGTACGCCTTCCCAGAATGACCCATGCCAGCATGGAACCGATCAGGGCGTTGCCAATGCCGATCCATGTGGAGGCAATCCCATATTTCCAACCGAATTGCCCGGCATAACCTACGAAGATGACGGCGGAGAAATAGGAGGTTCCGTAGGCAAAGGCGGTCAGCCAGGGGCCTACGGAGCGCCCGCCGAGCACGAAACCATTTACATCCGTCGCATGTTTACGGCAGTAAAAGCCGATAGCGATCATAACGGAAAAAAAGACGATCAGCATCGCAAATTTCAGTATCATAATATCCCTCCATTCTTGTTCAGCCGCGGTTTTGGGCAGCCACAAGGCTGTCGCCGCAATATTGCTCCCTGAGTTTAGGTTTTTCGATTTTACCGGTAGGGTTTCTTGGAATATCGGCAAAAATAATTTTATGCGGGCGTTTATAGCGCGGAAGTTTGCGGCAGAAATGATTGATTTCTTCTTCCGTGCAGGATGTATCGGGCTTCAGTTCGATGACTGCGGCGGTAATTTCTCCAAGACGCTTGTCAGGGAGGCCGATGACTGCCACATCGTGAATAGCACTGCAGTTGCGGAGAAAATCTTCAATCTGAACGGGATAAATATTTTCTCCCCCGCTGATGATCACATCCTTCTTGCGGTCTACCAGGAAAATAAATCCGTCTTCATCTTCTTGCGCCATATCTCCGGTATAAAGCCATCCATCTTCGGAAAGAACTTCTGCAGTGGCCTGTTCGTCATTATAATAGCAGGTCATGACGCCGGGACCCCTGACGGCCAATTCGCCGACGGCGCCTTTGGAAACCGTTTCTTTTTGTTCGTCTACAATTTTGATCTCCCATCCGTAACCGGCCTTCCCGATGGCTCCCACTTTATGGATGTTTTCCACTCCAAGGTGGACGCAGCCCGGGCCGATGGATTCGCTCAGGCCATAATTGGTGTCATAGGCGTGGTGCGGGAAATAAGTTTTCCAATGTCTGATCATGCTGGGAGGAACGGGCTGGGCGCCGATATGCATCAGACGCCATTGGGAAAGTTCATAATCTTCCAATTTTATTTTTCCACTGTCAAGAGCTTCCAGAATGTCCTGTGCCCAGGGGACAAGCAGCCATACGATCGTGCATTTTTCCTTGGAAACGGCATCCAGGATATATTCCGGTTTGGTTCCTTTTAAAAGGACGGCTTTTCCGCCGGAGAGAAGGGAACCGAACCAATGCATCTTCGCTCCGGTATGGTACAGCGGGGGTATGCAAAGGAAAATATCGTCTTTTGTCTGCCCATGGTGGTTCTGTTCCACCAGACAGGAATGCATCAGACTTTCATGGTTATGTAAAATAGCTTTCGGAAAACCGGTGGTGCCGGAGGAAAAATAGATCGCGGCATTATCCTGATCCGTCAGCGGAACGGAAGGTGACTGGCTGGAACAATTAGCGGTTAAAGAATTGTAATCTTCCGCAAAAGTAGGGCAGTTATCTCCCACATAAAGAAGAAGCTTATTTTTTGTGATGGAATCCGCAATTTCTTCCACCCGGCCGATAAATTCGGGGCCAAATACAAGTATATGGACTTCTGCAAGGTTGACGCAGTATTCGATTTCTTCCGGCGTATAGCGGAAATTGAGAGGAACGGCGAGAGCGCCGGTCTTCAGGATGCCGAAGTAGATCGGCAGCCATTCCAGGCAGTTCATGAGCAGGATAGCTACTTTATCCCCTTTTTTTATCCCCTTTCCGAGAAGAAGGTTGGCAAAACGATTTGCTTTTTCATTGAATACATTCCATGTGATCTCCCGGCGGTAATGGGAGAGGGGACTGGGTTCCATCAATTCATATTCTTTCCATGTGACGCGGCGTACTTCTTTGACTTCCGGGTTGATTTCTACCAGACAGATATCCTCGCCCCATTTTTTACAGTTTTCTTCTAATAAATTTGTAATTGGCATGTTGGTAATTCTCCGTTTTCGTACAATATTTTTCGCGCTTTAACGCATTGCGCCGTTAAAGTAGATAATACAATATTTAGATTGGAAAGTCAATGGATTGCTATTGGGTGTCATGGAAAATCAATCATAGTAGTCCGGGGCATGCCAGGGCGGAAGGGGCAGAAAAAAGGACGGCCGAAAGAGGACAGGCCGGAGCAGGGGGCAAATGGTTTTCCGTGCTGGTTCCGGGACATGGATTTTCTAAATATTCCGGTAAAGTAGTATCAGCCGGACGCAACCGCCCGCGATTCGCCATCCGGGCTCATTGCGGGCTTTTGGTGACATCCGTGTCACCAAATTGCTGATTTTAGGCGGAATATTAAGAAAATCTCATTTCCCTGCACAAAGCAGCGGCAAAACCATTTGCCCCCTGCTCCGGCCCTCCCTCCTTCGGCCGTCTTTTTTTCTGCCCCTTCCGCCCTGGCGTGCCCCGGACTTCTATAATTGATTTCTATGATATCGCTTAACAATGAAACTGTGCCATGTACAATCGGTAGTAATAGCCTTTCTGGTTCATTAGTTCTGCCGGCGAGCCTTGTTCTAAGATCTTGCCGTTATCGATATAGAAGATCCGATCCGCTTTCTGGATGGTGGAAAGCCTGTGGGCTACAACGAAAGAGGTTCGCCCTTTCAGGAGGTTTTCAATTCCCGATTGGACCAAAAGTTCCGTTTTTGTGTCGATGCTGGAAGTGGCTTCGTCCAGAATGAGTATTTTTGGATCGGAGACCATGGTTCGGGCAAAGGCTAGCAGCTGTTTCTGACCGGCGGAAAGCCCTCCGCCCCGTTCCGACAATTCCGTGTCGTATCCCTTTTCCAGCTTCATGATAAAATCATGGGCATTTACCGCTTTTGCCGCCCGGATTATCTCATCTTCCGAGGCGTCTAATTTCCCATAGCGGATATTATCTCCAATCGTGCCGGAAAAAAGAAAATTATCCTGTGTCATAATCCCCATCTGTGCGCGGAGGCTTTCAATGCTCACTTTTTTTACGTCAAAACCGTCTACGGATACATTGCCTTTTTGAACATCATAAAATCGGCTGATCAGATTGACGATAGTCGTTTTGCCGGCGCCGGTGGGGCCTACCAGCGCGATAGTTTCTCCGGGCGCGATGCGGAAGCTTACATCGTCCAGTACATTGACGCTTCCGTCATAAGAGAAGGTGACATGATCAAAACGTACTTCTCCTGTAATGGGAGGGATTTCTGTCACATCCGGCATATCTTTGATGCCGGCCGGCGTATCCATGATTTCAAAAACCCGTTCCGCGCCCGATATATTTGTGATGAGCTGGGTATAAAAGTTGCTCAGGTTCATAATCGGATGCCAGAACATGGAAATATAAGTTCCGAAAGCGATAAACGTGCCGATAGAGACTTTATCGGTTCCAAGAATGATAATGCCAGTAAAATAAAGCATGACGGTGCCGATTCCCCAACAAAAATCGATGACCGATCCAAAAGCATCGTTGAGCCGTACAGCGGAAATAAAGGAATCATGGTGTTCCTTTACCAGTTCATGGAAAGTCTGCCTCGTTTCATCCTCCGCATGAAAGCTTTGTATGATCCGCATACCTGAAAAGTCTTCGTGGACAAAAGCGTTTAGATTGGAAGCTTTTTTTCGGTGGATTTGCCACCGCTTGTGGGAATAGACCTGTATCAGCCAGAGGCAGACAGCCATAACAGGTGTGCTGATCAGGGAAGCGGCGGCTAAAATCGGATTTTTTACAAACATAATGACGGCTACTGCGCAAATGGTAATAAAGTCGGGGATCAAGGTAGTTACACAGTTGGACAGGACATCTTTCAAGGAATTGATATCGCCGATAATGCGGGCGAGAATCTTTCCGGTGGGACGGCTGTCGAAAAAATGGAAGTCAAGAGTCTGGATGTGGGTATACAATTCCTGGCGGATTGTCACAAGAATGTTATTACATACCCTGGCCATTACGTACATACGAATTTTGATCGCTATAACCATGAGGATGTTTAAAAACAAGGCAAATCCGATCAGCTTCCATAAACCGTCCTGATTGCCGGCAGAAATAAAATGATCGATCGCTTCTTCCATAATCAACGGATTGAGCAAAGATACTGCGACACAGAAAGCCATGATCAGCAGGACGGAAATAATTTCTTTTTTATATACGGCCAGATAGGAGAGAAGCCGGAATAATGTTTTTAATTTACCTGTTTCTGAAGATTGCTCGTCTACTTTATAAGAATTAACCGGCATTGGTTTCACCTCCTTTATATTGAGCGGCATAAGTTTCGTAGTAGAGTCCCTTTTGGGCCATTAATGTGTTATGGGTTCCCCGTTCCCGGATCGACCCGTTTTCCAGAACGATGATTTCATCGGCATGCATGACGGAACTGATGCGGTGGGCAATAATGATTTTTGTAGTGTGTGTCAGAGAACGCAGGGAGTCCTGGATCATTTGTTCCGTTTCCATGTCGAGCGCGGAGGTGGAGTCGTCCAGGACGAGGATCGGATTTTTCTTGGCAAAAGCCCTGGCAATGCTGATACGCTGCTTCTGGCCGCCGGATAATCCCACGCCCCTTTCACCGATTATAGTGTCATATTGTTTTTCCATATTTTCTATAAAATCGCTTGCCTGTGCTTTTCTGGAAGCGTGCCTTACGGCGGAAGCATTTAACTGATCACGTTTGCCGAGTTTTACGTTTTCCATGATAGTGTCCGAAAACAGGAATACGTCTTGGGTGACAAGCGAGATATTGCCTCTAAGCTGTTTCAAACTCATATCCTTTACATCGATATCATCGATGGCCACCGTACCCTGTGTGGCATCATAAAACCGTTCCAAAAGGTGGACGATAGAGCTTTTTCCCGCTCCAGTGGCGCCCATAATGCCAATCGTCCGGCCTTCTTCCACCGTGAAGGAAATATCATGCAGAATTTCATAAGGGGCGGAGGCACCTTCATCCAGTTTGGAAAACGAAACGTGGGAAAATTCGATTTTTCCACGAATTCGTTCCGGGACAACAGGGCATTCATTCTCGGTGATACTTGGTTTTTCCGCATATATCTTGTTCAGCTTACGGCTGGATGCCATGGCGGAAGAAAAGCTGTTGGTCAGCCAGCCGAGCATTTCCATGGGCCAGACAATGTTCATGGAATATTCTACAAAGGCACCAAGGGCTCCGAGAGAGAGTTCACCCGTCATCACCAGCCGTCCTCCGAAGAGCAGGACGATGAGGGGAAGAAGCTTGCTGATAAAGGAAAGGTAAGGATAATAAGTTACAAAAATTCTGGACTGCCTCATATTCAAGTCATAATATTTTTTATTGTGGGAAAGAAATTTCCCGATTTCAAATTTTTCGCGGGCAAAGGCTTTGACCGTGCGCACACCGGCAAGGTTTTCCTCGGCTATCGTATTGAGGGCGGCGTTTTCCTCGCTGATGGACTCATAAACGGAGTCCAGTTTCCGCTCCATTACGACGGCGATCAGTCCGGCGGCGAACATGGCGGCCGTAGGGATCAGTGCAAGGCGGGAGTCCAGGCGGTACATGCAGAAGAGAACGATAGAAGTATGTACGATCACTTCGATCATCAGCATTCCGACGAAAGTGATGCCGTCGCCGATGCGGTCGATATCATCTTTGATACGCGCCATCAGTTCACCCGTGTTCGTCCGGTCAAAGAAATCCGCGCTTAGCGCCTGAATATGGTCGAACAAGTGGCGTCGTATTTTGGCGGTAATCTGAATGCCCGTAGCGTCGAAGGTGTATTCCTTAACATATTGAAAAATGCAGCGGCCGATTCCGATACCGAGGATTCCGGCAAGCAGATATTTTAATTTGTAGGTTTCCCCTCCAACAATGACTTCGTCAATAATGCGTTTGGTCAGCTGGGGAGACATCAGATCCAGGGATACACTGACAACTATGGAGCAAATAGCGAAAAGATAAGGCAACTTATATTCATACAGATAAGCGGACAATTTTTTAGGCTTCATGATATTCCTCCTGTAAAATCCGAATGGTAAGCAAACGCTGTCATGCTTTGCGAGCCAGTTTATTGTAATAAAAAAGCGGTTCCCGTAAAAAGAACCGCTTCAGTCGTCAAAAACTATGAAAGAGCAATGCCGTTAAACGACATCGTTGGATCAGCGTCTTGCTGGCCAGCAGTTAGCTGACACCATTTGCTGTAATATTTTATGGTATCATTTTGGAATATCATAAAATATTGAAGTACCGGAGGCAATTCTGAATATGGGATGATATAGTTGTAAATTATAGAAAAACTTATTATTATAATAATAAAAATTCATCGTCATAGTTTCAGCCTCCTTCCTTTTGTTTTTATGCGCTGATTTTCAAACGTATCCCTAGCATACGCTTTATTGGGGAAGATGTCAACCGTATTTTTTAAAATGCAGGGACACGATGTAAAACAAGATATTCTTTTGCTTTAAAGCATTTTGGGGGAGTTATAATTTTTTCTGATAATAATGTTCCAGAGCCTGGATCATTTGATAAAGCGCCATGGCGATGACGCAGAGGATCATGATGGATGTGATTACCATGTTAAGCTGGAACAGGTAATGCATGAAAATGTGTGCAGCAGCTTTTGGAAGAGAGACAATACATTCCGAGTATGGCGGGGATGCTTTTGGCGCAAAATGATTCCAAAATTATCGGGGTGGTTATCAATGACCATGAAAAATATGAAGGACATGCACTGGAAGACCAGCTTATTGCCGCATCGGTGAATGCATTGGCAAAAGAGTTAGAGCAGGCAGGAAAATTCCTTATGCTTAAAGTTACCGGCCGATGGGATGAAATTCCCAAGTTTGCTTCTATGTGGAACATGGAGGGGATGGTGTTGATTGGCTATTGTGAACAAGATTATAAAAAATTGAGGGAGCGGATGCATATCCCGTTTGTAGTCTATGATGGATATATGGAAAGTTCGGGAAATCTTGTAAATATTGAGGTCAATCACTTTGAGGACAGGTGTCTACTGGCAGGAACCGGAGGAATGGTGGTCTGCCATACGTGAATACATATCTGCTTATGACAAACGGATTACACCGACAAATACAATGGGCGCCGTATCCGAAATGTTCCGGCAGTGGCCGGGGACACTAAGAAGCGATCACCCAGCAAGGTCAGTAGCGGCATGGGGGCGTTATGCACAATATCTGACAGAAAATCATGATCTGTCGGATATTTTTGGAGACTGCTCGCCGATTGGCAGACTGTATGAACTGGATGGATATGTTTTACTGGCCGGAGTTGGTTATGACAAAAACACTTCCCTTCATTTGGCGGATGCAAGGGCGGAATATCCGGGCAAGCATATGGTTACGGAGAGTAGTGCCATACGGATCGATGGGCAGCGGATATGGAAATCCTATGAGACATTAGCTGTAGATGGAGGGGATTTTTCAGCGATTGGAGAAGCCTTTGAGCAGACGGGAAAGGTGCGTCATGTACCTTTGGGAAATGGCAATCTTTCCATGATGAGCCAAAGGGAACTGGTGGATTTCGCTGTGAAATGGATAGGGGAAAACAGAAAATGATTGTCCATAGCGGCAGTTTATTTTGTTTTATAGACAACGGGAGGTTTTATCATGGATAAAAGTTATAATAAAACATTGTATGCCTGTTTTATCGGATATATAGTACAGGCGATTGTAAACAATTTTGTGCCGCTTCTTTTTCTGGCTTTTCACAATAGTTACGGTATACCGATGACACAGATTACGTTGCTGATTACATTTAATTTTGGCTTGCAGCTGTTGGTGGACATTCTGTCGGTTACTTTTATTGATAGGATAGGTTATCGTGCATCGATGGTTATCGCCCATATCTGTGCAGTGATGGGCTTCGTATTTCTGACCATCTTACCGGATAGGTTTAAAAATGCTTTTACAGGGTTGATGATTGCTGTTGCCGTATATGCAGTGGGAGGCGGACTGTTAGAAGTATTGGTAAGTCCTGTCGTGGAAGCATGCCCTACAAAAAATAAAGAGAAAGCAATGAGTCTGCTGCATTCTTTTTATTGTTGGGGGCATATGGCAGTTGTAGTTGTATCGACCGCTTTTTTTCATCTGTTTGGCATAGAAAACTGGAAGATTATGGCGTGTATTTGGGCAGTTATTCCTTTTGCCAATATGATTTTATTTACAAAAGTTCCTATCGCTTCTTTGATGAATGAAGGGGAAAAGGGAATGACAATCGGGCAACTTTTCCGTAAGAAGATTTTTTGGGTCTTGATGATCATGATGGTATGTGCAGGAGCAAGCGAACAGGCGGTCAGTCAGTGGGCATCTGTCTTTGCGGAGACAGGACTCCATGTAAGCAAGACAATAGGAGATTTGGCGGGACCGATGTTGTTTGCATTTTTAATGGGGAGCGCCAGAGCCTTTTATGGAAAATATGGGGAGCGCATTGACTTGGATCAATTTATGATTGCCAGCAGTATTTTGTGTGTCATTGCATATCTTTGCATTTCACTTGTACCTAGTCCGGTTGTTGGCTTTATTGGTTGCGCATTGTGCGGTCTGTCAGTTGGTATCATGTGGCCGGGGGTGTTTAGCAAGGCTGCGGTTTCGGATACCAAAGGCGGTACTGCAATGTTTGCGCTGCTTGCGTTGGCAGGTGATGTCGGATGCGCGGGAGGACCTACGGTAGTCGGAATGGTTTCAGGCGCTTTAGGCAATAACCTTAAAATGGGTTTTCTGGCAGGGGTGTTATTTCCAATACTTTTATTGACAGGTATATATTTGTGCCGGATATGGGATAGAAAACGCAATCTTCCTGCTTCAAATGTATGGGAGCAGGAGTAGGAACCGGAAAAAAAGCAGTTGTAAAATGTGTAATGGTGCCTGATAAGATATTGATGTTAGAATCTTTATACTGTATAATGCATGTATATATTTAACAATTTTATAAGAAATGAGAGAAGTGATGGATAAATTATATATCGTAATGCCTGCCTATAATGAAGCGGAAACTATTGGGAATACTATTAATGACTGGTATCCAGTTATAGAAAAATATTCTGCAAATGGTGAGTCTCGTTTATTGGTTATTGATGATGGAAGTAAGGACAACACATATCACATTTTATGCGAAATGACAAAGCATTTTCCTTTGTTAAGGGCAATTACAAAAAAGAATGAAGGGCATGGGGCAACGCTATTGTATGGATATCATTATGCGATACAACAGGGAGCAGATTATATTTTTCAGACAGATTCGGACGGACAAACAAATCCAGAGGAGTTCCATGTGTTTTGGAACAAAAGACATTCTTACGATATGGTAATTGGTTATAGAAACAAGCGACAGGATGGATTAGCACGAATATTAGTTACTAAACCTCCATGCCCGCACACTTGGCACCACCATAAATGAAACTGTGCAGACGATAGGTTCTTGATTTTGTTTGTGCCGTTATTTATACTTATGGCAACGGCAAAAATCGTGTTTATTTTGGGCTGGAAGCCCGTTTTCTAAACTGATTTCAGGTACTCTCATTTGCACCACCACCTGTCCAGCCATTTAAGAACCCCGGTTCACGGCAAAAGGACGTATAGTAAAATGATAAGAGACAGAGTACCGTGCCGTAAATTCCACCAGGAGGTGCCAGTATGGATAGAATTTACGACAATTGTTGTGGTATTGATGTTCACAAAAAACTTATCGTTGCCTGCTTCCGATGCGGCAAAAAGCAGGACGTGCGTGAGTTTGGCGCAACAACCAGAGAACTCCTCTCATTGGCTGACTGGCTCAAAGAAGGCGGCTGTGAAATGGTCGCTATGGAGAGTACAGCCTCTTATTGGAAGCCTCTGTACAACATCCTTGAATCTTCTGACTTGAATGCCATGGTGGTCAATGCCCGCCATATGAAAGCTGTTCCAGGTCGAAAAACAGACGTAAAAGATGCGGAATGGATCGCTGACCTTTTACAGCACGGTCTGCTTCAGCCCAGTTACATTCCCGACAAAGACCAGCGGGAACTGAGGGAATTAGTCCGTTATCGCAAAAGCCTTGTAGGTGAACGTACCAGAGAATTGAACAGGCTCCAGAAGATGCTGGAAGGAGCCAACATCAAGTTGTCCGGGACCGTATCTGACATCAATGGCAAAAGCGCCCGCAGCATCCTGGAGTATCTCCTTACCGGGGAGCCCATCGATGAGGCAAAATACGATGAGATGTATAATCAGAAGGTCATTGCCCATAATCTCAAAGCCACCAGGGAGCAGATCATTGATGATCTCAATGGTGTCATGTCATCTCTCCAGCGCCGGATGATGAAGGAACTTCTCATCCATTTGGACGAACTGAATATTCACATCAGAAATCTGGATGATGAGATTGACAACTTCATGAAACCGGAGGAAAAGCAAGCTTCCCAGGCAATCCAGGACGTGACTGGCATAGGCAATACCAGTGCCCAGGCCATCATTTCTGTCATTGGTACGGATATGGAGCGTTTTCCAACGGATAAACACATTTCATCCTGGGCAGGGTTGTGTCCTGGAGACAATGAAAGCGCCAAAAAGAGAAAATCTGGAAAGACCAGAAAAGGGAACTCTCTACTACGGACAACATTGATCACCTGTGCGCATGCAGCTGTAAAAAACAAGAAGTCTTACTTCCATGCTCAGTTTATGCGGATAAGTGCCCACCGAGGGACAAGGCGTGCCTATGTGGCCGTTGCCCATTCCATGCTCATTGCGATATACCACATCCTCAAGGATGGTGTTGTTTTCAAGGATCTGGGAGCTGATTATTACAACCAGTTCAACAAGGAACGCAAGATCAATGCATACCTTAAAAAGTTAAAAGCGCTTGGTTGGGAAGCTCCAGTAGTTGCCGCATAAACCTGTCAGTTAAGTTTAAAATCAGCTTTTTTGAGTTTGACAGGGGCAGTCTGCGCTTTTTGGGCTACCCGGAAGGTTGTGTTTCATAGTAAAATCTTGAGATTAGTTATAAGTATTTGCTTTGGTGTGTGGGTAAAAGATGCAAATACTCCATTCCGCTTGATGAAAGTATCAACGTTAAAGGAAGAAATGCAGTTGATACCAGAAAAGTTTAATTTGACCAATGTACTCATTGCCGTTATATATGAAAAAAAGAAAAAGAAGATTTTATACCTCCCAATCACATTCCGCCCCCGTCAGGGAGGAACCAATTCTATTCACATGAAAAAAATATGCAGTATTGGTTTGGACGCAATAAAAGATTTTGCCGTGATCAATAAGTCTTTGAGAGAGGTTATACAAAAGAATGAATATTAAAACAAAAAAAATGCTTGCCAGATTCCTAATAGCAGCCGGCTTCATAGTTGCGGCAATATTCTTCTGTATGGCAAGCACATTGAATCCTTGGTCCGAAAAACTTCCGCATTTAGATTCAGCGGTGTGGCTGCGTTGTGCAGTGGAAATGAAACAGGGTAAAGTAATTTACAGAGATGTATGGGATCACAAAGGCCCAATCCTATTTGCCATTCAAGTGTTGGGACTAACAATAACGCCACATAGCCTTAATGGTATCTGGTTATTGGAATGCCTTTTCTGTTTTACTACTCTCTGGTCATTCTATTTAACAGCAAGTCTGGTATCCCATAATAAATTAGTATGTTTTTTGGCGGCGGTATGTTCCATGCATCCTGTTTATTATTTCTTTCAGGAAGGAAACTGCGTGGAGGAATGGGCATTGCCGCTGATTGGTTTTTCCCTGTATTATTTTGCTAAATATATGAAAACAGGAAAATTGATCAGGCGGGATATTTTTGTCGCAGGTTTTTTGATGGGGTGTTCATTTTTACTTAATGGGAACTTAATCGCGGTTTGGATATGCTACGCATTGTTTATATCCGTAAAGCAGCTTTGGCAAAAACAGTTTCAAGAATTTAAGTGTTGTGCAATATTTTTTATATCAGGTTTTTTAGCAGTATCAACTATTGTTATGCTAATATTATTCATTCAGGGGGCATTTGGCAGTTTTATCAATGCCTATTTTGGCTTCAATTATGGTTATGTATCAGGAGTAACCCTGGAAAGCTTTAAGCATTCGGTTTTAAACTTTGTTTTTCGGGATAATTGGCTGGTTTACTCCCATATGATCCTTTTCTTTTTACTTGTTCATGACAGGAATATTAAGGGATGGCTCTGGAGTGCCTTTTTTTATACAGGAATTACCCTGATACTGATTAGTGTCAGTGGAAGGGGATATGTGCATTATGGATTGCAGTTACTCCCTTGTATGATTATACCGATGGCCGTATGTATAGAAAGAATTCGGGCATGGTGTTCCAACTTTAAAGAATTTTTATTGATTATAATTATAGTGGGAATCATGGTTGTCCGTTTTGAAGTGTTGCATTATGAGCAACTGATTCGTTGGACAATCAGCACGAAGGGGGACAATTATTATGCTGGCGGTGATCCGGAGAATTATACGATTGTAAACGAATGGATTGGAAATCGGTGGAGTGAAGAGGCATTGAAAAAATGGGTAATAGATGAAAGTGTAGAGTAAAACGGCTTTGGGGCTGCGTACCCAAAGCCGTTTTCTTATACGTATAGGATTTGGATTCCGAACAGACCTGCATGAACACGGATAAGAAAGGCATAAGATAATAAAAAAGGAATTTTATGCCGCGTAAAAGAAAGGAAGAAGAAATTATAACAAAAGAAGATAAAAAAATAATCGGGCAGATTTCACAGATTTTAGTAAGAGAGAATCAGATTACCAGGGAGGAGTATATCCGGGTACAGGAATTGCTGAGGGAAGAAGATTGAAAATTAAAAATTTTCAATCCCAAGTTTGTGTCTGCGCGGCATCCACAAACTTGAAAGCCAGGCTGGCTTTGCGCAATAAAGCCGCGCAGAAATGGAGTAAAAAATAGAAAGAAGACAGGACGGAAAATATGGAAGGAGGGGAGACATGGGAGGACTGCGGGCAGTCAGTTATAACCGTTGTAGCACGGAGGAGGAGGCACAAAAGGATGCGCTTGCAAAACAAGTGCAGGAATCCGAAAATTGCGTGGCAGAACAAGGCTGGCAGTTGGTGGACACCTATGTGGAAGCGAAGAGCGGCACTACGATAAAAGGCAGAAGCGAATACAACCGTCTTTATCAGGACTTGGAAAAAGATAAATTTGATATTATCGTGATTAAAAGCCAGGATAGACTGATGCGTAATACAAAGGACTGGTATTTGTTTTTAGACCGGATGCAAAAGAACCGGAAACAGCTCTACATATACCTGGAACATAAGTTTTATACCCCGGATGATGCATTGCTCACTGGTATTAAGGCTATATTGGCGGAAGAATACAGCAGGGAATTAAGCAAGAAGATAAACAATGCCCACAGAAACCGGCAGAAAGAGGGAAAAAGGTTTTCTTTTACCAATCGGATCTATGGTTTGAGGAAGCTTTCGGATAAAAGTATTGTTATTGATGAGGAGGAAGCGGGAATGATCCGCACAATTTTTGAACTTGCCGCCAATGGATATGGTGCGCATTGTAGTGCGGAGATCCTTTATCAAAAAGGATACCGCAATCGGAACGGAAAGATGATCGGCCCATCCAGTATAAGGAATATGATCAGGAACCCGATTTATAAAGGAACCGTTGTTCAGAACCGCCAGCATTATGATTTTGAAAGCAAACAGATCATAAAAAATCCCCAATCCGATTGGATCGTGCATGAAAACGCCGTACCGGCGATTGTAAGCGAAGAGCTGTTTAAAAAAGCCAACTGCGGGATGGATGCCAGAAGGCAGGAGCAAAACGAGGACGGAGTATACAGCAGGGGGAGGAACAAAGGAAAATATGATCTTTCGGGGAAACTTTCCTGCGGCCTGTGCGGAAGCATGTTTTACCGTACAGCCAGAAAGAGGAAAAATGGGCAGGTAACGGAGTGGAAATGCAGCAATTATCTGCAAAATGGAAGAAAGACATATTATCTGCGCCGGGATCGGATCAGAAAGGCAGAAAAAAGGGAAGACAGGGGATGCGACAATGTGCATCTCGATGAGAAAAAACTTTATGAGGCGTTAGAGCAGCTTAATAAAAGAAATGAATATGACCTGGGGAATCAAAAGAGTATCCTGCTAAGGAAGGCTCTTTTCATTTTAAGAGAAGCTCTTGGAAAACATGATATATCGGCTCAAAAAGAAGAGTTGAGGATATCCATGGAAAAAATAACGAGACAAAAGAGCATCCTTCTCAATAAATTGCTGGACGGGATTATTTCTGATAATGACTTTAAAGTAAAAAGTGAGGAACTTCAGAATAAAGCTGAATGCGTCAACAGATCCATAAAACAGTTGGAAGAAGATATCCGGCAGAATGAAAAACTGGAAAATCGGATAGAAGCGATACAAAAAAGACTGGAAGAGGGCGTGATCGAAGAGGCGAAAGCCGTAAATATGATCGAAAACATCAAAAAAATAGAAGTATTCCCATACTGCTTGATGATCTATTTTGATTCATGGGCAGCGGGAGGGCTTTTGGAAGAGAATATGTTCCATGAGAATTTTTCGATCCGTAAGGAAGCGGATAAGCTGGCAGCGGTGCAGATACCGCAGATATGCAGTACCTCCCATCAGCCCATGATAGAGGAAGAAAAAAATATAATAGTAGGACTTATGAGAGAAACGCCAACGATCACGGCGAAAGGGCTGGCAGAAGCGATGGGAATAAATCTTTCCCTGGTGTGCAGAAGAATCCGGGAATTAGAGAAAGCGGGTAAAATAAAATATAGTACGCCGAACGGCAGGGGAAAATGGCTGGTTTTTGATTCAGGAATAAGTGAGGACGGATCAGAACGATAAAAGCTGATGGGATATTTCTTTCTGTCATTTTCATGTTAAGCTGGAAGACCTGAGATCCATAGATGATCAGATATCCCAACCCTCTACGGGCAGCGAGGAATTCACCGATAATTACCCCTACCAGGGCGAGGCCGATATTCACTTTCATATTGCTGAGAATAGTGGGGATGGAACCGGGGAGTACCACCTTTAAGAAGGCATTTCTTTTGTTTCCGCCAAGCGTATAGATCAGTTTGATCTTTTCCTCGTCCACCTGCCGGAATCCGGTATACAGATTAATAATCGATCCGAATATGGCGACGGAAATTCCGGCTACAATAATGGTATTAATTCCGGTTCCCAGCCATACAATGAATAGTGGGGCAAGGGCGGATTTGGGGAGGCTGTTTAAAACTACCAGGTAGGGTTCCAGGATTTCGGAACATTTGGCGGAATACCAAAGAAGGGTGGCGGATAGCATTCCGATCACAAGAACGAGGAAAAAGCTTACGACGGTTTCCAGCAAAGTGATTCCCGTATTCGTAAAAAAGGTTCCATCCTTTACCATATCAAAAAAGCATAAAGCAACCCGGCTGGGGCTGCTGAAAAAGAATGCGTCGATATATCCCATATAGGCGGAAAACTCCCAGATGGCGAGGAAAAAAGCAAAAATCAGAAATCGGGCGGCAATCACCAGGCGATGATGGCGAAGCTGTCTGTATTCATATTTCTCCTGGTTACTCAGAGGCCGGCCGGGTGATCTGTGGGAGCTGCATATAGTTTTCATTAGAAATCTCCTTCCATAATTGATTAAAATATCCCTGGTATTCCGGGGCGTTCCGGGAGGCGAGAGGGGAATTGCCGGAAATAGTCAGATGAATGGGAATGTCGCATTTGATACAGGCAGGACGTTTGCTAAGAACGAGAATACGGTCGGCAAGGCTGATGGCTTCCGACAGGTCATGGGTTACGAGAACCGCCGTTTTTTTCGTGGAACGTATAATATTGCAGATATCGGATGAAACGGAAAGTCTTGTCTGGTAATCCAGGGCGCTGAAAGGCTCATCCAACAGGAGAATATCCGGATCCAGGACGAGAGTGCGTATGAGCGCTGCGCGCTGCTTCATTCCTCCGGACAGTTCTCCGGGCTTTTTGTCCTTGAATTTATACAGTCCATAGTCTTTGAGAAGTTCCATGGCCCGCTCTTTTTTTTCAGGAGTAAGCTGGTGATTGATTTCCAATCCAAGAATAACGTTGCGATAGATGGTGCGCCACTCGAAAAGATGATCGTGCTGAAGCATGTATCCGATTCTGGGGCAGCATTGTTTTTCCACACCTTTCTCCTCCGGGGACGGAAAATGGATTTCTCCGCTTTCCGGCGGAATCAGACCGGCGATGATAGACAGAAGCGTGGATTTACCGCAGCCGGAAGGGCCGACGATTGCCAGGAATTCTCCTTTTTTTATCTGGAAAGATATATGGGATAAGGCGTCGGTTTCGCCTTTTGGGCTGTGGTAGGAATAGCAGATATCGTTTAATTCTAATATCGGGTTTGTCATAAGATTCCTCCAACTTCATATATGTTCATTATATGACGAGGGAAGAAAAATGGTGTGAATTGTAGTAATTAAGCGAAGGATTTCCCCATCCGCTGCAGGAAAATCAATGGCGGAGGCATGGAAAGGCCGTATAGCGGGAGCGGCGGAAACGGGCGGGCGGATAGCGGAACTGGTTTTCCATCTGTTGTTTCCACTCAGTAATTTCACTTATGAAATGGAGAAAAAACAGGGAAAATTGCCACGGAGGGCAATTTTAGGAAGCCAGGACATGGATGTCCTTGCTTCCGGCCCGTCCGGTTCGATATTCCATAGCCATTTCATTAGTGAAATCTGAGTGGAAACAACAGATGGAAAACCAGTTCCGCTATCCGCCCGCCCGTTTCCGCCGCTCCCGCTATACGGCCTTTCCATGCCTCCGCCATTGATTTTCCTGCGGCAGACGGGGAAAAGATTGAAAAAGAGGAAAAAATATGGTAGTATCTAATATCAGATTGGATGGATTTGGAGGATGATGCTATGGCACAGCTTTGGGGCGGGCGCTTTACAAAGGAAACGGATCAATTAGTATATAACTTTAACGCATCGATTTCTTTTGACAAAAAATTGTTTGAAGAGGATATTGAAGGCAGCATAGCCCATGTGGTAATGCTGGAAAAACAGGGGATTTTGTCAGAGGAGGAAAAGAATGCGATTGTCAAGGGGCTGACCGGGATACGGGAAGACGTAAAGAGCGGGAAGCTGGAGATTACGGAGGAATATGAAGATATCCATAGCTTTGTGGAGGCGAACCTGATCGGAAGAATCGGAGATGCGGGAAAGAAGCTGCATACGGGAAGGAGCCGTAATGACCAGGTGGCTTTGGATATGAAATTATACATAAGGAAAGAAATCATTCATACAGCGGAAGAGCTGGAAGAGCTGCTCGGCGTGTTGCTCGAAGTGATGGAAGGGAACACGGATACCTATATGCCTGGCTTTACCCATTTGCAGAAGGCTCAGCCTGTGACGCTGGCCCATCATATGGGGGCATATTTTGAAATGTTTTACAGAGATCATTTAAGAATGAGGGATATTTATGAGAGGATGAATTATTGCCCTCTCGGGGCTGGAGCGCTGGCAGGGACAACCTATCCGCTGGATCGGAGATATACGGCGTCTTTGCTTGGTTTCGAGGGGCCGTCTTTGAACAGCATGGACTCGGTAGCGGACAGAGATTATATTATTGAATTTCTCTCCGCGCTGTCTACAGTGATGATGCATTTGAGCAGATTCTGTGAGGAAGTCATTATATGGAATTCCAATGAATATCATTTTGTAGAAATCGATGACGCTTATTCTACAGGGAGCAGTATTATGCCCCAGAAGAAGAATCCGGATATTGCGGAGCTGGTCCGCGGAAAAACAGGAAGGGTATATGGAGCGCTGACGGCGGTTCTTACGGTCATGAAAGGGATCCCTTTGGCGTATAATAAAGATATGCAGGAGGACAAGGAACTGACATTTGACGCGATAGACACCGTAAAGGGATGCCTTGCCCTGTTTACCGGGATGCTGCGGACGATGAAATTCCATAAAGAAACGATGGCAGCGAGCGCCATGAACGGTTTTACAAACGCTACGGATGCGGCGGATTACCTGGTAGGAAAAGGGGTTCCGTTCCGGGATGCCCATGGAGTCATTGGCCGCCTTGTTCTATATTGCATCGACAAGAACACGTGCATCGATGCGCTGTCTATGGAGGAGTTGAAAGCGATCAGCCCGGTATTTGAAGAAGATATTTATGACGCCGTAAGTCTGAAAAGCTGTGTGGAAAGGCGGCTGACGATCGGCGCTCCGGGTAAGGAAGCGATGGAAAAAGTGATTGGTATTTATAAAGAATATTTAAATAGCAGCTGGCTGAAAGAACGGAATCATTAAATAAGGAAGAAAGATGAGGAGCGTACAATGAGTGAAAAGTTGAAAGTAGGTATTTTAGGCGGGACAGGTATGGTAGGGCAGAGATTTATTTCTCTTCTGGAGAACCATCCATGGTTTGAAGTGACAACGATTGCGGCAAGTCCCCGTTCCGCAGGAAGGACTTATGAAGAAGCGGTGGAAGGCAGATGGAAGATGACATCGCCTATGCCGGAGGCGGTAAAAAATATTGTAGTAATGAATGTAAACGAAGTGGAAAAAGTGGCTGCACAGGTGGATTTCGTATTCAGCGCAGTGGACATGACGAAAGAAGAGATCAAAAAAATAGAGGAAGCATATGCAAAAACGGAAACTCCCGTAGTTTCCAATAACAGTGCCCACAGGTGGACGGAAGATGTGCCGATGGTAGTGCCGGAAATCAATCCGGAACATATGAAAGTTATCGATTTTCAGAAGAAGAGGCTGGGAACGAAAAGAGGGTTTGTGGCTGTAAAGCCCAACTGTTCGATTCAGAGTTATGCGCCGGTTCTTACCGCATGGAAGGAATTTGAACCGTACGAAGTGGTGGCTACGACTTATCAGGCGATCTCAGGGGCAGGAAAGACCTTTCAGGACTGGCCGGAGATGGAAGGAAATATCATTCCGTATATTGGAGGGGAAGAGGAAAAAAGCGAGAAGGAACCTTTGCGGATATGGGGAGAAATAAAGGATGGGGTGATCGTGCCAGCAACTTCTCCCGTGATTACCTGCCAGTGCATTCGCGTACCGGTTTTGAATGGTCATACGGCTGCGGTTTTTGTGAAATTCAGAAAAAAAGCTTCTAAGGAAGAACTGGTCGCAAAGCTTACAGAGTTCCGGGGGGTTCCCCAGGAGTTGGAGCTGCCCAGCGCTCCCAAACAGTTCATTCAATATCTGGAAGAGGATAACCGTCCTCAGGTAAGTATGGATGTGGACTATGAAAAAGGAATGGGCGTCAGTGTAGGAAGACTGAGGGAAGATACCGTTTATGATTGGAAATTCGTGGGTCTTTCCCACAATACGGTACGGGGAGCGGCCGGAGGAGCTGTTCTTTGTGCCGAACTGTTAAAAGCGCAAGGATATATTACAAAAAAATAAATAATGGAGGAATCGGACGAAAGAGCGGCGGAGGATAATTGATTGAATACAGTGTGCAAAGAATTGAGCAATGATGAAAAAATGTTCCAGATGATATACGATATGTCGGATAGCGCATTTTTATATTATAATTTTGGCGAAAAAACTGTGAAAACGGTAGGCAGTTGGAATAAATTTTTTGATACGGGCTTGCGTACATCGGAGGAACTGAAAAAAATTGGTCATTGTGTGGAGGAAGAATACGCGCCGCAGTTTGAAGAATTTTTGTTTCCCGAGAAAAAAGGGATTCGGAAAGGGGATATGACCGTGCGCCTCCGGGACGGAAAAACTTGGCTGGAATGCGAAGCTGTAGTCATATATGATAAAAAAGGGCGTCCAAAAGATAAAGTCCTTCGTTTTGAGGATATTACAAAGTTTAAGCGCCAGCATGAAGAATTGATTTATCTGGCATATTACGATATGCTGACGGGGCTGTATAACAGGAACTACTTTGTTCAGCTCTTGGGGAAGTTTTTAAGAAAAGCGGAAAAGGAAGAAAAAAAAGTCGGAGTTATGTTTGTGGACATCGATGACTTTCACAGGATTAATGATGGACTGGGAATCGTAGTAGGGGATGAAGTCGTCCAACAGTACGGGCAGTATTTATCTTCTTTTGGCGGAAAGGACGTTATCGTATCGCATTTTAACA
Source organism: Lachnospiraceae bacterium 28-4 (assembly GCA_000403275.2). Lineage (GTDB taxonomy): Bacteria > Bacillota > Clostridia > Lachnospirales > Lachnospiraceae > Kineothrix. The sequence continues at coordinate 989,479 of KE159598.1, forward strand.
GCGATATCTATTGTCTCGCCATTTATGATTCCCATGGGACGGAAGAGGTGGAGCAGATTTACCGGGCGATGGGCAAAAGGCTGGAAAAGCCTTTTATATTAAGCGGCGGACAGGAGATTTTTATTACGGCTGGAATAGGAGTGGCATCTTATCCTGAGGCGGCGAAAAATGCCCTGGAGCTTATAAATTGTGCGGAAATCGTGATGCTGAAAGGAAAAGCGAGAGGAAAAGGCTCAATCCAATATTTTGATACGGCGATCCTGAAGGATTTTTTACAAGATATCGATATAGAAAATAAACTGAAAGACGCCGTTTTCCATCAGAATTTTACGATCGCTTTCCAGCCGCAATATCAGGCTAATAATAAAAAGCTGCGGGGAGTGGAAGCCCTTATCCGGTGGAAAGATAAAGAGGGGAATATGATCAGTCCTTCCGTTTTCATACCGATTGCGGAAAAAAACGGGACGATTATATCCATAGGAAGCTGGGTAATGGAAGAGAGCGTCCGTATTTTCTCAGGATGGAAGAAAAAATATCAGGCGTCCCTCATTCTGGCGTTAAATATCTCGGCCATTCAATATAAGAGGCGGGATTTTGTGGATAGTCTGATGCAGGTGCTGGAAAAGTACGAGGTATCTCCTTCCGAAGTGGAACTGGAGATAACGGAAAGCATTCTGATCGATGATCTGGAAGAAGTAAAGAATAAATTGCTCGCTTTGAAGGAATATGGTTTTAAAATTTCGCTGGATGATTTTGGGACGGGATATTCATCCTTGTCTTATTTGAAAGGGCTTCCCATTGATACGCTGAAAATTGACAAGTCTTTTATTGACACTGTAATTTCGGATAATAATACAAAGATCATTACCGAATCGATTATCTATATGGTGAAGAGGCTGGGATACGAAACGGTGGCAGAAGGCGTGGAAACAAAGGAACAGTTTGAGTACTTAAAGTCTATCGAGTGCGACAGTATTCAAGGATATTTTCTGGGCAGGCCCATGCCGCCCGATCAGGTGGAAATGTTGTTGAATGAGACGGCAGGATAGAGGAAGGCTTTACATGAAATGGAAAAAAACTTATATATAGCGGAAAAACCAAGTGTTGCCAGAGAATTTGCGAAAGCGCTGAAATTAAATATGAGCAACAAGGATGGTTATATGGAATCCGAAGAAGCGGTCGTTACTTGGTGTGTAGGACATTTGGTGACGATGAGTTATCCGGAAGTATATGATGAAAAATATAAAAGATGGTCGTTATCCACGCTGCCTTTTATTCCGGATGAATTTAAATACGAAGTGATTGAAAATGTAAGGAAACAGTTCGGGATTGTAAGCGGGCTGTTAAACCGCCCCGATATAGGAACAATCTATGTATGCACTGACTCCGGGCGGGAAGGAGAATATATTTACCGCCTGGTGGAACGGCAGGCCGGGGTGAAAGGAAAAAAGAGAAAGCGCGTCTGGATCGACTCCCAGACGGAGGAGGAGATATTAAGAGGAATACGTGAGGCTAAAGATTTGTCGGAATATGATAATCTTGGCGCTGCCGCTTATTTAAGAGCCAAAGAAGATTATCTGATGGGAATAAACTTTTCACGTGTCCTTACTTTAAAGTATGGGAACTCCATTAAAAGTTATCTGAAGACGGACCGGGCGGTGATTTCGGTCGGCCGGGTCATGACTTGTGTTCTTGGCATGGTGGTGAACAGGGAAAGGGAGATCAGGGAATTTGTAAAAACACCTTTCTATAAAGTATCGGCCAGAGTGGAATCGGAAGAAAAAGAGTTCGACTGTGAATGGAAAGCGGTGGAAGGAACGAAATATTATGGATCGCCGCTGTTATATAAGGAAAACGGGTTTAAAGAGAGGAAAACGGCGGAAGAGCTGGGCGCCTGGCTGGAACAGGAGCCAGTGCCAGCACCTGTCCTGGAGGCAGTAGAGAAGAAAAAAGAAACAAAAAATCCGCCGCTTTTGTATAATCTGGCGGAACTGCAAAACGACTGCTCCAAATATTTTAAAATAAGCCCGGATGAAACATTGCGTATCGTGCAGGAATTATACGAGAAAAAGATGACGACTTATCCGAGAACTGACGCCAGGGTATTGTCCAGCGCAGTGGCGAAGGAGATTTACAAAAATATTAACGGATTGAAAAATTATCCGCAGACAGCGGCTTTGGCCGAAGAAGTGCTGCAAAGCCAGGCATATAAAAATATTGCTAAAACAAGATATGTAAACGATAAACAAATCACGGATCATTATGCTATCATTCCTACCGGACAGGGAATTGGAAGTCTGAACGGGCTGAATGAGACGGCAGCAAAAGTTTATGAGACCATCGCCAGGCGTTTTTTAAGCATATTCTATCCGGCGGCCGTATACCGGAAGATATCCCTCCGAATCGGGATCAAAGAAGAGAAATTTTTTGCTAATTTTAAGGTGCTGGAGGAAGAAGGATATTTAAAGGCGGCAGTTTTTTCCTTTCTAAAAAAGAAAGAAGAGAAGGAGAAAGAGGACGGGGAAAACGGAGCCGCGGATACGAAGGATCCCGGGTTTATCGCGATGGTACAGCGGTTGAAGAAGGGTACGGTCTTCCATTTAAAAGGGATGGAAATCAAGGAAGGGGAAACATCGCCGCCAAAGCGTTATAATTCAGGAACGATGATACTGACCATGGAAAATGCCGGCCAGTTTATCGAGGATGAGGAATTAAGGGCCCAGATCAAAGGAAGCGGTATCGGCACTTCCGCCACAAGGGCTGAAATATTAAAAAAGCTTGTCCATATCAAATATTTGGATTTGAATAAAAAAACGCAGATCATTACGCCTACCCTTATGGGAGAAATGATTTATGATGTGGTGGCAGGATCGATCAGGCCTTTGCTTGATCCTGCACTTACGGCGAGCTGGGAAAAGGGGCTGACGCTGGTGGCAGAGGGGAATATTACGGAAAAGGAATATATGGCGAAACTGGATGATTTTGTGAGCAGACGGACCAATATGGTAAAACAGATGGGAAACCAGGGCTTTTTGTTCCGGCAGTTCGACCATGCGGCCCAGAATTATAAAAAATAGACGAAGGAAAATCCGGGTTTGTGTCCGTGCGGCATCCGCAAACTTGTTCATGAGCCGTTCCGGCAAAACTGAGAAAAAGCCGTGCAGAAATGAGGTTAAAAATGGAACAATGGAAAGTAAAAAATTTGTATTCTCTGTCGGAAACGATTGCGGCGGATATTTTTGAAGGAGTGGAATATCCGTGGGAAGCGCTTGGTAAGATCAAAGATTTTATTATGGAACTGGGAGCAAAGCTTCCTGAGGAAAAGTATGAAAAAAGAGGAGAAGACGTATGGGTGGCAAAGTCGGCGAAGGTATTCCCAAGCGCGTATATCAACGGCCCGGCCATCATCGATGAGGATGCCGAGATACGCCACTGCGCTTTTATCAGGGGAAGCGCGATCGTCGGAAAAGGAGCTGTGGTAGGAAACTCTACGGAACTGAAAAATGTGATTCTTTTTAACAAAGTCCAGGTGCCTCATTACAACTATGTGGGTGACAGCATCCTTGGATATAAGGCGCATATGGGAGCCGGTTCCATTACTTCTAATGTAAAGAGCGATAAGACTCTGGTGACGGTAAAATTTCAGGAAGAATGCCTGGAAACGGGATTGAAAAAATTCGGAGCCATGCTTGGAGATGATGTGGAAGTCGGATGCAATTCCGTTCTGAATCCGGGTACGGTGGTTGGAAAAGGGGCCAGCATATATCCCACCTCTTCGGTCAGGGGGTATGTGCCGGAAAACAGCATTTATAAGAAAGAGGGAGAGATCGTTGCAAGAAGGTAAAAAAATCATGGAACTGACAATATAATTTGAAAATATACTGGATTTTTTGCAGAAAATATGCGAAAATAAGAATTGCGGTTATGGTTATGTTAAAAAGTGCGTGAATACGCACGTAGGCCGCCAATCCGAGGATTGGTGCCAATAAAATTCACAAGTTACATATTGAAAGGAGTTTTCACATGATTTATTCAAAGGAAGTTGAAGAAATGTGTACAGTAGCACAGGGTGTAAATCACGGCTGTGCGCCTATCCCGGAAGAAGCGAAATGGGTGAAGGCCAAAGAAGTCAAAGATATTTCCGGTTTAACGCATGGTATTGGCTGGTGTGCGCCTCAGCAGGGAGCTTGCAAGCTCACATTGAATGTGAAGGAAGGTATCATCCAGGAAGCGCTGGTAGAAACGATCGGCTGTTCCGGCATGACGCATTCCGCAGCTATGGCGTCTGAGATTTTACCCGGAAGAACAGTGATGGAAGCGCTGAATACAGACCTTGTATGCGATGCGATTAATACTGCCATGAGAGAGCTGTTCTTACAGATCGTATACGGAAGAAGCCAGAGCGCATTTTCTGAAGACGGACTTCCGGTAGGCGCAGGCCTTGAAGATTTGGGTAAAGGCCTTAGAAGCCAGGTTGGTACGATGTATGGTACATTGAAGAAGGGTCCCCGTTATCTCGAAATGGCTGAAGGATATGTAACAGGTATCGCATTGGATGCAGAAGACCAGATTATCGGCTATCAGTTCGTAAGCCTCGGCAAAATGACAGATTTCATCAAAAAGGGCGACGATCCGAATACAGCATGGGAAAAAGCTAAGGGCCAGTACGGCCGCGTGGCAGATGCTGTTAAGATTATTGATCCGAGAGAAGAATAAGGAGGACTTGGAAGATGGCGTTATTTGAATCATATGAAAGAAGAATTGATAAGATTAATTCCGTATTAAACAGCTACGGAATCTCTTCGCTTGAAGAAGCGGAGAAAATTACGAAGGATGCCGGCCTTAACGTTTACGACCAGGTAAAAGGCATTCAGCCTATCTGCTTTGAGAATGCATGCTGGGCTTACATCGTAGGCGCTGCGATCGCTATTAAAAAAGGCTGCAAAAAGGCAGCAGACGCTGCGGCTGCTATCGGCGAAGGCCTTCAGGCTTTCTGTATTCCGGGTTCCGTTGCGGATACTCGTAAAGTAGGACTTGGACATGGCAATCTTGGAAAGATGCTTTTGGAAGAAGAGACCGAATGCTTCTGTTTCCTGGCAGGACATGAATCCTTTGCAGCTGCGGAAGGAGCAATCGGTATCGCTGAGAAAGCGAATAAAGTACGTCAGAAACCCTTAAGAGTTATTCTGAACGGCCTTGGAAAAGATGCAGCTCAGGTTATTTCCAGAATCAACGGATTTACTTTTGTTGAGACAGAGTATGATCCTTATACCAATACGGTAAAAGAAGTTTACAGAAAATCTTATTCCGAAGGACTTCGTGCAAAAGTAAACTGCTACGGAGCTAACGACGTATGCGAAGGCGTTGCTATCATGCATAAGGAAGGCGTGGATGTTTCCATTACCGGTAACTCCACCAACCCGACGAGATTCCAGCATCCCGTTGCAGGTACATATAAGAAAGAATGTATCGAACAGGGCAAGAAATATTTCTCTGTTGCTTCCGGAGGCGGTACAGGACGTACACTTCACCCGGATAATATGGCAGCCGGCCCTGCTTCCTATGGTATGACGGATACGATGGGACGTATGCATTCCGATGCACAGTTTGCAGGTTCTTCTTCCGTACCCGCTCACGTTGAGATGATGGGTCTGATCGGCGCAGGAAATAACCCGATGGTTGGTATGACTGTAGCTGTGGCTGTTTCGATCGAGGAAGCTGCTAAAGAAGGCAAATTCTAAGAAAAACCCGTATTTTTGGGGGTTAATCAAGCCAGAAAATGGTTTGGTTAGCCCTCTTTTTTTATGGGCAAGACCCGTAATTACGACATTTTTCTATTACGCTCTTGCTATTACAGGTTCTTTTTAGTACAATAAAACAAGAAAAATCTATACACTGCCATAGACACTGGAAGGAGTGGGCAAAATGAAAAAGGCAATGAATCAATCTCTTGTAACGCTGATTTTAAATGGAATTTCTATTCTTTCGCTTATTTTTATGGTTCTTTCTTTGGTTAGTTACAGCTATGCCAATCAGGAACTGAGGGAGGCCAGCGAAGAAAGATTTGCACTGACTTATAATGCGAATCGTTTTATGAATGGATCCGCTTACCTGACGAATGAGGTAAGGGCTTTTGCGGCAACAGGCCAACAAGAACATTATGATAATTACTGGAATGAAGTCAATAACCTGAAAAACAGGGATTTGGGAGTGGCCGCCATGCAGGAAATCGGTATTACCACCGAAGAGCAGGAGATGATAGACGCTATGTCTTCGCTTTCCAATGAACTTGTTCCCCTGGAGGAACAGGCGATGGAAAATGTACAGGCAGGAAAAAGGGAAGAGGCCATAAGCTATGTTTATGGAGAAGAATATAGCACATCCATTGCAAAAATCAATTCCCTGAAGGAGCAGTTTTTATCAACACTGGATGCCAGGGCAAAGGAGAAAGTTGACGTTTTAACAAAGAAAACGGATTTTATCAGTGCAACTATATTCGGGGCATTGCTGATTGTAGGTGTTTTGCAGATTATCAGTATGGTATTTATAAGAAAGAAAGTTTTAAGGCCGGTAATCGCGGTGAAAACCCAGATGGGAGAAATCTCCCAGGGGAATCTTTCGGCAGAGTTTTCATTACGCTCCGATACTTCGGAAATCGGTATGCTGGTAGAGTCCATCCATGAGACAAAAAGGGAATTAAAAAAATATATTGATGATATTGATTCTAAGCTAAGCCAGATGGCGCAGGGAAAGATGGACTTGTCGATTGATAGCAGCTACAGGGGAGAATTCGTCCCGATCCAGAATGCAATGAGCCAGATATTGGATTCCCTGAACGAAGCTCTCTCCCAAATAAATTATATATCCGGGCAGGTATCGAAGGAATCAAAGACGATGGCTTCCGATGCGGAAGTTCTTTCCGAAGGTGCCGTACAACAGGCTTCGGCGGTAGAGGAACTTTCCGCAAGTATCGAGGAATTATCCGGCCAGGTTGACCGCACTTCCGCGGATGCCGAAGATGCGAAAAATTGTTCTACCGATGCGGCAAGGCAGCTGGATGTCTGCAACCGGAAAATGGTGGATTTGAAACTTGCCATGGAGGATATTTCAAAGGCATCCCAGGAAATCGGCGGCATTATTAAGACGATTGAGGATATCTCTTTCCAGACCAATCTGCTTGCGCTGAACGCTGCTGTGGAAGCAGCCCGGGCCGGCGAAGCCGGTAAAGGCTTTGCAGTAGTAGCGGAGGAAGTAAAGAGCCTGGCAAATAAGAGTTCGGATTCCGCTCAAAATATTACGGAACTGATTGAGAATTCAATTATGCTGATTCAGCAGGGAACCGCGTTGTCAGTGGATACGACGGAAGCTTTGGCAGCAGGGGTTCAGGGCGCACGGAAATCCACGGATCTGATGGAACGGATCGCCGATTCGGCATTGCAGCAGTCCGAGTCACTGCGCCAACTGACTCTTGGCATGGAGCAAATATCAGAGGTAGTACAGACGAACGCTTCGACGGCAGAAAAATCGGCGATGTCTGCCAGAGAGCTATATAATCATGCGGAAAGAATGAAAACGTCCGTCCAACAGTTTAAACTTCGCGGACAATCATAATCCTTTTGTAACAGACAACATTAAAATTTGGACAGCCCACAGCCAAATACCGGCAGTTTGCCATACAGGATTTGGCTACCGGCTGTCTTTTTATATAATATAAGCTGTAAAAATCCATTCTTTGCAAGCGCCATAGCGGGAGGGAAACGAAAAGAGGGCAGGAGGAAAGCGGACGGGGAAGGGGCGGCGGAAGAAGGCGTTTTTCTGCTGTTGCGTACAATCAGTCATTTCACTTATGAAATGGTCAATGACCAGAGCGAAACCGCCAGGGATGGCGGTTTCAGGGAGCGCAGGACAGGATGTCCGTTGCTCCCGGCTCGTCCGGCTGGCTGCCATCTACCCATTTCATTAGTGAAATCTGATTGGAAGCTCCAGCAGAAAAACGCCTTCTTCCGCCGCCCCTTCCCCGTCTGCTTTCCTCCTGCCCTCTTTTCACTATCATTCTTTTATAACACTTACAAAAAATGGATTTTCGTGCGGTAAAGCGGATTTCAGTTGTAGTTTTTTTTGTTTTATGATAGCATAGATTCCATCAGTAATGAAATTTATGATAAAAATATGGAATTTGGAAGGGGTATGGCTGGGAAAATGACGAGAAAAGAATTTCAGGAAATGATAAAGAAATATCCCATTTATCTCGATGGGGCGACCGGCTCCAATCTTTTGAAACGAGGAATGCCGGCAGGAGTTTGCCCGGAAGAGTGGATTTTAGAACATCGGGAAGTATTGCTTGGTCTGCAAAGAGAGTTTATAGAAGCGGGAAGCAATATTATCTATGCGCCGACTTTTTCCGCCAATGCCGTAAAATTGAAAGAATATGGGTTGGAAGACAAGATTGGCCGGATGAATCAGGAGCTGGCGGCCATTTCCAAAGAGGCGGCAGGAAACCGGTGTCTGGTGGCTGGCGACCTGACTATGACAGGGGAACAGCTGGCTCCTATAGGAACCATGGATTTTGAAGAACTGGTTGAAATATATAAGGAACAGATCGGCTATTTGGTTCAGGCAGGAGTGGACCTTCTGGTCGTGGAGACGATGATGAGCCTTCAGGAGAGCAGGGCGGCTTTGATTGCGGCGAAGGAATGCTGCGACCTGCCGGTGATGGTGACAATGACCTTTGAAGCGGATGGAAGAACCTTATATGGCACCGATGCAAAAACAGCGGCGGTGGTGCTGGAAAGTCTTGGTGCTTCTGCAGTAGGGGCAAACTGCTCTACAGGGCCGGACAAGATGGCGGATATCATACGGACTATGGCGGAAGCCACATCGATTCCGGTGATCGCCAAACCGAACGCCGGCCTTCCCGCTTTAGACGGGGAGGGAAATACGGTATACGATATGGACAGCGAAGCCTTTGCAGAAGGAATGGCGTGTCTGGTGGAGGCGGGAGCCTCCATTCTGGGCGGTTGCTGCGGTACGGCGCCGGAATATATCGAAAAACTTTGTGCGCGGACGAAGCAGATGGAAATTCTCCATAGAAAAAAGCCGGAAAAAAGATTTTTGTCGTCGGAAAGAAAAACTATAGAATTTGGTTTGGAAGACCGTTTCCTGATGATCGGGGAGAGAATCAATCCTACCGGGAAAAAGAAATTGCAGGAACAGTTGAGAGAGGGCAGCCTGGATATGGTTCTGCAGTTTGCGGAAGAACAGGAGGCTTGCGGGGCCGAGATACTCGATATTAACATGGGAATGAGCGGCATCGATGAAAAACAGATGATGCTGAAGGTTTTGGAGGAAGTATCCGGCGTAACTTCTTTGCCCCTTTCCATTGATTCCAGCCATGTAGACGTATTGGAGGCGGCGTTGCGGAGATATCCGGGAAGAGCGCTGATCAACTCCATATCCTATGAAAAGGTAAAATTTGAACAGTTGCTTCCTCTGGCTAAAAAATACGGCGCGATGTTTATACTGCTTCCATTGTCGGATCAGGGGCTTCCGAAAGATCTGGATGAGAAAAAGGAAATTATCCGAAGAATAGCGGACAGGGCTGAGGAACTTGGAATGGACCGGAGAGATATTGTAGTGGATGGGCTGGTGACGACCGTCGGAGCGAATAAAACAGCGGCGCTGGAAGCCCTGGAAACCATTCGTTACTGCAAGGAAATGGGATATGCCACGGTCTGCGGGCTTTCCAATATTTCGTTCGGGCTGCCGGGAAGAGGATATGTGAACGCGGCTTTTCTTACCATGGCGATACAGGAGGGGCTTACCATGGCCATTGCCAATCCTTCCCAGGACTTGCTGGTGAGCAGCGCTTTTGCGGCGGATCTGCTATTGGCCAAAGAGGATGCGGACATCCATTATATTAAGCAGATGAACGGCAGGGAGGAAAAGAAACTTCCGGGCGCGGAAAGAAAAGAAGAGAAGAAAGAGGAAAAGGAAGAAAATGCGGCATCGCTTATACGGGAAGCCGTTTTAAAAGGAAACAGAAAGAGAATCGTAAATGATACGAAAGACGGGTTGGCCCGCGGAATGGAACCGGAGGAGATCTTAAACGATATTCTTCTTCCCGCCATCAATGAAGTGGGGGATTTGTTCGATAAAGGAAAGTATTTCCTGCCCCAGTTGATTGCCAGCGCGGAATCAATGAAATTGGCGATCGAATATTTAGAACCGCTTTTGGAGCGGAAGAGCGGTAAAAAGGAAATGCCGACAGTCATCATCGCGACCGTAGAGGGGGATATTCACGATATTGGAAAAAATCTGGTTGCGCTGATGTTGAAAAATTATGGTTTCCGAATGATCGATCTCGGGAAAGATGTGCCGAAAGAAAAAATCATAGAAGCGGCGAAAGAGCATCATGCCGGCATAATTGCCCTGTCCGCCCTTATGACAACGACCATGCAGGAAATGAAAAAAGTAGTGGACTATGCGAAAGAGCAGAAGGTGGATGCGAAGATCATGATCGGAGGCGCGGTTATTACCCAGGACTATGCGGATGAGATCGGCGCGGACGGTTATTCCAAAGACGCGGCGGGGGCGGTGAAACTGGCAAAACAGCTTTTGGATATAGAAAATGAATAAATGAGAGAAAGGCGGGAAATGAGTATATGAATGGTGCGGATGCAATAATAAAATGCCTGGAAAAAGAAGGGGTGGAGATTGTTTTCGGATATCCCGGGGTGGCGATTTGTCCTTTTTATAATAGCATATTGGATTCGGATATTCGGACGATATTGATTCGGACGGAGCAAAATGCTGCCCATGCGGCCAGCGGTTTTACCCGCGTTTCGGGAAAGCCGGGCGTATGCGCGGTAACTTCCGGCCCTGGGGCGACCAATGTGATTACGGGAATCGCTACGGCTTTTGCTGACAGTATTCCTTTAATCTGTATTACCGGACAGGTGAACAGCGAACTGATAGGCAGCGATGTTTTCCAGGAGGCGGATATTACGGGGGCGGTGGAGTCTTTCGTAAAGTACAGCTATTTGGTGAAGAACGCGAACGATATCCCGAGAGTATTTAAAGAAGCCTTTCATATTGCGAATACCGGACGTAAAGGGCCGGTACTGATCGATGTTCCCATAGATATACAGAATGCGCAGGTTTCCAAGTTCCATTATCCCGAAGAAATTAATATGAGAACTTATAAGCCGACGGTAAAAGGAAATATGGTTCAGATCAAAAAGGTCATTAAAGAACTGGAAAAGGCAAAGCGCCCTATTATATGTGCGGGAGGCGGCGTGCTTTTAAGCGATGCGGAAAAGGAACTGAGAGAATTTTCGGAAAAATATAAAATTCCGGTAGTGTCTACTATGATGGGCATCGGCGCTATGCCTACCAGGCATCCTATGTATTATGGCATGGTAGGAAATAACGGGAAGCCTTGTGCCAACCGTGCCATGAATGAGTCGGATCTGATTATCATGGTAGGAGCGAGGGTGGCTGATCGGGCGGTCAGCCAGCCGGATTTGATTACGAATAACAAGGTACTGGTACATATGGATGTGGATCCGGCAGAAATCGGTAAAAATGTAGGGCCTCATATTCCTTTGGTGGGCGATGTGAAGCATATTTTTGAAGATATTATGAACCAGGAAATCGTGTGCAGCCAGACAAGCTGTAATTATACGGAGTGGATACGCATTTTGGATAATTACCGGGAGGCGATGGCAGTTGTGAGAAATCCCAATCCGTCTTACGTAGACCCGGCAGGATTTATTACAATGCTTTCCGATAAAATGGAAGAAGATGGCATTTATGTGGCTGACGTAGGCCAAAACCAGATCTGGTCCTGCGGTTATCATATCGTGAAAAAAGGACGTTTCCTGACTTCAGGGGGCATGGGTACTATGGGCTATTCCATTCCGGCCGCTATGGGGGCCAAGCTGGCAAGGCCGGAACGGCAGGTGGTGGCAGTGTGCGGGGACGGTTCTTTCCAGATGTCCATGATGGAACTGGCAACGATGCGCCAGCATGATGTGGCGGTAAAAATAATCGTCTTGAAAAACAATTATCTCGGCATGGTAAGGGAATTCCAGCATTATACTTACAAGGATAATTATTCCGTGGTAGATTTGTCGGGCAGCCCGGATTTGGAAAAACTGGCAGCAGCTTATGATATGGATTTTCTCCGTCTTGAAAATATGGAAAAAGCGGAGGAGATGATCGACAGCTTTTTAAAAGAAAACAGATCTATGTTGCTGGAATGCATGATCGATCCGATGGATCTGGTAAAATAGGAGGGCAGACAATGAAAAGGATATATTCTGTTTTAGTGGAAAATCGTTCGGGCGTTCTCTGCAAAGTGGCCGGGCTTTTTTCGAGAAGATGCTTTAACATCGATTCTCTTGCGGTAGGTGAAACGGATGATCCGGCAGTCTCCTGTATGACGATCGTAAGCAGCGGGGATGAACGGACCATCGAACAGATTGAGAAACAGCTGAACAAAAAGCTGGATGTGATTAAAGTCAAAACTTTTGATGAAAGTAAGAGCATCAGCAGGGAACTTATGCTGATCAAGGTAAAATACAACAGGAATAACCGCAGGGATATTATGGAGAACTGCGATATTATGAAGGCACAGATCGTGGATATGTCCAAAAATATGATGATTATACAGATTTGCGATGTGCCGGAGAGGATCCATCTGTTTATTAAAATGCTGCAATCGATCAGCATCGTGGAAGTGGCGAGAACAGGTACATTGGCGCTGCCTAAGTGTATTGACTTTTAAAGCGGCGCTTGATAAAATAATGGTCGGATGTTGAAAGGATGAACGGAGGAAATGTATGCGTAAAAAAGTATTTCAGCTTTTGGTAGATAATACATCGGGCGTATTGAGCAGGATATCGGGCCTTTTTTCCAGGCGCGGCTATAATATTGAAAGCATTACCGCAGGTGTAACGGCGGATCCAAGGTATACGAGGATCACGATTGTAGCGTCGGGAGACGATGAGATTTTAGATCAGATTGAGAAACAGGTAGCAAAACTTGTGGATGTGAGGGATATTAAAGTGCTGGAACCGGAAGACAGCGTATACAGAGAATTGGTGCTGATCAAGATCAAGGCGGCGGCGAAGGAAAGACAGTCGGTAATTTCGGTGGCGGATATTTTCCGGGCAAAGATTATCGACGTTGCACCGGAAAGCCTTACCGTGGAATTGACGGGGACGCAGTCAAAGATAGAAGCGTTTATCAGTCTGCTGGAAGGTTATGAAATACTGGAGCTGGCAAGGACGGGGATCACCGGCCTTGGGAGAGGGATCGGCAACGTAACTTATCTGGAAGATTAGGATAAAAACATAAAAACCAAAAAGAAGAATATGGAGGAAGAGGAAATGGCAAATATCTATTATCAGGAAGATTGCAATCTTGCTATGCTGGACGGGAAGACGATTGCCGTGATCGGTTATGGAAGCCAGGGACATGCGCATGCGCTCAACGCGAAAGAGTCGGGATGCAACGTGATTATCGGGCTCTATGAAGGATCCAAGTCCTGGGCGAAGGCGGAAGCACAGGGATTTGAAGTATATACCGCGGCGGAAGCGGCGAAAAAAGCGGATATTATTATGATATTGATCAACGATGAACTTCAGGCAAAGATGTATAAAGAGTCCATTGAGCCGAATCTGGAACCGGGAAACATGCTTATGTTCGCCCATGGATTTAATATTCATTTTGGACAGATCGTTCCTCCGGCGGATGTGGATGTAACTATGATCGCTCCGAAAGGCCCGGGACATACGGTAAGGAGCGAATACCAGGATGGAAAAGGAGTGCCTTGTCTTGTTGCCGTTCATCAGGACGCTACGGGAAAAGCTCTCGATATGGCTTTGGCATATGCTCTGGCTATCGGCGGAGCAAGGGCAGGGGTTTTGGAGACAACGTTCAGGACGGAAACGGAAACGGATCTCTTTGGCGAACAGGCAGTTTTGTGCGGCGGCGTATGCGCATTGATGCAGGCCGGATTTGAAACGCTGGTAGAGGCCGGATATGACGCGAGGAATGCATATTTTGAATGTATCCATGAGATGAAATTGATCGTTGACCTTATTTACCAGTCGGGATTTGAAGGCATGAGATACTCCATTTCCAATACGGCGGAATACGGGGATTATATTACGGGACCGAAGATCATTACAGAGGAAACGAAAAAAGCAATGAAAAAAATATTGTCCGATATCCAGGACGGCAGTTTTGCAAAAGATTTTCTGCTGGATATGTCTTCGGCGGGCGGACAGGCTCATTTTAAGGCAATGAGGAAGCTGGCGGCGGAACATCCTTCCGAGACGATCGGCAAAGATATCAGAAAGCTGTATAGCTGGAACAACGAAAATGAAAAACTGATCAATAACTAATTTATGACATGAAAAACATTGCGTCCGAAAGACGCAATGTTTTTTTGACATTTCATTGACTTTTTTTTTCATGCAAGATAATATATTAATAGCGGTTTTGATGTGAAATTAAGTATATTCAAAGGGGTTTACAAAAGCAATTTGCAAAAAGGAGAGATATACGTGTTTATCAGGACTAAAAAATTTCTATGGATTAGTTTCAGCAGTTTAATTATTCTTAGTATTGCCGTATTTATCTGGATCTCTATTTCCATGACGCGCAAAAGCGAGGCGGCGATTACGGAGATCGGCAAGATATATATGTCAGAGATGAACAGCCAGATACAGCAGAAATTTAAAGCGATCGTTGAGCTGCGGCTTTCGCAGGTGGAAGGTATTGTCCAGAGAACCCCTCAGGGAGAGGACGGCTATAGCGAAGAACTTATGGATGACCTTGCATTAAACGCGAGTGTACGGAATTTTACATATCTTGCTTTTTATGATGAAAACGGCGGGTGTGAAGTGATTTACGGCGAGCCGGTGACAATCGTCGATGAAGCGGAATTTATGAGAGTGCTGACAGATAAACAGATGCACATTTCCAGCGCTTTGGACAAAGAAGAGGAAAAAGTGCTTTTACTTGCGGCGGATGCGGAATATGATATGAAATCCGGGAAAAAAAGCACTTGCCTGGTGGCCGGGATCGAAATGGAGACTCTGAACAGAGAGATGGCGCTGGAAGGCAACAGTTCCCTGATCTATTCCCATATCATACGGAAAGATGGAAGCTATGTGATCAGGAACGGAGATGCATACAGGGAAAACTATTTCGCCCGCATGGGGGAAATGATCCTTGAAAACGATGGGAGAGATGCAGAAAAACATATCGTGGAGTTAAAGGACGCCATGGCGGCGGAAGAGGATTATTCCACCCTGATTTTAATAGAGGGAACCAGCAGGAATTTGTACTGCGCCCCGTTGTCTGGATGCGAGTGGTATTTGATCAATGTCATGCCTTACGGAATGCTGGATAATGCCATTGAAGAGCTGGGATATGAGCGGGTAAGTACGATGCTGATGGGCTGCAGTTTTATACTGGGGTTTGTACTGATTATATTTATCCTATACTACAGGGCATCCCAGCAGCAGATGAAGCTGTTGAATGAGGCCAAAGAGGAAGCCGTTCGGGCGAATAAGGCGAAGAGCGAATTCCTGTCCAATATGAGCCATGATATCCGTACGCCCATGAATGGAATTGTTGGCATGACTGCGATCGCATTGACGAATATTGATGATAATGCCCGCGTAAAGGATTGCCTGAAAAAAATCACATTATCCAGTAAGCATTTGCTTGGATTAATCAACGATGTTCTTGATATGTCAAAAATTGAAAATGGAAAACTTTCTATTAATATGGAACAGATATCCCTGCGCGATACGATGGCGAGCATCGTGAATATTGTGCGGCCGCAGATCAAAGAAAAAAACCAGCATTTTGATATTTTTATACGAAATATCATAGTGGAAGACGTATATTGCGACAGCATAAGGCTGAATCAAATATTGATCAATCTTTTGTCCAATGCGATGAAATTTACGCCTGTGGAGGGCAACATTAAAATATACTTATCTCAGGAGGAGATACCCGGGGATGAAAATCATGTAAGATGCCATTTCCGTGTAAAGGATAACGGAATGGGGATGTCGCCTGAGTTTCAGAAAAAGATTTTTGAGACATTTTCCAGGGAAGATTCCACCAGGGTGCAGAAAACAGAAGGTACCGGACTGGGAATGGCGATTACGAAATATATCGTAGACGCGATGAACGGTACGATAGAATTAAAAAGCGAAAAAGGAAAAGGAAGCGAATTCCATATTGTACTGGATCTGGAAAGAGCAACGGTGCCGGAGGAAGAAATGCGTCTGCCGGCTTGGCATATGCTTGTAGTGGATAATAATGAAGATCTTTGCCGCAGTGCAGTTTCGGTATTGAAGGAGATCGGAGTAGAGGCGGAATGGGCGACGGACGGTCGGACGGCGATTGAAATGGTGGAAAAATGCCATAGTGAACAAAGGGATTATGATATCGTTTTGTTAGACTGGAAAATGCCTGAGATGGACGGAGTGACGACCACCCGTGAGATCAGAAAGCGGGTAGGGGATGAAGTGCCTATCCTGATTATATCCGCCTACGATTGGGCGGATATAGAGAATGAGGCGAGAGCGGCGGGCGCTCATGGCTTCATAGCTAAGCCTTTGTTTAAATCCAATTTATATCTGGGCTTGAAGCACTATGCGGTGGAAGAGGAGAAAGAGACGGAAGATGAGAAAGTAAAACAGATAGATTTCACCGGAAAGCGGATATTATTAGCGGAAGATAACGATTTGAACTGGGAAATCGCCAATGAAATATTATCGAGCGCCGGCTTCCGGGTGGAATGGGCGGAAAACGGCCAGGAATGCATAGAGAAGTTTGAACAGTCTGAAATAGGATTTTATGATGTAATTCTTATGGATATCCGTATGCCTGTATTGGATGGTTATGGAGCGGCGAAAGTGATCCGGGCTTTGGATCGTGCGGATGCGAATCTGCCGATTCTGGCTATGACTGCGGATGCTTTTGCAGAGGATATCCAGCATTGTCTGGAATGTGGTATGAATGCGCATATAGCGAAGCCGATCGACATAAATAATTTAATACAGCATTTGCAGAAATATCTGGAAGTATAATACTGGTTTATATGTAATCTAAGGCCGGTTCCCCTGAAGAGGAACCGGCTTTCTTGGAGAAAGCGCTGCAGAAGGAAAGGAGGCTTATCGTGCTGAAAAGAGGAAGAAAGCTGCTCGCCCTGGTAATTGCCGTGCTGGTGCTGCTATCCGGGAAGTACTGCATTGATTTTATTCATAAAAGCATTATTGCGGAAAGTTCCAGCCATCTGGAAGAGATTTATACCCAGATCAACGCTTCCTTTACCGCCCTTGTTTCCAATAACTGGAATATGCTGGATGATTGGAAATATCATATTGGACATACGGCGGATGAATCAGAAGGAAAATTAAAAGAATTTTTGAGAAATGGTAAGGACAACTGGAATTTTACAGATTTTTATTTTATTGGGGAAAATGGAAGTTACCGTTCATTTCTTGGCAGGGAGGGATTTCTTGACCTTGGGCCGCAGCTGGAGACACTGATTCAAGATCAAGAAAAGATCGTGGTGGAGGGCGCTTTATCCGATGGCTCCCAGTTGACCATATTTGCAATTCCGGTACAGAAGGCAATGTACCGGGATCTGGAATATTCGGCTATAGCGGTCGGCTACAACAGCATGGATTTAAAAAGAACGCTGAATATTAATGTGTTCGACCGGCAGTCGGAATATTATGTGCTTCGGCCGGATGGCAGAATTTTATTTACTACCCGGGATGGAAAAAACCAGCCGAGCAATTTTCTGGAATATTTGATCAATAACGCCAAATTTATTGACAGCAGCGCGGAACAGGTCAGTTCCGGCCTGATAGAAGGAAAATCGGATGTCATACGTTTTAAGATGATGGATACCGGCTATTATATGGTGTATCAGCCGATTGGATTCCAGGATTGGCTGACGCTTTGGATTGTACCAGAATATATGGTCAATGCGAGCATGAATCATGTACAGTCGATGACAAGCATTATTTTCATGGGCTTTTTTGCCATCGTATGTACTGCGGAATTGTTTTATTTGGTCTATCGCCGGAAAAAGGCGATTCAGGGTAAGGATGTGGAAATCAGGTACCGGGAAAAATTGTTTGGGATGCTGACAAGCAATGTGGATGATATTTTTGTCATGTTTTCCGCCGATGATTTTACGGTAGAATATGTCAGCCCGAATATCGAAAGGCTTTTGGGCGTGGGAATGGAAGAAGTCAAAAAGGATTTGCGGGTATTGAATGCTGCTATTGTAGATAAAACGACAATCGCTTCCAAGGATGTACTCAGGGGCATAGCGATGGGGGAAAGCTGGCAGGAAGACGGAGAATTCATCGATTTACGGACAGGAAAACAGCATTGGTATCATCAGACGATACATTATACATCGATCGGAGATAAGGATAAATTTATTTGGGTTCTTTCCGACAGGACGAAAGAGCGTCAGGCGAACCAACAGCTACAGCAGACGCTGGATATCGCGCAGGGGGCGAATAAGGCGAAGAGCAACTTTCTTGCGAATATGTCCCATGATATGCGGACTCCCATGAATGCGGTGATCGGATTTGCGACACTCCTTGACAGGGACGCGGAAGATCCGGATCGGGTGAAGGAGTATGCACAGAAAATTATGATCGCCAGCAATCATTTGCTCGGACTGATTAATAATGTATTGGATATGGGGAAGATCGAGAGCGGAAAGACGTCTTTAAATTTGTCGGAGTTTAATTTAGCGGTGATGCTGGAAGAATTGAATACGGTGATGCTGCCCCAGGCCAGGGCAAAAAAGCAGAAGTTTATCATTCGCACATATGGATTGTATCAGGAATTGTTTATCGGCGATAAAGTGCGCATCAGCCAGATCTTGATGAATCTGCTGACCAATGCGGTTCAATATACGCCCAAAGGCGGCGAGGTAGAACTGCATATCTACAATATGGAGCAAGTCACGAAGAATTATGCAAGGCTTCGGTTTGAAGTAAAGGATACCGGAAACGGGATGGGCAAGGAATTCATGGAAACGGTATTCGATCCATTTACAAGGGAAGCGAATACGACGGCCAGCGGGATTCAGGGAACAGGGCTTGGACTGGCGATTACAAAAAACCTTGTGGATCTGATGGGCGGTACAATCTTTGTGGAAAGTGTTCAGGGAGCAGGGAGTACCTTTACCGTTGACCTGGAGCTGAAGATATCGAGACAGCCGGAAGGCGGGGATTTCTGGAAAAAGCATGGCATATACAGTATGCTGGTGGTGGACGGAAATGAAGAAGTATGTGTGAATATCCAGAATCTTATGGCAGGAACAAGCGTATATGTACAGTACGCCCTGAATGGATATATGGCTCTCGACATGATCGAGAAAAAGCAAAAGCAGAGAAATGGGTATAATCTGATTCTGCTGGCATGGAAAATGGCGGAAATAGACGGTATCGAAACGGCAAGACGCATTCGTGAAAAGATAGGAAGCCACATACCAATATTTATTCTTACAGAGTACGACTGGAGTGAAGTGGAGGAAGAGGCAAGAGGCGTCGGCATCAATGCTTTTTTGCAGAAACCTTTCTTTATTTCCAATTTCCGCCAGGTGATCGAACAGCTTGGCAACGGGGAAAGTTATGACCGGAAAGAGGAAAAGAAAAATTCGGGAGACGGCAGAACGCTTTCAGGACTGAAATTTCTTGTGGCCGAAGACAATGCCATTAATGCGGAGATTATATCCGAATTGCTGAAAACAGAAGGGGCGGACTGTGATATTGCGGAAAACGGACAGATAGCGCTGGAAATGTTTGAAAACTCGGAAAAAGGACATTATCAGATGATTTTAATGGATATCCAGATGCCGGTGCTGGATGGATACGGAGCGGCAATGGGGATTCGCGGATGCCGGCATCCGGAGGCGCAGACGATACCGATCGCCGCTATGACAGCAAATGCTTTTGCGGAAGATGTGAATAAGGCCATGGAGGCTGGTATGAATGCCCATATGTCAAAGCCGGTAAATATGGATCTTTTAAAAACTACAATACTTCAATTAATTTGAGAAAAGGAACCAATACATAACGAAAAGGAGAAAATATGCGTAATATTGTACTTGTTGTAGATGATATGGAAATTAACCGGGAATTGCTGGCGGAAATCCTAAAGGATGAATATGACGTTATCATGGTTGAAAACGGGAAACAGGCTTTAGAATATATGGAAAACCGGAACCAGGAGATCGCGGTCGTTTTACTGGATCTGATCATGCCTGAAATGGACGGATTTGAAGTTCTGAAAGTCATGCAGGAGAAAATGTGGATCGATAAGATTCCTGTTTTGGTCATCAGCGGGGAATCTTCCATTAAAGTAGAACAGGATTGTTTCGACTATGGGGTTTCCGATTTTATCCATAAACCATTTGACAATGCCCTCGTAAGAAAAAGAGTGGAAAATGTAGTGAGCCTTTTTCAGTATCAGAGAGAACTGGAAGAAAAAGTGGCGGAACAGACGGAAACTTTGCGCGAGCAGTATAAACTGCTGAAAGTGCAGGCGGAGCGGTTAAAACAAAGCAATGATAATATCATTGATATTCTGGGTACGGTAGTGGAACACAGAAATCTGGAAAGCGGCGAACATGTAAGGCGCGTGAAAGGCTATACGAAGATCATGGCGGAGGAAATTGCCAGGGAATATCCGGAATACGGGCTGACACCGGAGAAAATTGGAATTATTGTATCCGCCAGCGCTTTGCATGATCTTGGGAAGATCGCCATACCGGACAGCATTCTTTTAAAGCCCGGGAGGTTTACGAAGGAAGAGTTTGAATGCATGAAGACCCATACCGTCAAGGGATGCGAGATTGTCAGCAGCATTGAGGGCGTATGGGATGAGGAATATGCGAAGATCGGCTATGAAATAAGCCGTTATCATCACGAAAGGTATGATGGCAGGGGATATCCTGACGGACTGAAAGGAGAGGAAATACCTATTTCGGCCCAGCTCGTTTCGGTAGCGGATGTTTATGATGCTCTGGTCAACGAAAGGGTATATAAGGACGCCCTTCCGAAAGACAAGGCGTTTGAAATGATTGTGAACGGAGAGTGCGGCACTTTTTCTCCGAAACTTATGGTTTGCTTCCGCAAGGCAAGGGACAGGTTTGAAAGCCTGGCGGAAAATATACCAGCAAAAGCGGAAAAGGAATGAAGGAGGTAACGGAAAATGGGAATGACTATGACCCAGAAAATACTGGCAGCCCATGCGGGGCTGGAAAAAGTGGAGGCAGGACAGCTGATTGAGGCGGATCTGGATCTGGTATTGGGAAACGATATTACCAGCCCGGTTGCGATCAAAGAAATGGAAAAGATGAATGTGAACGGCGTTTTTCATAAAGATAAGATCGCTCTCGTACCGGATCATTTTGTACCGAATAAAGATATCAAATCTGCGGAACATTGCAAATGTGTAAGGGAGTTCGCATACCGCAACGAGATCACCAATTATTTTGAAGTGGGGGAAATGGGGATCGAACATGCGCTTCTCCCCGAAAAAGGGCTTACCGTAGCCGGGGATGTTATTATCGGAGCTGATTCCCATACATGTACTTACGGTGCTTTGGGCGCTTTTTCAACCGGCGTGGGAAGTACGGATATGGCGGCCGGCATGGCGACGGGCAAGGCGTGGTTCAAAGTGCCTGGGGCGATCAAATTCAATCTGGTGGGAAAACCTGCCCCGTGGGTGAGCGGGAAGGATATTATCCTGCATATTATCGGAATGATCGGCGTGGACGGCGCTTTATATAAATCAATGGAATTCGCAGGAGAAGGCATTAGGAATCTGACGATGGATGACCGCTTCACGATCGCGAATATGGCGATAGAGGCAGGAGGGAAAAACGGCATTTTCCCGGTGGATGATGCGGCGGTGGCTTATATGAAAGAACATTCCCAAAAGGAGTATACCATTTATGAGGCGGATGAGGATGCGGTATATGATGAGGAATATACGATTGATCTGGGCGCGCTTCGCCCTACGGTAGCATTCCCGCATCTTCCGGAAAATACAAAAACGGTGGACGAGATCGAAGAAGATCTCAGGATCGACCAGGTGGTCATCGGTTCCTGCACCAACGGACGTTTGGATGATCTGCGCATTGCAGCAAAGGTGCTTGCCGGAAAACATGTGGCAAAAGGCATCCGCTGTATTGTTATCCCCGCTACTCAGGCTATTTATATGCAGGCGATGGAAGAAGGGCTTTTAAAAACATTTATCGAGGCAGGAGCCGTGGTAAGCACGCCTACGTGCGGGCCGTGTCTTGGCGGATATATGGGGATTCTGGCGGAAGGAGAACGGTGTGTCTCCACGACGAACCGGAATTTTGTAGGAAGGATGGGCCATGTGAATTCGGAGATCTATCTGGCCAGTCCGGCAGTAGCAGCAGCTAGTGCGGTAGCAGGGAAAATTGCCTGTCCGTAAAAAAGCGGCTGCAGACTAAGGACACTTTTTTATAGAGCAGGAAAGAAGATTGAAAATAGAAGACTTTCAATTCCAAGTTTGTGTCTGCGCGGCGTCCACAAACTTGAAATGCACAATAAAGCCGCGCAGAAACGGGGTGAAATATGAAATCGGCAAAAGGAACAGTATTTAAATATGGCGATAATGTGGATACGGACGTGATTATTCCGGCAAGATATTTGAACTCTTCCGATCCGGCGGAGCTTGCGCTTCACTGTATGGAGGATATTGATAAAGAGTTTGTGCATCGGGTGAAAGCGGGGGATATTATTGTGGCGGATAAAAATTTTGGCTGCGGGTCTTCCAGGGAGCATGCGCCTATCGCTATTAAAGCGGCCGGGGTAAGCTGCGTAATAGCGGAGACATTTGCAAGGATTTTTTACCGGAATGCGATTAATATCGGATTACCTATCATAGAGTGCCCGGAGGCATCCCGTGGAATCGAAGCCGGGGATGAGGTAGAAGTGGATTTTGACAGCGGAGTAATTAAAAATGTGACAAAGGGAACGCAGTTTCAGGGACAGGCTTTTCCCGAATTTATGCAGAAGATCATCGCGGCGGAGGGACTTGTCAATTATATTAATCAAAAAAAATAGTAAAATGGCGCGGAAACGGGAGAGAAATGAATATAGAAAAATTTTTCGAGCAGTTGGATGAGTATTTTCAGAAAAATGAGTTGGATCAGGTGGAACCATATTTGGTCAGAAGCCTTGAGGATGCGAAAGAGACGGAGGACTATGCGGCCTATATAGCGGTGGGAAATGAAATGATAGGTTTTTACCGCAGCGTATCCAAATTCCGTCAGGCTTTTGACATTGCGGAAGACGTTCTTCTGTTGATGGAAGAATTGCAGCTTGGGGGCAGCGAGCATTTTGCAACTACGCTGCTGAATACTGCTACTGCCTACCGCGCAGCGGGTAATGCGGAACAGGCTTACCAGTATTACCGCCAGGCGCTGCAGATTTATGCCGGGCTTTTACCGGAAGGGGATTACCGGTTCGCTGGATTGTATAATAATATGAGCATTCTGCTGGAACAGATGGGAAGAAATGAAGAGGCGGCGGAGCTTTTGCAGAAGGCTCTTGGGATTGTCGAAAAGCTGGAAGAGAGCAGAATGGAACAGGCTACGACTTTGACGAATCTGGCAATGGTTTGTTTTAAGATGGATAAGGCGGACGAAGCGGCTGCTGCGCTGAAGAAGGCGCTGGAAATCTTCGAGAAAGAAGGGGGAGGAACAGATGCTCATTACAGCGCGGCGCTGGCCGGTGTGGGAGAGGCCTATTACCGGATGAGAGATTATGCGGCTTCGCTGGCGTCTTATGAAAAGGCTTTGTTGGAAGTGAAAAAACATTTTGGGGAAAATCAGAGTTATGCGGTGTTATGCGAAAACTGCGCCGCTGTCTGCGATTGTCTGAAAGATGGGGAGAAAGCGCAGAAATATAGAGAACAGGCGCAGGATATTTATAAGAGGATCGGTGAAGAGAGCCGGAAGAATGGCTGAAGCAGCGAAAAACAGGAAGGAATGCAGGGATGAAAGGACTGGAATTATCCAGGAAATATTATTTTGCTTATGGAAAAGGAATGCTGGAGGAAAAGTTTCCGATGCTGGCGGGGCGGGTGGCCGCCGGGCTGGCAGGACAAGGATCGGAATGCCTCGGTTTCGACGACGGGATCTCCAGAGATCATGACTATGGCCCTTCTTTTTGCCTATGGCTGACCAGGGAAGATTATGAAAAATATGGGAATGCCATGAGGGAGGAGTATCGGAAACTGCCGCAGGATTTTGAAGGGATAAAGGGCAGGACGGAAAGTCTTCATGGAAGCGGAAGAGTTGGAGTGCTTTGCATTCCCGATTTTTATTATGGCATATTGGGAACGGAAGATATTCCAAAAAATAATGGGGAGTGGATGAAACTGCAGGAATCTGCTCTTTGTACGGCTACCAATGGGGAAGTGTTTGAAGATCCGTTGGGAGAATTCAGCAGAATAAGAAAGGGGCTGCTCCCCTGTTATCCGGAGGATGTGCGGATAAAGAAAATAGCGGCAAGGGCGGCCGTTATGGCGCAGTCCGGCCAGTATAATTATGCCCGTGCCATGAAGCGGGGAGAAAAGGTGGCCGCAAAATTGGCGCTGGCCGAATTTATGAAAAGCGCGATTTCCATGGTTTACCTTTTAAACAGGCGGTATGCGCCTTTTTATAAATGGATGCGGCATGGGATGAAAGAACTCTCTGTTTTGCCGGAGATCGGGGATATTCTGGATCTTTTGGCGGGATTGGAGGATCAGTCTCCGGCATGGGAAGGCGTGGGGGAAACGGATTATTTATATACCTTGAATGGCAATGACCAATGCGTCCTTATCGTGGAGGCGGTCTGCAACTTGATTGTCCAGGAATTGGCAGCCCAGGGGTTGACGGAAGGGGAAGATAATTTTCTGGAAAGCCATACGATGGCATTGATGGAAAAGATCAAAGATCCGTATATTCGTTCCCTGCATGTGATGGAAGGATAGATATGCGGGAGAAATGGAAAAGGAATGATATTTGGTTGTTTTTGGCAATAGTGCTGGCCGCCCTTTTTCTTTTTCTCTGGCAGCGCGCCGCTTTTTCCGTGAAAGGCGCTGTGGCCGTTGTGTCAAGAGATGGGGAAACGATCGGCAGTTATCCGCTGGACGGAGAAGAGCGGATCGTTTTTACAGGCAGTGGAGGAGAGAGGAACGTATTGACGATCCGGGATGGAGAAGCATATATGGAAGAGGCGGATTGCCCGGACAGGCTTTGTGTGAAACAGGGGCCGGTTGGAAAAAACGGAGAAAGCATCATCTGCCTCCCCCATAAACTGGCGGTACAGATCATCAGCGAGCAAACGGGGGAAGCGGATATTTTGGTAAAATGACGGATCAGAGGGAAAGGAGCAGGATGAAAAATAAAACAGCATACATGGGGCTTTTTCTTTCTTTTGCCCTTATCCTGTCTTATGTGGAATCGCTGATTCCTTTTTATTTTGGAGTTCCGGGAGTGAAGCTGGGGCTGGCTAATCTGGCGGTGCTGCTCGTTCTTTACCGTTATGGATGGAAAGAAGCGCTGGCCTTAAATCTGGCGAGGGTTTTCCTGTCCGGTTTTTTATTTGGGAATCTGTTTATGGTGATATATAGCCTGGCAGGGGCGGCGGGTAGTTTCCTGGTTATGTGCTTTTTGAAAAAAACAAGAGGATTCAGCATCATGGGAGTCAGTATGGCGGGCGGAGTATGCCACAATATAGGACAGGTACTTGTGGCGTATTTTGTCACAAAGACCGCAGGGATCGTCTTTTATCTTCCTGTGCTTCTGGCCGCCGGTCTGCTCACCGGTCTGCTCATCGGTCTGCTAGCCAGGGAAGTAATCAAATATATCGGAAAGGAGTCGGTGGAAGAGCTATGATCGCATATATGAAAGGGGAAATCATAGATATTGCGGAAGATAATTTGATATTGGAAGTGAACAATATTGGATATAATATCAGGATTTCGGCAGGGACGGCCGGGCTTCTTCCGGGAATTGGGGAAGAAGTGAAAATATATACTTATACTTATGTGAAGGAAGATGCGTTTTGGCTATATGGTTTTCTGACAAGGGATGACCTGGGGATATTCCGCAGACTGATTACGGTAAACGGAATCGGCCCGAAAGGAGGACTGGCGATACTTTCTACGATGACGGCGGACGATCTGCGGTTCGCGATTCTTTCCGGGGACGCCAAAGCGATTGCCAAAGCGCCCGGAATCGGAGTAAAGACGGCGGAACGTGTTATTCTGGATCTGCGGGATAAGGTGTCTTTGGAAGAAAGCTTTATAGGACAGAGTATGGGAAAACGAACCGCCGGCGCGTCGGGGCCGGGGATGGGAACGGCCCGGAACGAAGCCGTGGAAGCGCTGACGGCGCTGGGATATTCCCCGTCTGAGGCAATGAGAGCGGTAAAGAAAGCAGGAGCTGATGTGGGAGCTAGTGCGGATGCGTTGGAAGGAATGGATACGGAGGACATTTTAAAGCTGGCTTTGAAGTATATAAACGGCTGATTGAAAAATATATGCCTGAAACATTGGACAGGGGCATAGGAAGGGCATGGTTGTCTATATGGCAAGAAGGATGATAGAAACCGGTTTTACAGAGGAAGATGTAAAAATAGAAGGTTCTCTCCGGCCGAAGTGTTTGGAGGACTATATCGGGCAGACGAAAGTAAAGGAGAATCTAAAAGTATATATCGAGGCGGCAAAGCAGAGAAATGACGCCTTGGATCATGTGCTTTTTTACGGTCCTCCCGGGCTTGGAAAGACGACGCTTGCAGGTATTATTGCCTCTGAAATGGGGGTAAACATGAAGGTGACAAGCGGCCCTGCCATCGAGAAACCGGGTGAGATCGCCGCTATTTTAAATAATTTGCAGGAGGGTGATCTGCTGTTTGTCGATGAGATACATCGTCTGAACCGCCAGGTGGAAGAGGTTCTTTACCCGGCGATGGAGGACTACTGCATCGATATTATGATCGGAAAAGGGGCATCGGCCCGTTCGATACGGCTGGATCTTCCTAAGTTTACGCTGGTTGGGGCGACTACGAGGGCTGGTCTTTTGACAGCTCCCTTAAGAGACAGATTTGGAGTGATCCATCGTCTGGAATTTTATTCGGCGGAAGAATTAACGCTGATTATCCAGCATTCGGCAAAGGTTTTGAATGTGGGGATTGAAAAGGAGGGGGCGCAGGAACTTGCCAGAAGGAGCAGGGGAACGCCGCGGCTTGCCAATCGGATGTTAAAGAGGGTCAGGGATTTTGCACAGATCAAATATGAAGGCGTTATCACGGAAGAGGTGGCCAGGATGGCTCTGGATCTGATGGAAGTGGACCGGATGGGGCTGGATCATATAGACAGGAATATATTAACCACAATTATCGACAAATTCAAAGGAGGGCCGGTAGGGCTGGATACGCTGGCGGCGTCCATCGGGGAAGACGCCGGGACGCTGGAGGATGTATACGAACCGTTTTTACTGAAAAACGGATTTTTAAACCGTACCCCTAAGGGGAGGGTGGCGACGGATCTGGCATATCACCATTTGGGGCTTGAAATTCCTTCTTAATATCGATATAATAGATATTGTATGGGGAGACTGGACAGGGCAGCATATTTTGTGGAAGGATGTGATGGGGAGTGTCGGCTAAGACAGATACGGAAGTCATTATCGGCGGCAAGGTATTTACATTAAGTGGTTATGAAAGTGAAGAATATTTGCAGAAAGTAGCGTCTTATATTAATAATAAGATGGCAGAATACGGCAAAGTTGACAGTTTCCGAAGACAGCCTTCGGATACCCAGAGCGTTCTGCTTCAACTGAATATTGCGGATGATTATTTCAAGGCGAAAAAGCAGATCAGCCTTTTGGAGGAGGAAATCCAAAGCAAAGAAAAGGAATTGTATGACTTGAAGCATGAATTGATCGCATCGCAGATTAAGCTGGAAAATACGGAGAAAAACGTAAAGAGTCTGCAGTCGGAAGTAAACGAAAACGCGAAGAAAATCATTCGTATGGAGACGGAACTGAAAGATTTAAAAGGGAATGGAAAGTAATTGGAGATAGGGAAACGGTTAGGGCTGTCTTGTATGAGACAGCTCTTATTACAATAAGCTGGCTCGCAAAGCGCGACAGCGTTTGTTGCAATAAGCTGGCTCGCAAAGCGTGACAGTGTTTGTTACAATAAACTATAATATATGGGAGTGAATATGAGGAAAGTGGAACTGCTTGCGCCTGCAGGAAACTATGAAAGTTTTCTGGGGGCGGTACATGCCGGAGCCGATGCCGTTTATCTTGGAGGCGCGAAGTTTGGCGCAAGGGCATATGCGGACAATTTTACAGAGGAAGAGGTTTGCAGGGCAGTAAGATATGCGCATATTTATGGGCGGAAAATATACTTGACGGTAAATACTCTTGTTAAGGAACGGGAATTTCATAATATTTATCAATACCTTCTTCCTTTTTATGAAGAGGGGCTGGACGGCGTGATCGTTCAGGATCTCGGGGTG
Source organism: Lachnospiraceae bacterium 28-4 (assembly GCA_000403275.2). Taxonomy (GTDB): domain Bacteria; phylum Bacillota; class Clostridia; order Lachnospirales; family Lachnospiraceae; genus Kineothrix. Next base: position 1,018,102 of record KE159598.1, read on the forward strand.
TTTCAGAAAATAGGGGAATGGTTTCCAGCGCTGGCGAGGCATGTCAGCACGCAGATGACAGTGACGGGAGTTTATGGAGCAGAATATCTGAAAGCCCTGGGAGCCGAACGGATTGTTCCGGCCAGGGAATTATCGCTGGCGGAGATAAAAGAAATAAAGAAGAAAACGGATATAGAGATCGAAACTTTTATTCATGGAGCGGTTTGTTACTGCTATTCAGGCCAATGCCTGTTCAGCAGCGTAATAGGCGCAAGGAGCGGAAACAGGGGAAGATGCGCCCAGCCCTGCCGTCTGCCATACAGGATCGCAGGAGGAGGACGCCCGGGAGGAAGGGCGGAGAAGAATGTCTATCCTTTAAGCCTGAAAGATATGTGTACGGTGGAACTGCTGGGAGAGTTGATAGAGGCTGGCATCGATTCCTTTAAAATCGAAGGAAGAATGAAAAGACCGGAATATGCCGCCGGCGTAACGGCGATCTACAGAAAGTATATCGACCGGTATTATGAGAATCCATCAAAGTATTATGTGGAGGAGGAGGATCGGAAAAAACTGGAATCGTTGTATATCCGGAGTGAAATCAGTCAAGGTTATTATTATAAACAGAATGGAAAAGACATGATATCTTTGGAGAATCCGGGATATACCGGAAGCGACGAAGGCTTGCTGGCGCAGATTAGAAAAACTTATCTGGAGGAAGATTTCCGGCTCCCTGTGCGAATGGATATCAGGCTGGTAAAGGGAGAAGCGGCGGTACTGACCGTTATGGGAGACGGGGCAGAGGCTGTTGCGAAAGGAGAAAAGGTAGAGGAAGCGCATAAGCAGCCACTGACGGAAGAGGGAATCCGAAAGCAGATGGGCAAGTGCGGGAACACGGCATTTTATTTGGACCATCTGGATATTCGGATGCCTGGGGATGTTTTTCTTCCGGTAAAAACTCTCAATGACCTGAGACGGACGGCGTTGGAACGGCTGGAGGAGGAGATCATCAAAAAAAATGGATGGGCTTTCCCGCATGGGAGAAAGACAGAGGAACAGGAAAGGAAAAAGAAGGCCGGGGATGTTTTTGCGGAAGAAAGGGAGAGAAAGACAAGGTTCCATGTATTGGCGCTGACGAAGGAACAATTCGCCGCGGCCCTATCCATTGGGGCAGAACGGATTTATGTAGATGCGGGTCTTTGCCTGGATAGGGAATGGGTGAGGGCATGGGAGGATGATGCCGGGCCAACAGAGTTGTATTTGGCGCTGCCTTATGTGATACGGCAAAGGGATGAACTTTATTTAAATAAAATAGAATTCCTGTTGGATGAATTTGGCTTTCAGGGAATTTTGGCACGCAATCTGGAGGAAATCCAATATTTTAAAAATAGGCTTAAAAAATTTCCGGGCATGAAAATTGTTTCGGATGCAGGCCTTTATGCTTGGAATAAAGAGGCGCTTCATGTTTTGGGAAAGGACTGCGGGGAAACATACCTTCCTCTTGAATTGAATATCCATGAATGGAAAGAACTGGCGGAGGAGGCAGGTGGAAGGGAATTGGCGGCTTCCGTTTACGGGAGGATCCCGATGATGGTATCCGCGAACTGCGTTGCCCGCACGATGGAGGGCTGCCGCCGGAAAAAGAAGGGATGGGATCAGGGATTTACCGCTTTGGAGGACAGGTACGGAAAGGTGTTTCCCGTATACCTGAACTGCATGCACTGCTATAACGTGATCTATAATTCTCTTCCGTTATCGCTTCATCAGAACATAGACCGCATAAAGGGGGCGGGGATTCATACGTTCCGTCTGGATTTTACGACAGAGGGCAGGGATGAGACGGAAAAGATACTCCGGTTCTGGATGGAGAGTGAGGAATGTTCGTGCAAGGGTAAGCCTTATAAGGACGTTCCTTATGAAGAATATACAAAGGGACATTTTAATCGGGGAGCGGAATAATGGAACTGTACATTACGGAAATATCCAAATATGTCATCGCGCTGCTGATGGCATTATACGCATATGAATCTTTTGCAGTATTCCGGTTTCGGGACGAAGAGCGCAGAGGCGGAATTTATACGCGGCAGAATCTTTTGATGCTGGTGGTTCATTTTTCCTGTTTTATGGCGATATGTTTTGAAACAGGCGATATCACATATCTGTTTTTTTATATTTTTCAGCAGATCGTTCTGTTTGTTACGGTTATGTTGTTTCATATGGTCTATCCAAGGGCGAACCGGCTGGTAGTAAACAATATGTGCATGCTTTTGGGAGTAGGCTTTGTTATATTAACAAGGCTTTCTTATGAAAAGGCGGTCAAACAGTTTGTGATCGTCGTCTGCTCGATTGCTTTGACAATGGTAATTCCTTTTTTCATTCACAAGATGAAGTTTTTAAAAAAACTGACATGGGTTTATGCACTGGTGGGGATTGCCGCGCTGGCAGTAGTACTCATATTGGGAGCATATACGAACGGATCCAAGATTTCGTATTCCATAGGGGGAGTTACGTTCCAGCCTTCGGAATTCGTAAAAATTATTTTTGTTTTCTTTGTTGCCAGCGCTTTGCACGAGTCTGCTACATTTTTTGAAGTATTTACGACGGCGGTAGTGGCGGGAATCCATGTGGTTATTCTCGTAATTTCCAAAGATTTGGGCAGCGCGCTCATTTTCTTTGTGGTATATGTGCTGATGGTATTTGTGGCTACCAGGAATCCGTTGTATCTTCTGGCAGGAACAACGGGGGGAAGCGTTGCGGCAGTCATTGCTTACCAGGCTTTCCGCCACGTGCAGGTGCGCGTCCAGGCGTGGAGGGATCCCTGGAGCGAGATCGATTCGACCGGTTATCAGATCACCCAGTCTTTGTTTGCCATCGGCAGCGGCGGCTGGTTTGGAATGGGGCTTTTTGAAGGAACGCCGAATTCCATTCCTTTTGTGGAAGCGGATTTTATTTTTTCCGCTCTTGCGGAAGAGCTGGGGATTATATTCGCCATGTGTGTGATTTTGATCTGTTTAAGCAGTTTTATTATGTTTATGAGTATATCAATGAAGCTAAACGACAGCTTTTACAGGCTGATTGCTTTTGGGCTTGGAGTTACTTATATTTTTCAGGTTTTTTTGACGATCGGCGGAGGCAGCAAATTTATTCCGCTGACCGGCGTTACTTTGCCGTTGGTCAGTTATGGAGGAAGTTCCGTATTGACTACTTTGATTATGTTTGCGATTATTGAGGGGCTTTGTATGGTAAAAGGGGACGAGGAAAAAGAGGAGAAATATGCGGTCAGAAAAAAGCGGAAAGCCAAAAACAACAGAACAGAGGAACGGAATGAAAGAAAAGAAGAGTAGATGTCCCCAAAAAAAGAGAACAAATCTTCCTATTATGGCAGTCACCTATCTGTTTACAGCGGTTTTTGTCAGTATGATGGTTTATATCTGTTATTATTCCGCAACGCATAAACAGGAGCTGATCAATAACAGTTATAATGGAAGACAACAGGTGCTGACGGCAAAGAATATCCGGGGGACGATTTATGCGGGGGGAGGGGAGATTCTTGCGCAGACAGTAACGGACGAAGAGGGGAAGGAAGAAAGAAATTATCCTTATGGCAATCTTTTTTCCCATGCGGTGGGATATGCGACGCATGGGCGGGCCGGAGTAGAAGCCCTGGGAAATTATTATCTGATCCATTCCAATGCGCCATTATCCGAAAAGGTGGCAAACGATATGTCCGGGGTGAAATATCCGGGAGATGATGTGCATACCACATTGGACGTGAATTTGCAGGAGGTGGCTTATCAGGCGCTGGGCGTATATAAAGGGGCAATTATCGTTACGGAGCCTTCCAGCGGAAAAATACTGGCTATGGTTTCCAAGCCGGATTACGATCCTAATCAAATAGAAGAAATATGGGATTCGCTGGTGGAGGACAAAGAAAGCGGTGTCTTGCTGAACCGCACGACACAGGGATTGTATCCTCCCGGCTCGACTTTTAAGATTGTAACGGCGCTGGAATATATGAGGGAAAACCCGGATACGTATCAAAATTATGGATTTCAGTGCAATGGAAGCTTTTCGGATGGCGCGGACAGGATAAACTGTTACCATGGGCAAAGCCATGGCAGCGTGAATTTTGCCAGGGCTTTTGCAAAGTCATGCAATGCGTCTTTTGCCAACATAGGCGTGGAACTGGACAAGGGGGAATTCCAGGATACTTTGGACGATCTGTTGTTTAATCAGGAACTTCCGTTGGAACTTAGCTATAATAAAAGCCGTATAGAGGTGTATGATGACTCGCCAAACAAAGATATGATGCAGATCGCGATCGGCCAGGGTACGACGGGAATGACGCCGGTACATTTGAATATGATTACCAATGCGATTGCAAACGACGGCGTATTGATGAAACCGTACGTGATAGATTTTGTGGAAAACAGTATGGGTTCGGTAGTCAAACAGTTTTCCCCTTCTTCTGAAAAGAGGCTGATTTCTTCCGAAGAAGCCGCCGCCTTAAAAGGATTGATGCGCGGCGTGGTGGAAGAGGGGACGGCAAGCCGGTTAAAAGGACTTTCCTACACTGCGGCAGGAAAGACCGGGTCGGCAGAATATAATACCGTAAAAGGGGACTCCCATGCATGGTTTACCGGATTTGCCCCTGTAGACGATCCAAAGATCAGCGTGACCATTATCATAGAGGGCGCCGGTTCCGGCGGGGACTTCGCCGTTCCGATCGCAAAAAGGATTTTCGATGCCTATTTTCAGGAATAGGCCGAATTTGCACTTTAGATATTGGAAATAAAGAAAATTATGTTATAATGGCAACAGGAAACAAAAATACAGACGGATGGTTCAAGATTGAAAATTTTCAATCCCAAGCGGGGGGAGAAAGATGAAATTTTATAAAAATCTTTATATAGGCGAGGGGATCAAACATCCGAATATAGTAAAATGGAAGCTGCGGCACAATGCCGGGCAGTTTCAGGTTTATGTGATCGCGCTTGCTGCAGGAAGGGATCAGCTGGAGATTTATCACTGTGCTTTTCTCCAGCAGAAATATTATAAAAAACATCCTCCGTATATTATAGGTGTTGCAAAAAAATATGAAGAGGCGCTGGATATCGTAGTGGAAATAACGAAGGCGGCATTGGAGAGAAACGGATATCCGGACCTGAAAAAATATTTGTTTCCGGAAGGTGATTAAGAGGTAGATATGCTGCACATATTATTAATGATAGTATTATTAATACTGAAAATAATAGGAATAATTTTGGCAGCCGCGATCGGAATCCTTTTGCTTGTCCTTATATGCGGGTTATTTGTCCCCATCAGATATTATGTGACGGCGGATGGGAAGCTTGGGGAAAAGCATCCGGTACGTGTGGAAATGAAGGCGACATGGCTGCTGCATATGGTGAATATCGTGTTTTCTTACGGGGAATCGGCCCGTTTGAAAATAAGGGTGCTTTGTTTTACCCTTCTGGACTCCGCCAGGGAGAGGAAAAAGAAAAAAGAGAAAAAAGAAAAGAAGAAAAGAGAACGGAATTCGGATATAAAAGAAAACGGAAAGGGAGAAAGGGAAGAAAGAGAAGAAATAGAAAATTTAAAAACGGAAAGCCGGGAAAAGAAGCCGGAAACAGAGGAAATAGAGGAAACGGAGACGGACAAAGCGGAGGTGGAAATACCGGCCCTGGAAAATGAGGAGAAAAGGAACAAAAGCGTTTTTGCTTTTTTCCATAAACTTTTGGAGGCCTTAAAAAATATAGAGTACACAATACAGGGAATATGTGGTAAAATAAAAAATGTTATGGAAAATATACGGTATTATATCGATATATTGCAGGGAGAAGCTTTCCGGAGCGTATTTCGGAATGCAAAAAAACAGCTGATATGGATATGCAGGAAAGTAAAGCCGACGAAATGCCGCATCAATCTGCGGGCAGGTATGGAAGATCCGGCTACGACCGGGCAGATCGTGGCGGCCTATGGAATATTATATCCGCTGGTCGGGGGCAGCGTATTCCTGCAGCCGGAATTTGAAGAAAAGGTGATAGAAGGCGATGTATATATAAAAGGAAAGATAACAGGAATTATCTTTTTGATTGCCGGCCTGAAGATAGCATTGGATAAGAATATATGGAGACTGATCAAACTGCTGAAAAAGGAGGGTGTATAAATGGCAGAAAATAATTTTTCGGGTGTAATAGAAGCATTGATGAACGGTATGAACTGCGTGCTTTCAACAAAAACGGTGGTAGGAGAAGCGACCCAGGTAGGGGATACGATTATCCTGCCTCTTGTGGATGTAAGTTTCGGCGTAGGAGCAGGGGCGAATGCGGCGGATAAAAAAAGCGGCGGAGCAGGCGGTTTTTCCGGAAAGATGACCCCGAGCGCAGTACTTGTCATTAAAAATGGGACGACAAAACTCGTAAATGTAAAGAATCAGGATACTATGACAAAGATTCTGGATATGATTCCGGATATCGTAGACAAATTTACAAAACCGGAAGACAAAGAAGAACTGCCGGATGATAAAACGGCGGTAGATATCGCTTTCCCGGAGGAATAGGCCGGCGGCCAGGGCGAACACAAAGAGAAAATAAAAGTCATTAATGACAGGGAAGGTGCATAAGATAAAATAAGAGCATAAGCGGTTGAGGCGGCACGGAGGAACGGCATGAAAAAATTGATTGGTTTTATCGCTTTTTGGATTGCGGTAGGAATGCTGCTTATGCTTCTTTTTTTTACCAGTAGATTTATAGGGTTAATTATCTGTGCATTGCTGTTACTCATTGGGTATAATTTTTATTATTGCGATTGATGCGTACAGGAATACGAAGGTGCTGGAAAATGAGAAATGTGGATGAAATATTAAAGGACGGGAATGAGAAAGAATTAAGGGAAATGAAAGCGTGGCTTTTCAGGGAAGAATTCCGTTTGTCGATGATCAGGGAAGAATTGGATGAACTTCGTAAGAAGCTGGAACATGAAAAGAAGTTCCATGAAACGGAAATGCGGAGCTTACAGCATAAGCTGAAAGTGGAAAAAGGGCGTATTGAGCAGGAAAACCGGCTGTTGGACCAGAAGATGAGAATTCTCCAGAAGGGGTTTGAGGATCTGGATGAAGACAGACGCGTACTGCAAAGAGAGAAGGACAAGTTTAATTCCCAGAGGGGGTCTTATCATGAAAAACAGTCATTTTCCCATCATTCCGGAGTGGAAGAGATGTTGTTCAGCGGAGTAAACAGCTATTTGACGTTGAAAAAGAGATATAAAGATCTGATGAAAATGTTTCATCCCGATAATGTGACAGGGGATCATGAAATGGTGCAGATCATTACGAGAGAATATGAAGAATTGAAAAAAGCTTATGAAATGGGAAGCAGGGCCAGATAGAATAACGTCCGTTAAAAATAATAAAAAACAGCTGAACAGCTGTTTTTTATTATTCAAGGTTGCTTTTATGAAATTAAGCTCTTTCTACTAATCCGGATCTTAAGCAACGTGTGCAGACATGCATCTTCTTATTGCCGCCATTCAATTTGCATTTTACACGTTTTACATTTGCGTGCCAGATTCTGTTTGTTTTTCTATGAGAATGGCTTACGTTATTACCGAACTGAGCGCCCTTGCCACAAATATCACATTTAGCCATTTTTGCACCTCCTCGAAATTGTACTCGCAACATTAGTATAATAGCAGATAAAAACCTAGAATGCAAGTAAAAATTTCATGGATTGGAAAATTATTTTATTTCAAATTCAATATTTTCTTGTTTCTTTACCAAATTACGGTTATAATACATCATATATTGATTTCAAGAAGGAAAATTAAGGAGGTATAGTATGAAAGCTTCTTCTCTGGATACCCATATGGGAAATATAGCAATCGACAGCGAAGTGATCGCGCAGTACGCCGGTTCGGTCGCAATGGAATGCTTTGGCATTGTCGGCATGGCCGGTGTAAATGTAAAGGACGGACTGGTGAAACTTTTAAAGATGGACAGCATGACAAGAGGGATCAAGGTTTCGCTTCATAACCATAAACTGGTTCTTAATTTTCATGTGATCGTTTCCTATGGGGTCAGCATACTGGCCGTATCCGATAATCTGATCAGCAACGTGAAATATAAGGTGGAAGAGTTTACCGGTATTGGAATTGAGAAAATCAACATCTTTGTAGAAGGTGTAAGAGTGATTGATTAAGGAGGAAATTTGTTGTGGTTAAGACAATCGATGCGAAGATGCTTTCTAAGATGTTTTTAGCTGGCGCAAAAAATTTGGAAGAGAAAAAAGAGTGGATCAACGAACTGAACGTATTTCCCGTTCCTGACGGCGATACCGGAACCAATATGACCTTAACCATTATGGCTGCCGCGAAGGAAGTGTCGGCTATGGAAAAACCGGATATGACCGTATTATGTAAGGCGATATCTTCCGGTTCCCTCCGGGGGGCAAGGGGAAATTCAGGGGTTATTTTATCCCAGCTCTTTAGGGGCTTTACCAAAGGGGTAAGGGACTATGAGGAATTGAATGCAAAGATTCTGGCCGATGCTTTTGATAAAGCGGTGGAAACTGCTTATAAGGCGGTTATGAAGCCAAAGGAGGGCACGATTCTGACGGTTGCCAAAGGCGGAGCCAGGAAGGCCAGGGAATTAGCAGACCGCGGCGAGGAAGACCTGACGGTATTTTTTGAAGAGGTCATAAAGTATGCGGACGAAGTGCTGGAGAAAACTCCGGATCTTCTTCCTGTACTGAAACAGGCGGGAGTGGTGGATTCCGGCGGACAAGGCTTGATGCAGGTGCTGAAAGGCGCTTATGAAGCTTTCCTTGGAAAAGAAATCGATTTTAAGCTTTCCGACGTGAAGGCGTCCGCATCCGCGACATCGGTTAATATGGATGCACAGGCGCAGGCTGATATCAAATTCGGTTACTGCACGGAATTTATCATTATGTTGAGCAGGAATTTCAACATCAAGCAGGAGATGGATTTTAAGGCATATCTGGAATCGATCGGTGATTCGATTGTGGTAGTTGCGGATGAGGATGTAGTAAAAGTGCATGTACATACCAACGACCCTGGTATGGCAATTCAAAAGGCATTAAAGTACGGCGCTCTTTCGAATATGAAGATTGACAACATGAGGCTGGAACATCAGGAAAAACTGTTTCAAATGGCAGAAAAGCAAAGAAAAGAAGCTGCGGAGCCGGAAGAGATGCCGAAGAAAGAGGTAGGCTTTATTGCCGTTTCCGCAGGAGACGGAATTCAGGAGATTTTCAAAGGCCTTGGCGTGGACTACGTTATTGAAGGGGGCCAGACGATGAATCCCAGCACGGCGGATATGCTGGATGCCGTGGAAAAAGTCAATGCGGACACCGTTTTTATTCTTCCGAATAATAAGAATATTATTCTGGCGGCAGATCAGGCATCGCATATGGTAGAAGATAAAAAAATCATCGTAATACCGACTAAAACAGTGCCTCAGGGAATTACGGCAGTCATTAATTATGTACCCGAATTGTCCGTGGAGGAAAATACGGATACGATGTCGGAAGAGATCAAGTCGGTTCGTACCGGACAGGTGACTTATGCGGTAAGGGATACTATGATCGACGATAAGGAGATCAAACAGGGTGATTATATGGGGATCGGTGACAGCGGTATTTTATCCAATGGTACGGATATGATGGAAGTGACTTTCCGTATGATAGAGGATATGATGGAAGACGATAAAGAACTGATCAGTATCTATTATGGTTCCGAGGTTTCGGAGGAAACGGCAGGAGAGCTGAAAGACAGAGTCGAGGAACGGTATCCGAGATGCGATGTGGAACTGCAATATGGCGGACAGCCGATTTACTATTATATAGTTTCAGCAGAGTAAATGATGATATATCAAAAGGAGAAGGACGGGGAGCCGTCCTTTTTTCCTATTACAATATCATCATTTTGGAGAGAAAGAAAGTGGATGTGAAAGTTATGGACGAGCGTACGGATATTATTCAGATCAAAGGGGTCGGGGAGAAGACCGCCCGGTTATTTTATAAGCTGGATGTCAAAAATGTAGGGGAGCTGCTTCGGAATTATCCAAGAGACTATGAGATGTTTTCCGCCCCGCTTTCCATCGGCGATGCTGTTCCAGGGGAGCTTTGTGCGGTGAGGGCTTGCCTGGTGGGGAATATGGCATCAAAAAAGGTGCGGAATCTGACCGTTATGAACTTTGTCATCAAAGACGGAACGGGACAGGTCTTTATGACTTATTTTAATATGCCTTATGTAAAAAATATATTGAAAAAGGGAAGTTTTTATATATTCCGCGGGATTTTACAGGAAAAAAACGGGAAGCTGGTAATGGAACAGGCGAAGATTTACAAGCCGGAGGAGTATGCTGGCCTGACCGGCGTATTACAGCCGAAATATCCGCTTACGGCCGGCTTGACGAACCACATGGTGACAAAGGCAGTCAGACAGGCATTGGCTCTTTTGGATTGGAAAGAGGATCCTTTGCCGGCATGGATCAGGGAAGAACAGCGTCTTATGCCATACCGCCAGGCGGTGGAAACGGTTCATTTCCCTTCGGATTATAAAGGCATGCTGGAGGCGAGGCGGAGGCTGGTTTTTGATGAATTCTTTTTCTTTCTCATGGCGCTGCGAAGGTGCAAGGATCATAACAAGGAGTTGAAAAGCGGTTATCCTATGATGGAGACGGCCCAGGCCGAAAGACTGACAGAAGCCCTGCCTTATTCTTTGACGGCAGCACAGCTTAAAGTGTGGGAGGAAATAAAAAAGGATCTTTCGGGCGATAAGGTGATGAACCGGCTGATCCAGGGCGATGTGGGATCGGGAAAGACCATACTTGCGTTTCTTGCGCTGCTGATGTGCGTATCCAACGGTTATCAGGGGGCTATGATGGCACCGACGGAAGTATTGGCGTTGCAGCACTATGAGGCAATGAAGGAACTGACGGAAAAATACAGGCTTCCGTTTTGCCCGATGCTTTTGACAGGTTCCATGACGGTGAAGGAAAAGAGGGAAGCTTATGAGGCAATAAGGAACGGAAGGGCGAACGTGGTGATCGGCACCCATGCTTTGATACAGGAAAAGGCGGAGTATAAAAATCTGGCGCTGGTGGTGACGGATGAACAGCACCGGTTCGGCGTGAGGCAAAGGGAGAGGCTGGCAGGAAAAGGCGAGGGTGTGCATGTGATGGTAATGAGCGCGACGCCGATACCGAGGACGCTGGCGCTCATTCTCTATGGGGATCTGGACATTTCCATTGTAGATGAACTGCCCGCAAACAGACTGCCTATTAAGAATTGTGTTGTGGGGACGGAATACAGGGACAAGGCATATCGTTTTATAGAAAAGGAAGTGCGGATGGGGCATCAGATCTATGTCATATGCCCGATGGTGGAAGAAGGGGAGATGGAAGGGGTGGAAAATGCGGTCTCCTATACGGAAAAGCTGAAAAGCATATTGCCAGCGGAGATACAAGTGGCCTGTCTGCACGGAAAGATGCGCCCGGCGGATAAAAATAAAATTATGGAAGAATACGGGGCTCATAATATCGACGTGCTGGTTTCTACCACGGTGATCGAAGTGGGGATCAACGTTCCCAATGCTACGGTGATGATGGTGGAAAATGCGGAACGGTTCGGCCTGGCGCAGCTCCACCAGCTCAGGGGCCGTGTCGGCAGGGGGGAGAGCCAGTCATATTGTATTTTTATTAATGGATCGGGCAAAAAAGAATGCTTTGACAGGCTGGAAATTCTAAATCATTCCAACGACGGCTTTTATATTGCGGGGGAAGATTTGAAAATGCGCGGCCCGGGTGATCTGTTCGGGATACGCCAAAGCGGATTGATGGATTTTAAAATCGGAGATATTTACCAGGATGCGGATCTTCTGAAAGCGGCGGGGGAGTATGCGGACAGAGTGCTGGAAGAAGATGAAGGGCTGGAAAAACCGGAACATGCAATGCTTGGAAAGTATATGGAAAATCTATGGAATGCGGTTGACTTTCGGACAATCTGACGGTAAGATATTGTGTAGCGTCGGCATTTTACCGGGCAAAACAGGATAAAAGCGGGTGGAAAGGAGAAGTGCTGCGGATGCAGTACGGTACAGAATAATGGCAAAGATTGCGATTGTAACGGACAGTAACAGCGGAATTACGCAGAATCAGGCAAAGGAACTTGGCATTCATGTGCTGCCTATGCCTTTTATGGTGAATGAAGAAACTTATTTTGAAGATATTAACCTGACACAAGATGAATTTTACCGGATGCTGGAAAACGGAGACCATGTGGTGACGAGCCAGCCCTCCCCGGAATCGGTCATGAACTTATGGGACGGACTGCTCAAAGAATACGATGAAATCGTGCATATCCCGATGAGCAGCGGATTATCGGGTTCCTGCCAGAGCGCGATTATGCTCTCACAGGATTATGAAGGAAAGGTACAGGTGGTTAATAACCAAAGGATATCCGTGACCCAGAGACAGTCGGCGCTGGACGCGCTCAAACTGGCGGAAGACGGAAAAAACGCGGAAGAGATCAAAGACTTTTTAGAGGCAGATAAATTCAACTCCAGTATTTATATTATGCTGGATACACTTTACTACCTGAAAAAGGGCGGAAGGATCACGCCGGCAGCAGCAGCGCTTGGAACGCTGCTAAGACTGAAGCCGGTATTGCAGATACAAGGTGATAAGCTGGATGCTTTCGCAAAAGCGAGGACTACCAGCCAGGGAAAGGCGATTATGATAAATGCCATTAAAAACGATATGATCAATCGTTTTGGAGGAGCGGATAAGGACAACATGTGGTTACAGATCGCCCACAGCCATAATGCGGAGGCGGCAGGGATATTAAAAGAAGAACTGCTGGAAGTCTTCCCGGGCTTTGATATTCGCATCGATCCCCTTTCTTTGAGCGTTGCCTGCCATATTGGCCCCGGAGCTCTGGCGATCGCCTGCTGCAAGAAAATATAGGAATGGATCTGGGTGCCGGCTGCCGGCCGGCTCCGCGGGAATTCATTTCCACAGGCAGTCCAGGGGCTAAATGCGGGGCGGGAAAAGCGGGCAAGGAATAACGGATAGGGGGCGGGCGTTTTTTGCTGGAGCTTCCAATCAGATTTCACTAATGAAATGGGCAGATCTTATCAAACCGATCGGGTCGGAAACAACGGACATCCTGTCCTTTGTTTCCTAAAATTGCCATCCATGGCAATTTTCCCCTGGGATTTCGACCATTTCATAAGTGAAATTACTGATTGTACGCAACAGCAAAAAACGCCCGCCCCCTATCCGTTATTCCTTGCCCGCTTTTCCTGCCCCGCATTTAGCCCCTGGACTGCCTGTGAAAATAAATTCCCACGGAGCCTCAGGGCAATCAACTTTTATAAGTGTTATAGCGGAGAGAAGCCAAAGGGAGCCAAAGCAGCCGGGAAAGGGGCAGGAGGGGAGCCGGTTTTCTGCTGTTGCTTCCAAGTCAGTAATTTCACTTATGAAATGGCCGAGACCCAAGGGAAAAATTGCCATGGATGGCAATTTTAGGAAACATAGGACAGGATGTCCGTTGTTTCCAGCCCGATCGGTTTGATAAGATCTGCCCATTTCATTAGTGAAATCTGATTGAAAGCTCCAGCAGAAAACCGGCTCCCCTCCTGCCCCTTTCCCGGCTGCTTTGGCTCTCTTTGGCTTCTCTCCGCCTCAATGCCCATAAAAATTGATTTCCCTGCCGAAGCCTTTTCCCCTTTTATTTCCAAAGGATATATGCTATACTACAAAATGAATTTTTGGACAACGATAGGAAAGGGTGGAAATCATGGCGAAAGCGGATACCTATGACGCCTCGAAAATAACGGTTCTGGAAGGACTGGAAGCAGTCAGGAAAAGGCCAGGAATGTATATCGGCAGTGTTTCTTATAAAGGTTTGAACCATCTCATATACGAAATTGTAGACAATGCCGTGGACGAACATCTGGCCGGTTATTGCGATAAGATAAAAGTGACGCTGGAAGCGGACGGATCGGCGACGGTAGAAGATAACGGCAGGGGGATTCCGGTAGGAATGCATGAAAAGGGCATCAGCGCGGAACGGCTGGTATTTACCACTTTGCACGCCGGAGGAAAGTTCGATAACTCTTCTTATAAAACGAGCGGGGGCCTCCATGGGGTAGGTTCCTCCGTCGTAAACGCGCTTTCGGCATATTTGACGGTACAGGTTAAGAACAGCGGTTTTATTTATGAAGATAAATATGAAAGGGGAAATCCCGTCATTGAATTAAAGGACGGGCTGCTCCCGGTCATTGGGAAAACGAGGGAAACGGGGACGAAAGTGAATTTTCTTCCTGACGATACCATTTTTGACAGAACGCGTTTCAAAGAGGACGAAGTGAAAAGCCGTCTGCATGAGACGGCATATCTGAACCCTGCGCTTACGATTATCTATGAGGACAGGCGTAAAAGTCCGGCGGAACATATCGAATATAAAGAGCCGGAGGGCATTACCGGATTTGTCAAGGATATGAACAGATCCAAAGAGACCGTACATGATGTGATCTATTATAAAGGGGAAAATGAAAATATTTCTGTGGAGGTCGCTTTCCAGTATGTGAATGAATTTCATGAAAATGTGCTGGGATTTTGCAACAATATCTATAATGCGGAAGGCGGAACTCATCTGACAGGTTTTAAGACCATGTTCACCAATGTGATCAATACATATGCGAGGGAATTGAATATCCTGAAAGAGAAGGACGTTAATTTCACAGGGGCCGACGTGCGCAACGGAATGACGGCGGTAGTGTCCATCAAGCATCCGGATCCCCGGTTTGAGGGACAGACGAAGACGAAGCTGGATAACCAGGATGCGGCGAAGGTGGTCAGCAAGGTGACGGGGGAAGAGATTGTCCGTTATTTTGACCGCAATCTGGAAATTTTAAAGGCCGTAATCGGCTGTGCGGAAAAGGCGGCAAAGATACGGAAGACGGAAGAAAAAGCGAAAACAAATATGCTTACAAAACAGAAGTTTTCCTTCGATTCCAATGGAAAACTGGCGAACTGCGAATCGCGGGATGCTTCCAAATGCGAGATTTTTATTGTAGAGGGGGATTCCGCAGGAGGAAGCGCAAAAACTGCAAGAAATCGTGCATTTCAGGCAATTTTGCCCATTCGCGGCAAGATTTTGAATGTGGAAAAAGCAAGTATTGATAAAGTTCTTGCAAATGCGGAGATCAAAACAATGATCAATGCCTTTGGCTGCGGTTTTTCCGAGGGCTATGGAAATGATTTTGATATCTCCAAGCTGCGGTATGACAAGATTATTATTATGGCGGATGCGGATGTGGACGGAGCGCATATTTCCACGCTTTTGCTCACCTTGTTCTACCGCTTCATGCCGGAACTGATATATGAAGGACATGTCTATCTTGCCATGCCTCCTTTGTATAAGGCGATGCCGTCAAAGGGAACGGAAGAATATTTATATGACGATAAGGCGCTGGAAAGATACAGGAAGCGCCATAAAGGGCCTTTTACGCTGCAGCGTTATAAAGGACTAGGAGAAATGGATGCCGGTCAGTTGTGGGAAACCACGCTGAATCCGGAGACAAGGATTTTGAAACAGGTGGAGATCGAAGACGGCCGTATGGCTTCCGAAGTAACGGAGATGCTGATGGGGACGGATGTTCCGCCGAGAAAGGCGTTTATTTATGAGCATGCAACGGATGCGGAGCTGGACGTATAAGAAGCGGCATGCCGGGAGGAAGGAATGACTATGGATGACAGCAGGATTATCAAAACGGAATATTCGGAAGTCATGCAGAAATCTTATATTGATTATGCGATGAGTGTTATTATTGCGAGAGCGCTTCCCGATGTGAGGGACGGGTTAAAACCGGTGCAGAGGAGAACTCTGTACGACATGCATGAACTTGGCATAAAGTATGATAAGCCTTACAGAAAAAGCGCCCGTATCGTAGGGGATACGATGGGTAAATACCATCCCCACGGGGACAGTTCCATTTACGAAGCGCTGGTAGTCATGACGCAGGAATTTAAAAAAGGCATGCCGCTTGTGGATGGGCATGGAAATTTTGGCAATATGGAGGGCGACGGGGCGGCGGCCATGCGTTATACGGAAGCGAGATTGCAGAAGGTAACGCAGGAGTCTTTTTTAGCCGATCTGGACAAGGATGTGGTGGACTTTTTGCCCAACTTTGACGAGACGGAAAGGGAGCCTTCCGTACTTCCTGCCAAGATTCCCAATCTGCTCGTCAACGGCTCCGAGGGAATTGCGGTCGGCATGGCCACCAGCATTCCTCCCCACAATCTGTCGGAAGTGATCGATGCGGCCAAAGCATATATGAAGAATCCTGAGATTACGGTAAAGGAGTTAATGAAGTATGTGAAGGGGCCTGATTTTCCGACTGGCGGAATCGTTATTAATAAGGATGACCTGCTTTCCATTTATGAAACGGGAACGGGAAAGATAAAAATCAGGGGAAAAGTGGAAACCGAGAAGGCGAAAGGCGGCAAGACGAATGTAGTGATTACGGAGATACCCTATCCTATGATCGGTGCCAATATCGGCAAGTTCCTTTCCGATGTGGCCGGACTTGCGGAAACGAAAAAGACCCAGGATATTACGGATATTTCCAATCAGTCTTCCAAGGAAGGAATCCGTATTGTCATAGAACTGAAAAAGGATGCGGATGTTGATCATTTTATCAATATGCTGTACAAAAAAACGCGTCTGGAGGATACTTTTGGCGTCAATATGCTGGCGATTTCCGACGGAAGGCCGGAGACAATGGGATTAAAGCAGATCATCAAGGCTAATGTTGATTTTCAGTTTGAAGTGGCCGGCAGAAAATATAAAACTCTTCTGGAAAAAGAACTGGAACGCAGGGAAGTACAGGAAGGTCTGATCAAGGCGTGCAATGTCATCGATCTGATCATAGAGATCCTGCGGGGGAGCAAAGACCGGGCGATGGTGAAAACGTGTCTGGTGGAGGGAAAGACGGAAGGCATCAAGTTTAAGTCAAAAGAATCAAAGATTATGGCCGCCCAGTTAAGATTTACTGAGAAACAGGCGAATGCCATACTGGATATGCGGTTGTATAAACTGATTGGCCTGGAACTGGAAGCGCTGATCAAAGAACACGAAGAAACCATGGCAAATATTTATCGTTATGAAGAGATTTTGGAGCGCAGGGATTCCATGGCACAGGTGATTATGAATGAACTGGACGCCATAAAGAAGGAATATGGAAAGCCCCGCCGGACAGTGGTGGAAAACGGGGAAGAGGCCGTCTATGAAGAAAAGAAAATAGAAGAAATGGAAGTTATGTGCCTGGTCGATCGTTTCGGCTATGTAAAAACGGTGGATATGCCCACTTATGAACGGAATAAGGAAGCGGCGGACTCGGAAAATAAGTTTGTATTTTCTTGTAAGAATACGGGGCGGATCTGCGTTTTTACCAATACGGGACAGCTGCATACGATTAAAGTCATAGACCTTCCTTTTGGAAAATTCCGCGATAAAGGAGTTCCTTTGGATAATGTCAGCAATTACAGCGCGGAAAAGGAAACGGTTCTCTTTATAACGGAACAGTCGCAGCTGAATTTGTATCGGGTGGTTTTTGCCACCAGACTTTCCATGCTAAAAATTGTGGACGGCGGGGAATTCGATGTATCCAAGCGTACTGTGGCGGCCACTAAGCTGCAGGAGGGGGATGAGGTGGTTTCCGTAACTATCTTAAAGGAACAGACGAATATTGTTTTGCGGACGGAGGGCGGATATTTTCTGCGTTTTCCGATCGAAGAGATTCCCGAAAAGAAAAAAGGGGCCGTGGGAGTCCGGGGAATGAAGCTTACAGGAAAAGATTATGTGGAAAAGGTATATTATACGCAAAATGCCGTAGAACAATCCATCGAATACAAGGGAAAAACGATAGAATTGAATAAGCTGAAGGCCGGAAAAAGGGATACAAAAGGCGTAAAGCCCAGGATTTGACAACATTTCTGCTTCCTTTTCCTAAAAAGGATTGACCGGAAACAAAGAAAAGATTATGATGATAGAAAAAGATAAATGCTGAAAGGATAAAGGGATCGATTATGAGAGTAATTGCGGGAACGGCAAGAAGCCTTCCTTTGAAAACGCCGGAAGGAACGGATACCAGGCCGACTACGGACAGGATCAAAGAAACTCTGTTTAATATGCTTCAGCCTTATCTTATGGACTGCGTATTTATCGATTTGTTCAGCGGGAGCGGGGGCATAGGCATAGAGGCTTTGAGCAGAGGGGCGAGACATGCGTATTTTGTGGAAAATAACAGAAATGCCATCTCCTGTATCCAGCATAATATAGCTTTTACGAAGATGGGGGAAAAAGCGACTCTTTTGAAGCAGGATGTTTTCGGGGCGCTGTCCCTTATCAGGGAAAAGGAAGCGGATATTGTTTTTCTGGATCCTCCTTATGGGGAAGGTTATGAGAGGAAAGCGCTGGCCTTGCTGGCGGACAAGCCCTATGTGACAGAAAGGACATGGATCGTGATAGAGGCGGAGCTTATGGAAGACTTTTCCTTTGTAGGAGAACTCGGATTTGAAATCGAAAAGGAAAAAAGATATAAGTCGAATAAGCATGTATTTGTGCGAAAGGAGCAAGGGGAAAAAGGATGAAGGCTGCGATCTATCCGGGGAGTTTTGATCCGGTTACTTACGGGCATCTTGACGTAATTCGTCGTGCAGCGGATATTTTTGACGAATTAACAGTAAGTGTGCTGAACAATCATTTAAAGACTCCATTGTTTTCTGTGGAGGAACGTGTTAAGATATTAGAAGAAGCGACGAAAGATATTCCGAATGTGAAAGTGGATTTTTTTAGTGGCTTATTAATTGATTATGCCCAAAAAAAGGGTGTACATGTGGCGATCCGTGGGCTTCGGGCCATCACCGACTTTGAATATGAATTGCAGATCGCCCAGACGAATAAATTGCTTTCCAAAGGGGAATTGGATACTGTATTTTTGACTACCAGTCTGGAATATGCGTATTTGAGTTCCAGCAGCGTGAAAGAAATTGCCAGTTTCAACGGAGATATAACGATGTGCGTTCCTGAATTTGTGGCGCGGCTGATCTATAAAAAATACGGACACGGATAATGCTGCTGAAAAATGACGGCGGCAGTAGTGGGAGAGGTTACTTTATGAGTAGTAGGATTGAACAGTTGATCGACGAGATCGAAGAGTACATTGAAAATTGTAAGTATCAGGCATTATCCAATACGAAAATTATCGTAAATAAGGAAGAGATCGACGAATTGCTGCGAGAACTTCGGATGAAGACCCCTGATGAAATTAAGCGTTATCAGAAAATCATCAGCAATAAAGAAGCTATTTTAAGCGACGCCAGATCAAAAGCCGAAGCGTTGATCAATGAAGCGACCGTACATACCAATGAACTTATCAATGAGCATGAGATCATGCAGCAGGCGTATGCACAGGCAAACGAGGTGGTGACGCTGGCCAGCCATCAGGCACAGGATATCCTGGATAACGCTACCATAGAGGCGAATAATATGAGGGCGGCCGCGATCCAGTATACGGATGAAATGCTGGCAAACCTGGAAAACCTGATGATGCAGACGGTGAATATGACAGCCTCGCATTATGAGAGTTTTATTAATAATTTGAATGGCTATGCGGAAATCATCAGAACAAACCGGGCGGATCTGCATCCTCAGGAGACGGATCTTCTGCTTGGCGGGGCCGGAGATGGGGATGGCGGGGAATCCTTGAATTTGGATTTGCTGAAATAATAAATGGAGTATAGCTTTTCGCATGTAACCCTTGCGGGCATAAACAACGGTGGGAGAGCCGGTTTCGCTTACAATGACGAAACCGGTTTTTTGTGAATCGTATAAATTTTAATTAAGGAGTAATATGAAGATTATTCGAAAAGTGATGTTGGCGTTCCTTATGGGGCTGTTTTTTTTATATGGAAAAAGTATTCCGGCACATGGGGCGCAGCCCGTTGTCGTTGCGATCGACCCGGGGCATGGAGGGGAAAATCTGGGGGCTGAGTGCAACGGATATACGGAAAAAAACCTGACAATGATCGTTGCCCTGGCGATGAAGGAAGAACTGGAGAAATACGAAGGGATCGAAGTATATCTGACCCGTGAGGGGGATAAGGATATGAGCCTGGAGGAGCGGGCGGAGTTTGCAGCATCTAAAAATGCGGATTTTCTCTTCTGCCTTCACTTTAATATGTCTGCGGAGCATGATTTGTTCGGTTCGGAGGTGTGGGTTTCTGCTTTTGGGGAGGAGCATCAGGAAGGATATTCATTTGCCAGCGGGGAAATGGAACTTTTGGAAGAGATGGGCTTGTATCCGAGGGGGATCAAGACAAGGCTGAACGACAGAGGGGAGGATTATTATGGCATTATCCGGCATTCTACGGCCAGGGGAATTCCTTCTGCGCTTATCGAGCATTGCCATCTGGATCAGGAGAACGACACGTCTTTTTATACTTCGGGGGAAGGGTTGGAAAGGCTGGGCATTCTGGATGCGACCGCAGTCGCAAGATATTACGGCCTGAAGTCCGAGATTTTGGGCGTGGATTATAGCGGTTGGCCCAAAGTGGAGATACCGGTTCCGGCCGGCGCGGTGAAACCGGATTTGACGGAGCCGGATGTTTGTATGATCGATGTCGGGGATGTGAATACGGAAACGGGAGATATCGAGGTTTCCGTTTATGCCTCGGATTATGACAGTTATCTCCTTTATTACAGTTATAGCTGGGATGGAGGGAAAAATTTTTCCGATCTACAGAAATGGGAGCCGCGCAGTGCGGATAATCTTACGTTTACCATGAAAGCGCCGCCGGGAACGATGCCTGAAGTGGTGGTGAAAGTTTATAATAAGTACGATATAAAAACGGAGAGCAATCATGTGTATCTGCCTTCTATCGCTTCGGAGAAAGAGAGGGAGGAAGAATCAGGGATGGAGGCCGCAGCCGGGGATACGGCGGAAGAGGATGCAGCCGGGGAAGCTGTGGAGGCTGGGATTATGAAGGCCAAAAACCCGGCGGATAACGGGAAAGAGGCTGGAAAAAGCGGGAAAGGAGAAGCGCCGGAAGTGACGTTCTTTTATTTCCTCCAAGTGGCCTTTTTATGTGTCGCTATCCTTTTTGTGCTGTTGATGCTGGCGGGCATCCTCATGAGAGGCCACATCCCCTTTTGGGGATGTGGGTCAAAGAAGAAAAGATGACGGAAAAAATAGATACCAAAGGACGTAATAGCACAACGTGACGGCGGAAAGAATCAGTTTATGGGATACGTAGTCTTTTAAGGAGAGATCCGTTTCTTTTATCATGCTATAGGTTTGGGCAATACAGGAAAAACCGCCGAAGGGAAGCAGGAGCAGAACAAGGAGCGGTGACCGGTTCCCTATGCGGCTGATGCCGCTTGTGATTTCCAACAGGCAGTTCAGAGCTGCTTCAGGATCGCCGCCGATATCGCCGGTTATTTTGAACAATGTCTGCGGAACGAGGTTGAGGAGATTGAAAAGAACCATGTATCCGCCCAGCCTGGATATGCCATACAGGCCGGACAGGATAGAGTCGTCTAGGGTGTCCAGCAGAGATGCCGGTGAGGCTCCTTCTGCAGCAGAGAGAATATTTTTCAGTTTGCGCACGGGCCGGATACAAGGCATAGGGATACGGTTCCGGTAAAAGGTATATCTTAAGAAGATACCATAACAGAGGGGAAGCCCGTACATGCCAAAAAGATAGGGGGCGGTAAGTTCCAGGCCAATCGTCGGAAGGACAAAGCTGATGAAATAAATGGGGCCGATATTGTTGCAGAAGGCCAGCAGATAGGAGGCCTCCGACCTGGAGAGCTTATGGCTTGCGTACAACTGGGCGATGACTCGGGCTCCCATGGGGAAGCCGCAGAGGAACCCGATCGTAACGGCATAGAGTCCGTTAAGACTTATCCTGAGAAGGGGCGTGAGTACAGGACTGATGATTTTTACCACATGCTCCGTCAGGTTCAGGCGTATCATAATGCCGGATAATATCATAAAGGGGAGAAGGGTAGGAACCATCCGATTGAACCAAAGCTGCAGACCGGTCAGGGAAAACGCCAGGCTTTCTTTCGGATAAACGAGCAGCATGCCTGTCAGGATAAGAAACAAAAGAGTGATGGTTTTGCTTTTTTTATTGGATAGTTTCATCATAGTGATTACCGGATCTTATATCGCAAAATAGTTATTACCAATATATGAAAAACGTTAAAAAGTAGAAGTGGATCGGAAAGGGAAACGGTGGGCAGATGCTTCGTCTGGATAAATTTTTAAGCGGTGCCAATCTGGGAAGCCGCAGTCAGGTAAAGGAATATTTAAAACAAGGGCTGGTGAGGGTGAACGGCGAAGTCGTCCGGAAACCGGAATATAAGATCGAGGAAGGAAAGGATCGGGTATCTTTCCGGGAGAAAGAAATCATATATAAAAAATATGTGTATTATATGCTGAATAAACCGCAGGGAGTTGTGTCCGCTACAAGGGACCGCATGCATGGAACGGTGTCGGATCTTTTAAAGGATACCGGATATGGAGATTTGTTTCCGGTTGGAAGGCTGGACAGGGATACGGAGGGGCTGTTGATTATGACAAACGACGGAGGCCTGGCTCACGATCTTCTTTCCCCGAAAAAACATGTGAAGAAAGTCTATTATGTGGAGACGGCAAGGCCTCTGTCGGAAGAAGGCAGAAAGGCGCTGGAAAAAGGCGTGGATATTGGGGAAGAGAAGCCTTCTTTGCCGGCGAAGGCGGAACGGATATCGGATACCAGCATTTATCTGACGATAACGGAAGGAAAATACCATCAGGTAAAGCGAATGCTGCATGCGGTGGAAAATGAGGTGGCTTACCTGAAAAGAACCGCCATGGGCGGACTTTTTCTGGATGAAAACCTTCCCTGTGGGAGTTACAGGGAATTAACGGAAGAAGAAGTGAGGAAGATGAGAGAATGAAGTGGATGAAAAGATTGCTCTACAGCATATTGGCGTTATTGTCTCTGGTCAGCATATTTATCATTTTATGCGCCTTTTGGCCGGGGCTGGCGGACAGGGCGTCCGACTTCCTTTATTCCCGCCTTGGAAAAGAAGAACCGGTGTATATGGAGGAAACGGAACCGGATTTATTGCCTGAGGCCGGAACGGATATGGATCTTGTGGAAACGGATGAGGACACAGAGGCGGGGCAAAGCGGGGGAAATGGCATGGAACCGGAGCAGGAGGGAAACAAAACCTCCGGGTATGTAGCGCCAGAACGGGAAGAAATCCATACGCCCGAAGAAGTGGCCGGGAGAAGCGGTTACATTCCGGTGCAGGAAAACGCCGAAGAGATCAACGAAGAAGAGGCGGAGGAACTTCGGAAAAAATATACTTATGGCGAGACGGGGGAAGGGTTAAGCTTTGATACGGAGTTCTACCCTTATTATGGGATGCTGTCCGAAACGGAACAGTCCATATACCGGCAGATCTACGCCAACGCAGGAGCGGTAAACAGGATTTTTAATCCGGTGGAACCGGTGACGCAAAGAGAACTGCGCAATTCTTTTATCGCGGTAGTAAACGACCATCCGGAATTATTCTGGCTGGATTCGGCGTATGAGGCAAAATTTGCCAGAAGCGGCGGATGTGCTGAAATTTCTCTACAGTTCAATGATTTGGTGGACGATCTGGATGCCGCAAAAGGGACATTTCAGAGCGCGGCCGAGGAAATTCTGGCAGGTGCGCGGAACCAGGGCAGCGATTATGAAAAGGAATTGTATGTGCATAATGCATTGCTTGACCGGATAGAATATGATCTTCAGGCACCGCTGAACCAGAGCGCATACAGCGCATTGGCGAACGGACGGACCGTATGCGCCGGTTATGCGAGAAGCATGCAGTATTTAATGACGCAGTTAGGGGTTCCCTGCTATTATTGTACAGGTTTTGCTGGGGAGAACCATGCATGGAATATCATACGCCTGGAGGATGAATATTATAATGCGGATGCTACCTGGGACGATACGGATCCCAATACATACCGTTATTTGAACAGAACGGACCAGGAGTTCTCGCTTACCCATAAAAGGGAAGACCTTTCAGTGTACCTGCCGCCATGCAACGGAACAAAATATAGCGGTCCGGAAGAGGAGGAAATACGGGAGGATAAACCGGAAGACAACAGAAGGAGCATGGAGGACGCCGGTTTTTCTGAAGAAGATGTAATATCCGGTATGGAGGAATATTATGAAGATTGTTATAATAAGATCATGACTGCCGGAAATCCGGCGGAGTTTGAAAGTGTTGTGGACAGTGAAGAACTCTGGCTGCGGTGTTACCGGGCATATGAGGACGAAAGCTATTCAGCGGAATATATGAACAGGGTATTGGAAGAACTGCAGGCCGGGGGATGCGAGGTAGATATCGAGGCGGAAAGCCTGAGAGACGGAAGAGTCCTGCTGCATCACAGAATACGCTTTTTTTAGAACAGGAGATAGAAGGAGATAAAGGATGGAAAGTATTTTAAAAAACAAATATTATCTGTACCTGACGGAGTTCTTTGCAGGAATGTCGGTCATGGCGGTAGAACTGGGAGCGAGCCGTCTGCTCGCGCCCTATTTCAGTTCTTCGCAGATTGTATGGACAATTATTATCGGAACGATTATGATCGCGATGGCTTTGGGAAACATTTGGGGCGGCAGGAGCGCGGACAAGAATCCCAATCCCGATAAACTGTATATGCGGCTGATCGTGGCGGCCTTGTGGATCGCCGCCATTCCGGTAGTGGGAAAATATATTATTCTTGGTATTTCCGCAGTTCTGATCGTGAGCATAAATAATAATTTCCTGATTCTGGCAGGTTTTGCGGCGTGTATGGTGATCTTTGTGTTTCCGCTGTTTCTGCTCGGAACAGTTACGCCCTCATTGGCAAGGTATACGGTGGACAGTCTGGATGACAGCGGAAAAACCGTTGGAACCTTGGGAGCGTTCAACACGATCGGAAGCATTATCGGCACGTTTCTGCCCACGTTTGTAACGATTCCCGCCGTTGGGACGGCTGTTACCTTTCTTATTTTCTCCGGCATACTGCTTTTGCTCGGCCTTGTTTATTTTATTAGCAAAAAGGCCAGGAAGGGAGTATGCGCCATGGCAGTGCTTGTTTTTATTTTATGTGGAATTTTCGGGCATTCCGGCAGTTTCGCCTTTTGGGAAAACAGTCTGCTTTATGAAGGGGAGTCCATCTATAATTATTTGCAGGTAAAGGAAACAGACGACAGCGTGATTCTCTCCACCAATGTACTGTTCGGCGTGCAGTCTATCATGAAAAAAGGGGATTCCCTGACAGGGATGTATTATGATTATGCCCTTGCCGCTCCGGTAATGGCAGGGGTGAATCAGAAGGAAAACGCCGATATCCTTGTATTGGGGATGGGAACAGGAACCTATGCGAAACAATGTATGGACTATTTTGGAAACACATCCGTGGAAGGCGTGGAAATCGACCAGAAGATAACGGATCTGGCAGAAATGTACTTTGCCCTGCCGGATACGATCGAAGTAACCACTTATGACGGAAGGGCCTATTTGCAGACGGTGGATAAGAAATATGACGTAATTATGGTAGATGCCTATCAGGATATTACGATTCCTTTTCAGATGTCTTCCGTGGAATTTTTCCGGATGGTAAAGGAACATTTGAAAGAGGACGGCGTCATGGTGGTAAATATGAATATGCATTCGGAAGAGAAAGGAAATATTAACGAATATCTTTCCGATACGATAGCCAGTGTATTTGACCAGGTATATACGGTAGATGTAAAAGGATCTACAAACAGGGAACTTTTTGCCTCCGCGGGCAGCGCCGGCATAGTGGAAAAGCTGGAAGAAAATACAGGAGCTCTGGAGAGCGGCAAGCTGGCGGATATGATGGGGAGAGTTTCCGACGGATTAGTCAAATATGAAGGCGGTGAACTTCTTCTGACAGACGACAGGGCTCCCGTGGAGCTTCTTGGCATGGGCGTAATCGATGCTCTGATCCGGGACGAGATCGGATATTATAAGAAGATATTCCGGGAAGAAGGCATAGAAGGCATTTTAAACTCCATGTAAGGCATCTGTATGGGAAATATGCTTTTTGATCGCTTCAAAGCAGGAGGAAACATATGGGGACTTTAATTGTTGGCTTGTTAATTATAGGTGCTGTAGCTCTGGCAATAAGGAGCATGGCCAGGGATAAAAAAAACGGAAAATCGATGCACTGCGGCGGCGATTGCGGACGCTGCGGCGGATGCCATTAAAAACATGGCTTTCAAGGCGGCAGAAAGGGAAAGGGCCTAACGGCGCTTCCATACGCTGCTGGGCTGGGCCTTGGCAGCGGGGTAACGGAATAAAAGGGTTCGCAGAGCCTTCCAGTTGAAAGGCCATAGGGGCCAGAAATAACTCATGCCGCCGAAGACAGGCGTCGTCAGGACGGAGTACAGGACGAGAAAAAGGCTCACGGAAAATCCCCAGACACCAAAAAGGGCGGTACATATGACGAGGAAGAGTCGGTAGACCCGAATGCCGTCGCTGAATTCGATGCTGGCAAGGGATAAACTTGTCAGCAAGGTAACGGCGGCATAGAACAAAATTTCTACCGAAGCCCAGTTCAGCTCTACGGCGATATCGCCGATAATGAGTCCCCCGATAACGGACAAGGAGCCGGAAAACCTGCTGGAACTGACGGAGGCGGAATATTTGAACAAATCCAGAAGAAACTCCACGGCCATGACATAGAAAATAATGGTAGGGCCAGGGAGCGCTTCCGTGGACAAAAGCCCCCACTTTTCTGAAAATTGTGGGAAATATGCCGTCAGCAGAAGAAAAAGAGGCATCAATATCAGACTGACCGGTATACAAAGGAAGCGGACCAGACGGAAATAGGTACCCACTACAGGACTTTTATAATAATCTTCCGGGCTTTGGGTGAACTGGAAGATGGTACAGGGCAGTATCAGCACGGAAGGAGAGTTGTCTACGATAACGGCGATATGTCCTTCCGCTAGAAAGCTGCAGGCCACATCGGGGCGTTCGGTATAATGCATGCAGGGAAGGGGATGGAACCAGCGCTTTTTTACAAGCAGTTCTTCCAGGCTTTTGGTTCCCATCGTCAAAGAGGTTGCGGATAAACCGGCCATCGCCCGCTTCAAGTCCGCCAGAAGTTCCCGGCTGGCAAGACCCTCCATATAGGCAAGGGCTACGTCCGTTTTACTTTCCTCCCCTGCGGAAAGGATCTCAAAGGTCAGCTTTGGAGAACGGATGCGGCGGCGGATCAGATTGGCATTGAAAAGCAAGGTTTCCACAAATCCGTCTCTTGCGCCCAGGGTGACCCGTTCGGTGTCCGGTTCGCCGACGCTTCTGGCCGGATAAGTACGCACATCGATAATGATGGCCTGGGTAAAGCCGTCAATAAAAAGAACGGAGGGGCCGCTTAAGACGTTTCGGGTAATTTCTTCCCAGCTATCACAAAGGGATGCCTGTGCATAGCCGATCTTGGCATTCAGATAGCGGCTGATATCTTCTATTTTATGATCTTTCATATACAGCGGATTTTGAAGATCCGAAAAAATCTGTTGTAACAACTCTACACGGCAAAAACCGTTGATGCCGATCCAATATCCCCTCGTGTCCCCTAAGAACAGATCTCTGGTTATAATATCAAAGCTTTGGGGAATGGGGAAAATGGATTTTAAATGTCGGATATTATCATCAAGATGGTTGGAAAGCTGCATGTCCTGTCCTCTTTTCTGGAAAATTTGCCTGAAAATTATTTTATGTAGTTTTTGGGAAGATTATTAAGATTTTTTTAAAAATATTGAGTTATCGATAAAATTGTGATACGTTTAGAAAAGAAAAACTGTAAAACATAAGACAAAAAACGTGCCGGGAAGCAGAACAGAAAAAAAGGGCTGCGGCGCGGGATGGGAGAACGGATGAAAAACAGATTATATTATATTTTATTTCTTTTATATGCGGTCGTCATTGCCTTTGTGCTGTACCTGAACGGCGTCTTTACGGGAGGAGAGGTTTCTCTGGTAAACCTTGCGATTAATATCGGTTTTCTGATTATTATAGGAGTGCTGTTTCTGATATCGTCGATCAGCTTTGGGAGACTCAATGCGGTGACCGATGAATTGATGGATTTTACGGACAGGCTTCAGAAAGAATATAAAGAGGCAAACGGAAGAAACCTTTGGAGTAATTATAAAGACAGAAGCAACGCCTTTGAAAATGAAGAACTAAGAACGGCATTTAATAAATACCGTTTACGCATCAAGAGCCTCAGAACGAAAAGAGGCATTTCACAATCCTGCGATTTGGAGGAATATATCAACGATGACCTTCTGGACAGAGTGGGAATGAATTTTTTCAATTCTGGTATATCGGGTACGCTGACAGGGCTGGGCATTCTTGGCACATTCCTCGGCCTTTCCATGGGACTCGGATCTTTTAACGGCAATGATATTTTTACGATTTCCGATAATGTGGGAACCTTGCTGTCCGGCATGAAGGTGGCGTTTCATACGTCGGTATATGGTATTTTCTTTTCCCTCGTATTTAATATCATATACCGGAGCATAATGTCAGATGCTTATGAAAAGCTGGAAGAGTTTTTATGCATGTTCCGCCAGACGGCACTGCCGCAGACGGCGAAAGAAGATGAAAGCTCGGCGGCGATGGTCGTATATCAGGCCGGAATCTCCGGCGCGCTTAAGCAGATGCTCGAGATTATGAAGGGGGATTCCGCAGAGCAGACGGCAGGAGTGGAACGAATTGTGGATAAATTCACCGGACAGATGCAGACGGCTCTGAATGCGGACTTTCAGAAGCTGGGAAGTACACTGAAAGCCGCGGGAGAAGCACAGGCGGTCAGCGCGGCGAATGCGAAGGAACTAATCGAGGCAGTTACCGCTTTGGTAGAAGTAAACCGCAATGTGCAGTCAGCGCTTGCCAAGGTGATGGACAGACAGGAAAAATTTGCGGGGGAATTGAGGGAACAAAAAGAAAAACTGGCAAATACTTGCAGCGAGATGAGCGATGAGATTACGAGCCAGCTTTATGCTTTCGACCAAATGAGGAGTTTATATGAAGAATAGACGAAAAAACAGGGAAGCTTTTGCGGAACATAGCTATTGGCAGTCCTATTCGGATATGATGGCGGCCTTGCTGTTAATTTTCATTTTAATCATAGCCATTACTCTTGCCGTTTATAAACAGAAAACGACGGATCTGGATCAGACGCGCCTGGAACTGGATACGGCGCAGTCGCAGCTGGAGTCCGTCATAACAGACCTGGAGAACTCCAAAGCGGAGATTGAGCGCTCCAACAAGGAACTGGCTTCCTCCCTTGCGGAGCTGCAACAGGCATATGAAAAGGCAGCTTTGACGGAAGAAGAGTTGAACAAAGCGTATTTGGAAATCGAAAATGCAAGGCAGGAATTGGCAACTACAAAAAGTGAACTTCAGGATATTGTCGGTATCCGCACGGATATTATCGGGGCATTGCAGGATACCTTCCACAATTCCAGCATGAAGGTGGATGCCCAGACAGGCTCCATTACCTTTTCCTCCGACGTACTGTTCCGGTATAACAGCGCTACCCTGACTGCGGACAGTAAGGAAACTTTGAAGGAAATTATTCCGATGTACCTCGATGTGCTGCTGCAGGATCAGTTCCGGGGATATATTGCGGAAATCATTATTGAAGGGCATACGGATACGGACGGAGGCTACCAGAGCAATATGGAATTATCCTATGCGCGCGCCAATGCCGTAGCGGATTTCTGCCTGAATAAAAAGAACGGACTGAGCGAAGATAAGATCGAACAGCTGCAACAGATTCTTACCGTGAACGGAAAGTCATGGAGCAATCCGGTCTATAAGGAAGATGGGGACGGAAACCGGACAGAAACGGTGGATATGGCGTCTTCCAGGCGGGTAGAGATCAAGTTCCGGCTAAAAGAAGATGAAATGATAGAAAAAATTTCAGGGATATTATCCGCAG
This sequence comes from Lachnospiraceae bacterium 28-4, assembly GCA_000403275.2. Lineage (GTDB taxonomy): Bacteria > Bacillota > Clostridia > Lachnospirales > Lachnospiraceae > Kineothrix. The sequence continues at coordinate 1,048,177 of KE159598.1, forward strand.
AATGACGAAGAAAGGTCAGGCATCCGAAAATAGCTTTCGGTGCCTGATTTTTTTCCTGCTTGATTTATATCTATGATTTTATTTTTAGTTGTGGTAAGATATACGGAGTGAAATACTGAAAAATGAACGATAGGCATAATGGAAAGAGGAAAGGTTAGAAAAATATGCTTGAAAAGATAGATGCGGTTATTTTTGATCTGGATGGTTCACTGGTGGACTCCATGTGGATATGGGCGCAGATTGATTTAGAATATCTTGGGAAATTCGGCATCGCCCTGCCGGAAAGCCTGCAAGCAGATATTGAGGGAATGAGTTTCAGCGAGACGGCGGGGTATTTTAAGAACCGCTTCGGGCTTGCCGATTCCGTTGAGAAGATCAAAGAGGACTGGAACGTTATGGCATGGGATAAGTATAGTTATGAAGTGCCGTTAAAAGAAGGGGTATTTGATTTTTTAGAAGTTTGCAGGGAGAGAGGAATCGCTCTCGGGATCGCCACCAGCAATTCCAGGGAATTAGTGGAAAGAATCGTATCGGTGCATGGACTGGAGAAGCATTTTTCCTGCATTATGACAGGCTGCGATGTGGCGAAGGGGAAACCGGCACCGGATATTTATCTGGCGGTGGCGGAGGAATTGGGAGTGGAGCCGGAGCGCTGCCTCGTATTTGAGGATATTATTCCCGGCATTTTGGCGGGGAAGGCGGCGGGGATGAAAGTATGCGCCGTAGAAGACCTATATTCCATCTCCCAAAAGGAAGAGAAAGCGGCGGCAGCCGATTATTATATTGCAGACTTTATTCAAATGCCTGACGATTGCAAAAGGAAACTGATATTATGAACGGATTTTTACCTGTATCGAAAGAAGAACTGACAGAAAGGGGGATTCACCAGCTGGATTTTGTTTACGTAACGGGAGACGCTTACGTGGATCATCCTTCTTTTGGCACGGCCATTATAAGCCGAGTGTTGGAGGCGAATGGATATACGGTGGGAATCATCCCGCAGCCCGACTGGAAAGATGAAAGAAGCGTGACGGTTCTGGGAAGGCCAAGGCTTGCTTTTCTCGTATCGGCCGGCAACATGGATTCTATGGTGAACCACTATTTCGTATCGAAAAAGCGCCGGCCGGGCGACGCCTATACGCCGGGAGGAGAGGCGGGGAAGCGGCCGGATCACGCGGTGGCGGTATACGGGAATCTGATCCGCCGTTCTTATAAAGATGTGCCGGTGATTATTGGCGGAGTGGAAGCCAGCCTCCGCCGTCTGGCTCATTATGACTATTGGTCGGACAGCTTTAAGCGCTCCGTGCTGCTGGACTCCCAGGCGGATCTGATCTCTTATGGAATGGGAGAACGGTCTATTGTGGAAATAGCGGATGCTTTGAACAGCGGCATTGCGGTAAAAGATATTACTTTTATTGCCGGGACGGTATATAAGACAAAAGATATTTCCGGCGTATATGAAAGCATTCTTCTGCCTTCTTATGAAGAAATGAGGGAAAAACCGGAGGCTTATGCGGACAGCTTCCGCCAGCAATACCAGAATACCGATCCGGTGAACGGAAAATATTTGATAGAACCTTATCCGAACGGCGTTTATGTGGTGCAAAATCCGCCCGCCAGGCCGTTGACAACGGAAGAAATGGATGCGGTTTATGATTTGCCTTATCAGAGGGCGTATCATCCTTCTTATGAAGAAAAAGGAGGAGTCCCGGCGATTGCGGAAATCCAGTTTTCACTGATCAGCAACAGGGGATGTTTTGGAGGCTGCAATTTCTGCGCGCTTACTTTCCACCAGGGGAGAACGGTTCAGGTGAGGAGTCATGCTTCTATTATAAAAGAAGCGGAAAAAATGACAAAGGAACCGGGGTTTAAAGGCTATATTCATGATGTGGGAGGGCCGACTGCTAATTTCCGGCGTCCTTCCTGCGAAAAACAACTATCTATGGGAGTATGCAGGGAGAGACAATGTCTGTTCCCGAAACCATGTAAAAATCTGACGGTGGATCACAGCGATTATTTGGAACTTTTGCGCAAACTGCGATCCATACCGGGCGTAAAAAAAGTATTTATCCGTTCGGGCATACGCTTTGATTATCTGATGGCTGATGCGGACGATGCTTTTTTCCGTGAATTGGTGGAACATCATGTGAGCGGGCAGCTCAAAGTGGCTCCGGAACATATTTCGGACGCAGTGCTTTCCAAAATGGGCAAGCCCTCCAACGATGTTTATGAAAAATTTGTCAGAAAATATCATATGATGAATGAGCAAATAGGAAAAAAACAGTTTTTGGTTCCTTATCTGATGTCTTCCCATCCAGGTTCCACATTGGGGGAGGCGATAAAATTAGCAGAATATTTAAGAGACCTTGGCTATATGCCGGAACAGGTACAGGATTTTTATCCGACTCCATCCACGGTATCTACGGTTATGTATTATACGGGGATCGACCCGGTCAGCGGCAAAAAAGTGTATGTATGCCGCAATCCCCACGAAAAGGCAATGCAGAGAGCGCTGATCCAATACAGGAACCCGAAGAACTATGACCTGGTGAGGGAAGCCTTGGCAAAAGCCGGAAGGGAAGATCTGGTCGGCTTTGATAAAAAGTGCCTGATCAGGCCGAGAAAGGGAGAGAAAGCGGGGAGCATAAGGGAAGAAAAGAAAGAGAGCAGGACGACGACAAACCGCAAGAAGGGAAAAAAGAAAACGATCAGAAATATTCATAAAAAGAAGAGTTAGAATGGCCGCGGACGGGCGGCAAGGGGGGTGGGCATGAAAAAGAAAATCGCTATTATTACAGGGGCTTCTTCGGGAATTGGACAGGAATTTGCGTTCCAGTTGGATGAGATCATGCACGAATTGGATGAAATATGGCTCATTGCAAGAAGAAGAGAGCGTTTGGAGGAATTGGCAAAAGTGCTGGAAACCGGGTGCAGAACGATTGCCATGGATGTGACGGAAGAGCGGGATATGGAACTGTTCCGCAATATTCTTGCAACGGAGGACGTCTCTGTCCGTATGCTGGTAAATTGTGCAGGTTATGGACTGATGGGAAGATTTGACGGAATAAGCATCGAAGAACAGCTGGGAATGCTGGAAGTGAATTGCAAAGCGCTGACAAGGATGACCTATGAATGCATTCCGTATATGTGCAAAAACGGCCGTATCATTCAACTGGCATCCAGTGCAGCTTTCGTGCCCCAAAAGAATTTTGCCGTATATGCTGCTGCCAAATCCTACGTTCTTAGCTTTTCCAGGGCTTTGCGGGAGGAATTAAGGGAAAGGGATATATGGGTGACGGCGGTATGTCCGGGGCCTGTGGAGACGGAATTTTTTGATATTGCGGAAAAATACGCCTCTACGCTGGCGGTAAAAAAATTGACCATGGTTCCCCCGCAGAAGGTGGTAAGGGATGCGCTGAGGGATTCTTACCATAAGAAGGCGCTTTCCATATGCAGCCTTCCGATGAAGGCTTTTGGTATTTTGACAAAAACGGTTCCTCATGGGTGGATATTATCCGTTATGGGGCTTTTGAAATAGAAAGAATAAGGGAGCTGGGAAATATATGGGCAGGAAACGAGTTGCCAAAGGGCAGTACGGTTATATCAAACAACAGAAAATATGGGCCAGCGTCAGAACAATTTTTCTGTATGCGGTATCGCTTTCCCTTTTTGGGATTGGGATATGGGAGACGGGATCGAAGGAAAATCTTTTGACGGTAGTTGCCATCCTTGGATGTCTGCCGGCGGGGAGGAGTACGGTGAATATGGTCATGTTTTTGCGGGCGGAAGGCTGTTCGGGTGAGGCAAAAGAGAAGATCGGCGGATACGCCGGCGGATTCATGGAATTATATGATATGTTTTTTACTTCCTATGAAAAAAATTATCAAGTCAGCCATATGGTGGTGAAAGACCATATCGTGTGCGGTTATTCGGAAAATAAAAAAATGGATATTCAGGCGTGTGAGAAACATTTGGCCGCTCATCTGAAGCAGGGAGGGTGCAAAGGCGCGGCTGTGAAAATATATGATGATATTGAAAAATATTGTGAAGGGTTAAAAAACCTCCGTACACAGGAAAAGCAGGGTTCTGCGGAAGGCGAAGCGAAGAAAGCGGAGACGGAAATATTGGAGAACCTGCTGGCTATCGCCCTGTGAGAGAGGCGGCGGGGAAAAGAATGGAGAGAATGTATGATTAAGGTCAGGGTGGCGGAACGGGATGCGGGACAAAGGCTGGATAAATACCTGAGGAAATATTTGGCAAAAGCGCCTTCCAGTTTCGTATACAAGATGCTGAGAAAAAAGAATATTACCTTAAACGAAAAGAAGGCGTCCGGGAACGAAATGCTTCGGGCGGAGGATGAAATCGCGATGTTTTTGTCCGACGATACGATCCTCAAATTCGGCGGGGCGATTCCGGGGGGAGAAAAATATAATGGCACGGGACAGGAAAGCAGAAGATTCCAGCAGTATAAAGAAGCCTATGAAGCTTATGGAGAACTTGGGATTGTTTATGAAAATGATCATGTGCTGATAGTAAATAAGCCGGTAGGAATGCTGACACAGAAGGCCGCTCCGTCCGACCGGTCTTTAAATGAATGGCTGATCGGTTATCTCATGGCCAAGGGGGAGGCGGACGAGCATACGCTGCATACGTTCAAACCATCTGTCTGTAACCGGCTGGACCGGAATACAAGCGGGCTGGTGCTGTGCGGAAAGACTCTGGCAGGAAGCCAGAAAATGAGCGCGCTGCTGAAAGACAGGAGTCTGCGCAAATTTTATTCTTTATATGTGAAAGGCGTGGTAACGCAGGAGGCCCGTATAGAAGGAAGCCTGAAAAAAGATGAGAATACGAATAAAGTGGAATTGTGCCGGGATGCTTCGGACGGAGAAGCGGTGGACGTCCTGACGGTATATAAGCCGATTAAGAATTACCGCAATATCACTTTGCTGGAAGTGGAGCTTATTACGGGAAAGACCCATCAGATACGCGTGCATCTGGCAAGCGTGGGACATCCTGTCATCGGGGATTATAAATATGGATATTTCGAGTGGAATGACAGATATAAGAAAAAATATGGGATAACAACCCAGCTGCTTCATGCGATCCGTCTGGAATTCCCGCAGATGGAAGGCGAGTGGGCGGATATGTCCGAACTCGTGTTGACGGCGGAACCGCCGGAAATCTTCCGCATTTTGGATGAAGGGGAAGGGTGAGGCATGGCAACTTGGAACTCCAGAGGACTGAGGGGATCTACCTTGGAAGATCTGATCAACAGGACAAACGAAAAATATATGGAAAACGGGCTGGCGCTCATTCAGAAAATCCCAACCCCTATTACGCCCATCAATATCGATAAGGAAAACGGGCAGATCACGCTGGCTTATTTTGACCAGAAGAGTACGGTCGATTATATCGGCGCCGTACAGGGGATTCCGGTCTGCTTCGATGCGAAAGAATGCACGAAAGACACTTTTGCCCTTCAGAATATTCATGAACATCAGGTAGAATTTATGCGTTTATTCGAAAAACAGGGCGGAATCGCTTTTTTTGTGATATATTATACGCATAAAGAGACACTCTATTATCTGCCTTATGAAATGCTGCGTTATTTTTGGGACAGGGCAAAAGAGGGAGGAAGGAAGAGTTTCCGGTTTGACGAACTGAATCCGGAATATATTATGCAAAAGAAAAGCAATATATTTGTGCCTTATTTGGATATGATACAGAAAGACTTGGATGACAGGGAATAAAGGAGAAAGAATGAATAAAAAATTAGTACATACGCCGGAAGGTGTGAGGGATATTTACGGGGAAGAGTATGCAAAAAAGCTGCGGATAGAGAGTCTGATCATGGAAAATATCAGAAGCTATGGTTATGAAGACATCCAGACTCCCACCTTCGAATTTTTTGATGTATTTTCTAAGGAAGTGGGAACGACGCCTTCCAGGGAACTATACAAATTTTTTGATAAGGAAGGGAATACGCTGGTATTGCGGCCTGATTTCACGCCATCCATCGCCAGATGTGCGGCGAAATATTTTCCGGAGACGGATGTGCCGGTACGTTTCTGTTATATGGGAAATATTTTTACGAACAATTCCAATCTGCAGGGGAAGCTGAAGGAAGCTACCCAGATGGGAGCGGAGCTGATCGGGGATGCTTCGGCGGAGGCGGACGGAGAAATGGCGGCGATGGTGATCGAATCCCTGCTTGCGGCAGGATTGAAGGATTTCCAGCTGAGCGTGGGAAATGTGGAGTATTTCAAGGGAATATGCATGGAAGCGGGGCTGGATGAGGAGACAGAACTGGAATTGCGGGAATTTATTTCCGGGAAAAATTATTTTGGAGCGGAAGAACTTCTTCGGGAAAAACAAGTAGCGGGGAAATACAGAGATGCCTTGCTACAGGTGACGGATTTATACGGATCTTGCGACGCTCTGGGACAGGCGAAGGCATTAGTACATAACGAGCGTTCCCTGGAGGCGATCGGACGCCTGGAGGCGCTTTATGAAGTACTTTGCTGTTATGGCGTGGAAAAATATGTTTCCTTTGATCTTGGGATGTTGAGCAAGTATCATTATTATACGGGAGTGATTTTTAAAGCGTATACTTACGGCGTGGGGGACGCTATTGTAAAGGGAGGAAGGTATGATACTCTTCTGGGGCGTTTTGGGAAAAATGCGCCGGCTATCGGATTTATGGTAGTGATCGATGATCTGATGGCGGCTCTTGAAAGGCAGGGCATCGAGACCGAGCTTCCCCCCAGGGCGGAAGCAATGGAATATACAAAGGAGACGTATCGGGAAGTTCTGAAAGAAGTAAAAAAACTTCGGGCGGAAGGAAAGCTGGCGGTTATGATGCCGAAGAGAAGAATAAAAGGAGAAACGGAGGATCAATGATGGAAGAGACGCGCTATTTGACGTTTGCTTTGGGAAAAGGGCGCTTGGCGAATAAAACGCTGGAACTGCTGGAGGAAATAGGAATCACCTGCGAAGAAATGAAAGATAAGAGTTCCAGAAAACTGGTGTTTGTCAATGAAGAAAGAAAACTTAGGTTCTTTCTGGCAAAGGGGCCGGATGTACCCACCTATGTGGAGTACGGAGCGGCGGATATCGGTGTGGTAGGAAAAGATACCGTTTTAGAGGAAAACAGAAGGGTGCATGAGGTACTCGATCTGGGCTTCGGAAAGTGCAGGATGTGCGTGTGCGGACCGGAAAGCTCGCGGGAACTGTTAAAGCATCATGAAAGGATACGAGTCGCCAGCAAATATCCAAACATTGCAAAAGATTATTTTTATAATAAAAAACACCAGACCGTTGATATTATCCGGTTAAACGGATCGGTGGAGCTGGGACCCATGGTCGGGCTTTCGGATGTGATCGTGGATATTGTGGAAACGGGTTCCACCCTGAAGGAAAACGGACTGGCCGTTCTGGAAGAGATATGTCCCCTGTCAGCGCGTATGATCGTGAATCAGGTGAGTATGCAGATGCAGACGGAGAGGATACGAAAGCTGATTTACGAAATAAGAGAACATTTAAAATAGTGAAATATTTATAAAGGGTTTGAAAGGAGGAGGCAGTATGGGCATCAAGGAGTATAAAGGAATCATAATCGCGTGTATCGCCGGGATCTGCGCTATTATTTGCGTGTCGATCATGACGGTGAGCCTGGTATCTTACAAGAAAACTTCAGGAAGCGGGGGGATTACGGCGACCGGATCCGCAAGCTGTGATTTTGAATCGGATCTGATCGTTTGGAGAGGAAGTTTTACCGCGTATGGGGAAACTACCCAGGAGGCTTATCAGATCATCAAGAGGGATGCGGAGGTTATAAAAAAATATTTGCAGGACAATGGTGTGACGGAGGAAGAAATGATCTTCGGGTCGGTGGATATTTCTCAGCGGTGGGAATATGAATATAACGAAGAAGGGTACGAGATCGGTTATTACTTGGTAGGCTATGACTTGGAACAGCAGATCTGCGTGACTTCTAACGATGTGGATAAAGTGGATCCCATTTCGAGGGATAGTTCCCAGCTGATCGAAGCGGGTGTAGAGTTTTTTTCCGATTCCCCGGAATATTATTATACAAAACTGGACGAACTAAAGCTTCAGCTCATTGAAGAAGCGACGGTAAATGCAAAGGAAAGAATCGATATTATAATGGAGGGAACCGGAGGCAGGACGGGAAAACTTTTGAATGCAAATCTGGGCGTTTTCCAGATTACCGCGCAGAATACGAATTCCGATTACAGTTATGGCGGCGCTTTCGATACCAGCTCCAGACAGAAAACGGCTTCGATTACCGTCAAATTGAATTATAGCGTGGAATAAAATCAATAAAGATGAGGTGGAACATGAGAACGATAAAACTGACGGAAGATACCAAAAAGGATCTGTTGAACAGTCTTTTAAAAAGAAGCCCTAATAATTATGAACAATATGAATCCGTGGTTGCCGATATTATTTCCAATGTCCGCGAGAAGGGGGACGAAGCGGTCTTTGCCTATACAGAGCAATTCGACCGGTGCAGGATAGACGCTTCTACCATACGGGTAAGGAAGGAAGAAATTGCAAGGGCTTATGAAATGGTGGATGCAGGGCTGGTGGAGGTTATGAGAAAGTCTGCGGAGAATATCCGGGCATTCCATACGAAACAGCTCCATAATTCATGGATTGATACGAGAAGGGATGGCTCCCTTTTGGGGCAGAAGATCACGCCTATTGGGATATCCGGCGTATATGTACCGGGCGGTAAGGCGGCTTATCCCTCCAGTGTGCTGATGAACGTGATTCCGGCAAAGGTGGCAGGAGTGGAACGGGTGATCATGACAACGCCTCCTGATGCCGGAGGAGAGGTATATGCCGGGACTCTGGTGGCGGCGGATATTGCCGGAGTGGATGAGATTTATAAAGTTGGGGGAGCCCAGGCAGTGGCCGCCATGGCCTTTGGAACCGAAAGCATACCAAAGGTAGATAAGATCACGGGACCGGGGAACATTTTCGTGGCTCTGGCCAAAAAAGCATGTTTCGGATATGTGAGCATCGATTCCATCGCCGGACCGAGCGAAATACTGGTGATTGCGGACGAAACGGCGAATCCGCGTTATGTGGCGGCAGACCTGCTTTCCCAGGCGGAGCATGACGAATTGGCAAGCGCAATACTGATTACAACCAGCGAGAATCTTGCGGCAGAAGTGGGAGCAGAAGTGGAGGAATTTTTAAAAGTACTGTCCCGAAAAGAAATTATTGGAAAATCTCTGGAAAATTATGGATATATGCTGATTGCGGAAACGATGGAAGATGCTGTGGAGGCCGCCAATGAAATTGCCTCCGAACATGTGGAAATACTGACAGCCGATCCTTATGAGATAATGACGAAGGTAAAAAACGCGGGTGCGTTGTTTTTAGGGGAATATTCTTCGGAACCGTTGGGAGATTATTTTGCGGGACCAAACCATATTCTTCCGACAAACGGAACGGCAAAATTTTTCTCGCCGCTTAATGTGGATGATTTTTTGAAAAAAACAAGCATTATATCATATTCTAAGGAAGCGTTGCGGGCCGTTCATAAAGATATTGAATTATTTGCGGAAAGCGAGGGGTTGACGGCTCACGCAAATTCCATTAAAGTAAGATTTGAGGAATGACAGGATGTTGATTGGCCGGGTCGGTCAATACATTGTCTGGATTTGAGATGCCGCGAAGCGGAATGATGGAGGTTAGTATGGAAAGACAGGCGACGGTGGAGCGGAAAACGAAAGAAACGGATATTTTTTTAAGGCTCGATATAGATGGAAACGGAAAGGGAGAAGTCGATACGGGAATCGGATTTTTGGATCATATGCTGGAGGGCTTTGCGCGTCATGGCTTTTTTAGTCTAGAGGTAAAAGTGAAGGGGGATCTGCATGTGGATGGGCATCACACCGTGGAAGATGTGGGGATCGTCCTCGGACAGGCGGTGAAAGGGGCTCTGGGAAATAAAACTGGGATAAGGCGTTATGGTTCCTTCATCCTTCCGATGGATGATGCATTGGTTTTATGTGCTGTGGATCTGTGCGGTCGTCCTTATTTCAGCTATGAATGCGAGTTCCCTGCGGAGAGGATCGGCGGACTGGATACGGAACTGATCAGGGAGTTTTTCTATGCGGTTTCTTATTCGGCGGGAATGAATCTTCATATCAAAATGATCTCCGGCATAAACAGTCATCACATGGCGGAGGCTATGTTCAAATCTTTCGCAAAAGCTTTGGATGAAGCGGCGGGCAAAGATGGGAGGCTCCGGGACGTGTTAAGTACAAAGGGAAGTCTGGCATAACGTTCCGGTGCGATAAAATTTCAAAGGAGAAGGGTGTATGGGCAGTCAATATAAAAAATTGGTTCCTTGCATTTATTTGTATAAGGGCAATGCGGTAAAAAGTTTATCCGATATTACCATTATAGATACGGATCCGGTAACGCTGGCAAAGTATTACAGTGATAATCACGGGGATGAGCTTCTTGTTTTCGATATGTCGAAGGGGGATACGGAACATGAAGAAGCATTGGATATTATAAAGGAGATTTGCAAAGCGGTGGAAATTCCGGTGATCGGAGCCGGCAATGTGCGCCGTATGGAAGATATAAAGAAACTTTTATATGCAGGCTGCAAAAAGGCAGCTTTGAACTATTCCAAACCGGAAAATATCGAGCTTACGGAAGAAGTATCCAAAAGATTCGGCAAAGAAAAGATAGCAGCATGTTATGCGAGGATGGAAACGCTTCTGGAATACAAGGGGCTTCTGGAAGAATTTGTCGATGAACTTATTTTGGTGGAAGCGGCGACATTGAGGGAAAGCCTGAACGAATGGGACGGACATCCTCAGATACTGACGCTGCTCCCGGAAGTTTCTCTCGATAAACTGATAGAGATTCTTTCTTCCCCTGCTATCTGCGGGATCACGGGATATGCCATTAATGAGAATGCAAGAGAGCTTTCGGCAGTCAAATCTTTGTGCCAGGGGAATGGAATAAAAGTGAATACGTTTGAATCTTCTTTTCATTGGGCTGATTTTAAGCGGAATTCGGACGGACATGTGCCGGTCGTTGTCCAGGATTATAAGACCGGAGAGGTGCTGATGGTGGCTTATATGGATGAAGAGGCTTTTCAGACGACGCTTCATACCGGAAAGATGACTTATTACAGCAGAAGCCGTAAGGAGCTTTGGATCAAGGGAGAGACCAGCGGACATTACCAGTATGTCAAGTCGCTGACGGCAGACTGCGATATGGATACGATACTGGCAAAAGTTTCCCAAGTGGGCAATGCCTGCCATACGGGAAGTTATTCCTGCTTTTTCAATGAAATCGTAACGAAAGAGTGCGCAGAAACCAATCCCTTAAAGGTATTCGAGTCTGTGATGGGCGTGATTGAGGATAGGAAAATTCATCCAAAGGAAGGATCTTATACTAATTATTTATTCGATAAGGGACTGGATAAGATATTAAAAAAGCTGGGAGAAGAGGCGACGGAGATCATTATTGCTTCCAAGAATCCGAATCCGAATGAAATCAAATATGAAATCGCCGATTTTCTTTACCATATGATGGTTCTTATGGCGGAAAGGGGCGTCAGCTGGGAAGAAATCATTGAAGAATTGGCAAAGAGATAAAAAATGAATAAAGGGAAATGATAATGGCGGGACTGCATAGATTTGCAGTTCCGCTCATATATTTTAAAAAGAATTTTCAGGAATGGATCGGCATGAATATTATCAAAAGATATAAAAAGACCATTTTTGTTGTTTCCCTTTTATGCGCTATGTTTTTTGCCGGGCGCGGCGTTGGCTACCTGACGCAGGACCTTGGTCTGCCGGGCATAAATTCGGTGGGGTCTTCCCGCATTGCGGCTTCAGAGAACTGGGGGCTTGGGGGATATGGGGACGGCGTAAAGCCTACGGGAATCGCTTCCGCAGAGGAATTGAAAAAGTATGATGCATATTTTGTAGGGGAGGGGGAGGAAAAAGTAATTTATCTGACTTTTGATGCAGGTTATGAGAACGGGAATACAGAGCCGATTTTGGATGCTTTAAAGAGGCACCAGGCGCCTGCGACTTTTTTTGTCGTGGGGCATTATCTGGAATCGGCGCCGGAATTGGTAAAACGGATGGTGGAAGAAGGACACTGCGTAGGAAACCATACATACCACCATCTGGATATGTCGCAAATATCGGATATGGCATCCTTCCGTAAGGAAATGGATGATGTGGCAAATCTGTTCCGACAGATTACAGGAGAAGAACTTTCCATGTATTACCGGCCTCCTCAGGGCAAGTATAGCGTAGAAAACCTAAAGATGGCAAAAGAACTGGGTTATCAAACCTTTTTCTGGAGCCTTGCTTATGTGGACTGGTATCAGGATGAGCAGCCGTCGAGAGAGGAAGCGCTGGAAAAACTGACAGGGCGCATTCATCCGGGCGCGGTCGTGCTTTTGCATAGCACATCGAAGACGAATGGGGAAGTTCTGGATGAACTTCTTGGCGAATGGGAGAAAATGGGATACAGCTTCCGGCCATTGTCGGATCTGATAGATTAAGGGAGGATAATGGATGGGGAAAGTTTCGACGAATCAGAAATTACAGTTGATACGTTCCATACGGGAAGAAAGCCAGGATAACCGGATGAGAATGAGGCACAGGGAGAGAATATTATATGGCATAGAACATAAGGCGGGGGACGAACTGCCGGTTTACCGGAAAGAATACTATGAGGGAGGGGAGGGCGAATTGTATGCGACGGAAGCGGGAGTTCCTGAAAACGGAAATTCCTTTTCTTCTTTTAAGTTGAGAATGGTATTATCTGTCGTCCTTTTCTGCGCATTTCTTGCGGCGGATGCCAGCGAAGGAAAGATAGCAGGAGTTTCTACGGAATATGTGCGGGAGGAGATCAATAAGGACTTTGATGCGGATTTTGAAGAAGTAGTATTTGATTTTGAGGATAATTTCCCGTATACTCTATTTATGGATTAGAGGAAGATCCGATAAGTCCCTTTATGGGAAAATATGGATAAATAAAGGAGAATTATGAATAAACTGGCATTAAAGGATGAAATATTGCTGCGGGTGGAGAAGCCGGCGCGCTATATTGGCAATGAAGTAAACGCGGTGGTCAAGGACAGGAAGCTGGTGGATGTACGTATAGCCATGTGTTTTCCCGATGTATATGAAATCGGCATGTCCCATCTGGGCATTCAGATATTGTACGATATGTTTAACCGGTTTGAGGATGTCTGGTGCGAACGGGTCTATTCGCCTTGGGTGGATTTGGATAAAATCATGAGGGAGGAAAATATCCCTCTTTTTGGGCTGGAATCCCAGGAACCGGTAAAAAACATGGATTTTCTGGCAATCACGATTCAATATGAGATGTGCTATACAAATATATTGCAGATTCTTGACCTGTCCCATATTCCGTTGCGGGCAAGGGAGAGAGAAGGGCAGGGCAAGGGATGGGACGTTCCGATCGTGATCGGAGGAGGCCCCTGCGTGTATAATCCCGAGCCGATTGCCGAATTTTTTGACCTTTTTTATATCGGCGAGGGAGAGACGCGTTACCGGGAATTGCTGGATCTATATAAAGAATGCCGGCGAAAGGGAGAATCCCGAAGGGAATTTTTGAGGAAGGCGGCGGAACTGCCGGGGATGTATGTTCCGATGTTCTACCAGGTGGAATATAAAGAAGATGGAACGATCAAGGGGATGGAACCGACGGAGGAAGGGATTCCGAAGACCATTCGGAAGGAAGTGGAAATGAATCTTTCCGATACTTATTATCCGAAAAAGCCGGTAGTTCCCTTTATTAAAGTGACGCAGGATCGGGTAGTGCTGGAAATACAGCGTGGATGCATCCGCGGCTGCCGTTTCTGCCAGGCGGGTCAGATTTACCGTCCGGTACGGGAGCGGGATGTGGACATGCTGAAAGAATATGCGGTAGAAATGTTGAAAAATACGGGACATGAAGAAATTTCTTTGAGTTCTTTGAGTTCCAGCGATTATTCCGGGCTGCCGGAGCTGATTGATTTTCTGATAGAAGAATGCGGGGAACGGAAAATAAACATTTCTCTTCCTTCCTTGAGAATTGATGCTTTTTCACTGGATGTTATGAACAAAGTGCAGGATATTAAAAAGAGCAGCCTGACTTTTGCGCCGGAGGCAGGCAGCCAAAGGCTTAGAAATGTGATCAATAAGGGGCTGACCGAGGAAGATATCCTAAAGGGGGCCGGCCTTGCGTTCGAAGGCGGATGGACAAGGGTAAAGCTTTACTTTATGCTGGGGCTTCCTACGGAAACGGAAGAGGATATCCGGGAGATCGGGGCGCTGTCTAACAAAATCGCGGCGGTTTTTTATGAAACGGTGCCGAAGGACAGGCGTGTAAACGGAAGGGTGCAGATCGTTGCCAGCACATCCTTTTTCATTCCGAAACCATTTACGCCGTTTCAGTGGGCGCCTATGTGTACGAAAGATGAGTTCCTGGAAAAAGCTTATCTGACCAGAAGCGCCATCAAAGAGCAGCTGAATCAAAAGAGCATAAAGTATAACTGGCATGAGGCGGATATCAGCGTTTTAGAAGGCGTGCTTGCCAGGGGGGACAGGCAGATTGCCGATGTGATTGAAAGAGCCTATCGGAAAGGGTGCATTTATGATGCATGGAGCGAGTACTTCCATAACGATGCGTGGATGGAGGCTTTTGAAGAATGTGGCGTCGATCCTGACTTTTATACGATAAGAGAGCGCTATGCGGAAGAAACGTTTCCCTGGGATTTTTTGGATTGCGGCGTGAAGAAAGATTTTTTAAAAAGAGAATGGGAAAAGGCACTGGCGGAAAACGTTTCGCCGAATTGCCGCGCGTATTGCCAGGGATGCGGTGCAAACCAATTCGGAGGAGGCGTTTGCTTTGAGAACCGCAAGGGGAGTAATGGAAAGGATAAAAGAGCAGAATGAAAGTGAGAATAAAATTTGCAAAATCGGGGGCGATGCGCTTTATCGGGCATCTGGACGTCATGAGGTTTTTTCAGAAGGCAATCCGAAGAGCGGGAATCGATGTGGCTTATTCGGAAGGATTCAGCCCCCATCAGATCATGTCGTTTGCGGCACCTCTCGGAGTAGGACTTACCAGCAATGGGGAATATCTGGATATTGAAGTACGATCCCATGCCGGAGCGGAGGATATGAAGCGGAGACTGGAAGCGGTAATGGTGGAGGGAATGGAGATTTTAAGCGTTACGGCGTTGGAGGAAGGGACAAGAAATGCGATGGCAAGCGTGGCTGCGGCGGAATATTCCGTCAGATTCCGGCAGGGGTATGCGCCGGATAAGGGATGGGAGGACAGGCTGCTGGCATTTTACGACAGGCCCGTTCTTACCGTGAAGAAAAAAACGAAGAAAAGCGAAGTGGAAATAGATATCAAACCTTATATTTATCAGTTGTCGGTGACAGGGAAGGGAAAGGATGCCGTGGTCCATATGCTGGTAAATGCCAGCAGTTCCGGCAATATTAAGCCGGGATTGGTGATGGAGGCTTTTTTGAGGGAGGATGGAAAGGAACTTTCGGAATTTGCACTCGAAATCAGGAGGGAAGATACTTTTACCGATACCGGCGAGGACGGTAACCGGAAATTGGTTCCGCTGGATGCCGTGGGGGCCGGGTTTTAAATTATGGAAAATAAATATCTGATTATAAAATATCGTGGAAAAATATTATCATTGCTTTTTCATGGGAACCGTTTGGTCCGTGCAAGGGCGGAGAAAGAGAACGGCAATATTCTTGGGAATATTTATGTAGCCAAAGTAAAAAGCATTTTAAAAAATATTCATGCGGCTTTCGTAGAGATAGAGCCGGGGTATCCTTGCTTTCTCAGTCTGGAACGGGTCAGGAAACCTTTGCTCATGAACCGGGCTTATGACGGGAGGGTTCTGGCGGAAGATGAAATACTGGTTCAGGTATATAAGGAAGCGGCCAAGACGAAATCTCCCGCCGTTACCTGTTCGCTGTCGCTGGATGGAAGATACTGCGCGGTATCCATGGACAGGCCCGGCGTGGCATATTCATCAAAACTGTCGGAAAAGGCAAGGCGGAGAATTGGGGAGGCGTTGGAAAAAGAAGGTGTTTTAGAGGAATATGAGAAAAAAAACGGTATTGTGATCCGTACAAATGCGAAAAGCCTTGGGGAAGATATTTCTCCGCTGGCGGATGAAATCCGCCGATTTTCCGCGAAATTACAGGAAATAATGGATATGGCATGCCATCGGACCTGCTATTCCGTTCTTCACGAGGCAGAACCCGCATATCTTACCGCTATCCGGGACGAATATGAGGGGCAGTGCGGGGAAATCGTGACGGATGATCCCGGCATCTACGAAAAAATTATGGCATACCGGGAGGCGAATCCTTCTTTCCATATGCCGGAGGCGAGGCTTTACCAGGATGAAAGGCTGCCTCTGCACAAGCTTTACAGCGTGGAGACCCGGCTTCAGGAAGCGCTTGGCAAAAAGGTATGGCTGAAGTCCGGCGGTTATCTTGTCATTGAACCCACAGAGGCATTGACTGTGATCGATGTCAATACGGGAAAGCTGGCAAGCGGAAAAGATATGGAACAGACATGGCTTAGGATCAATATGGAGGCGGCGGAGGAAATTGCGCTTCAACTTGCCCTGCGGAATATATCCGGTATCATTATCGTGGATTTTATTAATATGAAACCGGAGGAGCATAATAAAAAACTGATGTCCCATTTCGGCAATTTGTTGAAACAAGATGCGGTAAGGACGGAATTGATGGATATCACCGCGCTGGGGCTGGTGGAAATTACAAGGATGAAAACGAGCAAGCCGTTGCGGGAACAGCTCATGGAAGCGGTTTTCTTTAACGAGTCAAAAACTGTGCCGCAACCCAAAGGAGAAAAAACATGAAGCTGATAAAAATGGAAAAGGTAAAAGACGGCCGTTATTTGAAAAATTATGAACTGGTTTATCAGAATAAGGCGGGAAAAGAAAAAAAATATGAAATCGTCAGCCGGAGAGAGCTTTCCGGGATAGAAGACATCGGAAAGAAAACGAGCGGCATGTCCATTGCGGCGGTAAAGGAAGGAAAGCTTTTGCTGCTGAAAGAATTCCGCATGGGAGTAAATAAAACGGTTTATAATCTCTGTGCGGGAATGCTGGAGGAAAATGAGACTTTGGAGGAATGTATATCCAGGGAACTGTATGAGGAAACGGGCCTGGGCATAAAAAGGATTATTGATATTCTGCCGGCGTCCTACGCGGCCGTAGCGATTTCCGATACAAAGACGAATGTGGTTTTTGTGGAAGCGGAAGGCGAATTCGAAGACCATACATCGGATAACGAATGGATAGAAGCCGGGTTTTACAGCAGGGAAGAAGTGAAAGAACTGCTGAAAACGGCCGAATTCAGTTCCAGGGCACAGATCATCGCTTACTTTTTTTCCAAAAACTTCTTTCCAGCGTAAGCTCAATGTCCATATAAGCACGGCTTTGGTTCATTGTCCATGCAAATAAAATATGACGTATGCAAAACAACCTCGTTTCATACTTGGTTTATTGCATGCGTCATATTTTTTTATAAAAATCTCATCTGAAATATGATTCTTAAATGAAATTTCGTACAATACCCAAATTAATGAAAGGGTATTTATTCGTTCGCTTAAATTTCTTATCTAGAGTATCACAATTCATTTTAAAAATCAATAGCATTTTTGTAAATATGTTCTGTTTGCCGCAGACATTTGATGTAAAAAAACAAAAATATGTTGTTTTTGGACGTATGATCACACATATTTTATATACTATCGGTTGTAAAAACTGCAAAAATTTTTTTTAGGCCGTCAAAAGCGCCGTCGTCGGCGGATAGCTGAAGAGCCAGGAAAGGAGAAAACAGTATGCCGAGAAGAGGAGAAAATATTTATAAGAGAAAGGATGGAAGATGGGAGGGGAGGATCTGGAAAGAGACATCGATTCCCGGAAAAAGAAGCTATTTATCGATTTATGGGAAAACCTATAAAGAGGCAAAGGAAAAGATGAAAACAGCAAGGAGCTGCTCCTGGAAGACAGGAAAGGGACTGCCAAAACTGGAGGAAGCGGCGTCTGTCTGGATCGACGAAAAAAAAGTCTGCTGGAAGCCGACTACCTGCAGGGAATACCGCTATATACTGGACAAACATGTGATCCCCTGGCTGGGGGATGCAAGAATCAACAACATCGACCAGCAGACGATGGAAAGTTTTGTGTCCCTGTTGCTGAAAGAACAGGACAACGGATTATCTGCGAATTATTTATCTTATATTTGTTCTATCGTTATAAGGATATTGCTTCATATGAAAAAGAAGCATGGATACGGCATACCGGTTCCTGCAAATCCGGTAATAAAAAGTAAAAAATGCCAGGTGATCCTGCCGGGGGGACAGGCGATGTCCAAATTAGAAGAATATTTGATTGCAAACAGCGGGAGAAATGCAGATTTCGGAATACTGGTCGCTCTTTATACGGGCATCCGCATCGGAGAACTGTGCGCCTTGACCTGGAAGGATATTGATCTGAAAGAGGGCGTTATTTATATCCGAAACAATGTCCAGAGAGTCCGCGGGGACGGCGGTGGGAAAAATAAGACGCATACGGTGATCCAGACGCCTAAAACATCGGACTCTGTCCGCGTGGTTCCTATTTCCCCGATGCTCCTTCCTCTGTTGGAAAAGCACCGGCAGGAAGATTCCAGACATATTATCAGAGGGAGCAGGAATTTATGGGCGGATCCCCGCACCGTCCAATACCAGTTCCGGAAAATTTTGGAAGAATGCGGCCTGGAACATTTTAACTTCCATATGCTCCGCCATGTTTTCGCTTCCAGGTGCATCGAGAAGGGGTTTGATGTAAAAAGCGTGAGCGAAATACTCGGTCACAGCGATATCAGGCTGACAATGGAGCTTTATGTGCATTCCTCAGTGCAGCAAAAGAAAATGCTGATGAACCGGTTTGGATCTTATTTGCATCAGGGAGACAGGAATGGATAAGCCGTCAAAATGATCGTCGGATAACCATGTATGCTGTTTCCAATCCCCAAAATGCGGGAAAAGAGCGGAGGGAAAAGGAGGTTTTCATTAATTTGGGTATT
>KE159598.1:1067539-1287711 GCA_000403275.2 Lachnospiraceae bacterium 28-4
AATACCCAAATTAATGAAAACCTCCTTTTCCCTCCGCTCTTTTCCCGCATTTTGGGGATTGGAAACAGCATACATGGTTATCCGACGATCATTTTGACGGCTTATCCATTCCTGTCTCCCTGATGCAAATAAGATCCAAACCGGTTCATCAGCATTTTCTTTTGCTGCACTGAGGAATGCACATAAAGCTCCATTGTCAGCCTGATATCGCTGTGACCGAGTATTTCGCTCACGCTTTTTACATCAAACCCCTTCTCGATGCACCTGGAAGCGAAAACATGGCGGAGCATATGGAAGTTAAAATGTTCCAGGCCGCATTCTTCCAAAATTTTCCGGAACTGGTATTGGACGGTGCGGGGATCCGCCCATAAATTCCTGCTCCCTCTGATAATATGTCTGGAATCTTCCTGCCGGTGCTTTTCCAACAGAGGAAGGAGCATCGGGGAAATAGGAACCACGCGGACAGAGTCCGATGTTTTAGGCGTCTGGATCACCGTATGCGTCTTATTTTTCCCACCGCCGTCCCCGCGGACTCTCTGGACATTGTTTCGGATATAAATAACGCCCTCTTTCAGATCAATATCCTTCCAGGTCAAGGCGCACAGTTCTCCGATGCGGATGCCCGTATAAAGAGCGACCAGTATTCCGAAATCTGCATTTCTCCCGCTGTTTGCAATCAAATATTCTTCTAATTTGGACATCGCCTGTCCCCCCGGCAGGATCACCTGGCATTTTTTACTTTTTATTACCGGATTTGCAGGAACCGGTATGCCGTATCCATGCTTCTTTTTCATATGAAGCAATATCCTTATAACGATAGAACAAATATAAGATAAATAATTCGCAGATAATCCGTTGTCCTGTTCTTTCAGCAACAGGGACACAAAACTTTCCATCGTCTGCTGGTCGATGTTGTTGATTCTTGCATCCCCCAGCCAGGGGATCACATGTTTGTCCAGTATATAGCGGTATTCCCTGCAGGTAGTCGGCTTCCAGCAGACTTTTTTTTCGTCGATCCAGACAGACGCCGCTTCCTCCAGTTTTGGCAGTCCCTTTCCTGTCTTCCAGGAGCAGCTCCTTGCTGTTTTCATCTTTTCCTTTGCCTCTTTATAGGTTTTCCCATAAATCGATAAATAGCTTCTTTTTCCGGGAATCGATGTCTCTTTCCAGATCCTCCCCTCCCATCTTCCATCCTTTCTCTTATAAATATTTTCTCCTCTTCTCGGCATACTGTTTTCTCCTTTCCTGGCTCTTCAGCTATCCGCCGACGACGGCGCTTTTGACGGCCTAAAAAAAATTTTTGCAGTTTTTACAACCGATAGTATATAAAATATGTGTGATCATACGTCCAAAAACAACATATTTTTGTTTTTTTACATCAAATGTCTGCGGCAAACAGAACATATTTACAAAAATGCTATTGATTTTTAAAATGAATTGTGATACTCTAGATAAGAAATTTAAGCGAACGAATAAATACCCTTTCATTAATTTGGGTATTTTGCGAAAAAAATATACATACACAACGGAGCCATAACAGGTGATTAGGAAAAAGGGAAAAAAGAAAAGGAGAATCGTAGCGGCTGTACTGCTGGGCATTGTCTTATATGCCGCCATCATGGGCATTGCTTTTGGAATGATCCGGGCGGCAGGCAAAAGAAGCTTAAGAGGGAATTCGGAAACCGCCCGTCCGGGAATGATGCCGGTGAAAGCGGGAGAGGAATTGACACAGGAAGAGGAACAGCAGTGGCAGGAGGGCTGGGTAAAGTACCAGGGAAATCTTTATGCTTACAATGAAGATATTTTAACCTTCCTGTTTATGGGAATCGATAAGGACAGCGGGGGGGAAAGAGTAACGGAGGGAACGGATGGCGGAAATGCAGATGCTTTGTTCCTTGCAGTGATGAATCCGAAAAAAAAGACGGTTCAAATCATCGGCATCAACCGCAATACGATGGCGGATGTGGATATCTATGATGAAAAAGGCAATTATTTAATGACCAGCAAGGCGCAGATTACGGTGCAGCATGGTTTTGGCAACGGACTGGAAGAAAGCTGCGAATATCAGAAAAAAGCGGTATCCAGGCTGTTTTATGGGCTACCGGTTCATGGCTATGCGGCCATTTATATGAGTGCTATTCCGACAATCAACGATGCGGTGGGCGGCGTGGATGTAAAAGTCATAGAGGATTTGACGGAGAAAGACAAATCGCTGGTAAAGGATGCGGAGGTACATCTTATGGGGGAAACGGCATTCTGGTATGTAAAATACAGGGATGCAAATATTTTTGGCTCCGCGGATATGAGGCTGGAAAGGCAGAAGCAATATTTGAATGCGTTTGTGGCTGCAGCAAAGAATGCGTCAAAAAAAGATATCGGCGTGGTATTGGATCTTTACCGGGCAGTTGTTCCCATGATGGTCACGGATATTACGCTGGATGAGGTGGCATATTTGGCTCCTGCGGCGCTGGACTACCAGTTTGGCGGAGAAGGAAGTTTTTATATGCTGGAAGGGGAAACGGTGATGGGGGAAGAATTTGAAGAATTTTATCTGGATGAGGATGCGCTTTATGAAATGATACTGGAAATTTTTTATGAACCGGTGGAACTGCAATGACCGGAAACAGCAGGAAGGACATGGGTACGGATGAAGAAGAGGCTGGGAAACCATATATGGCAAAGGCGGGCGGTGCTTATCCTGGTCTGCCTGACGGCAGTCCTGGGGGCGGCCGGATGCGGACGGAAGGAAAATGGGGGAGATCAAAAGGAAACGGAAAAGGAGCAGATGAAGAGTCAGACGGAGCAGACGACAGGGCTTGCTTATGAAACGGCAAAGGATGGAAAAATTGATTTTGCTGCCCTGCAGAAAGAAAATCCTGATATTTTTGCATGGATCTACGTTCCTGGAACAGAGGTGGACTGCCCTGTCCTGCAAAGCCCTGTTTCCGATGATTTTTATAAAACCCATACGCCCGACGGCAAAGAAGGATCTATGGGCGCAGTTTATACGGAAATGCCTAATATGATGGATATGTGTGATTTCAATACGGTGATACATGGCAGGGACAGGGAGGACGGAAATCCCTTTATGGATCTGCATCGTCTGGAAGACCCGGATTTTTTTGCAGAGCATGAAAAATTTTATATTTATCTGCCGGATAACGTATTAACTTATGAGATTTTTGCCGTCTATAACGATGAATGCAGCGATATTCTGCGGCGGTTTGACTATACCACTTATGCCGGCTGCCAGGCATATCTGGAGCAGGTGTATGCTTCCCGGGAAATGGGAAAACAGCTGCGGGAGGGCTGGGATGACCTGACCCCCTATCATTTCCTTGTTACTTTGAACGGCAGCATCCGGGAAACGGAGGAAAAACAATTTGTTGTAATCGGCGTCCTGACAGGAGATGCGGCAGGGAGGATCGACCGGGTCATCCTGGATTGATGAGTAATCTTTGGTATTAGCATCTTAGATGTTAATATAGACCACACTTAGGATTGGGAAAGGAGGTACGGAACCTATGAAAAAATGGATTGCATTATTATCAGCAGCAACGTTGTTTGCTTCTATGACAGTGTCTGCTGCCCCCAGCCCGTCAGCGGCGGCTGTAGTGGCTTCCAATGCGTATACAGCGGAGGGATTTGCGAATGCGGCAGACGGCCAGCTGGCAGCTGCACGTGGCTTATCTGCAGGTGAGTACTACAATAATGCTGTAGTGTCTGCGCCGGGCGTAGAAAACGCAATGCCGGTAGGACAGGGCGGCAAGATCATGATCAATGGCGTTGTCACGAATATGACCGCATCCTTGGCGAAAGCAGACAAGGCAACGGCGGAGGGCGCGAAAGCCCAGGCCGGAGCGCTTGGGGGAACTTTGCTGAATGTAGTAAAAGTCAGCTTCCCCGGGGTGAACTACCATACAGCTACGATCAACTTTTACCTGAAAGGTCTTGCAAACGGCGCGAAAGTAGTCGTAAAGCAGCTGGTAAACGGTGTATGGGTTGATGTGGAAGTAGTGGAAGTAAGGGAAGACCATGTGGTACTGAACCTGACAAGCGCAGGTGCAGTGGCATTTGTACAGCTCCCCTAAAAACAGAAAACAGTTGAAGCGTTAAGAGTTGTAAAAACCGAGTGTGGGGCTTGGTACAGCCGTGCTATGGGCGGCTGTACCTTTATCAACAGGCAGAGGAGAAAAGAAAATGGATTCATTGACAAGAGACGTGGAGAAGATATTTAACGCGAGCAGGGAGATGGGCTATCAGGAAATATATGATGAGAAAACAATGGCTTTTAAGGTGCTGAAGAGGCTGTTTGATATTACGGCATCGTCCTTCGCCCTGCTTATATTATCTCCGGTTTTTCTGCTTACTGCCATAGCTATTCTACTGGAAGACGGAGGGCCGGTTTTTTTCATACAGCCCAGAGCCGGAAAGGGCATGAAACCCTTTCGGATGTACAAGTTCAGGAGCATGTTTAAAAATGCGGATCAACTGTTTGCACAGCTCCAGGAAAAAAATGAACAGTCCGGCCATGCCTTTAAAATTAAAGATGATCCACGTATTACAAAGGTGGGGAAGATAATAAGAAAGTATAGCATCGATGAGCTGCCACAGCTGATCAATATCCTGAAGGGGGATATGAGTATTGTGGGGCCAAGGCCAATCCTGACTTTTCAGATGGAAGAATGTAACGTTTATCAGAAACAGCGTTTAATTGTAAGGCCGGGACTTACCTGTTACTGGCAGATTGGCGGCAGGGCGGATATCCAATGGGAGGAATGGGTAGAGCTGGATTTGAAATATATAAAGGATATGGGGATTGGAACGGATCTGGTTATTATCTTGAAGACAATACCCGTGGTGCTAAGGGGAGACGGGGCATATTGAAAGCGCATATGAGGCAATGTAGAAGGGGCCTTAAGGAGCTATGGAATTGAAACGGATGAAAAGAAATTATTTTATATATATTTTTATATTCTGGTATATGGCAAAGATTATATGCAGTACTACGTTTGAAACAATTGGAGGGATTCCGGTCGATACCGTAAGCAGCATGATCAATTATCTCGTGCTGGTTCTTCTGGTTATCCAGATGGTTTTTTTTCAAAGTTATGGTCAAAAGGAGTTCGTTATCATTGCGGTAGTATCCATTCCTTTTCTTATTACTGCGGCCGTATCAAGAAGCTTTTCTCTGTTGTCGGGGTGGATGTTCGTTGTAGCGGCAAAAGATACCAGTTTTGAAAAAATCATAAAAGCGGTGTATAGAGCTTTGCTCTTTACCATTTTTCTTGTTTTTGTTTTATATTCCTGCAATATTCTGGAAGACTATACGATGGTAAGGGGCGGCGCGATCAGGCATTCCCTGGGTTTTTCCCATCCGAACCAGCTTGGTGTCAGGATGTTCCAGTTGATTGCCTGTCATTGTTATCTGCACCGCCACAAAATGAGGGCGGTGGATTATGGCATCGCGGCCGCGGCCGCAGCATTCGTATATGTTGTGCCTAATTCACAGTCTTCCTGCATGTGTATAGTGGTTCTGGCGTTGTTGCTGGCCATCGGCCGCTTGCTGGAAAAATATAAGGAAGGCATGCTTTCTTTTTGCGGGAAGGGACTGACAGCTGCGGCAGCATTATTCAATATTCTAAGCGTTCTGTTGTCTGTGATAGATGTAAAGAGCCATGATGTTTTACGGCAGATCGATGTGTGGATGTCCTACCGTTTTTCCCATAGTTTTGAAGTTCTTCAAGTATATGGCATTCCTCTATGGGGGCAGAAAGTATTTTTGATGGAGGAAGAAAGACAAAAAATGGGGATGATGGATGGGGCGGGGCGGTTATATCTGGACAATGCCTATATGTCGCTTTTTATAAAATATGGCATAGTATCTTATCTTATTTTTTCTGTTGCTTATTTGGTGCTAATGAATGATTGCAGAAAGAAAAAGAGATATTTCACCGTCAGCATTTTGTTTGTATATGCTTTATATGGGATTATGGAAAATGCTGTGTTTATGATGAGCCATAATATTTTTCTTCTGGCGTTTGCCGGTATGATGTACGAAAGGCTATCCAGGATAAAGGATAAGAAATTATGCCTGAAAATACAGAGGCAGTAAGGGTTTATAAATATTGTGCAAGAGAGAAAATGTGGGATGAAGGATTTTATAAAGTACATAGGGATTTTTTTCATAAGAACAATCGTACGTTTTTTTTATATAGTACCGGTAAAAGCGGACAGGGTCATCATCAGCTGCTACCTGGGTACGCAATATGCGGGGAGTCCCAAGGTGATTTCCGAATATATCAGAGAATGGGGAAAAGGAAAGTATGAAATTATCTGGGCTTTTAAAAATAAGGATGATTTTGCTTTCCTGAAAGACTGCGGAATAAAGACGGTAGGTTACTATTCGATGAAACGTCTGTTTCTGGAGGCAACAGCGAAATATTGCATTGATAATGCGGCAGGATGCTTCGGATGGTTTCCCTCCAGGAAGGGGCAGTATCATATCGATACGTGGCATGGAGGCGGATGCTATAAAACAGACGGTATTCTGGAAAAGAGAGGAAAATTTGCCCTTAAGCGTCTATTATTTCATATCCATGAAACAACCCACATGGTATCCAGCAGTTCTTTTTTTTCCAGGGAAACTTTAAGAAAGGCGTTATTATATCAAGGAAAGATCCTTGAAATCGGAATGCCCAGGAATGATATTCTGTTTGAGGCAGAAAAGCATGCCGGGATACGCCGGAAATTAGCGGCAATATATTGCCTGGATATGCAAAAAATATGGATTCTTTATGCTCCTACATGGAGGGAAGAGGGGGATGTCGGAAGCCCGGATGTGGAACGGATGAAGAAGGCGGTTGCTATTCGTTTTGGCAAGGAGGCTCTTTTTTTGAAAAGAACCCATAAATTTATGGAGGCTCATGCTGGACAGTCGGTGACGGACGTCACGGATTATACTGATATGCAGGATTTGCTGTGCGCCTGCGATATTCTGATCACCGATTATTCTTCTTCCTTGTGGGATTTTTCATTTACTTTTAAGCCTTGCTTTATCTATGCGCCGGACGTGGAAATTTATTATCATAATCGGGGTTTTTACAGGGATATTTATACATGGGGCTTTCCGGTATGCAAAGACGATGAAGAGTTGTTTCACGCGATTGTCCGCTTTGACGGACAGGCACATAAGGAAAATATGGAAAGACATCAAAAAGAACTTGGGTCTTTTGAAAAAGGGAATGCAACGGAATCTTTTTACCGCTACTTTTTTGCAAAATAATCCTTTTTTATATAAACAAAAACATGACAGAAACAGAGGGAATCCATATGAAAAAATCAGATTTTGACCGTTTGGTAAAAAAATGGAAAGAAGGTACGGCTTCCGCACAGGAAGAAGAAAGTCTGCTGCCTTATAAGGCTGATAATGCAATTATAATGGCGGCGGGTTACAGCGCCCGCTGCATGCCCTTGTCGGGTGTGATGCCCAAGGGTCTTTTCCGAATCAAGGGAGAAATTATGATTGAGAGGGAAATTGAACAGCTAATTGCGGCAGGTATTACGGAAATCGTTGTAATAACCGGGTTTATGGCGGAAAAATTTCAATATCTGAAAGATAAATACCATGTCATTTTAGTAAACAATCCTGATTTCCACCAGTATAATAATATTTCTTCTCTGTATGCAGCGCAAAAGTATATGAGAAATTCTTATATCCTTTGCTCGGATAATTATTATGAAGAAAATATTTTTCAACTGTATCACTATGATTCCCATTATTCCTGCATATATTCGGAGAAATATTGCGACGAATATTTTGTAACGGAGACAGATCCTGACGGCTATATTACGGGAATTCAAAGAGGAGGGGCCGGGGGCTGGTTTACGATAGGAGACGCATATTTTACGGAAAACTATTCAAAAAAATTTGTTTCGCTGATGAATCGAGACTGGGCGGAGGAGCATACAAGAAATCTGCTGATGGATGATTTCCAAATCAGATATTTGGACAGCCTTAAGATGGTAAAAATAGAAAGACCGGGTCGGTCAGTCATGGAGTTTGATACTTTAGAAGAAATCAGACAGTTCGATCCGGAATTCGACCGGTTTTATTACGAACATATAGACAGGAATAATGCGGTGATCGAGATTTTTACCAAATATTCCGGCATACAGTCTTATCATTCCGTGCCCACAGAACAATTAGGAGGAAGGCTTCATTTAAACGAAAATCTGTTTAAACCATCCCCCCGTTGTTTGGAAGCGCTCAGGACAATGGAAATGGAAGATCTTTACTTATATGATTTAAGAAGAAATGATGAACTGATGGACGTGTTGTCAAGTTCATTGGAGATCTCGGCCAGCCATATTTTTATTCATAATGGGTCTGCGGAGGTCATTAAGTCAATTTTCAGCATTCTCTTGCGGGAAAATGATACGGTATTCATTCCGGAACCGGGGTGGAGCTATTATAAAAGCGTGGCAGATGCCAAATTTGCAAAATGCATTTCCTACCGTGTGGAAGAAAAGGGGGATGCTTATCGATACAGTATCGAAGATCTCATGGATAAGGCAAAAAGGTATCATCCGCGCGTCATCGTCATAACATCGCCGCAAATGCCTACAGGATGTACGATTGCCGATGAAGAGATTGAGAAAATCATAAAGAGCCACCCGGAGTCTGTGATTATGCTGGATGAGGCTTATTGGGGATATGGAGATGACAGCAATCGTTTTGAACGGGAAATGATCACGAAATACAGCAATGTGGTGATTACGCGAACCTTTTCCAAATTTTATGGCCTGGCAAATATCCGCATAGGATATGGTTTATGCAGTTACCCGTTAAGGAGAACCATCGGACTCGACCTGCCTTTGTTCAGGGCTTCCGGGATCAGCAGAAAGATTGCGATAGAGGCGGTCAGAGATACGGCGTATTATCGAAAAATGAGAGAATTGACAAATGAGATCCGGGAATGGTTTACAGCAGAACTCAATGCGATAGAAGGAGTACATGCTTTCCAGTCGGCTTCCAATTTTGTGTTTGTCCGTTTGGAGAATACTGATGCGGAAAAGGTAAAGGCATATATGGAGGAAAATAATATTCTGGTCAGGTTATTTACGGATAGAGACGTATTGCATCTTAGGATTACCATTGCACCAAAGGATATTATGAAGCGCGTGCTTTTTCACCTGAAACATGCGATTGCTGACAGCAGGGGGGGAAAGGAGCGGTAAAATGGACGGATTGGTCAGTATAATTATTCCGGTCTATAATACGCCCGTTGATAAGCTGCGAAGATGTATTGACAGCGTATTGGGGCAGACAATGGATCGGCTGGAAGTGATTCTGGTTGATGACGGAAGCGGGCCGCAGTGTGCATCGGAGTTGGATGAGGCTGCCCGAAAAGACAGTCGGGTACGGGTCATACATAAGAGGAACGAAGGCTCTGCCATTGCCAGAAATACCGGAATAAAGGAAGCTGCCGGCGAATATGTCACATTTGTGGATTCCGATGATTTTGTGTTTCCGTATATGCTGGAGGATGCATGTACACGGCTGGATCAATACGGAGCCGATATCAGCATGGGGCTGATACGGAGATTTCATGAGACAGATATAGGGAACGACATCGGCATTCGGGATTACACCGGCTTGCAAAAAGACGGAGGTACACAAGCCGCTGACATCAGGATAGTGAATTCTAAAGAAGGGATCCGCAGATTCGTGAATCATATATTGGGATATCCATCGGGGGATTTTCTGTTTGATGACGGATATATAAGCGACGGGCCTGTGGCCAGGGTTTGTAGAAAAACAATATTGGAGAAAGCGTTATTCTCCGAGGAATCCTGCTGGAATGATGATACCATATGGAATCTGAACCTGCTGCGGTTTTGTCATTCCATAGTCATATCGGGAAAGACTTGGTATGCCTATGTGATTAATATGCATTCAAAAACGAGAAGATATCGTCCCGACTGCCCGGCGGAATTTGCTTATAGGATTTGCCAGGAAAAGCAGATCGTGGATGCGATGTGGCCGGAATGCCGGGATGGGCTGTATCATAGAATCCGTTCTGATATGGCGCTTTTGTGCAGGACATATTTATTTCATGAGAGCAATCCGTCGGGATGGAAAGAAAGATATGACCAGTTTTTGAGAGCAGCCAATCTGCCGGAATACCAGGAGATGCTTTGCCATATTGATTTGTCGGGGGAGCCTTTTACAAAAAGGATTTATAAAGCCTTACAATGTTTTTTGTCATTGCATGGCTCTAAGGCGGCAGCATATTTAATGTGGTATATGAGTACGGCACGGAATATTTGAAAAAGGATGTTCTTTCATGGAGAAGATGATCAAGTTAAACAGGGCGGAAAATGCCAAAAAAAGTATCTTGTGGAGCTGTACCAATAAAATGATATTGTTGGTTTTTCCGTTTGTTCTGCGTATGGTTTTTTTTCGGAAGCTGAGTGCCGATTCTTTAGGGCTTGACAGCCTTTTTTCTTCTATTTTGCAGGTATTGAATCTTTCCGAACTCGGGTTTAGCAGCGCTGTTGTATATGCGATGTATTCACCGATCGCCCATGGGGATTCCGATACGGTTTGCGCCATCGTAAGATTCCTGAAAAAAGTGTATTTTATGATAGGAATACTGATTCTTTCCGCCGGACTGCTTTTGATGCCGTGGATTAAATATTTTATAAAAGGCAGCGACGCATATCCCGCAAACATTTATATCCTGTTTTTCATTTACCTGGTGAATACATCGGCCAGCTATATGCTGTTTGCTTACAGGGAGACGCTATTGACCGCTTATCAGCGGAATGATGTTAGAAGCATTATTTATACGCTCACCAAAACGATGACATATCTGTTCCAGATCGTCATTATTATAACAACAAAGAATTACTATTATTATGCGGCATGTCTGGTGGCGGGAACAGTTGCCAATAATATATTGATTAAGATATCAACGGAAAAGCTGTTTCCTGAAGTTCATGGACAGGGAAACATCGATAAAATATTAAGAACGGATATTCTTCTGAAAGCAAAAGGGTTGATGCTGGACAAAATTTGTTCGGTTTCCAGAAATTCCCTGGATAGCATTTGTATTTCCGGTTTTCTTGGGCTGGCAATGAATGCAAAATATAATAATTATTATATGATATTGGCCGCAGTGGTGTCTCTGCTTTCCATGATCGGACATTCTATTATAGGAGGGGTTGGTAACAGCGTAGTGACCGAAACAGTGGAAAAAAATTTTGGAGATATGAAAAAAATCAATTTTTTGTATATGTGGATCAGCGGTTGGTTTACGACATGTTTATTTTGTTTGTATCAGCCGTTTATTTCTTTGGCGTATGGAGCCGGTATGAAGCTTTCAAAATGGAGCGTTTGCCTGTTTTGCATTTACTTTTATGTATTGGAGATGGGAACGGTTCGGGGGATTTATTCGGATGCATGCGGGCTGTGGTGGGAGAACCGTTACCGGACAGCTGCAGAGATTATAAGCAATATTGTTTTAAACGTTGTGCTTGGCAAGCTATGGGGAATCAACGGGATTATTGCGGCAACATTGATTTCGCTGATCATAATCAATTTTGCGTGGGGATCCCATATCATTTTTATACATTATTTTAAAGGGATTTCTATAAAAGAATATTTTATTCCTCATATGAAGTATGCCATGGTAACAGGCTTTGTGGCAGCAATCACAAATTATGTATG
This sequence comes from Lachnospiraceae bacterium 28-4, assembly GCA_000403275.2. GTDB lineage: Bacteria > Bacillota > Clostridia > Lachnospirales > Lachnospiraceae > Kineothrix. The sequence goes on from KE159598.1 coordinate 1,079,274, forward strand.
CGGAATGGTGCCGTACAAAGGAGGATTGGGCATAGCGGTTATGTTGGCAGTTTGTGCATTGGTGCCCAATTTGCTCTATATAGTTTTATTCCGGCAGTTCGAAATTTACAGGGCAGCCATGGAATGGATCGGAGCGGTGCTGCATGTGGACCGCTGTTGGTTTATGAAATGGCTGGTGAAGTAAAAATATAGAGGAACGGCAGCGTGAGAATGCTTGTGTCTGCGCTGCGCACACAAACTTAAAATATGCAAAAAAACAGCGCAGAAATGAGGTAATATATGAAAATCGCAGTAATTGGGGCAAAAGGACTGCCATCGAGAATAAGCGGGCTGGAGGTTTATGTCAATAATGTATGTACGGGTCTTGCAGCAGATTTTGAGATTACGGTATTCGTAAGAAAACGGTACTGCGACGAAATCGTGAAAAGATATAAAGGGGTACGCATTGTGCATATTCCTTCTATAAATACAAAGCATCTAGATGCTGTAAGCTATAGTTTTTTTGCTGCCGTAGCAGCAATTTTCGGCGGATATGATATTTTTTGGTATCAGGCGCTGGGACCTGCGGTTACCGCATTCCTCCCAAAATTGTTCGGAAAGAAAATCTTGTCAACCGTACATGGACTCGACTGGAAAAGGGAAAAGTTCGGAAAACTCGCTTCTTATGTGTTGAAGAAAGGGGAAAAGGCAATCGCGAAGTATGCCGACGGAATTATCGTTTTGAATGAATCCGATGCCGGCTATTTTCTGAAAACATGGAAACGTAAAGCCAATGTGATTCACAATGGGGTTAAGGCAGCCCATTATGCGGCAGCGAAGAGCATAACGGGAAAATATAGGATAAAAAAGGGGGAATATTTTTTATTTCTTTCTCGTCTGGTGCCAGAAAAAAATGTACATTGCCTGATTCGGGCATTTCAGAAATTGGATACGGATAAAAAACTGATTATTGCGGGCAAAGGGGTTCATACAAGCCTGTATGAAAATGAAGTCAGGAAAATGGCGCGCAATAATGAAAATATTCAATTTGCCGGATATGTGGAAGGAACCCTGCTGGAAGAACTCTATAGCAATGCATACGCTTATATACTGCCTTCCACAATAGAAGGGCAGTCGATTGGGCTATTGGAGGCTATGAGTTATGGTCTGCCATGTATCGTGAGCGATATACCGGAAAATGCAGGAGTAATCGGAGATGCCGGATTATCTTTTGCTTCAAACGATGTGGAAGCGTTAAAAGATAGACTGAAATTTGCCATAGACCATCCCGGGGAATTGCGTGTAATGGGCGCCAAGGCCAGGGAAATAGCCTTAAAGGAACATGATTGGGAAAAAACTATTCGATGTACCAAAGAAGTAATTGACAGATGCATATAAATATACATAAAAAGGTCAGAATATAGATCGGGATAAGGATATGAAAAGGAAAGAAGAATATATGGATGCAAAAGGGCGCATCGAATGGATCGATTTTGCCAAAGGGATCGCAATGCTTTGCGTGATTCTCGGGCATTTGGGCAGTGATCTTGCGAACCGCGTGGTATTTGGCTTTCATTTGACGGTTTTTTTCCTGTTGGGCGGATATACTTTGAAGCCGGCCGGCTTTGGCGGGGAATTTCTGGAAACACAATTTAGAAAGTTGATGGTGCCTTATTTTTATACATGTTTGTTCGTGCTGCTATTCGATGTGGCAAATTCTGTTTTGATCGATAAGGATGCCAGCATATTGACCATTACGGAAATTGCCGGCAGAGATCTTGCCAGTTTCTTTTATGCGTCAGGAAGCATTAAAACGTTCGGGCCAGCGCAGATGGGGCGGTATATCGGGGCCATCTGGTTTTTGCCGGCCATGTTTTTTGCTTCCGTATTCGTTCAATGGATCATAAACCGGGTGAAAGATCCGAAAAAGCAATATGCTGTTCTTTTGCTGGCAAGCGTGGAAAGCTATCTTTTATCAAAATTCATATGGCTCCCGTTCAGCATACAACCTGGCATCATGTGTGCATTTCTCCTGTTGGCAGGAAGGGATATCAGAAGATATGAAATCATAAAAAAGATGAAGGCAGGGCATTGCCTGTTGCTGTCCGCCATTGCCGTTTTCGGTATCTGCGGGGAGTATACGCGCATTTATTTTGTGACGTGTACGTTACAGGACTGGATCATTTCTTGGATTGTCACCATCAGTATGAGTCTGCTGCTTATGAAATTTGCTCAAATATCAGAAACGGCAATGACGGGAAAAGAAAATATTCGGGCCGGCATTCTGGCAGTCATGGGGCGGATGAGGCTCGTGAGGGCAGTGGTTGTTTACATAGGGCGAAATTCTCTTTTCTACTTGTGCGTACATTTGCTGGAAATGAATACTATGTTTTATTATCAGGATTGGCTTTTGGCAAAGATGGGGATTGCGGAAGGCTTTTATACAGGGGCGAAATTCGGTCTGAAGCTGGTGATGATCACCATGATTGTCAAGGGCGTTCAGATATTGCGCAGGACGGAAGGATATGCCAGACAGAGAGAATCCCAGGTTCTTTCTTCCGTATATCAATCGGGGGGGGGTAGAGTCGGGTATAACAAAAACCGCGATGTGGCGGTGGATATAGAAAAGGGGATTTTGATGATTGCGATGCTGGCCGGCCATGTGACGATCAATCCGGGGCTGCGGAGAATCATTTATTCATTTCATTTGGCGGCATTTGTTGTGCTTTCAGGATATTTTTACAGGAAAGGAAGGGGATTAAAAAATACATTAAGAGGTCTGTTCAGAACCTTTCTGATTCCCTATGGTATATTCTGCGCCGTGCATTTTGCCATATCATGGACAGGAAATCCGGAACATGGAGTGCTTTATTACATGAAGCAATATTTATTTGGCATGAGCTTTTCCAAAAATCTTTGGCAGGATGTTCCCTCCGTCGGACCGATCTATTTTATTTTGTTGCTTTTGCTGGTACGGTTGTTTTATTATGGAACAGACCAGGCGCTTTGCTATGCAGCAAAAAAAAGGAAGGCCGAAACCGGGAAATGGGAGGCTGTGTTATATCGAATGCTCGCGGCCACAGGCCTTTCTGTTGCAGGAATGTATCTTGGGAAGGCCGGATGGTGGCTGCCATGGAGCACGGATGCCGCCCTATATTGCGTTTTATTTTATTGGACAGGCATTCAATTAAAAGAATATCATATACCGGAGCGGTGCAGCAATAACCCGTACCTTTATTTTTTTCTGGCACCGGTCTGGGCGTATGCCATTTATGAAGGTAATATGTCCATTGCCGGCAGGGATTATACACCTTATGGAATAATCATAGCAGGGGCTTTATCTGCTGTTTTGCTGCTTTATATGTTCTCCCGGTATTTAAGGGATCATTGGAGTCCGTATATCGTAAGTTTTTTGGCATTGACCGGGGAATCCTCCGTTTGCATTTTGCTGATACATACGTTGTTTAACGGGCGGATAGGGGATTTTTATACCCGTTGGTTCCATCCAGAGTACATATATCATATGGCTGCAAGCAATGGCACACAGATCCTGATTGGAATAATGATATGGATGCTGATAAAAATATACAAACGAAAAGATCGGAAGGTTTTTCGAAAAACTGCTTGACATCCCCGGGATGGTAGTGCTACACTTATCCAGTATGCCGCATAGTCAGGCTTAAGTGTATTCTATGGAGGAACTACAAAGGGCGGGTACAATCGCCTTTCCATCGGAAATAACGCCGAAACTAGCGAGTAAAGCAGGGTCAGTCCTGTATTATAGGAGGTGCAATATGTACGCAATTATTGCCACAGGTGGAAAACAGTATAAGGTTTCTGAAGGCGATGTCATCAAGGTGGAAAAACTTGATGTGGAACCCGGAAACACTGTGACATTTGACAAGGTGATCGCGATCAGCGACAACGGGCTTAAGGTTGCCGGCGATGTAGCCAATTCTACCGTATCCGCTACCGTTATGGAGCAGGGAAAAGGTAAGAAGGTTATCGTCTACAGATATAAGAGAAAAACCGGCTATCATAAGAAAAATGGACACAGACAAGCATACACTCAGGTTAAAATTGATAAGATCAATGCTTAATAATGCTTGGAAATGACAGAAATTATTATTAGAAAATCAGAAAATGGAGAATATAAAGGGTTTACCTGTAAAGGACATTCCGGTTTTGCAGTAAAAGGAAAAGATATCGTATGCGCTTCCGTATCCGTCCTCGTGATTAACGCCATTAATTCCATGGAAAAGCTGGCGGAAGAGGATATGGAGATCAAGGCGGAAGAAGCTGCGGGCATCATACGCTGCCGGATAAAAAGAACACTGTCCGAGAAAGGAAAGCTTCTTATGGATTCCATGATACTAGGTCTGTTGCAGATTGAAGAACAATACGGCAATAAGTATCTGGTAGTAAAATTCAAGGAGGTGTAAGGCTATGTTAAATATGAACCTTCAGTTTTTTGCCCATAAAAAGGGCGTTGGTTCGACAAAGAACGGCAGAGATTCTGAATCCAAAAGACTTGGGGCAAAAAGAGCCGACGGTCAATTCGTAAAAGCAGGAAATATTCTGTACAGGCAGCGCGGAACGAAGATCCATCCCGGCATCAATGTGGGGAGAGGCGGCGACGACACGTTGTTTGCACTTGTAGATGGTGTAGTTAGATTTGAAAGAAAAGGAAGAGACAGGAAACAGGCTTCCGTATATCCTGTAGAGAAATAATGCGAACAAACCGGGCTTCAAACTAAATATGTTTGAAGCCTCTTTGTATATAAGCAGGAAAGCGGGTAATAAAATGTTTGCAGACAGAGCGAAAATATATGTAAGAAGCGGAAAAGGCGGCGATGGCCACGTATCTTTCCGCAGGGAAAAATATGTGCCGAACGGCGGCCCGGACGGCGGTGACGGCGGTGATGGCGGAAACGTTATTTTTGAAGTGGACAATGGGCTGAATACATTGACCGATTTCAGGCATATCCGTAAGTATACCGCAGAAAATGGAGAGAATGGCAATAAGAAAAACTGCCGCGGCAAAAATGGAACGGATGTGATCATCAAGGTACCTTATGGCACGGTGATCAAGGAAGGGGAAAGCGGAAAGGTTATTACGGACATGTCCGGGGAAAACAGAAGGTTTGTCCTTTTGAAAGGTGGAAAAGGGGGGAAAGGGAACCAGCATTATGCCACAAGTACGATGCAGGCTCCTAAATATGCCCAGCCCGGGCAGGAAGCGAAGGAACTGGAACTCCAACTGGAATTAAAGGTAATTGCCGATGTAGGGCTTGTAGGTTTTCCAAATGTAGGAAAATCAACGCTTTTATCCCATGTCAGCAATGCCCGCCCCAAGATTGCCAATTATCATTTCACTACTTTGAATCCGAACCTGGGAGTCGTGGATTTGGAAGATGCCAAAGGATTTGTGATCGCCGATATCCCCGGCCTGATTGAAGGCGCGTCGGAAGGCGCGGGACTTGGCCACGAGTTTCTCCGTCATATTGAAAGAACAAAAGTAATGATCCATATTGTGGACGCTGCCTCTACGGAGGGACGTGATCCGGTAGAGGATATTTATGCGATCAACAGGGAACTGGAAGCTTATAATCCGGAAATAGCGGGCAGACCGCAGGTCATTGCGGCTAATAAGACGGATATGATCATTGACGGCATGGGAATGAACGGCGAAGAAGATCCTATTGGAAGAATCAGGGCCGAGTTTGAACCAAAGGGAATGAAAGTGTTTCCTATTTCCGCAGTGAGCGGCCAGGGCGTCAGGGAGCTTCTCTATGCGGTAAATAACCTTTTGGAAAAAATGGATGACAAGCCGGTTATCTTCGAAAGGGAGTATTTTCCTGAAGAATTTGTGGAAAAGGAGGAGCCTTATACGGTGGTTTATGAAGAAGATGAGGAAGCCTATGTGATAGAAGGACCCCGTATAGAGAAGATGCTTGGATATACGAACCTGGAATCCGAAAGAGGATTCCGTTTTTTCCAGAAGTTTTTAAAGGAGAATGGGATTTTGGATGAATTGGAGGCTCTTGGAATACAGGAAGGGGATACCGTCCGTATGTACGGGCTTTCCTTCGATTATTATAAATAAAGGAGTTATTGACTTATGACAAGCAAGCAAAGGAGCTATTTAAAAAGCCTGGCGAACGATCTGGATCCGATTTTCCAGATTGGGAAGTCCAGCCTTACCCCGGAATTTACGTCGGCGGTTTCCGAAGCCTTCAATACAAGGGAGCTTGTAAAGGTAGCGGTTTTAAAAAATTGTATGGATGATCCGAAAGCGATCGCAGAAATGCTGGCAGGTCGGACACGTTCCCAGGTGGTTCAGGTGATCGGAAGAAAAATTATTTTATATAAAGAAAGTAAGGAACATAAAAAAATCTTTTTGCCGGAATAATATTCGTTCATTTTTGGTAGGGGGGATCTTCAGCGACATGGGGAAAAAGAAAACGGGAATAATGGGAGGGACTTTCAATCCGATTCATATGGGGCATCTGCTTCTGGCCGAGAATGCGAAAGAAGCTTTCGGCTTGGATGAAATACTCTTCGTTCCAAGCGGTCTGCCATATATGAAAAATGGGATAGAAATAGCGGATAAATGGATGCGTCTGGAGATGACCCGACTGGCGGTTTCGGACAATCCGGCTTTTGCCATTTCCTCTGCGGAAGTGGAAAGGGAAGGAAATTCCTATACTTGGGAAACGCTGGAACTTTTCCGGGACAAAGAACCGGAAACGGAGTTTTTCTTTATCGAAGGAGCGGACAGTCTTTTTGCTATGGAATCGTGGAAAAATCCGGAAATCATATTCCGCGATTGTACGATTCTCGTCGCCGTCAGGGATGGAAAGGACGATGATGACTTGCGAGAGCAGATCGACCGCCTCGAAAAAAAGTATGGGGCCAGGATCGGGCTGATCGGAATGAAGGAAATTTCTTTTTCCTCTACGGATATTAGGGAAAGGATACGGAACGGAAGATCGATTCGCTATATGGTTCCTGACAAAGTGATCGAATATATAAAAAAATACCGGTTGTATATGGAATAAAAGAGAAATACGTCAGATTGGGAGGATAAGTGAAATATGGAAGCGAAATCTTCAAACCTGAAAAAAATCCGGAAAGCAATGGAAAAAACTTTGGATTCCAAGCGTTTTGAGCATACGCTGGGAGTGGAATATACTGCAGCCGCACTTGCCATGCGATATGGTGAAGATCTTATGAGGGCGCAGACAGCAGGGCTTTTGCATGATTGTGCGAAGTGTATGAGCAATGAAAAGCGGCTGTCCATTTGCGAAAAGCACAATATTAGTGTGAACAAGATTGAACGTAAAAATCCTTTTTTATTGCATGCCAAGGTAGGGAGTTATATTGCCATGCAGAAATTTCATGTCCACGACAGCGATACGGTCAATGCGATTTTGAATCATACGACGGGAAGGCCGGATATGTCTCTGCTGGAAAAAATTATTTATGTGGCCGATTATATTGAGCCAGGGAGGAAACAGGCGCCAAACCTTACAGAAATCAGAAAACTGGCATTTACAGATATAGACGAAGCGCTGTACCGTATTTTGGAAGATACGCTCGTTTATCTGAGAACGGTGGAAGGCGATGTGGATCCGATGACACAGAAAACGTATGATTTTTATAAAAATAGGAGAATTGGATGAACAGTAAAGAGATAACACGTCTTGCGATCAGGGCGTTGGAAGAGAAAAAGGCGGAAAATATCGAAGTCATTGACATTAGTGAGGTATCTGTGATTGCCGATTACTTTATTATCGCCAATGGTACGAACCATAATCAGAACCAGGCGCTTGCTGATTCCGTAGAGGAAACGATTGGCAGGGCGGGAGGAAATCTGAAACAGGTGGAAGGATACGATACCGCAAACTGGATATTGATGGATTTTCTCGATGTGATCGTTCATATTTTTGACAGAGACAACAGACTCTTCTACGACTTGGAGCGCATCTGGCGAGATGGAAGGCAGATAGACCTGTCAGAATTCCAGGACGTGGAAGAATAAGACATAAAGGACTTACGGATCAATGAAAAAATATATAGGAGACAGGAAATTTTACCTGATGGTTCTTTCCGTAGCCGTTCCCATCATGATACAAAATGGGATTACTAACTTTGTCAGTCTTTTAGACAATATTATGGTGGGGCAGATCGGCACAGAACAGATGTCCGGCGTGGCCATCGTCAATCAGCTGATCCTGGTTTTCAATCTCTGTATTTTCGGCGGCGTATCCGGCGCAGGTATTTTTACAGCGCAATATTATGGATGCGGAGACCAAAAGGGAATCAGGGATACATTCCGCATGAAACTGTGGCTCAGTCTGTTTATTACGGCAGCCGGGCTTTTGGCCTTTGCTTGTTTTGGCACGCAGCTGATTTCGCTGTACTTGCATGAGGCCGGAGATACCGGGGATCTGGAGGCTACTTTGCTGTATGCCCGTAAATATTTGCGGGTGATGATGGTGGAACTGGTGCCTTTTGCCATTATTCAGGCGTACTCTGGTACCTTGCGGGAAACGGGAGAAACCATGCTGCCGATGAAGGCAGGGATAGTGGCGGTATTCGTCAATTTAATTTTGAATTACATATTGATTTTCGGAAAATTCGGCATGCCGGCGCTTGGAGTAGAAGGGGCAGCCATTGCGACTACCGTATCCCGGTTTGTGGAACTGGCAATCGTTGCGGGGTGGACGCACAGAAACAAAGAGAAAAACGGTTTTATTAGAGAAGTTTACCGGAGTATGAAGATACCGGGAGGGTTGGTCGGCAAAGTGCTGGTCATGGGAACTCCGCTCATGGTGAACGAGGCTTTATGGTCCAGCGGCCAGGCAGTGTTGATGCAGTGCTATTCCGTAAGAGGGCTTTCGGTGGTGGCGGCGTTCAATATTTCCTCCACCATATCCAATGTATTTAACGTAGTGTTCATTGCACTTGGAAATTCCGTGGGAATTATTATCGGGCAGCTGCTGGGGGCGGGAAAAATGGAAGAAGCAAAGGATGCCGTAAGGAAACTGATGTTTTTTTCCGTAGGTGGATGTGCGGTCATTGGCATTTGTCTTTCCATTTTTGCACCTCTTTTCCCGATGATTTATAACACCACGGAGGAAATCAGAGGGCTTGCGGCACGGTTTATTATTGTGTCCTCCGCGTGTATGCCTATTTATGCTTTTGTAAATGTGGCTTACTTTACCTTACGTTCCGGTGGAAAGACATTGATTACCTTTTTCTTTGACAGCGTTTATACGTGGCTGGTTAATATTCCTCTGGCGTATATTCTGTCCAGATACACGGGAATGCATATTATACCACTTTATTTCATTTGCCAATTCATTGATATTATCAAGTGTTTGATCGGTTATATCCTGATCAAAAAAGGGGTATGGATGAATATGATTGTAAAAGAATAAAAAAATGACGCCGGATGACCGGCGCCATTTTTTTATTTGTTTTTCAGCTGCATGCTCGGAATCTGGTTTTCCGGATGCTATGCCGATTCGCCGGAAGAGTTGCCTGTATACATATAAAATGAAATAAGATACAGGCCGCAGATACCGACTAATGCATACACAATTCTTGAAAACCATGACATATTGCCGAAAATGAACGCCACGAGGTCAAAACTGAAGAAGCCGATCAGCCCCCAGTTTACAGCGCCTATAATGGCGATTGTCAAGGCGGTAAAATCCAATGCTTTATGATTCATTATAAAAACCTCCATTCATAATCATTCTCAATGCGAAGTGAAAGTTTCCTCTCGCCTTTATTCTGTCCGAAAAATGATTTTTCATGCATAAAAATAAAGTTTTTTTTCATGAAATGTGAATAAAATGTTTAAAATAACATTGACAAAGATTTTGATAGAGAGTAATATAATTCAGAAATGGAGAACTTTTTTCCATTTAAAAATATTCAGGAGGGAAAAATTATGAAAAAGTTTAACAAAGTCATGAGTGTTGTTATGGCTTCGGCAATGACTGCGGCTTTATTCGCGGGCTGTGGAAATGCGGATGCCGGAACACAGACAGCAGATTCTGCACCTGCTGCGGAAGAAGCAGCATCGGAAACAGGCGGTGATACGGCTGCTGCAGGGGCTTTTAAAATTGGCGGTATCGGACCTACGACGGGAAGTGCTGCCGTATATGGCCTTGCCGTACAGAATGCGGCACAGCTTGCCGTGGATGAAATTAATGCTGCCGGCGGCATCAACGGGGTTCCGATTGAGTTTAAGTTTGAAGACGATGAATGCGATGCGGAAAAATCCGTAAATGCATATAATACATTGAAGGACTGGGGCATGCAGATGCTGATGGGTACCGTTACCAGCGGATGTAGCATTGCGGTAGCGGAAAATACGGCGGAAGACAATATGTTCCAGCTTACTCCTTCCGGTTCTGCCGTTGATTGCGTAAAATATGATAACGCATTCCGCGTATGTTTTTCCGACCCGAACCAGGGAGCGGCTTCGGCTTTATATATCGGTGAAAATGCAATCGCTTCCAAAGTAGCGGTTATTTATGATAGTTCCGATATCTATTCTTCAGGGATTTATGAGAAATTTACATCAGAAGCGGCAAACCAGCCTTTTGAAATTGTTTCCGCAGAAGCTTTTACGGCGGATAATAAGACAGACTTCTCCGTACAGCTTCAGAAAGCAAAAGATGCGGGCGCTGAACTGGTATTTCTGCCGATCTATTATACGGAAGCTTCCCTGATTCTTTCCCAGGCATCCACCATGGGATACAGCCCGATTTTCTTTGGCTGTGATGGGCTGGACGGTATTCTTAATGTAGAGAATTTTGATACATCCCTGGCAGAAGGCGTTATGCTGCTTACACCCTTTGCAGCAGATGCAGAAGACGAACTGACACAGAACTTCGTAACGACGTATAAAGAAAAATTTGGCGATACGCCGAACCAGTTCGCAGCAGATGCTTATGATGCGATCTATGCGATCAAAGCGGCGGGCGAAAAGGCAGGTATTACACCTGATATGGATATGAATGCGATCTGCGAGGCTATGAAAGGCGCAATGACTGAAATTACACTGGATGGCCTTACCGGCGTGGGCATGACATGGGATGCATCAGGAGAACCGGATAAAGCACCCAAAGCAGTCCAGATCAAAGATGGCGTTTATACGGCAATGTAATAAAGTCCGGCTTGCAGGGAACTGACAGGGAACCGGCAGGCTGGTGTGCAGCCAGAGAGGGATGCTTGAAAGCTTTGCGGAAGCGGAGCTTTTACATCCCTTTTCTTATTATAAGGTTATTTCTTGATAATAGAGAAAATTAATGATATAATTTTTTACAATGTACAAAATAGCGAAGAGGTGTTTCTTATGAGTTTTATTTCTTATTTGATCAACGGTATTAGCCTTGGCAGCGTATATGCGATCATTGCTTTGGGATATACAATGGTGTACGGGATTGCCAAGATGTTGAACTTTGCCCATGGGGATGTTATTATGGTGGGCGGCTTTGCCGTATTCACTATAGTAAGTACATTAGGACTTCCGCCTGTTCTGGGGATTCTGGCAGCTGTCGTGATCTGTACGGCGCTGGGGATGCTGATTGAACGCGTAGCTTATAAACCGCTCCGTAATGCATCGTCGCCGCTGGCAGTACTGATCACGGCAATCGGCGTAAGTTACCTGCTACAGAATGTAGCGCTGCTTATTTTCGGAGCAAATACCAAATCATTTACGTCCGTTGTTACGATAAGTCCGTTAAAGCTTGCGGATGGACAGTTGATCATATCCGGAGAAACGATCGTGACGATCATAACAGGAATCGTTATTATGGTCTGCCTTACTTTATTTGTCCATAAATCGAAAGCCGGGCAGGCGATGCTGGCCGTTTCGGAGGATAAAGGAGCAGCCCAGCTGATGGGAATTAACGTGAACGGCACGATAGCCCTTACCTTTGCGATTGGTTCCGCGCTTGCGGCAGTAGCCGGCGTATTGTTATGTTCCGCTTATCCTTCCCTGACTCCCTATACGGGGGCGATGCCGGGAATCAAAGCCTTCGTGGCAGCCGTATTCGGAGGGATCGGTTCTATACCGGGAGCAATGATAGGAGGAATTCTTTTGGGCATCATTGAAATTCTTGGAAAGGCGTATATTTCTTCTCAAATGGCAGATGCGATCGTTTTTGCCGTTCTGATTGTTGTCCTTCTTGTAAAACCGACGGGCATATTAGGAAAGAATATACAAGAGAAGGTGTAAAAGCAGCCATGAAAAAAATGAAAATAGCGAAAACGACAAAAAATAATCTAATCACATATTTAATAGTACTGTTTGCATATCTTGCAGTGCAGGTGCTTTTAGCGACCGGAAATATTTCCAGTCTTATGAAGGGGCTTCTTGTTCCTCTTTGCATTTATGTGATGTTGGCAATTTCCCTGAATCTGACGGTGGGCATTTTAGGGGAACTGAGTCTCGGACATGCCGGATTTATGTGTGTGGGGGCATTCTCAGGAGCATTCTTCTCGAAATGCATGGATGGCGCCATGCCGGACGGGCTGAGGTTTTTTGCGGCTCTTTTGATAGGAGCGGCCGTTGCGGGAATATTTGGAATATTGATCGGCATTCCTGTATTAAGGCTGAAAGGTGATTATCTGGCCATCGTTACTTTGGCTTTTGGAGAAATTATTAAAAACCTTGTGAATGTACTTTATATAGGAAAGGATAAGAATGGCTTCCATTTTTCTATGAAGGACTCTATTTCCTTGCATTTGGATCCGGAAGGGCAGGTTATTATCAACGGGGCACAGGGAATTACGGGAACTCCCCATGACGCCAGCTTCACGATCGGTATTATTTTGATATTTATATCTCTGCTTATTATATTAAACCTGATCAATTCAAGGGATGGACGCGCCATCATGTCGATCAGGGATAACCGCATTGCGGCGGAATCCATCGGAATCAATATAACAAAGTACAAATTAATGGCTTTTTCCATATCCGCATCGATCGCGGGGGTAGCAGGAGTCCTTTATGCCCACAATTTGTCAACTTTGACGGCTTTGCCTAAAAACTTTGGTTACAATATGTCCATTATGATCCTTGTGTTTGTAGTTCTTGGCGGCATCGGGAATATAAGGGGGTCCATTATTTCAGCAGTCATTCTCACGCTGCTTCCCGAACTTTTACGGGGACTCAGCGATTACCGTATGCTAATTTATGCGATCGTCTTAATCGCTATGATGCTTCTGAACTGGAGTCCGAAGGCGATCGAGTGGAAAGAAGGGCTGAAACGCTATTCCAAAAAAGAAAAGGGGGTTAAATAATATGACATTGCTTGAAGTGAAAAATTTAACCATTTCCTTTGGCGGACTGAGGGCTGTGGATGATTTTAACATAGAAATAAAGAAAGGCCAATTATACGGATTGATTGGACCAAACGGTGCCGGAAAGACGACGGTTTTTAATTTATTGACCGGCGTTTACAAACCGGACGAGGGGATCATCAAACTGGAAGGCCGCGATATTACCGGCTTAAAGACGATCGACATCAATAAGTCGGGAATTGCCAGAACTTTTCAGAACATCCGCCTCTTTAAAGAACTGACGGTACTCGATAATGTAAAGGCAGGGCTGCATAATCATTATCATTATTCTACGATAGAGGGAATCTTACGCCTTCCAAAATATTATAAAGTAGAAAAAGAAATGAATGAACGCGCCATGGAACTTCTGAAAGTATTTGAACTGGATGCGGAGGCAGATTATCTCGCGTCTAACCTTCCATACGGAAAGCAGCGCAAATTGGAAATTGCCCGCGCACTGGCAACGGAACCGAAGCTTCTTTTGCTGGATGAGCCGGCGGCCGGCATGAACCCTAACGAAACAGGAGAACTTATGGATACAATCCGTTTTGTCAGGGATCAATTTGATATGACTATCTTGCTGATCGAGCATGATATGAAGCTGGTATCCGGGATTTGCGAGGAGCTGACGGTATTGAACTTCGGCCGTATCCTGACGCAAGGAAAAACGGGAACCGTACTGAATGATCCGCAGGTAATTACGGCATATTTGGGAGAATAGGGAGAAATAGAAAATGGCTATGCTTGAAATCAGGGACCTGGAAGTATACTATGGTATGATCCAGGCGATCAAAGGTATTTCCTTCGACGTAAAGGAAGGTGAAGTTATCGCTCTGATCGGGGCGAACGGCGCTGGTAAGACGACGACGCTCCATACAATTACCGGGCTGCTTCCGGCAAAAACGGGGACGATCACTTTCGAAGGGCAGGATATTACGAAGGTTCCCGGCTATAAGATTGTTTCTAAGGGAATGGCGCATGTCCCGGAGGGGAGGAGAGTATTTGCCCAGCTTTCCGTTCTTCAGAACCTTCGTATGGGAGCTTATACGAGAAAGGATAAAAATGAAATAGAGGAAACATTACAATCCGTATATAAGAGGTTTCCACGTCTGGAAGAACGGCAAAACCAGATGGCCGGGACTTTGAGCGGCGGTGAACAGCAAATGCTGGCGATGGGAAGGGCATTGATGTCTCATCCTAAGATCATACTTATGGATGAACCGTCTATGGGTCTGTCCCCCATATTCGTAAATGAGATTTTTGATATAATCAAAGAAGTAAGCGCCAGTGGAACTACGGTTCTCCTCGTGGAACAGAATGCAAAGAAAGCGCTTTCTATTGCTGACAGGGCTTATGTGCTGGAAACAGGCAGGATTGTATTGGAAGGCAAGGCGGGCGACCTTTTGAATGATGATTCCATTAAGAAAGCATATCTTGGGGAAGCCTGAGAGATAGTGGGATATTTTAGGAGGTAAAAGGTATGGATAAGAAAGTAGTGATTACGATCGCAAGGCAGTATGGAAGCGGCGGGCGTACGATCGGCGAGATGCTGGCAAAGGATATGGGCATTCATTATTACGATAAAGAGCTGATTAAGCTGGCGTCGGAAGACAGCGGAATTAATGAAAGGCTGTTTGTAAACGCGGATGAAAAAATAAAAATGACCAAGCTGTTTAAAATGGTAAAAAAAGTCTATAACGGCCAGCTGATTCCTCCGGAAAGCGATGATTTCGTTTCCGATCATAATTTATTCAATTATCAGGCAAAGGTCATTAAACAGTTGGCGGAAGAGGAGTCCTGCGTGATGATCGGTCGTTGCGCGGATTATGTGTTGAAAGATTATGATAATGTGTTAAGTGTATTCATTCATGCACCGAAGGATTATTGCATGGAACAGGCGGCAAAGAAAGTAAGCATGTCTTCCAGAGAACTTGAAAAATATATTGCTAAGACAGACAAACGCAGGGCAGAATATTATAAGTTCTATACAGGAAGGGAATGGACGGATGCGAGAAATTATGACTTGTGCCTTGACAGTTCTAAGCTTGGCTTTGAACGTTGTGTAGAGGAAATTCAGGCGTATCTTAAGGTCAGATTCCGTTAAGAGCAAATGGCAGCTGGAAATGATAACTGGTTGTAAATAATAAATACTTTTATAAAAGAAGATAAAGAGGATTCAGGGTTTTAAAGAGCCCTGTAATCCTCTTTTTATGCGCAGGGGTGCGTAAGGAAATTAGCAGCTTTGCTGCACGCACCCCGCGCGGCGAGTAGGGAAGATGAATCTTCTCTACTCGATTTACAATAATTACTGGCATAAACGGAAAATACCAAACACTTTACCAAGAATCTGACAATCATCTACAATAATTGGGTCCATAGTATCATTTTCCGGTTGCAGCCGTATATGGCCGTCTTCCTTATAAAAAGTTTTGACCGTTGCAGAATCTTCCACTAAAGCAACGACAATATCGCCATTGGAAGCCGTACTACAACAGTTGACAAAAATCTGGTCTCCGTTGTAAATACCAGCGTTTATCATGGAATCTCCTTTTACCTTTAAGGCAAAAGATTCGCCGGAAGGAACAAATTCGGCAGGTATAGGAAAATAACTTTCTACATTTTCCTCTGCAAGAATAGGCTGGCCGGCCGCAACACGGCCTACTACCGGCAGGCTTACCATTTCGGTTCGCACCGTTTGGAAACTGTCGTCACATATTTCAATAGCTCGGGGCTTCGTTGGATCACGGCGTATGTATCCGTTTTTTTCCAAAGTTTCTAAATGGGAATGAACGGAAGACGTTGATTTTAGATGAACCGCTTCGCATATTTCCCGCACAGCGGGAGGATAGCCTTTTGTTAATATAGAATCTTTAATAAATTCTAATATTTCACTCTGTTTCTTGGAAATTTTTCCGTACCCCATGCAATAAATTCCTCCATATCATTCATAGTCTTTGCAATGTTTCCAGCTTTGTTTAAAAGTATAGCATAGAAAAGAGTAAAAAGCAAACATATATTCCAAAAATTTGTTCGATTTTTTTCTGTAATATATTGACAACAGAATATATGTTCTGTATAATGCAAACATGAAGAACAAACGTTCGCAACATTTGTTCGGATGTTCTTGTTTGGATATGTTGATCGGATATATAAGATGGTATGGATAAAGAGAGGGTAAATGATGAATAGGAATCAAGGAAAAAAGGAAACGGCATATGGCTATAAAAGCAAAAGCGGTATAAGAAGAAAAAAAAGGCAAAAAAGACAGCTATTAGCGGCCTTTTTTACCTTTTGTATGATCGTCATTATATCTTTTGCCGTCTGTGGCTTTTCATCCAATGCAAAAACGGAAACGGAAGACGAAGTATGTAAATATTATAAAAGCGTTATGATTGAGAAAGGCGATACCTTATGGTCTATCGCTTCACAAAATATGAATTCCGGCGATAACGATATTTCTTCCTATATAGAAGAAGTGATGAGGATGAACGGCCTTCAGGATGACCGTATTACAGAAGGGATGTATCTGGTTATTCCATATTTTTTTTAAGGCCATCTATGAATCAACGGTATTCTGACGGATAAACTCTTTTTTGACTGTTAAGGTTCTCTCAATTTGACAGCATTAGCAGCTTTGCGTTTTCTTTCATCTTCCAGTGCTGCATAATGCTTTCTGGTAGTATTAACATCTTTATGCCCAAGGACATCGGCTACCAGGTAGATATCGCCTGTTTCACGGTACAGGGAAGTACCGTAGGTGCTTCTTAACTTGTGAGGCGTTATTTTCTTTAGGGTAGTTACATTTGAGGCATATTTTTTTACCAGGTTTTCCACCGCTCTTACAGTGATTCTGCGGTTTTGCATGGACAAAAAAAGAGCATGTTCATGGCCGGATAAAGGAATCGTATGTTTGCGCTGTTCGATATATTCCAGCAGCGCTTGTTCGACTTCTTTTCCAAAATAAACGACCGTTTCATATCCGCCTTTTCTCCGAATTTTGATTCCATTATTTTTAAAATCCACATCTTCCATATCCAGCCCGACGCATTCGGATACGCGGATGCCTGTTCCAAGGAGAAGAGTGAGCAGGGCGGTGTCCCTGGTTTTTGTTTTTTCATGGTATTTTTTCTGGCTTTTCGTAAGATTGGTTCCGTCCTCTACCTGATCCAGCAGGATAGCGACTTCATCGGTATCCAGACGGACGATTTCTTTCTGGTGTAGTTTTGGCATAGGAATCAAAATGGCAGGATTTTTTTCGATCTGCTCAGTTTGGTAGAAATAATTATAAAAACTGCGGAGAGAAGCGAGCTTACGCGATTTTCCCCGTTCTTCATTGGTAATTTCCCGGCTGTCTTTATGATAATAGGAGATATATTCCAGATATTCTTCAATGTCTTCCCTCGTAATGCTTTCCAGAACAGACAGGGGAAAATCTTTGATTTCCATTTTACTGCAATAAGGATTGCTTTTTTTCATGTACTCAAAAAATACTCTCAAATCATAAGCATAAGCAAGTCTTGTTCTGGAGGAAGTGTTGTTCTCAATTCCACGGAAGAATTGTTTACAGAACGGGGGGAGTTCGGATAATACGTTTCTCATTTTAACCGTATTCAGTTTGTTTTGTTCTTCGTGATAATTTTTTCTGTTTTCCATTATAAATCAGACCATCCTTTCAGATTACCGTTATGGATCGCCGTGAACATTCTCTCTTTCACACCCGGATTTTCCTGGTTCAGATGCTTTAACAGTTCCTTGATATATTCCCTCTTTGTATTTCCATCGGCGGGGCAAGGGCTTTTTACTACCGGAACCTGATATTTGTTGATAAAACCGATGACATCGGCCTCATTCATGTATAAGAGAGGCCGTATGACAGTAAGTCCTGTTCTGTCAAGATAAGTTACTGGTGAAAACGTATGGAATCTTCCTTCAAAAATCAGAGACATGAGCATTGTTTCCACAACATCATCTTTGTGATGGGCATAAGCCACTTTATTGCATCCGATCGCTTTAATGGCGTCGTTCAACGCACCTTTTCTCATTTTTGCACATAGCGAGCATGGGTTGTTTTCTTTCCTGTCTTCAAATATAATTTTGGCAATATCTGTTTCTATGATATGGTATTGCACCCCGAGAGAGCTGCAAAGAGTCTTTATTTCTTCCAGATTCAGGTTTTGGAAACCAAGATCCACCGTTACGGCATGAATATCAAAATGTTTTGGATAGAAACGCTGCAGGCCATGCAGGGCATACAGCAGCGTAAGACTGTCCTTGCCTCCTGAGATACCTATAGCGATCTTGTCATTTTCTTCAATCATATGATAATCGTCGATCGCTTTTCTTACATAACTAAATACTTGTTGTAGTTTCATTATTTTTCAATCCGTTCTTTTTCTATTGTTTTTTGTATGACATCTGTTTTATTATATCATTTTGAACAAAAAATTCACACTATTTCCATATCTTTTTCTGTTTTATAATATCTTTATAGAAAAGAGTGTGCTATAATTTTAATGGGTAATGACAAGAAAGGCCAGGTAAATTTCTATGAAGTTTCGCATTGACAAAAAGTATATCCATTGGGGCATGACTGCATTTTCTGTTATTGCAGCAAGTATTTTTTTCTACTATTTATTGTTCCACAGGGAAAGTATTTCCAGTGGATTCCATACATTTGTTTCGGTCACTATGCCTATTTTAGACGGGTTGCTTTTATCTTATCTGCTTACCCCGATATTAAACGGAGTTGAAAAGCGGTGCCTGATACCGTTGTGCATAAGATATCATATAGATGTTAATGAACGCGGCAGAAAAAAGATCAGAATAATTTCCATCATTCTGACAGTCATTATTGTAGGCTTCGTGGTATATAGTTTTTTTGCCATGATCATTCCACAGTTGGTCAACAGTATTCAAAGCATCGTTCTCCAGTTCCCCATTTATGTCAATAATCTGACGATTTGGGTGAAAAAACTTCTGGCTGATAATCCTGATATTGAAGCGGCAGTTATAGAAGTGATGGATAATTATTCTATAGAATTAAATAATTTTCTTAATTTGAGTTTACTTCCCAAAATGAATGAGTTAATTAAAGACATTTCCCTAAGTTTTCTTACCTTTCTGAAAGGCTTATGGAATCTGATCCTCGGTTTTATTATTTCGATCTATATTCTGGGAAGCAAGGAATTGTTTGCCGGACAGGCGAAAAAAATAGTTTATGCCCTGTTTGAGACAAACAGTGCCAATGCAATTATTTCCGATGTGCGCTTTACCCATAGAACATTCAGCGGTTTTATGGTAGGAAAGGTGATTGATTCTATTATCATTGGAATTATATGCTTTTTTGGAACGAGCCTGATGGGAACTCCATATGCCATATTAATTAGCGTGATCGTAGGCATAACAAATATTATTCCTTTTTTCGGTCCTTACCTTGGCGCCATTCCGAGCGCTCTGCTCATACTGATGGTTGATCCCTTGCAATGCTTATATTTTATTATTTTTATCCTGGTATTGCAGCAGTTTGACGGAAATGTGATCGGCCCTAAGATTCTCGGGAATTCCACCGGATTGTCAGGATTTTGGGTGATATTTTCGATTACATTATTCGGAGGTATTTTCGGAATATTAGGCATGATTGCCGGAGTCCCGATCTTTGCGGTCATCTATGCAGGAATCAGGGCCATTGTCAACCAGCTTCTGCTTAAAAAAGAGCTGCCTACCGATACGAAGGACTATTTAAATGTAGGCACCATTGAAGAAGGGGAATTTATTCCATATAAAGCGGAGGGAAGGTCAAAATCATCATCTGACGATTCTTCAGGCGATGGAAAGACGAGGCCGAAAAGCATTATTCATCATTTTTTCCGCAATAATAATACGGATCATACATTACCGGAAGAAGAGGAGGATAAGTGATGCGTTTTGTAATACAGAGAGTAAAAAGTGCAAAAGTCAGCATTCATGGAGAAATAGCAGGAAGTATTGAACAAGGCTTATTGGTTTTTGTCGGGATCTGCGAACAGGACACGGAAAAGACAGCGGATAAAATGATCAAAAAGCTAATTGGATTACGAATATTTGAAGACGAAAACGGAAAGACAAATCTGGATTTAAAAACAGTGAACGGCAATTTGTTAATTATTTCACAATTTACTTTATATGCCGATTGCAAAAAAGGCAATCGGCCTTCTTTTATCCGATCCGGATCACCGGAAATGGCCAAAAAACTTTATAATTACATATTGGAAAAATGCCGGGAACAATTTCCCAATACCCAACAGGGAGAATTCGGTGCCAATATGCAAGTATCCCTTACCAACGACGGCCCATTCACTATTTTACTGGATTCGAATGAAATAGAAAGGAGTTGACCAAAATGACAAGCATCATTATTGTACTTGCCGCATTTTTTATCATGTACCTTATCGTATTTTTAGGTCAAATCAAAAGAAAAAAAGAAAACCAATTCAGCTCGGTAGAAGAATTCCACAGAACTTACGACAGATATAAATCCACCTCTCAAACCAGAGAAACCATTTACAAAAGAAGTACAGATAGAAACAATTCCACCAATTCCCCAAGTAAAAGTAAATACACCTATAAATATATAACCAAATACAACACCCCTAAAAACCATCAACGAGATTACCAAGAAAAACGCTAACCCCTAATCAAAGAAAAAAGAGGAAAAAGAAAAAATAAAGAACGGAAAACAAAAAGGAAAAATAAAAAAAGGAAAAAATAAAAAAGGAAGGGATCAGGAAGGAAAAAAACAAAGAAACAAAGAAGCAACAAAAAAATCCCCCCACCGCAAGTTTAACGAACTAGTTGACGCCCCAAAACCCTAAAAACGCTCCAATCCCAAAAACCAGCGTCAACTATTCGTTAAACTTGTCTTTTGCGAATAGTTGAGCGCCACAATCAATCCCCCCGCCTCAATCCAAAATCTCCTGGATTCCAATATCTTTGCGCACAGACAAATCGATAAAACTATTCCCAATCTGAATCAAAGGCCTTGTCAGGTTAAATTTGTTGATTAAAACGATCTGGCCAATTAAGCCGTTGCTTAATCGAACTTTATGGCGAATAAAATTATTGGTGACATGTGAAATAAATGTCATCAGCATATTGGAGTCATATTTTTGGTATCCGGTATCTTCCAGATGTTTTAAAAGCCAAAATGGCGACCGGGTTTTTACTCCTTCCTCTACCATAATCATCGTATCATAGGTATCCGCGATGGCTATAATCCGGGAAATATAATTAATGTTTTCTTTTGTCACTTTCAAAGGGAAACCGGAACCGTCCTGACGCTCATGGTGCGTTAGAACAGCCTGTTTTACTTTTATGTCGATATTTTTATCCTTCAGCAGATTATATCCGAATACGGCATGTTTTGTATAAGGGCCGCCTTCCATTTCCGCATGAAAAGTAAAATTTGGAGGAAGCTCCGGGGAATTGTTCAATTTTAGCAGCCCGATATCGTGAAGAAGTCCGGCTGTTCCTACCAGTTCAATATCCTCTTGCTTTAGATTCATCCATTTCGCCAGCACCTGCCCCCAGAGAGCGACGTTGATGGAATGAGTGTACAAACCTTCCGCTTTTTTTTGCATGGCAAACAGCATATTACAAAGATTGACTTCATTTTCCGAATTATCTACAATGCTGTTTAACGTATCAAGAAGAAGCGGAACATCCAAATCCTTTTCGTTTGTAACAACATTGATTAAGTTCTCAGACAGGGCTGTTTCTGCAATTTGGAATTTTTCCTGGAAAACCTCTATCTGCTGCTGTCCTACTTTCGGTACTGACTCCGGAGAAGGAATATCTTCCAGACAGGAGGCAGTCGCTTGATAGTCTACCATGACATAATCTATAAAATGTCTTGTTAAAAGTGCAACTACGTCTTTGGTTACGGGCGTATTAATAGGAACAAGGGTTACGCCTGTTCTTGTATAAACATCGCTTTTAATGATCATTCCTTTCCGAAGACGGTCCGTATGTATTCTAAAACATGCCATAAGTTTTAGCCTCTTTCGCTTATTGGTTTTTACTTTCAAAATCTTCTACGAACTGGGTGATCAGCTTTACTGTTCCTTCTATGCCAAGGATGCTGCTGTTAATGCATAGATCGTAACTGTCGGCACGTCCCCATTTCTTTGAGGAATAATAATTATAATAACTCTGGCGCTGTTTATCTTTTTTGGTAATCATATCTTTTGCTTTTGATTCCGTCAGGTGATATCTTTCCATAATGCGTTTTGTCTTTGTATCGCTTTCACCATAAATAAACAGATGAACACAGTTGGAAAATTCGCTTAAGGCATAATCCGCGCAACGGCCTACAATAATGCAAGGGCCTTCGCTTGCTATTTTCTTAATCGTGTCGAACTGGGCCAAAAACACTTTATGGCTGATAGGCATATCCACAAAAGAAGATGCATTATATCCGAAAGAATATGTATCCATTACCAGATTATAAAGAAAAGAATTCGTCGGGCGTTCGTCGTGGTTTTTAATCATTTCCTCACAGAATCCGCTTTCTTTTGCCGCTCTTGTCAGTAATTCTTTATCATAGCATTTAATTCCGAAATATTCGGCCACCTTTTCTCCGATTTCCCTGCCCGCTGAGCCAAACTGCCGTCCTATAGTAATAATTGTATTCATGGAACCCCTCCTTAAATTTTAAACTATTTTGCAAATATGCAAATATTTATGAGACTATTATAAAATATTATATATAAATTATTAAAAAAATTCAATAAAATATAGAACATATATAAATCTAAAACTATATATGCCTGTTTTTGAAAACCATATGATCAATCCGGTAATACTTTCAGCAGATGCTCGAAATATTCAGGCAAGGGCGCATCTGTCTCCATATATATGCCGGTTCTTGGATGCAAAAAGCCAAGGACTTTTGCGTGGAGGCATTGCCCGTTTAATTTAAAAGGCGATTTCCTTCCACCGGAATAGGTTTCATCTCCCAAAAGAGGATGTCCTATGCTCGCCATATGTACCCTGATTTGATGAGTACGTCCGGTTTCAAGCCGGCATTCTATATAGGTATAACCATGAAATCTTTGCAAAACTTTATAATGAGTGACCGCTGATTTCCCATTCTTTTCGTTGACGGCCATTTTCTTTCTGTCCAAAGGATGTCTGCCGATTGGAGCGGATATAGTTCCTTCCTGGGAAAGAAATGTTCCGTAGCAAATAGCATGATACCGGCGTGTTATGGAGTGTTTTTTTAGCTGTTCGGCAATATGATTATGGGAAAAATCATTTTTGCAAATAATGATGGAACCCGTTGTATCTTTGTCGATGCGATGTACGATTCCGGGACGCATAATGCCGTTGATGCCTGACAGATTTTCCTGGCAATGAAACATAACAGCATTTACCAGTGTTCCGCTGCAATGCCCGGCTGCCGGATGAACAACCATTCCCTTTGGCTTATTGACTACGAGTACGTCTTCATCTTCATAAAGAATATCCAAAGGTATTTTTTCAGGAACAATATCCGGTTCTATGGCTAAGGGAATTTGGAATCTTATTTCATCCTCACATTTTAAACGGTAATTTGCTTTTACCGGCAAGTGGTTGACTTTGACTTGTCCATCTTTTAAAAGCTTTTGTATATAGGAACGCGACAAAAAATCGATAAGTCCGCTCAAAGCCTTATCAATTCTTTCATCTTCCCATTCTTCCGTTATAAAGAAGCAAAATTCCCTGTTATTTTGGTCACAGTTGTCGTTCATATTTTTTATTCTGTCATATCTTCATCGCTGAAATAAATTTCTTTGATAGCATTTCGTATATCGTCATCCGTTACAGAGGTATCAATTACCGCTTTGCCTACTTTTTTTAAGAGGATAAATTTTATTTTTCCGGCATCCATTTTCTTGTCTGACTTAGTCAATCGCAGAATTTCTTCCGGATCGATATGGTCTATAGAAATTGGCAGCTGAAAAGGAACGAACATGTCACGGATTTCATAATATTCATCCATCGTAAGCAGTTCATGCTTCCAGGAAATATAGGCGGCGGCAACACAGCCTAAAGCAACACATTCTCCATGGTACAATGCAAAATTTTTAGCTTTTTCCAGGGCATGTCCAATCGTGTGCCCAAAATTAAGAAGCGCTCGTTCGCCTTGTTCCATAGGGTCTTTCTCTACGACCGTTTTTTTGATATTGCTGCTTCTGATTACCATTTCTTCCAAAGTATCGGGATCTCTGTCGCATATTTCATACATATTTTCCAAAAGCCAGACATAAAAAACAGAATCACGAATCAACCCATGCTTCATGATTTCCGCGAATCCCGAAAAATATTGTCTTTCTTCCAGCGTTTTTAGAACGGAAACGTTCATATATACTAACTTAGGCATATAAAAAGCGCCTACCATATTCTTATAACCATCCAGATCCACACCTGTTTTGCCGCCGATGCTGCTATCAGCCTGGGCTAAAAGAGTTGTGGGGATTTGAATAAAATCAATTCCGCGCAAATAAGTGGCAGCAGTAAAACCAGTCAGATCGCCGACTACTCCTCCCCCTAACGCGATCAGGATATCTTTCCGGTCAAAACCTTCTTCAATAAGAAATGTATATGCTTTTTGGACGGTATCCAAAGTTTTGCTTGCTTCGCCGGAAGGAAAAGAAAAAACAGATATTTTTCTGCATTTATTTTTTATCAGATGCACGATTTCTTCGGCATATAATTTTTCTACCGTGGAATCGGTTATAATACAGACACGGCGTTTCTCGACTTCCAATGCTTCCAGCTCCAAAGCAAGATCCTGAAAATTTTGAGAGAATATAATATCGTAACAAGGTTTTTTTGAATAATTAATCGTTAGTCTCTGTGCCATAAGATCCTCGTATATCAATATTTTTTATTTATTAATCGGTACATCAAAAGCACCCGACAACAGTTCCTGGAAATCACCGGAAATATCTACGCTTGCCGGGGTAATAATGAATATGTAATGGGATATTTTTTGAAGATTGCCGCTGATAGCGAAGCAGGAACCAGAAGTAAAATCAATGATCCGCTGTGCAATATCTACATCAAGTCCTTCCAAATTAAGTACTACCGTTCTGTTTGCCAGAAGGGTTTCGGTAATTTCCCTGGCATCTTCTACCGATGTCGGTTTGATGACACATACCTCCATTCCGGCACCAATCATTTTCCGGGGCTGTCTGTTCAGAGGAGTAATTTTAGGGGTGGTCTTCTTTACAGGTTCTTCTGCTGCTACCAGTTCCTCTTTCATCACAGTGTTCTTTTTCGGTGCTTTTACTTCATAATCCGGTTCATCGTAGTCATCGTCATAATAATCGTCTTCTTCCGGGTTTAGTTTCATATAATTTAAAAACTTGTCCATTACTCCCATGCTTAATAAATCTCCTTATATCGGCATTCAGACTGTTTCATAATGCCGTTCTCCAAATATGCCTGTCCCTACCCGGACATAAGTAGCCCCTTCTTCTACCGCTACCATATAATCTCCAGTCATTCCCATTGACAAAACATTCATATTAACATTATCAATGTTTTTCTCACTTATGTCAACAGATAATTGATGAAGCCCTACAAAATATTGCCTGTTTTTTTCAGGATTTTCTACATATGGTGCTATGATCATCAAGCCTTCTGTCTGAATCGACGGCAATAAAGAAATTTTTCTCACCAGGTCTTCGGCTTCTGCCGCCGACACTCCGAACTTGGTTTCTTCCCCGGCAAGATTCACCTCTATGAGAATATGGGCGGTAACGCCCTTTTTCAACGCTTCTTTGCTGATTTCTTCCGCCAGCCTCAGAGAATCTACCCCGTGGATCAAATATGCTTTATCTACGATATACTTTACTTTGTTTCTTTGCAAATGCCCTATCATATGCCATTTAATATCTTTGGGCAGCTGTTCATATTTATCCACCAGCTCTTGAACTTTATTTTCTCCAAAATGCCGGCATCCGCATTGGTACGCTTCCATCAGAGCAGAAACCGGTTTGGTTTTGCTGACTGCGATCAGAGTGACTTCCTTTGGATCGCGTCCTGCTTTCTGGCAGGAAGAGCTGATATTGTTTTCCACATGGCATATGTTTTCTGCGACCGTATTCATGGTTCCCCTCCTTTTAATGAATCAGTTCATCTTCGCTGACGGTTGTTGCATCTAGTACAATATAATCATACACGTTTAATCCGTAAGAAGTATTGGACTGGACGATGGAATATTCGTCATTGTTATATAAGATATTGATCTGTTTAAAATCAGCATATCCTTTATTAATATTATATACGCCGATTAAGCTTCCACGCTTGCTCAATGCATACTTTTCGGAAGTTTCCGGCATAACGATATATTCACCGATCCGGAGAGATGCGCCGTCAAGATAATATTCTTCTTCTGTTTCATTATAAATAGAGGCTTCTACAAATTCTGTCGTGGCCTCGCCTTCTTCCGTATATGCTTCCCGAAGGACACCGGATGCATTGCTGTTTCCTCCTTTTGTGACGTAACCCTTGGGAACGATAAAAAATTCTTTTTCCACAATAGATGAGTTAGGAATTTTCAGCCCCGTTTCGTCTTCCAGGATCAGCTCGATATCTACAAAGCGTTCGTTGCAGAAAGTGATCATGGAATTTGTAAAAGTCAATTTGACAAAAATGTCCCCTTTTTCGTTGGTAAAGGATTCTACTTTTCCCCAGGATACTTCCTGGTTTTTCAGGAAACGAACCCTGACATATTCCGCTTTCAAGAGTTCTTCTTCGCGTGCTTTATCTACCTGGATGACTAAAGACCAGTCTTCATTAGAGGATATTTTGTATACGGGGTCTCCTGCCGCTACAAGGTCGTTGCTGAGAAGCTGGGTTTTTTCGTAATTCTTTTTGTCAAACATTTCAGCCGTCATCATTTCCAATGTGAGGTCTTCGTAGCCGTCCGTCGAATAAATGATAATTCCGGGCAAGACGGCCGTACACTGTTTAATGAGTCCGGTCAGTTCGGATGCCTGTATGGATTCAATGCTTTCCAATATATTGTAATTGGAAAGTTTCAGAACATTGCCTTCCATTTCATACTTAAAATCATATACGGAATTAAAATTGCGGCGACGGTCAAAACTGTTGGCAAAGCCTACAATATCCGACTTTAATTCGGCAAGATCCGTTTGGGATAAGGAATTTTCGCCTGTAGAACTGATCCCTATATAATCGTTTAGTTTGCCAGATTCGTCTACCGTATAAACAAGGTCGCCTACGGCAACTCTTGCCCCTTCTCTTGCAAAATAATTGACATATCCGTTGTCCGTAGCGTTTACAATTGTTTCATCCCTGATAGCAATGGCCTCATAAGTATTATTTGTAGAAAGGGAACCTGCCTGAACTTCATACCAAACAATGTGCTTGGAGGTAAAATACATAAATACGCAGATTACAATATAAATAAAAATAACGGCGAAAATAACCATTCCTATATTTATGTTCAATGGTCTTCTGTATTTAGTTATTTTATTGGGATTTTGGTCAGCCAATGAAAAACCTCCTGCAAACCTGCAAAAAAGCCCCGGCCAGAATCCGAGGCTTATGACTATACGAAAACATACCGGAAAACAGCTATCCGTCTATGATTAAAGAGATATCGTGACTTTTGATTTCATATCTGCCGGAAGCTCATCCTCATCCAGAGAGATACTTACAATGAAATCCACACCAAATGCCTCTCCGATTTTTTCTAATTTTGTTACTGTCTGGCTAATGTCTTTTCCCTCCAGACAGGCAATTTTCAGGAAACTGTCAAAATACATTTGCTGCAGATCATGATCCTGTGAAATGATACCACAGATGAATCCGAGAAATTCATCACTGCTTGTAATAAAATAATCGGAAACGTTGATTAAACGTACTTTATTATTCAACTCAAACATATGTTTTGTGCTTTTGTCCAAATATGTAATATTTCCTGACGCAGTTTTTACTTCAGCGTTTACTTTGTCCAGTAAATATTTTGTCTTTCCTTTTCCCTTATTGCCTGCGATTAATTGAACCATCGGTGAACCCTCCTAAAGTAAATTCAGTCTGAACAAATCGATTTAATTGGTAGACTTATCTTTATTATAGTTTATATTATCTTAAAAAACAACTGTTAATTCTTTATTTCATTTAATAAATCCGTCATTTCATCATAAAGGGTTTCTCTTGATTCGGAACGCAATATGACCGAAATATAGGATTTACCCGAAGAACTGCGGGATAAAAGGATCAGGCAGTTTTTGGCGGCATTGGTAGTACCTGTTTTGCCTCCGATTACCGTAATGGATCCCGGCATGTCTTTCTCTCCCCTGAGGTAGAGATTGGAAGAACTGATGCTGAGTTCCTTGTCCTTGCCGTCCTTGTCTTTATAAACCGTAGTGTAGGAAGGCTGGCTGATGATTTCGCCGATCAGCTGATAATTCAAAGCCTCGTTGAAGATCAGGTACATATCATAGGCGGTAACGTAATGATCCTCCGCCGTAAGTCCATGGGGATTCACAAAGTGACAGTTAGTAGCGCCAAGCGCTTTCGCCTCTTCGTTCATCATTTCACAGAAAGCCTCTACGGAGCCGGCAACACCTTCCGCAATGAGGATTGCCGCATCGTTGGCGGAATGGATCAGCAAAGCGTGCAGCGCCTGGTTCATGGTCATCTGATCTCCTTCTTTTAACCCGCATTTTGTCGCTCCGGATTCCGTGATTTTTACATTAGCAGACGCAGTCAGCATATCGTCCGGCGAGCTGTGTTTCAAAGCGACCAACGCCGTCATGACTTTTGTAAGGCTGGCCGGAGCCATTTGCTCGTAGATATTTTTCGCATATATCGTGTTATTATCATCCATGGAAAACAAGGCGGCTGCCCCTGCCTGGGACATATCCACTTCCGTGTTTTCCGTTACATCGCCGTCTGCCACGCACAGTTCTTTTGCAAAGGGCGTGGCAGTATCGCCGCTTTCTTCTACCATATCCATGCGGTAGCTGCTGACTGGATAATTCGGCGAGTACGCCATATCATATGTTTTCTTTCCGCACCCGGTAAGGGATACCATGATCAAAAGCATGCCTGTGCCGAAGAGCAGATTTTTTCTATTTGTACATTTCACGCCACTCTAAGTCTCCTCTGTCCAATGATTTGATTAATAGTTCCGCGGAAGCAAGATTGGTTGCCAAAGGAATGTTGTGTACGTCACACAGGCGCATGACGTTATTTACATCGGGTTCGTGGGATTTAGGCGCCAGCGGATCCCTGAGGAAAATAACAAGATCGATATCATTATGTTCAATCTGGGCTCCGATCTGTTGTTCCCCGCCCAAATGACCGGCTAAATATTTGTGTACGCTTAAATTGGTCACTTCCTCTATCAGACGTCCAGTCGTTCCTGTCGCGTATAAATCATTTTTGCTTAAGATACCCTTATATGCAATACAAAAATTTTGCATAAGCTGCTTTTTTGCATCATGTGCAATCAGTGCAATATTCATAATTCTCATACCCTCTCTCATCTGTTAATTTTTTTTGTATTGTAATCCCACATTTAAAACAAAACCAATTCCGATATATAAACTGACCAAAGATGTCAGTCCATAGCTGACGAACGGAAGAGTCACTCCTGTATTCGGCAAAAGGCCTGTATTTACCCCAATATTTAAAAAGCCCTGAAAGCCGATCAGGCCTGCCATTCCCGCCGCAATAATACTTCCTGCCAGATCCTTTGCCCTTCTTGCGACCCACAGGCATTCCAGCGTGATCAGAATGATCAGCACAATGACCGTACAAGTACCGATAAAGCCAAATTCTTCACCAATCACCGCAAAAATAAAGTCTGTCTGAGGCTCTGAAATAAAATTACCATTCTTGACGGAACTGATGACATTCGTATCGTATCCCTTTCCATGGAGCTGCCCGGAACCGATAGCCATCATGGAGTTCAGCTGTTGGTATGCTTCTGCCGTTGAATATTTTTCTGGATACAGCCATGCATAAATTCTCGTTTGCTGATAAGGTTCGATCAGTGTCTGATCCGGCTGGATAACGATGCTGAATATAATGACTGCCGCCGGAATAATCACTGCCAATATACCCGTTACCAATTTCCAGCTGATACCGCCCACAAACATGATGACACAGAACATAACCGCCATAACGATCGTTGTGGAAAGGTTTGGCTGCTTGTAAACAAGAATAAGGGACGGCAGCATAAATAAACAGCATAAGGTAATGATGATAAAGGAGTTCAATTTCTCCTTATGTTTCATTATAAACTGTGCATAAAAGAGAATCAATAAAATTTTAGCAGTTTCCGACGGCTGGAACTGGATTCCAAACAAGACGATCCACCGCTGGGCACCGTTCACCTTGACTCCGAGAGAAGTCCGTACCAAAAGCAAAAGAACAATATTGGCAATATAAAACAGCCAATTCAGTTTAATCAGTACAGAATAATCGAAAAAAGAAATGACGACCATAAGGAAAAGCCCGAAAATAAATCCTGCAATCTGTGTCTTCTGCAGGGACTCATCGGCGCTTCCAACCGCAAAGATGCCGATAAGGGTAAGGGCTATTACCAATATGACCAATTTGAAATCAAAATCCCGTATTCTGTACTGTTTTATCATAACCGCAACCTCTTATTTATTTAAGTCAAGAATGGGAATGCTCGCATAAAGGGACGGCGTTTTCCCCCTGCCTTTCACTCCTGTTTTTGTAATTTGTATCTCCATGCTCTGGGCATCGATTTTCATATATTTGGAGATTACTTTCGCAATGTCCGTTTTTATCATTTCCATCATTTCCGGGGAACAGTTTACCCTGTCGGATATGAGCAGGATCTTCAGCCTGTCTTTTGCGATTTCCCTGGAGCTTTTTTTTCTAAATATTCTTGCGAATTCCATGGCCAGACCTCCTTAATTTTTATGGAATATGCCGGTTACTCTTGTCCAAAAGGATATCGTTTTTTCAAAATCGATAAAAGGGATTTCCCTTCCAAGTATGCGCTCACAGATGTTCTGATAAGCCCGTCCCGCCATAGTGCCGTTTCCAACAAGAGGTTCCCCCTGGTTCGTTGCAATAACCACGTTTTCATCATCCGGTACGATACCGATCAAAGGAATGGACAATATGTCCACCACATCGGCCGCCGTCATCATCTCTCCCCGTTTTACCATGTCATAACGAAGCCTGTTGATGATAAGATCGATCTTTTTAAAGTCCTTTGCCTCCAAAAGTCCGATGATCCTGTCCGCATCGCGGATCGCGGATACTTCAGGCGTCGTTACTACCAATGCCCTGTCCGCTCCGGCGATGGCGTTTTGAAACCCCTGTTCTATACCTGCCGGGCAGTCCAGAATAATGTAATCGAATTGCTCTTTTAACTGCTGGATCATTTTTACCATTTGCTGGGGAGTGACCGACGATTTATCTTTTGTCTGGGCCGAAGGCATCAGATAAAGGCTCGGATGGCACTTATCTTTGATCAGCGCCTGTTTTACCCGGCATTTGCCTTCGATCACATCGACCAGATTATAGACGATGCGGTTTTCCAGCCCCATAACGACATCCAGGTTTCTAAGACCGATATCGGTATCTATCAGAATGACTTTCCTTCCCATTGCTGCCAGTCCTGTACCTACGTTTGCGGAGGTAGTGGTCTTTCCTACCCCGCCTTTTCCTGATGTGACGACGATTACTTCACTCATAATCCTGCTCCTCCATATGAATTCAGTTGCGCCATCCAGTATTTTGGATGGCGTTTTGCTCTTCGTCCCCTAAACGCTTTATGGCTTTATAATTTTATAATGGTAAAGTTTATAAAGGCAAGTCGCTTAGTAATTCTTTGGTAATAGGCTCCATTACAACTTTATTATCTTTTATGTATGCAATTTTCGGTTGTACTTTTGGTTTGATCGACCATTTCATCTGTTTTCCTGTTTTATATTTGAAATCACCGATTTGTAGTCTTTCCGGTGCCATTTCAAGCGCTGCTATAAAATGCCCTTCGCTGCCGTTCCCTCCGGCATATGCTTTTCCAAAAAGCCCGCCAAGTACAACGATATCTTTTGTGGATACGATCGCGCTGCCGGGATAGATATCCCCCAAAATAACAATGCTGGACTCGGTTTCCAGTATTTGCCCGTTTTTCAACGTGCCTCTGTAAAAATGGCCGTCGTTATCTTCCTGGCTGTTTCTGTATTCCAACTGTTGTATGGCTTTTAAATAATTCTGGTTCTTTTCTTCATCCTTGCCTACCAGGCACACGATATGCAGATCCGAATTGTCGCAGATGGCATTTAAAATAATTCTTTCCTCTTCATCGGAAAGGCTTCGCCCCTCCAAAGAAATTGCCATTTTGGCATTTTTAAAAAAATTGCGCGATTCCCTGAACTTGAAAATGACCTCTTCCAAAAGTTCAGGGAACGGTATATCTTCATTTAAATATACGGAAATTCCGTTTTGAAAACTTTTAATGATAACTGTATTCTTCATATCAGAATCATACTCCTTCCCTGTTGGCATCCGGGCGGTTAATCCGCATTAAGGCTGCCGCCGGTAAGCGCCTCCGCTTTTCCTGCAATTTCATCTTCATCGGCCAGATCATAATAATATTTTATCACGTCTTTGGCTATCTGGGCCGCATAATCGGAAGTATAGCCGTTGGCTACCCTCACCGCCATAGCTATTTCAGGAGCTTCATATGGCGCATAGCAGACAAAAACAGCGTGGTTGGGTCTGCTTCTGCTCTCCTGCGCAGTACCCGTTTTTCCGGCCACATGTACGCTCAGGTCGCTATAATAGGCTTTCCCTTCGATCACTCTCCTCATGCCTGTATGGATCGCGTCCCAATAAGCGCTGTCCATATTGATGATATTGCGGATTTCCGCGCCGTAGTCCTCAATCAGATCATTGTTATGGTCTGTCAGCTTGTCCAATAATGTTAAATTATAACATGTTCCGCTGTTGGCGACTGTTGTAATGTATCGCGCAAGTCCTGCAGTCGTAAAGTTGTTGGTACCCTGCCCGATAGCGGAACGAACGGGGTCAATATCCGATATCTGGGGGGCGGATTCTTCAATCTCTACGCCGGACGGTTCGGTAAGTCCGTACATATCGGCATATTTTTCCAGCTTTTGCAGACCGACATCCGTCATATACCTTTCTCCTACGGTTCCCAGCCTGTAACCGACTTCATAAAAAAGGATGTTGCAGGAATGCTGGATAGCTCCTGTAATGCTAAGGGAGCCATGCCCGGAACGATTCCAGCAATGAGGCGGTTGTTGTTCGATTTTATCAAACGTTCCCGTACAGTTCACGGGGGTGGGAATATCTATGACGCCTTCCATCAGCGCTGCCGTAGCCGATACCATTTTGAAAGTGGAACCGGGTGCCGTTTTCTGATAAGTGGCATAATTGATCATCGGCGTGGACAAATCGTTCCGAAGAGCGGAAAAATATTCCGCATCCACTCCGTTTGCCATACGGTTGTTGTCGTAACTGGGATAAGAAACGAGGGCGAGAACTTCTCCCGTGTTGACATCCGTTAATACAAGGGAAGCGGAATGGGGATCCAGCGCAAGCTGCGCCGGCGTAATATCCAGATTACGGATTCTGTCCAGCATAAATTCATAGGGGGAAACGAGGCCGCTGGTAAAACGCGCCGCTTCTTCCTCTTCAATATTTATGATGGATTGTTCCAGCAGGATCAGGCAGACCTGCCTTCCCGATATTGCATTGTCCCTGATCATATATTTATATATTTTTTTATTAAATCCGGTATTATTATCAATATTTTCAAAAATATATTCCAGAAGATGGTTGTAAATTTCTTCCGAATCGGAATATTGGCTGTTCAGTTCCAGCTTGGTAACGTCAATCCAGTTTTTGGAGATAACATAATTCAAATATTCGTTCAGGCTGATTACTTCGTCGTTGGTCCACGCAATATAAGTGGCATCCGAGGTATCCACATCGTCTTCCATAATGACTGCATTGCTGTACAGCATGGACGTAATAAAACTTTCATATACTTGATAATCTACAGGAAGCTCATTATAAGGAGTTTTTTTCGTGGTCAGTTCTTCCCTCAAACCGGCCAGCACTTCCTGTTTTCTTTCCAGAAATCCGGCATATACGGCCTGTTCGTTTTCTCCGGCGTTTGGTTCCGTAAAGTGGGCGGTGTTTATTACATTATTATCAAACAGGGCGAAATAAACATCGTCAATAGGGATAAGAATATCCCCTGAACCTTCTCCCGGAGTAAATTCTTTAATATTGCGGATCTTAGTAAGCAGTATACTGGCTACTTTCGCTTCTAATATGTTGTATACCGCTTCCTGGAGATTTTTGTCTATCGTGAGATATACGTGGTTACCGGCAATCGGTTCTATCCGGTTGCTGGTTTCAATCACCTTTCCGACATTATCCACGACCACATCTTCCGAACCCTTTGTTCCCTGTAGTTCCGACTCCATGGAATATTCGATTCCCGATTTGCCGACGGTATCGTTTAAATCATATTTGGGATCCTGTTCTTTTAAAACCGCAAGTTCGTCCTGTGATATTTTTCCGGTATATCCGATGATCTGGGAAAAATAAACGCTGTCAACATAACGGCGTACCGTGTCTTCCGCCACGGCGACGCCTTCCAGATTATCGCTGTTTTCCATGACTACGGCTACCGTTTCTTCGCTTACGTTATAAGCAACTGTTGTTGCGATATACTTCTGAAAGCTGTTGGCGTTCATGGCGTAACGAACCGCCAGGATCTGTAGCACTTCTTCTTTTGTATAACCCGTGCAGGGGACAAAGGATTTCCTGTCTTCCGGATCCTCATAGTCCCCGATGCCGAAACGTTCGCTGGCACATAAATCGTAAACGACTTCCTCCGCTGTTTTTGTAGCGTATTTATAGCCCTTTTCCATCATTTCATCAATGGTGGCAAAGCCGTAAACATCTGCCAGAAAGCGGTAGAGCTGCCTGTCTTCCACAGCGAATGCATAATGCCCGTCGCTGTCAAGAATAATATTAAAATCATTTACGCTGCTGTCGCCGTTTTTCTCAATCATTTGAATCAAACGGTAGATAGTATCATTGAGATTTGCATTTTTGTTTCTTCCGGATTCGTAAACATCTTCAATCGTTACGTTGTAAGCCAGTTCATTATAGGCGAGCAGATTACCATTACGGTCATAAATATTTCCCCTGGTGCTTGCCAGGGAACGGACTTTCGTTGTTTTTAACTGGAAATCGTTCAGATAGTCTTCGCCACGTATAATCTGCAGGTCAAAAACCCTGTAGATCATAAGCGCTCCAAGGGCGACAAAAAAGACGGTAAGAATGATCAGACGTATATTTACCATATTCAGAAAATTTTCTTTTAAATGTTTAAACAAATTTTTTTGCACTCCTTTGTTCACTGTCTTCCAGCCTTTGGTTTATCCATAATATAATCGGATAAAGGAAAATAGTAATAAACGTGGTATAAACGATTTCCGGCAGAATAATGTGGATAAAATAATAACTGAAATGAAATTTTGTCCGCATCAAAAACAATAAAATATAACAGGTCACGCCATAAAACAGGTCGCTGACAATAATGAGTGCCATAGGCAGTTTGATATCTTCAGGGTAAAAAATACGGTTGAATTTGCCATTGGTATACCCTATATACATATAGAGCAGCGCATAAAAACCGAGTACTTCGCCAAAAAAGATATCAATGAAAAGGCCGCTGAAAAAGCCAATCAGCAAGCCGCTTTTTTCTCCTCTCATAAAACCAAAGGACGCCGTCAGAATCAGCATCAGGTTCGGGACGATATTCCCAAACGCGAATGCATGAAAAACAGTACATTGCAATAAAAAGCAAATAAAAATCAATAGCCCTACAACAAGCTTTCTTTTCAATATTGACCTCACCTTTCCTGCTTCGTTTTATTCTTCGATCGACTGTTTCAGCTGGGTAATGACAAGCACTTCTTCCAGATGTTCAAAGTCTACGGCTGGTGTAAGCTGGCCCGACTTGGTAATATTGTTGGCATCCACATTTAATACATTGATATAACCGATCAGTATATTGGGCAGATATTTATCGCTGATATTGGAAGTGACGATTTTATCTCCCTCTACCACCTTATCCGCGCTGTCCACCAGTTTTTCAAATTTGATAACGCCGCTTCCATAAAGTTCCAAATCCCCGGAAACAACCAGATGGTCGGAAGTTGCAAGGACTTTGCCGCTGACATTGGAATTGTCGGCGATAATGGATGTAACCTTAGCCCAGTTGGGGCCAACGTCCACAACGCGGCCGACAAGGCCGCTTCCGGCAATCACATTCATATCGATGGAAATACCGTCCTCTTCGCCTTTGTCTATGACAAAGGAATGAAACCAGTTCCCCGCATCTTTTGCAATAATCCGGGCTCCCACTTTTTCATATCCTTCGTATTGGGAATCCAACTGGTACAGATCCCTCAAAGTAGTCAGTTCATAACGTTCCTGCTGTAAAATGGTGTTGTCGATGGTGAGTTCATCGATCTGCGCTTTCAGTGATTCATTTTCCGAAAGCAGGGAACGTATCTGAACCAGTTCCTCCGAACGGCGGGAAAGCCATCCTCCAACGGAACTGATTCCCTTTTCAAAGGGAATGATAACGTACCCGACCGCAGTATTGAGAACACCGCCGAATATATTTGTATTGAATGTGAGGATGATCGCACCTGCACAAATAATCGTTAAAATAAAAAGGAGATATTTACCTGGTAATGTAAACTTCTCTCCTTTTCTTTTTACTATTGGACTCATTTACCCATTCCTTCAACCGCATATGCTACCGATTTATAGTTTTCTTCCCGGATCACTTTGGCAAGTCCTAACGCCACGCTGCTCATCGGGTTGTCCGAAAGCTGGACTTTCAGTCCAGTTCCGCTGCTTAAAAGTTCTGCAAGGTGATTTACCTGGGCCGCTCCTCCTGTAAGATAAAGGCCATGCCGGTAGATATCCGCAGCCAGTTCGGGCGGAGTTCTCTCCAGGATCACTTTTACATTATCTATGATCGTATTGAAATGTTCGGTCAGCGATTCATCCACAAGGGGAGTCGGAATCTCTCTTTCCACCGGAAGGCCGGTAACGATATCCCTTCCGTATACGACTGCGGATTTTCCTGCCTTTTCCAGGTCTTTCAGGGATATCTTCACATTTTCCGCTGTCTTTCCACCGATAATAAGGCTGAATTCACGGCGGACCGCCGCCCGGATGGCATCGTCGAATTTCTGGCCGCCTACTTTGATCAGACGGCTTAGAACGATGCCTCCCAGAGACAGGATAGATATTTCCGTCGTATCGTATCCGACATTAACGACAAGTACACCCTGGGAATTTTTCACATCAATGTCCATACCAAGGCCGTCTGCAACCGCTTTTTCTACAATCATCACCTTTTTGGCTTTAATATTGGCGTCGCTTACCAGATCATAGAAAGCCCTTCTTTCCACATCCGTGACGTCCGTAGGAACCGCGATATAATAATCGGCAGGTTTTATATTATTTTTGCATATATTGCCGATAAAATACCGGATCAGCGTTTCCATATGCTTGATATCCGCGATTACTCCATTGCTGAGCGGATAAGAAATATGGATATATCCCGGCGCTTTTTCATACATTTCAAAGGCGGAATTGCCATAAGCGAACAATGTATCTTTGTTTTCAATGGCAATCATATTTTTTTCGATCATTACGGAATCTTCGTTCCTGCTGTAAATTTTGATATTGCTTGTTCCCAAATCAATACCGAATGAATTGTTTCCCAAATCGATAAACCCCTTTCTATAGTAACCCGGCTTCTTTGAAGCTCATATATTTGTTATCCCCAATAATGATATGATCTATAAGCGGAATATCCACCATTTTGCCGATTTCCTGTATATCTTCCGTTACCTGCAAATCTTGTTTGCTGGGAGCTGGATCGCCGCTCGGATGGTTATGCAGGAGCATAATGTGTACCGCTGCTTTTTTCAGTGCCGTAACGAATACCTCTCTTGGAGAAAGAAGAGACGCATTGATTGTGCCGATAGAAAGCACTTCTTCATCAATCAGCCGTTCTTTTTGATCAAGCAAAAGAAGAAGAACTTTTTCCTTTCTTTCATAGCGCATACTTTCCATATAATATTTTGCTACCGAAGCAGGGTCTAAAAACTGTAATCCCTCTTTGGCGGCAGCCATCGTCATTCGCATGGATAATTCGGCAAGGCATTTTAGCTTTACCGCTTTTACCTCTCCGATCCCTTTGATTTCCATCAGTTCCTGTATGGTTACATAATACAGGCCGCCCAGCCCATATTCCTTTACGGAAGTCAGGGATAAGATTTCCTGGCCTATTTCCACCGGCTTACGTTCTTTTGTGCCTGTCCGTATAATAATGGCAAGGAGTTCCGCTTCTGTCAGCATGTTGGAACCCAGGCGCATAAATTTTTCATAAGGCAGATCATTTTTTGCCTTATAAACCTCTTTCTTCATATTCCACTCTTTCCCGCTTGCTTCTCCGGGCATGGGAAAGGATTCTATCAGATATAATGAAGTGCATAACTAATATACATATTATCACATATTGCATTTTATGTACATAAAAATTCATTAATTTTTTCCAAACTTTTCTTGCAAAAAGGATCTATTTACCAATATTCAGACAAAAACCGTCCTTTTGATAAGTGACCACACCATCATCCAAAAGCTGCTGCAGCGATCTCATAATGCCGAATTTGGCATGGGGCCAGGTGAGGCCGCCTTGGAAATATACGGCGTAAGGAGGCTTTATAGGGCCGTCTGCGGATAATTCGATGGAAGAACCGGATACAAAAGCGCCGGCAGCCATGATGACTTTGCTGTCATATCCGGGCATGTCCCAAGGTTCCGGCGTAACAAAGCTGTCTACGGGCGCTGCGGCCTGAATACCTTTACAAAAAGCGATAACTCCTTCCGGCGAACCGAAGGTAACGGCCTGGATAATGTCGTGCCGCTCTTCCTTGCCGTTTGGAATCACTGGGAATCCCAGCCTTTCATAAAGATTGGCGGCAAAAATAGCTCCTTTTAGCGCGCTTGCGGTTACCGTGGGCGCTAAAAATAAGCCCTGGTAAAAAGAATTCAGTATACCGAGAGAAGCGCCGACTTCTTTGGCGAGTCCGGGCGATGTCAGGCGGCAGGCTGCGTTTTCCACATATTCCTTTTTGCCGGCAATATATCCGCCGGTAGGTGCCAGACCTCCTCCCGGATTTTTGATCAGGGAGCCAACGACCATATCGGCTCCTGCATCCGTAGGCTCTGTCCGCTCTACGAATTCCCCATAGCAGTTGTCTACCATGCAGATCACATCCTGCTTGATCTGTTTGATAAAAGCAATCAGTTCGCCAATTTTATCGACGGAAAGGGTCGGCCTTGTCTGATAACCTTTGGAACGCTGTATGGTAACAAGCTTCGTTCTGCCGTTGATTGCTTTTTTTATATTTTCGTAATCAAAACTGCCATCTTCCAGCAGATCCACCTGCCGGTAAGCGATGCCGTATTCGGCCAGGGAGCCTTTGGACGGACGGATGCCGATGACCTCTTCCAAAGTATCATAAGGTTTTCCTACGGGGGAAAGAAGTTCGTCTCCCGGGCGCAGGCAACTGGAAAGAGCCAGTGCCAGGGCATGGGTTCCGCAGGTGATTTGAGGGCGGACGAGAGCGTCTTCCGTATGGAAAATATTGGCGTATACCGTTTCAAGGGTATCCCTTCCCAAGTCATTATAGCCGTAACCGGTCGTACCCAGCAGACAGGCTTCGCTTACCTTTGCATCCTGCATGGCTTTGATGACCTTTAGCTGATTATATTCGGCAATATTGTCGGTTTGTATAAATCGTTCCCTGAGTTCGTTCAGTATGCTTTCTCCATAAGCTAATACCGCTTCTGATATACCGAGCGACTGGTAAATTGCATGATGATTTGACATGTCTTTTTTTATTCCTCCATATGTTTTTCTCCGCCTGGATAGATTTTCCTTTGCTTCAGATTGTCTAAAAGAAATGCGAGTATTTTTGGCTCTTCGTAACGGAATTCATTTTGAGGAACCCATATCACATCTTTTTCCCGGCGGAACCAGGTAAGCTGTCTCTTGGCAAAATGGCGGGTATCTCTTTTGATCAGATAGATAGCGCGATCCAAAGTAATATCCCCTTCCAGACAGCTGAGAATTTCCTTATAGCCAAGCCCCTGCATGGATACCATTTCTTTTGTACAGCCCATTTTTTTTAAAGCGGTCACTTCTTCGACCAGTCCTTCTCTTATCATATGATCCACCCGCCGGTCGATCCGGTCGTACAGCAGATTCCGGTCATCGGTCAGAACAAAATAACAGGCGTTATACGCCGCCTTTTTTTCGCGTTCGGCCTCATTGTGTTCCGATATTTTCTTTCCGGTCATTCGGTAAAATTCCAGAGCGCGGATCACCCGTTTTCTATTATTTTCATGAATGGCCAATGCCGATTTTTCATCCACTTCGGCCAACATTTTATGGAGAAAAACATTACCCTTTTCTTCCGCCAGTTTTTCCAATTCTTTCCGGCAGGCCGTATCTTCTTCATTTTCCGTAAAATCGATATTATATAAAATGGCCTGAATATAAAAACCAGTTCCTCCGGTCAGAATGGGGATATGTCCTCTTTCATAAATTTCCTGAATGCATCTTCCCGCCTCTTTTTGGAAAATGACTACGTTAAAATCCTCCGTAGGTTCCAGAATATCGATCAGGTGGTGCGGGATGCCTTTCATCTCTTCCTGCCGTATCTTGGCGGAACCAATATCCATATGCCGGTATACCTGCATGGAATCGGCGGAGATAATTTCTCCGCCGATGGCTTCGGCTAATTGCAAAGATAATGCGGTTTTCCCCGCCGCAGTAGGTCCTGTCAGGATGACCAGCGGTTGTTTTTTTTCTATCATAAGCTCTTTCCTATACGATCCTTTTAAACTTCTTTTCCAGTTCATATTTGCTCATGGAGATGATCGTCGGCCGTCCATGGGGGCAGTGATAGGGATCTTCCAGAGCGAGCAATTCGTCGATCAACTCTTCGATTCCGGCGGTATCGAAGGCCATATTGCCCTTTACCGCAGCCTTGCATGCCATGGATGCTATTTTCTGCCGGATCACATCCGGTGCGCCGTTGACAGGGCCTTCCGCCAATTCATCCAGAAGTTCCGTAAACAACTCTCCCCCGCTGCGGCCGTATAAATCGGAAGGTACGCTTCGAATGGCATATTCGTTGCCTCCGAAAGTTTCCGTTTCAAATCCCATTTCCATAAAATAATTTTCGTATTCCCGGTATATATTTTCTTCTTTTCCCGAGAGAGTAACGATGATCGGCGGATTTAAGGCTTGCGGATACGCCTGGGCATTTTTCAGCCGTTCCATCAACTTCTCATATTTTACTTTTTCGTGGGCGGCATGCTGGTCGATGATAAAAAGTTTGTCATGGAAGGCGATGAGCCAGTAGGTATCGAAAACCT
Organism: Lachnospiraceae bacterium 28-4; assembly: GCA_000403275.2. Lineage (GTDB taxonomy): Bacteria > Bacillota > Clostridia > Lachnospirales > Lachnospiraceae > Kineothrix. The sequence continues at coordinate 1,121,190 of KE159598.1, forward strand.
GCCCCATAATCCGGTACTCTTTTCTCGCTTCCCTGGTGAGCATTTTTTCTTCAAAAAGATTGATCTGCACAGGATTGGGAACCTGGGCATCCGTCGGGCTGTATTTTTCCGTTGGAATGGATGAATCGCTGCTTTTTTCACAAAGAGGTCCTTCTTTTTGGCGGTTATCCACAAAAAAAGGCTCTTTTTCTCCGGATATCCGGTACGCATCTTCTTCGGCTACGATTTTTGGTTTGATCATCCTTTGATCGACGTCTCTCTGGTCAACCGCCCTTCGGTCAACCGCCCTTCGGGCGGGGGGGATATTTTCGTTGCGGAAACGGGCCGCTTCGAAAGGTTCCGGTGCAAGCTCCCGCGTTTGCCTTTGTTCTTCTTTTTTCTTTTTTGTTTCCCTGCTTCCTCCTAACGTTGTTTCCGGTATGAGTTCTATGGCATGCAGGGTTTCGCGGACATGGGTTTCAATAAAATCGTACAACTGCATTTGGTTGGTAAAGCGTACTTCCATTTTAGTAGGATGTACATTAACATCAATCTCCTCGGAATGTATGATAAAATGAAGCACGGCAAAAGGAAATTTGTGCTGCATTAAATAATTTCGGTAGCCTTCCTCGATGGCTTTTCCGATTATGCCGCTTTTGATAAAGCGGCCGTTGATAAAATAAATCTCAAAATTGCGGTTGGCCCGGTTAATTTCAGGCTTGCCTAAAAAACCGTACATATGAATGCCTTGTTCGTGAATATCCACAGGGACTAAGGTTTTGGAAATATCTTTTCCATATATGCGGTAAATAATTTCCTGCAAATTGCCGTTTCCTGTCGTATGGAAACGAAGCTGCCCGTTATTGACATACTTGAAGGAAATATGGGGATTGGCCATGGCCATATGTTCCATCAGGTCGGAAATATATCCTCCTTCCGTTTGGGGGGACTTTAAAAACTTTTTTCTCACAGGGGTATTAAAAAAAAGATTTCTCACAATAATGGTCGTGCCGGCCGGGGCACCGATTTCTTCTGTTTCCACTTCTTCCCCGCCTTCGATCAGATAGCGGATTCCGGTGAGTGTTTCCGGCGTTTTGGTGATCAGTTCCATACGGGATACGGCGGCGATGCTGGAAAGAGCCTCTCCGCGGAATCCCAGGCTGACGATATGGGAAAGATCTTCGGCCGTTTGGATCTTGCTGGTGGCATGGCGGACAAAAGCGATGGGAACCTGATCCCGGTCGATGCCGCATCCATTGTCCGTTACCCGGATAAAGGAGATGCCGCCTTCTTTGATTTCCACCGTCACTGCGGACGCTTTGGCATCCACCGCATTTTCCAGCAATTCTTTTACGACGCTGGAAGGCCGTTCCACTACTTCTCCGGCAGCGATTTTATCGATTGTTTCTTTACTCAGTACGCGAATCTGCGCCATATTTTACTCCGTTTCCTTGCTCTTTGCCGTGCTTTGCCAGCGATTTTTCAGTTTGTTCTGCAGCCGGTACAGCGTGTTCAGCGCATCCAGCGGCGTCAGAGTGGTAATATCGATTTCCTTCAGTTCTTTTAATACATCCTCATCGCTGACCGTATCAAAAAGGGATATTTGTGCCAGATCCACTTCATCGTATTGCTTCCGCACAGCCTTTTTATCCGTCCGCTCTTCCACAATAATGCTTTGTACTTTTTCGGTAATATCGTTGTCGCTCAACTGTTCTACAATTTCCTTTGCCCGGTCGATCACCATATCCGGTACGCCGGCCAGCTTTGCTACCTGTATTCCGTAACTTTTATCCGCGCCTCCTTTGATGATCTTGCGCAGGAAAACGATATCGTCGCCTTTTTCCTTTACCGCAATGCAATAGTTATTAACATTGCTCATTTTTCCTTCCAGCTCGGTCAATTCATGGTAGTGGGTGGCAAATAAGGTTTTTGCCCCGAGATATTTGCGGTTGCTGATATGTTCGATCACCGCCCAGGCGATACTGAGGCCGTCAAACGTAGATGTCCCCCGGCCGATCTCATCCAGAACGAGAAGGCTTTTGGGTGTGGCATTGCGGAGGATGTTAGCTACTTCATTCATTTCTACCATAAAAGTACTCTGCCCGCTGGCCAGATCATCGGAAGCGCCCACCCTTGTAAATATCCGGTCAACAATACCGATATCGGCGCAGGAAGCAGGAACAAAACTGCCTATCTGCGCCATCAGGACGATCAGGGCGGTTTGGCGCATATAGGTGGATTTGCCCGCCATATTCGGCCCGGTAATGACGGCGATGCAGTTTTTGTTATTGTCCAGGAAGGTATCGTTTGCAATGAACATTTCATTTGCGATCATCTGTTCTACGACGGGATGTCTTCCGTCCTTAATGTGAATCACGCCTTTTTCATTTATTTTAGGCCGTACATATTGATTTCGTTCCGCCGTTACGGAAAGAGAGGCAAATACATCCAGGGCGGCAATCGCTTTTGCCGTCCGTTGGATCCGCTCGATTTCGCCGGCGATGGTATCCCGGATTTTGCAGAAGATGTCATATTCCAGGGAATATAACTTGTCCTCGGCGTTCAGTATCGTATCCTCCAGTTCCTTGAGGCGGGGGGTTGTATATCGTTCCGCATTGGCTAGTGTCTGCTTGCGGATATAGTCTTCTGGAACCATATTCAAATAAGAATTGGTCACTTCCAGATAATAGCCGAATACTTTATTAAACTTAATTCTCAGGTTTTTAATTCCCGTTCGTTCCCGATCTTCTTCTTCCAAGGCCGCCAGCCAGTTTTTTCCTTGGGTCTTGGCCTGGCGGAGATTATCTACATCAGGGTCGAAACCGTCCCGTATCATTCCGCCTTCCCGCACCTGAATCGGCGGATCGTCGATGATTGCTCTGTCGATCAAGGAAAAAATATCGGATAGCCCGTCGATATCCTGTTCTATCTTTTGGAGAAGCCCGCAGTCCAGGTCTTGTAATACTGTTTTGATATGGGGCAGCATTTCCAATGAATTGCGGAAGGCGATCAGATCCCTCGGGTTTGCCGTTTTATAGCTGACTTTGCCAAGGAGCCGTTCCAGGTCATAAACGGGATTGAGATATTCCCTGATCTCATCCCTTGCCACGGAATCGGTGCATAAAGTCTCCACGGCGTCCTGCCGCATGAGGATATCCGTCAGATTGATCAAAGGCTGTTCGATATAACTTCTGAGCGTTCTCGCTCCCATTGCGGTTTTCGTTTTATCCAATACCCATAAAAGAGAACCCCGCTTTTGCTTTTCACGAAGCGTTTCCGTCAATTCCAGATTTCTTCTTGTGGAACTGTCAAGAAGCATATACTTGCTGGTAAGGTAAGGGTATAAATGTGTAAAATGGGAAAGGGAATTTTTCTGTGTGTCATATAAGTATTGCAGCAATGCTCCGGCCGCCGCAACGCCGACGGGGAAATCCTCGATTCCCAGCCCGGTCAGGACATGCACATGAAAATGGCGCATCAGGCATTTTTTACAGGCATCGTCATCAAAATAATGAGCTTCCAGCGGATATACGGCAATTTTTAACCGGCTGCGCAGGTCGTCGATATCCATGCCGCTTACAATAAAGGCGTCGTTACAAATAATTTCGGAAGGCATATATTTATTGATTTCATCCAGCAGCTTGCGCAGATCGTCCACTTCCGTCAGGTAATAATCCCCGGTGGTGACATCCGCTACGGAAATTCCTGTTTTATTGGGAAAATAGGCAATGCTCATCAAAAAATTGTTCTGATTTTCCTCCAGTGACTGGACATTCAGATTGGTTCCCGGCGTGACAATGCGGGTAACTTCCCGTTTTACCAGCCCCTTAGCCTGTTTCGGGTCTTCCACCTGTTCGCAGATAGCCACTTTATAGCCTTTGGAAACTAATTTCGTTAAATAGCCGTCCACCGCGTGATAGGGGATGCCGCACATGGGCGCACGCTCTTCCAGACCGCAGTTTTTGCCAGTCAGGGTGATTTCCAGTTCTTTAGAAGCGGTCAGCGCATCGTCAAAAAACATTTCGTAAAAATCACCGAGACGGTAAAAGAGAATACAGTCCTTATATTCTTGTTTTGTTTCCATGTATTGCTGCATCATAGGCGTCAATTCTGCCACTGTTATTTCCTCTGCTTTTCTTTAGAATTTTGGTGTTTCCACCGCTTCCCCCATATAATAAAAACCATGGCATTCCTTTAAACGCACATGGACAATCCGGCCGATCAGGGAAGCATCGCCGGGAAAATGGACGATCGTATTGTTGGAAAGGCGGCCGGTGAGCAAGGTATTGTCCTGGGCGTTTTGCTCTTCCACAAGGGCCGGGAGCGTTTGTCCCTGCCAACGCGCCACCTGGTTTCTGGCAGTATCCTGCACGGTTTTTAACAGTTTGTCAAAGCCTTCCTTCACGATTTCTTCGGGAACCTGATCGGGCATGGAGGCCGCTGGTGTTCCCGTGCGTTTGGAATAAATGAAGGTAAAGGCGTTGTCGAACCGGACTTTTTTTACCACATCGATCGTTTCTTCGATATCTTCCATCGTTTCTCCCGGAAAGCCGACGATAATATCCGTCGTAATGGCGATATCGGGAATTTCTTTTCTTATTTTTTCGGCAAGGGACAGATATTGTTCTTTCGTATAGCGTCGGTTCATCGCCTGTAGAATACGGGTGGAACCGGATTGGAGCGGAAGGTGGAGGTGTCGGCATATTTTCTCCGAATGCTTCATAGCTTCTATCAGTTCATCGGAGAGGTCTTTTGGATGGGAAGTCATGAAACGGATTCTTTCGATGCCGTCTATTTTTTCCGCTTCTTTTAAGAGACCGGCAAAACTCGTGGGCTTTTCCAGGTTTTTTCCATAGGAATTGACATTCTGTCCAAGCAGCATGATCTCCACTACGCCGTCCGCCGCCAGCGTTTTGATTTCTTTTACGATGTCTTCGGGGCTCCGGCTTCTCTCCCTTCCCCTGACATAAGGCACAATACAATAACTGCAGAAGTTATTGCAGCCGAACATAATGTTGATCCCTGATTTAAAGGGATATTTTCGTTCTACAGGTAAGTCTTCCACGATTTTATCGGTATCTTTCCATATATCGATCACGGTTCTGCCGGATTCGAACATAGTACATAAGAGTTCTGCAAATTTGAAAATATTATGGGTACCGAATATCAGGTCGATAAAGCGGTAGCTTTTCCGTAATTTTTCAATCACACTCTCTTCCTGCATCATACAGCCGCATAATGCGATCTTCATATGGGGGTTTTTCTTTTTAAAGCCATGCAGGACTCCCAGCCTCCCATACACGCGCTGGTTGGCGTTATCCCGAACCGTACAGGTGTTATAGATCACCAGATCCGCCTCTTCGCAGTCTGACATCTGATAACCGACACACTCCAATATTCCGGCCAGTTTTTCGCTGTCTCTGGCGTTCATCTGACAGCCGAAGGTTACAACTGTGGAAGTAAGGGTACGGCCCAGTCGTTCGCTTGCGGATTTTACATATTGGCGGCATTTGGCTATATAATAATACTGTCTCGCCGGCTCCTCCGCAGGAGGCTCTGCGGTTAAATCTATTTTACTGAAATCAATTTTATTATACATACGATTTATTCTCATCCTTTCGGAAATAATGCCCTGTTATTATACTTCAAGCCTGTCCTTTTTTCAAGGGGAATGAAGGCTGGTTCAAGGAAATCAATTTTTCTAAGCGCCATGGCGGACGAAGCCAAGCGGGGTGGAGGCGGAGGGAAAGAGGGGCGGGCGGGGCGGGTTTCTGCCATTGCGCACAATCAGGAATTTCACTTATGAAATGGCCAAGAACCAGAGTGAGCCCGCCAAGGATGGCGGGTTCAGGAAGCATAGGCATGGATGCCGTTGCTTCCGGCTCGTCCGGTTGCATACCATATATCCATTTCATTAGTGAAATCTGATTGGAAGCTCCGGCAGAAACCCGCCCCGCCCGCCCCTCTTTCCCTCCGCCTCCACCCCGCTTGGCTTCGTCCGCCATGGCGCTTAGAAAAATTGATTTCCTTGAGGATGGTTCCTATAAAGGGATGCTCCGCTGATAAAGGTAAGCGTTCCCTCTTTTTCCCGTAATTTTAATGATATCGAGGCAGGTTAGGATATGAAGTGTATTTCTGGCCGTTTTTACAGGGATTTTCGCTGTTTTTGCAAAATCTCCGGAAGTAAATGGGCTGGGAAGGCCGTCAGGAAGAAATTGTAAATAATCGGCGCGCGTTTCAATTCTTACTTCGTCGAAAAGCCCGATCGGTATCCTGTCATAGCGATGGGAACCTTTTTTTCTGTCTTTGCTCCAGCCGTTCAGAAGACGGTATTCTTCCATATCCACAAGAGGAAAAATAAAGCGGAGTCTTTCATTTGCCAGATAGCTTTTGATCCGGTAAAGTTCAGGAAAAGCCCGATAGGCATTTCCTGTTAAGGGACTTTTCCTTTTGGGCGACAGTTCTCCCGTTTCTTCGTCTATCCAGATCAGCCATTTGTGATGGGGAATCGGGAAAATGATCGTAACCGGGTATTGTGCAAGAAAAGCGTCCAGCTTGGCACGGATCTTATAAAAATTACCGTTTTGAATTTCCCAGATGGATTTTCCGTCAAAAATATCGGCCACATAGTTTCCGACAGCAACTTCATGAGTATTCTCATCGGGCGAATAATAATGCTTAAGCACCGCATGAACCGTTTTTTCCCGAAAAGTTCCGATGCTTGTTTTCTCCCGTGTTTTTCCGATTATTTTATTTTTGGCGGCTTCAAATCTTTTCTCATCCATATCCTCTCCTCTTCCGCCGCAAAGCGAAAAACCCCGCCCTGTGCGACGGAGTTTTTGTCCTTGGCCCATCTGGAATTTATTTAGCGGATTCGTTCCGGAAATCCTATTTTTTTCTGTACTTTGCGCAAAGTCTTCATGGCATAATAATTTGCTTTATCGGCATTTTCTTTAATAATGCCGTCGATGTACGCTTTATCTTTCGACAATTCATAAAAGCGATCCTGTACCGGCTTTAATATGCTGGCCACAGCTTCGCCTACGGCCGGCTTGAATTCACTGTAGCCTTTGCCGTCGAATTCTTTTTCCGTTTCTTCGGGCGTCTTTCCGGTGCATGCGCAGTAGATTTCGATCAGGTTTCTGATGCCTGGCTGTTCTTCGCGGTATCTTACCGATGCTTCTGAATCGGTAACGGCCCGTTTGAATTTGCGGATGATCGTGTCGGGATCGTCCATCAGGTAGATGCTGGCATTCATATTTTCATCGGATTTTGACATCTTTTTTTCGGGATTCTGAAGGCTTCTGATGTTGGCACCAGCCTTTCCCATATAAGGTTCCGGTATGGTAAATACTTCCCCATAGATAGCGTTAAAACGCTGCGCGATATCTCTTGTAATTTCCAAATGCTGAAGCTGGTCTTTTCCTACCGGTACCACGTCCGCCTGGTACAACAAAATGTCGGCTGCCATCAGCACCGGATAAGTATAGAGCCCGGCATTAATATTATCCGCGTGTTTCGCCGCTTTGTCTTTGAATTGGGTCATACGGTTCAATTCCCCGATATAAGTAAAACAGTTCAGTATCCATGCCAGTTCGGCATGCCCCGATACATGGGACTGGTAATAAATACAATTTTTTGCAGGATCGAGTCCTGCGGCAATATATAAAGTCAGAAGGTTCCTTGCTCGTTTGCGCAATTCGGCGGGATCCTGTCTGATGGTGATGGAATGCATGTCTACCACGGAATAGAAACATTCATATTCATCGCTCAACGTCACCCAGTTTTTCAGCGCTCCCAAATAATTGCCGAGCGTTAAATTTCCCGTTGACTGCATGCCGCTGAAAAGTACTTTTTTTCCGTCTATCATATTAATTGCCTCCAAATGATTCTTTTGTACTAGTTTAGCATTGCTGCCATGATACGTCAAGAATCATCGGGAGGCATAAAAAAGCTTCCGGCAAATGTTTATTTAGGACTGTTTTTCCTCACATCCGCATGTGCTTCCGGGTGACGGGAACGGATTGAACCCTCTTTCCCTGCAGGAATCATCCCTGTCTCTATCCCGATCCCTGTCCCTGCATCTGCCGTCGTTTCTGGAATCTCTTCCGCCGCATCCGCAGTTGTCAGGGATACCGCCGCCACAGCCGCCGTTACCATCCCGGTATCCGCCGTTATTGCCGCAGCAGCAAAGTAAAAGTAATAAAATCAAACAATTATTCATACTTTTTCACTCCTTTATGCTATGCTTTATCTTATGCCGCAAAACATAAAGGGTGACTCATTGATTCCTGCGGACAATGAGCCTGGTGCCGTATCTCACGGATCGGCTACTTTTTGAGAACGTGATTTTTTATATAGGCAAAGGTTTTCTCTTCGCCTTTTTCCGCCAGCATATAGAGAAGTTTTTCCAGCTGTTTTTTCGTCCTTTCATGCATTGGAACCCGCTCTTTCCCCGAAAGGTAATATTCCAGCGGACAGTTGTCCGTATATGCATCTTTCTTATATACCTTGCTTGCCGCAATACGATCCATCAGCATTTCCACCACATAGCGCCGGGGCATCGGGGCAGGAGCCATGCCTCCAGGAATGTTTTTGGAGCTATAGTCGATCCAATATTCGTAATGATGCTTATTTCTTCCCTTATGGTGGAGCCATGAACTGGAATAACCGATCTCTTCTCTCTCCGCATTGTTCGGACTTCGGTTTCCCTGATAATACTTTGCGCCTACCAAAAATTCCGTCGGACTGTATTTAGATATGTCATGCATGATTCCCTGGTAATAAAGGCCAACGCGAAAACAGCCTTTCATGACAAGATATTTATGGTAAGTAATTGTTTTAAAATGCTTCCAAGCCTTCATTTTCTAAAAAGCGCTTTTTTCATATTGGGGTTTACTGTTCTGCGCGCCTTCCTCCTGTTTTGATATATAGATACGGATCGTACGGGAAGCCACCTCCACATGCTGCTCCTTTTCGGCTTCTCCGCTGATCTTAATGCCATCCCCGGAACCGGTATCTGCCAGGAGATGCCACTCCATACCCTTCGGAAGTTTCGGAAGAGCGAATGTGTGTGGGATCCAATGCATATTATATGCAATATAAAAGAAATCATCTTCCCGGCCTTTTCTGTCTCTGGCATAGCAGCCACAATACATCGCTCCCGCATGGCGACTGTAATAATCCAGTTCCGGCCGCCACGCTTCCGCGCCATGGTAGGACAGATCCGGATAGCCGCATCCGGTATAATCCAGCACTTTCAGTTCATTCGGGCAATGCAGGATAGGATGTTCTTTTTTCAGCCGGATGAGGTCTTTGATATAAGAAAAGATTTCCTCTCCCGAACCGTTTCTATTCCACTTGATCCAGCCCGTTTCATTATCCTGGCAATAGGGATTGTTATTCCCAAATCTGGTGTTGCAGAATTCGTCCCCGCTATAGATCAGAGGGGTTCCCTGTGCCATAAAAAGCATGGTCAAAGCGTTTTTCATTTGCCGTCTGCGCAGCTCCACGATAGCTTTCTTGCGGCTGGCGCCCTCACAGCCGCAGTTCCATGTGGCATTGCAGTCATCGCCGTCCGCATTATTTTCACCGTTGGCCTCGTTATGTTTCTTTTCATAGGCCACCATGTCCGCCAATGTAAATCCGTAGTAGTTTGTCATGTAATTGACAACTCCATGCTGTTTTGGATTTTTTCTCTGCAACTCCAGGAAAAGCCCCAGCATATTGTCGTCTCCTTTTAGAAAACGCCGCGCCGCATACATATAATCATCCGAATAAGAAGCCAGATTGCGGAATTTGGGCGTTTCATTTTCTTCGTAAATCTGTGAATAGGGAAAATCATAATAAAAAAGCTTGGTATCCGTCAAAAGCGGTTCCGTGCCGATCATATGGAGAGGAATGTGTTCTCCTTTTAAATGCACTCCGTCAATATGATATTCCAGCACCCAATATTTTACCACGTCCAAAATCAGGCCCTGCTTAATATGGCTGGGAAAATAGAACTGCATGATCACCTCTATTTGATTGGCATGCAACGCTTTTACCATATCTTTAAACTCGGCTGCCGCATCCCTATCCGCGCTGAAGGCAGATTTGGGCGAAAAATAAAAGCCTTCCTGATATCCCCAGCAATTATATTTTGAAGGCTGATCTTTTGGCAGCATAAATTGTCCGCGAACCTCATCAATCGTCATGGGAACGGTTTTCGGTTTTTCCGCTTCGTTAAATTCATAAGCGGGCATCAGTTCCAGCGCGGTAATTCCCAGTCCCTTCAGATGAGGAATTTTTTCAACGATTCCTTTAAAAGTTCCTTTATGAATTGCGCCGGAAGATTTGTGCTTTGTAAAAGCTCTCACATTAAGGCAATAAAGTATGCTGTCTTCATAAGGAATTTTTAATGGCTTATCATTTTCCCATAGATAATCCACCGGCAAGAATCCGCCTTTTAACAAATTGTCCGGTTTCCCCCACTTCTCATGCCCATGGATCACCTTTGCATAGGGATCGGTAAAGACCTTGTCCCCGTCATAAAAATTATATGCGTAACGGCCGGTATCCAAATCCTTGACCGCCATGCTGTAAATAGAACCGAATTTATTTTGTATGCCAAAGGGAATTCTTTTTTCTCTTCCCGTCTTTTTATCATACAAAATAATTCCGCAATCCCTGCCTTCTTTCATAACTACAGAAAAATAAGTACAATCAGATTCTGTCGTTACGCCTAACGGATATGGTTTATTGCCCTGCCTGCTGTCAACTGTGTACATATCAAACCCCCATTCCTGCTTTTCATCCGTTATTCTTTTGTTGAAAATTATTGTAGGTTTATAGTATAACATAAAAATTTTTTCCTGTGTAAACTTATTGGATATAAATGAAAAAATATTGATAATTTTTACTTTTATTAGTACAATAGAGGTGTATTTACAACAGTATATGGATGAATGCTACAAGAAAGGAGTTTTTATGAAAGATTTTGACACAAATGCCAAACCCGGCAATGAAGAAGATGAAGAAATGATGGTAGAACTGGATCTGGACGATGGATCACATGTAGTCTGCGCGGTCATTACGATTCTGGAATGCCGGAAAAAAGACTATATTGTTTTGCTTCCCTTAGATGAAAACGGGGAAAATAACGACGGGGAAGTATGGTTTTATCGTTATTATGAAGATGAAAACGATACCAATGCGGAACCAGTGCTGGAATATATTGAAGATGATGAGGAATATGAGATGGTGGCGGAAGCTTTCGATGAATACCTTGATAATGAAGAGTTCGATGAACTTATGGATGAATCATAACGTGATTGGATGATCTTAGCTTATCAAGAAAGTACGACGGCCGGCCGGAACAAAGGATCTCCAGCTGCTCTTTGGCTCTTGTCATGGCAACGTACAGGAGCCGTCGTTCCTCTTCGATCTGTTGCGCGGATACCGCTTTATTATGGGGGATTATTTTTTCATTCACATCGGGAATAAATACTTTATCATATTCCAGCCCTTTCGAACCGTGCATAGTGATTAGATGGACACCGTTTCTTTTTTTGCTCTCGTCTTCCGTATTCCTTTGCTGTGGGGAATTTGCAGCTTCGTTCTCATCTTCGGCAGACTGCCATTCATCCAAAGATGCAAGATTACGATAGCTTTCCTGTATGCAGTCCGCAATTTCCATCCAGGTCTCGGAACCTTCTTTTTTTTCGCTTAAAAAAGAATCATATCCTATATTTTTTCTGATATAATCCACTGCCAGATATGGCCTTAGCGTCGATATTCGTTTCAAATCCACAAACAATTTTTGAATTTTTTTCTGCATATAAGGTCTGTCCCGATAATATTCCAAAAGATCCGATTCCGATACTATATGGCTGGAAAGAGCTTCCCTGTGGATATAACGGCACGGTTTGTTCATAATCCGCAGAAAATCTTCCCGTGTGCCCGCCTTGCCAGCCGCAAGATGCGAGGCAGTCTGCTTTGCAAATCGCAAATATGCGGACAGGTCTTTGGATACGGGATGTTCTTTCAGGCAGCCGGTTTTTCCCTGTATATGAAAGGGAATGCCGTGCCGGAATAAAACTTTCGATAATCCGGCGGCCTGAGCATTGGTACGGGAAATAACTGCCGTTTTTTCCAGATTTTCCGGTTTGATTTTTTTTAATTCTTCCACGATGTAACCTTCCTCTTCTTCTTTGGAGGAAAACAGGTGAAGCTTTACTTTTTCCCCGCCCTGTTTTTCAGCCTGAAGATTTTTTGCAAAGCGTTCCCGGTTATCTTCGATTAAAAGGGACGATGCCCTGACGATCTCTTCCCTGCACCGGTAATTTTTATTCAGCACAATTTGCTCCGCCGTCGGATAATCCCGTGCAAACTGCTTCATAATCCCGGGCCCCGCCCCCCGAAACCCATAAATGGACTGATCGTCATCGCCCACGATAAACAAATTGTTTTCCGGCGCGGCCAAATTCCGTAAAATCTTATATTGGAGCGGGCTGATATCCTGGAATTCATCGACCAGAATATGGGAAAAACGTTTCTGCCAGCAAAATAACAGATCTTTATCCGTTGCTAACGCCTTGTCGCACAGAATGATCATGTCATCAAAATCAAGTTTGCGGTTCTCTCTCATAATCCTGTTGTATTCTTCATAGATATACGGAAAATATTTTTCCATAAGATCGTCTTCTTCCGTGTCAGTCTCAGTGGGAAGGCCGACCGAATAAAGTTCTTGTTTTTGGGGATCATCACTGTTTTTCAATCTGCTCATTTCATGGAAAAGTTTGCCGAACGTATCATCGTCCGCATCTTCTATGCGGCACATGGAAAGGCAGTGTTTCATATATTCCTTTTTTTCTTTGGGAGATATGAGAAGCCAGTTCCTGGTCTTACCGCCGGATCTTAAGATCTGGTAGTAAACGGCATGAAAAGTTCCGAAAGAAACGGAGGAATATCCGTTCATCGTCAAACGGGCAAATCTTTCTTTCATTTCCAATGCGGCAGCTTTTGTGAAAGTGATAACGAGAATGCGGTCGGGAGATATTCCGTGATGACAGATTAGATGGCGGATTCGCCGGATCATCAGATAAGTTTTGCCCGCTCCCGGGCCGGCGAGTACCTGCATGGGCCCGGAAGCGTGTATAATAGCCCTTTTTTGGGCCGGGGAAGCTTCCCCGGTTATTTGTTGACATAAGTTGTTCTTCATTCGCTTTTGTGCGCTGCCTCCTTTAATAAGGCTATGCCCTTGCGAATACGGGACAGTGACTCTTCCTTACCCAGAACTTCCATGATTTCGGTCGCACCTGCCGGCGTCATTTGTTTGCCGGATACGGCTGTCCTGACCGGCCACATGGCATAACCATTTTTACAGCCCTTTTTCTCCACATAGGAAAGGAGCATTTGATACAGGGAATCGTTGTCGAAAGCTTCCTGGTTTTCTATGACGGGAAGAAGCTCTTCCAGAACTTCGAGGGAAGACTCCGCCGTTGTTTTCATTTTTTTATGGGTATACATAGCCGTATCGTAATCGGGAAGTTCGCGGAAAAAGTCCACCATGTCCTTGATATCGGGAAAAACTTCGATTCTTGTTTTTACCATTTCCGCTATTTTCTTAAGATCCAGATCTTTGCCGACCGCTTCTTCCAGATAAGGCTCTGCCATGGAATAAAAGGTATCAAAATCCATAGCTTTCATATATTCCCCATTCATCCATTTTAATTTCGTATAATCAAATACTGCCGGAGACTTGGAGATATGATGATAATCAAAAGCCTTTGTCAATTCTTCTAAAGTGAAGATTTCATCGTTTCCTTCCGGACTCCATCCTAAAAGGGCTACAAAATTAACAACAGCTTCGGATAAAAATCCCTGCTCGATCAAATCTTCATAGGAAGAGTGGCCGCAACGCTTGGATAATTTATGGTGTTCCTCATCCGTGATCAAAGGGCAATGGACATAGGTAGGAACCTCCCATCCAAAAGCTTCATACAAACGGTTATATTTGGGCGAGGAGGACAGGTATTCATTCCCCCTTACCACATGAGTGATTCCCATCAGATGGTCATCCACCACATTCGCAAAATTATAAGTGGGATAGCCGTCGGATTTGATGAGTATCATATCGTCCAATTCTCCATTGTCCACCGTAATATCCCCGTAGATTTCGTCCTGGAAAGTCGTCGTTCCTTCCGTCGGATTGTTCTGGCGGATCACATAGGGTATGCCTGAAAGCAGTTTTGCTTCTATTTCTTCTTTCGGCAAGTGTAAACAATGTTTGTCATATACATTGATTTCTTTCCCCGCTATGATACGGTTTAAAGATGCCAGCCTTTCTTTATCGCAGAAACAATAATAAGCCTCTCCTTTATCGATCAACTGTTTCGCATATTCCAGATAGACGCCCTTCGCCTGGCGTTCGCTCTGCACGTAAGGTCCTGCGCCTTTATCCTTATCCGGTCCTTCGTCATGAATCAAGCCTGTCTTTTCCAAGGTGCGGTAAATGATCTCCACCGCCCCTTCCACATAACGTTCCTGATCCGTGTCTTCTATGCGCAGTATAAAATCCCCGCCTTCATGTTTTGCAATTAAATAAGCGTAAAGAGCGGTTCTTAAATTGCCCACATGCATCCGTCCGGTAGGGCTTGGGGCATATCTTGTCCTTATTTTTGTCATTTTTATTCCATTCCTTTCCCCGGTTCCATATCAGGTATTTTTTTCGCGGCGGCCGCCTTAAATCCGGCAACTTCCTTTGACGCCTGAAGGACAGGAATATTCGTTCCTGCTCCGGCCACACATCCTCCCGGACATGCCATTCCTTCGATCAGACAGCCGTTTTTCTTTCCTGCCTTGGCCAACATAAGGATTTTCCGGCATTCCGCAAGGCTTTCCGCATGTTCTATATTGACATCCACATCGGGATAATATTCCCTAATGCATTCTTCAATGGCATTGGCAACGCCGCCGGCCACCCCGTATCCTCTTCCGGCTCCGGTAGCATCCTCCATCTTCGCCGTTGGCTGGATATTGTCTAACTGGATGCCCTTTGCCTCAAACATTCCTGCCAGTTCTTCAAACGTAATGACGAAATCAACATCGGAGCGAATCGTCCTGCGCGAAGCTTCCAGTTTTTTCGAAGCGCAAGGCCCGATGAATACAACGCTGGCATCCGGATGATCCTCTTTGATCTTGCGGGCGGTAGCCACCATTGGGGTCAGCGCATTGGATATCTTGTCGATCGTTTCCGGGAAAAATTTCTTAGCGAGCATCGACCATGATGGGCAACAGGAAGTCAGTAAAAAAGGAAGTTCTTTGGAAGCAACCGCATGAACATAATGCTCCGCTTCCGCCATCGCGCCCATATCGGCACCGATTGCTGTCTCATAGATATCAAAAAATCCCAGCTCTTTTAAAGCCGTTTTTATCATATCCGGTGTTACTCCCTTTCCAAACTGCCCCACGAACGCAGGAGCAACCTGGGCGATAATCTTCCTGCCCGACTGCATGGCACGGATCAGCTGGAAAATCTGGGATTTGTCCGCAATCGCGCCAAAGGGACAGTTTACCATGCATTGTCCGCAGGATACACACAGATCCGTGTCGATTACTGCTCTGTCTTTTGCGTCGTTTTTAATGGCATTTACCCCACAGGCAGAAAGGCAGGGCCTTACCTGGTGGGAAATTGCATCGTAAGGGCAGACGGTTTTGCATTTTCCGCACTTAATGCATTTGTCCTGATCAATGATGGATTTGCCGTCCTTCATGGAAATAGCTCCCCTGGGGCATACTTCCCGGCAGGGATGAGCCACGCAGCCCATGCATTTATCGGTCACTTCATAACGATTTTCCGGACAGGCATTGCATGCGGAAGGAATAACCTGCATCAGCGGCGGTTCATAATATTTTTCATCGATATCGCTCTCCGCCAGTCCCTGTGTGACATGCACCGGCATGTTTTCCGGCCGCAGCGAAAGTCCCATTGCAAGGCGGATGCGCTCCCGGACAATCGCTCGTTCTCTGTAAATATTCCCGTATTGGGACTCATCATAGTCTACGATCTTATAAGGCAACGCTTCTACATCATTAATCAGATCTTCCGAAGTATAAGCGAGATTGGCTACTTCTTTAAAAACACGTCTGCGTATTTTACGGACCTGTGTGTCGATACCTCTCATTCTTCTCTCCTCTTTCATCGAAAACTTATATGGCCATACTACGTACCAAATAGGCATTCCCTAACTTTGTTAATAATTTATCATTGCGCTATCTACTATTTTTACATAAATGGAGCAAGAAATCAAGGTATTTTATTGTGAATCGGGAGGAAAAAGGCTGGAATCCTTAAGGCCGTTCTTTCCAAGCGGCTTAGGGGGTGGCGATTCGGGGCCGTGGGACGGCAATGGGGATGGGTTTCCTTCTGTTGCGTACAATCAGCAATTTCACTTATGAAATGGTCGATCATTAAGGGGGGAAACCGCACGGATGCGGTTTTAGGAAGCTTAGGATACGATGTCCGTTGCTTCCGCCCCCGCTCGGTTTGATGTCATTTCCCCATTTCATTAGTGAAATCTGAAAAACAGGCTTCCCGTTTGAAATATGAGAACGGAAACCATCCATGCAAATAGCAGCTGAAAGGCGATCATTCCTGATGTAAATTTCCATGAGCCGCTTTCTTTTTTTATAGTAGCTACCGTCGCGATGCAAGGAACGTAAAGCAGACAGAAAATCATAAGGCTGAAAGCGTTTAACGGCCCGAAACCGGGACTGGCGTTTTGGATGTTTTGTATAATCGTCTGCATTCCTGCCTGGGAATTGGCATTCGTTACTCCGAATAAAACGGCGAAACTGGAAACGACGACTTCTTTTGCCGAAATTCCCGATATGAGCGCTACGACGATCTGCCACATGCCAAGGCCCGCAGGGGCAAGAACGGGTACTAGAAATCTTCCGATAGATGCGCCGAAACTGTTGGCCGGGTCTTCTACCATTCCACCGATGCCGAAATTCAATACAAACCAAATGATAATGGAGGCAACAAATATGGTAGTTCCTGCTTTGGACAGATAATCTTTCAGTTTGTTCCATACATAAATCCGAATGGTTCTTGGATTGGGCCGTTTGTATTCCGGCAGTTCAATCAGAAGAGAGTTATTCTCCTGCTCTTTTTCCATCTTATGTATGATCTTTGCTACAAGTATAGCAATCGCCATCCCGATGACATACATGGAAAAAGCGACGATGGCCGCATAATCCCCAAAGAACATATCGGAAAACAGTACATAAATTGGCAGACGTGCGGAACAGGACATAAAGGGAGTGACAATCATTGTTTTTTTTCTGTCATGTTCTGTTTCCAGGGCGCGGGTTGCCATAATAGCAGGAACCGTGCATCCAAAGCCAAGTATCATAGGCAGAAATGCTTTGCCGGAGAGTCCGACTTTCCCCATCATATGATCCATGACATATGCTACTCTAGACATATAGCCGCTGTCTTCCAAAATAGCGAGGGCCAGAAACAAAATAAAAATATTGGGTATAAAAGTAAGTATCCCTCCCACTCCGGCAATAATGCCGTCCACTATCAAGGACTGCATCCATCCGGAAACATGAATAATGGTAAGGAGATGAGTTGTGCCGTTCGATAATTTGTCCAGACCGATTTCGAAAAATCCTTTCAGGAAATCGCCTACCACAAAAGTAAGAAAAAAAACAAATCCCATAATGAGAAGGAACATGGGAACGCCCCAAACGGGATGGGTAAGCAATGCATCGATTTTATCCGTCCGCTCTTTCTTTTTCTGTTTATAAAACAGGGTTTCATTTACAATATTTTCAATATAGGCGTATTTGGCCTGGATGATCTCTTTTTCATAGCTCCGGTCAACGACATTGGTAACAGAAATGGGATGCTCTTCCCACACTTCCTCATCTTCTTCCAACAGCTTAATAGCATGCCACCGCACGGAAGAATGGGTGGGATAATGGGCCTGCATCATGACCTCCAGCTTGGCGAGTTTATGTTCGATCTCATCCCCATAATAAAGAACATTACCTTTAGAACCCTCCTCATAATGATGAACCACCGCATGAAGGAGGATATCCAGGCCGGTTCGCCTGGCGGCAGAAACAGGGACTACCGGAATGTCCCCGAGCAGTTCCGGCAGACGGTGAAGGTCGATCTCCATTCCCCGCTCCTCTACAATATCCATCATATTCAATGCCAGAACCATAGGCTTGCCAAGCTCCAGCAGCTGCATCGTAAGATACAGATTTCTTTCCAACGAAGAAGCATCCACAATATTGACGATTACTTCGATATCATCATCCATCACGCATTGTCTTGTCACCTTCTCCTCGATCGTATAACAAGTTAGGGAATAAATACCGGGCGTATCTACAAGAGTCAGATGAAAGCCTTCATATTCGGCCTCACCCTCCATTTTTTCCACCGTGACCCCCGGCCAGTTGGCAACTTTTAGTTTAGAACCGGTAATGGCATTGAATAAAGTTGTTTTTCCACAGTTCGGATTTCCTACAAATGCTACATGTACCGTTTTATCTTTATCTATCATTTCCCTGTCAATCATTGCTTTCCTCCTTTGATTTCGATTCCGGAAGAAATATGTTTCCCCAGCGCAAGCCGGGTTCCTCTTACCTGAATAATCAGTGCGCCGCCCTTTTTCCGGTTTAATATCCTGACTTTTGTGCCGTCGTTCAGTCCCAATGCCTGAAGCCTTCTCGTCACAGGTTCTTCTACATATACCCCGCTCACTTCATACACTTCGCCCTTCTGTCCATCATAAAGAGTCATGTCCATCCTCATTTCTGCCCTGTCCAGCTATTGTATCCAACAGTTATGCTTTTGTTTTTGAAATTGATTCTCATTAAATATATCAATTATAGAACCCACAAGAAGGAATGTCAATATCACTCTTATTTTGCTGTTTGTCCATATGATTGTGAAATATGTCGTTTTAAAAAAAATTGGATTATACTAACACGATAAAAAGCACCCAACATACAGTATATTAGGAGTATTCAAAATCTATGAAAGGAGTATTATGCAAGATTATAATTTTAACGAATATTTTGACCGTTTCCCGCTAGCTATGGCATATGTGCCGTGGCAGCATCTTACACAGATTTATGAGGATCTGGATGAAGCGTACTGTACCGGCACGATCTTTCCCGAATTAACGAAACCCTTTACAGGAAGGAGATGTGTTCAATGAGCCATAAAATGAATGTTGAGCAGGAAAATATGCTGCGAAATATAGGAATTGTCGATTTCGTAACGGTGGAAATGACGCAATATCTGGACACCCATCCTTTCGACAGAGAAGCGATGGAATATTTTAATCATTATATGCGCATGAAAAATCAGATGATGCGTGATTATGCCATGAAATATGGCCCGCTCTCCCTTTCCGTAGCAGATACATGCAGCAAAGAATGGAAATGGGCGCTTCAGCCTATGCCCTGGGAAGGAGGATGTTAAGATATGTGGAATTATGAAAAAAGATTACAGTTTCCGGTAAAAATTACGCAGCCCAATGCAAAGCTTGCCCAGGTTATTATCAGCCAGTTTGGAGGCCCCGACGGAGAACTTGCAGCGTCTATGAGGTATCTGTCACAGCGTTATTCCATGCCTTACAATGAGGTAGCAGGACTTTTGACGGATATCGGAACGGAAGAACTGGCGCATATGGAAATGATTTCCGCTATCGTGTATCAGCTGACAAAGGATCTTTCCATGGATGAAATCGTTGCTTCCGGCTTCGATAAATATTATGTTGATCATACACTCGCCCTCTGGCCGCAGTCGGCGGGAGGAGTTCCTTTCAACGCTTGTGTGTTCCAGTCGAAAGGGGATGCGATTACGGATTTGACGGAGGATATGGCGGCAGAGCAAAAAGCCAGAACTACCTATGATAATATTCTTCGCCTGGTTCATGACCAAGAAGTCTGCGACCCTATCCGTTTTCTGAGGGCAAGGGAAATTGTGCATTTCCAGAGATTCGGTGAAGCAAACCGGAAAGATTGTAGTAAATGAAAACACAAAAAATCACTAAAACGCATACCCACACGCCCCTCAAAGCTATGGACTTCAGCTTTCGCACCCAAAGAAAGGACAAGCCTATAATGCCAGTATTCAGAGTAGAAAAAATCAAAGATTATACGATTCTGCCGATCAATCCATACAGGTTTTATCCCCCGCTTCTTTCCATACCGAATTTATATCCGACACCTAACAAAGTTTTTATATATGCTGGGTTCTTGCTGATTTCTCTTTTCCTCCTTGGCCTCAATTAAAATTAGAAATGCTTTTCCCGTTAAACCTTTAAATCCAAATTTGCACCAGCCTCCGCTTCTTGTTTTGTATTTGTTTTACCATTATTGTCTTCTTTGGCTGCTTCAATAATTGTCCGAATATCTGTATTGTTCAGATAAATTATGCCCTCTTTGGAAGCCGCCAATTTTTCATTTAGAAGCTGTTCCGCTTTGTTTGGAGTTGATTTTTCTTCTATCTTTCCATCTGCGCTATCTTTTTTTACTTCTTTCTTTTCTTTTAAAGTTTCAAATAATTCTTTTTCCTTTTCAACTGCCTTTTCTTTTGTCTTTTCAAGTAGTTTCTCAGAATTTTTCTTCCTTTCTTCCCGGAGTTTATCGCTCAGTTTTAACATACCATCATTTCTGCCCTGCATTCTGCAATGATATTTTCCGTTTTCATCAATATAACTATGCTGATATACTATCGTCCAGCCACTGGCTTTCGCCATGCTTTCTGCCAATTTAGACATAGACTCAACGCCTTTTATCATGTCTTTCATGTCCTTCTCTTTTTCGGGGTCATTCTGCATTTTTTCCAAGAGTTTTGGATTAACAGTCAGTGACTTTCCGTTTTGGGCTGATGAACAGGCATTTCCAACCTTAAAATCTACGCTTGGAACAAGTTTTGCTAGTCCATTTGCATAATCCGTTGTCTTTTTCCCCTTACTACTTCCCAATGTTTCTGTTGTTTTTTCTGTTTCCTTTTTCTTTGTGCTGTTCTCTGTGTCATTTTCTACTACGCTCTGCGTTGCATAGCTGCTATAATTGTTTGTAATCTCCATTGCCATGATTTTTTCCTCCTTGATAATAAATTTATTTGAAATCCATTTTCATGTTACATTTATAGCATTTTAAATAATTTCGGACAAAATTTGATCTTTGTTAATGTTTGTTCCATAAATTTGTTAATGTTTGTTAAAATTCTTTATCTTTGCGTTTCCCTGCCTCGTTTCGGCTGCTTCGCTTACCGCAAGATATTGCCCATGTTCTGCTTGATTGTGTCGTACTGCTTCACTTTATAAAATTTCCAAGAAACTCTGCCATTTTTTGTCTTGCGTGCATAGTAAGGGGTAATTTACACTATTCCCGTATAGTGTACTTGCCGCTTCTCATAAAATATAGAGAAACCTTCAAAGGAGAAAGTTTATGCCAAAAACGGATAACGCTCCTACACCTGATACACAAATACGAGTGGAAAGCCTTTCCAATGAAGAAAAGCATTTCATGGAAGAAAGTCTTTCCATAGATAAAATGAGGCTGACTGTTACCAACATCTACCCCGCCTTTCAAAAAAAATCAGAACAGGAAACCCGACAGGAAATCGGGGCACGGCTCTATCAGATTTTCAAAAACTATGCGTAAATCCCTTACAAAACAGTCATACAAACAGTATGATTTGTTTGACATTGGGTATTGCGCCTTACGTTTTGGGAGGTAGATACTAAATGTATGACGCATTGTATGCGCGACAGTCAATCGAAAAAAAAGACAGCATATCCATAGAAAGCCAGCTTGAATATTGTAGATACGAAGCCCGCGGGGAATCCTGCATCGAATATATGGACAAAGGTTTTTCAGGCAAGGACACCAACCGTCCCGGATTTGAAAAAATGATGAATGATATTCGCGCGGGCAATATAAAGCGTGTCATTGTCTACAAACTTGACCGTATCAGCCGTTCTATTCTGGATTTTGCAAACATGATGGAGATATTTCAGAAATATCATGTGGAGTTTGTTTCTTCCACGGAAAAATTTGACACATCCACACCGATCGGCAGGGCGATGTTAAATATCTGTATCGTGTTCGCCCAACTGGAACGGGAAACCATACAAAAGCGTGTAACGGACGCTTATTATGCAAGGTGCAAGCGCGGCTTCTACATGGGCGGACGTATCCCCTACGGCTACCGTCTGACAAACACGGTCATTGACAATATCAGCACTTCCATGTACGAAGAAGTCCCGGAGGAAAGCGAACAGCTAAAGCTGATTTATTCCATGTATGCGGACACGGACAATTCACTTGGGGATATTGTGCGGTACTTGAACGAACACCAGATTAAAAATCTGCGCGGCGCAAACTGGAATACCGCCCGTATCAGCGAAATGCTCCGCAATCCTGTGTATGTGCAAGCTGATATTGACGTGTATCAGTTTTTCCAAAGTCAAGGCGCTAACATCTATAACCCGGCAAGTGATTTCACGGATTATAATGCCTGCTATCTCTACAAAGGTACGGTTTCCACTTCAAGAAAGCAATGTGACCTTTCTGACAAGGAAATTGTGCTTGCGCCGCATAAGGGGTTTATCCCCTCTAAGACATGGTTAGCCTGCCGCATACGGTGTCTGAACAACCGGCAGTCCACAAAGACCTGCAAACCGAAAAATTCATGGCTTGTAGGCAAAGTAAAATGTGGAAAGTGCGGTTATGCGCTGACAATCCGCAAGGCAAAAACAAAATGGGGACGTTACTTTGTTTGCAACCAATCGGGAAGCCGTGGAAGCAACTGCACAGGGGCGGGCTGTACGGTTTATGCAGACGTTTTGGAAGAATATATGCTTGGCGCAATTAAAGAAAGACTGTCGGAGTTTCAAAACCTCTCCTGTCTATCTGAAACAGGAGAAGAACAAAAGAATATGACGAAAAAAGTCCGTCTGACACAGATTGATGAAGAAATCGAAGAACTTCTCTCCAAAGTGTCCGGGGCAAGCGGCGTTCTGATGAAGTACATAGACGAAAAAGTATCAGAACTGGACGCGGAACAAAAGGCTTTGCAGGAAGAAATCGTTACGGCAAATGTCACAGACACAGAGGGCAGATTGAAGCAGATAACCAATCATGTGAAAACATGGGAAATGCTCTCTTTCGAGGACAGACAGGCGGTAGTCGATACCCTTGTCAAGGTTATTCGGATTGCAGACGGAAACATTAAAATCACTTGGAACATTTAACGATTAAGCATGAAAGACTAAGCCACACAGTTTAGAGGAAAATTTAATAAAAATCTGTTGATAAGCCAATACTAAATACCGTATAATAATGAAGAAGAACGTTTCATAGAAAATAGTCGAAGGGAAGTGATACTATGGCACCTGCAGCACAGGCAATCAGAAATCAAGAAGTCCTAAATACTGAATATTCCGAAAAAGCAGCCATAGGCGCATTATATGATGAACTCTCCAAAGGAATAAATAGTATGAAAAAAGGCGATGTTTATACGATTGATGAAGCATGGGAGGAAATTGACAAAATATAATGCCGGATAAACCTAAAAAATACAAAATTGTGATTTCCAAAGATGCCCTCTCGGATATTAAGTCAACAAAAAAGTATATTCTCGACACATTCAAATATCGTGAATATGCGGAAAACTTTTCAAAGAAGATAAAGAAGGCTATCAAGGAGCTGGATTCCTTCCCCAAAGGCTATGAAGCTACGGGATATGTAATTGAGGGATTGAGCATTTATTTCAAGCCTTACGGTACATATTTAATCTTCTTTGTTGTGGAGGATTCTACGATTACGGTAATCCGGGTATTGAAAGACCGCATGTATTGGCAGTCGATTATAAAGAAAATGCAGAAAATCAACAGATAGATTTACTTCAATCCTCCCGTTTCGGTGAAGCCTTGCGCATCGTACAGGATAAACTAGATTCCAAGAATTTCTATGCGTTCAATCCTGAGTTTGACAGATGCAAAAAATAACGAGATCACTTTTAAGGCCCCTGCAGGAACACTTGCAAGGGCCGCTTATTCATATTTAACATATGTTAATATTGTTCGTCATATATGAACTCCTGATAATCCTCAATATCCTTATGAATGCTGATTCCATCCCGGATCCATGCCGTTCTTTCTCTTATGATCTTAGCAGGGATACCGGCAAGACAACAGTTTGGAGGAAATTTCTTTTTACAAACAAATGAATTGGCTCCTATAGTTGATCCGGCACCTATCTCTACGCCGTTCAATAACGTTGCCCTCATTCCTACCCATACATGCTCTCCACAAATAACATCTCTCTCCGCATTATCATCCAAATGTTCCATTGAGTTCAGATCAATCATATTATGGCTATTGCCGGCACGCATAAAAACAGAATACGATACCATACAGTCCTTTCCTAAAGTTATCTTGGCATCAAAAGATGCAACAAGCGTACATTGTCTTTGCATAGTGCAATTCGATTCAATATGTACACTTCCTCCGCATGAACACCTGACCTTTATAAAGGAATCAAATTTGCAATCATGGTCTATTAGAATACTCCCATTTGTGCTTGAGATAGTTACATCTTTGCCAAATTTAACCCGCTCTCCTATTTTTACAAACGATTTTCCCGCTGAAGCAACTGTGGTTTCTCCGCCAAGTTCCTTCGTTTTAATCTCTATTACACCACCGCTTCTTAATTGAACATTCATGGGACAAATATTTTCTGTCACAAGTCTATTGCCATATAAATCCTGATAATTTTTTGTGCCATCCAATGCAATTATTCTTTCCGGATACCAAAAATCCACAAATTCTATATATTCCATTTCATCTAGTATAATATCTTTTTAATAGCTCGACTATATTTAAGACCTGTGCTATAATGTCTTTATAAAAATTTTGGAGGACATTTTCATGGGCAAAAAAGCATCATCAATCGAACTTAGCAATGAAGAAAGAGAATATCTGGAACTTCAAACTCGTGCCAGAACAATTCAAGCTCAAACCGTTACAAGAGCGCGAATTTTATTATTACGTGCGGATGCCATGTCAATAGATGCGATTGCTGATAAAGTAGGTCTCAACCGCTGCAGCGTCATGCTCTGCCTTAAAAAGTTTAAAGAAGGAGGCATTGAAAACGCACTCTTTGATGCTCCCGGCCGTGGAAGAAATGCTGAGATTACAGACGAAGAAAAAGCCTGGATCATTAACACCGCGTGCCAGAAGCCAGTTGATTTTGGATATGCTGCCGAAACCTGGACTTATGCAGGGCTGACCTCACATATTAATAAAACTGCTGAAGCAGCTGGATACACAAGACTTTCCACCATTCATAAAAGTACAGTAAATACGATTCTTGACGAGGCAGACATAAAACCACATAAAATAACTTATTATTGTGAGAACAGAGATCCTGATTTTGATTCCAAAATGCATAATGTACTGCTTGTGTATAAGCAGCTTGAAATGCAGTTTAACGAATCCGGAGAACTTATTGTATCTGATGATTCACCCGTACATGTGCTGTCTTATGATGAAAAGCCTGGAATACAGGCTGTTGCAACAACATCGGATGATTTAATGCCGGACGAAAGGCATCAGACCATCAGTAGGGATTACGAATACAAACGTTTAGGTACTCTTTCATTATTAGCTGCAATCGATCTCCAAACAGGAGAAGCGATTCCGCTTGTAAGAGACAGGCACAGCAGCAGGGAATACATAGAATTTTTAAAGCTGTTAGACGACAAGTACCAAAAGGGAGACAAAATCCGCATAGTACTCGATAATCTTAAAGTTCATACATCGGAGGCAACCAGAAAATACCTGGCAACCGTACCAGGAAGATTCGAATTTGTATTCACTCCCAAACATGGATCATGGCTTAATATGGTTGAAGGTTTCTTCAGCAAGATGACTCGTCAGATGCTTAAAGGCATCCGTGTCAAATCTAAGGAGGAACTTACTAATCGCATCTACAACTATTTTGCAGAAATAAACGAAGAACCGATTGTGTTCCACTGGAAATATAAACTTGATGACATTGATGTATCGGAAGAAATCATTGTTGATACTCTGCCTGTCAAAAAGTCGATTTAATTAAAAGATGAAATACTAGCTGATTAATTACTTCATCATAGTGGGCTTTCAACGCAACAAATACAAAATATTTGGATTCCACCAGCTTTTCTATCGGATATACCGGATAACCATTATATTCAGAAACATTGCTAAAATTCTTATCTATGTAACCGGCGATAGGCAGTCCCCAGTTTTCCAACACCGAAAAGATCCTATCACTTTTAGGCGATGCCCCCCATATGATTATCTGGCGTTCCATCCTACGCTCATGGTTTCCAAGCACTTCTTTTAAGTTTTTAATCCATAGTTCCTGCATGTTAACCTCCATTTTTCCGATAAGCAAACAATTACCTGCTATCAGATATTTGCAACTGAAACATTCTGAATCATAATTGGCTTATGAATTGCATTGCACAGAATAACAAGGCTGCTTTGGTCTCCGTAATAAGCATCTGCCAGCACAAGTGCCCGATCCATATCCGATGAATCATCATAGATGCCGAATCCTTCTCTCTTATATTTTTCTACTATTTCCAGATATTGTTCATACAACTGTGGGCGCGTAGAACAAACAGTCGCTTCCATAAGCGGATGCGGCCTCCATAAAAGGGCTATCTCATCTTTCTGTCTTTTGAAAATTTCAAATACTTGTTCCATCTTGTGAAGCATCCGATCCGATTCTTTCAGGAACGCACTTATGCTTGTATTATAAAGTACCACTTTCTTTTTTCTTCCGTCCGGCTGAAAAAAATATGGTTTCCATTCTTCCGGTATTTCTATTCCCTCATCATTCATTTTTCTGATTTTTTCAATTTTGGGAGAACCTATGCCTTTGATTTTCTGCTCGTATGCTTTTCTCACCGTTTCTCCGGCCACCATCACCATGCATTCAATATAAAACCGCCGCATATTTTCTGACTGAACAATAATCTCATCCGCATATATGACGGCAGGCAGCTGTACATAATGTGATTTTTCCATAACTTTGTTCTTATTTTTAATATCTATCTCCTTCAATATAAAATAAGGGATATACACGAGTTTATCCGTATACTTCTTTAAATTCTTTGAATAAAAAAAGGGATGTACACTCGTCACAACATTCCAATTATCATATGGATTGTGGATATATATTTCATCAGGATGGCTCTTTTCGAAATCATAAGAATCATAATGAATGATCGGAACATATGGCGGGAATTCTTCGCCCTCATAATGTAATTTCCCAAAAGAGCCATCAGGATTTTTATCGTAATAGGGAATCGGGATAACTTTAGCCTCAATACACGGATCCGCATTCGCTTTTTCCCATACACTTTCGAGAGAGTCCCACATAGAAGCCTTATAAGGCAGAAATACGACTTCCATTATTTCCGGGAGTTCCTGTTCCATCCTATGTACAATGCTATGATAGCTTTTATCCAGTTTGTTATAGGTTTCGGATGGCTTCAATAAATTGCCGCCAAGAATCTGCTCATATATTGTATACACAAGATCACAGTAATTCTCCAGCCTTGCAACAGACGCCGTACCCGTCCCCTCGGTTTCATCAATTTTAGTCCCAACCGCTATCGCAGTATTCTGACATTCTTCAAGGTATGCCTTGGCTGCAGCTCTATTATCTTTTTCAATACTTTCTGCAATAATCTTATGTGCCTCCTCCAAGAGGGCCAAAAGCTTCATAAGCTGCTTTTTCATTTGTTTCTTCAATCCAATTCCTCACATTCCGCATTTAACATTCTCAAAATAATAAAGCCAGGCTAAGGCCATCCCCAATCGGATACTTTATAATATCTTTTCCGGTGCAAAATTCATCGACTGCCTTCCTGGTTCCGGTAAATATCTCATTATAATAGTCATGAACCAATATTACACCGCCTTTTACCATTCTGCCGGAGAAGAATTCCAATGCTGCAAGCTGTGGTGCATATAAATCCATGTCCAGATTCACAAAACAAAAATTCGAATGAATACCCGAAAAGCTATCTGGGACATATCCTTTCCGAATCTTCAATTTATTCCGATGCATACATCTTAATTTCACAATCGTTTCCGATGTCACATAAAACCTGTCAAACATTCCCTCTCTAATGGCCTTTTTTGCCGGTTCCATATCAATCTCAATATCTCTTTCATCAAAACCTGAAAAAGTGTCAAAAAGCCACAAGGTTTCATTGGGAAAACTATCATTAATGACAGATGCAAACCATCCCCGGTACACTCCACACTCTGCTACATCACCATGAATATTATTTTTATGCATCATTTCACTTAATTCTGTCAAATAGACTTTTCGAGGAAAGCGATGGACATGATGTTCTAAAGATTTAAAACTTTGCAGTATAATTTTCTCTTCTTCTACACCAAGTTTCTGCAAATACTGATACACCTCTAAAATAGTTTTATCCATTCCAGGTTTCAAATCATCCAGCGCAATAATTACCAATTCGAATTCAAATTGCAGGACATTTTCCGGTGCAACTACCTTGTGACCGCATAAAGTCTTGATCCTTTCCCATTTCCTGTCCAAAATAGCGCTAATCTCATAATCACTTGTCCCATTCTTTAAATAATTTTTTGTTAATTCTCCTGCTCCATACAAAACTACTTTTTTCATCAGTGGTATTCCTCTGTTTTCCAATTTATACACTCCGCATATTTCCCTTTTAATCTGATATATGGCCTTCCCTGCAAATAAGGCAGGGCTGCCTGGTAGGCACCGGGAATGGCCGTAATAATGATAACTTCTTTATCTAATTCAGGAATCATATCTGGTTTTATAGTCTTAACGCCGAAAAAATCCTGTTTTACATAGCTATCAATCCCACATACAAGTTCTGCCTCCGGATATAACCGCCGAATGATATCCGGCACGAAATATGATACGCTGGATATGACTCCTAATACAGCATATTTAAAATCTCTATGCGGAAATGCCACGCTTTCTAATGCGGTTCTTGTCTGAGGTTCATAGTGTATATTGCTTTTTATTTCTTTTGACGCCCACATTTTTCTCAATTCCTGATTTGCCGCTTCGCTTCTTATTCTTTGAAAAAATGCTTGTTTTATTACATTTTTTTCCCATTCTATATCGATCGGCTGTGGATTCCAGTCAATACAATCCGTATCCCAATTCGTATAGGAGGTCAGAAAACGATCGATAAATCCGAATCTGTCATCATGTTTGGTCATGATGACTGGAATTCCCATTGCCAGACATGGTGCGGCAGCGTGCAGCCTGGATGTAATAACAAGTTTCGCTGTATCGCGAAGAAGCGCAATACGATCTTCTCCTAATTTATGGAAATCAAATGCTTCCTGCTCTGTCATTCTCCTGGAGCCATGTACAATAGCAAACCGATGAATATTGGATAATTCCACAGCATTCTCCAAAATCTCCTTTGGAATGAAATCTTCAAATCCTGATTGCACATCAATCAAATATACTTTATCTGCATTATGATCTTGTGCTTGCGTTCTGCGTGGAAATGTCAAAGACAGACAGCCAGTCAAATACGCATTGACGCCAAGTGCGGCCAATTTCCTTGCCGTAAACTCATCACGGCATCCAACATCGGTACAGCTGCGATAGTATTCCAACTCATCTGCCGCAATATCCCTGTTTATGTGCAAGGAAAACGGCACGGCATGTATTTTTCTGCCAGGAGGCATAAAGTGAGAATCATATGCCAGTTCTTCATAAGTTGAACATGTATTTATGGTGCATATACATTCCTCACCATCATAATTTGTCATGTCATATCTCGGAACAGGAATAATATCTTCTTCTGCAATTCCCATCTCCCTGTACAATAATTTTACAGCATAAGATTGTATAGGATCGCCCAAATTAACCGGTCGATTCGGCATCTCTGGTATTAAAGGTTTTTGATAAAGCAAATATCCATACTTCATATATTATTCCCTCTTCTTTAATCGTAAGAATACAAGTCACCTATTTCAATCATGGCATCGTGCGTTGGCAATCTGCCAGATACATTAGGATACAGCTTCCAATCCGGCGAGAAACAAAACTCCAAAGACCCCTCATAGTGCTTAGGCGCGTAAAACTTACGCCCCTCAAACATCAATTCAACTGCTTCATCAAAATTATCTTTTCGCACAAGATCTACATTGTACGGACTTCTATCCACAGAAGTCCAAAATTTGAGTCTGCCTTTGTTGTTATCAAATTTCGTAGCATATTTCAAAAAATTCTTCCGGCACTTTTCTGTTCCCATAAGAGCCAATTTCTTATAATAAAATCTTTTTATAGGATTCTTCTCGCTGCCAGCCCCTACGGTAGACCACAAGGCAGTTCTCCAAAATCTGCATATTCTGGTATGAAAAAAATCTATAAATGCATTAGGTGCCGCCGGATACATAGGGAAAATATCTATAAATACGCCAATTTTGTTTTTTAATTTATCTCTTCCCGCTTTTGTATAGGCTGTGCCTTTATGTTCCAGGTGATTAAATATAATATGGTGATAAGGTTCTGTCTGTGGACAACGGTAAAAATATTTGCTCTGATCCAGTTCTTTCTGCATAATCTCATATAGCTTATCGCAGTCCTCATAGTACATCGTCACATCAATATCATCATCCCACGGAATAAATCCCTTGTGCCTGAGCGCACCGATCAAAGTGCCAAAATTTATGTTATATTTCAAGCCATACTTTCTGCAAATACGGTCAAATTCTGTCAGTAATTCGATCTGAATCAACTGTATTCTTCGTATCTCTTCTGCCCCTGAAAGCAACAATTCACTTTTTACAGGCGTCAGAATCTTCTTCTTGTTTTCTCTGGAATACAAAGATAGTAATTTTTCCCTATTCCTGACGCAAAAACATTTCATGCCGCAAAAATCAATTCTCTCCACATTTGACCAGAAAGCCGTGTATGTCAATTCTGAAATCTTAGAGGGAAAAACATCCAGCGACAAATTGATTCCACTAAACTTTGTCGTCATTTCCGGGAAAAAAATATATTCTGACTTCTTTCGGTTTTCTAATTGGCTGATATTTTTCTTAAAATCATTGAAAACCCTTTTCTTCAGATAGAACTTTGTTCGAATGCGGCGAGGTGTCAATTTTAACCATGTAACAATTGGTTTCTTTTTTAACATTTCCCGAAAAAATACAGGAAATAAATGATTTTTAAAAAAATGATTAACCTGTTTCCACTCCGCTTTCGTATTTCCTGCATAGTAAAGCGGTGTGATAGACAGATGTGTCCCGTAATAGAACTCTTCGTCTTTTCTCGTTTCGTCAAGCTTTACTCTGGAATGCTTTACAAACCATGTATAGCATGCATAGAATTGCTTTGTATTTTCATAATTGTGAACAGAAAAAACTGGGTGCTGTAAACAAAATTCTTTCAAATAATCCACTAT
This sequence comes from Lachnospiraceae bacterium 28-4, assembly GCA_000403275.2. Lineage (GTDB taxonomy): Bacteria > Bacillota > Clostridia > Lachnospirales > Lachnospiraceae > Kineothrix. Next base: position 1,152,685 of record KE159598.1, read on the forward strand.
TTTCCGAAATCCTTCGTATTCAACTGCAATATATAAGGCAGGATAACACTGACTAAAATCAATATTTCCCAATGCAATCAATGTACTTCCTGATAAGGTATAAACAATATTTTCACGGACACAATATTCGTCTACTATCTTCAATAATTCTAAGGCTTCCCGATGCGCCCTGTTCAGTACTTTCGTCATTTTAACTTACATTCCCTTCACTCAATCGTCTCTATCCCATAATAGTTCATCATATTTTTACAGGCATCTTCTAACGATATTCGCGGCATCCATCCCAAAGATCTTAGTTTCTCCGAACTTGCCGTCACATAAGATACGGCATGTTTCACTTCCACATCATATTTGTCTGCTTCCATACTGCGCTCAATATCAATCTGTTCTTTTGCACATGAAGACATAATCCGTGCAAATTCCCAAACAGATGCTTCTGCATCTTCATTACTGACATTATAGGTCTGCCCGTCCTCTCCATCTGTTAAAACAGTTAATATACCTGTAATTGCATCGGTCATATATAGAAATGATCGCACCTGGCTTCCATCTCCTTTCAGAACGATCCTATGCTGATTTAAAATCTGGGAAATAAAATCAATATGAATTCTCCCATCATCCAGCGCTACACCGCCACCCATAATCTGTGTTGGACGAACTATTTTTACCCGGACACCTCGCTGTCTGTAACAAGCACAAAGATTTTCTGACGCACGTTTGGAATATGCATACACATTTCTAACGTCCATAGTGTCCAGAAAACCAAGTTGTGATTCCACGAAGCGTTTTTCTCCTATTTTCCCATATACATCTACACTGGAAAAAAGCAGAAATTCTGCTTTCTTTTTTTCGGCCAACATAAGAAGATTGTCACAACCCAATACATTGACTTTAAATGTTTCCACCGGATTTATATTGCTGTTCACCAATCCCGCCGGGCTTGCAGCATGAATGATATAATGAACCTCCTGTTCAATTTCTATAGGTGTCAGAATATCCTGAATGACAAGTTTAAAATCGTCTCTTGTGTAATACATGGAAAAGCGAAGATCTGCTTTGGCCTTACTTCGGCAGAGAACAATCACATTCATATTAGCCTGAAACAGATCATTTCTTTTTAATACCCCGTGTACTATGTATTGTGGTACATATCCTGTTGCACCGGATATGAGAAGCGTTTTTCCGTGTAACTTCTCCCAGTTGACAGATGAATCCGCTATTCGTTCCGCATCTTGGTTTATCATATCTTTCCTATTCATATCTGATCTTAATTTCCTCCTGCTATACCTCCATATTTTTCTTCCTGCTGCAAAAACAGAGGATGCAGCGACTCTGCAATCGCAAGATCTTCCGGATATGTTACTTTAATACAAAAGCGATCTCCCATGACCATATAGCATTCAACTCCCATATTAAGCACTAGTTCGCTGTCTTCCGTAACATCCATTTTACAATATTCCTCATCTTCCATATAAATCTTGTGTCCCATTAGGAGGACTCCATACCGGAACACTTGTGGACCTTGTTGGAGATACAGTTTTCGTTTTTGCAATGTTCGATTTACTCTTTTGCCGTCATTGCTAAAGGTAATAGCGTCCGTAGCTTTCACAACGGTAATCGTTGCATCGTATAGCCGGATCATCTCATAATGTTTGTCTATTGTTTTTTGGGACACAAATGGACACACCGATGTCATAATCATAACCGTGTCCCTGCCTTTTGCGGGTATTTTCTGAAGTCCATGAAACACGGACTGCTGCCGTTCTTTTCCCGGACGTGCAAAATACTTTACCTTTGTGATTCCATATTCTCTGATCCAATGTCTTACCTTATCTTCCTCTTTCTCTGCAACAACAATACAAACCTCGTCTATATTTTTGTTTTTCTCAGCAATCTTTAACGAATATACAATCATGGGAACTCCGGTTAGTTCAATAAACTGCTTTGATATTTGTTCATTCCCGAAGCGCTGGCCCTTCCCACCGGCTAATACAATCGCGTAATTCATATTTATCTCCTTATATTAACCCCAAAAAATCTTCCAATTTAAAATTCTCAGTTTCTCTTACTGATTCTCCCATTTCTATTACAAGATTCAGGCGATCCCTTTGATTCTCTTTCTGCCGCTCTGCTTCCAATACATAATCCTCTGTTTTGCCATCTTTTTTACAGATCCTATAATGTTTGGAAAGTCCGACCGACCGATTCGCCTCATAAAAGTAATAGTGTTCACCCGTCTCAAACATACAAGCTACCATGGAACCTTCCTGCGGTTTCCACCGGTCTTCCAACGCCAATTCTTTTGACTCTATTTTTACTGAAAGCACACGATTGGCAGATGCCGGCATAAAAAACAATTTATCTTTGCAACGAATGATTTTAGAAAACACAATTTTTCCTGATTGAAATCCAATCGGATAATCTTGTATTTCACTGATTAAATTGCATGCAGGATTCCATATCACAATCGACCCTTTTTGCCTTGGCGCAATCCAGTAATCTTTACCGTATCTGTACATACACATCGCACCGTTGTTATATTTCCCGATTCGGTGGATAATTCCCTTCTCTGTTTCCATATTAAATTCAAGTATTATATTGTTATTGCCGCTCGGTATATAGACGTTATTGCCATCTACACATAGTCCGCCTCTGAAAAAGTATCCTTCTTTTGGAATCCACTGGCGAAGCACTATAATCTTATTTGTCTTAATATCCAGTTTTAATATTCCTGGATAAGTAAATGGAATTATAAATATATTCTCTCTCCAGCATACTGCCGCAACAAACTTAAAAGCTTCTTTATAAAATGAATATTCAGAGAATGGTAATGGTATGGATAATTGTTTTATCGTTTTCTGTTCGACATTATAAATGGAGATATATTTCCCGGACATTGGAATGAAATAGATTTTTGAATTGCAATGCAATGCTGAACTGTATAAGCGTTTGCCATTTGCATTTTCATTAGGAAATAACATCATGTATTTGCATTTTTGATTTTCCAGATCAATCTCATATAATCCGTTGAATGCAAATGCAGATGCATATCCTGTCCCATTTTCGGTAAATGCGATTGCTTCAAATTCTACTATAGATTTTTCTTTCATAATTTTTTACACCACCCTATTATCTCCTTTAAATAACAACAACCTCCGATCCGATAGTACCTGAGTTTTGCTTTTATAAAGTAAGGCATATTGGTTACTCTGTCGAGTAATGCGAAACTGCATCCAAACGGCAGTTCCGCTTCGCTCCTTCATACATCACAGCTCGTGTTCTGAAGGTCTTGGCGCACCCAATTCACGAAAACCGCTATTCCAGCGCCGTTGCTTTTTTTATTTTCATAAAATATTCCACAGTCCGAAAAACTCTTCGGTAAAATCCCGGTTTCAAACAAAATTCATCTATGAAATATTTTTAATGAACTACAGGAGTGTACTGTTGTTCCAATCTGCCTCGATTTATTGCATTTTTTGCAGCATTGGTTTTTTTATCATCTTCATATCCGCAGCTTTTGCATATAAAAATATCTTTTTGATATTTTCCCTGTGTGCCGCATCTACTACATTCCGTGCTGATTGCTTTTCCTGTTACTTCTATATATTTAATAGAGTTTTCCAGACATTTTTGTTTGATCCTGTCTTTCACAAATCCCTTTTTCCATACGTTTACGGAATAATTCACTTTCTTATCATAACCTTTTGTATTATTCCGGGGAAATTTAGGCAGATAGACAGCCTCTGGTTTCTCTTCGGCAATCATACGGTTAATCTCCTGATTGACATATGTTTCAAGCCGTGCGTCCAGTTTCGCTTTGTGCGCTTTATATTTCTTGCGGCCTGCATTGTTCTTTTTTTCTTTTCGATATGTTTGATCAGAAGCTTTCACATATTCCACCAGTTCTTGCTGGATCTGGCCAAAACATTCTCCATAAATATTTCCGGTATCCGTCGTGATCATATGCCACATCCCCAGTGAAACTCCTGTCTCGTTTGTATAGTCCTTGTGACTTCTAATTTTCTGCTCGATGGGAACTGCTATTTCTATACCGCATTTCTCTGGTTTTAACCGGATATAAAGTTGCCTGTCATACGCATTGTTATCTGTAAGAGAAATAAACATCCGTTTTCTGCTCTCTTTTGTAGAAAGAAAGATCCCTTGTTCTTTCCCGCATGTTCCATAGCGGTATGCACGTTCCGTAAGCGAAAAACCATCCGCTTTGTCGGTTTGAAGTCTTTGTAGTTTTTTTCGTACCTGGCGGCAAAGATATTTATTCAATTTCTCTATAGAAGAAGAACCGCCTAAAGCCGCCATAATGTGATCATATGTTTCCTCCATCTTTTCCGGTATGGCTATTTTTTTTCCATTTAAAACATGATCGAAGCATCCACTTGTTTTTATAACAAATCTTAAATAATGTTTTTCCTCTGGAGTAAATCCATTATTTTTGTGAATTGCTGACAAGACGCTGCTTTTTGTATTTGTCCACTGTGTTTTGATATCTCCCAATGCCTCGAAAACAGCGCAGTAAAAATACACAGAAGGAAGCTTAACTTGTTCGCGTATCCCACTCTTCGTCATTTCATTCTGGACAGTATATCCAGGATAAATTTTCAAAAGACCGCCCACGCCGCTGTATCTCTGGTATGTACAATTTTTTACATAAGCGTAGTCCCTGGCAATTTCTTGCAATTTACACATATCTTCCGTTTGGAGAGGCTTTTTATTATATTGGCGTACCGTCTTATAAATCTTATTCTGTGGCATTCTTTCTTCTTATGGCTCGTCAGGCCGGCAAATTTTAATCTTTAAAATTTTTCGCAGATTTTCTTAATCTAAGAAAAACAAACAAAACATAAAGAAAAATAGAATACCATACCGCATGAACACAAACACGACCATAAAAAAATGAAAAAGCATCCATAGAAAACCAATATAAATTCACAGAAAAAACAACATAAAGAGAAAAAAAAAAAAAAATATCAGAATGGCACAGCAAAAAACTAACACAATATACAACGATCACATCTACAATCCAAAAAATAGAAAAAAAAAGCCACAAAACGGACAAAAAAGAAACCAACAACATGACCGCAAGAAACACAGAAAAAAAAAGAAAAAGGAAAGACCGGCGGTCCAAAGGACGCTATCCGCCAAACAGAGAGACAAAAAAAAAGCAAAAAGACAGGACAAGTTAAAACAGGGCATAACACAAAGGAAGTGAAAAATTGGAGGAGCAAAGAATCCGCACAGGGGCAAATAAAAGACAAGAAGACACAAAAAACCAAAAAAAAAGCAGCCAGACTCTACTGACAAACCCGACAAGAGAATGACCAAAAGAGATAAAAAAAAAAAGAAAAGCACAGAATTACCCAAAACACAATCCCATAAATAAAAACAACAACAAAAAAAGGTTAGAAAAGACCATTTTGTCAGAAAGCACCAAAATAAAGGCGAAAGAAAATATTCCGGAAAATGTATCAAACAGAATGCAAAAAAGAATGGAAAGCGAATTGAAAAAAAACCGAAAGTTTGGAACAAGAAAAGAATACATTACGGATACAAAACCAAAAATTTGGGAAAAAACGCAATAAAAAATACGGAACAAAACAACAAAAAAATGAACAAGAAAAGAACAAAAAAAAAAGATACCCACAATTTAAAAAAAAATGAAAATATAAAAAATGGCAGCAATAAGATGCTGAAAAACAAGACTAAAACTGACAGAAGTAGATAACTTAAAATGGGCTGACACAGAGACGAACCATAAGATGCCCCCAGCCAGAAAAACAATACAACGAAGAAAAATGGAAGGAGGCAGAACAAAAACGAGCACAGGGCAAACGCCAACAAAGAGCGAAAAAGCCAAGCGGGAAAGGACTTCATCAGAAAAAATGCCAGAAACACAAAGAGAAACTCACGGCAGCGAGAAATAAAAATACACAAAAGACAAACCGCCCCAACCCACGACTTTACAAAATCATATAAAAAAACCACGCAAACACACAAAAATAACCCACAATAACATCCAAGTTTACCGAAATACTATACCCACTAATTCCACCAAAAAACGAACCAAAAAAAAGACTCGCACCGAGATGCTAGGAAAAGCGGATATACAAATCACTCCGAACAGTTATCAGCAACCATCAAGCAACACAAAACCAAAGCACAAAAAGAATCTGTCAGAAAAGTAAAAACAGAGTAAACGTAAGCCAAGAAAAAACAACATAGTGAACAATAAAAAATTTATGTTTCTCAGACTAAGAAAATCTGCGAAAAATAAGAAAAAAGAGCTGATATCAGCTCTTTTTTCTTTGATTCTATGATAAAATGATGCACGCTTTTTTCTTATCGGGATTCTCCCATAAAGAACAGCGCAATCGTCCCTGGGCCGGAATGGGCTCCGATGGTAGGTCCGATATGATTGATCATAAAGGTACTGATCCCAAAACGTTTCTGAATCTCGTCTCTCACGAACTCTGCGTCTTCCAGAGCATCTCCATGGCTGATAAATATAATGTCATTGGAATCCCTGTATTTTCCCATCTTCTCTTCCATATAATCTACAAGGGTATTCAGCGATTTTTTTCTTCCTCTCACCTTTTGAATAGGAATCAGATGTCCTTCATCGTCTACATGAAGAATAGGTTTAATACCCACAACGCTTCCGATCACTGCCGCTGTCCGGCTCACTCTTCCGCCTCTATACAAATGATTCAGATCGTCCACGGTAAATATATGTATCAGGCGGGGGATGTTTTCCTTCACCCAAGCAGCAGTTTCCTCCATGCTTTTTCCTGCTTTCTGCATCTGTACGGCCTTGTGAACCAACAGCCCTTCGCCCATAGATGCGCACCTGCTGTCAATAATCTCTATCTTACAGTCAGGATGAGCTTCCATTGCCATGTCCGCAGCGATACAGGCGCTTCCATAACTACCGCTTAAACCGGAAGAAAAAGACAAATAGAGCAGATGATCGCTCTCTTTTAAATATTCTTCAAAATATTCCCTGCATTCCTCAGGATTTACCTGAGACGTCGTCGGCATGTGACCCTCTCTCATCAGGGCATAGAATTTTTTCCAGTCCAATTCTTTTCCTTTGGTATAAGTTTCCCCTTTTATGGTGTAATTAAAAACCATTAATCCAAGGCGGTTCTCATTTATATAATTTAAGGGCAGGTCTGCAGTCGTGTTCGTAATTATTTTAAAATCAGACAAAATAGTCTCCTCCTTATAAAGCCTCTTGGCAAAGATAACCTTTCAGATTAAAATATCACGTTTATTGTATCACTCCTTCCAAAAAAATTCAAATTATTCTTTTTCGGAGCGGGGCAGACGACATCGAACCAATCGGCGCAACAGTTGTTTCGGCCGAAAAGGCACCAATGGATAGACATAACTTTTTCCCGATACTGTCCTGTTGGAAATAACGGCAATTACGAAAAGAGCTACCGCCGCAAGAAATCCATAAAAACCAAAAATCTGAGTCAGAACCAGATTGATGATTCGCATAAATTTTATGGCATAACTCAATTCATAGTTTTGTTGTGTATAGCTTGCAATCGCCACAAAAGCCATGTAAAGCATGACTTCAGGACTAAACCATCCGCTGTTGACGGAAAACTCGCCGAGTACGAGGGCTGCCATGACGCTGAGAGGCGTACTTAGCATATTCGGAGTATTGACTGCCGCCAGCCGCAGACCATCTATCGCAAGCTCTAAAAGAAGAAATTGCCATAAAAGCGGAATATTGGGCGATTCTTTTACCATAATGAACTGAAAGCTCTCCGGTATCCATTCGGGATGCTGCATAAGAAGAAGGAAGGTGGGAGTTACAAAATAAGTCATCAAAGAGATCAGGAAACGTGACATCCTGAGGTAAGTTCCCGTGATTGGCGGAAAATAATAGTCATCCGCTTCTTCCACAATATCGAATATGGAAGTGGGCGTGATCATTGCAGAGGGCGAATTGTCCACCAATATTACCACATCCCCCTCCAACACCTGTGCGGCCGCTGTATCCGGGCGTTCCGTAAACTTAAATTTGGGAAAAGGATTAAACCACTTGCGTTCAAACAGACATTCTGCCAGGCTTTCCTGATTCATAGTGAGTGCATCCACCTGAATATGGTTGATTTTATTTTTCAGATCATCCAAAAAGCCATGATCCACCCGGGAATCCATATAACATAATACGATATCCGTCCTGGAGCTTTCGCCGGCCTGAAACATCTCCATGCGAAGATCCGCACTTCGAATACGCCGTCTGATCAACGCCGTATTAAACACAACCGTTTCCACAAATCCGTCTTTTGACCCCCGCAGCGCTTTATCCTTTTCGGGTTCGGAAACACTTCTTGCCGGATATGTTCTGGAATCAATCAGAAGACATTGGGCATACCCGTCGATGAACAATACAAATACGCCGGATAAAATGCTGTAAACGATCTGCTCCCATTCATCTGTCATATCCACTTCCACATATGGAATGCTTTTTTTAGACATTTCATGGGCATCCCCTGGCATTTCCTCCGGCACTATATCCATAAAATACTGTAGCAGCTTCTGCATCAGATCATCTTTGCAGAAGCCGTCCACCAAATACATACAGGCGTTTTTTCCGCCTACCTGAATGACTCGGTAAATAATATCAAAACTGGCGTCCGTGCCAAGTTCTTTATTTAAATACCTCATATTTTCTTCCAGAGACGACGAGATATTGTCTTGCCGCACTTCGTTTCCGCCGCTCCTGGTACCTTTTGATTCCGTTTCCATAATAAAAACTCCTTCCGCCGCTTTCTCATTTTATTATGCCTTGGAAGGAGTTTCTTATACGATTTCTTTCATTTACTATTTCTTTATTTACTATTTCTTTATTTACTATTTTCTTATTCAGTTTTTTCCGGTGCTTCCGAAACCGCCCCGGTTCTTTCCTGACAAGGAATCTACCTCGTCAAATTCCAGTGCCGGTTGGTTTTCCATAATGCGGAACTGGCAGATCCTGTCATTGATTTCTATATGGGTATCCCTGAAAGCATATGCCGGCATAAACCATTGATCGTTATCGCCGCAATAAGAGCAATCAATGACTCCCTGATGGTTTGTCTGGATAATCCCAAAATTTTTAAAGGTGCTGCTCCTTGGCACGATATGGGCTTCATAGCCTTCCGGCAGTTCCATGGCCACTCCTAAAGGAATCAGCCGGAATTCTCCCGCTTTCATATCCACGCTTTCCGCCGCCCTAAGATCAATCCAATCCGATTTGCCTCCGATATACGTCAATTTTTCTATTTTTTCCGTAAAATATTTTATTTTTATTGTTTTCACTTCACGTCCCTTTTTCTTTCTCAGGATTTATTGTCCGCCGCATAATCGCCGCAATGCAATACGGGAATGGATGGGTCTGGTGACCGGAGCGTTTCTTGCACATCAATGACTCTTTGATTCCGGCTTCCTTTCCATAACAGCCTTACATCCTTTAATTCTATTTTAAACTCTCCGTCCACCACCACATCTGCGTATTTCATCAAAGAATAATGGAAGATATTTTCCCATAGATCTCCGGTATAAAGCCAAATAGTCTTATCCGTATATTTTTCCTTTATTTCCGCCATCAGATCGCGCACCTCCATCCGGTTTGCCGCATGAAGGGGATCGCCGCCCGAAAATGTAATTCCTGAAATATACGGCTTGTCTAACTGCTCAAAAATTTCTTTCCGTGCCCGGTCGTCGAAGGAAAGTCCTCCGTCCGGATCCCAGGTAAGCGGATTATGGCATTCCTTGCAGCAATGAGAGCAGCCGGCTACCCATAGGACGACCCGCAGACCGTCGCCGTTTAGCATATCGTCCCTGGTAATGTTGTGATATCTCATTACATGCTCTTCCTTTCCGCAATTTCCGCCATTTTGGCATCGTTCAGCCTCGTATCTCCATGTACTCTGGAATAAGATAGATAACCGTTCATTCTGTCGATCTTTGTCAGATTCCGGCTGCCGCATTTTGGACATACGTCCATTTCCAATTCCTGGTGTCCGCAATCGTCACAATAAGCGAGGGAAAGATTGACGCCTTCGTAAAATCCCATATCCATAGCGCGCCGGATCAATGTTTTTATCGCTTCTAAATTATAATCGATTGGATATTTGACATATTGGATCTTTCCGCCATTGGCAAGTTCCCAAAAACGATACTCCAAGTCCTGCTTTTCGATAGGCGTAATATCCTCCGTTACGTGGCAATGGAAGCTGTTGGACACATATTCTCTGTCGGAAACTCCTTCTATAATACCGTATTTTGCCCGGAACTGTTTTACCTGGAGCCCGCAGAGATTTTCCGCCGGTGTCCCGTAAATAGCATACAAATTCCCGTCGGCCTCTTTAAACTCATTGATTCTTTTATTGATATGCTCCAAAACCTCCAGCGCAAACTGTCCGTCTTCCACCAGGGATTTCCCATTATAAAGCTCCTGCAATTCGTTAAAAGCGGTGATACCAAAGCTTGCCGTTGCCGATTTCAGGATTGGCTTGATCTTGTCGCTTAGTTTTAAATTCCCCCCTAAAAAACCGCCCTCGCAGTATGCCAGAGGATTCGTGGAAGCACGCATTTCCCCGAGGTATGCATATGTGCGTATATGGAGTTGGCGAATCAGGTTCAGATAATAATCCAGCACTTGATAAAAGTCTTTACTCTCCTGTTTTGCTTTTGCAAGGATCATCGGAAGATGGAGGGAAACAGCTCCGATATTGAACCGCCCTACAAAAACAGGCTTATCTTGATCGTCCGCCGGATGCATTCCTCCTCTTTCATACCAAGGTGAAAGGAAGGCGCGGCATCCCATCGGAGAGATAACTTTGCCATATCGTTTATACATGCTGGCAATATAACCTTTTCCGGTCAGGCTCAGCCAGTCAGGATACATTGTTTTTGCGGAGCATTTGACGCCGGCCTCGAATACATCTTCCAATGGCTTTCCAGGGCCGTGCAGGTTTTCATCGTACAGGAAAACGATCTTAGGGAAAAGCACCGGTTTTTTACATTCCTTTTTCCCCTGTCCTTTGCGCCTCACATTGAGCATACAAATACATGCCAGTCTGGCAAAACGCCCTGTCCCTATGCCTCCTGTCACCGTAATGAATGGATAATCCCCTCTGCTGCTGGCTACCGTATTAAACTTATATTCCCATCCCTGGAAACCCTGCTCAAATTCCCGGACAACATCCGCATAAGCTTCGTTTTCCGCCGCCTCTTTGCCGATCCCCAGCCGTTCGTATTTTACCAGGCTTTTCTGATAGGTTTTTTCTGCATAGGGTTCCAATATCTTGTCCACTTCCGGTACAGTAAAACCGCCGTATTGCTGGCTTGCCGCACTCAGAACGATATCCCCGATCACGTCAAACGCTACATCCAGCGTTTTTGGCTCATTATACCAGATATTTCCCATTTCAAAACCGCCGGTCAACACATTGGACACGTCGAAAAGACAGCAGTTCATCGTATCCCTGCGGGCCGACATGTCATGAACATAAATATAACCGTCCCGGCAAGCCTGTATCTCTTCCGTAGTCATAAAAAATTTCTGGTACAGTTCCTTATTAAACTGATTAAAAATCAGGCTTCTTTTTGTGGATACAAGAGCGCTGTCCGTATTAGCGTTTTCCTTGTCTCCCACATACATAATAGACTGGCTTTTTTTATAAACATCGTCCATCATGCGTACAAAATCCTGCTTATAATTGCGGTAATCCCGATAACTTTTTGCAACAATCGGTTTTACGTTTTCAAGAGCGCTTTCTACAATATTATGCATAATCGGAATCGGGATTTCACTCTGTTCCAATTCCGTTACCTTATCCACTACATATTGACAGATATGCTGCTTTTCCTCTTCCGTAAACTTGGTCAGGGCACGATATGCGCTTTTGCCAACCGCATCGATGACCTTCTGCACGTTGAAAGCTTCCAGACTTCCGTCTTTCTTGATTACCTTTACTTCTCTCTGCGGTCTGAACTCTTCCCCATAATTGGCCCCAGATTCCATTGCAGCAGCTTCCATACTACTCATTCCTATACCTCCTGTCTGCTTTTCCACTATATATTGTGATCCCCATAAAACGACCACCAATATTTAGCGGTTATCCTATAGTATAGTGTAAGACAGAACCGGTGTCAATACGGAATAAATAAAAGTCACGGAAATCAATTTTTATAAGTGCCAGGGCGGGAAAAGTCCAAGGGGCAGGGGCAGTTGGGAAAGGGGCCGGCGGGGTGCCGGGTTTCTGCCGGAACTTCCAGCCAGATTTCACTAATGAAATTATTCGATCATTCCCGATTCTTTCACCGCTTTTACAGCCGCTTGGATCTGTTCCACCGGCATAGTCAGGGCGAAACGGACATGTCCCTTTCCCAGCGAGCCGAAGCTGCTCCCCGGAGTACAGAGTACGCCTGAACGCTCCATCAGTTCCATGACAAAAGCGACATCATCCGTACCATATTTTTCAGGAATAGCCCCCCACGCAAACATCGTTCCCTCGCTGTCCTTAATATCCCAGCCGACAGAACGCAGCCCTCCGCAAAGAGCATCTCTTCTCCTCTGATATTCTGCACACTGCGCCTTGATCATATCATCGGGTCCGTTCAGCGCGGCAATGGCCCCATACTGTACAGGAAAAAAAGTTCCGTAATCGATTTGTGAGCGAAGTTTTTTAAAGTTTGCAATGATTTCTTTATTTCCTACAAGAAAACCCATTCTTGCCCCCGTATAGTTATAAGATTTGGACAAAGAATAGAATTCCACGCAAACTTCTTTGGCGTCCGGTATGGAAAGAATCGATATGCCTTCCCTTCCATCATAAACAATATCGGAATAAGCATTATCGTGAACAATAATGATATTTTTCCGCTTTGCCCAGGGAATCAGTTTTTCATAAAAGCTTTTTGGCGCTGTTTTACAGATCGGATTCATAGGGTATGACACAATCATAAACTTCACGTTTTCCAGCATTTCATCATCCATTCCGTCCAGATCAGGCAGATAATCGTTTTCCGGCAATAAATCATAGGGAATCAACTCTGCATTTGCCAAGGAAGGCCCGATTGCAAAAATAGGATAACCTGGGTTCGGAACAAGTACGCCCTCCCCGGGATCGCACAGCGACAGCCCGATATGGGTGATTCCTTCCTGAGAACCATAGACGGACATAATTTCTTCCGGCTCCAGGATGACTTTATACCTTTTTCGGAACCTATTTATGACCGACTCGGTCAGTTCTGGAAGATCCGCAAGGGAATATTTATAATTTTCCGGTTTTTTGGCCGCTTCCACCAATGCTTCTATAATGTGCCCGGCCGGCGGAAAATCCGGCGTCCCCACGGAAAGATTGTAGACCGTTCTCCCCTGGGCAAGCAATTCATTCTTTTTTTCATTCAATACTTGAAAGATTCCTTCTTCAAATTCTTTCATTCTATCCGCAAATTTCAGTTCCATTTTTCTCTCCATTTCTGCGCTGTTTTTGCCGCAATTATTAAAACAATACATCGGCAAGTTTGTGAATGCCGCGAAGATACAAACTTAGGATGCCTTCTTTAAAGTATGTCCCATATTTCATTCAGATTTCTGATCTCATAATCGATCTTAACGTCCGAAAGGTTCTTAAGGCCCGCCGGATTATACCAGCATGTGGCGATTCCGGCATTATTGCCTCCGCGCATATCGCTGCTTAAAGAATCTCCGACGATCACTGCCTTTTCCTTGCAAAATCCGGGAATCATGGAAAAACATTTTTCAAAAAAATCCTTATGAGGTTTTGGAATTCCGATTTGTTCCGAAACGAAAATACCATCTGTCAGCTGGTCGAAACCGGAAAGGCGCAGCTTTTTCATCTGTGTAAGGGTGACTCCGTTCGTCACCAGATATTGACGGTATTTTCCCCGAAGTTTTTTTACCAACTCATACGAATCATCCAGATAATAATAAACGCTCCCGAGAGCCTCCGCATATTCCTTCTGGAATGCCCCGGCGTCCATATCTTGTTCGCCGATTTGCTGGAAGAGCTGCTCAAACCGCTGAACCAAAGCATCCTTTCTATTGATCTCGCCTTTTTCAATCCGCTTCCAGAATCCCTCGTTAATCCGGGAATAAATAGCGACTGTCTCATCTGACGCCTCTTTGCCGAATTTGCGGAAACAATATCTGACAGCGTAATCCTCCGACTTTTTAAAATCCAGAAGGGTTTGATCCACATCCCATAAAATTGTATCAAATTTTGCCATTTTTCTATTTTCCTCCATTAGAACATACGCCTGCCGAGTACACCGAAAAAGAGTTGGCCCGACGGCCAACTCATTAGAATTTATTTTCCATTATTGATATTGACAGTATCCGGCATTGACGGACCATCCGCCTTCCCTGCTTTTGCATCCGAACTTCTGCTCCATTTTGCTCCAATGATACAAGCGATCACTACCAATGCTACAATAATCGCAAATACCAGTAAATAGGAAAAAAAGGAATTAAAAAATAAAATCACATTCGTCATTTTACTACCCCTCCTGTCCTCTTTCTCATAGCCGAATGTTTTCTACGGTATCTATCATACCACTGTTTCCCTTCCGCCGTCAAGCAGTTGCTTCTCATACACATAGAAATCCCTTTTCGAGAAAGCATGGCGCTTCAAAGAATTCCATGGGGCCGGCTGAAAGAGGGTGCGGCGCGGCTGGGTGGTGGTATTTTCTGTCGTTGCGTTCAATCAGCAATTTCACTTATGAAATGAGCCAATCATTTAGGGAAAAATCGCATGGACGCGATTTTAGGAAACATAGGGCACGATGCCCGTTGTTTCCGACCCGGTCGGTTTGATTCCATATCCCCATTTCATTAGTGAAATCTGATTGAAAGCTTCGACGGAAAATACCACCACCCAGCCGCCCCCCGCCCTCTTTCAGCCGGCCCCATGGAATTCTTTGAAGCGCCATGCTTTCTTTAAAAAGGATCTCTATGCTGCATTTTCTACCAACTTCCTTTTTCTAAAAAGTTTTCTGCCATTTCTTCCGCTTCCCGTATAATTGTATCGTCATATCCCATCACGCCAAGCAGTTTGATAGCATTTCTTGTGGCAGCTCTGCCTTTTAGGAGACGGTAATGAAATACTACATCGTTGTCTATGATTTCTTCTTCAAAATGATAATTATTGTAATAGCGTTCCAACAAATGCGTTAGTTCGATATCATGGGTGGCGGCAAAGCAAAGTACCGATGAGCGGGCGAGGCTTTTTAAGATCTGTGTAGAAGCCGCGATGCGTTCCACGGTATTCGTTCCTCTTAATACCTCATCCACGAAACAAAGCACCGGATTTCCATTTTCCCCGATCTGATTTAAAATCCGTTTTAAAGATTTGATCTCCACGATATAATAGCTGTCGCCTCCCGCCAGATCATCCCGCAAGGCCATGGATGACATGATCCGGTACAAGCCGGCATGATAATGATCCGCCATACAAGTATGTATGGTTTGCGCAAGGATGGCGTTTACCGCAACGGTTTTTAAAAAAGTGGATTTTCCTGAGGCGTTAGAACCCGTTATGAGTACCCCTTTTTCTGTTAAAATACTGTTTTTCACCGGTTTTTCCAATAACGGATGGTACAAATTCCCGGCTTTGATCCCTCTCCTCTTATCAAATTCCGGAATGCAGTACTTTTCTAAAGAGGTGCGGAAAGCGCCAATAGCTGCCATTGCTTCCATATATCCTATAATAGTCAGCATACGGTCTATGACTTCCTTATTTTTTCGGACTTCTGACAGCATCGAATTGAATTTGATCAGATCCAGGTGCAACGCCATCCTCAGATAATCCAAGAGGATCTCCAGCGGATTGCCCGATGCGCTCATTCTGGAAGAAGACATTACGATATAAGAGCCGGTTTTAAAGCTTCCCATTTTTTTCCTGCATTTTTTCAGCTCTTCCATCTCTTTTTCGAAGGCCCGGGCCGGAAGTTTTTCCATTTTTTCCACATTTCCTATCAGCCTTAAGATATATCCAAAACTGGTAATATAGGGATCGATCTCGTTTTTATCTTTAAAATAAGAAGTAATATTGTACATCAGGGTGATAATCAGAAGGAGGATACCGTACTGAACGGAAAAAAACAGAAAACCAAGGGCTGCCACAATAGCCAGGTTCCCCAGATAATGTTTCCAGTTATTCCTCTCTCCCAGCAGATCCAGGTAATTCAAATAATTATAGATCGAATATTTTCCCGTCTTCCCTATTTCAGCAAATAAAGTCTGGTATGCGACTCTGTCCTCTTTATTTTGCATAAAATAAGCAATATGTTTCTCCATCGCTTCCAATCCCGTATCGTCCTGCACCGGAGTACGGAGCAGATAATAAAGGTATTCTTCTCCTGCTGCAGAATAAGTATAATTCATTCGCTGGAAGACTTCATCCATATTCAGGTCATTCCATGTAATATCATCGATATGAAAGCCTTCATTTTCATGCGCCTTGTAATAACTGGCGATTTTTATCAGTTCTTCTTCCTTATATTCTTCGCGTTTTGGCAGTTCCCCATAATGATCCTTGAGCCAAAGAACAAAATTCTTCTTTCTTTTCTGTTCATCCCAAAATCCTTTCAGCATGATCAGGACGATTATGGCAAAAATCACTCCGGCAAATATGATATATTCCATCTTTCACCTCATTTCTGCGCGGCCAGCGCATCGGCAAGCTTGTCGATGCCGCACGGACACAAACTTGAGTCTTATAACTCCCATTCTGTTCTGTCGGTCTCCATGATTCGTTCTTTATATCTTTTTCCTACCGACGTTGTTTTATATTTTCCGATATATTCATATTTTTCCCACATATGCATGGGAAAAACCATATCCGCGGCCGTATGCTCCAAAAAGTAATCCATCCCCCATCCATATGCTTTTCCCAGCCTTGGATCCAGCGGCACAAAAGCCGCGTCAAAATGCATGCCCTGGATGGCATCTATTTCTTTTTTATAATCCTTTTCCATATTTTCATTCCACGGGTAAGGTTCTCCCTCCCAATGCCACCAGTTCAGATCACCGGCATGGTAAAAACGGTATCCTTCCGCACAAACAATAAATGCGACTCCGGCATCGGTAGAACGAAGAGAACGTATCTCCAGGCCTTCCAAAGAGATGCTTTTATTTTTTTCCACCTTCGTAATCTGGCCGAGGACGGACGGATCAATTCGGTTTCTTTCCAAATATTTCTCATTCAGCTTAATATCGCTGCCAAGGAAAAAATGTACCTTCGGATACTTTTTCACCAGATCAAATATTTTTAACTGGAAATGATCCTGATGTTTATGGGATGCAAAAATATAAATTTTTTTCCCTTTGTCCCATAGCGGGAGTTCCCCTTTATAATAATCGAACAGTAATACACATGTATTCAGTTCTATTGCAAAACCGCTATGATAAATATAAGTGATCTTCATATCTTTTCCCTGTTGAAAAGCAGGAAGCGTTCATTCCATAAATAGATCCACGGAATGAATGCTTCCCTTTCGTTGATGGTAACGGCAATTTTATTTTATAAGAAAATATACTTTAATATAAATAATACGGTAAGCACATACATTAATACGCTGACTTTCTTTTCCTTCGCTTTACCGGATACCAGGCTGACAATCGTCCATGAAATCACACCGATCGCGATGCCTTCGGAAATGCTGTATGCCAACGGCATAGCGATAATGCAAAGGAATGCAGGAATCGCATCCGTCATATCGTTAAAATCGATTTTTACCACGGACCCCATCATGTAGAAACCAACGATGACCAACGCGGGAGCCGTTGCAAAAGACGGTATGGTCAGGAATAAGGGTGAGAAAATCAGGGCAAGCAGGAACAAAAGCCCTGTTACAACAGCCGTAAGTCCTGTTCTTCCGCCCTCGGTTACGCCCGAAGCGCTTTCCACATAAGTTGTTGTAGTGGATGTGCCGAATACGGCACCGACACTGGTCGCAACCGCATCCGCCAGAAGCGCTCCTTTGATTCTCGGAAGTTTTCCATCCTTATCGAGCATATTCGCCTTGGAAGAAACGCCGATCAGAGTACCCAGTGTATCGAACAGATCGACAAACAGGAAGGAAAACATAATCACGATGAAATCCAATACATTAATGGAAGAAAAATCGGCTTTAAATACCTGGCCGAACGTATTGCCGATCGAAGAAAAATCAAAACTTACGATGGCATGCGGGATGGTGGAAAACCAGCCGGCATCCGGATTGGGCACATACAGTCCCAGTAATTCGCAGATAATGCCGAGTACCCAAGTGGCAACGATGCCAAGAAGGATTCCGCCTTTTACATTTTTTATTAAAAGAACTGCTGTAATCAGAATGCCGATAATCGCCAGCAATGCGGTAATACCCACTGTAGAGAATTCTTCCCCTGCAAATTTCTGGTATGTCAGCAAAGTCGAATCGTCATTAACAATCACTTTTGCATTCTGAAGGCCGATAAATGCAATAAACAGGCCGATACCAACGCTTACTGCGGATTTCAATGTCATAGGGATCGCATTAAAGATTGCCTCGCGCACATTTGTCAAAGACAATACGATAAAAATCAAACCTTCTACAAAAACTGCCAGCAGAGCGATCTGCCAGGAATAACCATTCTGCAATACTACCGTAAAAGCAAAATAGGCGTTTAAGCCCATGCCGGGAGCTAATGCAAACGGATAGTTTGCCAAAAGCGCCATCAGCAAAGTACCCACAAAAGAAGCCAGCGCCGTTGCTATCAGCACCGCATTGGCATCCATTCCCGCAGCGGAAAGGATACTGGGGTTTACTGCAAGAATATAAGCCATTGTCATGAAGGTAGTCACACCGGCCATTACTTCGGTCTTCATGTCTGTCTTATTTTCTTTCAATCTGAAAAATTGTTCCAACATATCTCCTTGTACCTCCTAAGATAAAAAAATTATGTGATATTTATTGAAAAGCAAAATTAAAAATCGAATTTTGCTGGTCAATCTTTCACCCGGCCTATGATCTCATTGGCTTTCCGGTAAATATTTTCCGGGTCTTCCGAAAGTAGGAATTTCCCATCCCGATATAGAATTTTTCCATGGATCATCGTCATTTTTACATTCTGTTTACTGCCGCTGTATACAATATTTTTCGCAATATGGTTCAACGGCTGCATATTCGGCATATGCAGGTCTATCATAATCAAATCGGCCAGCTTGTCCTTCGCCAGCGTGTCGGCATCCCACAGACGCATCGCTTTTGCCCCGTTTACCGTAGCCATTTTCAGGACTTCCATGGCATCCACCGCCGCCGCATCCCTGTTTTTCAGCTTGGCCAGACCTGTTACGAGGAACATTTCGCGGAACATATCCAGACAGTTGTTGCTGGCCGGCCCGTCCGTACCGATCGCTACATTTAATCCTTCTTCCAGGAAACTGCTGACCGGTGCGATTCCGCTGGCCAATTTGGTATTGGAGCCGGGGTTGGTAATTACGCTGACATTTCTTTCCTTAAAAAGCTTCATTTCTTCCTTTGTCAGCCATACGCCGTGGTAAACGCCTCCTCCGTATGCAAACATGCCAAGGGAATCGAGGAACATGCCGGGGGTCATTCCATAACGTTCCCTGCATCCCTCTACTTCCGATTCCGTTTCCGACAGATGGACATAAATGGGCGCTTTTTTTCGTGATGCAAATTCGGCAATCTCCTCCATCAGTTCTTTCGAACATGTATATTCCGCATGGAAACCGGGCAGGAAGGAAAGAAGCGGATGTTTTCCATTCAATTCTTCATACCATTTTTCCAAAAGTTCCATGGACTGGCTGAAATTATTCACGCCTCCCGTCTGCACGCAGCGCATGCCCATCTCCGCACAGGCCTTTCCAATGCTTTCCGGCGTAAGGTACATATCGAAAATAGAAGTGATCCCGCTGGTCAGATATTCCAAAACGGCCAGCTTGGTCAGATGATAAATATCCTCTTCCGAGAGTTTTGCTTCGATCGGAAATACTTGTTCGTTCAGCCAGTCATGCAAAGGGAGATCGTCCGCATAGGAACGGAGCAAAGTCATTCCTGAATGGGTGTGGGCATTTTTAAATCCCGGCATCAACAGGTTTCCCTGGCAGTCGATTTCTTCATCCCAAAGGATGTCCTCTTTTACGGAACAACCAAAGAATGCACAGGATTCTGAGACGTCCTGGACACTGCCGTCGCCCACATACCGTATCCGTTCATCCTTGATCCAAACTTCCCCTTCAAAAATAGACCTGTTTTCTTCCATTGTCAATAGCAACGCATGGTAAAGCCGAATATTCATAGATGTATTTCCTCCTTATTTTTCTTTCCGTATCAGGCGATCCTTAGAATAGTAATTGCGGCAAATGATCGTTTTCCTTCGCATCTATGCGCAGTGACACGATCCATATGCCGCATTCTCTATGTTACAGCTGCTATATTTTCTATAGAAACTTTTTCACAGATTCCGCCACCAGCTTTGTAAACAAAGGCGCTGCCTGGCTGGCTGCTTCCTGTACCTCTTCATGGGTCAAAGGATTCTCCGTCATCCCTGCCGCCAGATTGCATACGCAGGAGATCCCGCATATCCGCATTCCCATATGGTTCGCGGCAATGGCTTCAACTACCGTACTCATCCCTACGGCATCCGCCCCAAGAACGCGCACCATGCGTATTTCTGCCGGGGATTCAAAAGAAGGCCCCGTCAACTGCATATATACCCCTTCTTTCATGGGGATCCCGTATTCCTCCGCCGTTTGTCTGAGTATTTCCTGAAGCCCCTTGTCATATACGCTGCTCATATCCGGGAAACGGGTGCCTAACTCTTCCACATTCGGCCCTACCAGCGGATTCGGCACAAAACAGGAAATATGATCGGTAATCATCATCAAATCCCCTGCATGGAAAGAAGCGTTGACCCCTCCCGAGGCGTTGGTAAGGAACAATATCTCCGCTCCCATCATCTTCATCAATCTGGTGGGAAGCACAACATCTCCGATCGGATAGCCTTCATAATAGTGAACGCGCCCTTTCATACATACGACAGGCACTTTTCCAAGATAGCCGAAGATAAACTTTCCTTCATGGCCCGGCACGGTGGATACCGGAAATCCTTCGATTTCTCCATAAGGAAGTTCTTCGGCTATTTCTATCTGATCCGCAAAATTTCCAAGGCCGGAACCAAGTACGATAGCCGCTTTCGGTTGAAATTTTATTTTTTCACGAACGCTCTCATAGCATTTCAATAGTTTTTCGTAATCCTTTTTCATATGCGTAACCACCCTTCTTCCGTTTGTCAATAGTAACAATATACCATGTGATGAAAAAAAAGGCAACTATCTTAAATAATAATGCAGACCATCCCTCCATTGCTGTCATTTACTATTTTTTGCATGGTTTCCTGCAATTTTACCTGGCTTTCTTCTCCAATCATCGCTATCTTACCTGTAATTCCGTCATTTACAAGCTGTTCTACCGTTTTTCCAAAAATGTTCGTTTCCCAGATTCCTTCTTCGCTCGTTCCTGCATCGGAAATATAGCGGATCAAGTCTTCCGCCTGCTGTTCCGTGCCTACGATAGGGGATATTTCGGTTTCGATATTGGCGCGTATCATATGGATGCTGGGGCTCTCCGCTTTGATCTTTACGCCGAATTTATTGCCATGGCGTATTACCTCCGGCCTATCCAGCGTAATCTCATCCCGGTCGGGAGTAACGACTCCGTAGCCCTTGCATCTGACTGCCTCCACGGCATGAAGGACTTTGACATATTCTTTTTTCATCTTAGCCATATCTTTTAAAATGGACAATAGCTGGTATTCTCCGGTAATGCTTTCACCGATCAGGTCGCTAAGCATTTCATAATAATAAGAATCATCCACATCGAGCGATACGGATACGCATCCGCTGGCCATATCCACGCCATCCATCTTACATTTCCGTATGTAATCGCTTTCCAGCATAATGCTGTTTCCGATCACATCCCTGACACAGCTTAAACGGCCCATCAGTTCTTTGATCTGTGCTATGATATCGGCTTTCATTCTATGCGTATT
This sequence comes from Lachnospiraceae bacterium 28-4, assembly GCA_000403275.2. Lineage (GTDB taxonomy): Bacteria > Bacillota > Clostridia > Lachnospirales > Lachnospiraceae > Kineothrix. The sequence continues at coordinate 1,174,769 of KE159598.1, forward strand.
CGGAAGCATTTCCACCCATTTCGGCATATAAAACTCGATCATTGTCAACGGGAATTCATACAGGATATTCTCCATAATGGTATGGATATCATCCTTCTTCAACTGCTCACAGTTTACGGACATCGCGCTGACCTGATATTTTTTTGCGATATCGTTTGTCAGTTTTTTCGTCTCCTCCGAATAAGGTTTCTCGGAATTTACCAAAACGATAAACGGTTTATGTATCTTTTTCAGTTCCTGTATCGTCCTTTCCTCCGCGGGAATATAATTTTCCCTTGGTATCTCGCTGAAACTGCCGTCACAGGTAATGACAATCCCTATGGTGGAATGATCGTTGATCACCTTTCGCGTGCCGATCTCCGCCGCCTGGGTAAAAGGAATCTCTTCTGAGGACCAGGGGGTTTTTACCATCCTCTCCACATCCTCTTCCATATGGCCGCTGGCTCCGTCCACCATATATCCTACGCAGTCGATCAAGCGTACATTGACATCGATGTCTTCGTTCAATGTGATTTTTGCCGCTTCTTTCGGAATAAATTTCGGTTCCGTAGTTGTAATAGTCTTGCCGCCGGCGCTTTGAGGCAGTTCATCTCTTGCCCTCTCTTTTTCATGCTCCTGCGTCATATACGGAAGTACCATAATATCCATGAATCGTTTGATAAAAGTGGATTTTCCGGTTCTTACCGGCCCCACTACTCCTATGTAGATTTCCCCTCCGGTGCGGGATTGAATATCCTTGTATAAGTTATGTGTATGCAGCGCATCCATAAAAAAAGCTCCCCTTCCATATTTGCTGTTACAATATATGCAAGGGGGCTTTACATTATTCTGTGTATATGAGTTTCTTAAAATTCTTTTTTCCGCGTTTCAACACGAGGCCATCGCCGGAAAACTGTTCTTTTTCAAAAGTCGCTTTAATATCGTCTACTTTTTCACCGTTTACGCTGACGCCGCCCTGTTCTACTGCCCGCCGCCCTTCGGAACGGGAAGCTGCCAGACCGGAAACGGTCAGCATAGACAAAATATCAATTTTATCTTCCAAAAAATTTTCTGCTTCCAGGGAGACCGAAGGCATCTGCGATGCATTTCCGCTGGCGAACAATTCCTTTGCACCTTCCAACGCCTTCTGCGCTTCCTCTTCGCCATGAACAAGCTTGGTCAGTTCAAAAGCAAGAATTTCTTTCGCCTTATTCAGCTCGCTTCCTTCCCATCGATCCATTTCATCAATCTGCTCTAACGGGAGGAACGTAAGCATACGGATGCATTTGAGTACATCGGCATCAGACACATTGCGCCAATACTGGAAAAATTCAAAAGGAGATGTCTTATTCGGATCAAGCCACACAGCGCCTTTCTGCGTTTTCCCCATTTTCTTTCCTTCGGAGTTAAGCAGCAAAGTAATCGTCATAGCATACGCATCTTTTCCCAGCTTGCGGCGGATCAGTTCCGTGCCGCCCAGCATATTGCTCCACTGGTCGTCCCCGCCAAACTGCATATTACAGCCGTATTTCTGATACAATACATAAAAATCATAGCTCTGCATGATCATATAGTTGAATTCCAGAAAACTCAGCCCCTTTTCCATGCGCTGCTTATAACATTCCGCCGTCAGCATCCGATTCACACTAAAATGCGAACCCACTTCGCGCAAAACTTCAATATAGTTCAGATCCATCAGCCAGTCCGCGTTATTTACCATCAGTGCCTTTCCTTCGGAAAAGTCAATAAACCGGCTCATCTGCTTCTTAAAACAATCGCAGTTATGCTGAATCATTTCCGGCGTCATCATCGTGCGCATATCGCTCCTGCCGGAAGGATCGCCGATCATGCCCGTACCGCCCCCAATCAAAGCGATCGGCTTATTTCCCGCCATCTGCAGCCTTTTCATCAGGCACAATGCCATAAAATGCCCCACATGAAGACTATCCGCCGTAGGATCAAAACCAATATAAAACGTTGCCTTTCCGTTATTAATCAGTTCCTTGATCTCCTCTTCATCAGTAAGCTGGGCAAGCAGCCCCCTTGCCTTCAATTCCTCAAATATCGTCATTTCCCTGCTCCTTATCTCTTTTTCTAATACCACTTATATGCTTATGCTAATTGCAAAACCAACAAACCTGCTGAATATTCTGACAATATATTGTCAGAATATTCCCACAGCCTAGCGGCGTTTTCCAATTAACATTTATCACTTATTTACCATCAGCTTTACCATCGCCTGGTTCAGCCCGTCCACAGTCAGCTTGTACATAGGAAACATATTTTTGATCGCCGTTTCCGCTTCCCGCCAGGGCGCATGGCCCGGAGCCATCTTCGGATTGAGCCAGACAATCTTTTTATAATGCCTCTTCATTAACAGCAGCCAGTCCATGCCGGAGAGACCGCCGTTCGGCCCCCTGTAATTCCCCGAAGTGGAATATAGCTCTTCCGGTGCCATGGCGGCATCCCCGACAATGATCACCTTATAATCGCTGTCCAGGTTGCGGAACATCCATTCCGTATCGATCCAATCTCCGTTTTCGCATTCCGGCGTTTTATAGAGCTTGCTGTAAATGCAATTATGAAAAAAATAAGTTTTTACATCTTTATAATGGTTGGATTTGTGTATGGACTGGAACAGCTCGCTCAATAAAGTGGTATAAGGAATCATTGTTCCGCCCGAATCCATCAAAAGCAACAGCTTGACCGCATTTTTTCTCGGTTTATCCATCACGATCTGGAGGCATCCGCCGTTGTTGCATGTCTTATTTACGGTTCCGTCGATATCCAACTCCGTTCTCGGAATATCTAGTCTGCTGGAAAACTGGCGCAATCTGCGCAGCGCCTGTTGGAACTGTCGGTTATCGATTACCTTATCTTCCCTGAAATCCCGATATTTCCTGGCTCCGATCACCTGAAAGGCCGACTGGTATCCGGTAGTTCCTCCTACGCGGACTCCACCCACGTTGCCGCCGGTATTTCCGAAAGAAGTCTTTCCCATCGTTCCGATCCAGTAGCTTCCGCCATTATGTTCGCTGTCCTGATCCTTCAGACGTTGTTTGAACTTTTCTTCCACGTCTTCTTTATCGATCTGAACCTCTTCCATCCGGTTCAGATGATCCCTGGCTTCTTCATGGGCAAGCTCCATCATATCGGACTTGTCCAGCCACCGCAGCATTTGGGAAGTCACTTCATTTTCCGACTGAACTCCTTTAAAATGTTCCTCAAAGGCCATATCGAACTTGTCGTATTCGGTCTCGCTCTTCACAAGGATCATTCTCGCCACATAATAAAAGCGGGTCAGGCTGCTGTCGCATAAGCCCTTGTCCAAAGCATCCTGTAAAGTAAGCCATTCGCTCAAAGTTACTTCCAGTCCTTTTGCTTTTAAGGTGTCAAAAAATTTTTCAAACATATTTCTTAATTCACCCTGTCCCTTACTGTCTCCAAGTCTTCGTCTTTCTTTATAATAACCCCTACAAACGGGAGTTCCTTCTGAATCTTCTCAAGGGGGATGCCTCCGATCTGAAGCGCATTGACCCAATCTATCAGCTCGGAAGTACTCGGTTTTTTGCGCACGTCCTTAATGGCACGTATCTGGTAAAATACATCCATCGCGCTTTTTAACAATTTATCTTCGATATCGGGGAAATGAGTCCTGACGATCTCCGCCATCAATTCTTCCCCCGGAAAATCGATATAATGAAAAATACACCTTCTTAAAAATGCATCCGGCAGTTCTTTCTCCGCATTGGAAGTAATGATTACGATCGGCCTGTTCTTTGCTTTTACCGTTCTCTTCGTCTCATGGATATAAAATTCCATCTGATCCAGTTCCCATAAAAGGTCATTGGGAAACTCCAGATCCGCTTTGTCAATTTCATCGATCAGTAGCACCACCTGTTCTTCGCTCTCAAAAGCCTCTCCCAGCTTGCCGAGCTTAATGTATCTGGCAATATCGTCCACGCCTTCTTCCCCGAACTGCCCGTCATAAAGTCTCTGGATCGTATCATATACATACAATCCTTCCTGCGCCTTCGTCGTCGATTTAATATTCCAAATAATCAATTTTTTACCAAGGGATTTTGCAACCGCTTCCGCCAGCATCGTTTTCCCTGTTCCCGGTTCCCCTTTGATCAGCAAAGGTTTTTGCAGCGCGATCGCCACATTTACGCTTGCCATTAATTGTTCCGAAGCCACATATTCGGATGTGCCGGAAAATCCTTGTTTCAGTCCGCTCATATTCTACCCCATTTCTTCTCTTTTCTATATGTTACGATATAAACTGGTCAAACGCAAGGTCTGAATTCTCCAGCTTTTTATCCCGGATCATTAATTCTTTCACCGCCGCTCCCGCTTCTTTCCCATCGAACAGCACGGCATTCACCTGTTCGATAATCGGAATCTGTACCTGGTACTTCTGTGCAAGTGCCAGCGCGGCTTTTGCCGAATATACGCCTTCCACCACCATTTTTACTTCCTTCATGGCCTCTTCCATGGAATAGCCCTTGCCGATCAATATACCTGCCCGTCTATTTCTGGAATGCATGGAAGCGCAGGTAACGATCAGATCCCCGATTCCCGTGAGCCCGCAGAAAGTTTCAAAATGTCCGCCCATGGCGATACCCAGACGGGCAATCTCCGTGATCCCCCTCGTAATAAGGGCTGCTTTTGTATTATCCCCATATCCTAGACCGTCTGCAATTCCGGCCGCCAGCGCAACCACGTTTTTCAGAGCCCCGCCCAGTTCGATTCCCAGAACATCCGGGCTGATATATACCCGGAAAACTTCATTCATAAATATATTCTGCAAATACTCTGCCGTTTCTTTATCCTTTGCACCCACCACGATCGTCGTCGGAAGCCCTCTTCCAACTTCTTCCGCATGGGAAGGCCCTGACAATACGGCTACTTTGGCTTGTGGAATCTCTTCCTCAACGATCTGAGACAAGGTAAGAAGGCTCTTTTCTTCGATTCCCTTCGCCACATTGACTATGATCTGCCCTTCCGCTACATATTCCTTCATACGGTTTGCCGTACTCCGTGTAAAAGGCGACGGAACGGCAAGAACAAGAATATCTTTTCCTTTTACCGCTCCTTTCAGATCCGCAGTAAAAACCATATCTTCCGGCAGTTTTACGCCCGGCAGCTTGTCTTTATGCTCATGCTCTTTTTCCAGCATGTCAATCTCTTCCTGCAGAATGGACCATACCGTAACCCTATGTCCGTTTTTATACAACAGCGCCGCTAAAGCGGTTCCCCAGCTTCCGGCCCCAATAACGCTTATATCCGCCATATCCTTTCCTCTTTTCTACCTTTTTATTTGTCGCTTTGTTTCTTAAAAAGATAAGTCCTTCTTTCTTCTCCTTTCAGAAGGCGTTTGATATTTTCCCGATGCTTATAATATGCCATGATCGTTAAAAATGCAGCAATTCCGTACAGTTCCCACAAATTCCCCTGCTTCATGCCTTCAAAAAATCCTGTCTGCCCAGAAACGACGATTTGTATCATGAAGGCGGCGTATACGAGCAACGATCCCAGGGAAACATAATGTGTCGTTAGAAAAGTGCCGAAAAACATAACTACCCCGACTGCTAAAAATGCCGGATGAAAAGATAAAAGAAGCCCTGCCGTGGCAGCAATCCCTTTTCCTCCTTTGAAATTCAGGTAAAACGGGAAATTATGGCCTAAGATCGCTCCGGCCGCCGCATACATTTTCCATAAATAGACCATTTCCGGATATTTCTTTCCAAACAAGATCGAACAAACCACGACCGCCAGCACGCATTTCAATACATCCCCGGCAAAAACGATAAGCCCCGCTTTTGTTCCAAGCACCCGCAAAGTGTTAGTCGTTCCGGCATTACCGCTTCCATGCTGCCGGATATCGATGCCGTGCATCTTGCCATAAATATACGCTGTCTGGAATAGCCCGAACAAATACCCGATTACCAAACATAAGATCCGTTCCACTTTACCGATTCTCCTTCCTTTCCCTGATGAAAAACTTCAAAGGTGTCCCCCGGAATCCGAAAGCCTCCCTGATCTGATTCTCAATATACCTCGTATAGGAAAAATGCATCAATTCCTTGTCGTTGACAAAGATAACAAAGGTAGGCGGTTTCACCGACACTTGGGTAATGTAATAGAGTCTGAGCCTCTTTCCCTTGTCGGAAGGCGGCTGCTGCAAAGCGACCGCTTCCGCCATGATTTCATTCAAAACGCCCGTTGCTATACGCATAGAGTGGTTTTCATTAACGATATCTATGGTTTCATATAATTTGGTAAAACGCTGTCCGGTCATTGCCGAAATATAGAGGATTTCGGCGTAAGGCATAAAGGACAATACTTCCCTTACCCTGCCGGTAAACTTCTTCATAGTATGGTTGTTCTTCTCAATGGCATCCCATTTATTGACCGCTACGATTACCGCTTTACCGCGTTCATGGGCGATTCCCGCGATCTTGGCATCCTGTTCCGTTACGCCTTCTACTGCGTCGATCACCAACACGGCGATGTCGGCGCGTTCCACGGCGCTGACCGCCCTTATAATCATGTACTTTTCCAGTTCTTCTTTGATTTTATTCTTACGTCTCAGTCCGGCGGTATCGATAAATACATATTCTTTTCCGTTATATTTTACTTCCGTATCCACGGCATCCCTGGTAGTTCCGGCAATGTTCGATACAATGAGGCGGTTTTCCCCGATCAGCCGGTTAATAATGGAAGATTTCCCCACGTTAGGCTTTCCGATAATGGCCACCCTGATCCGGTCGTCCTCTTCCTCTTCTTCCCCTGACTTATCGAAATAAGAAACCACTTCATCCAGCATATCCCCCATCCCCAGCTTATTTATCGATGACACGGGATGCGGATCTCCGATTCCGAGATTATAAAACTCATAGACATCCGCTATATACTTATCATAATTATCCACTTTATTTACAACAAGAATCACCGGCTTTTGAGAGCGTCTCAACATATCTGCCACTTTCGCGTCCGCATCCACAAGCCCCTGCTTTACATCCGTCATAAATAAGATCACATCTGCCGTGTCGATGGCAATCTGAGCCTGTTCCCGCATCTGTGACAAAATAATATCTTTGCTGTCCGGTTCAATGCCTCCCGTATCGATCAGGGTAAACGATGTATCCAGCCATGTAACATCCGCATAGATCCTGTCCCGCGTGATACCGGGAGTATCCTTTACAATCGATATCCTTTCCCCGGCCAACACATTAAACAGTGTGGATTTTCCCACGTTGGGCCGTCCTACCACTGCAACTATCGGCTTTTTTCCTTTTTTCATTTCCAACCTCCCGCCTTTCCGTTTCAGGCTTCAGCTATTTCCTAATATAGCATTCACAAAATCACGTCCGCTTGATTTTACAATATCTACCCGGACTTGTAAAGCTTTTTCCAGCTCTTCCACCGTCATATCGTCCAGAAAAACCCTTTCTCCGCTGCGCAACACATTTTCCGGGAGCAGGATGCGTTCCCCGAGTTCTTTCCCCTTTAGTTGTTTTTCAATATCCTGTCCGGTCAGAAGCCCCGATACCGTAATGCGCTCTCCAAAAAAATCATTTATAATCCCAAACACGTTGATCCGAAGAAAACCAAAAGCTTTCTCCATCCGCTCTGCCATGGAAAGAATATAAGGATAGGCCAGCTTTCCGGTGACAAGAGAAAGAACCTTTTTTGTCCCATCATCGCTTTCTTTGTTTCCTTCTGCCTCTTTCAATGCCTCTTCAAATTCGTTCAGCAAAAGCCTGAGCATCCCGACACCATTTTCCAGCTGCAGATAGCCGTCGTAACGTTCTTCCTCCGGCAGTTCTTCTTCCGCCAGGATATACCATTCATCACTGGCGTGAATAAAATGCAGCCCATAGAGGGGATATAACTTTTCCTGCCACCGGTGAATGAGCTCCAATACTTCCCTTGCATCTTCTTTCGTAAAAGGTTCCAGGGGATATAACCCCTCCCTGTATCTGGAAAGTCCTACCGGAACTACGGACACGCTTTCCAATACTGGTAAATATCCCGCCAGATCCGAAATGGTCCGCTCCAATTCTTCCCTATCGTTTACCCCCCTGCAAAGCACGATCTGGCCATTCATGGTAATCCCCGCATCATAAAACCTGTCCGCCTTTTTTAATGCTTCCCCTGCAAAACGGTTGTTCAGCATTTTGCATCTTAGCCCGGGATTGGTCGTTTGAAACGAAATATTAATCGGTGACAGACGATATTTGATGATGCGATCAATATCATGATCCGACATATTCGTAAGCGTCACATAATTCCCTTGTAAAAAAGAAAGCCTGGAATCGTCATCTTTAAAATAAAGAGTCTCCCGCATTCCTTTCGGCATCTGATCAATAAAGCAAAAAATGCATTTGTTGCAGCAGGAACGGTATTCATCCATAAAACTGTTTTCGAATTCGACGCCCAGTTCCTCCCCATATTCTTTATCGATTTCCAGCAGCCATTCCTCGCCGTCTGTTTTTTCTATTAATACTTCTATATATTCGTCCTGGATGAGATATTCATAATCAAAAACATCTTCCATTTCTTTTCCATTGATTTGCAACAGCCTGTCCCCGGCCTCTATTCCCATCTCCCGGGCAATCCCGTTTTGGGCCGTACTCTTAATAATATGTCCCTTCTTCTTCATTCTTTTCCTCATTTCTGCGCGATTTTATCCCAATCATTGCGCTCACCTATATTCTACTAGAATTTCCTTGACGTGTCACTACCAGGAATGATATAAATGAAGATATATAGTTCCGTTTTTACTTTGACAGGAAGATTTAAGACAAACTGAAGATTTAAATAGCATGGAGGTTATTATGCCTAATTTACATGAACTGGAGGCCGCTATACCGGTTGCCCCATTAAAGATCGTTGCTACGGAATCCGCCGTACAGCTGGCGGATCGTGTCAACCAATATCTGATAGAATTTCGGAAGACAGTGAATAACCTTGCTAAAAACGACCCCGCTTTTCAGGGTTATGTAGAGGATAACTATCTTGCCAAAGCTTCCTGCCCCCGTTTTGGCACGGGTGAAGGCAAGGGAGTGCTTCATGAATCTATCCGTGGAAAGGATGTTTTCTTTCTCGTAGATGTCTGCAATCACAGCATTACATACAAAATGAACGGTTATATCAACCACAAATCCCCGGACGACCATTATCAGGATCTGAAACGGCTCATCGCCGCAGCGAACGGAAAAGCCCGCAGAATCAATGTCATTATGCCCTTTTTATATGAAGGAAGACAACATAAGAGAACCGGAAGGGAATCCCTGGACTGCGCTTATGCCATTGAAGAGTTGAGCCGCATGGGCGTATCCAATTTTATTACATTTGACGCGCATGACCCGAGGGTTCAGAACGCAGCCCCGCTCTCCGGTTTTGACAATTTTATCCCCCCCTACCAATTTATCAGGGCGCTTTTGCATACCGAGGAAGATCTGATCATTGATAAATATCATACCGTTGTTATCAGCCCCGATGAGGGCGCGCTCGACCGGGCCGTATATTTTGCCAATGTCCTTGGTGTGGATACGGGTATGTTCTATAAGCGAAGGGACTATTCCACTATCATCAACGGAAAAAATCCGATCGTAGCCCATGAATTTCTGGGCGATAATATCGATAGAAAAGATGTTATTATCATTGATGATATGGTTTCCTCCGGAGGCAGTATGCTGGATACTGCCAGAAAACTTAAATCCATGAATGCAAAAAGAGTATTTATTTGCTGTAGTTTCGGCCTGTTTACCGATGGTCTTGCCGCTTTCGACGAAGCCTATGAGAAATGCTATTTCGATAAGGTAGTAACCACCAATCTGACCTACCAGCCTCCTGAGCTGAAGGAACGTCCCTATTACGTAGAAGCCGACATGAGCAAATTCCTCGCTTCCATTATTGACTTTATGAACCACGATTCTTCCATGGCCAACGTTTCCACTCCTACGGAGAAGATCCACGAACTGCTGGCAAAATATAATAACCGGGAAGAAATGATTTTATAACAGTGCAAAAGTTAAAATAACTTTGAACAGATCTCCGTCCAATACGATCCGGAACGTCCCTTTCTGGGCTTCCGTGAGGTTTTTTGCAATGGACAGGCCCAAACCGCTTCCTTCCGTGCTTCGCGCCACATCGCCACGGATAAAGCGTTCGGTCAGTTCATCCGCATTAATATTCAACGGCTGGGCGGAGATATTCTTCAAAGAAAACTCTACATATCTCTTCCCGTCGCCATCGGACAAGTCTGACATTTCGATATACACTCTCGTCCCTTCCATGGCATATTTCACAATATTGTTAAACAGGTTTTCCACTACTCTCCATATTCTCCTGCTGTCCGCTTCAATATACATAGCATTATCCGTATATTGGATAACAGGAGTCAGGCTTTTCTGTTCAAATTTTTCCGAAAACTCTCCGATCGTCTGATTCACCAGCTCTACCAGATTGATTTTCTCCCATTGAAGGGAAATATTGCCCGAAGAAATTTTGGAAGCCTCTACCAGATCATCGGTCAGCTGCTTTAATCGCTGGGACTTGGAATCCAGGACTTCCACATATCCCTTTACTTTATCGCTTTCTATATTTTCCCTCTTGATCAGATCCACATAATTAATAATAGAAGTCAGAGGGGTTTTGATGTCATGGGATACGTTTGTAATCAGATCCGCTTTGAGCCTCTCGTCTTTCATGCTCGTTTCTACCGCCACCCGTATGCCTTCGCCGATGCTGTTGACCGCTCTGGCTAATACGAGATTATCGCCATGAAGATGATTCTCATCCACCTTATGTTTAAACTCACCTTCCCGTATTTTCTCAATTCCTTCTACAATACGTTGCCTGTCTCTCGTATTGCGGTAGATCAGTACGCCGAAAGCCAGGTCAAAGCAGCCGGCCAAAGCGATTCCTTTCCATCCGAGCAGACTGAAAATAAAATTAATCATAAGGAAAATGATATAAGGAAGCCATGATTTCGCCACCACGTCTCCATTATCATAGATCTTCCATGCGGCTGCCCTGCCGTTGACGATCGCTTTGAACGTCAGGCTTTCCTTCCATAGATTATCCGCCTTTAGCCTCCGCACAAGGCTGTAATAAAATCCCGTAAACAGCAATTCGCAGATGAATACAACCATTCCTGCCGCCACAACGAACCATTTCTCGTAATAAAATTCATGGGACATAGAGTCATAAGTGTAGGTCAAAGCCACTATGATTCCGCCAATCAGTAAAACCGCGGCAAGAGCCATACATTCCGTCGGAAAATGATCCATTTTTTTTAAACGTATGGATATATTTCCCTCCTCATCCATAAAGCGCCCTTCCATAACCGTCAAATAGACCAAAAGGAGCAGCCATATGCAAATACATGCGAAAGCAAATCCTATCAGCTGCCAATAATAAGGCATATAGCTTTCGTATCCTTTCATGCCCTGAATATATACATCGTCCGCCGTATAGGAAGTGTCCACCCCGATCCAGACCTTCATCATCTCTGGATAAGCATACTCAAAAGAATTAAATACATGCCGTACCGTCTTTTCTTCAATTAAAGTATTGGAATCATATTTCATATCTTCTGGGCTGAAATATAAATATTTTTCATATGACCGGAATTTGCTGTCCGCTTCTTCTTCCGAAAGATGGGAAGGCAGATTGGTATAAACTTCCTTCCTCTCCCCTATTTTTTTAATCACATAAAACCGTAAGTTGGAATGATCGACATCGTAAAATTCCTTATACTTTAAATATTCCTGGTAATTATCCGCAAGCTCGGTTGCCGTTGTCTGTACATATTGGCATAGGTCTTTATAGTCCTGCCATGTTCCGGTATATTCTTCAATATTTTTCCCATCCACCGTCTGGTACCGGTTAAAAAGCACATCGGCTCCTGTGTCGTCCCTGTAAAACTCTCCGTTTTCCAGTCCGTTTGCCGATACGCTATACTCTTCCGTATACTCATCGAGCTGGGCATTGAAAGGTGTTACGATTCCTCCGGGCAAATTGCCGGAGCTGTAATCGATTCTTGTATAAGTGCTGGTTCTGCTTAAGAATGCATCCGCCTGTTCACCAGTAAACCAGCGTTCCTCATATTCAACGCCATACTGCCCCCACTTGATCAAATCTTCCAGATAATATTTTGCCGTCACATATTTTTCCGGCAATCCTCCAAACCGATAATAAAAAGTGGCAACATCTATAATCTTGCTCCCATCAAAGCGCCCATCCGTTTCCATCTGTGAGCGGATTGCCACCATCCGCGCAACATCCGCAATTCCTCTTCCAAATATATGATTGAACAGAAGGGAGTCTTCATAAGCTTTTTCTTTTTCTCCCGCGTCCATGCTATAACTGTAGTTTTCATCCACTCCGGTCAGCATAACGCTGGAACCTGTCAATACAACCAGTATGGAAACTGCAGCCGCTACGATCAGCACATGCTGTATCGCCAGCAGGATCCCCCTGGTATTTTTCTTCAACGGTTTCTTTTTCATCCCGTTCCCCCCGTTCCGTTTCCTCATTGCTTTTCTATTTTGTACCCTACTCCCCACACTACCTTAAGATATCTGGGATCCTTCGGATCGATCTCTATCTTTTCCCTGATATGTCTGATATGAACGGCCACCGTATTATCGGCGCCGATCGCTTCTTCGTTCCATATGCTTTCGTAGATCTGGTTGATGGAAAAGACTCTTCCCTGGTTTTTTACAAGAAGGAGCAGAATATTATATTCAATAGGCGTCAATTTAACACTCTCCCCATCCACCGTAACTTCTTTCGTATCGTCGTTGATACAAAGACCTCCGGCACGGAACAAGGCATTATTTTCTACGTTCAGATTTCCCAGCGTTGTATATCTGCGCAAATTCGATTTTACCCTCGCTACCAGTTCCAGAGGATTGAACGGTTTTGTCACATAATCATCGGCTCCTATATTCAGGCCCAGAATCTTATCCGTATCTTCTGACTTCGCAGATAAGATAATGATGGGAATGCTGCTGTATTCCCTGATTTTCAAGGTGGCGTGGATACCGTCCAGCTTCGGCATCATTACATCGATAATTAAAAGATGTATGTCTTTTTCCTTCAATACTTTGAGCGCTTGCTCTCCATCATAAGCTTTGTATACTTCGTACCCTTCCTGCATCAGATAGATCTCGATCGCATCTACAATTTCCTTATCATCATCGCATACAAGTATTGCCGCCATAATATCCGTCCTCTCTTGTTCATAAATATATCTGCATTTTTTTAAGGCATATATAGGAATTTCTTTAAGATTTTCTTAAATCAGGCAAAGAAACGCGCCCAGGTTTCCTCTCTTCCCCTGGCTTGCCCTATGGGAAAAAAGATAATTGGGATTGCAGCATGTACAGATATCCGTTACGCTGATCTGCTCCTTTGGGACGCCCGCCATATGGAAAATATATTCATTTGCCTTCCACAGATCCAGATGATATTTTCCGCCGCCTTTGGCAAAGAGGATATCTTTCCGTACTTTGTCAGGAAATCCGGCGGCAAAAGCTTCGGCTACATCTTCTCCCACCTCGTAGCAGTCTTTGCAGATCGAAGGCCCGATTCCAATCTCCACATCTTCCGGGTTTGTTCCATAAGCTTCCCTCATTGCCAGAAGCGTATGCTCCCCCATGCGCCCTGCCGTTCCTTTCCATCCCGAATGCGACAGCCCGATCGCGCGATGTTTCTTATCCACCAAAAAAAGCGGCACACAATCCGCATAAAAAGTAGCCAGTACTATGTGCCTTTCGTTCGTAATCAGCCCGTCCACATCACAGTAATCCTTTTGATAAACGATACCTTTTCCCCTGTCTTCTTCCGTGACTTTACGGACATTGGCCGTATGTGTCTGATCCGATAAGACAAAATCCTGTATTTCCCGTCCCATGATTTCCGCTATCCTCCGAAAGTTCTCGTCTACGGCTTCCTTCCGGTCTCCCCTCGCATAACTTAAATTCATGGAAGCATAGATGCCTTCGCTCGCCCCGCCGATACGGGTGGAAAAGAGATGGCTGACAATCCCCGTTTTTTCAAGAGAGGGAAAAGTCAGATATTCCACGCCACGGCTTTCATTTCTTTTCAAAACCTCTTTGTTTCCCTTTCTTTTTATATGATATAAATCCATAGACAGCCTCCTGTTTCTACCGGAATATGTGGGCAAAGGCATTCTGATACCAGACAATATGAGGTTTCTCTTCCTCTCCTTGTATTGCCACTACGTCATACCGTATTGCCCTGTTTTCGCCTATTCCATGGCGGTAACGGTAATAATCCGCCGTCCGACATATTTTCCTTTGCTTTGTTTCCGTTACGGCTTCCGCCGCATGGCCCGCGTTTTCTGCCCGGTACTTTACCTCCACAAACGCAAGATATTCTCCATGGAAACCGATGAGATCGATTTCCCCCTGCCGGCACCGGAAATTTTTCTCCACAATTTTCATTCCCTGGCTTTCCAAATATTGACAGGCCTTTTCTTCATACTTTTTCCCTAATGCCCTTTTATTCAATGCTTCTTTCCTTTTTGATCCATTTTTGCTTTGATCTTATCCATAGCATCTACAAAAACAAGTATTTCCGCTACCACTTCGTATAATTCCGGCGGTATCATATCCCCGATCTCCAGGCGGGAAAGCGTATCCGCCAATTTATGATCCTGATGAACCGGCACATCCGCTTCCTGCGCCCGTTCAATGATTCTTTCTGCCAAAGCCCCCCTGCCGCTGGCTATAACCCGGGGCGCTTCTTCATCAGGATCGTAGGAAAGCGCGATCGCCTGTTTCGGTTTTTCTTCGTTTTGCCCTTTTTTTGTCCTTTTCGCCCGATATTGATCCATTTTCATCCTCACTTCTTATTATACTTAAGCTCTGACATCAAATGCATACTGTGCCAGCAATGCCGATCTGGATTCCTGCGCCGTTATTTTTTTCATTACATCCACTGTTTCCTTTTCATCTTCCCTTACTTTCATTTCCGCATGCATGGAATATCCTCTTTTTTCCAGCCTTTCGTTCAGAATATGAATATGGTCGGCGATAAAATCGATCATACTTTCGTCCTGGAGATAAAACTGAGTATTCACGCGCTGCTCTTTCAGCACTACATACACATCCAAAGGGCCGAGATGGTCCATATCGAGATGAAGCAGGGCGCTGACGCTTCCATCCTCTCTTACCGCACTCTTTTTGTTTGTATATACATACAGATCCCCATGCGCTTCTCCGCCGCTCATTTTCAGCGGAAGCTGTATATAATTGAACATCTGGTTTAACTGGTTCATAAAGTCGATATTATTCTGCACCGTAGTAAGGCTTTTGGCCAATGGGGTATCCTTTGCCGCCTGTCCCAGCGATTCCGTCAGCCGCATCGTCTGCTGCCTGAGCCTGTTATACAGCGCTTCCACATCTTTTTTATTTGCCACTTCTTCCGGCCGTATCGTCCATTGCTGTCCTATATGTTGGTTCAATATCCGCCCATATTCTTTGCTGCCAAACAGTTTTAACAGTTCCTCTTTATTGACAGAATCTCCCTTTTCGGCCAGCAAAGACTGCAAATTTTTCAAAAGCTGTTCGATGGGCATATTCCCATCCCGTATCTGCTGAAGCTGTTCCGGCAAGAAACCGAGCCGTCCAAGAGAAGCCGCCAGCTGGTATCGCTCCCCTATATTCAGGCTGTCTCCTAGCGGCGCGGAATATCCACCGCCATCCGGCGCCTCCTTTATGCCATCCGGCGTCTCTTGTCCTTCTTTTCCTCCCATGCCTAACAGGCTTTCCGACATCTCTCCTTTTGCCTGTATATACGTTTCCTGCAAAACCCCTGCCTCTGGCCGGGACACTGCCGCATCATTTCCATTGTCCGCTATTGGAACATTTTCACCCTCTGCGCCTATCGTTTCTTCTATAATATCGGCAAAGACATTGCCGCCCGCAGCCGCATTTATGTTTTCGCCTCCGACCGCCTGGTCACCGCCAAAAAGCTGAAGGATCTGCATATAAAAATCAATGGCGGCATTTTCATTGCCTCCATTTACCATAGCTGCAAATGTCTGTGGGATTTCCATCAGAATATCCGTAACGCTGCTTAATATCTGGTGTTCATACCGTTCGTAATTTTCAAACTGCCCGATATTTTCAGGAGTGATTGGAATCTGAAAGTTTTTCATCATTACAATAGTCTTCGGATCTGTCCCCTGATTCGACATTACAAGTCTGCTCATGTCCGTCAACGCGCTTTTGTCAATAGACATCCCGTTTTCCATCATGGCGGAAACCATGCGAACCATTTCATTTGTTGCAGGAAGCTTTGCCGCCTCCAGCGCTTTCAACACATTGCCATCGCTTGTCAGGTTCTCGTAGAGCGGACGAAGCGCTATCTGGGAGCCGGTGCCATTTTTCACCTCAAAAGTCATGCTCTGCCCCACGGACACATTCATATCCGCATCCAGTTTTGCGGATATGACAACATCTCTGTTATCCACTCTGATCTGCACTTCATTGCCATTCTTGCTCACCACTTCCCCTTGTATGGTCTGGCCTGTAGATAAATTCCGTACGGCATGGGACGAAGAACTATTCGATGAATTGTTCTGTATCTGCACCTTTCCCGTATTCCTGCTTTTCAAATTTCTATTTCCATACTGAAATAAACCGGATAAGTTCAATCCTCTACCTCCATAAAATTCCGAATAAAAGAATGCCTGTGTATCGCGGTGGACCCGTATTTTCTCAGCGCTTCCAGATGCACCGCAGCCCCATACCCCTTATTGGATGCGAAACCATAACCGGGGAAAATTTGGTCATATTGTACCATGAGCCTGTCTCTGGTCACTTTGGCGATAATGCTCGCCGCAGCGATAGATATGCTTTTAGCATCTCCTTTGATAATCGGTATCTGCTGAAAAGGCACCCCCGGAATCGTCACCGCATCGTTCAAGAGCAAATCCGGCCGTACCGGAAGC
The DNA here is from genome assembly GCA_000403275.2 of Lachnospiraceae bacterium 28-4. Classification (GTDB taxonomy): domain Bacteria; phylum Bacillota; class Clostridia; order Lachnospirales; family Lachnospiraceae; genus Kineothrix. The sequence continues at coordinate 1,191,747 of KE159598.1, forward strand.
ATTCCGATAGCCTGGCGCATCGCTTCATAGGTCGCCTGCAGGATATTAATTTCATCGATCCTTTGGGGCGATGCATACCCGATACCTGTCGCCACCGCTTTTTCCATAATAATATCGTATAACTCTTCTCTTTTTTTTTCGGATAATTGCTTGGAATCATTAAGATATAAAATATCACAATTCGTCGGAAGAATAACGGCTCCGGCAACCACCGGCCCCGCAAGCGGCCCCCTCCCTACCTCGTCGATGCCGCAAATATACGAATATTCCTTATATGCATATTCGTATTCCTTCATTTTTTCCGTCCGTTCTATTTCTTTTTCCAGATTGGTTAATTTCTTTTCCGCATTTTTGATCAATGTCCGCACGCCGCTTCTTTGATCTGAAGAATATGTTTTTATAAGTTCAGGCAGCTTTTCGATATTGGCTGCCTGAAAAATCGCTTTTATTTCATTTATCTTCTGTTCCATATTTTATCCATATCCCTTCCATTGCCCGGCTTTTATTGATGCTTTAAAATCCCGAATTTGTTTAACGGCCAGATGCGTATCCATGCCCTTCCGATAATATCGCTCCGGGCAATATTTCCAACGGTAGGATCCCTGCTGTCCTGGCTGTTGTTCCGGTTGTCGCCCATGACAAAATATTCGTCTTCTCCCAAAGTGACCGGCTCATAAGCGCGGCCGGCATCTTTTATGATTTCTTTGCCGTAGCTTTCTGTCAGCAATTCATCGTCGATAAAAATATTTCCTTCCTCATCGATAAAAATGGTTTCGCCGGGCAGACCGATGATTCTTTTGATATAATAAGTATCCTTTTCGTATTGGAAAGGAAATACAACAATGTCAAACCGTTTTGGCTCCCGGAAACGGTAAGTCAGCTTATCTACAATCAAATTGTCATTTTCACTGAGAGTAGTCTCCATCGACCCTCCGATTACCTGTGTTCTCTGCCCTACAAAATGAATGACAATATAAGTCAGGCAAAGTACAATAAGAAGATATAGACTTGTACTTAATATTTCTTTCAATACCTTTTTCATATTATTCAGCTCCTATGAATTTGACTGCACTTCATTCGGAAATTCCAACGTAATACGTCCCAGCCTTCCATGCCTGAAATCATCCAGAACAATAGCAGCGGCTCTTGATATATCCGGTTCTTCCCCTTTTAAATAGCAGCGTCTGTTGATACATATTTCTTTTAATATTTCAAAAGTGTTCTCCGTTTTCCTATCGGTTTCGTAACGCTCCATCAGCGACCCCGGATAATTTTTTTCCAAAAAGCTTATGAGTTCCAGCGCCAGTTCATCGATATTCAATATTTCATCATTCATGGATCCGATCAACGCCAGCCGCATTCCTACCGCCTGTTCTTCGAATTTCGGCCAAAGGATACCCGGAGTATCCAGAAGTTCCAGCCCCTTATTCAGCCGTATCCACTGTTTTCCCTTGGTTACTCCCGGTTTATTGCCCGTTTTCGCACACGCTTTTCCCGCAAAAGAATTAATAAAAGTAGATTTTCCCACATTGGGTATGCCCACTACCATAGCCCGTACCGGACGGTTGATGATTCCCCTCATTTTATTTCTTTCGATCTTCTCCTTGCATGCTTCCTGCACCGCTTTTTGGATGTTTTTCATTCCTGTCTTGCTTCTGGAGTCGATCTCCACCGCGTAAAATCCTTTTTCCTTAAAATAACTGCTCCATTTTTTATTATATTCCGCATCCGCCAGGTCAAATTTATTTAAAAGCAATATCCTCGACTTATTTTTAGCCAGTTCATCGATATCCGGATTCCTGCTGCTCAAGGGAACCCTGGCATCTACCAGTTCGATTACCAGATCGATCAGCTTTATATTTTCCTGCATCATCCGTTTTGCTTTCGTCATATGACCTGGATACCATTGATAATTCATTTTTCTTTCTAATACCTTTCTGTTATCTTTGCCTTTTTCTCCGTTGTCATTTCACCAGCCCCATGCCGTCCCCGCCTCCGCTCATATGGAACCAGGCTTTGCCATAGATGCTTTCTCTGTTGACAGGACCGATATTTCCTGACCGGCTGTCTTCGCTGCTGTTACGGTTATCGCCCAGGACAAAATATTCATCGCTGCCCAAGAGAATCTCATTTTCCGCAATCCCCGCATCTCCCATTTTATCATAGACTTCGTTTTCTTCGGGAATACCGTCCACATAAAGCATGCCATCTATGATCTGTACACGCTGTCCGGGAACGGCCACCACTCTTTTCATATAATAATGGACATTTTGATTTCCTCCCGGAAGAAAAACAATCACATCATCCTTTTTGGGTGCGGAAAATTTATAAATCAACCGGTTGACCAGTACTTTCTGTCCGTTATAAAGGGACGGCTCCATGGAAACTCCTATCATGTTCGTCCGCATCCCCGCGCTGTATACGAGTACGGCCGCCAGAAATATCGCTGCAAATGTTCCAAACAGCATCCCGAATATTTCTCGCAGTACGCTTGCGTTTATTCTTTTCTTTTTCTCATAGAAACTTAATCCTTTGCGCTTTCTTCTCATTCCCTTTATCCCTAACCCCTATACCGCTTCCCGGCGGCACAAACTATCCATGGGAAGAACGCCCGCATTTTGGGCATTCTTCGGTGTGAAGAACGGTTCGCGTCGCAAATTGCGATGCGAACCCTAGAAGTTCTTGGCGAAGCACCCACTGGTGCGAGCTTTAGAACTTCTCTTCACACTACTATAATATAAAAAACGGAAAAGAGCAATTACACATCGTAATTGCCCTCTCTATTACCGGCTTATTAAATCCGTTCCTTTACTTTCGCTTTCTTACCTACGCGTTCTCTTAAGTAGAACAGTTTTGCTCTTCTTACTTTACCCCTTCTTACAACCTCTACCTTTTCCACATTCGGAGAGTGCAACGGCCATGTTTTTTCCACGCCGATTCCGTTCGAAGATTTTCTTACGGTAAAGGTCGTCCGGTTTCCGCCGTTCTGAATCTTCAAAACAATTCCTTCAAACACCTGAACTCTTTCACGGTTACCCTCTTTGATCTTTCCGTATACCTTAACCGTGTCGCCCACTCTGAATTCCGGTGCGTTTTCCTTTAACTGTTCTGCTTCAATTTCTCTGATAATATCGTTCATATGTGCCTCCTTCATATCCAGATGTTCTTACTACATGAAAGTACAGAGGACCATCCACTTTTTATGCAACATTGATACTTTACCATAAAAGAACGCGGAATGCAAGGGATTTTTCGCTGGGCGGTGGAAATTCAATTTTGGGGGTATGGAAAGAGAAGATCAGGCGGCATGGGATGCAGGGAATGGGAAAGGGGGAATGCCGGGCGGTGGAGGGACAGGACAGGCGGTGGCTGGATTTCCGTGCCAGCTTCGGAAAATGGATTTTCTAAATATTCCGGCATAGTTGTGTTAGCCGGACGCAACCGCCCGCGATTCGCCATCCAGGCTCATTGCGGGCTTTTGGCGACATCCATGTCACCACATTGCTGATGATTGGACGGAATATTAAGAAAATCTCATTTCCCTTCACAAAACAACGGAAATCCAGCCACCGCCTGTCCCGCCCCTCCACCGCCCGGCATTCCCTCTTTCCCATTCCCCGCATCCCATGCCGCCTGATCCTCTCCTGCCATGCTCTAAGCTTATAAATTTGATTTTCGTGTTTCTATATGATATCCTGGATTGCAATATTGGAATATAAGAAGCTATCCATTCAGTGAAAGGGAGGGCGTGACTGGGTCGGAAAGGTGGGGGTGGCGGGCAAAGAGCCGGTGGGCGGGGAATGTTTTCGCCGCTGCTTTGCGGAGGGAAATGAGATTTTCTTAATATTCCGTTCAAAAAACAGCAATTTGGTGACATGGATGTCACCAAAAGCCCGCAGTGAGCCTGGATGGCGAATCGCGGGCGGTTGCGTCCGGCCAATACAACTATGCCGGAATATTTAGAAAATTCATTTTCCGAAGCTGGCACGGGAAAACATTCCCCGCCCGCCGACTCTTTGCCCGCCATCCCCGCCTTTCCGACCCAGTCACGCCCTCCTCCCACACGATCCTATCAGGACAACACCCATATCCGGTTAATAGAATGGGGCATTAAGGGGATGCCATCCGTTTCTATTATTAGTTTTCGGCTTTTGGGAAGTACACACATTTGTTCCGCGCTGTTGCAGTCCGAAACTTTTTCTGCGTTCAATTCTGTGATTTCCACTTCTTTTCCTTCCGCGCCGGTCAGGAGGTATATTTCTTCTTCCAGGGAACGGTTTATAGCAAAAATAATGGTTCTTCCTTCGTTGTCCCTGCAGGCTGCTGCATCCACATAAGGAATGCCTTGTATCGGTTCTATATTGCCTATCTGTTCCTCGATATCATATTGCTCGCATTCCATGTTTCCGTCCAGAATTTCGCATATGCCGGCTTCCGCATATAATTTCATGGCGTAGTAGCTTGCGGTTCCGTAAGCGTGTCCGTTTTTGCTGACGATGCATCCTCCCGGCCATCCGTTTACCAGATCGGAAATATTGCACATCAAAAGTTTTTCCGCGTTCCGCAGGAACATATTCCACATCCCTGCATTAAACAGAGCTGCTTCCAGCGTCTGTTCCCGGTAAGAATCGATCAGCGTCCCCATGTTGTATTCTGTCACCGCTATTTTGGCTTCGGGATTTTCTTTTCTTACCGTGCGGAACGAATCCGCCAATATCTCCTCGTATTTTTTTACCGCGCCCGTTACCGCATAATAGATATCCTTATTATCATAATGTTTTTTTTCCATTTGTTTTAGCACATACATGTGGAGGCAGAGCGCATCCATATGGGTTCCCGCAAGCTTCATAGCCTGCTCGTTCCATTTTTGAGAGCGGTCATCGCCGTCGCCTCCACATATCATGAATACAATGCTCTCATCCTTTTCCTTCATCGCCCGGTAAAAGTCCATATATTTCCTGCCGTATTCTTCCGCGCTGCAATGTCCGATCTCCCAGTCACCAAATGTTTCGTTCCCGATATCCCAGTATTTTACATGATATGGCTGGGGATGTCCGTTTTTCGCCCGCATGCTTCCATAAAAAGTATCTTCCCCGCCATTGCAATATTCTACCCAGGCAGCCGCCTCTTCCGGGGTACCGCTTCCAAAATTCACGCAGATCATCGGTTCGCAGCCAATGCTTTCACAAAAGGCCATATATTCGTCTGTTCCAAAACTATTATCCTCATAACCTCCCCAATGGCGGTTAAAGCGATAGGGCCTTTGATCCCTTTCCCCTACGCCGTCCAGCCAGCAATAGCAATCCGCAAAGCATCCGCCGGGAAAGCGGATGACGGGAGGAGCCAGCGCTTTTATATGTTCATAGACTTCCTTCCATATGCCGTCCCTGGTCTCTTCGGGCATCAGGGACGCTCCGTCCAGCCATACCGTCCCCTCCCCCAGCAGACGGATTTCATACACTCCGCACCGGGTTCTTTTGTTTACATGAAATGCAAATGAAAATTTCTCCCACTCCGTATGCACGTAGAATTTCTGGCTGCCAAAAATAGTGCCGTCCTCTTCATAAGCACAAACCATAATTTCCGCATCACTTTCGGCTTTCGCCCACAAATACCCCCTGTAACTTCCTTCTTCCATGTAAAGGGCTCCCTGGGCGAGTCCCACATACCCGTCATAGTCATTATAACATGTAATCTTCTGGGAAAATCCGTCTTTTGCTAAAGAATGTTCCTGATCCAAAGCAATCTCAAAAGCGTTCTTTCCTCCCGTGCGGTACCACGATTCCGCCACATTGGGATTACCGTCTACCACACCTTCCGGTATTTCTTTTTTCCGGTCGAATCCGCGGTTTTTCAAAAGTTCCGCCCACATGCCTTCGTCGATACAATCTCTCATAAACTCAATAAAATGTCCGAAAATCAATGGGTTTGCTTTCTTTGCCCCTGTTTCCTTTATTAAAAACTTTGCTTTTTTCATTTTTTTCCTCATTCTGGTCATCTATCCTTTCATCCCCGTCATAGCGATTCCCTGCACAAACTGTTTTTGAGCCACAAGGTAGGCGATTAATATAGGCAGCAGGGACAGGCATGCACCTGCCATAATTACCCCGTATTCCACCACATGGGTTCCCATAAAAGTAGCCAGGCCCGCAGGAAGCGTTTTCCTGCGCTCATCCGTAGTCATAAGCAACGGATAGAGAAGATCGTTCCATTGATACATGAAATGGAAAATGAATAGCGATACAATCGCCGGTTTACACAAAGGAACCATTATTTTCCCAAAAATCCGAAACTCTCCCGCTCCATCGATTCTTCCTGCTTCTTCCAGCCCTTTTGGCAGTGAAACAAAAAACGAACGCATCATAAAAATGCCGAAAGCATTGGTTGCCCTTGGAAGCAGCATTCCCACATAGGTGTTGATCAGACCGAACTTATATATTTCTACAAACAAAGGTACCATAATGACCTGAAACGGAATCATCATCGTTCCCATAACGAGGAGAAACATCACATTTTTTCCAGGAAAATTCATTCTGGCAAACGCATATCCCGACATGGTATCGAACAAAAGTGACACAAGAGTAACAGAGGTGGCAAAAATAATCGTATTTTTATAATATTTGAGAAAAGGGATCCTGTCCCATATGCTAATATAGGAATCCAGACCAAACCGTCCGGAAAAAAGCTTTGGCGGAAAGGAAACGATATCGGCTTCCGCTTTAAAAGATGTCACCAACATCCAAAGGAAAGGATAAAGGACGATAAATGCCAGAAATCCAAGAGCGACAATACGGATCACCTTCCAAACATATTTACCAGCATATTCTGTATTTATTTTCATCTTTCTATTCAAGCTCCTTTCATCCCAAATCCTCTTCTCCCCTTGTCATTTTCTTAAAAGTAAATGTGGAAACTAAAAACGTGATCAAAAACAAGGCTACGGCAATCGTTGAGGCATATCCCATATTAAACGAATCAAAGGCTGTGCTGTAAATTAACTGTACCAGCGTCTGTGTCTTAAACAAAGGGCCTCCCTTTGTCATAACATATACCTGGTCGAATACCTGGAAAGACCCGATAATAGAATTAACGATCGTAAAGCTTAAGGTAGGCATCAGCATGGGAACCGTTATTTTCAGGAATTTTTGCAAGCCTTTCGCACCGTCCATCTCCGCCGCCTCGTAATAAGACTCATCAATGCCGTTTAAACCGGCTAAAAGTATCACCATATTAAAACCAAAATTTTTCCAGACGCCGACCAGAATAACGGTGGGCATGGCCCATTTCGGACTGTTCAGCACATTGATCGGTTTTACTCCGAGCAGACTGAGCCAATAACTGAATACCCCTATGTCCGGATTGACCAAAAAACTCCACAAAATAGAAACGATCGTCATAGAGCAGATGGCCGGAATAAAATAAACTGATTTGCAAAATCCGGAAAACCATCCTTTCTTTTTGATCATAACTGCCACAATAAGGGCCAGGCCGATGAGCAGCGGCACTGAAAAAAGAGTAAAATACACCGTATTCCATAAAGCGTTCCAAAATCTTCCGTCTCCCAATAATTTCTTATAATTATCCAGTTTTTGGAACTCAATATGGTTGAACATCATATCGAATTTGAGAAGACTGAAAACAAACGATATGATCAATGGAACAAATACGAACACCGTAAAAATGATCATCGAAGGCATAACAAATAGCAGCCCCGTCCGTTCCCTCTTTTTTTCCAGTAAGGATTTTGTTTTCATAGCTTTCCTTTCTTCTATCCGTCACCATATCCCTTGGCATTTTTTATCTAAAATCCAGGCCCCGCCGCATGCCGCAGGACATTGTTCTTTTCCTGCCGCGGCCCGGCGGGGTATCTGGCTTTCTTACACATATGCTATAGACATATTGTCCAAGGACGTATCGTCCAAAGGCGTACCGCCCGAAGACACATTGTCCGCCGCTATTGGATTAAGCTTTCAATCACCGCATTTGCCTCGTCCAAGGCTTCCTGTACATCCGCATTTTCCAGAAGAATCTTTTCGAAAGCAGGTACGATTGCCTGTGTATCCACCTCTGCAAAGTTGGTCAGCTGCTGCAAATACATTTTGCTCTCATTGGCCGGTTTTGCAAATTCCGCAATATACGGATTTTCCTTCATTCTTTCATCATCCGCAATATCCGTTCTCGCCGGAGGGAATCCTGTTCCAAGGCTCCATTTTACCTGTGTATCTTTGGAATTCCACCAACCAAAGAAATCGTAAACCGCCTCTTTATTCTTACTGGAAGAAGTCATATACATGCCGACTGCATTCGCCTGTGTCACTTGCTCCTTGGGTCCTTTCGGTGCCTGTGCTACGCCGTAATCAATTCCTGCATTCGTGAATCCATTGGTCGCCCAGGGGCCGCAGAAATACATTGCCAATTTCTGGCTCTCGAAAAGTTTATCGATCTCCCCGCCTGTCAGCACTTCCGGCCCGAACTTCTTATCCCTGATATTTTCGGCCCATCTTGTCACTGTTTCCACGTTTTCCGGGCTGTTAAATACTGCCTTGCCGTCTTTGATAATATCTCCGCCATTTCCCCAAAGCATAATGCACCACATGGGAGTCGTATCTTTTACCGCCATATCAAATCCGTATTTTCCTGTCTTTTCTACGATCTGCTGTGCATATTGTTCCAATTCTTCCCATGTTTCCGGCGCCTTCTCCGGATCAAGCCCGGCTTCTTCAAAGATCGTCTTGTTATAATATAAAAGCAATGTGGCAAAATTCATGGGAACACCATAATATTTTCCATCATATTTCAAATTTTCTTTTAACGTTTCCGGCACAACCGTTTCATCCACGATACCGGAAGAATAAATATCATCGACTGCCGCCAAAGCTCCGGGATCCGCATAAGAACCGATTCTTTCCGTCGCCATGGCAAGGATGTCCGGCCCTTCTCCTACCGGAAGCGCCGTAGCCAGCTTCTGGTAAAAACTATCCCAGGGCATAATATCCATCTGTACTTCAATATTTTTGTCATTCGTTTCGTTATATTCCTTTACCAAAGCCTCCAGGGTTTCCCTGTCGGAACCTGTAAATCCATTCCAGAAAGTAATTACTGTCTTTTCCCCGTTGTTCGTTTCTGCCTCGGCATTATCTTCCGTGGCATTATCTGCTGCGGGTGCTTCCGCTTCTTCCGTATTTTCTGCTGATTCCGCTTCAGGAGCGGCGCTCTGCTCCTGGCCGCCGTTTCCGGTACTGCCGCATCCAGCCAGCGCCGACACTGCCATTACCCCTGCGAGCATACATGCTAATAAACGTTTTTTCATTCTTTTTCCTCCTTTTTCATAATCCTCTTATGATTTTCTTTATCTTTTCAGGCTCGATTTTATCTTCCCGGTCCATATACATATGGCCGTTCTGCTCCTGCTCCACATCGGTCAGCTGCGTGTAGCAGAATCCACAGATAAATTCCGTCCCGTATATGGCATCCATGATTCCAGATAAACGTTCCAAAAATGCATCTTCATTGTTTTCCGCATCTCCGTATCCCCATCCATCCTCTGTTTTTCCATAAGCAATTCCTCCGAATTCGCTGAGAATGACCGGCTGCCCTTCATAGCGGAAACCCTTTGCAAACGCATAGCGTTCCCCGTTAAAAGAATGCTCATTTTTTAATATTCCCTCAAGGTTTTTCCAGTTTTTCCGAAGCGTCCTTCCATCCGGCGCATAATCGTGAAGCGTAAGAATATCCGATTTTGTATGTTCCCAGCCGTCATTGCTCACGACCAGCCTTGTATCGTCCAGCGCCTTCGTCATATAATAGACGGATTCCGTAAAGCTCTGCGCCTGTCCATCCTCGATAATTCTCGGAACGCCCCATGATTCGTTAAAGGGGACCCAGGTGATAATTGACGGATGATTATAGTATTGTTTTACGATTTCTATCCATTCCTTCGCAGCGTTTTCCATCGATATTCCATTCAGTTCATAAAAAGAAGGAAACTCACACCATACCAGCAGTCCTTTTACATCCGCCCAGTAATAAAACCGTTCGTCTTCCGTCTTCTGGTGCTTGCGGACTCCGTTGTATCCATAGGAAAGGATCTTGTCGATATCTTTTTTCAGCGCTTCCTCATTCGGAGGCGTCAATCCCGTATGCTCCCAATACCCCTGGTCCAAAATCATTTTCAGATAGCAGTCCATGTTATTTAATGTAATTCTTCTGCTGTCTGCAGCGATCTTCCGCAATCCAAAATAGCTGCCCACTTCATCTGTAAGTATTCCATCTTCGTAAATTCTTACGCATACATCGTATAAATTCGGAGACTTCGGACACCAATATTTTACTTTCCATTTCACATGATCATTGATCAGTGAAAAGCGTCTGGAATAGCAGCTTCTGACCACCGTTTCCCTTATGCTGCATATCGTATCATCCTGAAAGGTAATTACTGTCTCTACTTCTACTTTTTCTGCCTCTCTCCTTTCCTTAATGACATATTCAAAATCTACCGCATTTTCATCGTATCGCGGAATCATATGCAGATGTTCCAGACGGCTTTCTCCTGTTTCTTCCGCCCAAAGGCTTTTCCAGATTCCCGTCGTCTGCACATACCAGCAGTCATAATTCTCCTTAAGCCATCGCTGCTTTCCTCTCGGCTGGGCTGTCGTCAGGCTGTCGCTTATCCGGATTACAACAGTTCCTTCTCCATCCTCCAATGCCTCCGTAATATCAAAGGAAAATCTTGCGTATCCCCCCTTGTGGTTTCCGATAAAAATGCCGTTGACCCAGAGGTTCGTTTCATAATCGACGCCTTCCAGATTTAAAATGATCCTTCCGCCGCGTTTTCTTAACGGCTGAAAATCAATTTTTCTGCTGTACCATACGATTTCATGGACTTCGGTGCATCCAATGCCGCTGTCCGTGCATTCGTAGGAAAACGGCACTAAAATCTTCCGGCTTTCAAAACCATTTTTCCATCCTGCCGAAAGTCCCTCATCCCCATCATCAAAGCGAAAATTCCATTCGCCATTCAAATCAAGGTAAGAATCTCTGACGAACTGAGGCCTCGGATAATTTTCTTTATAATACTTCGTCATGTTATCCCTCACTTTATTTCAATTTTGATGTGCCTTTAATATAATATATTTTGTGCAATATGTCAATATTTATTTATAAAAAATACTTATTTTATGTGCATATTTACAATTAAATTGTTTTCAGAATTCATTTTATTACAGTATTATTGTAATAAATTGAGATTTTCTTAAGACTATGATATAATGGATCACACGCAGAAAGGCATGGTAATTGATATGAAAACTAGAACGGTTCATGAAAATGAAAAAATAACACGACATATATCCTTAAGCCTGGATGACCCTGACCACTATCAGTCCTTGGAGCTGCTTGGAAAGGCTCTCTCTTCCCAGGTCCGCCTTAAGATTTTGTATCTTCTAAAACACCAGTCTCTCAATATTGTGGAACTGGCACAAAAATTGCAGATTCCTGTTTCTTCCGCCGCCTTCCACGTTAATCTGCTGGAGGAGGCCGGACTGATCACTGCTGAAATGCTTCCCGGCATCAGGGGTTCCCAAAAAGTCTGCAGCTCCCGCGCGGAAGATATCAAAATTTCCATCAACGATTCTCCCCGCCAGACGGCGGCACGGTCTTTTTCCGTGGATATGCCTATTGGCAATTATTTTGATTTTAAAATTTATCCTACTTGCGGCATGGTAAATGAATCATCCTATATTGAATCCTGCGACGATGTGAGGGCTTTTTACTCTCCTGGCCGTATCTCGGCCCAGCTCATATGGTTTCACAAAGGATTTATCGAATACCGCTTCCCCAATCATTTCCTGATTGATTCCAGACCCAGTTATATCTCTTTCAGCCTGGAACTATGTTCGGAAGCTCCCGGATACCGGAATGTCTGGCCCTCCGATATTACTTTTTACCTCAATGACACCGAACTGCTCACTTATACATCGCCCGGCGATTTCGGCGGCCGCCATGGCAAGCTGACACCGGCGTGGTGGACGGACGGCAACACGCAGTTCGGCCTGTTAAAGACCATCGGCTTAGATAAAAAAGGAGTGTCGCTGGACGGAGTGTTAAAAACAGAATCCGTTACCATCGACACCTTTGACCTGGCCACCAGCCCTTATATTTCTTTTAAAATCGCTATTAAAGAAGACGCCGTTCATATAGGCGGCATCAATATCTTCGGCAAAGCTTACGGCGACCATGCGCAAAACATCACCATGCATATCGACGCCTTTTCTTGAAAGCCGGTTTTCATGCCGGTTTTTTATTCCATAAACCAGCTCTCAAAGAGCTGCGTCGCTTGGGACGATCGCCCAGCAGTAAATTTCTTTGCTGACTTTCAGTCCCAGCTTCCTTTGAAGCTTCATAGATGCCTCATTCCCGACGATCACATCTCCGTAAGGAAGATGTCCTCTGGACAGGTGAAGGTTGATCATATAACTTTCCAGCTCCGCAGCGATGCCCTTTCTTCTATACTCTTCAAATACTTCCAGCATGCCAAGGCTGCCTTCTATATGCTCCCCTATAAAACCCGCCAGTTTCCCTTCTATAAATGCGCCGAATATGGCTCCGCTTAACAATCGTTCCTCCACATACCCTTCCGATCCCAGGTGGTAATGTGCGGATATGACGGGCAGCCAGGAAATATCCAGCTGCAGGATCTCTATTTCCCCGGATCGGGGCAGGGAAACGTCCCTGTTATAAACGGCGCGTTGGCACATCATCTTCTCTTTTACCGGAAACCGTCTTTCCATCGGAGGAAGCAGCCATTCCTCATGAAGAATGAACTGCCCGTCCTTGATCCGTTCCGGTATCTGATCCACTATTTTCTCTGCAGAAGCCTTGTCAAATGAGGACAGCATATAAACATCCGCTTTCTTATCCCAGACTACAGCTCCGTCCTCTCCCCCATAGATCAGTTCGCCCCGTCCTCTTCCCAGACTCTCCGACATATCGGCATATAGCGCTTTGTTCTTTTTTACCAGCTTTTCCATCAGCTTTTTCCGCAGCGCATATTTTTCATAGAGATCAGGCCGCCAGCGTTGCGTTTTGATCTCCGACTGCTCCAGACGCCATTCCCTGATTTTCTTGTGATTGCCTGAAAGCAATACCTCCGGCACCTTCTTTCCATGCCATTGTTCCGGCCTGGAATATTGCGGATATTCGAGCAGATCATTATAAAAAGTCTCCTCGCCGGCCGAATCCTCATTGTGAAGTACGCCTGGTGCAAGCCTTGCGACCGCATCGATCATCACCAGCGCAGGAAGTTCTCCTCCTGTCAGCACATAGTCGCCGATCGAAACATAATCTGTCACGATCTCTTCCAACGCCCGTTCATCGATGCCCTCATAATGTCCGCAAAGAAATATAATATCTTCCTCTTTTGCCAGCTCCCCGGCCATTTCCTGATGAAAGGTTTTTCCCTGGGGAGTAAGGTATATCACCCTCGTTTTCGCTCCAGCTTTGCTTCCGCGTTTTTCCTTTATTTTTTCCTCTACCGCCCGCCAGCAGTCATAGACGGGCTGCGCCTGCATCAGCATGCCCGCGCCTCCTCCATAGGGATAATCATCCACTTTTCGATGCTTATCCTCCGTATAGTCCCGTATATTAACAGCTTCCAAAGATATGATACCGTTGTCGATTGCCCGTCCGAGAATACTGTTTTTGGCTCCTTGTTCGATCATTTCCGGAAATAACGTCATGATATAAAAATTCATTCTTCTAAAAGCCCTTCCATTAAATGCACTTCCATTTCTCCCGCTTCCACATCCACTTTCCGAATGCATTGTTTAATTGCCGGAATCAACAAATCCTTTTTATTTTCCCTTTCCACTACATAAACATCATTCGCTCCGGTTTCTATGACATCTTTTAACACGCCAAGTTTCTCTCCATTTTCATCTACCACCGAAACACCGAGCAGATCCGCAATAAAATATTCATCCTTCCCCAATTTCTGGGCATTCTCCCTGGCAACATAAAGTTCTCCGCCTTTATATGCTTCAATATCGTTTATATGATCGATCCCCTTAAATTTCAGAATGGCAAATTTTTTAAAAAATTTAACGCCTTCGATTTCAAGCTCCAGTTCTTCCTTCCCATGGTTTAGGATCACTTTTTTCATCTTTTTAAAACGATTTGGGCTGTCCGTAGTAGGAAAGACTTTAACCTCTCCTCGAATTCCATGGGTGGAGGAAATTACGCCCACTCTTAATTTATCTTCCATATTCCTTTTATTCAACAACCTTTCCTGACTATTTTTATAATTTTTATAAAAAAAAGAGCCGGCCCGGCGGCCAACTCTTTTTAAACAATTTCTACATCCACCTTCTTATTGTCTTTGGATGACGCTGCTTTTACAACGGAACGAATCGCCTTCGCGATCCTTCCCTGTTTTCCGATCACCTTACCCATATCGGATTGTGCAACGTGGAGTTCTATGATGACATTTCTGCCCTCTTCTTTCTCCGATACCACCACTTCATCCGGATTGTCAACAAGTGCTTTTGCAATCACTTCAACTAATTCCTTCATAGTCCACCTCCAAAAGCGGCCAGATATCCTTATTTTGTAATACCTGCCTGTTTGAAAATCTTGTTAACAATTTCCGTAGGCTGTGCTCCGTTCGCTAACCATTTCTTAGCCAACTCTTCGTTTACTTTAAAACTGCTTGGATCTGTCTTAGGGTCATAGGTTCCGATTTCTTCGATAAACCTTCCGTCTCTCGGGGATCTGGAATCTGCTACGATAATTCTATAGAAAGGAGCTTTCTTCTGACCCATTCTTCTTAACCTGATTTTTACTGCCATGTTTTTTCACCTCCGCATATTGCTTTCCATTAATAAATTTTTATAAGAAATAAAAATAAATACTCTTTGAAATATCTATTTCTATTATCTACAACTTTACGCGAAATCTCCCGAATGTCTAAAAAGGAAATTTCATTCCTCCGAACATCCCTTTTCCTTTCCTGCCGCCCATCATGCCGGGCAGTTGTTTCATCATTTTCTGGGATTGTTCAAACTGCTTTACAAAACGATTTACCACAGCGATATCCACTCCTGCCCCTCTCGCGATACGGCTCTTTCTGCTCAGATTCAGCAGTTTCGGATTCTCTCTTTCCGCCGGGGTCATGCTGAGAATAATCGCTTCCGTTCTGGACAGCTGCTTTTCATCCACCATGGATTCAATATCCCCCAGCTGACGTCCCATGCCGGGTATCATTCCTAAAATGCTGGAAAGCCCTCCCATCTTTTTCATCTGTTTCATGCTCTCCAGATAATCGTTAAAATCAAACTTGCCCTTCTTCATCCGGGCAGCCATTTCTTTTTCCTTATCTTCATCGATATCGATATTCGCCTGGACTTTATCGATCAACGTAAGCACATCGCCCATACCGAGGATACGGCTTGCCATCCGGTCAGGATAAAACTGTTCCAGATCCGAAAGCTTTTCCCCCATACCTACATAAAGAATCGGCTTGCCTGTCACCGCTTTTACGGAAAGCGCCGCGCCGCCTCTCGTGTCGCCGTCCATCTTCGAAAGCACTACTCCGTCGATGCCTACTTTTTCATCGAATTCTTTCGCCACATTCACGGCATCCTGACCTGTCATGGCGTCTACCACAAGCAGGGTTTGGTGAACTTCCATGGATGCTTTGATCTCCTGCAGCTCCGCCATCATTTCTTCATCAATATGAAGCCGTCCGGCAGTATCTAAAATAACCGCGTTATGTCCGTTTTTCTTCGCATGTTCCAAAGCTGCTTTTGCAATATCAGAAGGTTTATGGTTTTCCCCCATGGAAAACACATCCACTTCCTGCTTTTCACCGTTTATCTGAAGCTGCTTTACCGCCGCCGGGCGATAAATATCGCATGCCACAAGCAATGGCTTCTTTCCCTTTACTTTCAGCTTTCCTGCGATCTTTGCCGTAGTCGTCGTTTTACCAGCTCCCTGAAGGCCGCACATCATGATCACGGTTATCGATTTACCCGGCTGTAACTGAATCTCCGTCATCTCCGATCCCATCAGAGAAATCATCTCTTCATTTACGATCTTAATAACCATCTGCCCCGGATTTAAACCGTTCATAACATCTGCGCCGACAGCTCTTGCCTCCACAGCTTTTACAAACTGCTTCACCACCTTAAAGCTGACATCGGCTTCCAGCAATGCCATTTTTACTTCTTTTAAAGCCGCCTTTACATCCTCTTCCGTCAGACGGCCTTTGCTCCGCAGATTCTTAAATACATTTTGCAGTTTATCCGTCAAACTTTCAAACGCCATATATCAAACCTCTGTTTTTTCATTACAGTTGCTAACTAACTCAAACCTGTCTCACACTAATGCTTCCATCATTTTACCGGCCAGCTTTTTCAATTCTTTCCGCATCTGCTCCAAACTAAAAGAATTGTCCTCCGCCAATGCCTCGATCCGGTGGATATTTTCTTTCATTTCATAAAACCTTTTTACCAAATGCAGCTTTTCTTCATAATCTTCCAGAATGCGATCACACCTTCGAATCAGGTCATGAACTCCTTGTCTGCTGATTCCCTGCATTTCCGCGATTTCGCTTAAGGACAGATCATGATACACTGCATCTTCATATATTTTCCGCTGATGTTCTGTCAGCAATTCCCCATAAAAATCATATAATATGCCCTGTTCTACGATTTTTTCCATCATCCGTCTCCTAAAGCATGTAAAACACATTGCATATCATACTACAGCGAAGAGGTGGTGTCAAGTGTTTTTTCTTTACAAACTATTTTCCCCAAAACTAATCTAAAATTAGAAAGCCAAAAAAATCTTAAGCATTTCTTTATTGAGAACCACATTTTCTTTTTTGTAATTTATAATCACTCCGTCGATTCCTGCACAAGTTCCCAAAAATTCAAACAGTTCATCAATGAACATTACAAACCCTGAAGTATCATCACATTCTTTAAACCGTTCCCTGGAAGTAAATATCATGGCCAAATGCTGTTTGTTTTCTCCAATGACAATATTCACATCTCCTTTTTTATCTTTTCTGAAAATTTCTATATTTTCCGCACCTGGCGGAACCTCTCCGCTTTCTACGGAAATAATCAACCCTCCGTCCTCTCTCGATCTTCTCACCAATGCTGCCGTAAAATCCATAAACAGGAGAATATCTTCTTCTTTCTGTTTCCATTTTCCCATTTTTTCCTCGAGCGCAGCGTTATCCAGCATGAATTCTATTATTTCTCTTTTTTCATCGTCCGCTATTGCTTTCATATCCATCTTTTCCTCCTGTTGTAATTTATTGTTTTTTCATTTCCCCTTTCTTTTATATTGTTTTCCATAACGCATTATTTTACAACAATATATTGTAAATTTACCATATATTGGATGATAGGTCAATCGAACAATGGTAATACTAAATAAAATTTTTTATAAAACAGCCGCCGGCAGCCTTTTTATCGGTGCCGACGGCATAAATCTTTCTCTATAACTTTTTTTACGCTTCCCGGGAAACGCCGGAATCGTCAATGATTTTCTGTAGTCTGTCGATCTCTTCCACCACACCGGCAAGCAGCCCGGATATATTGATCGTTCCTTTCACAGTTTTATCCGACATATTCTCCGTATTTTCTACATTCGCAAGCAATTCCTCGCTAAACGCGCTGAGGCTTTCCACACTTCTTCCAATTTCTCCGTTGCTTTCCACGATTCTTTCCATATCGGCGTGCTGCACTTCCATTCTTTGACTGACTTCGTCGATATCTCCCCTTATCTTGTCAAAAGTCTCCCTTACTTTCCCGATCAATCCCGTCTGTTTCTCATTTGTCTGAATCAGCCCGTCCACGCTGACTCCTGCCATGTCAGCCTGTTTTTGCAATTCCAGAAAAATCCTGGAAATGTTGTTTGTGGCTTCCGTCGTCTGTTCTGCCAGCTTTTTAATTTCATCGGCCACTACCGCAAAGCCTTTGCCCGCATCTCCTGCATGCGCCGCCTCAATACTCGCATTCAAAGCAAGCAGCGTAGTCTGGTCCGTCACTTCTTCAATCAAGCCTAATATTTCTTTTGCTTCGGCGGTTCTTTCCATCAGACCGGCCATCGTAGCGTCCACTTCATGCCCCGCCTCTTTGCAAAGGGAAGAAGTTTTCCCAAGTTCTTCCATATCCTGGTTTCCTTCTTCCGCCGCCTTTCTTGTTCCTATAAATTTATCCTGTACATCCTTTGCTGACTGCCGGGTAGTAAATGTCAGCTGCTTAATATTTTCTGTCATGCGCAGCTGGTTCTGGATCGTAGCGGCCAGTTCATTTGTCCCTGTCACAATATCCTCCACCGCTGTCTTGCTGCTTTTTCCCTGTTCTGCTATCTGCCTGGATTCTTCCGTAATATCCGCAATATTCGCGCTCAGATGGCTGACTGCCCCTACCATTTGATTCAGAATATTCGCCGTTTTTTCCTTTTCTTCTTCAATAATCCGTATTTTTTGCGACGATACCCGATCCAAAGTCCTCGAGACCATATAGGAATATCCCACCACCATGAGAATCGACGCTATCTCGATCTCATAATTTACGATATCTTCTTTTGTAACCCCTCTCATAATATTCATTACAATAAAAACAACATTAATGACAAGTGTCAGGATTCCTGTTCCCATTGCCAGTTTTTTATCCTGATATAAAGAAAATATTACCAACATAGGAATAATATAAACAAATGAAAGAACGCTTACGCTCGTCCACAGTACAAACGCATATAGGATTCCATATCCTATCGCTGCCACCGTCCTTACTGCCAGTGATCCTTTATCCTTCCGGTATATCAGGAAAGACAAAAGAAACGGCGCCAAAAGCAATGCGGAAAATATCGCTACATAACCGGGAGTTCTGTTTCCCTTCAGCAATTCCACAAGATAGGCGGCAAATAATACCGCCACTGTCATTCCATAACCGATAAGCATTCTTCCGTTCATAAATTCCAGTTCCTGAAAAGATTTCTTATGCGCTTCCATAATTATGCCCGCTCCTCTTATGTTATTATTTTATTGTGCCAACCATTATAGCAAAATACAAAGCCTTATTCAATCTACAATTATGCCTGAAAAACTGCGTTTTGTGTTCATCGTTCACATTCCGTCCTGATGCTAGAGCGGCTATACAAAGGGCCCGGAGCGGAACCAATGTTTCCCGCCCGAGCCCTCTTTGCCAGCAAAGCGTCTTTTTTTCTGTATATGTTTCTCCTATTGAACCAATATCTTATCCAAAGTATCCAGCAGCATTTTTACATCAATCGGTTTTGCCAGATGCCCATTCATCCCACAGTTTAATGCTTCCTGCTTATCTTCTTCAAATGCATTGGCCGTCATGGCCAGAATCGGAATAGAAGCCAGATCAGGATCGTCCAGCTTGCGGATCGCCCTTGTCGCTTCATATCCATTCATCACCGGCATCCTTACATCCATGAGCACCAGCTGGTAATATCCCGGCTCGGATTTCTTCAGCATATCCACCGCGATCTGTCCGTTATCCGCAACTTCTGTCGAAAATCCCGCATCTCCCAAAATCGCCGTAGCAATTTCCTGGTTCAATTCATTATCTTCTGCCAGCAAAATGCGTCCTACATGACGGCTTACTTGTTCGCTTCCGGTTTCTTCTCCCTCTTCTCCCGTATTCACGATCGAATGCAGACAGCTTCGAAGCTCGGATAAAAACAGCGGTTTGCTGCAAAACGCGGTAATACCGGCTTCCTTTGCCTCTTCTTCAATATCCAGCCAGTCATATGCCGTCAAAAGAATGATCGGCACAGTTTCTCCCATTTCTTTCCGTATTCTCCTCGTCACCTCAATACCGTTCATATCCGGCAGCATCCAGTCGATCACATATACGTCATAAATGTCGTCCCTCATCACAGCCTGTCTCGTCCGTAACAACGCTTCTTTGCCGGATAAAGTCCATTCCGCGCGCATTCCGATCTGTCCGAGCATATAGGTGACGCTGTCACAAGTATTGAAATCATCGTCCACCACCAGAGCCCGGCAATCCTTCAACTGCGGTATATCCTTTGGCTCCTGGGACTCCGAATTCAATCGGAACGTAAAGCAGACTGTCACCTCGGTTCCTTCTCCCTGTTCGCTCTTTACCTCTATGGTGCCATTCATCATATCCACAATATTTTTGGTAATCGCCATTCCCAGTCCGGTTCCCTGTATTCCGCTGATCGTGCTGCTCTTCTCCCTTTCAAAAGGTTCGAAAATATGTGACACGAATTCTTCACTCATACCGATTCCCGTATCCCGGATACTGAATTCGTAATTTGCATAACCTGCCGGCGCTCCAGGTTTTTCTCTGATGCGCATGCTGATGATGCCGCCGGCCGCCGTATATTTAACCGCATTGCTCAATAAATTCAAAAGTACCTGGTTTAACCGAAGCTTGTCACAATATATCTCTTCATCTATCACATCCACCGCATCCATATAAAGATCCAGCTGTTTCGCATGCACGTCCGCCAGAAGTATATTGCGCAGGCCATACAAAATATCCGGCAGGGAACATGGCTTTTCATCCAAATGCATTTTCCCGCTTTCAATACGGCTCATATCCAAAACGTCATTGATCAGGCTCAGCAAATGGTTTCCCGATGTCATAATCTTTTTCAAATATTCCGCTACCTGTTCCTTGTCGTCCATATGCGCGATTGCAAGAGTGGTAAATCCGACAATCGCGTTCATCGGCGTGCGGATGTCATGGGACATATTGGACAAAAAGACGCTTTTTGCCTTGTTTGCCTGGTTCGCCTGCTGCAGCGCGTCTTCCAACAGATTTTTCTTTTCGATTTCGTTTCGAATTTCTTCTTCTACACTGCGGAATCCTAAAACAATCCCCCGCTCTTCCGACCATTTTCCTGTCCGTACAATTTTTAACTGGTAATATTCTATTTCTCCATTGATGTAAGCACGATAATTCACATACTGCAAACTTTTTTCCAACAATTCTTCCTTCAAATAATCTACGGAAGAAAACTGTCTCACCATTTTCCGGTCATCCTCGTGTACAAATTTTTGTATGTAATCCTCCATGCTCTTTTGGAAAGAGATCTTTCCTTCCTTATCCGAAGCAAAAATTTTTCCATCCTCTCCGTTTATCCGGAATGGAATGCCAATGTCCGTATCCAGGTCAAAGTAGCAGACGATGCTGTAATCGATCCCCAACGCCTGAATCAGCTCCAGCTGCCATCTTTCATTTTTCTTTTCCTGCAGCTTCTGGGCAGTGCAGTCCAGGAGAAATCTCTGATAGAAAAGTTCCCCGTTTTCCTGCAGCAATTTAATATTGCCCATGATATGCAGCGTTTCGCCGCTCTTGTGCTGCACTCTGTATTCGATGCTGACGCTGTCACCTTCCTTTTGCAGTTTCTTCATGCATTCCTGAAGCTTTTCCCTGTCTTCCTCCACAACGCTTCCCGCAACCATGTCAAATCCGTCTTTTACCAATTCGTCCATAGACTCGTATCCCATGATCTTAAGCGCCGCCTTATTTATACTCAAAACGCGTGTCCCATCTACGCTATGGCATATAACCCCGCAGTCAATCGAGGTAAATATCTTTTCCAGCGTCTGATTCTTCTGCGTCAGTTCCTGTTTATAAGCCCGTTCTTTTGTTACATCGATCGCTACCCCTACGGTCCCCATTACGCTGCCGTCCAAATTATAAAGGGGGGATTTATATGTTGTAAGCGTACGTCTCCCAGCACCTGTCTGAATCGTTTCTTCCGATATGAAAGTTTTTTTGCTTTCCATAACCTCTCTCTCGGATTCGATGCAGGCAGGATCATCCCGTTCCACATCCCAAATATAAGCGTGTCCCCGCCCTTCTACCTGATGTTTGGGCTTGTTTACCGTCTGACAGAAACTATCGTTTACCTTCTCATGAATACCATTTTTATCTTTATACCAGATCAGGTTCGGGATGTGATTGATCGTGACTTCAAAAAAATGGTTGGTCTGCCAGAAGTCTTTGCTCATTTTATATGTTTGCTGCCATCTTAAAAAACGAAACCTTATTTCCTCTTCCGTCATAAGGCCGATCCATATATCTTTCACCTCAGGCAGAATACCGGAGAGAAGCCCTGTCTGCTCCTTATCCGCAATCAGGATCAACTCTGCTTCCTTGTTTTTTGATGAAACGATTCTGTCTGCCACATTTTTCGTCTCCGAATCCCGTAAATCAGCCAGAATCACATTTGCTTTAGCCGCCAGCGCCTCATCCACTTCGCCGCTTTCCCAAAACTCATGTGTAAAATGCTCAAGCGGGGGCATCTCCTTTATTATTTCAAAGATTTCACTCCGATCTCCCAACAAATAAAAGTGTACGCAACAATGGTACATACCGCTTCCTCCTTATGCATGTAATCGATAATGAGTCTTATCATACTATTTCAATTATATATGATATTTCACGCATTGGCAAAGCCTTTTTCCAGTCTATTTATTAACTTATTACGCTAAAATGTCAGACTTGAAAGACGGTATGCTTTTGCTTTGGTTCATCGTATCCAGCCGCATCGCCTCTATGGTTGGAGATAACATTACCAACCGACTGGCGCCGTCGAATCCAGAGCATCCATCATAAGCGCATTGATCGGCCGCTCAACCGAAGACGTGGAGACAGGCACGGAATCTACAAATCTTACGATTTCTGCGATGCAGGTCATCAGTGAATGCATCCAGTCGATTAAAGTGCTGATGGATGAAATTGCATTGGCCAGCGCCCAGCAATCGGAAATGATCGTCTCCGTGGAAAACCGAATTAAAGAGGTTTCCAAAGTAACGGAAGCGAACTCTACTTCGGCAGAAGAAAGCGCGGCCATTTCCAATGAGTTATCCAATCAGTCGAAAACGCTGAATCGTTTGATCAGCCAGTTCCGTATTGAATAAATAATCAAAAAACCCTATTTTTTTTTCAGCGCGGCATGCCCGGATAGTTTTCCACCGGCAGCCGCGCTGAATTTTGTTACAAGCTGTTTGCTCCTATTTGTAAATCAATGCATAAGCATAAAACTTATCTGTTTTTATTGTAATTGTTTCAGGGTCACTGTCTGAATCGTTATAAACAGTCGGCTGCCCATCTTCCGTAACACAAATCATCTTATATTCTCTGTTTTCTTTATAAATGGCTGACGGAATTTTTATCGTAAACTCCACTTCCTTATCCATGCTGTATGTAGTACCGGAAGGCGGGTAAATATTATAAGTTCTCCCAATCGTATAATCCCCAAGGACTGCCTCAAAAGACTTGAAGCACATAGGCCCCTGTATCGCGTTATTTATCTCAATCTTATAGGCATTATCTTTGGACGGAGTGTACTGTACGGCTTCTTTCCCCACGCATGCATACCGCTTTATTTCGTCAGGAGTTGTAGGTTTCCATGTGTCCACAATCGCTTTTATTCCTACATTTATCATAGAAGATGTCCCCGGAGTACTTCCGGTTTTGTCGTTGTTGGAACCCGCATTATTACTTCCGTTATCTCCGCCTGGATTGCCGCCTGGGTTGTTATCGTTATCCCCGTCAGGATTGCCGCCTGGATTGTTATCGCTGTCCCCGCCCGGGTTGTCATTATTATCATCGCCGGGGTTAGGGTTATCGCCAGGATTATTATCATCGCCACCGCCCGGGTTATTATTATCATCATCAGGATCCGGAGCCGGCGCTGGAATATAGTTATAATGTATCGTTGACTCTGACACTTTAGAAGCCGTATCGCCCAATTTTCCTATACTGTTCCACTGCGTCTCGGTACCGGTAAAGTATATATCTTTTAGCGGACAATCTGCAAATGCGGCCATTCCTATTGTGGTTACACTGTCGGGAATGATAACAGTCGTAAATGCCGAGCAGCTGGCAAACGCATGCATCCCAATACTTTCTGCTCCTTGCGGAATTTCCACTCCGGCGAGCATCTTACAATTCTGGAACATCCCCTCGCCAATGCGGTCTATATTTAGAGGCAGTGTTACGCTCATCAGGTTCCAGCATTCCGTAAACATATTATCGCCTAATTTTACCTGTTTGCTGCCTTGGGTGAATTTCACACTTTTCATTTCCGTACATTCCATAAATGTTGCACTGCCTATCTCTCCGATGCTGGCAGGCAAAGTGATAGATGCGAGACTTGTGCAAGCACGGAAAACATTTTGTCCGATTGTTTCCACCCCTTCGCCAATAGTCACCGAACTAAGATTTTTACATCCGCGGAAAGCATCATCACCAATGGTTTTTACGCCGGAAGGAATCGTCGCCGAAATGATCTTGGAATCCCTGAAAGCGCTATTGCCAATTACTGTCACACTGGAAGCAATCTCTACACTCAAAGCCCCGCAGTTCCAAAATGCGCCGGAGCCAATATTGGTAACACCATCCCCAATAACTATTTTTTGGATTTGACTGTTGTTATCGCTCCACGGCTGTTCTTCAACACTGCTGAAATCCGGCATAGCTCCTTTGCCCGAAATGGTCAGTATACCTGCTTTCGTCAGGTTCCAGGCAAGCCCTCCGGCAAGAGTTCCGCTTGCTATCGAAGTGTCGGCCTCCGGATCATCCGGCGAAATATAGCCTTCCGGGTATCGGGTAATATAATGGCTGGTGTTTCTCAACACCTCTTCTTTGGATATGGTTCGCCCCCAATGCACCTTACCTACGTGGTCTCCGGTACTCATGTTTCCTTCGGCAACCACCACGCCCACATCGCTTACATTGAGTACGATCACAGTATGAACATCATTGTTTACCTGCAGGATGTCCCCGGCTTTTATATCCTCAAATAAAAATTCACCTGCTGCGTATATTCTGGCCGGCCAGCTTCCAAACGCCGCATCGCTGAGGGTAAATGCAAAAGCCACACAGCCAACGGCACTAATCTTCTTTCCATTAAGGAGTCCGCCATTCCAATGATAATATCCCTTTGAATCCGAATAGGGCTCATCATTGGTCCATACCGTTCCTTCCTTATACTGATCCTGATCTTTCAGCGCGATCATGGACTCATAAATTTCTGTCGGAGTAGGAAAGGAACTATCACGTGTAGTCATTAGCGTTGATGGATAAACCAAGGAGACGGCTTCTACCGGAATCTCTTCTGGAAGAATATTCTCTTGCTCCGGAACGGCTTCTACCGGGGTTGTTGGCTCATCAGCACCGGGATTTGTTTGCCCGGGTATCTCTTCTTCAGGAACATCATCCTGTCCCGGTTCGGTTTCTTCCGGGGTATTCGGCTCATTAACACCTGGTACCGTTTCCTCCGGTATTTCCTCTCCTGGTATTTCTTCCTCAGGAACATCCTCTTGCCCTGGCTCTGTTTCTGCCGGAGCATTCGGCTCATCGACATTGGGAACCGTTTCTTCTTGCGTTTTTTCCGAAAGAACATTCCCTTGATGCAAAGGATCTTCCTGGGCTGCGTATGCTGCTAATGGACTGGAAATGCATAAGCATATCGCTAAAGCAGCTGAAAGAACTCGTTGTTTCAATTTTATGACCTCCTATTTTTTGTTTGGGGAGAACTTTTGATTGACAATACTCTCCCAATATATCATTATGCAAATATGATTATATCCAGCCAAAATTAATTTGTAAAGCCAAAAAGGGCAAGCTTTTCTGTCTTAATATCTTCCACCATCCAATCAATTAAATGCTCTTGATACCCTGCTCTTCTTTCTGTTTTCAAAAGCTGTGCAAGTTCCCGCAATTGGACATTCGTAATCTTATCCAGCCGGTTCAAACGTTTTTCTGTAAGCATCTCATTCGATATTGACCTGTAATAGTCCTCCGTCGTCATTCTCCATGGAAAAATCTGCCCGGAGCCTCTTTCAATCACTCTGTCCGCTATCTCAATCCCTTCCGGGTCTATATCACCGCAGTAATATAATTTGCATCCAGACTTTAGCAGTAAATCAATTAAAAATAAAGAAGCTGTTCTTAACTGTCCGGAAGTACACACAATCGGATATTCTTCCCCTCCCATTTCTTCACACACTTGGGAAAAGACCATCTGGTTTTCGATAATAAATACTTTCTTCCTGTTGCTGTCCGCCCTTGTCAGCCTGCTCAGATTGGAAAGCGTCAGAACATATTTTTCGCCCTTTCTGATAAAAGACCGGTAAGCTTCATGTTCCCTTTCGCCTTCGTAGAAATGGATTCCATAACACGTGGTATAGCTGGAGATATCGTCAGGCATAATCCCTGCCGCATAATACAGGGCTAAAACATCCTCCTGTGCTTTTGGTTCCTCTGTCTTATAGGTAAAGCTTAAAGCGCTGATCAGCAAACGTCCTGCTGCATTCTGCCTGTCAAAAAAATGGGGATTCTTTGTGATTTCTGCCCCCAGCACAGCCAGCCTGACATATTCCTTTCCATTCCCATCCCCTGGGGACAGGTATGTCAATGCACTGCACACTTCCATAAGCACTTCTTTTATACCGTCCCTTGATTTTTCTCTTTCCCTCATAATCAACTGATAACCGTATTTCCGCTGTTCCCTCACTTCATTGAGCCATAGAGTTCCCCCGGCGTCCTTTCCAAACCGGCTTCCCGCCTCATGCAGCACTTCTTCCCAAAACCGTTTGTTTAACTCCGTCTTTTCTTCTCTCCTCTGGCTGTTTGACAATATTTTTTCATTAAAATATTTTTCTACAAGAGCAGCCACTTCAACACCACAATACTTCGTCTCATCCAGTGCCGCCTGTAGCTGGGCAATGGAAAATTCAAAATCACCAGGCAGCAGACTTCTCCCAAAAACTTTACCCAAAGCGATGCATTCCGCCTCAGATAAATTATTAAGAAAAATTCTCCCTGAAAGCTTCCCATATTTTATGTACTTTTTCTTCATCTCCATAAACATACGGGTATATGCTTTATGATTCCTGAAATAAAGAGCGCATTCCTCCAGATTTTTTTCTTCCACTTCACTGTTCCTCAATGATTCTCTGTTTTCCGTTCCACAAATAATAAATAACCGTAACCACCTGTGAATTAGCCGGCCTAAGCAATTCTGCGATCCGCAGGAAGGGTACGGACGCATAGCATCCCCACAATACCTGCGAATTCATAATATAGTCAAAATCAAATTTTCTTACCAGGTCAAACATGCTGCTGATATTTTTGTCATCCACCCCCGCAAATGCTTCGTCCAACGCAATCATTCTCGGCAAATCATCCTGCTCTGCTTTTTTATATTGCGCATTCACTGCAGCAAACAGCGGAACATACATGGCCATTGCCTTTTCCCCGCCGCTGAAGCGGTTAAAGGCTCCGTTGGTCAGTTCTTTTTTGTTATCGTTATTCCGATAGTAAAACATTTTAAACTCAAACCACTTCCGGTAGTCCAGCGCTTCTCGCACCAAATCCGAATAGCTTAAGACTTCGCCGTTTTCCTCCGCTATCTGCTTTACCGTATAAATTTTATTCCTGAAATGTGCGGAAATTTTTTCGATATCTTCCGCAGTCATCAATTCCCTGTCACGGTTAAGCATCTTCTCCAGCTCTGCGGTATCCAGTTCCCCCTCTCCATCTGCAGTCTTCGCTCGCCAGTCCAGTGAAAAGGTCAGTGACATGGAGGTATCCATCTTTCGCATAAGGGAGGACATATCCTGAATCCATTTCCTGCTTTCTGCAATACGGACATTCAACTTTCTGCTCAGCGTATCCGACAGGATATTTTCAAACAACTCTCTGTCCTTCTGGCGGATCAACAGTTCGGTTTCATCAATCCTCTCTTTGATCACCTGATAGAATTCTTCAAAATATAGCTTCCGCCCCTGCATATAAGAAACAATCCTATGACGTTTGCGCAGCACCATCGCATCTGTTGTCTCTTCTGCAAAACAATCTTCCATAAATGTCCCGTAAATTACCAGGTTTCCAATATGGGCATGAAAAATCCTGTCCATATTCGACACGATCTCTGCTACGGACTTATTTCTGTCAGTTTCCCTGATTATCGTTTTTGCCTGTTCCGCCGCTTCCGGTATTGTTTTGCTTTCTCTGTCAAATACAAGCCCCAGGGATAATTCTTCATCAAAATATTTCCTGAGCCGGGCTTCCTTCTCCACTTTTTCCGTCACACTATTTTTCTGTGCCTCAATACCCGGCTCCAGTCTTTTCACACCTTCTTCCCATACTGCCTGTTTTTTACCTAATTCCGTTTCTTCCTTACCTTTTGAATCCAGTTCATCCCGGATCAGTTTCAACCGCTCCGCCCTCTCTTTATTCTCAGGTGCATTCAGGAATTCTTCCAGTTTCTCTATCTGTAGCTTCTGCTCCTGTATTTCCTGCTCTGCCCTTTTTTTATGGAGATCTTCTATATCGATTGCATCCTCCTCTTTCTCGATCAACTGTTTGTGCATATCTTTACTGGCTTCCTCGGCCAAAAAGCGCATTCCAGCCATCTGAAAGGATTCTAACTGACGCGCATACTCATGGATCGCTCCCAGTATTTCCTCATAACTCTCCATGTTTCTTTCGTAGGGCAGCTCCCGGCATCTGGTTATAATTCGCTGTGCGGACTGCTTTTTTAGGATTTCACAGCTTTCTTTTTCTTTCTGTTTCTTCCCGCATTCCTCACTGCACTTTTCAAATGTCCAGTTTAGATCCTTCTTCATCGCGATTGCCTCGTCCAGCTCGTCAAATACGGGCAATCCGTGAAATTCTTCCTGCAAGATCCCAATTCTTTTCTTCACTCCGCTGATTTCCTGCTCCGATGTTTCCAATTCCTGCTGCAAAAGCTGCAATTCTTCCGTTTTTTTTCTAATTTGTTCCTTCTTCTTCTCCCTTCGTATGGATTCTCCAATATAACAAGCTTCCGTTTCAGGCCTGCTGTACCCTTCCAAGGCACCATGCCTGAAATAACCATCGGGCCTTAACACAATCCGGCAATCGTCTTCCTCCCCGATATTGGACAAGATCCTCTCAGTCATCTTCCGCAGCTCCATATCTTCGGTCGCCGCTGTCAGTTTACGGCATCTCATTTTCCCGGAATCTTCTAAGCAGAGAATCTTATCTGACCATGCTCCTAAAACCTTCATTGCCCGCGTATAATCCTTCTGCACCACCACCAGGGCATCTAAAAGCCCCGCATCTTCCAACTGGCATTCCAGCAAATCCCGATCCTGCATAGAAGCATACTCTGTAAAATCCACGGCCTCATAAAAAGGCAGAAAGGAAATATGATTCTCTGTCAGCTTCTCCCTCGTCCTGCACAGGATTTCCCTGCGCACAGGCGTTATCTCCGGTACTTTTTCTAATTCCTTCAATTCTTCCCTGCAGACTCTCAAAGACTCCGCCAGTTTTTCTTTCTGTGCTTCCAGAGCGGAAAGCCCGCTTCCCAGCTTCTGGTTTTTCATCTCCCATATGTTTCCGATGAGATTGCGTATATTCCCATAATCCGGCATTCCCTGGTATTTCTGGATATAGACTGCCATCTGTTCCAGTTCCTTTTTGGACAGATAAAATTCCTGGTTATGCTGCTCCAGACCATAGTATGCCTCAATCAGGTCATCCCGTAGCGCCTCTTCCATTGTCTCCGCATCGTTTACCTGCTGCCATGCCTGCGCTTTCTTTTCCTCCAAGCTGCTGCACTCTTCTGACAACCTGTCCCATTGTATCTGTATTTCTTTGAATTTTTTCAGTTCCTCCAATGCCGCTTCCACATTTTTGCTTAGTTTTTCAATTTCACTTCTGATTTTCTTACATTCGTCATAACCATCGGAATTCTTCCACAAGCTTAAAATTTGTCCATGCCCGGAAAAGCAGATAAGCTCCTGGAGTTCATCCATCTCATGCACAAGCTGCTCTATCTCCATCTGATAAGCGTCAATATTTTTCTGGATCCCACGTACCGCAGCATCGTACTCCCGTATTGCATTTCTGTGGCTCTCAATGCTTTGGCAATACATGGCAAATTCCTTCCCAGCATCTTCCTGTCTGTTTCGGCATTGTCTTAATTTTTCATCCGCCTCTTCTAAATCTATTGTTCCGACAGCTTCTTTCTCCCGTTCCAGGAGACTTTTTTCCGCTTTGAGCTCCCCTGCTCTTTTGTAAGATTTCTCCAGCTTTTCCTTAGTCTCCTTTAATTCCTCCATTTCTGCTTCCAGTTTTCCCCTGGCAGCGTCCACCATGTTCTTTTCTTCCAGATACGCCGCAGCTTTCTGTCCCAGCATATACTGATTATATCTTACATACTCATTTCGTATAATCTGCAGATCTTTATAAGCCCTTTTTAATCCCTCCAGCTTATCCTGTATATCATCCATTTTTTCCATGGCGTCCACCATAGCGCGCAAATCCTCATCGGACAAAGTCTGCAAAGAATCGTTCAGTATCTCATATACTTTTTTCGGCGTAAATTCCTTGGAAAGCTTGGGAGCCCGGACCTTTATGAGCAGCCGTATAAACTGTTCGTACTGCTCCAGCCTCGGGAACCCGAATATATGTTTATTTACAAAACGCATATAATCTTTCTGCGTTTCCGTAAACAGATTATTTTCTCCCAGTACCTTTTTCATCTCCTGCTTCGTATACGCGATCTTTGTATTTCCCACTTCCCGGTACAGATTAAAATCATATCCGATTCTCCTCCCATCCAATACCACAAACCCCCAGAAGCCCATAGCTTTCCCCTTTTGAGCCTGTTGGCCGATTCCAATTGTCCGATAACGGTTCCCCTTCTTAAACTCCAAGTACAGATAGCCGGTGGCTTCCTCCTTCTCCCCGTCATTCAGAAAATAGTATTCCATTCTTCTGTCATTGGAGCCAAAAGGGTCCAGCCGGCTGGGAGTCCTGTCACCATCCAGTATAAAAGGAATAAAACTCTGTGTTGTGATCGATTTTCCTGAACCATTCTGCCCGCGCAGAAGCAATTTACCGTCTGCAAAAGAAAATACTTCATCATCGTACAGCCAGAAATTCACAAATCCTATTCGGTTCATATGCCAACGCTCGCTCATCTGTTCTTCTCCTTTGCATCAAACTCTGCCGGATAACTCCCGATCATTTTTCCTGCCGCCGGATAGATGACAAGTTCTTCGCCACACTCGCCAATCATCATCCATGATTTCATATAAGAGATAACCGCTGTCAACAGCTTTACGTCCTCCATCTCTCTGTATTCCTTGCTCCATGCCAGTCTGTACTTATCGCGGCAATGGTAAATTTCTTTCTGAAACTCTTTTGTTGAAACCACAATGCACCCATCATACCGCTCTTTCCAAACACCCTCGTCTGCTTTTTCCCTGATCCGTCCGCACAAAAGTAAAACAAGTTCCGGGAGCATAGCCTCTCTTGGATGCATTTCTCCAAAAGATTCCCCTTCATCCATCACCAGAAAGGCAGCGTTTTTGTGGATATGAAGCTGTCCTCCCAAATATTCACTGAAATTTTTCTGTATCCACTGCCTCTGGTTTTTTAAATAGATACTGTCCGGGTTATCAGACTGGTTCCAGTAAAGGGCCGGGGCCGCAGCGATCTGCCTGTATACACGATTAATCCTGTAGTGCCCCCTGTCCGCTTCGCCTTCCTGATTCTGTTGCTTTTCAAAGTCTTCCCATGACTGGAAACCAGCTATGCTATATGCAAAATTTACCGCCATATATCTGGAAAGCCCTGTGTTCTCATATAAGATTTCCTGTCCAATGCTGCTGCCCACATTATCGCTGCTGCCTTCATATGCTTCTAACAACCTCATGTTCTCACAAAACTGCAGTACTCTTACGAGGGACTTCCTCTGTGTAAAAGACGTCCAGTCTACATCCATCACATCTTTTAGCTGCAGTTCCAGCATATCTACCAATTCAGATAACAAAAATTGCTCCTGTTCTTCCTTATCTTCCAGGAATATTAAGACAGCGCAAAAAAGACAGTAATCCCTGCTCTCCGTAAAGTCTGTAATGCCCATATAGCCTTCCGCGCGGGCAGGTATTTTCTCCACCTTCAATATCTGTTCGTTATTGATTACCGTCCAGCCCAACTGTTCCCGGAAAAATTTCTGGCATTTCGTCAGCTCTCTGCGGACCTTCACATATAATTCTTTATTTTTCTTTTTGTCAATCCAACAATTCTCTATTAATGCCCTTGCCGCTTCCATTTTTCCTAATCCTCAAACTGAAATATATATTTAGGCATCACCAGTTTCCCGTCTTCACATTTCAGAGTGTGGCTCCCTTCCTGTTTTATTAAGCGAAAAGCCTGTCCATACTCGGTACGTCCGTTTTTGGAAACCGTCAGATTCGCCTGTGCGATCCAGCGCAGAAAAGTCTCCCTTGTATCCACTGAAATGCAGTCGTCAATCCGGCTGATATCCAGTTGGCCGTCCTGAATATATTTCATAACCAGCTTTCTGTCTTCCTCCAGTTTTTTCAAATATTGGTTACGCTGTGCAAGTTTCTCCAGCGCTTTACTTTCAAACCCGGATTTATGTATTCTTGGTTTATAAGTTCTGGTATGGGGCTTTAATTCATATTCCGACGGCAGTTCATCAAAAACACTGCTGTTTATGCTATCCGTGGAACGCGGACAATTTACTTTAAAATGCCGCACATGCTGTATTCCGAATATATGTGCCGAAAGTTTATGTGCCGCTTCCACGTTTTCGCACCGCGCAAACATCTGGATAAATTTCTTATAATCTTCTTTACGGCTGATTCCCCAATTTTGTATCTGTACGATCAGTGCTGCATTTTGTATGATTTTCCGTATCACTTCGTCTGTAATATCCATCACTTTCTGGCTTTCGCTTGGGTGCTTATCGGTCGAAATAAACCAATCTGACAGGCTCTTCCATTTTCCGTAAATATTTTCTCTTATCGCATTCTCCCTTAAATCCTGGATTTCCGAATTCGGATGTGGAATTGCCAGCTCACTTTCAATTACTCTCTCCAATACCCCGTCTACCATCTTCTGTGATAATTTCTTAATGATATTTTCAATACGTATGGATTTATTCTGAAGCTGCTGCACAAACTCCTGTAGATAAGAAATAAATCTGTCTTTATGTATGACAAATTCAATAGACTTGAGAACTTTATCTGATTTGCCTGAATAGAATTCTCTCAAATAATCCTGATAATTCCGATTTAACCTCTTAAAATCTTCCTGCAAATTGCTCCACCATTCATTCACGGCTTTCAGTTCCTGACGGTCAATCTGCTCTATTTCATGCAAGGCATTTTCAATCCGCACAAAATAATTCATGGACAGATTCCCACTGTCCATGAAAAGATTCTCAAGTTTCACAGTCATTCTCTCTATCTCTACTGCGTACTCCGACATTGTATAACGGTACTGCTTATTTTTATATTCCGCAATCGTATAAACTCTTTTCGGATCCTGGATAGGGGTAAGATTTTTCCATCCAACTAACGCCTCTAAATCTGTTTTCAACTGCTCCATAGCATAATCTGAAAACTCCGGATACTCTCTAAGCAGCTCCAGCACATCTTCCTTATATAATTGGAAATGCATTTTTTCGTACTCTATAAAAAAAATCCGCATAATACGCCTGTATTGCGGCGCATTACCAGCAGATAAATATATAGTTTCCTGAATTGATTCCAAATATTTCAAATTGTATCCCCCTTCATACCCCCGTATCGTCTTCTCTGAAAATCCTATTGATTACCGTTTAAGATTGTCCAAACATCCCGTCATATATATTCTCCATATTCCTTAGTATAAATCATATCATTTTCATATCGTATACACAACTACATTTAAAATATAATTTGGATTTTTTCAAATCTCCTACATTTAATTTATCATTTCAATTTGCCCACCGATATACTGACAGACGCCAACCGCTCCACTATTATTTGCTCATCTACATACATTATTTTCATCACCTTTCCATTCACAGCTTTTATTGCTTAATATACCTCTCATTTTCTTATACATTTTAACAATACTTTTTCATACCTGTATTCACAATCGACGTGAAAAATTTCTTCTGGATTTCTGACAATATTGGTATCTCCCTTATCATTTCCTGTATTCTATTCATATTATTACCTATTTGGGGTGTCAATCTATAAACAACTTCCAAGCATTCTAAATATTCTCTATTTATTAATTCCAAAATACTACCTCTCGTTCTCAATCTTTCTTAAATAAATATCGTCAAAATATTAAAATCAGTATAGCATGCTAACCCATTTCATACAACGCATAATAAACACTTTGTTCGGCTCTATATTCTATAAAATAACATACACTTTATCCCAAAATTCCCCTCGCTTTTACCCTAGCAGACTATTTTCGACACAAAGCGCCCCATACCCTGCGTATGTCAAGTTAATGTCACAAACTTTTTTCACTTCTTTTGAGTGAAAATCGCTGAAACCCGCATAACTTCGTGGGGCGTATGGTTTGCTAATGCTAAGTTGGGGCAAAATTGACGGTGAATTAATGTCAAGTAAAAGAGGTCTCCCAAACATAAGAATAAAATTTATTTTAATAACTGACAAGATATTCTTTCAATTGAATTAACAATTTCCGACCACCATGGACTACTAGTGATTGCAGCTATACTTCCTCCCATTGCTAACACATTCTGGAATTTCTCCACCCATGTTTGCTTATCTATTTTTCTTGATTTTTCTATCGTACTAGTCAGTTCTCTTAAAAGTGACAATGCCTCCTCTTCTTGCTGTTTATTACAATTATTCCGGATTATATTTTCAATATTTACAATTTCATTATTATACAAATTATTTATTATATTTTCTTTATAAACGGTTCCCTCATATACTGTTACTTTTTTTATCTTATTGTGTTCAAATACTGCCATATTAACATTTCCTCCTTCATTTATTACACTGTCTCTAATTAAAGTTAAATTTGTTCTCTTAGAACACAACATGTTCATAATGTAATCATCTACCTTTTTTCTGAGTAAAACATCATCTTCATCCTCCTCTCGCTCTTCATATAAAGCAATAATATCATCCAAATAGCTTTCCTCCACAAAATAGTATTTCATTGTTAAAATATCAAATAATGGATATATATTTCCAAGTCTTAAAAGACAATTCTTGTACATGGTCACAAACAAACGATATGTAATTTGTTCTTTATTCTCTCTTATTTTATCACTAGATAATAAAATCAACTTGTCAGATTTTATATGATACACCTCACTTGCATTTATTTCATCTATCATATTGCGAATATTTCTTATCTGGGATTCATCATTTTCTTCCGACATCGGAAATATCCAATACACCTTTTGACTATACTCTATTCTTATCAGACACTCTCTAACAATTTCCCATTTAGCAGTTGTACACCCTTCGGAAAACAATTCGCAAATATCGTTCACCGTTAATATTCCATTTTCTTCATAATTCCACAATATTGTTCTAGCATCTTCGCTAATCCTCTGTATTTCATACAAATGATCTGTCTCATTCCAAATCCCTTTCATTTGATAATAAGCCTTTAATGCATCATAAAGTTCTTGAAATACACTTCTAGGAATTCCTGTTTTTTCTTTGTTTCTTATATTTCTAACATAAGAAATTACATCCATATGTCTTTGCATAGCCTCTTTTCGAAGTCTCATCAATCGCTCTCTTGAAAGAAATCCAATATGTCTGCTGGCAAGTAAAACTGTATCTTCAGGTACTCCATATTTAATTTTACCGGCTTCTTTTGCCAAGCTATTACACCATTTTTCATTTATACCATATTCTTCAAAACTATAAGATAATGCTTCCCACAAATACGCTACCACATCTCCCAACCGATCCATATCTCCTAATTTGGCACTTCTGATACCAGTACTTTTCCCAATATTTTTAACTGTATTACCACTACACCATTCATACATAAGCACCGCATTTTTAAGGGCTCGTCCTTTACTTTGATTCGGCAATTTACCATAATTCTTTTCATAAATATCCAATATCCGATGCAATGAACCCTTAGGTAACAAATTTGTTTTCTTTTTCTGCAAATATTTGATGGCGTTTCCCGTATCTTCTGGCTTATCTTCATCTATACCTTTATTAACTTCTATTGCAGTACACAATTCAAATAAGATATCTAGAAAATATACATGAAAAAGGCCAAAAAATACTTCTCTACTAATTTTTTCTTTAGCTTTGTCATCGTCCATATATTCAATTTCAATCCGCTTCCTGTCAGAAGTATAATATGACATAATCCGTTCCTGTAAATCCCTAATAATCTTGACAGTATTAAGATTCAGAGCATAACCTGCCAATTTTTCTCCTTTGCGAGTTATTGAATAATCTCCTACTTTATCTACTTCTTCAATCAACTGTGCGTGTTTTAACTCCTCCAACTGATTCTTATAGTCCTCTGATATATTATTCGGAATTTCTATCTGCTCTCCCTTCTCAATTTTCTTCCTATTACTTTCTAAACCTCCATGCCCGCACACTTGGCACCACCATAAATGAAACTGTGCAGACGATAGGTTCTTGATTTTGTTTGTGCCGTTATTTATACTTATGGCAACGGCAAAAATCGTGTTTATTTTGGGCTGGAAGCCCGTTTTCTAAACTGATTTCAGGTACTCTCATTTGCACCACCACCTGTCCAGCCATTTAAGAACCCCGGTTCACGGCAAAAGGACGTATAGTAAAATGATAAGAGACAGAGTACCGTGCCGTAAATTCCACCAGGAGGTGCCAGTATGGATAGAATTTACGACAATTGTTGTGGTATTGATGTTCACAAAAAACTTATCGTTGCCTGCTTCCGATGCGGCAAAAAGCAGGACGTGCGTGAGTTTGGCGCAACAACCAGAGAACTCCTCTCATTGGCTGACTGGCTCAAAGAAGGCGGCTGTGAAATGGTCGCTATGGAGAGTACAGCCTCTTATTGGAAGCCTCTGTACAACATCCTTGAATCTTCTGACTTGAATGCCATGGTGGTCAATGCCCGCCATATGAAAGCTGTTCCAGGTCGAAAAACAGACGTAAAAGATGCGGAATGGATCGCTGACCTTTTACAGCACGGTCTGCTTCAGCCCAGTTACATTCCCGACAAAGACCAGCGGGAACTGAGGGAATTAGTCCGTTATCGCAAAAGCCTTGTAGGTGAACGTACCAGAGAATTGAACAGGCTCCAGAAGATGCTGGAAGGAGCCAACATC
This sequence comes from Lachnospiraceae bacterium 28-4, assembly GCA_000403275.2. Lineage (GTDB taxonomy): Bacteria > Bacillota > Clostridia > Lachnospirales > Lachnospiraceae > Kineothrix. The sequence goes on from KE159598.1 coordinate 1,228,920, forward strand.
AAGTTGTCCGGGACCGTATCTGACATCAATGGCAAAAGCGCCCGCAGCATCCTGGAGTATCTCCTTACCGGGGAGCCCATCGATGAGGCAAAATACGATGAGATGTATAATCAGAAGGTCATTGCCCATAATCTCAAAGCCACCAGGGAGCAGATCATTGATGATCTCAATGGTGTCATGTCATCTCTCCAGCGCCGGATGATGAAGGAACTTCTCATCCATTTGGACGAACTGAATATTCACATCAGAAATCTGGATGATGAGATTGACAACTTCATGAAACCGGAGGAAAAGCAAGCTTCCCAGGCAATCCAGGACGTGACTGGCATAGGCAATACCAGTGCCCAGGCCATCATTTCTGTCATTGGTACGGATATGGAGCGTTTTCCAACGGATAAACACATTTCATCCTGGGCAGGGTTGTGTCCTGGAGACAATGAAAGCGCCAAAAAGAGAAAATCTGGAAAGACCAGAAAAGGGAACTCTCTACTACGGACAACATTGATCACCTGTGCGCATGCAGCTGTAAAAAACAAGAAGTCTTACTTCCATGCTCAGTTTATGCGGATAAGTGCCCACCGAGGGACAAGGCGTGCCTATGTGGCCGTTGCCCATTCCATGCTCATTGCGATATACCACATCCTCAAGGATGGTGTTGTTTTCAAGGATCTGGGAGCTGATTATTACAACCAGTTCAACAAGGAACGCAAGATCAATGCATACCTTAAAAAGTTAAAAGCGCTTGGTTGGGAAGCTCCAGTAGTTGCCGCATAAACCTGTCAGTTAAGTTTAAAATCAGCTTTTTTGAGTTTGACAGGGGCAGTCTGCGCTTTTTGGGCTACCCGGAAGGTTGTGTTTCATAGTAAACAATATTGAAAAAACAAATTATTCATAGCACTTCCATATTGGGCCAGTTCAAAATTCCCCTGATTATCCGCAATTCCACTATTGCACTGTACAAGGTTTAATGCAAATGGCGCCTTTTCTTTATTATTTAGATTTAATAAATGAGACATTATATTAATTGGTTTAGCCTTTACATATTTATTCCAATAATCATTTGCCTCTGACTTAGAAGAAACAATTAAGTAGCTTTCTCCACAATCTGCTGATCTCAAACCCAATCTTCCTGCTCTACCAATATAATTTTTATATTCAGAAGATGACATATAAGCTTTTTTATCCCCAGCCTTTGGCAACCTAGTCCCAGCTAAAATTACCACATCTGCCGGCATATTGACTCCAATAGCTAAAGTTCCTGTTGCCACAACAATATCAATAAGTCCATTCTCATTCCTAAATTCCTCTTCCACAAAATTTCTAACAGTTTTTGACAAACCACCGTGATGATAGGCCACTCTATAGGGAAGACATTTGTTTATAAAATCTCCAATATCTTCTTCTGCTTCTTTTAGATTAACAAATTCCTCTTTTATAGGATTTATTGTTTGTTTGTCTACCAAATTATTATTCACCAAATATGTACCTAAATTCTTCGCCACTTCTTCTACAGAATTTTTATAATTAATAAATACTAATATTTTAGGTTTTTTATTCGGTTCCCGGGAAAATAGATAATTCACCAATGGATAAACTAACGATTTTTCACATTTCCCCTTTTTTAAGTCTGGTCTCACAATTTTATCATAAAGTTTTTTTTCTTTTCCATGTTCCCCGCTTTCACTTTTGTCTTTATTTACACATTCGTCCTCATCTGCTAGTTCTTCATTAAGATAATAGAATAAAGTGTACATCGAATCTTGTTCTTCATTATTTCGCTTTTCTTTATCTGGCCAAATTATATACTCCCTCAAACCTTTAGGACGTTTTGTGCATTTTATTTCCTTTGCATTAATCCACTTTTGCAAATATAAAACATCACATTGCAAAGTTGTCAAACCAATTAATTTGCACCGTTGATTCATCATATTAATTTTTGTAAGCGCAATTTCCAATTTCGCTCCTCTATCTTCTACATTCAACATCTGCAACTCATCAATTACAATCAAACAACATTTTTTTACAAATCTTGTATCTTGTGCCAAAAGTGCAAAAAATTTCTCATAAACCATTACAGCAATCTTAAAGTTTCCTTCAATAATATCATCATCATGATCCTGATAATCAGAAGATGATGCAAACACTGTCCAATTCAAATGCTTTTCAAAAAGATTTCCAAATTCCTTCCGCTTTTCTGATACCATAACACGCAATGGCACTAAATATATAATTTTGTTCTCATTATTATCCAATCTTTCCATACTACCAAAATACGCCATAGCCATTTCCGCTACCATTGTTTTTCCTGAAGAAGTTCTTCCTCTTACAATTATATTTTCCTCAGATTCCCAAAATTCATCTTTCGAAAATGCTTCTTTTTGCATTTGCGTTAAATAATCACAATCCTCCATCCCTTTATGTTTTTCACGAAACAAATCCAACATCTCATTGTCCATTTTTTTCTCTAAATCTTTAAGTGATTCTATCTTCATAAACGTTATTCCTTTCTCATTTGAATTACTTTAAAATTTTATACACATAATTTCTAAATCTTTTAGTCAACATATAGTTACTACTCATTTCTTCTGTCTCATTCTGGAAACTCTTAATAATCTCCGCAGTTTTATAATCACCAAATCTTTTTAACAAGCGTCCAATTTGAGGTCGACATGAAACAGGCAAGTTCTCTATCGTTCCTTTCATACAAGAATATGGATAGCCATATTTTAATTCTTCTCTGACTTCATTTAACATTTCTATAAGTTTAGATTTTCCATCATAGCAACCAACAAAATCCATGACTCCCGACAATAAATATAGTATTTGATTCGTAATATTTTGAATATACCCTACTGTAACCTTAATTTGATATCTTCTATAAATATCCTGAAGCAATGCTCCATTTGACCATTCACATATAAGTATTGTATTAGAAAACTGTATCAACCCATATGCTAAATCCACGCTCAAATAACAATAACCATTCTCATTTATAGGTATAAGTTCCAATACGCATTCCTTATATTGTTCCAACTTCTTTCGAAATACCTTTGCTACACTCAAACTTATCTGTCCTGATTGCAACAAGCTATCAATATATCCAGAATATTTTCTTAAAAATTCTAATAGTTCCTCCTTTTTTCTCGATATCAACCCATACTCTAGATTTTCCAAAAGCTCACACAAATCATAGATAAGTAAAAATTTAGAATATTTAAAATCATCTTCCTTTATCATTCGGCGATGGATTCTATCAAATATTTTAATCGCCAAAACAGAAAAATGTTTTCCTCTTAATGCTTCTCCTATCCTGCTTAATGAATACCTCTCACTCCCTTCCTCCTCAATCAGGTTATATTTTACTAATTCTTCCAGAATAATATCTGTATATCTTTGTTCAACAAAACATCTCCCTGTTAATACTCTAATTGCGTCTGCTATATCTTTCTGCGAAAAAAATTGTTCATTATCTATCTCTAGAAAATCTAATATGTACATTACACATTCTTGCGGTTTCTTTTTTAATTTTCTATAAAACAGATGCAAGCAATCAGGTAAATTATCATTTTCCTCATTATAATAACAACGCCTTACAATACTTGTAGACATCTCATTTTTTGTTAAAAGATATGCATATCCAACATATTTTGACTTTTCTGCAAAAAAGCCCAATCTTCCTGCTCTTCCAATAAAATTTTGGTATTCTGCGCGATTAATATACCTCCAAAAATAATTACCATATGTAGATATATTGCTAGGATAATCATCCATATCAGTTATTTTTGCTCTGTTAAATACAATTACAACATCTGTTGAACTATTTATTCCATATGCTAATGTTTCTGTAGATACAATGATATTAATCCTGCTTTTTCCTTTTTTTCTACTGAACTCTTTTTCTATCTCACTCCGTAATTCATACGGCAAATCTGCATTGTGAATCATTACACCATATTTACTACACTTTTCCAAACTTTTATCTATACACCCAAAACCATTATCATCCAATTCGTTCTTTATTCGGCATAATTCCCTACTCCAATCCCCATAATCACTTAGTCTTTCCTTTATCATATTTCCAAGATATTTTGCAATACCCTTCGATGACTGTTTATTATTACAAAAAATTATCATATTATGGCCTCTTTTCCGATGTTCAAATACAAGAGCCTTCAATACCTCCTTTGCTTGAATCGTATCTAAATCATCTTTTTCCTCTAATATAGACGTAGCCGACATAAACTTCTTTTTCTGTTTAAACTTTATTTCAAAAATCCATTTCTCTTCTTCATCCTTTGGATAAAAAATTTGTTCATCAGCCTGATAAATCGCCTCTTTCAACACAACATTTCTATTCGAAAAAAAAATTTTTAAAAAGTTTAATTCCTTATATTCTGGCATTTTACACTCTGGTACCGTTAAGCCAATAATTCTAGCTGTATTTTGTCGGCTCTCAACAGAAACATATTCCTCATATTTTTTTAATATATAATGAACTCTTAAACCTCTATTCATTGACATCATTATAGATAATTCATCAAAAACAATTAGATCATATTTGCCAAATATATTATCATTTTTTCGGTTTATTCTCAAATAGTTTTCCAATTTTTCATATATGAGAATTGCAATATCACAATCCCCTGTAAAAATTTTATCATCATCTTCAAAATAATCACTAGATGATCTGTAGATAATGGTCTCTCGATCAAAATATTCCTTAAACATCTTATATTTTTCATTTAACAACGCCTTGTAAGGAACTAAATATAGTAATCTGCGTCTATCTATCTTGTTGGCCATTAACGCAAATATTGTTAATAATGTTTTACCAGTACCTGCCGCAGCTTGAACCACAATATTCCTACTACAATCCCAAAACTCAGGAGTCTCTATTGCTTTTTTCTGCAAATCCGTTAATGCTTTTATACTCCTACTTAAAGAGTTACATAATTTTTTAACATCATAATTATCATGAACTTGTGGATATGAACTTATCTTCAGCATATTTTATATTTTCTCCTTGCGTTATACAAAAGAATAATCTCAGAAGTTCAAAAAGCTTACCCCTTAATTCCTTATCTGACACCCAGAAAAAGCATACATTTCTACATCATAAATCCCACTTAGGTAATAGGAAAACAACTCCCAGTATAGCCTTCCCAAAAATCTTATTCATTACTGAAATGATCATTTATCGACAATCATTTAAGACTGTACGTAATGCTCCATCGTATATATTTCCCACATAATGCTCCGTATTTCTTATTTATATCTTATCATTTTCATATTACATATACAACTACATTCAAAATACTATTTGCTTTTTACAACTTTTTTACAAATCCTCCACCTTTATTACATTGACTTAAATTCCCTCTCCTGATATATCAGCAGGGAGATTTCCCCCACTTATACATTGCATCTCACTCTCTATCTTCACCCTCGGACACCCTAAAATACACGACACAGTAATTTTGTCATTTTATGTAAGAACCTATAAATGACTAATGACCGTAAGCAAATTAAATCTATTCGAATTTTAAATCAACGCATAATAATCACTTCATTCGACACCATACATCACAAAATAGAGTCCTTATTTCCCCAAAAGCCTACTCTATTCTATCTTGGTAAACTATTTTCGACACAAATCGACCCGTAACCCGCGTATGTCAAGTTAATGTCACAAACTTTTTTCACTTTTTTTGAGTGAAAATCGCTGAAACCCGCATAACTTCGTGGGGCGTATGGTTCGCTAATGCTAAGTTAGGGCAAAATTGACGGTGAATTAGTGTCAAGTTGTTATTGCCACCTGATCCGGATTGCCCACCCTCATGTATATTACTGCTTTCATTCTGTCTCCTTTCCATTTTCGCGGAAGTTCCACACAATTTCAACTCTTTTGTCTTTGTAAACGTATATTTTCTTAATAAATATATCAGCCACTTCCTGTGTCAGCGTTTCTAAATGGGAATACCGTATGACCTGCTTCATATCTTCCTCTGTCCTGCGGTATTCTTCCCGAAGCTGTTCCAGTTCTTTCCCATATTTTTCTTCCTCTGCTGATAAGGAAACGATCTGCTCTATTATACCGTCCGCCTTCTGTCTGTAGGATGTGGCCTGAACCGAACCAAACGCATAGCTTTCATATAAGGCATCCGCCTCTGCCTGGAGCTGCTTTTTCCTGCCCCGGCACTCTGCTATCTTCTTTTCCAGCCTTGCCATACAAGACTTCTGGAAAGAAACAAGACTCTGGTTCTCCTTTGCGGCATCCCCGCGTACCATCAGTTCCCTGTTCAACATAGTCAGCACGGCTTCCTCTAACAAGTCAGCAGAAAAATAGGTACAGCACTCCGGTATCTGCAAAACAGCATGTTTCCGGCACTCAAACCTGCGGTATTTATTCTTCCCCCGTATGGGTTTATACGTCATGGAATAACCGCACCCGCCGCAGAACAGTTTCCCTACAAGGGGGTTTTTCTCCCCTTTTCTGGCAGTGTCCGCTCCTTTACGGAACAGGCACACCTTTTCGTAATCTTCCAATGAAACAAGCGGCTCATGGTGGTCTGGTATCACTTTCCAGTCCTCAGCCGGCACAGCGATACCGCCTTTACTGCCCACATACTTCCGCTTCGACTTCCCATAGGCCATCTCACCTAAGTAAAAGCGGTTATTCAGGACAGCCCGGACAGACACGTTATCCCATGCCTGCATCCTGCCGCTTTTCTCTGCCCTCTCAGGATGGCGCATCTGTGTTTTGGTCGGTATCCCCTTTTCATTGAGAATCCTTGCGATCTGTGTGCTGCCGTTCCCATCAAGGGCAAGGGCAAAGATGTAACGCACAATCTCCGCTTCCTTCTCATTTACCACAACCGCATTTTTGATTTCCTTATCTTTTTCATACCCAAAGGGAACCTGTCCGAAAACATATTCCCCACCCGCGCATTTATTTTCAACCGAAGTTTTGACCTTTACGGATATATCTTTGCTGTATAAATCATACAAAAGTGTCTGGAAAGCCGTGTCGATCGGGGTAGTGCTTCCTGCATGGTCACGGCTGTCATAATGGTCATTTACCGCGATAAACCGCACCCCCATGAATGGGAATATCTGGTTCATATAGGTTCCAAGCTCGATATAGTCCCTTGAGAAACGGGACATATCCTTGACAAGCACACATCCTATCTTATTGTCCCTGATCTCTTTTAGGAGCCTCTGCATCCCCGGCCTTTCCATGCTTGTGCCGGAATAGCCGTCATCACAAAACTCGGAAACCTCTTTATCCCTCAATTCACCGTTACCGCGTATGTAAGCGTGAAGCATAGCCCTCTGGCTGCTGATACTGTTGCTCTCGTCCTTATCGTCCGCATCTTCCAGGGAAAGCCGCAGATAAATTGCAAGTTTATCCATTTATAAGCACCCCCTCCAGCAGTTCATTTGTATAGGCGAACTCCACTTCTATCCGCTTCCCCGGATAGACATAAATCTTCTGGATCAGGGATTCTACCATTTCCCTTGTCAGTTCCCTGCCGCTTTTTAACCGGAGCAGGGCACGGGCCGCCGCAAGGTATTTCCCCGATACAGTATTAAGGTTCTTCCTTTCTGCTTCCAGTTCCTCCCTCTGCCGGCTTAAGTCTTTTAACCTCCCCTCCTGCCGCATCTTATAAGCAACATACTCGCTCTGGGGGATAATGCCCTCACGGTATTCCACATATTTTGTCCGTTCCTCCTCTTTTGCCGAGGAGGTCTCCCTTTCTGCTTTCTTGATTTTTGTATCAACCACTGTCCCGGCTGTCCTGAGCTGCTCTTTTACAACCTCCGTATACTGCTTTGGTTTTCCTAAATACACGGAAAACTCCATTCTAAGGAGAGGTAACAGGATATCCACCAGTTCCGCCTTTGAAATACGGTTTGATGCAGGGCAGCTCTCCACTTTTGTCTGCCCGCCGTTTAAGCAGAAATAACCGTCCAGTCTTGCCTTCCTGCCATCCGCATAGGTTTTCACATAACTGTGCCGCGTCATTTTCCTGCCGCACACGCCGCAGTAAAGCACACTGTCAAAAATATTCTCCCCAATCGGGCATCCTTTTGTCGGATGGTCATGGGATTTCGTCCTTTCATGGAGCCTTTCCCTTACTTTTGCCGCTTCTGCAAACACCGCCGCATCAATAACAGGTTCATGGGCATTTTCTTTGACTACCCATTCTTCCTCCGCTTTGTGGATACGGTTTTTCTCGTCCCTTACAGTGATGGAAGTCCGTCCCTGCACCAGCTTCCCGGTGTATGTCTCACTTTTCACGATACGCTCCACAGAGCCTTTATCCCAGCCTTTGTATTCTCCCTGTTCCGGGTCAAAAAAGACTTTTCCGGTTTTCTTATACACAGACGGCGGGTTGCACTTTTTCCTGTTCAGGTCATCCGCCACCGCCGTGAAGCTGCCCGTTTCAATAAACAGCCTGAAAATATGCTTCACAATCCCCGCAGTATTTTCATCCGGCGTTAGTTTCCGTATTTTCTTGTCCCACGCGGCTTTGTAACCGTAGGGCGGCGGTCCTCCCACATAGGAGCCTTCCTGCCGTCTTTGCTTTAGATGCTGCTTTGCTTTTACGGAAAAGTCCTTTGCATACATATCGTTGACAAGATTTTTTATCTCCGTTGCCATCTGCTTTGTATCGCTTCCGCGGTGTCCCGTATCAAGGCCGTCAGCAACCGCAATAAATCGGACGCCCAGGAACGGGAAGATTTTCTCAATATAATTTCCCGCTTCCAGATAGTTCCGTCCAAACCGGGAAAGGTCTTTGACCACTACGCAGTCAATGTCGCCCAGCCGTATGTCCTGCATAAGCCTCTGAAACTCGTCACGTTCAAAATTGCTCCCCGTTTTCCCCAGGTCTGTATAACGGTCTATGATCTCTATCCGCTCTGTCCCTTCCCGGTTCAGTTCTTCGATATGCTTTTCCGCAATCTTTACCTGCACTTCTACGGATTCGTTCTTTTTCCTGTCCTGGTCTGATGAAAGCCTTGCATAAATGCCTGCTTTGTAACATGTTCTCGTTTTTTTATCCGCCACAGCAGGGGCGGAAGTCCTCTTTGACACTCTGCCCATGCTATGCGCTCCTTTCCGCCGTTTGTGCTTTCGCTGCCTGGTCTGTCAGAACCTTCCGGCCAATGCCTGCCATGACAGCAAACGTATCCATAAAGTAAAAGTCGATCACGACCTGCCTGTTTTCATATACATCAATCCGCCTTACAAGGCTGCTCAGCGTATGCCGGTCTATCTCCCTCAACTCCACACAGTCCTGGAACGTTTTCAGTCGCCCCGCAGAAAGCGCCCCTTTTTTGAACATATCTTTAATGAGCTGTTCCTGTTTCTGCATGGCAGCTTCCAGTTCCTTCCCTTTCTGCGAGAAGCCGCTGTGCAGGCGCTCAAATTCCTCCTTTGTGACAACGCCCTCCCGTAAATCTTCATACAGGCCGGAGCAGAGGGAGTAATATTTATCCTGTTCCTTTTTCAGCCGCCCGATCTCCCTGTCATACCGTGCAACCGCCTCAAAGTTGGTCTCATACTGCACCGCCCGGTCAAAAAGCTCCTTTTCTTTCAGGAAGGAATTTGCAAACTTCCGGATACTCTCACAGACGATCCCTTTCAGCACACTTTCCTCTATGCTGTGCCTGCTGCACCCTTCCCCACGGTTCTTTGTAGAGCAGATGTAATAAACTTTTGCCGTATCTTTATAACGTATTACCCGCCTCACCATCTGTTCACCACAGTCGCCACAGAACAGTATCCCCATGAAAGGGCTGGGTGTTCCCGAATCCGGGCTTTTGCGCCCGTCTGCCTTGAGCAGGTGCTGTACTACCGCAAAATCATCGGCAGAAACGATTGCTTCATGGGTATTCTCCACCTTTACCCATTCCCCTTCCGGTTTTGCGGTATGCTTCTTCACTTTATAGTTTACCTTTTCCGTTTTTCCCTGAACCATATGCCCCAGGTAAACTTCATTTGTCAGTATCCGCTTTATTGTTGTGCCTCCCCATCCGCTTCTGCCTGTTCCTGAAAAGCCGCCATTATAGGAAAGCCCCATAGACTTTTTATATTCTTTTGGGGAAAGGATACCGAGGCTGTTCAGTTTTTCCGCAATCGCGGACAATGCCAGCCCTTCGATTTTCCATGCGAAGATCCGCCGCACGTTCTCCGCCGCGTATTCATCAATAACAAGCCTGTTTTTATCTGTGTCACTTTTTCTGTACCCGTAAGCGGCAAAAGCGGCAATACACTCCCCATTTTTATACTTTACCGCAAACTGGCTCTTTACCTTTGTGGAAATATCCCGGCAGTAGGAATCGTTTATGAAATTTTTTACCGGCAAGACGATGGAGCTTTCCCCCGTATCCGCCGATATGCTGTCAAAGTGGTCGGTAAGCGCAATAAAGCGCACGGAAAGAGCCGGGAAAACCTTTTGTATATATCTCCCGGATTCAATGTAATCGCGCCCGAAACGGGACAGGTCTTTCACTACCACGCAGTTCACCCTGCCTGCCTCAATGTCGCCGATCATCCTCTTAAATTCTGGCCTGTCGAAATTGCTCCCTGAAAAGCCGTCGTCCACATAGATATCGTAAAGCTCTATGTCCGGCTGCTCCCTTAAGAATGATTTGATGAGTTCCCTCTGATTTCCGATGCTGTTGCTCTCGGACTTATTTAAACTGCCCCTGTCCTCGTCATCCTTTGAAAGACGGAGGTACATGGCCGCATAGAATTGTTTTTCTTTCAACTGTATCACCCCTGACTTTTTATTAGCTAACAAGGATAGCCGTTATCCCGCTCATATCTAAAAGCCAGGGCTTCCACTGAATCAAGTCCTGACTTTAGATTAACATAACTTTTCCGTTCTTTCAAGAACAAACTCCTTTTATTCCGGCTAAATATGTATCTCCGCAAGCCTTCTTAAATATTCTTCCATCTTATCATCAATGGTCGGCCCTTCCTTCATAAAACGGACTTTCACGATATAGTCCCCGATCCGGTGGACGTATACGTTATTGGTCTGCGCTGCAAATGAAGCCAGCTTCTGGGCGACAGGCTTTTTCGTGTCTACCACAATATCCCTTAAATCCGTCAGGCTGTTAATATCCACATCCCGTATATCCACAGCCGCCATCTCCTGTAACTTTTCCCTTGTCAGTTCCATATCCTGCCCCTTGACCGCCTTTCTATATTCTATTTCCCGTTAAGGTTGTCTTATCACAAAAAATCTGTTCCCCCTGTATACCAGCGGGATGGAACACCTTGCGCCGCAAACGCCGCCCATTCATCAAAACGCATCGAAAAAAGGCTTGCGGTGCCAGGTCTTACATCCCGTAAGAAATCCGGCAGATGCTTTTTCACACCTGCCGGAGATAGGAAAGGGAAAACCGCCCGGACAGACACGTTATATCCTCCCTGTCCGGTGCCGGTTCCCATAAAAATCAAAAAATCCTGTCTTGTGCCGTATTGTCAGGCAGCCGGACTGCCTTACTGCTCACCCCCGGCACGGGAATATCCAAGCCGCCTGCGGCTCCATAAGCGCCATGATACCAACAGCAGGTGGCGGCAGGTGACTAAGCTGCCCAGGCCATGCCCTCAGTATCCCCCTTTCACCCTGCGGTACGGGAATATGCTGGTTCTCCTTTACTGGCGGCTCATGGCGGTCCCGGCGCTGCCACACGCCGGTCACAGGCCCTCCGGGTTGCCGCTCGTGCCTTTGAAGTCATCTTGTTTGACGGGGCAGGCCAGGCAGGAAGGGGAAAACAGCTTCCCTCCTTTATCCTCCCCGCGCCCGCAGGCAGTCATCGCGCCCGTGCCTGGGCCGCTTGCTTTACAGCCCCGCACAGCAGGAGAAACTTGAATACTGGTTATGAACAGAGATTCACCCTGTTATTTTCCAATGTCCGTAAGAGGGAGCAGAACCCCCTCATAATGTAAGGGACTAAAACCGCATCCTGATAGAAAAGAATTTGATTATTTTTCCATCATTTTTCTCAGCTTGTCCAAAAGCCTGTTTTTCCGGTAATGGATGGTATTCTGTGAGACGGCATACATCCCAGCCACTTCCCGCTCCGTCTTTTCCAGATAGAACAGTTCGTTAAGCAATGCCAGTTCCTCTGCGGAAAGGCTTTGCAATACAGCCTGCAATTTCTCCATCATTGCGGCCCTGACCACCCTGTCCTCCACGGAATCGCCGGATGCGGTAAACTGCCAGTCCTGCTCCGCAAGCTGCTCATAGGACAGTTCCCGGCTGGGGATGTATTGTATTTCCTGTGTTTCCGGGTTGACTTTTGTACGCCCTTTTTTCAGCTTCCCCATAAAATAACGTTCCTTGTCCTCGGCGCGGTAATATTCCCGGTACACTTCCCTGCTCACCGGTACAGGCTGCCCATCTATGTATAAATAAAAATCTTTTTCCTGCATGGTTTCCCTCCGAAATCCTGAAAATGAATAAGTTCCAGAATCCCGGAGGGCGGGGAACGGCACCGTGGGAAAGCGACACCACACGGCAAAAAAAGACATAAAAAAAGCCGCGCCCGGAAGATACCAGGCACGGCGGGATGCTTTTTGTATTTTATTGGTATTTCATAAATATGCAGGGGGGTTTTTGTCGATAACAGAAGCGCCGCAATCCCCGTAAGGACTGCGGCGCTTCTATGTAACTGTTTCGTTTCTGTTTCTTTCCCCGGACTTCCCAATATATTCCCCTTACCAACGGGAAATGATATTAGTTCCTAAAGTTTTCGCTGATTTCCCTGCTTATTTGTAATAAAAGGAATTATAAACGGTGATTTTGTCAACAGATAATCGCCGGGTTATCAAAAGATAAGCAGATAACGCAAATTGCGACAAAAAAACGGCATAACCGAAAGGGTTATACCATTTTTGTCTTATATAGTATCCTGAATAAACCGGTAGCCTACGCCGCGTATGTTTTCAATCCGGCAGGAGGTACAGCCTGCATCCTCCAGTTTCCTGCGTATCCGGTTCAGGCAGGAGTGGAGCCCATTGTCGGCATCCCGCAGGTAATCTTCACCCCATACGTCACGGTAAAGCTGCTCATTTGTAAATACCCGCCCCGGACTGGATGCAAGCAGGCAGAGCAGGTTAAACTCATACCGGGGGAATTCCGTTTCCTGTGAATTGATGATAACCTCGTGGTAATCCACGTTGATAAACAGATTCCCCCTTGAAATAATGCTGGATGCCTGCTGCTTTGTCTGGTTCAGTTCCGTATAGCGGCGGATCAGCGCAAGGCCGCTGGCAATGGTTTCCTCCAGATAACTGTCTGTCCACTTAATGTATTCATCCGCTCCTGCTTTAATCGCAGCCGTTTTTTCTGTACTGTCATACTGCCGGTCTAAGATCAGGATCGGGGCTTTTATCAATCCCCTTATAATCTTTAACGGCGGTAAGTATTGCCGTCCGTCTGAAAATATAATAACCAGCAGATAATCCGTATTCCCTGACAGTTCGCCGGCTGCTTCCCCCGCATCCTGGACGATGCGGGCGGATATGCCTTTTTTCTGCCATTCTCCCTGAAGGTCAGCCAACTGTGGTCTTTCATGGCATACTATCAATATCCATCGTTCCATAATTGCGCCCTATCCAAGAACTCGGATAGGGCGCATTATCCGAGATTTTTAATTATCCGAGGAAATTCTTAAAAACCTTTTGTATGCGGGGGTTCATGCAAAAAATCTCGGATAAAATTTATCCACATGGGCATAGTACAGTTAAAGCTATCAAACAGGAGGTTTTAACTATGGGTTACCATACAAGGGAAACCAACACAGTGCCATGCGGATACCACGAATTGAATCCGGAAATGGAGGCTCTTTTAGCGGAGTACCTTGAAGACGGGAAACGCAAGGGACTTCAGGAAAGCAGCATCCATCTTCACGATAAGATTGGGCACTACTTTTTATCCGCCCTGGCTGATACAGGCTGCGCAGCGCCGCAGGCAATGAACGCCCAAAATGTAGGAGCCGCGTGTTTAATGGTCAGCAGCAAATGGTACCTTTCACACATCCGGACATTCCTCAGATATGCATATCAGGCCAGACATACCGACAGGGATTACAGCGGCATCGTTCCTCTTTTCAAGAGGCCGCAGCCGTACCCTTCTGTTTATACAATAGAAGAAATCCTGAAAATTGAAAATAGCGTAGGCCGGGACTCCCCACATGGAAAGCGAGATTACGCAGTGCTGCTTCTTGCGACACGGCTGGGGATCAGGAGCGGGGACATCTCATCCATGACATTCCGGGAACTGGATTTTGGCAGGAACCTGATTCTGCTTACACAGCACAAAACCGGCGTTGACATTGAACTTCCCATGGTCCCGGATGTAAAGGCCGCCCTGAAACAGTATTTAGAGGAAGAACGGGCCTGCTATGACAGCCCGTATGTATTTCTCCGCATCGTTCCCCCTTACAGCCATATCTCTGTGCAGGCAATCACCAAGATCGTCAGGACTGCCATTATGGCAGCTGGAATTGATCCGGCGGGACGCAAACAGGGCGCACATGCTTTCCGGTCGTCCCTGGCAAGTTCCATGGTCAATGACAACATCCCTTATGAGGCGGTAAGGAAAGCCCTTGGGCATACAGACCAGAACGCCATCCAATCCTATGTCAGTCTGGATGTGGAGCAGCTGCGGAACTACGCCCTCCCGGTCATGGAGGCGACAGGTACATTTGCTGCTTTTCTGGAGGGGAGGTGGCGCCTGTCATGACACAGTTCCAGTCGGTTTTCAAACATGAGCTTGCAGAATATCTGGAAATCAGCCAGGGGACTGTCAGCGATGATACTTTGCGGAGTACACGCAGAACCCTTCTTTCGTTCGATTCACTGCTGGTGGCAGAAAACGCCGACAGGGTTACGGAAACAGCCATCAATCACTGGATCAGGGAACTCCAGCAGATAAACGCGCCCAAAACGGTCAGCGATAAGGTAAGCTATCTCCGCAAATTTTTGCGGTACCTTCAATACAAGGGGTACAGTGTTTTCATGCCCGCCTGCCCCAAAACATCAGACAGCTATGTCCCATATATTTTTTCGGACAGGGAAATCCAAACGCTTCTGTCCTGCGCCGACAGCTGGGCCAACAGGCATACAGACCCGAAAACCCGCCGGACGGACATGGAGTTCTGTATGCTGCTCCGGATGCTCCTTGGGTGCGGGTTCCGCCTGGGAGAACCGCTTGCCGCCAGGGTAAAAGATATAAATTTCCGCAATGGGACCATCCTGATCCGCCATGCCAAGAACAACAAACAGCGTGTTGTTCCAATGGACAGGACATTGACAGAGATGCTGGAAAGATACTGCATTGCTATGGGGATCAAAACAGAACCGGAAAGCTGTCTGTTCCCGGCAGCCAGGGGCCAAGAGTTTTCCGTCAGTAAAGGAACCTTTGATTTTCGGTTTAGGAACCTCTTGCGGGAAACCGGCCTGTATGTACAGGAAAAATCCCATTCCAGAGGGCAGTGCCTTCATTGCTTCCGTCACTATTTTGCCATCCATTCATTTGCGCAGGCAGAGAAAAACGGACACCCGACAGATAACTCTGTTCCTTTCCTGTCAGTCTATCTTGGACACCATGACATGGACGAAACGGAGAAATATCTGAAATTCAGTGGTGATATGTTCCCTGAATATACGGAGCTGTTTGAAGATTATGCCGCTGGCGTATTCACGGAGGTGGCGTATGAGGAAAAATAAACTTCCTGAATTCATGCTCCTCCTGGAACAGTTTTTTACGGAATATATGCCGCTCTCGTCAGGGCTTTCCCCTAATACCACGAGATCCTATAAACATACCTTCCGCCTTTTGTTCCAGTATGTTTATCAGGAAAAGAAGAAAAATGCTGGTGAAATCCTCTTCCGGGATTTGAATTTCGAGACTATTGACGGCTTCCTGAAATGGATCGAAGCAGAACGGGGATGCTCAGTATCCACAAGGAATCTCAGGCTTTCAGCATTGGCCTCTTTTGCCGGTTACGCACAGAACAGGAATTTTGAAGCAGCGACTGTGTTTGCAAATGCGGTGAAAAGAGTGCCTGTAAAAAAAGAGGCCGTCCAGCCGAGGACCACCTTTACGCTTGATGAAGTTTCAATCCTGCTCCGGCTTCCTGAACCCGGGAAACGGATGGGCTTCCGTGACCAGGTCCTTTTGAACCTGATGTATGCCAGCGGAGCCAGGGCACAGGAAATCTGCGATCTCAAAGTCAGGGACTTCCTGGCCGAGAAAAACCTCTATAAGCTTACAATTACTGGAAAGGGAAACAAAACCCGGAGGATCGTGATTGCAAGGCCTAGCGGAACTCTCCTGGAACGATATCTGGAGGAAACGGGAAAGGCCGGTCGGTTGGAGGCCTACATCTTTTCCAGCCAGACCCATCCGCAGATGAGCATTTCCTGTATTGAGGAGATTTATAAAAAATATATCATGCTCGCAAGAGCAGGGCATCCGGAAATGTTCCTTGAAAAACGCTACACCCCGCACACCATGAGGCATACGACCGCCACACATATGTTGGAAGCCGGGGTACCAATTATGGCAATCAAAAATTTCCTCGGACATTCCTCGATCTCCACAACAGAACGGTATGCTGAACTTTCACAGGGAACCGTAAACAGGCATATCCGGGATTGGAACGAAAAGTGGTTTTCCCATCAAAAAGAAAATCCTATTACACAAAAGAAAGAGCATCAGCTCCCTGACTTCCTGAAATAGTTCTTACATTATCCGAGGCAACTTCTCTGAAAGCCTTTTATGCTGGCGGTTTTGAGAGTTTCCTCGGATAATTGATTATCTCGGATAATGCCCCCTTCTATCGTTATCACAATATAAATGTTTCTGTTCTGCCACCTTTCTGTCCTATTTGGAACCAGATTCTGTTACTCCATGTACGGTTCAGGGATATCATCAATTGTCTTCCTCTTTCTTCTTCACCACAAAGAATACACCGATCCCCATGATGACCACCAGCGCGCCGACCACGATAAGCCACCACGGTCTCCACGCCTGCGGGCTTTCTTCTGCCTGCCCGGTGCTGTCTTTATCCGGGGTATCCGGCTGTTCAGGCTCGGTGGCATTGCCGCTTTCTTCCTCCTGTTCCCCATCTATCGCAATCACATAGTCTGACGCATGGGTAAAGGCAAGGGATACGGTGCCGTCCTCTGCGACTTCGTCAGAACAGATAAATTCAAGCTCCCCAGTGCTTTCGTTGTAGTAATACAAACTTGCCGTATATCCGGCGTTCTCTTTGCCTAGCTCTATGGAAAGCACCGCCGTAAAGCCGAACTCCCCTTCATAGGCGAGGCTTATCTGGATGCTGTAACGCTCCCCGGTGACGTTGTTCACGATATCCACCGGGATGGCATTTGTTTCTGTCTTTACGGAAAAGTCAATGTCGCCCGCCTTATCCGTTGTGATGCTCTTTCCGTCCACGCTCCAGAGTATGCCATTGCCCATATCAAAGGTGATGGTGATGTCCTTCCCCTTAATGCTGTCAAAAATATCTCCCGGAACCACCACAGAGCCGTTCATATCCACGTTGATGGTGCTGCCTTCCTGCGCCTGTTCTTCCTCGGCACGGATCACATCCCAGCCGATCTTGCCGTCCGCTCCCTTGATGAATGGCTGTTTTGTTCCCTGTGCGGGTGTTCCTGTGCCGCTGACCGGAGCGGTTCCCGGCTTTACTGTATTTCCACTACCCGGATTCACTGGCGTTGTCCCTGTCCCCGGTGCGGTTTCATTCCCCGGATTGGTATTTGTGTCCGTGGGCTGCGTCACAGACGGCTGCGGCGTAGTATTTCCATTGCCAGGATTCGTGCTGCCATTACCGCCGCTGCCCTGCCCTTCATCACTGCCACTGGAGCCGCCGTTATTTTCATTTCCTCCGGAATTGCCACCGCTACCGCCGTTATCTCCATTTCCGCCGGAACTGCCACCACCGCCGGAACTTGGCGGTAACTTCGCTATATCCTCCGTCCTTATTACATATCCACAGACGCTACATTTGTAAGTTCTGACACCTTTCTCCGTTTCCGTTGGTGCTTTTGTCACGCTTCCGCCGTCCTCTGTATGGGCTGCGGTGTCCGATTTATCCCCACAGGTACATTCGTGCCAATGACTGCTGCTGTCCGACTTCCAAACCGTTCCATAGCTGTGCGTGTGCGGCAGTACATCTATGCTCTCTGTACGCATGATGCAGCCACAGACACTGCACTTATAAGTCATAACCCCCGTTTCCTTTTCTGTAGGCGCTTTTGACACACTCCCGTCATCCTCTGTATGGGCTGCGGTATCTGTTTTATCCCCGCAGACACATTCATGCCAGTGGCTGCTTTCATCTGATTTCCAATCTGTACTGTAATTGTGTGTGTGGGACGATGGCAGTTTATCAATATCCGCTGTCCTTATCACATAACCGCAGACACGGCACTTATACGTCATGACTCCGGTTTCCGTTTCTGTCGGCGCTTTCGTCACGCTCCCGCCGTCCTCTATGTGGGATGCAAGCTCTGACTTATTCCCGCAGGAACATTCATACCAATGGCTGTCTGCATCTGATTTCCACTCTGTACCGTAGTTATGCGTATGAGACGGCGGCAGTCTGTCTATCATCTCCTCCTGCATCACATAGCCACAGACGCTGCACTTATACGTCCTGATGCCGGTTTCTGTTTCTGTTGCGGGCTTTGTCACGCTTCCGCCATCCTTTATATGGGCGGCGGTGTCTGTCCTATCCCCGCAGGCGCACTCATGCCAGTGGCTGCTTCCGTCTGACTTCCAATCTGTACTGTAATCATGCCCTGCATTTACCGTAACTGTTACTGTAGTAATGTTCCCTGCTTTGTCAGCCGCCTCAATGGTCTGTGCGCCGGATGCAGCGCCTAAAGTAAATTTACCGTCTGACAAAGCCTGCTCTTTCCCATTCACGGTTACAGATTCCAGATTATCATCTGTGACCGTCACCGTCTGAGATGTGCAGTAAGTTTCCCCGTCCGTAACGCCGGTAATGGACGGAGATGTGCCATCGAATACCATGCCGTCAGAAGAAATATAAGTCACATTTCCCTGATTATCCGTAATCCTTGCATAAACCACGCAGGATTGATCCGGGCTGATGCTAAAGGTTGTTTTGTCTGTATTTCCGGCTGTCCAACTGTCCAGCGCTTTTACTTCGTCCTCTGTCAGCTCACCGTCTGATATGTAATAAGATACAGAAGCCACGCCGGATTCGTTATCCTGTGCAGTAATCGTTACCTGCTCCGTTTTCTTAAAAAACAGCCCGAAAGTAATCGTATGTAAAAAGCTGTTCCAGTGGTTTGTACTTATGCTAATTTCCCCTGTCGGCGCACCCGCATCTTTCAACAGTTCTCCATATTTACCTCCACATACTGTACATATGGCTTTTTCCGTATAGGTGGCAGTACCGCCGGTACAATTTTCTGTTTCCGTGGAATCACAGCCAGACCTCTGACAGCTATGGGTATGCGTCCCGTTTCCGGTACTCTCCCATGCCCCGTATTCATGCCCTTTGGCGGAAATTTTTGTATCCGTTATTTCCTGTTTCCCGTCAGAATCGGAAAACAGCTTATTACATACGTCACAGCTCCAGTATTCTATGTTTCCGTCTGTAAGACAGCCTGCTTCCCGCCCTTCATGGTGAGTCAGCGTATGTGCTTTCACAGCAATTACAATATCAGCGTCTGCAATTTCTGTCTTTCCGTCCTGATCTGAAAATTTCTTCCCACAGATAGAGCAGTCCCAATACTCCTTATTTCCTGCCGCTGTACAGGTTGCCCCCTGTTCTGCATGATGAATCAGTGTGTGGTCAGTAATCGGAATAATTATATCTGTAATTTCCGCCTGCCCGTCTTTATCCGAAAATATTTTCTTACATACAGAACACTCCCAATACTCTAAAGTTCCCGTTTGCGTACAGTCCGCATCAACCTTTTCGTGATGGGTAAGTGTATGGGCGGCAATCGGTATTTCCGTATCTGTAATTTCGTTCTGCCCGTCCTGATCTGAAAATTTCTTTCCACAAACAGAGCACTCCCAATATTCCAAAATCCCCGTATGTGTGCAATCCGCTTCCACCCTGTCATGATGGGTAAGCGCCGCACCGTTATTGTGGATACATGGAAGAATTATGACGGTTTTTGAAATAGTTCCTTTGTCTGCATGGGTATAAGTGGCAGTATATTCCATATCAGATACTTTTGTAACACTCAATATCCAGCCACTCGTATCCACCGTAAAATCCTGATTGCAGATTGTAACATTCCCCGCAAGGGTTACTTTCCCCTTAATCTCCGCCGCCATGTCCGCCGAGGTATAGTGCATATCCGAAGGAACAGAAATCATGTCTGCTGTAGGTGCGGATTTAATATTATAGGTTCCCTTAGAGCCAAGAATTGTATTGCTGTCCAGCACATTGGCAGAACTGAGAGTCAGTAAGCCATCGCTGCTTGCTTCTGTTGAACCGCCGATACCGGGAGCATCGGAGATTCCATCGAAGCCTCCCTTTGCAACCACTTTACCGCCATTAATAGTGATATTACCACCCTTACCATCGTTAGTAAAATCCCCCGCTGCACCACCAATTCCGGCGGACGCATAACCTGCACTTCCACCAGTAGCTGTGATGTTTCCGCCATTGATTATCACTGTTCCACAGTCAATATCGCCGTCATTATTATTTAAATCATAAAGTGAACCACCAATGCCAGCACTATATGGTCCAGAAACATCCAATGAACCTGCGCTCTCTGCGGTAATTACTAAGGTTGCTCCTTTCGGTACATAAATTCCACATTCAGAACCCTTTATTGTATTGCTGCCCTCTAAGGTCAGATTCATGGTCGCGTTGGGGGCGATGCCTACATATGCCGCCTCGAAAATATTTAAGCCGGAAAACGTCACATTATGGGTGCCGCTTTCCACAGAAATCATTGCAGCTTGGCCTGTGCCGGTAAAGGTATGCCCCGGACAGCCGCCGTCTTCTGCGGTTAATATATTTTTAAGAGTTTGAGATATGTTAATTTCTTCCGCAGTCTGCACCGGTGCGTTGGCATTGTCAAGTGCCTCTTGCAGTTCGTAGCAACGAGACAGGTCAATCTCCTCCTGTTCGTCCTCGTTCAGTTCCCCATAGAGAACAAGGATTTCTTCAAGCTGCGCCCGCACATCCTCTGCATTATCCTCCGTTACCTTATCCGGCAGGGCAGCAATCAAATCCTCAACAGGACAGATGCGGCACTTATAGGTACACAGGCTGCCTTCCCCGTCCTCCGATTTTGGTATATAGCCGCAGTCCGCATCATGCTCCTGATGATGTTTGCAGATGCCTGTATCTTCCTGATTCTCCGTATTTTCTTCCGGCGCTTTTCCTTTGCAGTCTAAGAGACTGGCATCATCAGCACCGCACACAGGGCAGTCCCCGTTGATGCTGTCCTCCGTGCATAATGTCTCACAGATACATTTGGCGGTATCTGTTCCCGTATCTTCGGTATTCTCCCCGGTATCCTCCGGCTCCGTGCCATTACAGATTTCACAGACATAGCCGCAGTCCTGCGCTTCTTGATAACCGCAGCTTTCGTCATGCTCGTGATGACAGTCCAGCACCTTTGTGACACAGCCGCTTTCCTCACTGCATACATGGGTACAGAGTGACGGCTCCCGATTCCCTGCATCAGAGGGCGTAGCATTTCCCTCTCCCATGCTTTCCTCCGTTTCCCCCGTTTCCGGATAGCACCCGTCCGTATGCGTATGCACACACTCCGTAACAGTTTTATAACATTCTTCCGTATGCTCATGGGTACACGGCTGTGCTTCCCTATAACCGCAGTCCGGCGTATGCTCCGTGTGATGTTCACAAAGCCCCGCTTCCCTGCCCGAAGCAGACACGGCAAGCCCGCTGGCAGGCAGCGTATTGAATATTAAAGCCGCCGCCATCAGGAAGCCCATGCTTTGACGCAGCCTGCCCCCTTTTCGTTTTCTTCCCTCTTTTTCATCCAGAAAATCCCCTACAGGGTGTTTTCTGAAAGAAAATAATCCTTTATCCTTTTCCATATCGTTCCATTCCTCCTTGCTTTTCCGAAGGAAAAATGCTCCTGCCCCTGCGGGGGCAGAGGAATTTCCCTCCGTTCCGAAACATTTCCTTCACAGATATCCTGATAAACCGGGGCTTTCACAGACCATCTCTGCCATATGGCAATATCTCCTTCCTTTATCCTCCTAAGCGGCTCCCTGAACCTCGTTTCCTCCAGCGGGCGCACGATAAAGTCGAAACTATGCGTCCGTATCGCCTCCCTTGCAAAATAGGGATCGTCCGTAATCCAGATCACCAGCGTATTTCCATACAGTTCCCGGTATTTACACACCAGCTCCATCCCCTGTGCGCCGTTTATGCCCACTACCACAACATCATATTCCCGCTCAAGATGGTACTCCCTGTCAATCACGCCCCGGCTTACCGTAACATCTGACAGTTCATCCGCAAGTATCCCGGAAAGCATTTCATATTCCGGTATGCTCTTTGTATAGATGACAGCATCCATATCCCACTCCTCCTTATCCTGTTTAAAGACGCAAAAAAACCGCCGGGGAACGGGTCATTCCACAGGGCATAAAAGCCCCGCAGGAAATCCCCGCCTCCGGCGGTCTTATATTTAATAACACGATATATAAAAAGATACGGCAAAAAGACAGATTTATAATGTCTGTCTGTCTGTCTGTCTGTCTGTCTGTCTGTCTGTCTGTCTGTCTGTCTGTCTGTCTGTCTGTCTGTCTGTCTGTCTGTCTGTCTGTTAATTATCAGGCATTCCGGCATATCCTGTCAACCTCCTTTGGCAAAAAATTTCACTTTATTATAATAGATTTCCGAAAAAAAACAAGACTTTTGGCAGGAACGTCAATTTTCTGGCAAGAACGTCAGGCAGATTTTATAAATCAGGTCTTGACAGGTTTGAAAAATGTCTTTTTTTGTTGTATGATTATATTTGATTTTTTATGGATTTGAGGTGAAACCAGTTTGAAGATTGCTTTAGTAGATGATGAACAGAACTATCTGGACGAAATGGCAGGGCTTGTCTGCGACTTTGGCGCACAGCGCCACTGCCATGTGGAAACTGTCCCATTCCTGAATGCGGAAGGCTTCTTTAAGGCATTCGGGGACGGCAGCTTTTCTGCAGGCGGCTGTTTTGATGCCGTTTTTATGGACATTTACATGGACGGCATGGACGGCGTTGCCGCCGCACAAAAAATCCGGAGCATGGACAACAGGTGTGTCCTCGTGTTTCTGACTTCCAGCTCGGACTTTATGCCGGACGCCTTCTCCTGCCATGCGTTTGAATATATTATCAAGCCTTTCTCCCCGCAGCGTATATTCAAAGTCCTTGGGGACATTCTGGAAATGCTTCCCCCACTGCAAAAATACATAGAGGTAATAAACGGCAGGAAAACCATTCATGTATTCCTTGACGAGATTTCCTCCGTCATTACGGACGCACATTATCTTGACATCGCCCTTTCAAACGGGGAAACCCTGCACTGCCGCATGACCATGCCGGAATTTGTAATGCTTACAGATGGGGATTCCCGCTTCCTTGCCGTCAATAAGGGTATCATGGTAAACGCTGGCTGCATCCTTGAATTTACGGACAACTGCTGTGTGCTGGAAAACGGCGCAAAGCTGCCAATCCGTGTGCGGGACCGCCTGAAAATCGAACAGGCGGCGAGGGATTACAATTTCAGGAAGATACGGGAGCGTCAGGCACACTTTGCCGGACGCCCTGTGCCGGAAGGCATCAGGAAGGGGGACTGAACATGGATATGGAAAAATGGTTATCGGCGCTGCTGGTGCTTCTGGTACTGCTTCCTTCGGGGGCATCCTGCTATTATGTAATGAAGAACCAGATGAAGTACACCCTGCGTAAGACAGCCGCACTATTCATGGCTGTCCTGCTCCCATATGCTTTTCTCTGCTCCGCTTTAAGCGTCTTACTGCGGATTGATGTAAATATCATCCTCCTGCCGTCCCTCATCCTGTTCTTTTTCCCATACCGCTGCACCGTGACAGCAAGCCTGCCAAAATGCCTTGCCGTCTATGTGGGTGTCTGTGCCGTCCATACCTTTCCGGCACAGTTCGCCTATGCCTTTGACGCTTTTCTTCATCCGGCGTCGGGTGCGGCGGACTTCTCTGTGGAAGCGGCTTTTTTCCGGCTTGTGCTTTCCTGTCTGGTTGCCGCCGCTTTCGCACAGCCTGCCTGCGGGCTTTTTTTCAGGATTATCGACTGTCTGGACACTCCAAAGATATGGTACTCCACCGTCATATTGTCCTCTGTCTTTCTGTTCTTCAATATAGCGGCTGTCCCCCAGTCCTACAGCACCCTCCATACAGGGCGTATGTTTTCCCTTTTCCTGCTACTGGAGGGCTGCCTGTTTGCAATCCTTACAGCAATTTATGTGCTCCTTTACCTGGGGACAAGCGTTATACTGGAACACGCCGAGCTGAAGGAACACACACAGCTTCTTGAAATGCAGGCACGCCAGTACCGGACATTGCAGGAGCATATGCGTCAGACTGCACGTCTGCGGCATGACTTCCGCCATTCCGTGCGCCTGCTTTCTTCCCTTGCAGAAAAAGGGGACATCGGCAGCATCCAGACACATCTTGCGACATACGAGGTCAGCCTTGCGGAAAATGCACCCTCAAATTACTGTGCCAGCGCTGCCCTCAATGCGCTGTTTAGCCACTATCACGAGATAGCTGTTTCAGCAGGCATAGACACAGACTGGCATATTGAACTGCCGGAGCTTACGCCTGCCAATGAACTTGACATCGTTTCCCTGTTCGGGAACCTGATAGAGAACGCCATCGACGGGTGCCTTACCGTGCCGGAGGGCAGGCGGTATTTCTGCCTGACCACGGAAATCCGCCATAAAAGCAGTCTGTACATCGTTTCCACCAACAACTTTGACGGCAGGGTGCGGAAAGGGAAGGACGGCTACCGTTCCACGAAGCACGGCGGAAACGGGATCGGGCTTGCTGCCATTGCAGCAGCAGCAGAAAAGTACGGCGGTTCGGCACAGGCTTCCAACAGCGGAACGGAGTTTTATGTAGATGTGGTGCTGAAAATATGAGTGGGTTCAGAGGGTTCAAAAATGAACACGGGTTTTTTATAACCAGTAATTTTAGCAGTGGCAAGCAATGGATAACGATATTCTTTACGAATATCGCTATCCCCGCTCCGGCACCTTACGGTGCCTCGCTATGCTTGTTGGGGACACCCCAATCCCCGGCAAAAATCACTTTCGTTCTTTTGCGAACACGCCTTGCGGCGTGGCTTTCCACTCATGCACAGCCTGAGTTTTCTCCCATGCGGTCGCTGCTTCCCGCACCTCCGCGCAGGAAGGAAAAACTTATGTTCCTTTTATAGCACAGGCAGAATCAAGTCTGCGGTTTCTTGCTTTTTTCCCAATCCACCATTATAATAAAGCCTATCATACATGGGAGGAAAAAACATGTTCACTTATGAAGATTTCAAATCGTTATCCGGGATAACCGACCGTGATGAACTTATGTCCGCCGTCGCACAGATTCCCGAAGAAGATTTACGGACTGCCCTCTTTATAACGCTCCTTTCCTGGGGCAAGAGCATAGAGATAAATGAAGAATTGTGGAAGCGGGAGCATGAACGCGCAGATAAAGCGGAAGCAATACTAAATTCGCAATCTTCCGAAAAATGATACCATTCCCCGCAGCCGCCATTTCCTGAAAAAGAGCAATAAAAAAAGAGGAAACCAAAAGGGCAATCCCCTCTGGTTTCCTCTTTTTTTACTGTCAGCGTTCCGTTTCTTTTTTCTTCTCCGCTTCCTGCGGTTCCAGACCTAAAATAATATCAACATTGTGCTTCGCCGTCTGGTAATCTACCATTTCTTTCCGCGCCGCCTTATATTCCTCATAGCACTCTTTTTTCTCTGCCAGGAGCGCGGCATATTCTTGAGATAATTGTGCCACTTTCGGTATCGGCTTTCCATCCAGCGCATCAAAGGCCGCCTTTGCCGCCTCATGCTTTTTAATTTCTTCCGCGTGTCCGGCAAGGTATTCTTTTTTGTGGCGCGACTTCTTATATTCCTTATAAACCTCCCGCGTTTTGGAGTAATTGATGATGTGCGTTTTTAACTGCGCGTTCCCGGCCATGCGCCCCTCAAGCTGCCTGATGCGGACAGAAAGCGCATCAAATTTTTCCCCGGCAGCATCTGCCCGCGCCGCCAGTTCCCCATAATCGGCCACGCCGTTCTCCACAAGGAAATTTAAAGTCTTTGCCGCTTCTTTCAGGTTGAAAACTTTCGCCCACCGTTCATAGCCTTTCCCTTTTCCTGCCTGCATTTTTGCCTGGATATCCACAAGGAGGTTGACATCCCTTGCTGCTGTCTGGCCTTTTGATTTTGTCTCCGTCCCGGTGCGGGCTTTGCCGATCCGTTCCTTTAATGCGGCCTCCGTATAGTCCTCCCCCAGACGGAAAGAACGAGTGAAATTCTCCTGCCCCGGCGCACGGAACTCCAAAGACTTTCCCCGGCGCTTGATCTCATATCCCTCTGCCCGCATACGGGATAAAAATTCTTCAAAATCCCTGCATCCGGGAAGCGCCCCGTCAATCGTCTGCCGCAGCCTTTCCTTAAAGCTGCGCCCCCGTTTTGCCGCCGCTTTTTCCTGATACCGCTGCCCTTTCGCTTTCGGGTTTTCGATCACGGAATAACCGTGTTCCCTGCATATCTGGTCATTGAGCCTGCGCAGGGCGAACGAGGAATTTTTATAATTGTTGAATTTGCCGTCACACTCTAAATTGGTGCTGTTAAACTCCACATGGTTATGGATGTGGGCTTTATCCACATGGGTTGAAACAATAAACTGATGCTTCCCTTTTGTAAATTTCATCGCCAGTTCATACCCCAGCTTATTCGCTTCCTCCGGCGTGATCTCCCCCGGCTTGAAGGACTGGATGATACGGTAGGCAATGATATCCCTGTCTTTCGGCTGGCTCCGCCCGGTGGACGTTTCGTAGATCAGTTTGCTCATCTCAAATTCTTCAGCGGCGGTTTCCGGGCAGCACATATAGGACGATACCAATTCCCCGTCCTCGGTCTTTTCCTTTTTCTGGTCATAATCCAGCCGGTCATGGAGCGTCTGCCCCCGCGTCTTGCTCCCCATTGCCTTCCGTGGGAGCAGGTCTGAAATTGCCATATCCGTATCCCCCTTCCTTTTTATTTTTCCATGCCGCAGCCCGGCTTTGTCTTTTCCCTTTTTGCCGCCGCATACCTGGCGGCTGCTTTCTGCAACAGCTCATTATAGTCTTTCCCACCGAAATCGGGCGGCGGGTTATCCACGACCACCCTGACGCGCCGGGAAAGTTCTGCATCTTCCTTTAGCGCCTCCCTGATTTTCTCCATGCCGGAAAGCCCTGCCCTGTCATTATCCAGGCACAGGCTGATGCAGTTGACAGCCGGATGGTCATGCAGGAACCCAAGCAGCGCACGGGGAGCCGTGCCGCCCAGGGAAAGGTAATGGTTCTTCGTCCAGTCCTCCCCCTGCATTTTAAGTAAGGACGCTACGGAAAGCGCGTCAATGGGGCTTTCCGTCACGGCAACATAGGGGCTGTCTTTCTCCGCAGAGGGCAGCGAAAAACTGTAACGCTTATCGCTCCCGTCCACATCATTTTTAAAAGTGCCGTATATCCCGCGCAGGCAGGCATAACGCGCTTTCCCCGCACTGTCTTTTCCCACAAAGACACAGTTATGGTAGCCGCGGGACTCATACAGAATCCCTTCCCTGATGCACTGGCTGATCACTTCCGCATCAATCCCCCTGCCCAGCAGATAGGACACTGCCGCCGTCCCGCACCGGTTTTCCTGCGGCAGTGTAAACGGCTTTCCGGGTTTCTCTCCGGATGGAATCTCAGAGGGCGTCCGGACAGCCGCACCCCGTTCCCCGCAGAGCGTCTCCACCGCTGAAACAAAATCCATGCCGCGCACCTTGACCAGATAATCTAACGCCGTCCTGCCCCCGATCCCCCGGCTGTGCCAGTTCCATTTGCCGTTGGAGATTTTCAGGCTGTCATGGGTCACGGTCCGGTATTCCCTTCCTCCGCATTTTCGTAATTCCTGCGGCTCAAAAGCCTGTAAATAAGACAGTAAATCCCATTCCTTCGCCCGTGCGATCTGTTCCTTTGTCACTCCCGGCATATCCCTATCACCTCCAAATAAAAAAAGTGGGCGCAGAGAAGCTAATCCCTGCGCCCGTATGTCCCTACAGGCTTGCAAATTTCCTTAACAGTTCCAGAAGCCCCGCCTGTGCCGCCGCATAGCCTTTCCGCAGATCCTCTACATCCTCAGCGTAAAGGCTGCGCGTCTCGTTACAGCGGCGGGCAATCTGGTTTGTGTTTGCCGCCAGGGAGCGCAGAAGTTTTGTAAGCTCCTTCACGCTCCCCATATCCAGATTGACGATATAGCCGTCAACCGCCATCTTCCGCAGGTAGGCACGTTTGTTCTTTGTGCCTGCCTGTTCCATCTTTTTCCTGATCAGGGCCATTTCCTCCGGGCTTACCATAAAGTAAAGCCCGATGGTGCGCCCCTCCTCTTTCCGCATCAGATCGCCTCCCTTTCCTGCCCGCGCTCCGCTCCATAAGGAACCGGCGCAGGCCGCTCATATTCTTTTAAACTTTTCAGGATGGAGGGTTTTTCATTCCCCCGCCCCTCATCTTCCTCCAGCTTCCGCGCCGGTTCCCCGCCGCGCCCTTTTTCCTCGTTGTCAAGCACCGTGTTAAGTTCCGCCAGACGCGCGGATTTTTCCAGAAGTTCCGCCTCCTGTGCAAAGGGCCTCTCCGCTTCCTCTTTCGCGCTTTCCAGTTCTTTGTGCAGGCGCGCCATATTCTCCTTGTGGCGTTCCAGGCTCTGGGGGATTTTCTCCAGCGCATTGTTAATACGGGTAATGTTCCCCACCACATCATCGGAAAGTTCCGCCGTATGGGTCAGGTGCTGTTTCATGGTCACTTTGAATTTCGCGCCGTCAAAGCACAGTTTCATGGGAAAACCACGGTACTCCCCAAGTTCAATCTCCTTGCCTGGGTCATCCATCAGACGGCAGGCCGCCACGATTGCCTTGCCCGCTTCCTTGCGCTCCGTGTATGCCGTCCCCATAACAGTCATGGAAAAAGCATCTTCTTTGGCCGGATGTGCCTCCAGTACCGGCAGGTCGGCATTCAGGCAGTCGATGTAAAGCTGGGTTTCTTTTATCTTATTGGGGTAATAGCCCCGCACTTTATCCTGCATCTCGTACTGCTGCGCCTGGTGGTTGGATTTCAGCATTTTCAGCTTCGTCACCTGGATATCCAAATCCATTTTTTCCTTAATCCTGGTATCACCCGTGGCCAGCATCTTCACCTCCGCATAGGACAGGGCGGTGGCGTCCACATCCTCAATGGAGCGGGCCGGGCTTTTGGAGGTCATGATCTGGCCGATAAATTTCTGCTTCGACTCCACCAGCCCCCAGGTGTAGGCATCAAAGGTGCCCTTTGTGACATACCGGAAAATCCTTACCTTTTTATTCTCGTTGCCGCGCCTTACAATCCTCCCGGCGCGCTGCTCCAAATCCGCAGGACGCCAGGGGCAGTCCAGGTCATGGGACGCTACGAGTTTTGTCTGCACGTTGGTTCCGGCCCCCATCTTCTGTGTGCTGCCGAGAAGCACGCGCACCTGTCCATTCCGCACTTTTGCAAACAGTTCCGCTTTCTGCGCCTCTGTATTGGCATCATGGATAAAAGCGATCTCCTGCGGCGGGATTCCCTTTGCGATCAGCTTCTTGCGGATGTCCTCATAGACGCTTGCCTCCATGATGGTTTCTTCCTCCGTTGCTGCGGCTTCCCCCTCAGCTTCCGCTCCCTCTGCTCCCTCTTTTGCTTCTTCCTTTTTCGGCTCCGCCCTCCCCTTCGGCGTGGAGAGGTCTGAAAAGATGAGCTGTGTGCCCTTTGTTTCCGTACTCTCCTGCCAGATTCTAAATACATTGTCCACGCAGGCGTTCACCTTGCTTCCGGGGTCATCAGGAAGCAACGGGTTCATAATGCGCTGGTCTAAAGCTAACTTGCGCCCGTCCGACGTTATCTTCAACATGTTGTCGATCCGGGGGTCTATTTTCTCCTTCCGTATTTTTTCCGCCCTCTCCGCAAGGGACTGTACCATCGCTTTCTGCGCCTGGCTAGGTTCCGTCTGTATCGTGATATACTCCGCTTCCGGCACCGGGAGCTTTAACATATCCGCCGTCTGGATGTCAGCAGCCTCTTTCCAGCGGTTAATCAGTTCCGGCAGATTATAAAAACGTGCAAACCGGGTCTTTAAGCGGAACCCCGTCCCCTCCGGCTTTAATTCCACCGCCGTCACCTGCTCCCCGAAGGTCGCCGCCCAGTTGTCAAAGTGTTTCAGGCTCCGCACCTTCCCCGTGCTGTCCCGGTATCCTTCCTCCAGCATACTGTACTGGAGATAGCGCATCATGGTATAAAGTTCTACCATTGAGTTGCTTACCGGGGTGCCGGTGGCAAAGACCACGCCGCGCCCGCCAGTGATTTCATCCATATAGCGGCACTTTGCAAACATATCGCTGGACTTCTGCGCGTCCGTCTGGCTGATGCCCGCAACATTACGCATTTTCGTATGCATGTAAAGGTTTTTAAAACTATGTGCCTCGTCTACGAAAAGACGGTCAACGCCCAGCTCCTCAAAGGTAACGGTGTCATCTTTTTTCTTGTCATAAAGTTTCTTAATCTTAGCTTCCAGGTTCTTTTTTGTTTTTTCCATCTGCTTGACCGTGAATTTTTCCTCTTTATTTGCCTTCGCTTCCGCAATGGCATCCACGATCTCGTCAATCTGTCCCTGTATGATGGCCGCCTGCCGCTCCGGTGAAATAGGGATTTTCTCAAACTGCGAGTGGCCGATGATAACCGCGTCATAATCGCCGGTGGCAATCCGCGCGCAGAACTTTTTGCGGTTCTTCGGCTCAAAATCCTTTTTTGTGGCTACAAGCACCTTCGCGCCGGGGTAAAGGGTTAAAAAATCGCCGCCCCACTGTTCCGTCAGGTGGTTCGGCACAACCATGATGGATTTTTTGCACAGTCCAAGCCGCTTGCTCTCCATCGCCGCCGCTATCATCTCATACGTCTTTCCCGCGCCTACCACATGGGCGAGCAGCGAATTACCGCCGTACAGGATACGCGCGACCGCGTTCCTCTGGTGCGGCTCCAGCTTTATCTCCGGGTTCATCCCGATAAAATTGATATGCCTCCCGTCATATTCGCGGGGACGGGTGGAATTGAACAGCTTGTTGTAAATGCCGCATAAATCCGCGCGCCTGTCCGGGTCTTTGAAAATCCAGTCATGGAAAGCCTCTTTCATGGCATCCTGCTTCTGCTGCGCGATGGCCGTCTCTTTCTCATTCAGCACACGGGTTTCTTTCCCTTCTATATCCGTGTGCGTATCGAAAATCTGGACGCTGCGCTGGTTTAAACTGGCTTCAAAAATCTCATAGGCATTGATCCGCTTTGTGCCGTAGGTGGTGTGGACGCGGGTGTTCGTGATGCTGTCCTCCGATTTTCCCTTTATCCTCCATTCCCCTGTCACGTCTGAATACATCACGTCTATTCTCCCGTTCTGGAGCCGCCCCGGTGTCTGGAGCAGTTCAAACAAAAACTGCCTGTAATATTTTGTATCTATCCAGGGTGCGCCGATGCGGACGCTTATTTCCGGCGCAGTCAGGTCTTTCGGCTGCACCGCAGTAAGCGCCTCTACGTTGGCGGCAAATTCCGGGTATTCCTCCGCTGCTTTTTTTGCCCTTTCCAGTTTTTTCCGCACATTGCCGGAAAGGTATTCATCCGCAGTCTGCCAGCCCTTTTGCCAGTCCGTATTTTCCTCCGAAATGACAGCCGGGCCGCTGTCCGGGTCTTTGAAGATAATGCCCTTTAAGTCTGAAATGATCTGCGGTATTTTATCGCTCCCGCCCATCAGGGATGCCATGAATCCCAAATCCACACAGGCCCTCTCCCCGATGGAAACGCCCAGCGCCTCCACCGCCGTATCCACGCTTGTAACGCTTTGCCGGTGCTGGATTGTCCGCTTTGTGAACATATCAGCCTTGCGCTTTAAATTCCCTTCCTCGTCCAATACCTCCAGGGAACATAACAGCGGGTAAGAGGAATCCTGTCTAAAAGCAAGGCGGTTCCCGGCGCTGTTAAGCAGGCCGTATTTCTTCTGGAAATTGTCATAGAGTGTATTGAGCCGCTCCTGCTCTTTCCCGATCTGTGCATCATCCGCACCGTTAAGCTGTAAATCTATGAGCTGCCTTGCGCTGTCCCGGATCGCGATCATGCCCCGGATGCGGGCGGCAGGCATTTTCCCGACTTCCATGCGCTTCATGCGCGAGTTTTCCCGGAAATAGAGTTTCCCGTCCTTTTCGGCAAAGCTGAAATTGCGTACCTGCGGGTCTGCCGGTATGGTTTCCTCTTTTTCTTTTCCTTCCTGCTCCGGCGCGTCCATGTGCAGGAGTTCTTGATCCGGTGCCCCGATATGCGTTACCGCCTCTGCAAGCTGCTTTTTCAGGTCAGCCCCTTCAAGCGGTATACATGCCGTTTCCGTGGCATTTCCGTACATATTCTCCCAGAAAGCCATCCTGCCCAGCACCATCTCCGGGTGCTGCAGATAATAATTGTTTAAGGGTACGCCGTCCTCTGTCTGTCCTACGTTCACCCAATCCGGGAGCTTTTCCGGCGCGCTGCCCCGTTTCTGGAAAAACAGGATGTCCGCCGTCACCTCCGTACCCGCATTGGCTTTAAATGCGTTATTCGGCAGGCGCACTGCCCCCAAAAGGTCGGCTTTCTGCGCCAGCGCCTCCCGCACCCTGCCGTTTGCCTTATCCATTGTCCCCTTTGAGGTAATAAAGGCCACAACGCCGCCCGGACGCACTTTGTCCAGTGTTTTTGTGAGGAAATAATCGTGTATCAAAAGATTCTGCTTATCATACTGCCTGTCATGCACCTTGTACTCCCCGAAAGGCACATTCCCCACCGCAAGGTCAAAAAAGTCGCCCGGATGGTCGGTGGTTTCAAACCCGCCCACGGTAATATCCGCTTTCTGGTAAAGCTGCTTTGCGATGCGCCCGGTCAGGGAATCCAGTTCTACGCCGTAAAGGTTCGATTTTTCAAATTCTTCCGGCACAAGCCCGAAGAAGTTCCCGATGCCGCAGGACGGCTCCAGGATGTTCCCCGGCTTAAAGCCCATGCGTTTTACCGCTTCGTACATTGCCTTAATCACAACAGGGCTTGTATAGTGGGCATTCAAGACTGTGCTGCGCGCCGATTCATATTCTTCCGGGGTCAGCAGTTCCTTTAGTTCTCCGTATTCCTTCCCCCATTTTTGATTATCCGCGTCAAATGCCTGGTAAAGCCCGCCCCACCCTACATATTTTGATAAAACCTCCTGTTCCTGCGGTGTGGCAAGGCGGTTTTCCGCTTCAATCTGTTTTAAAGTCCGGATTGCAGCGATGTTATTCTGGTATTTTGTTTTCTGCCCGCCCTCTCCCAGCGAATCGTCCGTGATGCGGAAATTACTGCGGTCAGGGCCGGTATGGAGCTTCTCCACAACAATCTCATAAGGAAGCCCCTTACTGTAAACTCCCACCGTTTCTGCGTTGATAACCTGCCCGCCCTCAATCTCCACCATCTCCGGTGGTTCTTCTTCCTCCCTGTCTGCGCTTTCAGGTTCCGTAGGGAAAACGCCTTCCCTGGCTCCCTGCATTTCCTCCCACCGGATTTTTTCATTCAGGCCGGCCTCCAACTGTTCCTGTATATGTGGCTCCACATAGATAAGCTGGTCATAGTCCAGAAATGCCAGTTCCCCGTCAATCATCTCCCGCAGGCTGTCATACTGCCGTTTCTCCACACATTTCCCGTCCACAAACTGGCTGAAGGAAAAGTGGATCAGGTCAACATTCACCTGAACCTCAAAGCCGCCGTTTTCCGTGGTGCCGTAGGCAATCCCGACTTCTTCCAGGTTGGTAAAATCCACGCTGTCCTCATTGTATTCCTCAAGGCAGAAATCTTCGATCAGGCGCTTCGCTTCCTCCATATCCCGGCTGTCCGGCACCTGCGTTTCCGCTTCTTCTCTGTAAACGGCGTCTTTTTCCGGCTCCGGCGCTGCATGTGCTTCTTCCGCCTGCCCTCCGGCATCCATCCCTGCCTGTGCCATATCTTCCGGGAAATTTCCATGTTCTAAATCATTCTCCCACTCCTGTTCCACACATTCCCGGACAAAGGGGACAGATTCCTCCCGGAAAATCGGAAACCACCCCTGCATATCCAGATCTTTCAGGCTGACACGCCCTTTTTCATAGTCAATGCTGTCAACCTCCATGTGCCGCCCGTCAATGGTCAGCTTCATCCCAAGAGGGATGTAGTCGGCAATGTCCCTCTCCTTTACAATCTCATAAGGGGCGTTTTCCCCGCGCTCCGGGTCCGGTCTGGCAATGACAACGCTCTGCCCATGCTCCAAAAGGTCTTTTACTACCGCCTGCCATACCCTGCCCCCGGTAACGGAAGTCTCCCCAAGCCCGTCAATCTCTCTTGTAAGCAGCTTTGCGGAAAGGGCAGGGGCTGCCGCCTCCGCGTCTTTGCCGTAAAACAGGATGTATTCCCCCACCTGTACGCCCACCAGCTTATCCGGATGTTCTGTTTTGAGGTTTAAATATTCCTCCACATTGGGGGCAAGGTCTGTTTCTGCCTGCACGGTTCCGGTATCTTTTTCTGTTCCTTCCAAGACCGGCGCGGGTTCCTCCTTAATGACGGGTTTTCCGTCCTGATAGAAAATCTCTTTCCGGTCTCCATCTGCCTCCATAACGGCCCGCTCCGGGCGGTACCTCTGTTCTTCGATGTTATGGAACCATTGGTTGGCAAAGCGGTTTAAATCTTTGCGGAGTTTCGGAATCCATCTTCCGGGTTCGGGATAAACCTGCTGGTACATCCCCATGCTGTCCTGCTGATAAGTAAGCGGCTCCAATGTCCCTTTTTCGTGGTCGATCCGGAAGGTCATCTCCGGGTCAGCCATAGAATCACCGTTCTGCCGGTAATAATGTGCTATGGAGATTTCATTGCTGCCCACAGCCTCTATGTGCAGCGGCATCATGGCCTCTCCCGCCCGTAACTGCATAGCGGTGTAATGCTGGCCGGTAAAATCAGGGAACAGCCGCATAAATGCCCGGTAATTCAGTTCCGGTAACGTCCTGCCCTTCTTCTTATCCTGTGTCTCCGCCTCTCCCGCGCCGGCTTTTTCCTGCCCTCTGTTTTCTTCCGTCAGCAGATTGTCCGTATTTCCGGATTCTATCGGTTCCGCATCTTCCGGGGCGGCCTGTCTCTGCACAGAAGCTGCCCCTGTTTCCTTTGCCCATTCCGGCGCATCCGGCTCCCCGGCATGTCTCTCTATCGCGTCCCTTCTGTCTGTCACCACATCCTGATAGGTGCGCTCTAAAATATCCTCCACCATCCACGCCCTGAACATGGGAAGGGACTGGAAAGCATCATATAAATCCGGCTGGCTCTCCACAATCTCATTGATAAAAAATCCAAGTTCATTGTCCAGTTCTGCCGCTGCGCTGTCATAGTCCGTCTCACGGTCACGCAGGTAAGAATAGAAACTGCTCTGCCGCACCACGTCACTCAGCATGGAAAGCGCTTCCCTGTATAACTCTGCCGCAGATTTCCCCGCAGGGGACGCTTTTGTATCTTCCTCCGCCCGTATTTCCGGTTCCGCCTGGGTTGGTGTAGAAAATACAGGCGTCTCCTGTATGGCGGAAATATTCGTCTGTGTCTCGGCCGCTACTTTCCGTATCTGTTCCTTGATGGCCTCCGGCAGACCTTCATCGTAAAATGTCACACTCCTGTCAGCGTCTATATGGGCAACCGTCTTATAATCCCCATGTTCTTCTTCCAGGCGGTTCCACACGGTCAGGCCGTTCCCCAGAAAGCCATAGCCAATATCGTAATGGGAAAGGACGGCTTCCTCCTGCTCCTTTATCTGTTCCAGGTCAGAACCGGTTTTACTTGAGGCAGTATCCGCCTGCCCTGCATCTTCCTCATTTACAGCCATAAAATCAAAAGTAAGCTGGCCGTCCGGCCTTTCTTTCACTTTCCCCGGCTGTTCTTTTGCAAGGTTCTTCTGTTTTTTGGCAAGGGCGCGGGCGGCGGCTTCCAGTTCCCCTAAAGGTTCCTTTTCCTTTCTGGATGCGTCCTGCTTCTCTTTTGCTTCCTTTTTTGCCGCCTCCCTTTTCTGCCTTTCCGCCCGCAGGGTTTCCTCCGGCAGCGGCGTAAACAGGGAGTATTCTCCCCTCTGGTATGCGCCCATATCTTCAATAGCCCTCTGCATGATGCCGTAACTGCGGCTTTCTTCCGGCGTTACGGTGGCAAAGGATTCCAGCATATCCTCATACAATGCCGCGCTGATTTTGGCATCATCCAGCATAGGCTTAAAATCCCGCTCCGCCGCATCCACATCCCATTCAATGGAATTGCTGGGGTTCGGGGTATTGGGGCAGTAAAAATAAAAGGCGTATATGCTCCGCGCAAGCCGTATCTTTTCATACTCGGAGGTATACGCCATTTCTTTCGGGTTTAAGTATCTTCCGGCA
The DNA here is from genome assembly GCA_000403275.2 of Lachnospiraceae bacterium 28-4. Lineage (GTDB taxonomy): Bacteria > Bacillota > Clostridia > Lachnospirales > Lachnospiraceae > Kineothrix. Next base: position 1,265,685 of record KE159598.1, read on the forward strand.
TCAATCAGTTCCCCGATCCGCTTCTGTGCCTGGTTCCAGTTCATTTTTACCGTGTCATACCCTTTAAAACCGGAAGCGTCATCACAGCGGGTGAATTTTATCCCTTTGGAATCATGCCATTCGTCATATCCAATGTTCCCACCGCCACCAGTTCCGTACTCATTTTTCAGGAAATCCGCCCGCTCCTTCGCATCGTGCCTCTGGCAGAAAAACGAATAAATACGCATTTTCCCCTCGGAGACACCGCTTCCGCGCATAAACATCCTGTCAATCTCATCTTCCGTGATAAAGCTGCCCTTTGCCGGCTCAAACCCCTCCGTGCCGTGGAACTGCCTCGGCTCTATGTCAAGATTGAAAAGGCTGTTTAATATCTCCTGCGGGTTATGGAAATGGAAACGCATAAGGCCACGGTCTGCCTCATAAGCGCGGACAAAATCGGTAAGTTCGGAAACAAAAATATCACGGCTCTCCTTTTCCTCCAAAAGCCCTGCAATCTTTTCCGTGCTGTCAGGGAATCCCCCGTACAGTTCTGAAACATGCGGCAGGAAACCGCCCTCCACTGCTTCTTCGCTTAAATCCTGCCGCAGATACCACAGCTTTGCCGCCAGTTCCTGGTACTCATTTCCCCTTGCGGTATCTAATATTTCCTGCGTGGCATAGATGCCTTCTTCCAGAAGTTCCGATACCTGCTCCGCCGCCTGTTCCCAGGTTACAAGGGTAGCGCCGGGGACATTGGCAGTGCGTCCGGGCGCGATCTTTATTCCTTCCTTATCAAACCATAAAGCGTATTTTTCCCCGGCAACCGTAAGCCCCTTGCCTCCTGTGCCGTACTCTTTTTGCAGGAAAGCGGCGGCGGCTTCGACAGAGGGGGATTTCTGGTAAAAGGCGGCAATCCGCATGGCGCTGTTTTTTTCATTCCCGCCGCTGGTGAGCGCGCGTCCAATCACGCCTTTTGGAACTTCCGGCACCGGCTTTTTTCCACGGGCGGCGGAATCTTTTGTTTTTTCTTCCGTTTTTGCCTGTGAAATGCGCTCTACCTGTTCCTCCACTGTTGGGAAAAGGGAAAGCTGGAAATATGCGGGCGCAGAAACGGCGGGTTCATCACCCGCCGTTTCCTGCTCTTTCTCATTTTTTTGTTCTTCCTGTCTTACCTGTAAACGATCTCCTGAAGCACCGCTTCCTCCGCCTGTGCCGTCAGGCTGTTGACTGCCTGCACCCACGCCATCTGATCGCGTTCTTTCAGGCTCTCGTCCACTCCCTGCTGTTTCATCATCTCTGCCACTGTCCGGTCTACCTGCTCCTGCGCCTGTCCGTCTATCTGCCGTAAGTGGGGGATCAGCCTCCCCGTCAGCAGCATGGAGGTGTACGTCCCGTGATGGTTCTCCATGAGGAAGGTCTGCCGCAGCATCCCGTACTTCCCGATCGGCATCTCCTCCAGTTCTTCCTCCCCGTCCAGCATCAGCTCCGGTATCTGATAATCCCCGTTCTTTATGTATGTCAGTGCTGCCATGATCTTCGCTCCTTTCTTTGCTTTCACGCTTTAAAGTGTTAAACTGCCCTGTGACTTTAGTATACTCTATGTCCGTGGATTTTGCAAGGGGATTTTCTGCCGTTTTCTGGATATTTTTCTGCCGGCCTGCCATTACCTCCCGGTCATAATTCCTGATCACTTTTCCAATCTCCTGCAAAATCTCCATTGACAGGGTGCTCGCCGCGCTCCCTAAATGGTGGAGGACAGCCGGCGTGGAAAATTCCGTGATGCCTGCCAGTTCCTCATCCTCCATGTAATCGGAAGGGTCAAGGTCGCAGCGGGTAAGGAGGGTGTACTGGACGCTTGCCGTCAGCGTATCCCGGAAGCATACCTCAAGGTTTAACTGGTCAAGCCCCTCCAAGAAACTTCCTTCCGCATCGTAGGCAAGTTCGCGCAGGTATTCCGGGCAGGCTTCCTCCACGGCTTTCGCCGCAATCTCCATCAGCCCGCCCCCTAATTCCTTCCGGCTTCCCTCCCCATAGCGGTTCTCTAAGGCGGCAAGGACAGGCGCATGGTGTTCCTCCCGCATCTCCCATAAGTATGGCATTCTTGCGCCGCGCACGGGCCTTGTGTCCGCCACGTCAAAAACATATTCCAGATGGGGCCTGCCGGTTTCCGCGCCGCGGATTAAGGCGATCCCTTTGGAGCCGGCTTTTACCCACCGGCGCATTTTTTCATTCCACAGTTCCATCTCCGCACAGGCCGTGGCATCAGGCCGCTGCGCATAGATTAAGAGCTGCTCGTCAAACTTATACTTGTATAGCCGTGAAGCCGTGTCAAGGTACTGCTTCCAGCCGTCCACATCCCGCGTGATGTTACGGGCGGTCTGGTTTGCCAGTTCCGAGACAAGCTGTAATTTTCTTGCCATGTGTTCCCTCCTTTTTTGCAGAAAAAAAGCCCATGACCGGCGCTCTGCCTTTGTCATGGGCTTTTCTTATTTTATGCTGTTTTTATAGCTTGTAGTTTTATACGCTTTCCCGGACTTTTCCCGCCGCATACCGTATAAATTCCTCCGGCGTGGGGATTTCCCCTTTCCGCGGCACCTGCCTCTGGTAAGCTGATATGACGCCGCCGTCCTTTGGCGGGTTTTGGTATGCCGCCGCAATCGCCGCCTGCATATCCCTTTTTACATCCTTTACGCTCACGCCGTTTTTCCTCGCGATCTCCCGGTAAATCTTCCTCATACTCATCGTAGTATCCCCCTTTATCCTGTGCATATACTGAAAATCTATATGTAGCCTGATTATAGGGAATTATATTCTATATGTCAAGTTCTTTAGAGAATACAATTCCCAATAAATACCTATCCTATGGAATACAATGATAGGAAAAGGAAGGTGATGCACAATGGAAGAATTTTTTCGGCAAAGGCTGTCGCAGCTCCGCGCCCAGAAAGGCGTGTCCGCAAGGGATATGAGCCTGTCTTTGGGGCAGAGTGAAAGCTATATCAACAAGATTGAAAACGGGAAATCCCTCCCGTCCATGCAGGTTTTCTTTTATATCTGCGACTATTTCGGCATCTCGCCGCAGGAGTTCTTTGACGCGGAAAACCGCAACCCCACAGCGGCCGGGGCGCTTGCCGACGATATCAAAACGCTGACAGACAGCCAGATTGCCAGCATTGCAGACATTGTAAAGGGGCTGAAGCGGTAACTGAAAAACCGTCAGCCCCATCTTTTTTTGTTCATCCGCTCCAGAACCTCCTTCTGCGCCGCAGACAGGACGCGGGGCGGTGCGATTTTCAGCCATTTCTTCGGGAGTGCAAAGGTAATCCCGCCATAGCCGTTATCCTCCGTCCGGCGCACCTGCTCCGGATGGGATTTGCACAGTTCCCCAAGCTGTTTCTTTAAGGCATCATTATAGGTGAACACGCTTGCCTCCCGGTCTGCCTCGTTAAATAAATAGATCGTCTCTTTCTCATAATTGGATAATTTCATAACGCCGTTTCCCCTTTCTCCCGTCCCCCTGCCGGAGCCACGGGGCGGGCAATTTCCTCCTGGTTCTTTCTCAGGCTTTCTAAGAGCGACGGGCGGTATTCCCTTAAATACTCCCGTTCCCCATCAGCCCGGTCATGGAAATTCTTTTCCGCCGCTTCTGGATCGCAGAAATATTTCCCCCAATAGAAATTTTCCTCTCCCCTGCGCTCATCCTCCTGCATGTTGCGTTCCCATGTGACATAGGGCTGCGGCGCGTTGGGGTTCTGTGCCAGGACAAATTCTTTATGCCCCACAACCTCACTCTCCAGAATCACATAATTCTGGTTTACGCGGGGCTTTTCATTGTTGGGGATTCCGTCAAGCATGTTCATGTTCTGCTCCGCTGACAGTTCTGCCGCCAGCAGGTGATCCCCGTTCCGGGGCTGCCCTCCGGCCTCTCTTTTTAATTCCCGTTCTGTTTTCATCTCCTATTCCGCCTTTCCTTTTTTCTTATCAAATTCCAGCCTGAAATTCACATACTTTCCGCCTGTGTCCTCCATGACAATCGTTGCGTCATACATGATCCCTTTCTTTTCGGAATACAACCCGGTCATTTTCACCTTCCCGTCTTTTAACAGGGCGGCGGCAACCTTCTTTGTCAGTTCCTTGCGCTTGCTCTTAAAATAGGGGTTCTCTTTCCACAGAGCAAAGCCGCAGGGCACAGCGTCTTTATAAGCGGAACAGAAAAAACTCTTTTTCCCCTCATAGACCGGTTTCCCGCACCGTGGGCACTTTCCGACCGCCTCCCTGCCGGAAGCGGATAAAGCATTCCCCGTGATCGGTGCATCGCCATAGGATTCCACCAGGCTGCGCACCATACCGGTAATCCCTTCCATGAAATCCTCCGGGGAGCATTCCCCGCGCTCCACCTCCTTTAAGGCAGCTTCCCACTCGGCGGTCAGACTGGCAGATTTTACACTGTCCGGCAATACCTTGATTAGTTCCATGCCCCGCTCAGTGGGGACAAGGAGTTTCTTTTTCCGCTCCACAAACCCGCCCTTTACCAGCTTTTCAATCACGCCGGCACGGGTAGCCGGGGTGCCAAGACCCCTGCGCTCCGCGTCCTCGATCTGTGCAAATTCCTCCGCCCCGGCGTTCTCCATTGCGCTAAGGAGGGAATCCTCCGTATAGCGCGGCGGCGGGCTTGTGGTTCCCTCATGCAGCACGGCTTCCTTTACTGCCACAGCCTGCCCCTCGCTAAATTCCGGCAAAAAGGGCTGTGCCTTTTCTTCCTCCGGCCTGTTCTTTAACGCCGCCTGGAATGCTTTTTCAAGCCCTTTCCAGCCTGCGGCAGTCTCCGTATGTCCCTTTGCCATAAATTCCACTCCGGCACAGGTACATACCACCGCCGTATCTGCATAAATATGTTTCTCCGGGCAGACAGCGCATAAAAGCCGCGCCGCGATCAGAGAGAGGATGTTGCGCTCCCCGGTGGGGAGTTCCTCTAAATTTGCCTTTGCCGCCTCTTTTGTAGGGATGATCGCGTGGTGGTCGCTGACTTTGGCATTGCAGACCACCTGCGCCGCTTCCACTCTGCCGTCAAAACCGGATGCAAAGGGGAAGGCTGCCGCCACCAACCGGCAGAGCGCAGGGAGGCGTTCCGCCATATCCTCCGTCAGATAGCGGGAATCCGTGCGCGGGTAGGTTGCCAGCTTTTTCTCATACAAAAGCTGGATATAGTCCAATGTCTGCTGTGCGGTATAGCCGTATATCCGGTTAGCCTCCCTCTGCAAAGTGGTCAGGTCATACAGTTTTGGCGGTTTCTCTGTTTTTTCCTGCCTTTCTGCCAGCTTCACCGTGGCATCTTTCCCTACGCACAGCTTCCGCAGCTTCTCCGCGTCCGTCCTGCTTTTAAACCGTCCGCTGGATATACAAAACCCACCGCAGTCCAAATCTACGGTATAAAATTTTTCTTTCTGAAATCCGGTAATTGCCTGTTCCCGGTCTGTAAGGAGCGCCAGTGTCGGCGTCATGACGCGCCCCACGTTCAGGGTCTTTCCCTGATACAGCGTTGTAAACAGGCGCGTCGCGTTGATCCCAACCAGCCAGTCCGCTTTGGCGCGGCACAGGGCAGCTTCATAAAGGGCATCATACGTTTCTCTGGGAGCAAGGTTTTCAAACCCCTTCCGGATAGCGGAATCCTCCATTGAGGAAATCCAGAGCCGCTTAAACGGCTTCCTGCACCCTGCCTCCCGGTAGACCAGACGGAAGATCAGTTCTCCCTCCCGGCCTGCGTCCGTGGCTTCTACAAGTTCCGTCACATCCGCACGTCCCATCAGCGACTTGATAATCCCAAACTGTTTCTTTGTTCCGGGGGATACGGTAAATTTCCACGGGTCAGGCAGGATCGGCAGATCCTCCCTGGCCCATCTGGAGTAGCGCGCTTCATAATTGTCGGCATTGGCAAGTCCTACCAGGTGTCCCACACACCATGAAATGATATATCCGTTCCCCTCTATGTACCCGTCTTTCTTCCCTTTCACGCCGAGTGCGGCGGCGATTGCCTGTGAAACGCTGGGCTTCTCCGCAAGGACTAAGACTGCCATGAGCGCGCACCTCCTTTCTTCCGGTTCCCACCATCCATACGATGCAGCTTAACGGCGCAAAGGAGGGCGGCTGCAAAACAGAGGATGGAAAGGGCATATGCCCGGACAGGGGGTGTCTGGCCCGTTTTGGGGATAATATCCTGCGGGTTTACATTTGTCAGGTCGATCTCGCTTGTCACCTCCGCTAATGTAATCTCTCCTTTTGATATGGCAAACACGATCCGGGCAGGTTCCACGCCATACCCGGACGGGGCTTTTCGCTGTTTCAGGTAATAATCACCCGCAGGCAGGGAGAGGGAGGCTGTCCCTTCCTGTAACGTAACTTCCCCTGCCTTTGCGCCATCCTTTTCATAGACTGCGAACACCGCGCCGGAAAGCCTCTCCCCGGTGCCCGCCGCAGCGTTCTGAATCCGCAGGGTGCCGGAACTTTTCATGGCGGCCTGCGTCTTTGCTTCCGCCTGCCCCGTCTCTGCTTCCTGCTTTGTTCCCTTCTTTTCCCCTGCTTCCGGGGACGTTCCCGTTTCCTGCTTTGCTTCCGATACTCTTTCATAATTAGCGCTTCCCACATCTTCCCCGGCATCCGCGGGCTTGCCCTCCATGCTTTCCGTCCATGTGGCAGGTTCCGGCTCCGGCGCTGCAAACGCCGTCATAGGGACAGACAAAAATATACACAAACATACCGCTGTCAATAATGTTTTGATCTGTTTCATTCTGGTTTCCTCCTCTCATTCTTCCACACGCAGCGCACGGACAAGGAGCCGGTGCGTTGCCACTTTCACAGGGGTGCAGGTATAAAGGGTAAGCTGTGAAGCCCCCTCTGTCGGTGCATCAAACACAGCGGGATCGTCCGGCAATACCGTCAGGATTTCACTTACAGCGAAACACATTTCCGTGCCGTCCGCCGCCGTATAAAATATCTCATCCCCTGCTTCCAGTTCCCCCAGGCGGTTAAAATGCTTCCCATAGGTATAGCTGCGGTGTCCTGCAATGACCGCATTTCCCCCGCTCCCGATCAATGCGGTCTGCATGACCCATCCCTCGGAAATTTTAAGCTGTTCTTCTGATACGCCCGCCGTCACCGGCAGCCTCGCATCAATTTTGGGGATAGAAAGAATCCCGATCTCCGCGCCTGCCTGCGGCATATCCCCCTCCGGCCTTTTTGCTGTCACCGGCTCTGCCGCCGCTTCATCCTCTCTTTCTGTTTCCTGTTTTTCCCCTGTCTCCGATATTTTTTCCCTCTCCGGCTCCGCTGCTGTTTCAGGCGCTTTATCCACTGAAACCGCTGTTACGGAAGCTGCCTTTACCGTTTCCAACGGTTCCTCAAAAGCCTGTATTTCCGGCACAGACAGTTCCAGCCGGGAAAGCATTGCCTCCTGTTTCTCCTCACACCTGTGCCGTTCCCATGCCGGGAACAGGGCGAAAACTGTCCCCGCAAGGGTGGCGGCAGCTAACACGGCAAGCAGGGCTGCTTTTTTATGTGTCTTTCCCAATTTTTGCATCTCCCTTTCCATGTTTTTTTGACGCAGGGAGCAGTTCTTTCATGCACACGCCTATGCAGGGCTTCCCGCTCCCATAAGGGCATCCGGCGCACCGGCTTTCCGGCGGATAAGGCGGCGGCCCCGCATCCGCCTCCTTTCCCGCATAGGGTCTTTGTGTCATCAGATATTCATAAGGGGAATCCGTAAAGCGTGTCATTCTTCCATCCCCTCCTGTTCCGGCTCCCCGTCCGGATCATCGTCCTCCGGGTAATCATCATAAGCGGCGGCATCCATATCCATTCCTGCCTCCACTGCCATATCCTGTCCGTCCGAATCCTCATTGACTTCCGCCTCATCTTCATCCTCCAGAAGTTCATCCAAATCCTCGGCATCATCCAGGTCATGCTTCGGCTTATATATCTTGAAATAATATCCGGCTCCGCCCACTGCCAGGGCCGCAAGCAGGACGAAAATAAAAGCGCCGCCGCTTCCCTTCTTTGTGTCCTCTTTCGCGGGTTCCTCTGTCTCAGGCGGTGCCTGCTCCTTTCCGGTGCAGGCCGACAGGTCATTTTTGCACACCGGGCAGGAGGTGTTTACCATGCCTGCCTCACATTTGTCCGTACAGGTGCAGACAATAACTTCCGGCACAGCGCTCTCCCCGGTTCCGTCTTTTTCCCCTTTCTCCGCAAGGGCCGCCAAGTCATCCTCCGTAACGGCATTTAAGAAATACACGTTTTCAGAATCCCGCTGGTTGTCGATCACAAGGTAAAATACATTTTCCTCCGGCGTGATGAAGGTATAAAACTCCTTGCCGTCCCCATCGGTGGCATTGTCCAGTACAGAAGCCTGCCCTGCAGGGGTAAAAGGGTTGGGTTCTGCGGAATTTTCCGCTTCCGTATCTGCCGTACCCTCATAATAGGGGTTCTTTACCTCTACCACCTCCGACTGGTTCCCGGCAAAATCAATGGCATAAACACCCACCGTTTCTGTTTCCGTCCCGGCATAATCCTCAAATTCCACGTCTATCGCATGATCCACGCGGTAGTTGATACGCTTCGTGCCGATATACACCGCATCCACGCCGGAATCCTCATCGTCTGCTTCAATATGGAGCGTATCCCCTGACAGTTCCGCGCTGATGGACGGCGGCGTGGTATCGCCGCCCCCTTTTGCGTATGCCGTCACAGGCGTAAAAAAAGCGCCTATGCAAAGCACAAGCGCCGGTAATGTGTACCGTATGCTATTCTTCTTCATTTTGATCTGTTTCCTCCTTCTGGGTCAGTTTGTTTTGGGGCAGTTCCTTCATGGACTGGATCATCCCCAGGATTTTTTGCAGTTCCTCCGGCGAGGCGGTGACGCTCCGCACGGCCTGTACGATTTCCAGGTTTTCCTGTTCCGTGATCTGGCGCTCGATATCCTTTATGCGCGCCTGCCACTCCGCCGCTTTCTGCTTTGCTTTTTCCAGTTCTGTCTTTAATCTGTCAAGTTTCATTTCGGTGCAATTCCCTCCTTTTATGGCAGCCTGCCGCCGCTGTAAAATTTTGCAGACCAATAGCTTGTGTTGATATTGGCGTAGGAGATCGGATCGCCACAGTGTATCATTTTCCCGTCCCCTATATAAATCCCCACATGGGTAACGGGGTTTGCCGTGGAGTAGGTCCCTGTGAAGAAAATCAAATCTCCCGGCTGCATGTTTTCTTTGGAAACCGGGGTACACAGGTTATACAGCCCCTGCGCGGTCTGCCTGCCCACATTCCCCACGCCGGAATGGTTGATCACCCAGGACACATAACCGGAGCAGTCAAAAGATGTGGAAGGGGACGAGCCGCCCCACACATAAGGGTATCCTAAGTATTTTTCCGCTTCCGCCAGCATAGCCGCAAAACTGCCGTCCCCCATAGCCGCGCCGGGGTCTTCCCCAAAATCAGGTCCTCCCGCCGCGCCTCCGCCCGGAAGGTAGCCGTCCCCGCCCCCTGCCACATAATAGTAAGGGTCTAAATACTCCCCGTTATGGGTCACTTCCAGATGCAGGTGCGGCCCGGTGCTGCTTCCGGTGCTTCCTACGGCGGCAATCACATCCCCGCGTTTTACCGCCTGCCCTGCGCTTACGGAAAGGGACGAACAGTGGGCATACCGGGAGCAGTAACCATCTTCGCCCTCAATCACCACGCACAAGCCGTAGTCCCCGGCATTTCCCGCCGATACCACGGTGCCGTCCTGTGCCGCTTTAATGGGCGTCCCTTCCGCTATGCCGATATCAACGCCCCTGTGCAGGTCTTTCTCTGCGGTAATGGGGTGTACCCTGTACCCGTAAGGGCTGGTGACATAGCTTATCCAAGCAAAATCAAAAGGGCTGCCGTAACACTGGCGGTTGCCGCAGGTCTGCATATATACCCCGTACCGGTCAGACGCATCCCCCGGCGCAAGGCTCCCCGCGATTATATCCGAAAGGGGCTGTACGGACAGCGTTGTCTTTAGCACATGCCATTCATACTCGTGTTCTTCCCCTTCGTCATCCGTATAAGTGCGTATCTCCGTGACTTCCTCCCTTGTAAGCTGGTACTGCTCCCCGAACAGGCGGCTTAACTCCGCTTCCACCTGGGTATAGGTGAAATCATCATAGGCGGCGGAAAGATAGCCCATCAGTTCATAGGGGTTGTGCCCGATCTCCCCGATGTTATAACGGTATTCATCATATCCGGGGTAATCTTCCTCCGTCCGGTCAATCTCCATCTGTAAATCCGTCTCCAGTTCGGTATACCTTAGTTCGCTCTGGTTGATCTCCGCATCATCCGCCACATAACAGGTGGATATGACTGCGGACTGTACGCCGGAAAGCATGGCGGAACAGGAAGAAAACAGGGAACCGAACATGGAAATGATCAGTATGCCGATCCCCACGATTCCCAGGACGGCCTTATGGGAAGCTACAGCCTGCGCCAGCGCCCGCACCACCTGTCCGGCAGCGGAAAGCACATTTGTGGTGTGTTTTACCTCCTTTGCCGCTTCCCTGGCCGCAGCCGCATATCTGCGTTTCAGCTTCTGTTTCTGAATCCACTTCGCCAGCGCTTTTTTCTCCAGTTCCGGATTCTCGGAAAGTCTTTTTTGGTAGGCCATATCCACGTTTGCCTGTGCAAGCCGCCCCTGCGCCTTCCTTACTTCACGGTAGGGTTTTTCCCGGAGACGCTGCCGCCTTTTCCGCAGTGCCGCCCCTGCGCCCCTCTCTACAGCAAACTCCGCTTTGTGTGAGGCTTCCACGCCCACGTTATCCGCTTCCGTTTCGCGGATTTTCTGGTGTACTTTCAGGACAGCCGCCGTGTATGCCGTGCGTCCGGCCGCCCTGCCCGCCCTTTTTATCAGGGGCGGTTTTTCATTCTCAGGGATGGTTTCTTTCTCAAAGCGCAGGCGGCGCTTTACCTTTCCGGATTCACTGTCATGCTCCTTTTGCAGACGCACACGGGTACGGGCCGGGAGGTTTTCCTGTGCTTTTATCAGTTTCCCTTCCGCTTTTTCCACCCTCCTTTGTGCTTTTTCATACTGCTTTATCCGGCGCGGCTTTGCCGCCCCCTTTTCCCCAGCAGCCTTTTCCCCTTCCGGGGCTTTCTCCCCGGCGCGTTCCTCCGGCGGTATCTCGCTTTTTTCATAATGCAGCCGTGCAGCCTTCTCCGGTTTTTCGCTGTCAGCGGAGAATTTTGCCGCCATCCGCTTTTTTCTGTCCGCCCGGATTTTGGAAGCATCTGCCGCCTCTGCCCTGTCTGCCTCAAAAATATGCCTGTTTTCCGGCAGATCGGGCATAGCTGTTTCTCCCCGTGCCGCTGTTTCCTCTGGCGCTGCCGGTTCCCCGTCCTGCCTTTCTTCCTTTACAGTTTCCTTTATCGGGCTGTGCCGCGCTGCCCCATACCGTTTCCTGCCCTCCGCCGCACTGCCGGCATCACGCACAGGTGCGCCGTCACCGCACATGGTTTTCTGCGTCCGGCTTTTTGCGCGGTGCCCTGCAGCCGCATCTTCCGCCTTTTCCCGTCCAAAAGATACATCCGCGAGCCTGCCGCTGATCCTCTGCTCAGTACCTGCCGTCAGGTTTTTCTCTGTCAGGCCGTCACGGGTCATTTTCTGGACTTTTTTATCCCGCGCCCGAAATTCCTGCCCCCTCATAGCGCCGCCTCATGGCTTTTTGTTCCTTTATCCGGCGCAGGGGAAGGGCGGGCGGCGGCCTGCGCTTTCTTTTCCTGCAAATCCTTCAGCACGGACGGTTTTTCTTTCCCTTTATCCGGGGACGGCTCCAGATCGTCCAGGTCAGCCGCCTCCGGATGTTCTTCCGGTTCTTCCTGCCCGGCTTCCGGGAGCGTATCCTCCCTCGTATGCCCCGCCGCCTGTTCCAGACGCTCCATGTTCCCGATTGCGGCAAGGGCCATGTTATTTAATTGGTTCAGGATCGTTTTTTCCATGCGCAGGGGTGAAAGGACAGCCGCCTGGAAGCGCCCCTCGCTCCCGCCGTCTACCGCCTGCTGTTCTTTCCCTATCAGGGCGCGGCCCGCATTTTTCATATGCCCGCCTGCGCTCCGCAGTTCATGCCCCAGGCTCTCCACCTTCTCTATGGATTTTTTTACATCCGCAATGGATTCCCCGATGCCCTTCTGTATACTTTCCAGCGCCTTTTTGATACCAAGCGCGGAAACTGCATGGTCTAACGCCTTTACGCCGGTGCGCTTAAAGCCTTCCACAGCTTCCTTTGCGCCCTCCACAATACGCTCTTTCATCTCTGCAAGACACGCCTGCATCACCTGAAGCCTGCCCTCCACCGCATCCGCTATGCGGGATACAAAACGCTTTGCCGGATTCTCCTGCATTTTTGCAAGTTGCCCTTTAACTTCGTGCAGTTCCGCTAATGCTTTGTTAAGCTGGTTTTCCATGTTGTCCATCTGCCAGAGCATCATGGAATAGTCCTGCCCCTTATCGGGACGGTTCTCCATCAAAAGCTGTAAAAACTGTTTAACCGCTTCATTCTCCTGAAGCTGTTCTGTCTGCACATTTTGATCGTTCATGTTCTTTTCCTCCTTCCTGCCGGCTTCTTTTCATAATAAAAAGGCGTAGCAGAAAATACGCCTCCCTGCAAAAACTGATTTCATTGTCCCTGTCTAAAAAAGTCTTAATCAATTCATCCCCATCGTTTAAAAAAGATTTATAATTGCTTGATTCTATTCTGTGAAGTTCTAAACCACCTGCTTTCTATTTCCACGCCTATAAATCTTCGGTTTAACTTGATACACGCTTCCCCTGTTGAGCAGCTCCCCATAAATGGGTCAAGACACACTTCATTTTCCTGCGTGGAACATCTGACCAGATGCTCTATCATAGCTACCGGTTTTTCTGTCGGGTGACGCTTTTCTTTTCCTCTCGGTATCCTTTCCTCTATGACCGTTGAACCCGCAAAATGCCCTTTCCTATAACTCCCTTTTCTATACATAAGGATAAACTCCGCCCTTTTGGGATAATAGGTAGAAGGCACCGTCATTTTTTTATCCAGCACTAACAATTCACAGAATTTAAAGTTACAGTCGGTGCAGGCTTTATGGATGGAAAAAAGATTCCTGTCATTGGTCATCACATAAAAATACCGTTCATTTTTCAATATCCGGTATATTTCCGGTATCCACCTGTTAAAAGCAATGTACTTTGTACTGAAACCGCAATTCCTGAATATTTCTCCATTCTCATAATTCAGCTTCCCATTTTTCATCCCACCGCCTGCCAGTTCAAAAGGCGGGTCAGTAAAGACCAGATCAATGCTGCCATCTGCAAAGCCGTCTGCAATATTCAAAAAATCGGCGTGATATAACGTGGCTTTTTCCGTTTCGTACATGGTTGCAGTATCTTTATCCATATCCCTCTTTCACCTCCTTCCAGCAGACAAAATAGTAGATTTTTATACATCCCCATCCTCTCAACATAAAATAGCTACCCTTTTTCTGTAATCGCCCGGATCATAGTCCTTAAAATCCTTTACAGAATAGAACAGCCGTTTATTGTTTACCCATCTCTGTATCTTCCGTGTTTCTTCCGGTGCGGTGGGTTTTTCGTACACCATCACATACGGGTCATATCCCATATCGCGCAGAGTATAAATGCGGTATAAGTCCTGTTCATGGGTGCTGCCATAATTGGTAAGGACATAGACACGCCTTTTCCGCTTATCCTTTACCTTTGTCAATTCCAAGAATCTCCTGAAATACGGTATCAGGTCATCTTCCGGGTTATCCCATGCAAAATGCAGCATTTTTGTTTTTACCTTATTTAATGCCGCTGCTTTTTCCGGCGTAACCAGCCGTACATCAAGCCCCTGCGTAAAGTCAACCATTGCACCGCTGTCCGCAAGCTGCCCTAAGAGCCTTTTCCAATCCGGGCAGGCTAAAATGTTAGCGTCTAAAAGTTTGATCTCTTTTTCGCCGCCCCAAAATTCTGACAGGTCAGCCACCGCTTCCGTTTTTCTTCCCTCCTTTTCCCCGACTATGCAGAATCCGCACCCACGGGGGCATCCTCTGGAAAGGAAGCCGTAGGCTGTCCCCGCATACTGCGGGTACAGCCCATAATCCGGGTGTGTATGCTCTATGGCGTAAGGCAGCTTATTGTCAAGGCCGTATCCTGTGCCGCCCTTTATGATGTGGTCTGCTTTTATATCTCCTTCGTAATCTTTTGAATAGGTGTCCGTGAATACCCTGCTCATATAAACAAGGTCATACCGCTTTCTGCCATCGTGCCATTCCACCAGATCGCCCCTTGCCTTATGGTAAGCAGACAGCTTCATCAGGCAGAGATTGGGAAAACGGTGCCCGTCCACGTCGATCAGCCCTATCCTCATTTCCCATCCTCCGCCAAATCCTCCGGCCTGGTTGTAAGCAGGTGGTACAAATGGGTGTCCTTCGGGAAATGGTCGATAAAAGGGATGATCACATTCCCGTAAAATAAAAGCCCCTCACCGGCATTGGAATTAGTGACATACGAAAGCTGGTGAGGGGAAATATTCAGTTGTTTCGCCAGAATCTGCCTGTCTCCTGCGGCCTGGTTGAGCATGTAGATAAAATCACTGTTCTCAAAAATATTCTCAATCTCCCGCGAGGAAAGCAGGTCTTTCACGTTCTGAGTGATGCCGGTCGGGACACCGCCCCATTTCCTAAAGCGTTTCCAGATTTCCACACTGTAAGCCGCCGTCTGTTCCTCTTTTAAAAGCAGGTGGAACTCATCAATATAGAGTCGCGTTGACTTATGCACTTCCCGGTTTACGGTAACACGGCCCCAGACCTGATCCTGCACCACCAGCATCCCCAGCTTTTTAAGCTGCTTTCCGAGTTCCTTAATGTCATAGCAGACAATGCGTGATTTTATATCCACATTTGTCCGGTGGTTAAAGACGCTCAAAGAGCCTGTCACATAGATTGCCATGCAGTCCACCACATGCCGCGCCTTATCTCCCCCGTACTTTTGGATTTCCTCATATAAATCCTGCAAGACCGGCATTTTTTCCGGGCACGGATCGTCAAAAAACCGGTGGTACACCCTGCGCAGGCACTGGTCGATGATACTCTTTTCGTCCGGCTCCACCTTCCCCATCATCAGCTCCATGAGTGACAGGATAAAATCACTCTTTAAGATCAGCGGGTCATCATCCTCGCTGTAATTCAAGTTAATATCCATCGGGTTAATGTACTGCGTGGATGTGGGGGAAACTTTGATCACCTGCCCGCCCAGCGCTGTCACAAGGGGAGAATATTCCGCCTCCGGGTCAATAATCGCTATATCATCCGTGGTAATCAGGAAAGAATTGGTAATCTCCCGCTTTGCTGAAAAGGACTTGCCTGCGCCGGGTGTGCCGAGTATCAGCCCGTTCGGGTTTTTCAGTTTCTTCCGGTCACACATGATCAGGTTGCTGCTGAGCGCGTTTACCCCGTAATAAAGGGCTTCCCCGCTCTGGAAAAGTTCCTGTGTCGTAAACGGCACAAAGATCGCCGTGCTGCTTGTGGTAAGCCCCCTTTGTATCTCCACCTGGTTTACGCCAAGCGGAAGCGAGGATACAAACCCCTGCTCCTGCTGGTAGGCGAGCCGCCTGAGGGCGCAGTTGTATTTCTGCGCGATTCCTGCCGTCTGGAACACATTGTTCTCCAGCTTCTGCCGCTTGTCCGCCAGGTTCATCACAAGGATTGTGACTAAAAACATACGCTCATTCCGGCTCTGCAAATCTTCCAACAGCGTCTTTGCTTCATTTCCGTATGTTGCAAGGTCGGACGGGATGATATCCATATCATACCCTGCGCGCACTGCCTTTTTCTGTTCCTCAATCTTCATTTTATCAATATCCGTCAGCTTGCGCTTGATGGTCTTGATCGCCGCGCTCTGGTCGATGGACTGGATATGCAGCGTCACCACCATGCCATTCTCCAGGTCAAGAAAATCCGCCAGCATCCGGTCAGTCAGTTCCGGCGCTAAAATCTGTATAAAGGACGCTGCGCCGTAAGTCCGCCCCACTTTGAAATACTGCCCATTCTGGAAAGTGAAGCTGTCCGGCGCAATAAAATCCTTGCTGGAAAGCCCCGTCCGCCAGATTGCATCCCACGAAAAGTGAAATTTCCTCTCCCCGGCAGGGTGGAACATCTGGTGCAGGATAACAAGGCGCTCATAACCGTCCAGGGATTTCGCTTTTACCCCAAGCACCTTGAAATTCGCCATGATGTCGGCCTCAATCCTCTCCAACCGTGTCTTTGCGGCTTTCAGGTTTTCAGCTTCCACCCCAAAGGTGATGTATTTTGTCTTTGTCAGCCCATTGTTGCCGCGCGAAAGCTGTCCCCGGAGCATCCCGGCATATTCACGCCGGATTTCATTAAATGCGTCCCCCTGCTCCGGTATGTCGATGGACTTTCTGAAACGCTCCATATCCGCCCTCTGGTTGATAAAGGAAAGCTGGAAGCGGATGGACGAATCAAAGTAGTTCAAGAAATCGCACCAGTTCTCAAAAATGATGTTCTTATCCTCATTCTGTGCAAGCTGATAGTTTATGTCAAAAAACTCAACCTGTTTTGTAAAATAATGCCCGTCCACGTCACAGATGCCGTCCCGGTGCATTTCCCGGTAAGGGATCGTCTCCTGTGCGGACTTCGGGATTTTCCCGTCCCGCTTCGCTTTCTTCACGGCGGCGACAAGCCTCTTTTTTTCCTGCTTTGCCAGTTTCCCCTCCGGCATAAGCCTGATCGCCTTTAAGTCCTCCTTATCTTTTCTGTACTGGTTTTTTGCGGCCTGCAGGTTTCTTTCCTGCCTTGCCTGCTGTCTTGTTTTCAATCTGCTCTGCCTCCTTATCAAAATCCGCCTGCCGCATAAGCGCGGCATAGCCATTATTCGTGCGGTAGGGCCTCCCCGGTGGCCGCAGGAAAGTGACGTTTACAAAGTTTTTCAGCACTTTCTCAAGCGGCTGCCCGTCCTTTTCATATATCCCAAATGCAAAAAAGGGCAGCATCAGGCCGATCATCAAAAGGGCGGCGGATTCATTCCCTATGCTGCCACGGGTAAAAAGATAGGCAGGGATTCCCACAAGGCCGCCCAGCCCGAACGTGACAAGCTGCCGCTTTGTCAGGTTGAATGCCACCTTCGTTTTTACTTTTGTCAAATCCTTCGGTACAGGCACAAACGGCATCCTACCTCACCTCCCTGTCTTTGTTTTTTGCAGTGGTTTTTTCTCCGGGGACAGGCGGCGCGGCAAGCTGGCCTTTAATAGACGGCTTTTCCTGCTGCTTCCTTACCGCCTCCCTTTCTTCCCGCACCAGGTCCACAAACCCGTCCAGCACAGCCGGATGGCTCCCTACTATAAAATCCAGCCCCCGGTCAGAACCGTGCATACTGCCCATATCAAAACTGCCTGCCCACTCCCTATTGCTCCGGGAAAAGCGTCCGTCATAATTAAGGTGCTGGAGGGTATTTGCCAGCACCCATTCCACGCGGTCAGGGCCGTACTCCTCCATGACCGGCCTGATGCACTCTTTTTTCAGGTGCATCCCGTCAAAGTTCTCCCGTATTGCCGCCTCAACCGCTTTCTTACAGGCAATATTCAGCTTGTGTGACTCCCTGAAAAGGGCTGTTTCTTCCCTCTCCCTTGCTTCTGCCGGGGATCGTTTATAAATCTGCGGATATTCCAATCCTTTTCCCTCCTTCCGATCTCATGTTCCATGCAGCCACAGGCGGCATATCACCGCGCCCCCTTATCCGCTACCCTCTGGCCCTCCGGGGCGGGGCGTGCTGCAACCTCCTTCGCGGCGTTCTGCAAGGCTCCGCGCAGGGACGGCTTCTCCACCGCTTTCTCATATTCCCCCAGGACTGCCGTATTTATGGCCTTGCGCATTTCCGCCGTAGTCGGGCAGCAGATATCATGGTATTTCCCATCGCCGCCTTTGCTGCTGGGCATGGCGACAAATTTCCCTTTTTCGCTGTCCATGATGCGGATTCCGTTGACCGCAAAACAGCCGCCGATCGTTGCACTGGCAAAGGCAAGCAGGTTCCCTTTGTCCTCCTTCATGGGATAGACTTTTACGTTAATTTCCAATGTGTTGTTCTGGTTCTCCATAGCATCCTCCTTTTGATGTTCCATTTCCTGTAAGGGCATAAGCGCCCCGTTTTCGTAGCTGTATCCTGCTTTCCTGGCCGCATTAAGCGTTTCATCCGACACGCGCCCATACAGTGCAAGGTCGGTATCTGCCGCAAACAGCAGCATATCCCGCTCATTAAATTCCTCCGGTAGTTTGCCGTTCCATGTACGGCGCATCTGCCCGGCTTCATCCATGCGGTATCTGGCAGGCATCCTTCTTCCTTCCATATACATCCGTCCCCCTTAGTGTGCATTGAAGATTGAGCGCGAGATTGAACTTGTCTTAAAAAGCGAGAAGCATAAAAGCAGCGTATACCCGGCGCACTTCCAGATTGCCCCGTGGATATTCGCCGCGCTCCCGATATTTGACACAAGGACAGAATAAATGGCTATACATACCATGATAAAAAAGCCCTGCAATCCAAGCGCCACAAGCCCCCGCAGGTAGTTGTTCCCCATCTGTCCCCACTCCCGGTTGGTCATGGTGGCAAAAGGGATTGCGCCCACGGAACAGTAAATATAGATTTCCACCATGCGCCCCACCAGCACCAGCATGACGCAGACAGACAGTATCGGGGTGGTAATCCGGATTAACACCGTTTCCACCAAAAGCCCGAACAGTTCCCCGTTCCCCATTGTCTCAAGCTGCGCCGTCAGGCTCCCCATGACGGCATCAAACTGGATGCTCGTATTCCCGGTGATCACCCCGGCGCTCTGGCGCACCACGTTCTGCGAAAGTTCAAAGATCGCCATTGTGATGTCAAAAGTGTGTGTGACAAGGTAGGTCGCAACAAATACCTTGAAAATCCATTTGAAAATATTGAAAGTGTCAAAATCGTGCATGTTATTTTTTTCAGTAATCATACTGATCAGTTCATAGCACAGGACGAATGTTAAAATAATTCCGGCTATGGGGACGATCACGTTATCCGATAAGGAGCGGATCATGGAAAACACCCCGGCATTCCAGTCCTGGGGTGTTTTTCCTACATCCGCCGCCACGTCCCCGACCGCTTCGTTTACCTGGTCGAACAGCCCGGAAAGGTTCCCTGTGATGCACTCAATCAGGAACTCTTTTATCCACTGCCCGATCTGGTCGAGGATATTCAGCATAGGCGCTCACCTGCCTTAGTTGAACAGGTTCGCAAGCAGGGGGATAAGCTGCATCCCGATCAGTGCCACGCCGCCGCCCGCCATGAGCTGTGTTATCCCCAATTAGTAGGAACAATACAGCTTTCTGGCGGGCGGCGGCACGTCAAGAAATATATATGGAGTTTTTAAAGAATCCCCCGGAGCGGGGGAGCGGTCAGCCTGTGACCTGCTCCACTTCCGGTATGGGTTTGAGATTAAAATGAATTTCGATAGAAATGTGTCTTGTCTTATCGCTGTCTATGGTTTCATGGACAACGATTTCTTTAATCAGGCGGTTTAAGGTGGAAGCATCCAGCTCGTTGATGTCCCGGTATTCCTGTATGGATTCCACCCACTGCCTTGCGTCCACGGCAAGCCGGATTTCATCGGCAAGGCGTTTCCGGCCTTCCTCAACCTTGGCTTTTAATTCCGCCTGTTCCTTCTGTGTCTTTTCCAGCAGGAGATTGAAGTTTTCTTCTGTGATTCGTCCGGCTACCATATCCTCATAGAGCCGCAATACCATCTTTTCCAGCACTTCAATCCGTTCTTCGTCTTTGGCAAGAGTGCGCTCCATCGCTTCCCGCTGGTCTTTCTGCTCGGTCTGGCAGGTGTCGGTCAGCCGTCCGGCCACCGCTTCGCTGTCGGTCAGGGCAGCGGCGGCGCACTCCCGGATTTTGTTCAGCACAAGAGAATAGAGCGTGTCAAATTCAACCCGGTGCTGTGTGCAGTGCTGCTTCCCATAGGCATTATAGGTCTTGCAGGAGAAAATCCGCTTCGGGAACTTCTCATGCGTGGTGCGGATGGTGAGAGCCTTTCCGCACTCCCCGCATTTTATCAGCCCTGCAAAGAGGTTGATTTCCCCGGATTTGCCCGGTCGCTGGCGGGATTTCAGTTTTTCCTGCACAATCGCAAAGTCCTTTTTGTCCACCAGCGGCTCATGCGTCCCCTCCACCACAATCCAGTCCTCCGGCTTCTTATCCCGGATAGTGCCGATTTTAAAGCGGTACTCGGTCTTTTGGGAAGCGATTGCGCCGGTGTAGACGGGGTTCATCAGGATTTCCTTAATCACGGAGAAGTCCCAGACGTACCGCCCGTTTTCCGGGTCTTTCTTTTCCCATTTGGTGCGGATGTTCCGGTGTCCCCGCTTCCGGTTCCACCATGTCGGGCAGGGGTGCTTTTCTTCCTCCAGCCTGCGCCGGATGTAGTTGGGGCCGTGGCCGTCCAGCGCATATCCGAAAATCAGCCGGACAACCGGGGCGGTTTCCCCGTCAATGAGAAGGTGGTTCTTGTCCTCCGGGTCTTTCTTGTAGCCAAACGGGGCGATACAGCCGGTGAACTGGCCTTTCTGCGCCTTCAGTACATAGGAAGAATGGACTTTCTTGGAAATATCCTTGCTGTACATTTCATTCAGGATATTTTTAAAGGGCGCAATGTCGTTGTTGTCCCGCATGGTGTCGATACCGTCATTCATGGCGATGTAGCGCACACCGTTTCTTGGGAAGAAGTCCTCGATAAGCTGCCCGGTCTGCAAGTAGTTCCGTCCTAACCTCGATAAATCCTTTGTAATCACAAGGTTTACCTGTTTCCGCTCAATGGCTTTCAACATCCGTTTCAGGTCGGGACGTTCCATGTTCAAGCCGGTAAAGCCGTCGTCCTGATAGACTGCCGCAACCTCCCATCCCTGCTTTTCGCAGAACTTTTCCAGCATATCCCGCTGGTTTTCGATACTTGCACTCGTGCCGTCAAGGTCATCATCTTTTGAGAGCCTGCAATAAATCGCTGCCCGGAAACTCCCGGCAAAGAGTGCGTCCATCCCTGTATATCCAAAAGTGTTCATCATAACCGTTTACCCGCACAATCCAGACGGAACACGGTCACTTGGAACCTCATCTTTATTATACCCTATTTCTTGTGATTTAGCAAGATATTCTTTATCTGTTTTTCTGGTGTGTTTCTGTGCGATAAGGCTCACGAAAACGTCCGTAGCGTCCAGTTCGCCGTCAAATACTGTGGTGACATGAATCTCTGTTTTATTTTTCGCCATAGGCAGTTGTCCTCCATGCATGAAAACAGCCAGACAGGGAAGGTCGGCAACGAAGTCCGGCAACGGGCTTCAAAAAACCTTGGAACGAATCCTTGTCTGGCGGTTGGGTTATTTTATACTTTTTCTTTTATTTTTCTGTTGCTTTGGTTGTTAAAGGGGAGAAAAGCCGACAGTTACGGGATTTTGCCTGGCAACCGGCCCGGCAACGGGACAGCAACGAAGTGTGCAACGGGCTGTCATTTGCCGGATTTTTTCAGAATGGAAGCTCCATCTGCTCCGGCACTGGTGTAAATCCCTCCGGGGTTTTTCCCGCCCCGTTGCCAGTGTCCGTTGCCAAGGCACAAGCGTCAGCTTTTGCCTTTTGTTCCCGCTCCCATCCTTTTTGTCTGCCGTACCCGGCAAACATACGGGGATTGGAGAAATAATTCCAGCCGGTGACGCACTGGTTCATTATCTCGTTGATTTCCCGTATCTCCCATTGTTTCGGCTCGTCAAAAGCGTGGTTTAAGGCTTCTTTGTAAAGTTGTTTGGAGCAGACGGTATCGCCGGGGTAGCTGTCAAGGAAAGCCTGAATCATCCCGGCTTTGGTGTCCTCCGGCATAAAGTCCCGCTGGTGTTCTTTTAGATAGCGCACCATTTCCGGGCTGAATGTCAGCTTCCATCTGCCGCTTCTGTAAATCTCCATCGCTTCCGCCCATAC
>KE159598.1:1287721-1638300 GCA_000403275.2 Lachnospiraceae bacterium 28-4
TCCCGCTGGTGTTCTTTTAGATAGCGCACCATTTCCGGGCTGAATGTCAGCTTCCATCTGCCGCTTCTGTAAATCTCCATCGCTTCCGCCCATACCTGGCTTAAATAGGCTCTGGAAGCGGCTTCGTCCTCTAAGATATGGATTTGTGCCTGCTCTGGGCATACCTGTATGGGAATAAAACGGCGGTTGCCGGAGCGGTCAAGGGGCAGGAAGTCAAGGGCGTTGGACGTGCCGCCAAACACGCACTGCCTTGGGCGGTCTGCCGGGTGGGTTTCGTAGGGTATCTTGTAAACCTCCTTCTGGCGGCTCAAAAATGACTTGATTTCCTCTATGCTCTTGGCGTTTGCGGTGGCAATCATCTCCGACATCTCGATTATCCAGTGGCCTTGCAGCTTGCGGTATACGTTGTCGTCGTCCAGCTTCCGTAAATCATCGGAGAACCACTCGTCTTTGACCGCCAGCAGGCGGAAGAAGGTGGACTTCCCGGCTCCCTGACCGCCTACCAGACAGAGCATGATTTCAAATTTACAGCCGGGGGAAAATGCCCGGTGGATGGCTCCCAATAAGAACAGGCGCAGGGATTGGTAAGTGTAATCGTCCTCACTGGCTCCCAGAAAGTGCCGCAGGCAGGAGCGTATCCGTTCGGTTCCATCCCATGTCAGGCTGTTTAAATACTCCCGGACAGGGTGGTAGCTGTTCTGGTGGGCGGCAAGGCCAGCGGCGTCCTGTATCTTCTTTTCGCTTGTCAGGCCGTAGGTTTCTTCCAGATACAGCCGGATATATTTCATGTCGGTGTCGGTCATGGGGCTGTCCGGGGTTCTTTTGTAGCCGATAGGCTTTAAAATGTCGGTGCGGTCGGTCAGAAGGTTATAAGCAACCGCCCCGGACAGGAGCGGGTCGCACTGGAACACGGTCAGGCAGTTGCGGATGCTGTTTCGGAAGCCGCCTTTTTCGGTGGTTTCCAGCAAGGCTTTGATGTCCTCAACGCTCCGGGGCGGCCCAGTGTTTTCTGCCATGTTCTTTAGTTCCTGCCGTATCTGCGGCGGTAAGTTCTGCCATTCGCCTTTCAAGGTTCCTCACTTCCTTTCCGTGTCCTGTGATAAGGGCTGCCCGCTCTGGAAGTTCCCCCGATAGAAGTACGTCCATCAGGTATTCCACCCGGCTCATGTTCTGCAGGGCTTCCACAAACCGGGGATTCCATGCTTCATCCGGCTGGCGTGGGGCGTGTTCCTCCTTCCAGCGGCGCAGGAGATGGTAATAGTCGGACAACACCCGGAAACAGTGCCGCTCCATGCGCTTAAATTTCTGTTCTTCGCTTTCCCTCCGTAAGCGTGGCCGGATGGGCTGCTTCCTGGTGTTCTTTCTATCCTCATAGGGGATGGAGAAGTCCTGCGCCAGCATGAGGGCGGCTTCCTTACTGCCGATTCCATAAAGACGGGAAACAAAGTCAATCACGTCCCCGGTGGCTCCGCAGCCGAAACAGTAAAAGCGGCGGTCAACCTTCATGCTTGGGTTCTTATCGTTATGGAACGGGCAGACGCACATCCCGTTCCGGTTTACATGGATTCCATAACGCTCCGCAGCCTGCCTTGTGGTGACGGACTGCTTCACGGCTTCAAATACGTTCAATAGGCGTTTCCTCCTGATAATCCCAACGTGAGCGGCACAATGTCGTTCACGTTGTCTGTAAATCCATCTTGTTCAAAATAAAAAAGCACCTGCCAGCGATTTCCAATCACAAAACAAGTGCCTGTTTAAAGTTCCATATTCTGTTGTTTCTGTGTCCGGGGCGGCTGGCGTTTCTCTGCCTGCTCCTGCCGGATGCGTTCCTGCCGCCCTTTCAGGTTCCCCTGTACGGACGGTTTCTTCCCCGGCTCGGCGGTCTGTCGGTACTGCTCGGATGGCAACACTTGGTTGAGCCAGCGGCGCACATCCCGCAGCACTTTTACATCTGCCTGAACCGCTTCCAGCTCTTCCCCCTGTTCCGGCAGGGCAGAAGTAAGCTGTTCCCGTTCCGCTTCCAAATCTTTGCGGGAGTAGGAATTGCCTTTCAGGTTGGCTTTCAAATACCGGATAGCGGCATTGTAAGCGTCCAGTTCCTCCCGGTGGCTCTCCGCAAACTGCTCCTTTTTCTTCTTCCAGCCGATGGCGGCGTACTCCTTATGGACTGGCTTGTTGGCTTCGTATTTATCAATGTAGGACAGCATGGTGTCGATGGCTTTGATGCGCTTCTCGCTTTTTTTCACGCTCTCCATGACAGAAACGGCGGTCTGGCTGATTTCGTCCAGCCAGGTGTCAAGGCTCTCCACGGTGGAGATTCCTTTTTTCCGCAGAAAATCCATTGCCGCCTGTACCCTGTTGAAGTCGGCAACTGTGCCTTTGAGCTTCCCTCTGGAAGTCCAGCCGGCACGCTGCCCACTCCGCAGTTCTAAATACTGTGAGAGCAGCTCCGGTATGGTTGGTTCCTTCGTCTGCTCCAATGCTTCCATCAGGGCGGCTTTTTTCTCTTTTAAATCGGCAATCCAGCCTTTTAAGTGGCGCACCATCTGGCGGATGGACTGCATGAGGGAGTTGGCGGCTTTGATGTCCCGGTTCAGGTTGCCGATGCTGGTCTGGATTCCCTTCTTCTCCATCTGGCAGGCGGCTGGCCCCATGTGGACGGTGGGGATTTTATCAATCCCCTGCCGGGCATAGGAGCGCAGGTCAAGCCGTTCCGGGCGGTGATTGGCTTCTAAGTAACGGTTAGCCGTGTCCGCCCATCCCTGCCGCCAGATTTCAGCGTATTTCTGGTCGTTCCAGTCCACGGTGTCCTCCTTATGGCTTTTCCATCTGCCGGACGGGAGCCGGATTCTTTCGCCGTTTTCGTCAAGGTCGTATACCTTGCGGCATTTGGGGAGCCATTTGCCTTTTTCGTCCATCGCCCGCATGGTGAGCAGGATATGGGCGTGGGGGTTGCCGTCCCCTTTGTCATGGATGGCAAAATCGGCTATCATGCCTTTGGAAACAAAAAACTCCCGGCAGTAGTCATGGATAAGGTCGGCGTGCTGTTCCGATGGGATTTCCCTTGGGATGGCAAGCACGAACCTCCGGGCAAGCTGGGAGTTCCATTGTTTTTCCTGCGCTTCGGCAGAGTTCCATAAAGTGTTGCGGTCTGCATACTCTGGCGGCACATGGGGCGGGAGCATGATTTCTTTGTGGGTGACTTCGTTCTTGTAGGGATAGTGTTTCTGCTCTTGGTCGTATTCAGAGAACAGTTTCTCGCCACTCTGGTAGGCAGCGGCAGAAACGGCGGATTCATTGTTGCTCCGCTTAATGATGGTGATTTTACAGTGCGGGCATGGCAAGCGTGCGCCCTCCTTTCTCCCGGCATCAGGGCAAAAAAAGAGCAGGGAACCATTTCTGATTTCCTGCTCTGCGAAGACTTAAAATATAACTTATTGCTAAAGGAAGCTAATATACCATGTGAGAATGTTAATGGTTCAAATTATGGTCTGCATCCATATATCCTTTCACAGTTCCAGTTTTAGAGCATCTGGCATCAACCCAACAATAATTATCTTGAATGACCAGTCCCACGCCCTGAATCTCTAAGCCATAATGAAAGTTAGCAGATGATTTTACTCGTGCATAATTAACACCGCCAACAGTGATGCTGCTTACGCTTGAATCTTTAAAATCACTTACTTGCCAAATGCTTAAGAAACCTCTTTGATAAGAACCATCGCTGTAATTAACTGATACGGATGAGCCATTATAAGTAAACTGTGCTTCCTGTGTAATTCTATATAACTCTTGCCCTAATACCAAAGCATAAACAGCATGATAGTACTTTTTAATTGGTGATGTACTTTTGGCGGAATATGTTGAAGCTGTATTATCCACTGCACCCTTGGCTATTCTTTCAGGTGTAGCTTCTACATCTTCAACTCCATTAACATAAACCATTATACCTTCAAGAATTACCGTGTTATCATTCCCTAAATCAATCACCTTGGTTTCTTCTGAATGTATCAATTCGGATGTATCATATTGTTTTCCATATTTGGAAATAAATGTTTGTACTTTATCTGGTAATGTTGTGTTACTATATGTTGCGGATTTTAAAAAGCTTTCAAAATCCGTAGCATATTGCTCAAAAGATATGGGAGCTTTTTCCGCAGCAAAGGCCGTTGTTCCCATACTAACCAACATCACAAGCGACAAGACTAATGACAAAAATTTTTTCATAAACATTTCCTTTCTCAATACTTTGTTTACTTGGCTGCACTCAATAGCATTATTAGTAATATAATAACAACTATGGAAATTAAAACAATTTTAACACTGCTCCATATGCGCCGGTTTCTTAGTGTCTTTTCTGAAAGCTGGGAATTGATTCGTGATAGTTGTTCTGCTATTGTATTTTTATCACTTACACTTTCTTTGCTTTCAATGGTTTCTCCCAAAAGTACGCTCACCGGGGTTTCCAGTATTTCTGATAAGCTTATCAGAAGCTGGGCATCCGGTACAGAAAGACCTTTTTCCCATTTGGATATTGTTTGACGAACAACATTCAGCTTTGCAGCAAGTTCTTCTTGAGAGAACCCTTTTTCCTTACGCAACTTTTTAAGATTTTCATTAAACATGATATATCGCCTCCTCGTTCAAAACTATAGCATTATTATAGCCGTTGCGGCAAGCAACGCAAGTTTACATTTAGGATTTTGCGAGAAAAAATCATATCTGAGGTTTATATTCCTGACAAGAGGGGTAGCTGGCGGAGCCAGCGCAGGGGAGTAGGAGCTTCCCCTGAGATGATTGGAGTAGATTGGAAACTACAGAAATCATCTGCTGTCCGCAGGACGCTCCCGGCAGGGCGCAATGCACCACTTCCCTAAGTGGTGTATAATTGCGCCCTATCCGAGTTCTTGGATAGGGCGCATTATCCGAGATAATCAATTATCCGAGGAAACTCTCAAAACCGCCAGCATAAAAGGCTTTCAGAGAAGTTGCCTCGGATAATGTAAGAACTATTTCAGGAAGTCAGGGAGCTGATGCTCTTTCTTTTGTGTAATAGGATTTTCTTTTTGATGGGAAAACCACTTTTCGTTCCAATCCCGGATATGCCTGTTTACGGTTCCCTGTGAAAGTTCAGCATACCGTTCTGTTGTGGAGATCGAGGAATGTCCGAGGAAATTTTTGATTGCCATAATTGGTACCCCGGCTTCCAACATATGTGTGGCGGTCGTATGCCTCATGGTGTGCGGGGTGTAGCGTTTTTCAAGGAACATTTCCGGATGCCCTGCTCTTGCGAGCATGATATATTTTTTATAAATCTCCTCAATACAGGAAATGCTCATCTGCGGATGGGTCTGGCTGGAAAAGATGTAGGCCTCCAACCGACCGGCCTTTCCCGTTTCCTCCAGATATCGTTCCAGGAGAGTTCCGCTAGGCCTTGCAATCACGATCCTCCGGGTTTTGTTTCCCTTTCCAGTAATTGTAAGCTTATAGAGGTTTTTCTCGGCCAGGAAGTCCCTGACTTTGAGATCGCAGATTTCCTGTGCCCTGGCTCCGCTGGCATACATCAGGTTCAAAAGGACCTGGTCACGGAAGCCCATCCGTTTCCCGGGTTCAGGAAGCCGGAGCAGGATTGAAACTTCATCAAGCGTAAAGGTGGTCCTCGGCTGGACGGCCTCTTTTTTTACAGGCACTCTTTTCACCGCATTTGCAAACACAGTCGCTGCTTCAAAATTCCTGTTCTGTGCGTAACCGGCAAAAGAGGCCAATGCTGAAAGCCTGAGATTCCTTGTGGATACTGAGCATCCCCGTTCTGCTTCGATCCATTTCAGGAAGCCGTCAATAGTCTCGAAATTCAAATCCCGGAAGAGGATTTCACCAGCATTTTTCTTCTTTTCCTGATAAACATACTGGAACAAAAGGCGGAAGGTATGTTTATAGGATCTCGTGGTATTAGGGGAAAGCCCTGACGAGAGCGGCATATATTCCGTAAAAAACTGTTCCAGGAGGAGCATGAATTCAGGAAGTTTATTTTTCCTCATACGCCACCTCCGTGAATACGCCAGCGGCATAATCTTCAAACAGCTCCGTATATTCAGGGAACATATCACCACTGAATTTCAGATATTTCTCCGTTTCGTCCATGTCATGGTGTCCAAGATAGACTGACAGGAAAGGAACAGAGTTATCTGTCGGGTGTCCGTTTTTCTCTGCCTGCGCAAATGAATGGATGGCAAAATAGTGACGGAAGCAATGAAGGCACTGCCCTCTGGAATGGGATTTTTCCTGTACATACAGGCCGGTTTCCCGCAAGAGGTTCCTAAACCGAAAATCAAAGGTTCCTTTACTGACGGAAAACTCTTGGCCCCTGGCTGCCGGGAACAGACAGCTTTCCGGTTCTGTTTTGATCCCCATAGCAATGCAGTATCTTTCCAGCATCTCTGTCAATGTCCTGTCCATTGGAACAACACGCTGTTTGTTGTTCTTGGCATGGCGGATCAGGATGGTCCCATTGCGGAAATTTATATCTTTTACCCTGGCGGCAAGCGGTTCTCCCAGGCGGAACCCGCACCCAAGGAGCATCCGGAGCAGCATACAGAACTCCATGTCCGTCCGGCGGGTTTTCGGGTCTGTATGCCTGTTGGCCCAGCTGTCGGCGCAGGACAGAAGCGTTTGGATTTCCCTGTCCGAAAAAATATATGGGACATAGCTGTCTGATGTTTTGGGGCAGGCGGGCATGAAAACACTGTACCCCTTGTATTGAAGGTACCGCAAAAATTTGCGGAGATAGCTTACCTTATCGCTGACCGTTTTGGGCGCGTTTATCTGCTGGAGTTCCCTGATCCAGTGATTGATGGCTGTTTCCGTAACCCTGTCGGCGTTTTCTGCCACCAGCAGTGAATCGAACGAAAGAAGGGTTCTGCGTGTACTCCGCAAAGTATCATCGCTGACAGTCCCCTGGCTGATTTCCAGATATTCTGCAAGCTCATGTTTGAAAACCGACTGGAACTGTGTCATGACAGGCGCCACCTCCCCTCCAGAAAAGCAGCAAATGTACCTGTCGCCTCCATGACCGGGAGGGCGTAGTTCCGCAGCTGCTCCACATCCAGACTGACATAGGATTGGATGGCGTTCTGGTCTGTATGCCCAAGGGCTTTCCTTACCGCCTCATAAGGGATGTTGTCATTGACCATGGAACTTGCCAGGGACGACCGGAAAGCATGTGCGCCCTGTTTGCGTCCCGCCGGATCAATTCCAGCTGCCATAATGGCAGTCCTGACGATCTTGGTGATTGCCTGCACAGAGATATGGCTGTAAGGGGGAACGATGCGGAGAAATACATACGGGCTGTCATAGCAGGCCCGTTCTTCCTCTAAATACTGTTTCAGGGCGGCCTTTACATCCGGGACCATGGGAAGTTCAATGTCAACGCCGGTTTTGTGCTGTGTAAGCAGAATCAGGTTCCTGCCAAAATCCAGTTCCCGGAATGTCATGGATGAGATGTCCCCGCTCCTGATCCCCAGCCGTGTCGCAAGAAGCAGCACTGCGTAATCTCGCTTTCCATGTGGGGAGTCCCGGCCTACGCTATTTTCAATTTTCAGGATTTCTTCTATTGTATAAACAGAAGGGTACGGCTGCGGCCTCTTGAAAAGAGGAACGATGCCGCTGTAATCCCTGTCGGTATGTCTGGCCTGATATGCATATCTGAGGAATGTCCGGATGTGTGAAAGGTACCATTTGCTGCTGACCATTAAACACGCGGCTCCTACATTTTGGGCGTTCATTGCCTGCGGCGCTGCGCAGCCTGTATCAGCCAGGGCGGATAAAAAGTAGTGCCCAATCTTATCGTGAAGATGGATGCTGCTTTCCTGAAGTCCCTTGCGTTTCCCGTCTTCAAGGTACTCCGCTAAAAGAGCCTCCATTTCCGGATTCAATTCGTGGTATCCGCATGGCACTGTGTTGGTTTCCCTTGTATGGTAACCCATAGTTAAAACCTCCTGTTTGATAGCTTTAACTGTACTATGCCCATGTGGATAAATTTTATCCGAGATTTTTTGCATGAACCCCCGCATACAAAAGGTTTTTAAGAATTTCCTCGGATAATTAAAAATCTCGGATAATGCGCCCTCTTTCAGAGGGGGATTTTCCAGCTTGTCACTTTGGAAGTAAAAATTGCAAGCGAAATATCTAGAAGTCAGGAATCAGCCGTACCGATTGTGCCATAGGCGGTATAAATCAGAACGCGCCTGGCGCGCTTTGATTCTGGAACAGGCTTTTTATCGTTCCTGCTGTCGGGGCTTCTTGTCAGGATAGAGCTTTCCGTCAACAACGGCGGCATGGCTTTTTATTTTGATTTCTCCCTCCTGCTCGCTGCGCTTTGCGTTCCTGTAGCCTTCATCGGAGAGATAAAAGCGGAACCGCTCCCCTTTAAAGCCAACAAAGCATTGTTTCTGTACTTCCACCATAATCATGTGGCGGGTTTCCGGGCGGAACCGTTCTTTTCCTGACAGGTCATGCCCCTGTAAAATCTGTTCCTGTGCTTTTGCCGCCGCAAGCCGCTGACGGATAGAATTGTTGTTTTGTTCTGTCGGGAACTGTGCTTTTACACTGGCAATAAACTGGCTGCACTCTGGTTCTGGTATTCGTTCCAGTCTTCGGATGGCGTTCTCCATGATTAACTTTGTCATTAAATCCGCTGTTACCGATACGATTTCTTTTATGCCTGCAAGAGTTTCCGCCTTGGTCGGTGCGGCATTTTGGCAAATAACATTCAGCTCATTTTTTGAAAATTTCATTTCATATCCTCCTTCTGGTTTTCTGCAAGAACCTGTTCCAAAAGACATTTGGTGTCGCTCCGGTGGAACAATACTTTTAAAATGGTGCTGACCTGTTCATCCGTCACGGCTTCCGGGTGGGGGAGATGGCTTTCCAGCATTGCCCCTCTGGTGCAGAGCCGGTGCGTCCGTTCCTTCCGGTTCAGGGTCTTTATCTGGTGTTCCAGCATTTTCTCCTTATGCTGCGCCCGCCGCAGCCTTGCTTCGGTCTTTTCAATTTCCTGATTCAGTTTTTCCAGCTTTTCATTCATGGGCGGTGTCCTCCTTCGGGAGCAGGATATACATATGGCTGACCTCCCCGATTCCCTGACGGACACGCATAATCATCCCGGCCTGTTCCAGCTCGTTCAGGGAACGCTTGCAGGTCTGGGGGCTTCGGGAGAGTGCCGCCGCTATCTCCATGACGGGGAAGCGGATAAACAGAATCCCGTTGCAGTCCTCGGTTCCCCTTATCAGGATTTCATCCAGCAGGCGTGCATACATGACTTTTGCTGTATTGCTGACCGGAAGCCGGAGCATTGCCTTTGGGAGCGGCATACAGGGCGGCAGGGGCGTACTGGCTATCATAAATTCACAATTCATTGGATGGTGTCCTCCTTTTGGCTCGTTTGGATTGGTAGCGGGGGCAGTCGATAATGACAGCCCGGAAACTCTGCTTACATTCATGCTGGCATTTCCGGCAGAGTTCATTGTAGCTTCTGCGCCCCGGTCGTTCAGGAAGAAAGCAAGCTCTTTCTTCAACTTCTTTGACATTCTCGGCATGGTGCCTCCTTCATAGAAAAACCGCCCGATTCAGCAAGTACAGCCGGAATGGGCGGGCAGTGGTTTTTTATGTATCGTTTCGGGGCGATTTTCAGGGGAAATACAGCCGCAGAGCCGCCCCAAAATCCCCCTTGGTATTACTGGCAGGGCAGACTATGCCCTGTGAGATTGTTGTGTTTCGGTATCGTTTCGGTGTTCATTTTTGCCGGTTCTTTCTGCTGTCGTTCCTGCCCCCGTCTTTGGCGGCGTTTCGCTCTCCTTGGTACGCTCGTTGCGGTCAGGGTTCCTCCGTTTCCCTGCCGGAAGTCGTTGCGTTACATCGCCGGGGAGCATATCCCATACAGGCCGGTCATTCGATTGGAATAATCCATCGATGAACTGCCTATATCATATGACATTTTTGTACCATGCGCCGTATGTCCACGAATCAGGAATGAAGCCCAAAATCTAAAAAATTCCACGATTGCGGAAAAGGCTTTCTGCTGGACGGGTGCAAAAATCAGATGTGCATTTTGCACTTCTGAAAATCCGGGCAAATCAAAAGCGCATTTTGCGCCTTTGAAAAGAATCACAAAGGGAAATGCGCCCTGCATGGATATGTGGTACAATGGGGATGGCGGCAAAAGCTGGCCGCGGGGAAGGAGCAGGAAGTTATGAAACAGGGGATAACGGTTCAGGAACGGTTAAAGGATTTAAGGACGGAGCGGCATTTAAAATTAGAGGAACTGGCGGCGGCTACGGGGATTTCCAAATCAGCCTTGGGAAGCTATGAGAATGACGAACTAAAGGAAATCAGCCACAAAAACCTTGTGGAGCTGGCAAAATTTTACGGTGTGTCAACGGATTACCTGCTCTGCCTGACAGAGAACCGGAACCATCCGGGCATGGAACTTACGGAGCTGCATTTGAGTGACAGCATGGTGGAGCTGTTGAAAAGCGGGCGTATCAACAACCGGCTGCTGTGTGAGATTGCCACACATGAGGACTTTGTTACCCTGATGACGGACACGGAGATTTATGTAGATGGTGTGGCAACCGCCCACTTCCAAAACTTCAACAGCCTTCTGGAAGTCCTGCGGGGGCAAGTCCTTTCCCAATATCAGCCGGTGGAGGAAGATGCTGCGTTAAAGGCGTTGGAAACCATGCAGGTACAGGAAGAAGATTATTTCTGTCAGGTCACGCACCGGACTTGGGACACTATCCTCCATGCCATAAGGGAAGCGCACAAGAATGATACGGACAGTGCGCCGGACGGCTCCAATGGCATGAAGCTAATCAAGGACGCAAAGAAGGCGCTGGCCGTGCCGGGTTCCTATCTGGATGTGTTCACTGCCCTGATGTGTACGCAGCTACAAATCCGGTATGAGAAGCTGTCGG
This sequence comes from Lachnospiraceae bacterium 28-4, assembly GCA_000403275.2. GTDB lineage: Bacteria > Bacillota > Clostridia > Lachnospirales > Lachnospiraceae > Kineothrix. The sequence goes on from KE159598.1 coordinate 1,298,692, forward strand.
AGCAGGAGCGCACGGTTTTGAAGAATGTTATGAAGAAAACTCCGGCATATAAGGATTCCCCGTTGAGCAGGATGAAGCGGAGATAAGGAAATGCCGTTGCTTGGGATTTTTCCATGCAACGGCATTTTGGGTGGTTCTTATTCAATTTTTAAGCGCACAAACTGAAATTTCTGTGTCAGACAAAACGTTTTAATCTGACATATTATAAACAACAATCTTATAATCTCCAATAAAATTACTACATTTGGCAGCTAAAGTATATGTATCTGAACGCTCCAAAGTGAAAAAAGTTTCTAACGCTTTTGCGCTGTCTAATGTATATACTTCATTTCCAACTGAATCATATAAGACCATATCTAAATTCCCGCTTATAATATCAGACTTGAATGAAAACTTTATTCTATCGCCTGCTTCCCCCGAAAACGAAATATCAGAAGTTGTAGTTATTTGCTCTGAATAACTTTTGCTCATATTGCCTAATACTTTGGGGCTGGTTATTAGATGGATACTTATTGCGCTGACTACTACAATGATTATAACGATTATAAAACTTGTCTTTTTCATCCCAATGTTCCCTTTCAAATTCTGATTTGTCAATAGCTCCATTATACCGCAGTCACTTTCCAGAGGGAATAGATTTTCCGAAAAAATCATTGTGTCATAAACATTATTCTGTTGAATCTGCTCTTGTTCCGTTTTTTGTGATGATAAGTTGCTCCTGCTGGCATTTCACGGTGATTTTGTCCCCTGCGGAAAATCCAGCCTGTTCCAGCCACTTACCTTGTAAAAGAATCTGCGGCGGAGATTGCTTGTAATTGCCACGTCCATAGCATACGGTCAGTTTGCGGTCGTCCATCCGTCCTCCTTTCTCGCCGCCTGTCGGCATACGATTTCAAATACATTCCCATCCTCCGTCCTGACAGTAAGAAGGCTGTTCTGCTCGTCTGCGTTCAGGTCAGCAATCCCCATCCCCTCACTGTCGTTCAGTAAATCAAAAAGCCTGTCCCTAAAATAGTTCAGTTCCATTCTGTTGTCCCCTTTCATAATTTGTTGCCTATTAGCTAATATTATATAGTCTTTTAGAATCTGTTGCAATCCCTAAGTGTGATGTAGTCTAAAAGTGTACAAAATAAATGCTGATAGCTTATGAAATGGGTGGCATTATGGAAGGTAAAGGATTAGGCAAACGTATCAACATGGTGAGGAAAGACCGGGGATTTACGGCGGACAGGCTCTCGGAGCTGTGCAATATCAACGCAACTTACCTCCGGCAGATTGAAGGCGGGATAAAGGTTCCCAGCCTGCCCGTATTTATCAATATCTGCAACGCACTGAAAATCTCCCCTGATTATCTTCTGCGGGATGCGCTGGAAGATAATGAGGTCAGCAAGATACGGGAGCTGGCAGAGCTGTGGGAAAGCACGTCGCCCAGCCAGCAGGAAATCGCCGTTGCCATGATTCGTGCGGTATTGGAGCGTAAGGAAGGTTAGAAAGACCAGCCGGGTGTCGGCTGGCCTTTCCATGTCCAATCAAATATAAATCAGTTCGCTGTTTATGATTTCCTCTGCCCGGTTGCGGATATTGTTCATTCGCCCCACCCATTCAAGTTGGTTCCGGGCTTTCAGTTCCTCAGTCACTCCTTCGGCGGCTTTCATCTGCTCAATGATTAAGTCAAGCCGTTCTTCCGCCTGCTCGTTCAGGTCGGCAAGGTATGTCCATAATGTCCCGGTCAAAATAAGGGAACTATAGCGTGCCGGATGCTCCTGTTTGAGATATTCCTGGTGCAGCCGCCCATAGCGTCCGATGGGGCGGTTTTCTTCCGGCAGCTTCAAGTCCGGGATATAGTAATCGCCTATCAGAATATAATCAATGCCGTTCTCTGTGATTCTTTCTTTCAGTTTTTCCATTATCGTTCCCTCCTGTGGCGGAAGGCTCGTCACTGGCCAGCTCAATCACGTCCATAATGCCACAATCCAGTGTTTCGCAAATACGGGCAAGTGTGTCCATGCTGATATGTTTCCCTTCTTTGCCCATGTTGGCAATCATATTTGTGGTCAGGCCAGCGGCAAGCCTTAAATCCTCTTTCCTCATGTTGCGCTCTATCAGTGTGTGCCAGAGCGGTTTGTAGCTGATGTGCATTTTTCTCCCTGCCTTTCTGCCCCGGATGGGCGTTTAAACCCATTATATCAGGATTCTTGCTAACTCACAAATATTTCTTGACGGTATCGCCGGTTCCGTCTGGATTGTGCTTTTCCTTTCCTCTTTTGATTACATCTAATTAGCCATGACCTGCTTCATGCCCTGTGATTTTGCACCAGATTGCGATAGGTAAGCCTACAGTTTCAAATGTTTCCGGCTTTTCCCCCGCTTAGCACCGTGCATGCGGCTTTCACCGCACACGGCGCCCCATCGAATTTAGAAATTGTACATTTTAAACATAACTTACACACTTCGTTACAGCATTAAAAGATTGGTTATGCGATTACAGGCGTTCCCGCCAGTTTTCGCAGTTTATTCAGTTTTTCCAGTTGCTTTTTGTTCAGTTGGAGTTCCTTTAGGTACTTCCGGATTGTTTCTTCCAAGGTGGCATGGATTAAGATATGTACTGCTTCGGTTACAAGAACAAGGTTGCTGTATTCATCTGTACCGCCGTTTTCAAGCGGTTCTTTATGGTGGCAGCGAATGTCATAAGGCATAAGGTCAGCGCCAGTTATGGCGCACCTCCCATATTGAGCCGCAAACAGAGAAATCCGGTTGTCTGCAAACTCAATCGTTTTGTCCAGCACAGGGTTTTGCATGAGCCATATCATCGTATCGGTATTGATACCAAGATTTTTATGGATTTCTGCCCGTCCCTCCGGCGTGTACCGATTGACGGTTTTCTTTTTGTGCTGGGCGTTTCTTGTTTGGACATATCCCATTGGAATGAGAGGGTGTCCGTTCAAAAACCTTAGCTGTTTACTTTTTCCATACCGTTCCTTAATGAATCCACGTTCCAGTTTTCCTTTTGGTGTCAATTCCCGGAGCCTGTTTGCCATTTGCAGTTTCAGCCCATAGGACAGCTTTGGAAAATCTACGCTGATGTGTGTTGCCAGACGGTAATAGTTATGCAGTCCGGCAACCACGGAATTGTATTGCTGAATGGCGATGTACTGCGCCCGGTTATCTGCCGGATTCTGTATCGCCCGGATAGCGGCAGATATTTTTCCCTTTGCCTGCTTTATGGCTTTATCACTCATGTGTGAACAGACCACGTATTTTTTCCCTTTGGGGTAGACTTTCATCTTGAATCCCAAAAACTCCGAATACCGCTGTTTTAGATTGATGACTTTAGACTTTTCCGGGCTGATTTCCAGTCCGAGCCGGTCTTTTAGCCATAGCCGCGTTGCTTCAAACGCCTTTTCAGCGTCCTGCCGACTCCGGCAAAAGATTTTGAAGTCGTCAGCGTACCTCACGATGTACATTTCTTTGAGTCTGCTCCGCCTGAGCGCCCGGTAGGTGTGACTTTTAATATCTGTACCATGGGCGTTCTGCCGGGTTTTGTACTCGTAATGGGTAGGCATTTCCTCCCACTGGGAAGTCACCCACCAGTCAAGCTCGTTCAGTACTATGTTGGAGAGCAGTGGCGACAAAATGCCGCCCTGCGGCGTTCCTTTGGTCGGAGTTGTTCTCGTTCCGTCCGGAAGCACCACCTGTGCCTTTAACATATGCTTGACGATACACAGCAGCTTTTTATCCCGGATACCCATTTCCCACATCTGCCTTATCAGCTTCCCGTGGTTTACATTGTCAAAGAAGCCTTGAATGTCAATATCCACCGCATAATGAAGGTGCTGTATCTGCATGAGCCGACAGCATTGTGCTATGGCGTGTTCCGTAGAGCGGTTTGGGCGGAAGCCGTTGGAACGCTCATGGAACTTTGCTTCACAGATTGGTTCAAGCACTTGTAAAATACATTGCTGCACTATGCGGTCAACAATTGTAGGAATCCCCAGCGGTCTTGTTTTTCCGTTGGGTTTGGGGATTTCCACCCGTTTCACCGGGCGGGGAGTGTACCAACTGAACTGTTTTTGAATAAGCCGGACGTATTGTTCCTCACGAAGTGCGGCAAGGTCTTTGATTGTCCGCTTATCCACGCCGGGAGTACCGCTTCCTTTGTTGCCCTTAATTGTCCGATATGCCAGTTTGATGTTTTCCTCACTTGCAATCAGGCGCATGAGGTTCTGAAAGGTCTTGCCGTTCAGGCTGTCAGCATACAGACTGTCAAAGATGCTTTGCAGGTCGTAATACTCCGTATAGCGGATTTTGCTTTGTTTTGGTTTGCGCTTTTGCTGCTCCGAAGTCAACACAGGCACCCACCCCTTTCGGTTAGGATTTTCTTTGTCATACTCGAAGCTGTGTTTGTTATGTTTTCAGTTTTTGTTTCTAAATCCGACTGGTGGCTATCCCTCCACGGGCTTTTTATTCCCGCTTCACAGGTACTGTGCCACCACTTTCGCCGGGATTAAGATAAGTTATAGCGATAGTGGAATATCATAACTGATATACCAGCATTTCCTGCTGGTTTTCGCTTTTCCTCATCAGCGTGACATCAGCCTGCAACAGCTTTATCATTCACGTCCCGGTTTACCACGTTCCAACAATCCTATCATTAAATACTTTTAGGCGCTTCCTCTAAGCCTGTGCCCAATTCAAAGAATCTTACCGCCTGTAACGGTATGTGGACGTTCATAACAACCAATCTTACTAATCCACGGACACCCCAATTTAATGGGGAAATGCCTTTCGACAAATCCAAACGTTTAGACCCGTACATTCGGAAGTACGCCAGTATTTTCATACATTCTCACCATGAGTATCCGACACCCGGCATATAGGTGACGCCGCCCACCTCTGGACAGGTTTCGTGCGGTAAAAAAATCCCGCTTACGGTCACTCTCTGCCGACTTCACCGAGCTTTTGACGGTTAGGCAGTTGCATACCGCCGCCAATCGGAGTATCAGCGTGGGCGTTTCAAGGCGTTACCCTATCATTCCACCCATCGGATTGTCAGTTCTCCTAAGATTTCAGGCTATTTAGCCTTTCGACTTAGTGCGTAACCTTTTCAGTTACGAACGTGTCGCACGGTTGTCATTGCCATACCCTTCGAGCAAATTGATCACTCCCCATACGCCCAGGCCAGCGCCCAGCGCGATTACAAGTACCTTCAAAGTGTCGATTGCTGCTGTAAAAAATGCCATAATGATTACCGAAACCCAAACCCCCGGAACGCCTTATTTTGTCGTTCCACCACAATTCAGACAAAACAGCCCTGTCATTCCGAATCTGTGTATCTCAGGAGCCGGGTTTCTCTCCTTTCCCTTATTTTTATTTTCTTTGAGATAAGAAAAGGGAGCCTCCACAGCCGGAACCGCCTATAAAAGCGGGTTTCCATACGAAAGCTCCCTGTTTTCAGGTTCCATATTCAGTTGTCAGCGGGATTTCTCCCTGTCTGGTGGGCGCGCGTATCCTGCACCTCATTACTGCCTCACTTCCTTCCATTTTTATTTACAGTCCCTATAAGAGCGCCGCCGAGAAAAAAGATTCAGGCGGCAGGGCTGCCGGGGTCAGCCGGTGCTTCCAGTTCACACACCTCATAAGTCTCCTCCGGCTTTACTTTCAGCCGGCGTTTCACAAATTTTGCCACATCAAACGTGTTTTTCGGGTCAGCATCGGACAGGTACTTGTACTGCGGGTGTTTTGTAATGTCGAATTTGTCACTGAAAAACGGCCTTACCCCCTGCACCTGCAAAATACATTTGCCGCCGTCCATAACAGCAAGTTCATCGGGCGTCATAAGTTCCTTACCGAGTTTCTGGTAATTCAGCCCATAGCTGCGCTGGCTTCCCCGCGTATCGGATGTGTTAAATGTGTCTATGGTCTCCTTTCCGAGCATGGCGGAAATCTCTTTTAAAGTGCTTTGCTCCTTGCCGCCCAAAAACAGGACGCAGGAGCAGTTGCCGATAATTGTTTCCGCATGGTCTTTGTATACCGCCTTTAACTGGCTCTGCGTCTGGACGATCACATGGGCGGATATTTCCCGGCTCCTGATCACCGAAATCAGGTGTTCAAAGTTGGGGATTTTCTGGTTCGCAAATTCATCCAGCAGGCAGGTCACATGGGTTTTCAACGCACCGCCGTTTTCCAGCGCCTTATCGCAGAGGGTATTGAACATCTGCGTATAAACCATAGACGCAATGAAATTAAATGTCGTATCCGTATCGGACACAATGCAGAACAGGGCCGTCTTTCTGTCTCCCAATTTATCCAGTTCCAGCTCGTCATCCATCATCATGTCCCGGACTTCCTTAATGTCAAACGGGGCCATCCTTGCACCGCAGCTAATAAGTATGCTTTTCGCCGTTTTGCCCGCCGCCATTTTGTACTTTTTATACTGGCGGACGGCAAAATGCTCCGGATTGCGCTTCTCCAGGCGGTCAAACATCATATCCACAGCGTTTTTAAAATTTTCATCATCTTCCCGGACTTCGGAAGCGTTCAGCATCTCCAGCAGGGTATTTAAGTTTTTCTCATCCTCCGGGGCTTCATACCAGATATACGCGATCAGCGCCTGGTAATAAAGCGCTTCCGCTTTTGCCCAGAAATCCTCCCCGCCTTTGCTGTCCTCCCCCTTTGTATTTTCCATGATGCAGTTGACCAGCTTCAGTATGTCATTCTCGCAGCGGATATAGCGGAACGGGTTGTATTTCATGGATTCCTTAAAATTGATGGTATTGAGGATTTTTATCTCATATCCGCCCTCTTGCAGCATTTTCCCGCACTCCAGAACAACGGTGCCTTTTGGGTCCGTGACAACATAACTTGCGTTCATCTGCATTAAATTGGGCTTAACGTGGAAGCGTGTCTTGCCGGAGCCGGAACCGCCGATAATCAGCACGTTCTTGTTGATGTTGTATTTTGGTATCTTATTCCTCCCAAGCATGATCCGCTCCGTCTGAGTCAGGAGGATATTGCTGTCAAACTTCGGGTCAATAAAAGGCTTGATGTCCTCCTGCGTCCCCCACCTTGCAGAACCATACTCCACGCCATGACGGTATTTTTTTGCGTTTTTCCCCTTAAAGTACACCACCGCCCGGACTGCCGCCGCGCCTGCAATGCCTATGAGCAGGTCGTGGGGATGGAAACTCGGAAAAGGATTTGCGGTAATCGTCGCCCCCAGGCCGGATACTGCCGCCATAGCCTTTGTTACCGCGTCCGTGCCCGCACTGAGCCGGTAGCCCTCCGTGATCTTCGAGAAAAACCAGAACATCATTACATAGGGCAGGTTTGGGACAAGGTATTTTTTTATGTCAATATTGCCTTTCAATGCTCAATCCCTCCTTTCCCGCGGTGTTTCTCCCTGTCCACGGACTGCCCCATAACAAGCTGTTTAAAATGGGAAAGCTGCTTTTTAATAGAAGGCTTTCCCTTCTCCCGGTTCAGTGTTTTCGCGGTATATTCCGCAAAGGCGGCATTTAAAGCGTCCGCATCACGGGCCTTGAAAAATACAAGATACCTTCCCTGTGCCGGGTCTTTTTTCAGCGCAAAATCCACGCCGTACTTTCTTGCAACCCGCTCAAAGGATTTGATATTCTTATCCGTGATCTCGATATTCTGTACGCCGTCCCCCTGCCCTACAAGGCTTTTTACACTCTGTTTCCCATGATGCGGCTCGTTTGCCTGCCTCTGGTACTGGCGTATCGCCCATTTCAAAAGGTCTGCCGTCAGCTTCCCTCCGTTCTTTCCCATCCGGATTACAAGCGCGACAGACTTATCCCTGACTTCATCCTGCATCCGACAACCTCCCTTCCTCTAATTTTCTGTCAGCTTCCCATGCACCACATAGCGGGCATTTTCAAAAGAATAGGCACAGGTGGAGAGCGTCACGATATGGTCGCCCTCCCCCACCTGCACATCCGAGGAAAAATCCGATCTCCCCTTTATGCGCACAAGCCATGCGGCAAAATCCTCTTTGGAAGCAAAGCGCAGGGTATAAGCATCCGAATCCACCGCCGCCGTATACCCCGCAAACAGTTCCAGCCGGTAGTCTTTTTCTTCCGTAACCAGATATACCACCGGATGGGCCTCATAATATTCCTGCCCTGCATAAAAGACCAGGCTGGCAAACATCTTCCCGCTTGCCATGTGGTGCCCGTAGATCAGGGTATTCTCATCCGACAAATCCATCCGGTTTTCGCAGTCCATAAACAGACAGCCGTTCCGGTTTTCGCTCCCGTCCGCCAGATGGAACAGGTAATAGGAATTGTCCTGCCCCTGCACCAGCGGGTAGCTGACAGCCGTATCCGGGCAGTAAAGCCAGCCCACAAGGTCAGGGCTGGCTTCCTTCAAAGCAGCAAAATCAATATCGAGGATACGCGGCGCATCCTCCTGTAACCCTCCGCCCGGCGACGGTGTTTCCGGCACAGCAGCCTCCCCCGGTTCTTTTTTGCAGGGTGCCACATACTGCGCCATCTTCCCGTATGTCCTTTCACTCTCCGCATCCTGCCTGCATGTGTCATAAACCCGCAGGCCAAAAAAGGCGGCTGCACCGATACATGCCACCGCCAGTAATGCCGGGAAGAACACCGCAAGCGCCTTACGCATCTTCATCATCTTTCTTCCGGGCTTTATAGATTGCATAGCCGGCAGACGCGCCTCCGGCAAGGAGCGCAAGGACGGCGATCACCGCCCACAGGCCGATATTGGAATCATCACCGGTCTTTGGTGCATTTGCAGACAGGGAAGTCCCCCCTGCTTTTGCGGACGTATTCCCGGCAGCGCCTGTCTTTTCCGCACTGTCCCCGGATGAATCTTTCTTCGATGTGTTCTCCCCGGCAGCGTTTCCTCCTGCGGCTTCATTTTTATTGGAATTATCCACGTTCACTATCACACTGTCTGAATTTTCCGGGAGATTGTCTATCAGGTCTTTTATGTTTTCTAACAGGGTATCCGGCTTTTCCACATAAGTCCTCACACGGTTGCTTGTGAGCGTCACATCATTTCCCGAAACGCTGGCAACATTCTGGATGCAGCCCCCTTCCGCTTCTTTCAGAACCTGCACCAGGAAAGTGACTGTCCGGGACTGCCCGCCCGCAAGCGTGACCGTCCATGTGACAGTCCCATTCTCACAGGAGCCATCATTTCCCGCAGACACAAAGCTGCATCCTTCCGGCACTTCATCCGTAACTTTAAAAATCCTTTCTTCTACCGCTGTATTTTTTACGGTGATCTGGTATTGCAGTTTGATTCCGCTCCCTACCGTCTCCCCGTTCAAATCTTTTTTCCCGTTTTCACTCTTTACGGATTTTAACAGTTCCTCCAGCACATAATTGATGACCTGGTTGGTGCCTGCCGTTTTGGACTGCCCTGTTTTCCTGTCGCTGACTGTGACGGCGGCACTGTTGGCAAAGGCTTTGCCGGACAGATCTGCGCCGGCTTTCACACGGACAGTCACAAAGCCTTCCGTGTCCGGTTCCACATCAAAGCACCAGCGCACGTTATCACCCTTGACAACGCTGTATACCCTGCCGTCATTGGAAGCGTCCACAAAAAACACACCTGCGGGGAGAATATCATTGACCTCCACGGTACGGACTGTATAGCCGTCATTCTTATAGGTGATCCTGTAGGTCACAATATCCCCGGCAGCTACGTTCTCACCGTTTATGTCCCTGCCGTCCGCATCCAGCACATACTTCGCAGGCACATAATTTCTGGTATGCTGATCTTTTTTATCACCGTTCTCCGCTTCTGTGCCGATATGTGCCTCATCCATATCCACATAAGCCTGATTCTCCACCGTCTTTCCAGTCGCGGATTCCAGGACTTTCACTTCCACAGATACCATCCCTTCCTCATGCGCCCCGGTTTCCATTGACCACCTGACCGTATGGGTTCCCTCATCATACACACCGCCGTCACTTACAGAAACAAAGCCCACATCTTCCGGCAGGCTGTCCGTGATCACCGCTGTCTTTCCATAATCCGAAGGGTTCTTATAGGAAATGGTATAAATGATGTTCTCCCCGGCCTGCACCGGATAAGTGTTAATGGACGGCTCCCCAAGTTTGGAAAACACATCTTTTTCAGGTGTCGGGATAACCGGCGTCTCCACCTCATTTGTCTCTTTCCGGGCAAAATCAACCGACACAACGGCACGGTTTTTCAGGATGGTGTCCTCCGCTTCTTTCCGTATCTTAACCTTTACCGATACAGTTTCCTGTGTATTCTCTTTTACTGCCACTTTCCATGTAACTGTATGGCTGCCCGTCTCATAGCTTCCCTCATGGTCTGCCGCGATAAATTCCACATTTTCCGGCAGTGCATCCGTAATGGTAAACTCACGCGCATCATCAGCAGGATTCTGGAATGTGATCCGGTACTCCAGAATGTCCCCGGCCTGCTTTACGGTCTGTATGCTGCCTCCTTCACTGTCCGCCCCTATATCGTGGCCGTCCACGCATAAGACCGCCTTGAAAGGCTGATCCAGAACATAAACCGGCGTTGTATCATCCAGCATGGAATCAGAGGAAATGGAAACCTTCTGCGTCCAGTCCACAAAAATCTCCGCCTGATTGTATATTTTGGTATATTCCGTGTCAAAAGACGGTACATATGCGTCAAAGGAGACTGTCTTTTCCTCTCCCGCCGCCAGTGCCATCTTCCAGGTGATTTTCTTTCCGTCCACCGTGCCGCCGTCTGATACTGTCCCCTCCACAAGGGAAACCTCCGCAGGGATTTCATCTGTTACGGTAAATGCCTTTTCTTCCTCTGCCGGGTTCCTGAAAGAAATGGTATAGGTAACTGTTTCCTCCCCGTTTATCACTTTGTTTGTAATATCCGCCCCTTCCGTATTCCACACGGATTTTACCGGGTCTTCCAGAACAGGGGAGCTTGTCACATCAGACAGGGGCACATCCTTTTCCGAACTGTCCGGGATCGCCTTAAAGCACACTGTCCCTGTATTTTTCAGGACTTCCCCCTGCGCCGCAGCTTCCACCTTGCAGTGAAAGGACACTTCCCCCCTGCCGTAAGTGACCACTGTGCCCTTCCATGCCACCGTATGGCTTTCCGCATCATACACGCCGCCGCTGCCGATGGAATTTGTAATTACCTCCATCCCCACAGGCACCCTGTCCGTAATCTCCACTTCCCGCGCTGTTCCGGTCGGGTTTTCAAAACTGATGGTGTATGCCACCACATCGCCGTCCTTAATCACAGCCCTGTCGATTGCCTGTCCGTCATTGTAATTGTGCAGGCAGGCGCTGTCCTCTATCGCTACTTCCTTATCCATAGAGGGCTTCACATAGGACACGATAATCTTATGGTTCTGTGTCACATCGCTGAATGTGTAGGAAGAAGGGTACCCTGTAATATCCACTTTTTTTCCGTCCACTGTAACGGTATCCAGAAGATACCCCTCGTCCGGCTCATAACGGACAGTGCGGTCATGGTGGAATTTCACGCGGTCATCCACCTTGATATCTTCCTCCCCCTTTACGGTCTCATTCCCGTCCGCGTCATAAATGCCGATCCTGCCGTTTACGACCTGCGCCTCCACCGTCCTGTAAGGGGAAGCCGCCTTTACCTCGTTGCTCTCCACCGACATGCTGTTGAAATATACCTTGCAGCTATTGTAAAAATAATCGGCCTCTGCTGTCCCGTTCACGGCAGTGTTGACAACAAGCGTATACGTCTCCCCCTGGTAGGCCATAGAATTGGCCAGATAGGATGATGAAAAGGCGTATTCCACCTTATGGCTGTCTTTGTCATAGGAAACCGTACCGGCGTTCAGCCTGTTCCCCGCTGCATCCTCCAGCCATGCGGACACATAATCGACCTCTGCCGGAAGTTTATCAACAAACCGCAGCGCCGAATATCTGCTGACCGTCTCCACGCCCAGCGTATGCACCTTCTGGCTGATACGGTAGGTGATCTGCTGTCCTTCCTCTGTTTCCTCCAGAAATGTCACCCCGTTTTCTGTTTTACAGGGATTCTCCGGCCTGGGGATTGCTATGGATGCGGAACTCGGAGAAATCCAGTACCCCGTATGGGTGTTGCACCCAAGATAAAAAGTGTTGCCTGTCGCATACAGCGGTATGGAAACACTGTTTTTATAAAAAGTGGAGCCGCCCAGGTAATCCGTGAAGTTATTGTTGCTGCCCCGAAAAGACGGCACACCGCTGACCTTCGTAACGGCTACATTGGTGGAACTTGCCGTGTACCCGGTGGTAGTCCCGCTCAAAGGCGAAGCGTATTCACCGGTATTCAGGCTGTTGAACGTCATAAAGGAATTTCCGTCAAAGCGTATCGTCTCCTGTGTATCCACATAGAAATAGTCTACTTTGACCTGCGCCCTCGATGCGCTCTCATTGCCTATGAACCACCACCCGTTATAAAAACTGGTTTCACAATAATAAAGCGCCGAGAGGGAGCCGAGTTCTGTAAACGTCACCCTCGCCCCCACTGCCTTATCGTTGTATGTGCCGATATTTGCATAGGTGATCTGCACCACGCTTGAATTGCTCAGGTTCGTGAAACGGGCGGTGCTTGCCCCTGTGTCCGCGCCGCCGTAAGAGGCTTTCCCCCAGGAAGCCCCTGATACACTGTAACTTGACGTGGTATTCTGCCGCCTGATCTTCAGGCCGTTGCCCTCCGTAAACTGCCCCAGGTCAATCTTTGAGATTTCCAGCGTCCTGGGGACAGAGGGGGATGTATCGGGGTAATAAACTTCGATCTCCTCCTGCAGGAGCGTCACATAAAACTGCTTCTTCATGGTGGAGTCCGTCCCTTCCGCACGGTAGGTCACTTCATAGGTGATGCGGTCTTTTAAGGAACCATAAGCAATACATACTCCCTGCCGGCCATCCTCGATCAGCCTGATTTCTTCCGGTTCCCCGCTCACCCGGCTGACATCCTCCACAAGAACATCCACCTCGTCCCCGTCAGCTACAGCCTGTATGCCGAATACTTCCGGGTCGATAGACATACCTATGCTCCCGTATTCCACAAACATCTCTACGGGGGATTTCAGAGAATCCACCTCTGCCCCGTCCTCATACCAGACCACAACAGCGGGCGTTTCCGGTTCTGTCCCTGTTTCCCCTTCTGTACCGCCTTCCGGCGTTTCTTCCTGCCCGGAGCCAGTGCCGGAACCGGCATCATCCCACACCTCCGGCTCCGTTTCTGTTTCCTCAGTTTCCGCCACATCAGCGGCCGGTATATCCTCTGTCCCTTCCGTGCCCATCTCTGCCGCATAGACGGCCATTCCCCCAATACTGCCGGAGCCGATGAGCATTGCCGCTGCCACCGCCGCCGCGAGCAGGCGGGGCAGGAATTTACTCAGTTTCTTTTTTCGTGCCATAGTCCTCTCCTTTCCCGGATAAACAAAAGCCGGCATCCTCTCCGACACCGGCCCATTCTATACACTCTCCTTTTCCGGCACAGGCTGCTTCCGCAATTTCCCATGCCCTTTTATCCTGTCACACGGCCACGCCCCGATCCTGTCCGCCCCATTTTGTCAGCACCACGGTCTCCCCGTTTTTCAGGGTGTCCCACAGGCTGTAAACCTTGTCCGCCACATCATCCGGATCAGCGTAAGTTTCACTGCCGACCATCATAAACTCCCCCGGCCTTGCAAAAAGTTCCTGGAACTCCTTCTGCTGTCCGGGGGTAAGGGAATCGAAAAGACATCCTTCCTCCGGTATGCCGCACAAAAGGAAAGTGCCGTTTACAAACCCTTTCCCTCCCGGCATACAGCGGTTGGGGGCAAGCCCGCCCGTATCCTCCCGGCTGATCAGCAACACCCTCTGCGGCAGGAAACACCCCACCTGTACCGCGCCCCCTAACACTGCTTCCACAGCTTCCAGCGTGTTGTCCGGCAGTGCGGCAGGACGCGGGGCCTTCCCCGGCTCCACGATCAGAATGTCCATTTTTTGCTTCATGTTTCGTTGTCCTCCTTTAAATTTTTTTGTCTATGTGCAGCCTGTAAAGGGCTTCACAGCTATGAAAAAATAACCAGCGGAAAGAAAAAAGCCCAAAGGCTTAACCGCTTCCAAAACCTGCGGCCATATCGTGGCTCACAAGGCTTGCATAATACTGGCTGATGGTCACAGGCGCATTGAACAGCGCCGACAGGGTATAAGCCCGGATATTGCCTATCAGTGTTGTGTTCCTGTCAAGGCAGTCCATAACATACTGGATATGTCCGCTGTCCAGCTTCAAAAAGCGGCTCTTTACCACCTCCGTACTCATATCCCCCTGGTTGATGCGTATGCTTTTCCGGCTGCTGCAACAGGTTTCCGCCATCAGTTCCACAAAGCCGTCCAGACGCTCCCTGTCATATGGATGGTCATGCAAAAGATAATCATAATCAATGTTCTCTTTTATCAGTTCACGGTAAGCCTCCATCTGATCTATCCCATCCATCCCATGCCCCGCAGGAGAAACGTTATCCACAGGAAAAGCCCCGGCCTTTGCCGGATAGATGGATGGATCAGTATCACTAAAATCAGTATTATTTAAGTCAGTATTATTAGTTTGTGATTTCCGCATTTCTTGAATTGTGATTTTCACATCCCCTGATTTGTGATTTTCACAATTCTTGATTTGTGATTCCGGCTGCCCCGGTTTTGCCCTGCAAATGAAGTTTTTCACATATATGACATTGGGTTTCCCCAGGCCGCGCCGGACGCGCTCGATCAGCCCAACGCCCTTTGAACAGTCCAGTTCATTCAGGAGCTTGTTTGCCTTCTGCTCCGCGCATCCAAGCGTCTCCATCACATCGGCAATCGTGAAGATGATATACACACGCCCCTCCCCGTCAAGCCAGTTGTTCTTTACCGAAAGCCCCATGCGGTCAAGCAGAAGCCCATAAAGCACCTTTGCCTCTACCGATACCCCCTTAAAGAGCGGGTCTGTAAACAATATTTTCGGGATGCGGTAAAAGCTGTACTGTTCCGCTTCGTTCCCATAGTAATAATCCAGTTGTAACGGCATCGCTGCTGCCTCCTTTTCCTGCAATTTTGACAATAAAAAAAGCCCCGGCATGGTAATAGTCGCCGGGGCATGATCTGTCTGGTAAACGCAAAAAAGCCGCCCGGTAACTGCCATTAGTCAGTCGCCGGACGGCTTAATGCGTTTTAAGTATTCTGTGTTTTCCACGTTTCCAGGAGGGAGAAAATGACTTCCTCCATCTGCTTCGTGGTATAGGTCTGTGGGAAATACTGTTTCAGCCTGTCATTTTTAAGCGTCACCTGCACAGGTGCGGGCCTCTCTTCCGTCAGAATGGCATCCATCACATTCCTGTCAAGTTTCCCCTCCTGGCTGTACTTTTTCAGGCGTTTCGCCTGCTCCAGCGAAGGGACAGCCTGTAATTCCCCCATAATCTCCATAAGTTCCCCCTGCTGCTCCCGCGTCAGATAGGACAGTTCCACGGCAGGGTTAAAGGACAGCTTCTTATCGTCCACCATCTGGAGCAGTTCAGGGAGAAGTTCTGTCAAACGGATAAACCGATGGATGTTGCGGGCGCTGTCATTGGAATTTTCACTCAGCGCATCCACGCTGTACTTCTCGCCAAGTTGTCGAGAAGTGTCCTTTACGCCCTGATGCTTCAATGCGTCCAGCTTCATCTTATACGCCCATGCCTTTTCGCTGGGGAACAGGTTTTCCCGCTGGATGTTGCTGTCCACCATGAACAGTACCGCTTCATCATCATCCAGTTCCCGCACGATCACCGGCATCGTAGTTTTCCCTGCCAGTTCCGAAGCATGTCTGCGCCTGTGTCCGGCAATCAGTTCATAGCCGCCCTCCGCACGGGGCCTTGCAATGCCAGGGACAAGGACGCCATGTATCCTGATGCTTTCCACCGTGTCCTGCATGGTTTCATCATCCAGCACCTTAAATGGGTGGTCTTTAAAGGGAAACAGTTCTGTAAGCGGGATTTCCTGCACGTTCCCGCTGCCTCCTGCCTCCGCAGGATTCCCAGCGGAGAACAGGTCATCAAATTTCGTCACCTGGATATTTTTTGCGCTGCTTTTCATCCCATCATCACCTCTTTCGTCAGTGCGGCATAAGCGGCTGACACTTTACCGGCGGGGTCATGGAGATAGATGCTCTTGCCCTCCGCACTGGTTTCCGCCGCCCGCACGGAGAGGGGGATAATGCTGTCAAATATCCGCAGCTTCCCGTCATAGTTCATGTGCAGAAGCTCCACAATATCCCTTGCGTAGTTGGTACGCATATCCGCCATTGTGACCACTATCCCTGCTATGGAAAGGCGCGGGTTGATCTGCCGCCTGACTTTCGCAATCGTGCGGATAAGCTGCTCCAATCCTTTTATGGAAAGGTACTGCGCCTGCACCGGGATAATGACCTGATCCGCCGCCGCAAGCGCATTGATGGTCAGCATGCCAAGCGAAGGCATACAGTCCAGAATGACCGCATCGTATTCCTCACGCACCGTATTCAGGTACTGCCGCAGAATGGTCTCCCGGCTCATGGTGTTGACCAGGGTAACCTCCATGCCGGCCAGTTCAATGTTTGCCGGGAGCAGGTCAACACCCTCCGCATGGTGGAGAATCCCGCTTCCGGGCGGAAGCGGCTTGTCCGTGATTATCCCGCCCAGGATAGCCGAGAGCGTGGTTTCCATCTGGTCGGGCTGCTGATATCCCAGGCTGGCGGTCATGGAACCCTGCGAATCCACATCCACCAGAAGGACGCGCCTGCCCTCGCGGGCAAGGCCGATCCCGATGCTGATGGAACTGACTGTTTTTGCACAGCCCCCTTTTTGGTTACATAAACAGTAGATTGTTGCACTCATACTCACACCGCCTCTCTCACCCGGACAGTCAGGCCGTCCAGCCGTATATTTTTATGGCCTACCAGATAGTAGCCCTTTCCGTCATGCTCCACGCTTGTCCATACCCAATAAGGCACTTCCTGATAATCGTCTTTTATCAACGCCTCAATGCCGCTCCCACTGGTGTAATAATGACCGCCTTTTGTCTCATACCTTCCGCTCCGGTTCTTATGCAGGCGGCTTGTTTCTTTTACCGGGCGGGAAAGATATGCAATCCTGCCCGTCACGTCCGAAAGTTTCTCCATGATCTCCCTAAGTTCGGTCTGGAGAAAAAGCTGCTGCCCGTCCTCATAGTCGATATGCAGCCCGCTCAGATCATCGTAATCGTCATATGTAGACAGCCTCAGCAGGCTCCTGATACTTCCATTCAACTTTTGGGTTTCCTTTAATACCATGTTTAAATCTGCCATATTTATACCGCCTTTCCATCGCATATCCCGGCTTCTTCTTTCACAGCCGTAATCCCTTTCGGGTCAGACCATACCCGGCCTGTCCTCTCTACCACAAGTTTTCCATCCTGCAAGGTTACGGACACCCTATCGCCAACGGCAAACCCCATATCACGCAGCCACTTTCCCTGCATCATAATCATTGGAACCGTGAGGTCTTTCCCGTTTCCCCTTGCCCTGTAAACTGTCATTTCTCTTGATTTCATTCGTACCTCCTGTTAATATGATTCAATAAAAAATAGGACTAAATCAGCCGCGCAGACACGATACTTGTCCGCATGAAAAGCTAATTTAGTCCTACCTAAACTTAAAAATATTCAGTTATCACCCCTTTTTGGCACACGTTTTATAACACCAAACGGCTTGATGGTATATTAGTGTCAAGTTGCTTGATTTTCGGTTTTCTGGTTAAAAACAGGCCCGTCCTTATCCAATTTTGCTGTTTTCGCAGCAGTTTTTTCATAGGACTAAATCAGCGGAAGCCCTTGATTTTACTGGCTCCTTGCTAACTTGACACTATATTACCATACGCCCCCACCCTGGCATTCGGATACACATCCTCCCCCCGAAGCGGTCTGGCTCCTCTCCTTAAATAAGCTTTTACCTTCTCTCCATACAGATACGGATCGTTTCCCTTCACGATCCCCCATTCCATCATCAATGCGGCTGCCCCCGTCACAAAAGGCGCTGCGAAAGAAGTTCCCGTTACTTCCTGTGTTCCTCCATATCCATCGCTGATTACAATGCCGACCCCGGGCGCTACCAAATCCGGTTTTACGCTTTCGTTGGCGACCAGCCCTTCCATCCTGTTTTCCAGCAAATAACCCCGCCCTGAAAAATCCGCATAGGAATCGTAAACCGCATGATAAGCTCCTACCGTGATCACCCTTCTCGATGTAGATGGAATCGTAAACGTCACTTCTGGAGTAGGAGAAAAAAAACGTGTTCCGCTATTTAGTACCACGCTGCTTGGAAGATAAAAATAATAATTCCCGGTCACCACTTTCAAAGGCTCCAGCAGAAATGTCCAAACTCCCGAATCTATATAATTTTGTTTTGGGATAAAATCGAAATATATTTCCTGATTGACAGAATATGGCGCTGGCTCGCCAATATAGATAAGAAGCTCTGTCTGCTCCATTGCCAGCCGTATCGTTCCTCTCCTTTGTGTTTCCACGATCTGCCGTTCTCCTCCCGGCGATATGAGAGTAATGCGGAAAATATCCGCGTATTCTTTCCAGAGCTGTACATTAACCGAACGCTCATAAGGCGCTACCGCCAGTTCTACCCTTACGGCATCTCTTGCTGCCCCCGCCGTATGGCCTCCGGCGGCTCCTTCATTGCCGCTCCCCACACTGATCACATTTTGCCCGATCTCCGAAACATTGTCTATAAACCGTTCCAGCAAAGATGTACCGTCATGAGAACCATAAGTATTTCCAAAACTCAAGTTGATTGCAACCGGCTTCGCCAGCTCCACCGACTTTTTTATCACATAATCCAAAGCCCTCATCAATTCCGTTGTCCGTGGAAAAGACTCCTGCCCCGGATTTCCCAGTTTTACAACAATCAGATCGGCCTGCGGGGCCACTCCCGCGTATTTCCCGCCGGACGACATTCCGTTTCCTGCCGCAATCTCGGCTACCGCAGTTCCATGGCCTGTCACATCCCGACTGGGAATCTGTCGGAAACGTTCTTCCCCTTCCGTCTGCAGCGCTTCATCGATCTGCTCCTGATGAAATTCCACGCCGATCCGATAGCCTTCCGGCGGCCGCATTCCGCTCCCCTCTTCGGGAGACAGGCTTTGATCCCACAAATATTTGATCCGGGTGCTTCCATCTTTATTTCTGAAATCCATTCGGGAATAGTCTATGCCGGAGTCCAGAATTGCCACCAGTGTTCCAGAACCGCTCAAATACGGCTCTCTTACCGTTACCGGAAGAATACAGGAAGCTTCCTTTCCCCGCTGCACGGAAAAATAAAGCCTTTTGGGCATCTCCACATATTCCACTTCTTCCAGTTCTATAAAAGACTCTATTAGATTCTGAGGTATCGTAACGATCGCATATCCCGCAATCAATTCTTCAATACCGATCACGGAGCCGTCCAGCCTCCTCAGATTTCCGTTATATTTTACGATCAGCTCCCATCGTTCCTCCTCCGCATCGTAACCCGTATCCAGATCCAGAGACTTTCCCCTTTCCTCCGCCGAAGAATCCAGGGCCAGATTCAACAAATTTTCCAATTTCTGTGAATTCATAAGATAACCTTTTATACATATATTTTATTTATTATATGCATATTACTCTTTATAAAAACACTCCATCGCCCGAATCATATACTCCACGTCCTTTGCTCCCGCCGTCTCATAAGCCGAATGCATTGCCAGTTGGGGCAGACCGATATCCACAGTAGAAACCGGAACTTGTGCCGCAGACAAATTGCCCAGCGTGGAACCTCCGGCAATATCCGATCGATTCGCATATGTCTGCCATGGAACACCCGCCCTTTCGCAGATTTTTTTCATGACCGCCGCAGATACTGCGTCTGTGGTATACTTCTGGCTTCCGTGGTATTTAATGACGATTCCGCCATTTAGATATGGCCGGTTGGTCGGATCTGCTTTTTCCGGGTGATTGGGATGCACCGCATGGGCGTTATCCGCCGAAATCATAAAGCTTTCCGCCAGCAGCCTGTGATAGCCGTCTTCCGCCATCCCCACGGCGCCGCAGATTCTTTTCAGCGTATCCTGCAAAAAAGTAGACGCCGCTCCTTGTCTCGTCGTACTTCCCACCTCTTCATTATCGAATACAATCATCAGGTTGATATATCTTTCCGGCATGGCGTGGAGCATCGCCTGCAAAGATGCATAAACGCACTCCAGATCATCCAGCCTGGGAGCGCATATAAATTCCCCGTTCGCCCCGAATATCCTTCCTTTTTCCCTGTTATACAAGAACAAATCCCCGCCCAGGATATCTTCGCTTTTTACTCCCGCCGCCCCAGCAATCAGCTCCCGGAACGAGCCTTCGTTCTCCGCTCCCCCATACAGTGGAAGCATATCTGTCTGTGCGTTATACTCCACTCCTTTATTCATATCCCGGCTCATATGGATCGCCACATTGGGAATTACAAACAAATCTTTGTCCACAGCAAGATTCTTTATAACAATGTCCTCTCCATCCGCGGCCACCACCCGCCCGGCAAGGGACAGGGGACGATCCAACCATGTAGAAAGTATCATTCCCCCGTATTTCTCTACATTGAGCTTCACATACTGTTCTTCTACTTTGATTTCCGGCTCTTCCTTTATTTTAAAGCAGGGAGAATCGCTGTGGGAGGCAATCATATGGAATCCTATCGGTTCCGTTTGCGGAATGCTGGCATCTGTGTCCCCCTTTCCTTTGGGAATAGAAAAAGCAATCAAAGACGAGCCGTTTCTTGTAAGATAATATTTCCCCCCGGAAGAAAGCTCCCATTTCCGATTTTCCATCAATGGGACATATCCCGCCGTTTCCAGCTCTTTTTGCACATTTCCCACCACCTGATAGCAGCTCGGGCTCTTTTCAATAAACTCCAGCATTCGTTTTACCTGTTCCATCCATTATCCCTCCGTTACCAATCCCTTTTCCATTAAAAATACAGGGTCATAAGACAGTTTTGCCTTTCTGAGTCCTTCTTCTCCCGTATCCTCTTCCCTGTTGATATATTTATACCCGGAAGCCTCATGTTCCGCAAACTGCTGGTTGATCATCGGATAAGCGCCCTGTACGTCGGCAAATGCTTTTTCAATATGCACGACAAACATATCCTCCCCGCATGGCTCCCCAAGGGAAAAAGCGACCACTCTGCCGCCCGCCCGGATCAGCCCTCCCCGCAGTCCGAGCCTTTCCCTGCATTGCAAGGCGTTTAGAGTTACGCAGAACTCATTATGTTTTTCCCCTTTTTCCATACAGCCGTTTTGCTGGCGCCAAATCTCCGCCATGGCAATACATTCCTCCACATTTTCATCCGAAATTTCTTCATAAGACCAGTCCGGATAGTTTTCTTTAAAGCGATTGATATGATTCCTCTTCCCATGCAGTTTTTTCCCAGCCAGAGAGATCAGCCGTTCCGTTTCATAAACATAGTCTGCGGAATCCCTGTCATAGACTACCTGAAACCTGCCCGGGTAAAGCTTTTCCAGCTTTTCAAACTGCGCCGGCGACACAAGATGCATCTGAAAAGGCATTCCCTTTTCGTTGAAAAATTCCGTCAGAATGTCTACGGTCTTCTTCAAATCCCCCTTTCCCAAAGGACAGCTGACAGACAGTCCGTCCTCTTCCGAAAGAAAAACAAGCATGTCTTCCACCACCGCATAATGTATATCGTAAAAAGGAGCCCACAGAAAATTATTCGCATACGTAAATTCACAGTTTCTTACCGGTTCCATATCATAATAATGTTGTATAATCCCCTCATCTTCTATTCCTAGTTCCTTCCATTCAATTTCCATTGTATATCCTCTTTTCCTTTTTCTGTAACAGACCCTTGCCAATTCTGTTTTTATGTATTATGTCCATCTTTTTCTTTCCTTTGCAGCCTCAAAAAGTAAGTTTTATCCTCTCTTTATGCAATCCAGAAACCTGTCACCATATTTTTCATATTTAAACTCGCCGACTCCCGTTACCGTCAGCATTTCTTCTTTTGTTTCCGGTTTCACAATACACATATGTACCAGCGTTCTATCCGAAAAGACAATATAGGGCGGTACTTTTTCCTCCTTTGCGATTTCCGTACGGAGCATCCGCAGTTTTTCAAACAATTCTTCCTCCTGCCTGGTGAATTCATGCTCCTGGAAAGCCGCCCCTTTTCGCTTCTTCATCGTTTTCGTTTTAGCGGGATGCTCCTGCTCCTTCGCCATTTTCATCTCGATCCTTTCCTCTCCGGAAAGCACCGACGCTGCCTTCTCCGTCAGTTTTACGATGGCATATTCATCATTGGTCACATTCAAGTAACCATATAACTGCAAATGATTGATGATTTTCCGCAGTTTATAGACCGGCGTCTTCGCCAATTCTCCGTAGCGGGGGTTCTGATCCATTCTGTAGTTGCGGATCTTTGCCGTATTCGCCCCATGCACCGTATCCACGATTACATTGGTTCCATACCTCTGCCCGCTGCTTTGCACACATCCCAGAAGGCTTTCCGCGGCCTCCGTCACATCCACCGTTTCAAACTGGCTCAGACAGTTCACACAGTTCCCGCAATAACCGCTTCCGTACTCCCCAAAATACCGCAGCATATAGTCCCGCAGACATTCATTGGTAAAGCAGTAAAAAGTCATCTTTCTGAGTCTGTCCCTGTCTCTCTCTTCCACAATTCTTTTCGTTATTTCATCCAGTTCCTGATTTTCTTTATTATGATCGATAAAAAACTGGTTGGTGATCACGTCCTGGCCGGCATAAAAAAGAATGCATTCCGCCGCTTCTCCATCCCTTCCGGCCCGCCCGGCCTCCTGATAGTAACTTTCCATATTTTTCGGCATATTATAATGCACGACAAAACGAACATCGGATTTATCGATTCCCATGCCAAAAGCATTGGTGGCTACCATAATTTCCACCCGGCTGTATATAAAATCTTCCTGGCTGATTTTCCGTTCCCCATCGCTCATTCCCGCATGATATCTGGCGGCGGAAAATCCGTCGTTTCTTAGGCGCTCATAGATTTCATCCACATATTTCCTGGTAAGGCAATATACGATTCCGCTCTGCCCGGGATGCAGTTCCAGAAAATTCTTCATGGACGCATATTTATCTTTCGGCGACTGCACGGCAAAATAAAGGTTGGGGCGGTCGAACCCCGTCGTTACCACTTTCGGATCCTGTAGCAGCAGAAGATCGATGATATCATCCCGAACCTCCTTTGTAGCCGTTGCCGTAAACGCGCTGATCACCGGCCGCTTTGGCAGTCTTCCGATAAAATTCACAATTTTTAAGTAACTGGGACGAAAATCCTGTCCCCATTGGGAAACGCAGTGCGCTTCATCGACTACTAACATGGATATGTCCGTCTGCAATGCAAACTCCAAAAACAGATCGGTATCCAGTCTTTCCGGAGCTACATAAATGATCTTATATCTGCCCTGCTTCGCGAACTCCAATGCTTTCCGGTACTGCCCGGCAGTCAGGGAACTGTTGAAATATGCCGCATGTACCCCTGCCTGGTTTAAGCCTTCCACCTGGTCTTTCATCAAAGAGATCAGGGGGGAGATTACAAGAGTAATTCCTTCCATCATCAGGCCGGGAACCTGAAAACATATGGACTTTCCCGCTCCCGTAGGCATAATCCCGAACGTATCCTTTCCATTTAGTATGTTTTCAATCAGCTCCTCCTGCCCTTCGCGGAAGGAATCGTATCCAAAATATTGTTTCAGGACTTTTTTCGCCTGATTCCTGTTATTACTGTCCATCAAACCCTCTTCTCGCACCATTGATTCAATGCACACTTCCCGCAATGTGCCTTCCTCGCCGTACATACGCTTCTGCCATGATAAATCAACTGAAAATTGAGCCGGTTCCAATGCTCCCGGGGCAGCACCTTCATCAGTTCTTTTTCCACCTGTACCGGATTTTTCCCTTCCGCCCATCCGATCCTTTTGGAAATACGGAATACATGGGTATCCACCGTCACGCCCGGAACCCCGTAAGCATCGGCAAGAAACAACGTCGCCGTCTTCCTCCCCACACCGGGCAGTTCCACCAGTTCATCCATGCTTTTCGGCACTTTTTTATCATGTTCTTTCCATAATTTTTCACAACATTTTTTTATGTTTTTTGCCTTGACTTTGTATAGGCCGATGCTTTTTATGGCATTCTCCACCTCTTCCACCGATGCCAGCATCACGGCTTCCAAATTGGGAAACTTTTTCCACAGTCCCGGAAGAACCTCATCCACTTGTTTGTCCGTACTCTGTGCGCTCAGCATAATAGCTGTCAGGAGCTGCCAGTCTTCCTGGTGGAGAAAGCCCTCCTTTGTCGTTCCATATTCCTGATCCAGCTTGTCCAAAATCATTTTTGTTTTCTCTTTTGTCATGTTCCGGTTCCCGCCTTACAATATCGTTTCCATTCCGACTTTCTGCGGCTTTAATCCGCATTTTTCATAAAATTTCATTGCAGCTTCATTACAGCTCCATACGTTCAGCGTCACATTATAGCAGCCTTGCCCCTTTGCAAATTCCAGAATCTTTTCATACAATTCCTTCCCGATGTGACGCCCCCTGCATTCTTCATCCACGCACAGATCGTCAATATATAAGGTTTTGATATCTGTCATAATATTATCGTTGATATATTGCTGGAAAATGCAGAACGCATAGCCGAGTACTTTGCCCGTCTCGTCCACAGCAACAAAGACCGGCCGTCTTTCATCGTTTAGTATCTCTCTGAGCTGTTCGTCCGTGTATTTTCTGTTATGATCCCCCTGAAACAAGTCAGGACGCCCTTTATGGTGTACCAGGCATACCTGTACCAGAAGTTCATGTATTCTGCTAATATCCATTTCCTTTGCTTGTCTGATTTTCATTTTCCCTCGTTTCCGCGTCTTCTTTTGCGCATATACTCTCTTCTCTTCCATATACTTCCTGCTACAGTATAAATTATTTTACCGGCGGATGCAAGTACACTTCTCGGACTGCTGTGGAAATCCGTTTTTACAGCAGTTCGCAGCTTTGCCAATAAAGAATCAGGGCTGTCTGTAATA
Source organism: Lachnospiraceae bacterium 28-4 (assembly GCA_000403275.2). GTDB lineage: Bacteria > Bacillota > Clostridia > Lachnospirales > Lachnospiraceae > Kineothrix. The sequence goes on from KE159598.1 coordinate 1,323,781, forward strand.
TACCGCAGACATCCCTGATTCAACAGAAAATATATATAAGAAGTTTTGAAGCATCCACGCTATTAATAAAACTCATCCATCGGCTTTCCAAAAAACATATACAGCCCCAATGGTATTGTCAGCAAAGCTATCGTTGCATCTCCTTCCATCATCTTCACTACAGGTATTGTAGCAGCCATAAGCCCAATGCCTCCCAAGCGCCTTTTGATCAAATCCTGACGGCAAGATCTCCATTTCCTTTTCCACCTTTCCATATGCAGCATCCACTCCTTTATCGCTTTTTGCAAAAGTATTTTATTGACTTTTGCCAGTATAACAAAAAAGAAGCTCTTTTTTCACATTATGGTATATATCGCCTTTTTTCGGGTACCTTTTGCCCTAAAAACTCCGTTTTCGTGGAGAATATCCCGCTTCCAGATTCCTCTATCCTTTCCATTTTCCGGCAGCTTCTTAAAACACAATTTCTTTTTCGTATAACGCCCTCTCTTCTAAAATCTTTTTAAAGTCCGCATTGTTGCGATATCCTTTGATATCATCCATATATTCCGTATAATCACAGACATACACATATATCTTTGATACATTCCTGCCATAAATGGCATAGGTATTCGCATAGGCACTGCTTCCGTAGGGAAGCGGTTTCCCATCCCCATCCAGAACGACCGTAAACACACCATTTTGCATCCGCTCTTCCTCACATTTTTCCTCCACTGTAATTTCAAATTTCGTTTTTACCACCCGGTACAGCCCGGCGCCCGTATCATTCGTCTCGTCCACTATCACAGCCTGTTCGCTTTCTTTATCCGCTTCTATATGAAAATTAAATGAAAAAGGCCCGTCATACCACCAATTCTCATACTGATTAGGATATTGGTATCTGTCTTCCGGTGTGATTTCCTCCATAAATGCCTGCCATTCTTCATCGGTCATCGCAGCCAGTTCTTTCTCTGTTTTTCCTTGCAAATCCAATTTTTCCGGTTCCGCTTTGTCGCCAACAATCTGTTCGATCGAAAAGCTCATGTCAAAGGCATCTAATTTCCCATATTCTTCCCTAAGTGTATTATCATTTCCTACAATATCCAGAATATCGATACGGTAGATCCCCACATAAGTATGACTGTCCAAAAATTTCCCTTCCAGAGTGCCTGTTGCCGGCCCGCTTCCGTTCGGGCAGAAAGAATACTCTGTCGTTCCTTTCAAATGAATCAGCGGCTTATCTTCCATATCTGTCATCGTGTCAGGAAAACCTTCCTCGCTGCTAATCATAAGAGACAGATAAATTGCTTCCACGGAGCAATATGCCTCGGAAATCGATACCGTAACGCCGCCTTCCGTTTTCGTATAGACAGACATTTCTTCCGGGGTATCCTCCGGTTCTTCCAATTTAACCGCAACGGCATCCAAGTCCCCCTGGTAAGAATAATCCTCCTGGAATAGCCGGAAAATATTTCGGATCACCGGCAGCCTGGAGGCCAGCGCCGGCTGGGATGCAAAAAATCCCACACATATCATGAATGCAGCAGCGGCGGTCAGACCCCTCCTTATCATCCGATTCCGTTTATTACGCATATATATTTTTTCCCCTTCCTCGATTCCTTCACGCATGCGCTGCGACAAATTTTCAGGGATAACGATTTCATCAAACTTTTTATTTTTCATCTTGTCCATCCTGGCTCCTTTCTTCAAGCTGGTTTCTGAGCGCCTCCTTGGCGCGGAACAAATATGCTTTCACGCTGCCCACAGGTATGTTCATGACCTGTGCAATATCCTTAATTTTCATTCCCTGAAAATATTGCAGAATGACCACGGTTTTCCATGCGGGCGGAAGCAGGTCAATCGCATCATAAAGATCTGCCTTTTCCTCAATGGAAACCGGCTGTTCCGGCGCGGCCTCGTCGTATTCTCCGAAAAGAACACTATTTTTCCTTTTCTTATGCTCCTGATAAATACTGTTAATCAGTATACGCGTAATCCAGGTCCTGAAATATGCCGGCACCCGAAGCTTATCCATAGAGATCATTGCACGCATAGCGCATTCCTGTACTGCATCCAAGGCATCCTGTTCGTTCTTCGTATACATATAAGCCAATTTGTACAGATATTCCTGATGCATCATAATCAGTTCCCCAAAAGCCTCCCTGTTTCCTTTTACTGCCTTCTCCACTAATTTCAGGCTTGCATTCTTCCTCATTGTATTTTCCACCTTCATTTCTTCTCATCTCATACGCATGCCTCTGCAGCGGCATGATGTTCTGCTTGTATCATACAACAGTTATACTGATTAGATTATAAAACACGCCAAAAGGATGCATAAAAAAATTTTTTCAGGATTTCCGTACATAAAAATACCCTGTATCAGTTTTTCAGACTAATATAGGGTATTATCGGTTATTTTTTTATTTATATCTATTACTGCTTTTCTCTATTGTTCCTCTTGCTCTTTTATAAAATGCAAAAACCGTTCCACGCCTCCCCCGATCTGCTGCACATTCTCCGGCCTCTTGCCATTTACGGAAGATACGTCAAAAAAATCTCCCTTCTTCGTCTTTTCCGTAATCATAAAGCTGTCGCTTCCATAAATCCCTTCTTCCAGCCCTACGAATTCATCGCCCCAGAAACAACACTCTTCCCCTTTGATCTGAAAGTGCTTTTCCAGCTCACCTATAATAATATTCGTATTGTCGCTTTTATCGCTGATTCCCACCTCCAGATATTTCGCGTCACAGGTAGCTTTCATTTCTATCCCGTATCTCCGTCCCACCTTGCCAGCAATCTCCAGCAGTTCTCCAAGTCCTCCTTTTATGCCGTGGGCATCCAAAATCGCTTTGAGCGACTCAATCTCGCTCTCCTGCATAAAAAGCTGTTCTCCCCGGTCCGATCCAGCCATGAGATCGATCTTACAATAGTTGGGACGGCAAAATACCACATCCGTTTCCAGCCCATAAGACGCCAGCAGCTCCCGGTGAATCCCATAAGCCGCGTCATGGATTTGTAATATCCCTTCCCTGCCAGGAATCCGGTCTGCAAATACTACCGGCTTCCCGTCCTCAAACCGGTAATTATACGCCCCCCTTCCCAGGCCCAGATAAAGATGCTCCAATTCTTCTTTCGTAAAATACTCCTCCAGTTTTCCGCCCGCTATATTTTCATAAGTGGTGCCGCTCACAATCACAAGCTTTACTCCTTTGGCCAGCAAGCCCTTCATAGCGGCCGCCGCTTCCTCAGCGGGCGCTTTGCGGGAAATTACCGCAGTTCCGTCCCAATCAAAAAAAATTCCTTTATATTTCTTCAACCCACTTTTCTCCTTTTTTATTCAGTTCCCTCTTTACGCCTTTTATCATAAAACATATCGGAACATCGTTTTCCAGCTCCGCTTCGGTTCCGCTCCCACAGACCGAAATCTTTAATTTACTTCCCTGATAGGAAATATGGAACGAATAGCCATCCCATGCCTCCGGCAGAAACGGTTCTATCAAAAGCATTCCGTCATGCACTCTTACCCCGCCGAAGCCAAAAACAATCGCCTGCCATGTTCCGGCCATATTGGCCGCATGAATGCCGGCGTAAAAATTATTGTGGTAATCGTCCAGATCCATCCGCGCCGACTCCGCAAAATACCGGTACGCCTCTTCCCTGTATCCGATCCGGCAAGCCAGCATCCCAAAAATACACGTGGAAAGGGAAGAATGATGCAAAGTTACTTCCTGGTAAAAATCATAATTCCTCCGCAGTTCTTCCGCGGAAAACAAATCGCAGTGTAGCAGCATACCTAAAATAGCATCCGCCTGTTTGGACATCCGCTGTCTGTATACAAAAAGAGGATGATAATTTTCATAGAGCAAATGCCTTTTTTCCTCCGGGATTTTGCTTTCATCCCAGGTCTTGCGCATCATAAACCCATCGTCCAGCGGATAGATCTGCCTTTCCTCGTCATAGGGGAAATACATATTCTCCACAATCTTTTCCCAATATTCCGTCTCTTCCCCGGTTATGCCCAAACGGCGGGAAATCTCCTCCAGCCCGGCCGGATTTCTCTTCCCGATTTCCTTAAGCGCCCAAAGGGCATCTTTCATATTTTCCCTGGCCATCAGATTTGTATAAAAATTATTGTCCACAATGGCATTGTATTCGTCCGGCCCTGTTACCGCGCAAATGCAATAGCGTCCGCCCCTGGAAGGAACAAAGCAGCCCACGTCCGCCCATACCCTTGCCGTCTCCACCAGCACTTCCGCGGCCCGTTTCTCCAGATAACCATAGTCGCCCGATACATCCACATAAAGCTTAAACGCATAGGCAATATCCGCATTGATATGATATTGCGCCGTTCCAAGAGGAAAATAGGTGGAGGCCTCCTCTCCGTTCATCGTCCGCCAGGGATACAAGGCTCCCTTTTCATGACCCAGCACTCTTGCCCGCTTCCTCGCTTCCTCCAAAGTATTATAGCGGAAATCCAGCAGCGCTCTTGCAAGATCCGGCTGCGTATAAACAAACACAGGCAGTATATACATCTCCGTATCCCAGAAATAATGGCCCTCATAGCCCTCGCCGGACAATCCTTTCGCCCCCATTCCCGTCCGGCCGTCCCTGCCCGATGCCTGCATCACATGAAATAAATTAAACCGGATCCCCTGCTGTAACCTTTCGTCCCCGAAAATTTTCACATCCGCATTTTCCCAGAACTTCTCCATATAAGCTTTCTGTTTTTTCAGAAGTTTTTCAAAGCCCTCCGCTTCCGCCCTCCGCAGCGTCTCTTTCACGAACGGCTCCATACTTTCCCTGCCGTTTTCTTTCCAGTCTAATACGCTGGTATAAACGATCCATTTAAAAAGAACCAGCCTTTCCCCCTTCTTCCCCTCCGCTTCGTATTCCAGCCATGCTTTCTTTCCTTCTTTTCCTGCCTTTACGCGGTATTCCCCCGCACTCAGAATATGGCTGCTGCCACAGGCCATTCCAAGCCCGCTGTTTTTTGCCGTGCCTTCATAATAAAAGCTCTCTTCCACCGCCTCGATCTTCTCCATCAGCAAATGCTCCCCAAAGGGGCCGTAATCTACCAACGGATTCGTTTTTCTCGTATGGTTTTCCACTTCCCCGTCCAAAACGGATACCAGGCGGATCTCCCCCGTAAAATTCAGCGGCGTCACTTCATATTCCATTGCCATCAAATTTTTATTTACAAAAGAGACCAGACGCTTCGTACGGATCTCTACCCGTTTTCCCGAAGGGCTTTCCCACTCCGCCTCCCTTTCCAGCACTCCTTCTTTCATATGAAGCGTCCTCCGGCTCTTTCGCAGGTTTCCGCTTCGCATATCAAACTCTTCTTCTCCAAGAAAAAGCTTTACCGTCTTTCCATTGGGCAGGTTCAAAAGCGTCTGGCTCTTCGTCGGAAAACCATAGTTCCATTCTCCGTAGCGAATCTCCTCGCTTTCATAAAACCCATTGATAAAATTCCCTTCCAGCCCTTCGTCCTCGGAAAATGGATAACCTTCCTCAAAAGTTCCTCTCGTTCCGATATAACCGTTGGATAGCGCAAACGTCGTCTCATTCCGGTACACATGTTCCATCCTGAATTCCTCCTCCGTAATATCCCATGCTTCCACCGGATAGATCGCTTTATTTTCTTTCATCGCTTTCCCTCATTTCTTCTATTTCCCAAAAAATCTCTTCCTCTTTCACAAATGCATAAAGAAAGTCCACCGCATCCGGTTTTAACGCCGTAACATGTTTCGCAAGCGCCGCCGCCTTCCTGTTCTCATCCAAAGGCTTCCCCCGCATGGAATCCGGCACCGGAAAAACGATACGGTTCTCCCACTTTAAGCTCCCCAATACCTTATCCGCTTTTCCGTCAGGACTTTTCTCCCCGCCCATTCCGTCTACCCAAACTTCCGGCGAATCAAAAACAGTCATTTCCGCTCCCCGCCTTGGCCAATTCTCATCTCCCGCCCGGGAATGAACGATACCGCAGTAAAGTTTCGGCCGATATCCCTCTCCTTTGCACTCCTCCAACACATCCCGTACAAAAAGAAACAATCCGCTATGGTCACCATGCGTATCCTCCTCCGCAGTCGTAAAAATATGTTTTGGCCGGTATTTCATAATGACCTCTTTCAAGTCTCCCCGGAATCCATTGCGCGTATAGCGACCGTGTTCCCCATAATTTTCCCTATGGAATTCCTCTTTCTCCGGCAAACCATACGTCGAAACCCCGCAGTGGGAGGGATGAACCTTTTCTCCATCCGTCTCATGGTACAGCCCGAACAAAAAACTATCCTCTTCCGGCATCCCCGTATCCGCATATCCAAGAAACACCGCACGATCCCCCGGTACCCCAAGTACCTTCAACCCCGCTAAAGTCTCCCTTAGCCTGGCTCTGCCGTCCGCGCCGTCACTGCTTCCATAATCCCCGTTAGTCGCCATCACCACCGTCAATTCCACACCTTGCCTCACCGCTTTTTCCATGATCCCCGCGCACATCAAAACCTCATCATCCTCATGCGGCACCAACACCATAATACTCCCAAATCCTTCCGTAATCTCCCGCACTTCCATCCCAATACCCATACCTTTCCTTCCATCTACAGCCTTGCTCTTTTTCCACTAGCCTTTGACAGCCCCGGCAGCCACGCCCGCAATGATATATTTCTGCATAAACACATAAAAAATCATCAAAGGAGCCACGCCCAGCATCAGCATCGGGAACAATGCTGTCCAGTCGGTGGAAAACTGTCCGATATTCCGCGAAACTTCCTGCAAAATCACATCTTTCTCCCGGCTTTGCAAGAAAAGCAGCGGAGTCATGAACTCATTCCAGACATTCAGCGTTACAATAATCACTACCGTAGAAATTACCGGCTTTAATAAAGGCAGCACAATGGAAAAAAATTTCTTTCCTACCGAGCATCCGTCGATTTCCGCCGCTTCCTCCAGTTCCCTTGGAATGGTGGATTCAATAAATTCTTTGAACAGGAACACGCCTTGCGGCGTATTGATCGCTACGTTGACGAGAATGACTGCAAACGCGCTGTTCATCAGATGAAAACTCTTCACGATCTTATAAAGGCTTACGATATTCATCTGGAAAGGAACGATCAGTCCCGCAAGGAAAAAAAGGAAAAGGCGCATTCCCCACTTTGTCTTTGTCCTTGCCAGGGCATATCCCGCCATGGAAGCAAAAATAACGATAAAAAAGACTGCCGTTGCCGTAATAAATAATGTGTTTCCAAACGCCCTGGGAAACTGCATATTCTGCCACGCCGTCACATAATTTTCCACCAAAAACACTTTCGGCAGTGCAAGCGGGCTCGCCGTTGCTTCTTTAGGGCTTTTCAATGTCGTTACAATTAAATAATAAATAGGGATAAACCAGATAACCGCCAGTAAAATCATCACGATTTCCGTCACTGCTAAACTTTTTTTTCTTTTTGTCATGATATCGCCTCACTCCATTTCCCCATTAATTTTGTTACAAAAGCACTGATTACAAGCACAATGATAAAGAAACATACGCCGAACGCCGCGCCGGTGGAATAAAACCCGTCCGAAATGCCCTTTTTCATCATTACCGTCATTACCGTTTCCGTGGCATTGCCCGGCCCCCCGGAGGTCATGGAATAAATAATATCGAACACCTTCATCCCACCGATCAGCCCTGTCACCACAATAATTTTTACCGAAGGACACATCAGCGGAAGGGTAATGTAGAAAAACCGCTGCAATCCGCTCGTTCCGTCAATATCCGCCGCTTCATACAAATCTTTGGAAATACTTTGCAGATTGGCGAGATAAATGACCATTGCCCACCCTGTCCACTGCCATACCTGCGTGAATATTACCGAAAACAACGCTCTGTTGGCCGTAAAAAAGTTAAAAGTCTCTAATCCCATCCGATGGAATAGATTATTCACCAGCCCATAATCCGAAGAAGACATAATAAAATTCCACAAATACCCGATAATCAGGGAACTAAACACCGCCGGGAAAAAATAAACCGCCCGCAGCAGGTTCCTCGTTTTCAGCTTCTTATCCAAAACCACTGCCAAAGGCAGCGCCAGTATGGTCTGGAAAGAAGTCAGCAATATCGCATAAATCACCGAATTTTTAATCGCCGTCGTCATCAGCGGCGTATGGAATACCTTCAAATAATTGCTGATTCCGACAAAATGCAGGTTCACCGGATTCATGTCCGTATAATCCGTAAAGCTGTAAAACACCGTATATAAAAACGGCACGATGCTAAACAAAAGATAAATCAAAAATGCTGGCAGAATAAATAAAATAAAATAATACCCAAGCGTTCCCGCTTCCCTCTTTTTGACGCCCGTTTTCCTCATTTTCCGCTCCTTTCCTTAAACATGCATGCCTTCCCCCAACAGACATGTACAAAAAAAGCGCCCCAAACTTCTTTTTTCATTTGGGACGCTTCCGCTTCCGGCAATTTTTTCGCCGGGATACCGCTCTATATACAGCCTTATTTAGACAACAGTTCTGCTACTGACGCATCCACATTCTGAAGCGTAGTTGACAAATCCTGCGCCCCAAGAAGGTAGCTCTGCATCTGGGTGCCGTATTCTTCATGTGCCGGTGCTGCCGCTCCCCATTCGTTCCAAGGACAATATACATTCCCTGCCGCCAGCGCGTCGGATACACTGTTATAAGCTGCCGGAAGATCAAAGGATGCTCCTTCCAAATAAGAAGATCCGCCCTGGTTGTTCTCCCACATAGCTGCCTGTCCTTCCACGGTGGAAATAGCTGCAACCACCTTCATCGCTGCTTCTTTGTTCGCCGACTTTTCATTTACCGCAAATCCGCATCCGGGTCCGCCGATCAGCCAGCCAGCGCTTTCGCTCTGTCCGTAGAAAGGCATCATATCGATCTGCAGATCAGGATTCTTCGCCATAATCGCATCCAGATCCCAAGGGCCGGAGCAGAACATTGCCGCGTCTCCCATGGCAAACTGTTCCAATGCCTGATCGTGGTCGATACCCGTCATATCCGTTGTATAAATACCTTCCGTTATCATCTCGGTCCATTTTTCCAGATAAGGATTCCATGTGCCGTCCATCGTCACTTTGCCTTCTCTGTAATCGCTGCCGAAGTTTTTACCTGCATCAGTGGAAAGATATTCCGCCGCTACAAAAGCCATGGAATTTTTCAGCATCGGTTCCCATGACTTCAAACCTGCCGCCAACGGAGTAATTCCTAACTTCTGGAACTGTTTGCATACCGCAATATACTCGTCGAAAGTCTTGGGCAGTTCGATATTGTTATCCTCGAACAACTGCTTGTTATAAAAAATTCCTTCAAACCAGCTGATTCCGGGAAGTGCATACACGCTTCCGTCATAAGCATACACGCTCGTTCCCGCATCCGAATATTTTTCTGCCAGCTCATCCAGGGATGCCAAATATCCAAGCCTTGCATGCTTTAACGCCGATCCCGGGGATTCGCAGATAATATCCGGCCCTTCCTCCGCCGACAGCTGGGTATCCACAATCGTATCATAGTTGGAATTATCTATGAACAAATACTCAATCTCCACATCCGGTACCGCTTCCGCCAGATAATCCAGCATCGCCGACATCGTATCCTCACTATTCCAATAACTCATACGTACCACTGTTTTCCCGCCGGTGCTTTCTTCTGCCGGTTCCGCCGCTTCTTCGCTGCTATCCGCCGGAGTTGCCGTTTCCTCTTTCGCCGGTTCCGCCGGTTTGCTTCCGCATCCGGCCAGCATCGCCGTTGTCATAGCCGTACACAACAAAATGCTCAGTAACTTTCTTTTCATTCCTTACTATCCTCCCTTTCCTTTGATATACTCATTCTAAGTTTTTTCTCCCGGCATTGATATAATACATTTTTTAGAAATCTGTTCCTTTTTCGTGTAATACCGCTATTCTTTCTTTTCCCTGATCCGCACCGTAAAACAAGTATATCCCTCCTCCGTAATTTTCACCGAAAGCCCGCATCCTTCCCCATAATAAATGGCAATCCGCTGCTGGATATTAAAAATGCCATATCCTTTCCCTGGCTTCTCCAAAATATCTTCCAGCATTCCAACATCCATTACCGGGCCGTTATTGGAAATCGAAAAGACCAGGTACTTCCCTTCTTTACGGAACTCAACCAGTACCAGCCCTGTCCCCTCTTCTTCTCCGATATAATCAATCCCATGTTCTATCGCATTCTCCACAATCGGCTGCAAAAGGAAATTCAACATCTCGCAGCCAAGACCGCTCTCATCGACCCGATACTCCACCGAAAATCCCTTCTCTTTTGTCATCTGTAAGATTTCCACATATGCACGGACATTTTCCAGCTCCCTTTCCACCGTTGTCACCGGTTGCCCATTATTCAGCGTCGTTCGGTAAAACTTTGCCAGCAGTCCTGTAATATCGCTGATTTCCTCCTCTCCTTTCTTCAACGCCTTCCACTTAATGGAAGAAAGAGTATTATAAAGGAAATGGGGATTTATCATAGCCTGCAATGCTTTCAGCTCCGTCGCCTTTTTTTCTATTTCAATTTTATACACCTGGTTAATCGTATCGTTTAACCGCTCCGTCATCCTTCCAAGGCTATTCGTTACAATACCGATTTCATCCGTATCCTCGGTATAACAAGGATGTTCCAGATTCCCCCCGGAAATCATTTCCGCTTGCTCCTTCAGGGCAAGCAGCCTCCTGCTCAGCGTCCGGGAAAAAACGCTGATAAACACCAAAACCACCAGCATACAGCCAAATACGACCACCAACGTAGACACGATAATGGAACGAATCTGACCCGATATCATCCCTTCTTCCACATAATAATAAATGCGCCAGCCAGTGCTTTCCAACAGCCCTGTCTTCATAATACAGCCGGGTACCGTTTCTTCCTCCTTTTCCGAAAAAATCTCTCCCTGCGCCAATCGCTTTCCTTCCATCCGCTCCGCTGCTTCCAGAATCCGCCCATTCACATCCCCATCCGGCGATTTTTTCCAGTAAATGACCGCTCCTTCCCCATCCATAATCAAAATCCCGTTTTCTAAATAATCCATACTCCGCACCGGTTCTAACATCCGGTTTAAAAAAAATTCCGTCCGCATCACGCCGATCGGCCGGCTGGTAGTCGCCGTATCCAACACCGTTCTTGTGGCGTATAAATTCTCCCCCTCCACCGTCCATTTCGTCCGAAAATTCTCCTGATGCTCCTGATACCACTTCTCTTCTTCATAAATCCCGGAAGGCTCCAAAAAAGACCCGACGTTGTCCTTCACATAGGGCGTCACGATCCGTATATTCTTTATATTGGAATCACTGCTGATAAAGTACCAGAAAATGGGTTCCACCGTTTTATTCAACACCTGGGCGATCTCTACATTGTCAAAAGGATTTTTTTCCAAAGTTTCCCTGAAAGAAAGATGATAGGCGAGAAACTTCGTAAAATCCGTTTCCCGCCCAAATCTCGCTTCCATTTCCATTACCAGTCTCCCCAAGTTATTATCCACTGTCTTTTTCGTCTGCTCCAGCAGATTCCGGTTGGACACATGAAAAGAATACACCCCTAAAATAACGATGGGGATAGAAACCAATATCGCAAAACTGATAATCAGCTTTCTTCTTATGGAAGCCTTCCCCATAAACCAATGCCAGCACCTATATATCATTTTTCCCATACCAATCCTCCATTCTTTTCCTTCGCCCTCTATATTTCACGTCACGCCTTCCCGGTATTGCTTCGGCGTTACCCCAAAATGATTTTTAAACAACCGGTTAAAATAAGACTGGTTCGGATAACCGCATGCCTTCCCCACGTCCACGATTTTCATCTTCCCCTGTTCCAAAAGCGCCTTCGCCTGCTGCATCCTATAGTCGGTCAAATATTTGATCAGGCTCACCCCCGTCTCCTGCTTAAAAATATAGCTCACATAAGCCGGAGTCAGGCATACTTTCCCAGCGATCCCTTCTAAGCTCAAATCTTCCATATACTCATTTTTTACCATACGGATAATTTCCGCCACCGTCTGGCTCACATCCGCATCCTTATCCTTTTGCATGGAACCGGCCTTTTCCATCACACGGTAAAAAGCCTCCTCCACTTCATCCAAGCCGCTGCATCCCATAATCTCTTCCGTCGTCTCGAACAGAATGCCTTTGTGATAAATCCCGTATTCCTCATACAATGCCTTTACAATATCCAAAAAAGTATATTTCGCATACATGGCGCTGGAAGATTTCTCATCTTTCAGGCAACTCAAATAAGCAGCCATCTGTTCTTTTACCGCCGCCAAATCCCTGTTCTTTATACTTTTCAAAACCTCCTGTTTCATCTGTTCCGTCTGCGTCAGCCGTTCTTCCTTCCCCCTATGTACTTTGCCGGCATAAATCACTCCTGAAAAACAGCTGAACGTATCCTCCCGAAGCCGCTCGATTTCCTGCATATTTTTCCCGAAATCCTTCCATCCAAAGCAGCGTCTGCCCACGATCACCGATACTTTCCCATTGCCCAGCCTTGTTATCACCCGGTATATTTTTTCCGCCGTTCGTTCGATCGCTTCATGATCCATGCGGCTGTCATACAAAAGAATATCCGCCAAATTAGGATACTGGTTAATATATTCGTATCCCATCGGAACCTCTTTTTCCAAAGCCTTTAAAAATTCCTCATAACAATGTTCAAAAAAGTTCCCCTCCGTCTCAATGCTAATCACAGCCATATATTTATTCTGCAAATGTATGCCGTACGCTTCCAGACTCTTTCCAAGTTCTTCGCAGGATGCCTTCGGACTCATCAGCTTAAAAAGAAGCAGACTTTTATCTGCCACAAGCATAGATTCCTTTTTCTCTTCCCAATGCTTTCTTTCCCTGCATATGGCAATTACCTTCTCCATGACGCTGCGGAACTCTTCCACTTCGATCGGTTTCAACAGATAATTCACCGCATTGACCTGGCAAGCCTGTCTGGCGTACTCAAATTCCCCGTAAGCGCTGAAAATAATAATGACAAGATTGCTGTTATACCCATTGGCCGCCCGTGCCAGTTCCAGCCCATCCATATAGGGCATCTTCACATCCGTAAGAAGAATATCGACCGGATGCTCCCTGATATACTCCAACGCTTTTTTCCCATTGGACGCCTCCGCCACTTTTAACGGCAAAGCAAATTTGTCAATCAGGAAGCGGATGCCTTCCCGTTCCGTCTTTTCATCATCCACTAAAAGAATCCTGAACATCTTATGTACCCTCACCAAATTACACTTTTCTTATTTTATTATAAATTCACGGGCGTGGAATGAAAATAGAAGATTTTTGGGAAAAAATTGTACTTTTTTATGATTGGGAACCTTGCATCCTTTTCCGCACAATAAAAACAGCCTCTGTCCGTTTCATTATGACAAAGGCTGTTTGGCGGCTCTGGCACCGACCAGGCCGATTTTCAGTTTTCTCCCATCTTTAATAACTTGGCGGCCTGGTCGGCGGCGATGCAGGCGTCTAGTATTTCCTGAATATCTCCGTTCATGATCTTATCCAGCTTATATAATGTCAGATTGATCCTATGATCCGTCACCCTCCCCTGGGGGAAGTTATAAGTCCGTATTTTTTCCGAACGGTCGCCGGTACCAATCTGGCTCCGCCTTAACTCGGCTTCCGCATCGTGGGCTTTCTGCTGTTCGATGTCGTATAGTTTTGCACGAAGCAACGCAAATGCTTTCGCTTTATTCTGGAGCTGGGACTTTTCTGTCTGGCTGTACACTACAATGCCCGTAGGATAATGAGTCAGGCGGACGGCGGAATCTGTCGTATTGACGCACTGTCCTCCGTTGCCGGAAGCCCTCATTACGTCTATTCTTATATCTTTTTCGTCAATTACTACGTCCACATCCTCCACTTCCGGCATAACAGCCACCGTAATCGTGGAAGTATGAATGCGGCCGCCGGATTCCGTTTCCGGAACGCGCTGCACCCGGTGTACGCCGCTTTCGTATTTTAATTTGGAATAAGCTCCCTGCCCGGAAATCATAAAGTTCACTTCCTTCATGCCTCCGATTCCGATCTCATCCACGTTCATCGTTTCCACTTTCCAGCGCTGGCTTTCCGCATAATGCACATACAGCCGGTACATTTCGGCTGCAAATAATGCGGCCTCGTCTCCGCCCGCCCCTGCCCTGATTTCCACGATTACATTCTTATCGTCGTTCGGGTCTTTGGGAAGAAGAAGGACTTTCAATTCCTGCTCCAACTCTTCCGCCCTTTTTTTGGAAACGTTCAATTCTTCTTTCAGCATATCGCGCATATCTTCATCGTTTTCCTCTTCCAGCATCGAAAGACTGTCCTCAATATCCTGTCTGCATTTCTTATATTCTTTATAAGCCTCTACAATAGGGGTCAGATCGCTCTGTTCCTTCATCAGCGCCCGAAAGCGTTCCTGGTTATTCGTCACCGTCGGCTCCCCCAGTTCGCTTAATATTTCCTCAAAACGAATCAGTAAATCCTCTAATTTATCAAACATGCCTCTCCATTCCTTTCCATCCATGGACAACCCGGTCCAGTCCGGCAAAATCTTTTACAACAACAATATCCTGGTATCCGTTTCCTTCCATAATCCGTCTGACATCTTCCGCCTGTCCGCATCCGATTTCAAAAAACAGGTATCCCCCGCTTTTTAAAAATTTATTAGCTTCCGCAGCTATCCTGCGGTAAAAGAAAAGCCCGTCCTCTTTCCCGTCCAAAGCCTCTAAAGGTTCATAATCCCTTACTTCTTCCATCAGGAAAGAAATATCCCCGGCCGGAATATAGGGCGGATTGGAAACGATCATATCATAAGTTCCTTTTATATTTTCAAACAAATCGCTTTGCGTCCATTGTATCAAAGGAGCGTCTGCCCCATCCGCTGCATTTTCCCGTCTCCCGATCAGGCGTCCGGCATTTTTTTCCGCTACTTCCAGCGCTTTCTGCGACAGATCGGCCCCCACCCCGGAACATCCGTTGGAATAATACAGCAGACTTATCAAAATACATCCCGAGCCGGTACACATATCCAATATGTCCATCCCGTCATGGAGGAACCGCAATGCTTCTTCTGTGAGAATTTCCGTATCCTGCCTTGGGATCAGTACATGTTCATTCACCTCAAAAACAAGCCCCATGAATTCCTGTTCTCCGGTAATGTATTGCAAGGGAACATGCTGTTTTCTTTTTTCTATATATTCCAGGTAAATATCCCGATCCGCTTCCGCTACATCCCGTTCCCCATGAACGAGCAGATCGTTCCTGTTCGTATGGCAGATGTGTTCCAGCAGCAGCCTGGCATCCAATGCACATTCCTCTATTCCTGCATTCCTTAACCCGCAGACACCATAATCATACAATTCTTTATACTTCATCCGCACTTTCTCTCTGTTCTTCTTCCTCCGCCTCTTCCTCTTCTTCATCCATATCAACCAGCCAGGAATCATCAATCTCATAGCCAAAAGTATCTTTTAAATACGCCTTCCAATCGAACACCGCCTCAACCGAAGCTATCGCTACCTGAATCATTTCTTCATCCGGCTCTTTGGTGGTCAGTCTTTGAAGAAACATGCCCGGAGCCGAGAGAAGGTTGACCAGAATATTGTCACATCTTCCCGCCAGACGGATAATTTCATAGGAAATTCCTGCAATAACCGGAATCAGGGCTATCCGAAGCAGGACGCGCAAAGCCGGCTGATCCACCCGGATAAAAAAGAATACGATAATGCTGACAAAAACCACGAAAAACAAAAAGCTTGTTCCGCATCTCTTATGAAGCCTCGAACTGCGCATCGCATTGTGAACCGTCAGAGGCCTTCCCATTTCAATGCAATTTATGCATTTATGCTCGGCTCCATGATATTGATACAGGCGTTTGATATCTTTCATTGCCGTTATCGCCACAATATAACCGATGAATATGAGAATTCGTATGCCCCCTTCTATGATCGCCATTACCGAAACGTTACGGACATATTCTTCAAACAGGGAACTAATATAATAAGGAAGTACCATAAAAATCGCGACCGCCAGCAATATTGATATTGCTGTCACAATGCCCATCATCGCATTCTCTGCCTTTTCCTTGAATATCTTATGAAAGACTTTGTCCGCCGCCGTTTCTTTCACTTCCTCATCCTCATAAAAAGAGACGGAATGGTTCAACGTCCTCATTCCCAATATCATAGAGTCGAGAAACTGAAAAATTCCGCGGGCAAAAGGAATTTTCTTCCATATGCTTCCTTCCATCACGCCCTTATATACGTCCACCTCTACATCGATCTCTCCGTCCGGTTTCCTCACGGCAACGGCATACTGTTCCTTATTTTTCATCATTACGCCTTCCAGCACTGCCTGTCCGCCAATGCCGGAATAACGGCCACCTTTATCTTTTTTCATATCTTTCCGTTCCTGTTGCTATTTTTTTTAAGATCGAGTAGAGAAGATTCATCTTCCCTACTCGCCGCGCGGGGTGCGTGCAGCAAAGCTGCTAATTTCCTTACGCACCCCTGCGCATAAAAAAGCGCAAGCTGCTGAGCTTGCGCCGTCTCCCACAACGCTATGGCGTAATTTCCATCTTGTAAAAAAGAGTGCGAAGCACTCTTTTCAGCCAATTTATTCGCAACGCCGTAACGGGATTAATTCTGTCCAACGCCGTATTTTCTGTTGAACTTATCAATACGTCCGTCAGCTCTTACTGTCTTCTGCTGGCCAGTGTAGAATGAATGACATTTTGAACAAACTTCAACATGAATCTCCGGTTTTGTAGAACCTGTTACAAATGTGTTCCCGCAGTTGCAAGTTACCGTTGCCTGATAATACTTAGGATGGATTCCTTCTTTCATCTTTTTCACCTCTCTATAGTAAATTAAGTCTTTCTGCGTTCTTATCTATATAATCTAAATAAGCCTCCGCCGTTGACTATTAACCAAACAGCTTTTTTATTTTAACACAGCTTATCCTATCATGCAAGTAATTTCTTATAAAAACTTGATCTTTTTCACGATCTGGACAAACTCCATATTGTTTCTCGTTTTTGAAAACATATCCAATATTTTGTCCACCGCCTCTTCCGGCTTCAACCCGTTCAATGCCTTGCGCATAATATTGATCGCCTCCTGTTCCTCGGGAGAAAGCAGCAGGTCTTCCCTTCTCGTGCTGGACTTAGGAATATCGATCGCCGGAAATACCCTGCGTTCCGATAGTTTACGATCCAGAACCAGTTCCATATTGCCAGTGCCTTTGAATTCTTCGTAAACCACATCGTCCATTTTGCTTCCGGTCTCTACCAGCGCCGTCGCAAGGATCGTCAGGCTTCCGCCGCCGCGCATATTCCTGGCTGCGCCAAAGAAGCGCTTCGGCATATGCAGGGCCGCCGGATCAAGACCGCCGGACAGCGTTCTTCCGCTGGGCGGGACTGTGAGGTTATAAGCCCTCGTCAGTCGGGTAATGCTGTCTAAAAGTATCATAACATCTTTTTTATGCTCTACCAGACGCTTTGCTCTTTCTATCACCATCTCCGACACCCGTTTATGATGCTCCGGCAATTCGTCAAAAGTAGAATAAATCACTTCCACATTCGGCCCCTCAATAGCTTCTTTAATATCCGTAACTTCTTCCGGCCGTTCGTCAATCAGCAGAATAATCAGATGTACCTCCGGGGAATTCCTTTTCACGGACTTGGCCACCTCTTTCAGCAGAGTCGTTTTTCCCGCTTTCGGCTGGGATACGATCATTCCTCTTTGTCCCTTTCCCACAGGACTGATTAAATCCATAATACGCATTGACACAGAAGCGCCCGGCGTCTCCAGGTTCAAACGCTCATTCGGAAAGATCGGCGTCATATCTTCAAAATTGCATCTTCTCACCGCAGCGTCAGGGCTATAACCGTTTACCGTCTTTACATATAATAAAGCGCTGAATTTCTCGCTCTGCGTTTTGATTCTCGTATTTCCTTCCAAAATATCCCCTGTCTTCAAATTAAAGCGCCGTATCTGGCTGGGAGCGACATAAACATCGTTTTCCCCCGGCAGGTAATTTTCACAGCGGATAAAACCATACCCATCCGGCATAACTTCCAAAATACCATGCGCCGTGATCCCGCTGTCCAGATCCGAAGGATATTTTTCCGTCTGATTTTTGTCCGATTGGTTTCTGTCTGCCTGATATCTTTCCTGCTGATATTTTTCCGTCTGGTTCCTTTCCTCTTCTTTTGGCATTTCTCCCTTATATTCCCGGCGGGGCTGCCCCTCTTGTCGGTTTTCACCGGCTTTTTTATCCTCTGCCGCACTCTTCTGTGAATTTTTCACCGCCGCTTTTCTTCCTCTGTCGGGCTTGTCGAAAGCCGACTCCTGGCGTTCAGCCGCCTCTTTTTCCTTTGCATCCTCTAAAAGCATGGCCTCAATAATATCCGCCTTCTTCATTCCGGATGTTCCTTTCATCCCCCTGGCTTTTGCGATCTCTTTCAAATCCACAAGCGCCAGCGATTCATACTTTTCTCTCATAAACTCCTCCGCTTTCTTATTCAACGGTCAAACAATATATCTTTATGTAACAGCAGACACCTTGCCTTGCCGCAAATATTATATTTTATTTCTTTCGTTACTGGGGTATTATAGCTGATATGTAAATGGAATTGCCAATAAACACTGCCTATCGTCCCTCATTATACAACAGCTTTTCCGAAATAGGAAGTCCTTTCTTGCAATTCGTTTTTAAATATTATATGATAATTCCAGCATATAAAGCGCTGAACTATTAAAACTGCGCAGAAATGGGGGTAATTATGAACATAAACGAAAAAGCGCTGCTGCTCCATGAACAATGGAACGGCAAACTGGAAACCATATCCAAAGTTCCCGTAAAATCCAGGGAAGATCTTTCCCTTGCCTATACTCCCGGCGTCGCCGAACCATGTAAAAAAATTGCGGCAGACAGGGAAGAAGCTTACACTTATACGATAAAATCAAATACTATAGCCGTTGTTTCCGACGGAAGCGCCGTCCTCGGCCTTGGCAATATAGGCCCTTATGCCGCCATGCCCGTAATGGAAGGAAAGGCGGTTCTTTTCAAAGAATTTGGCGGAGTAAACGCGGTTCCTATCTGCCTGGATACACAGGATACCGAAGAGATCATTAAAACGGTTGCTTATCTGGCTCCCGGATTCGGCGGCATCAATCTGGAAGATATCAGTGCGCCCCGTTGCTTTGAGATCGAGGAACGGCTGAAAGCAATGCTGGACATTCCCGTATTCCACGACGACCAGCACGGTACGGCGATCGTTGTCCTGGCAGGGATTATCAACGCCTTAAAGGTAACTGGAAAGAACAAAGAATCTTGTAAAGTCGTGGTAAACGGCGCAGGAAGCGCGGGCATCGCCATTACTAAGCTGCTCCTCACTTATGGTTTCCCGAATATTATCTTGTGCGATAAGGCTGGTATTATTTCCAGGCAGAGCGAAGGGCTGAACTGGATGCAGGAAAAAATGGCAAAGGTTACAAATCCGGCCAACGAAACCGGAAGTCTGTCCGATGCTTTGAAAAATGCCGATATTTTTGTAGGCGTATCGGCCCCCGGCATCGTGACAAAAGAAATGGTTGCTTCCATGAACAAGGATTCCATCCTTTTCGCCATGGCAAATCCGGTACCGGAGATCATGCCCGACCTGGCAAAAGAAGCCGGTGCCAGAGTCATAGGAACAGGGCGCAGCGATTTCCCCAACCAGATCAACAACGTTGTCGTTTTCCCCGGTATTTTTAAAGGGGCTCTGGAAGGACGCGCTACACAGATCACGGAAGAAATGAAGCTGGCGGCTGCCGAAGCTATCGCCCGCCTGGTTCCCGAAGATGAACTGAACGAAAACAACATTATACCGGAAGCCTTTGACCCTGTCGTGGCAAAGACGGTGGCGGAAGCGGTCAAATCCCATATCAGACGATAAAAATGAACGGAAAGCGAATGTTCCTGATTCGCTTTCCATAAAAATAAAACAGGTAACTTCAAATGGATGTAACGGCAAAATGGCATGGCAAACGCTATTATTCCCTGGATGCTTATTTAAAAAATACATACGGGCAGAAATTCAAAAAAATCTCCATCGATGCCGGTTTTACCTGCCCCAACAGAGACGGTACCCTGGGCAGCCGCGGATGTATTTTTTGCAGCGCCGGAGGCAGCGGTGATTTCGCCCTTCCTTATGGATCGGTCGTGGCCGCAGAACCTTATATCGCCTATTTCCAGGCCTATACGTGTACTTATGCCCCTGTCGCTTCCTTAGATAGCATTTACCGAAGCGCCCTGGAAGACCCACTTGTTATCGGGATTTCCATCGCTACCAGGCCGGACTGCCTTCCGCCGGAGGTTCTCTCCCTCCTGGCGGATCTGAAGATAAAGTATCCTGAAAAATTTATCTGGATTGAACTGGGGCTGCAGACGATCCATGAGAAAACGGCGTATTATATCCGACGCGGATATCCCCTGCATTGTTTTTCCCATGCAGTACGGCAGCTGCATCTCCTTGGAATACCCGTTATAACCCATGTGATTCTTGGGCTTCCCGGCGAAACCAAGGCTATGATGCTGCAAACGATCGATTATCTCAACGATACCCCCATATCCGGCGTCAAACTTCAGCTCCTTCATATATTGAAGAACACCGATCTGGCACTGGATTATGAGCAGGAACTTTTTTCCGCCCTTTCGTTGAACGGCTATCTGGATCTGCTCATAAGCTGTATCCGCCGGCTTTCACCGGATACCGTCATACACAGGGTAACCGGCGACGGGCCAAAAGAACTGTTAATCGCTCCTTTATGGAGCCGCGATAAAAAAAAGGTCCTGAACAGCCTCCACCACCGCATGAAGCAGGAGGATGCCTATCAGGGAAAAGATTGGAAAGGAAAAAAATATGACCCAAGAACCTCTGACGCTCTATAAGCTGATCGTCCTTTATATGCTGGATCAGGTCGATTTTCCCCTTACCGGCGCTCAGGTAAGCGATTTTATATTAACTAAGGAATATACTTCCTTCCTTACCCTGCAGCAAGCGATTTCTGAACTGAATGAGGCAGGTCTGATCGCCACCCGCTCGATCGGCAACCGGACGAATCTTCTGATTACCGGAGAGGGAAAAAATACTCTCTCCTTTTTTGAAAACCGCATCAGCGATACCATCAAAAAAGAAGTGGTCCAATATTTAAAAGAAAAAGAAATGTTTCTTCGGGACGAGGTTTCCATCACGGCCCAATATTACCGGTCCACCGCCGGAGAATACGATGCCCGCCTCACTGCCAAAGAAAAAAATACCACATTGGTAGATATCACTCTTTCCGTTCCCACGGAAGAATCTGCCGCCGCTATCTGCGATAACTGGCAGCAGAAAAACCAGGAAATATACCAATTTCTGGTAGAGCAACTGCTTTAACGTTTCTTTATGATCTGGCTCCAATCGGAGATCCCGATCATGCTTTTGGCAAATCCCGTATATTGCCCTTCCTGTTCCGTATCCATATATTTATATATCTGGTACGCATATTTATGGGAACCATCCGCACGGTTAAGGCCCATGGCCAACCCCTGCGCTATTTCTTCCGCCGCATCCGTCTGTCTGGAGAACAGTATGGAATCAATATGCTGGTTGGCTTCCGCTATCTTATAAGCATATGCGATAGCCGCCGCCTGTACTTCCTCCCCTTTTAATGAGGTGTACCCCAGTTCGCTTAATATAACGGAACGCACCTCCCCGTCTTCCGTCAGAAAAATTTCCTGCTGCAAATAATCGGTCACCACATGGATATTCGCCATTGTCACCATAGAAGTGTCCGCCGAGTCCTTTACCAGCTTGGAAGGATTCCACAAATAAGGCGTCGTCAGCGGCACATTGTAAGGGTGGATAGCCAGTCCCCACTCAATATCTCCTTCCGCTTTGATCTGCCGGTTAAATTCATCCAAAATATCCCTTCCATCATAATTCCCCGAAGAGGAATTGTTCCTGTTCCACTGCTGATCCAGTGAGATATACACCCTGCACGATCCATTGGTGCTTTTTATCGCATTATAAAATGTGCGGAATGCCTTTGCATATTCTCCCACATAAGTCTCCAAATCTACATATTCCATATAATTCCATTCTTTTCTTGCATTTATTTCATTACCGATCACCCAGTTTTCCACCAGCCCTCTTCCGCTCGACGCGCTGGAATATCTTTCTGCAAGAAAAGCCCCGACCGCCGCCAGGCATTCCGTCCCCGATTGGTCACTGGCGTTAAAGGCATAATAAGGAGCGGATCCGATTCCCTGTCTCGCCAGAGGATGTATGGTCTGTGGATAAGAAGCAGATACATCATTTAAAAGTATTGCCGTAATTTCAATGCCTTTCGCAGATAAAATGCCAAAAACAAGATCATATTCCGACATAACCTGCCCGTTAAAAGAATAGCTTTTTCCATTATAAGTATAATGGATGGTAGGATGAATGCCATCGGTCGTCTGTCCAAGGATCCTGGATACCGGAATATTATATGCTGCATGCTTCACTCCAAGGTCATCCAGCTCTTGGGAGCGCAGTTTATTGGGATCGACCAGAAGGCCCTTTTTCGTGGACGGTTTCCTTCCGTCGGATCTGCGTTTTGCCGCCGCCTCAGGATTTGTAATATAATGTGGTCTGCTGACCGCCACATATTCCCCGTTCTTCTTTACCGCCACCACAAATTTACGGGACACTTCTGTTCCTGTAAAGTTTCTCTCCACCTGGAATTCCACCGCTTCGTCCTTGTACTCCTGCTCCAGGTATGTGCTGTCCTTTGCAATCTCTTCTTCATAAGATTCCACCGCAAACAGATAATAATACTTATCATCGCTGACCGGAATTCCTTCCGCAGAAGCCTCTATCACGATCTTTCCTTTTTCCCCGTCTATCCGGCAGGATGCGATCCTCGCAAATTCCCTCATGTTTTCCTCTGTCAACTCCACCAGCGGCGGGCGCATTCCTAGAGCTTCCTTTACCCTTTTTGCAGACTCTGCGGAAAATCCCATGATTTTATCATCCTGCTCCTTTGCAGCCTCGTTTGCCGCATTTCTTCTTTCCTCTTCCTTTTCCTTGTCCTTTGTTTCTCTTTCCATACGTGCCGTTTCTATGGCCGCCGTCTTTCTGTCCTGAACCATTTTTGCCGTGATTCCGCCGGCCGCCAGGATCAGCAAGCCGGATGCCGCCGCAAGAACGGCTATTTTAATTTTCTTCCTGTCCATTCCCTTGTGCCTCTTTTTTTATCCTCTCCATGTGTTCCCGTATTTTCTTTTCATATCCGTTGCCCGAAGGTCTGTAAAACTCTTTTCCGCTCAATTCATAAGGAAGATACTGCTGTTCCACATAATGGTTCGGATAATCATGGGCATATTTATAACCCACCCCCCGTCCCAGCTTCTTTGCCCCTTTATAATGGGAGTCCTGCAAATGCACCGGAACCGGAAGATTCCCTGTTTCTTCCACTATTTTTGCAGCCTTTCCGATCGCTTCCACAGCCGCGTTGCTTTTCGGCGCGCAAGCCACATATGCGGCCGCCTGGGCCAGAATGATCTGTGCCTCCGGCATTCCTATCCTTTCCGCTGCCAGGGACGCGCTGACCGCCACCTGCAGAGCTGCCGGATCCGCATTTCCCACATCCTCCGATGCACAGATCATAATCCGCCTTGCAACAAAAGTAACGCTTTCACCCGCATACAACATACGGGCCAGATAGTAAACAGCCGCATCAGGATCCGATCCCCTCATGCTTTTTATAAATGCAGATATGGTATCATAATGGTTATCACCCGTTTTATCATAGCGCATCACCCGTTTCTGAATACATTCCTGTGCTACTTCCACCGTAATATGTATCTTGCCGTCTTCGCTCCGCTCCGTCGTCATAATGCCAAGTTCCACCGCATTCAAGGCATGTCTCGCATCCCCTCCTGACAAATCCGCCAGAAAATCCAGCGCGTCTTCATCAATCTCCGCCCCATATGCTCCCATCCCTCTTTCTTCATCATATACCGCCCGCTTTAACAGCGTCCGTATATCCTCCATGGCCAAAGGCTTCAGCTCAAATACCACGGATCGGGAAATCAAGGCTCCATTCACTTCAAAATAAGGGTTTTCCGTAGTCGCTCCGACC
This sequence comes from Lachnospiraceae bacterium 28-4, assembly GCA_000403275.2. Lineage (GTDB taxonomy): Bacteria > Bacillota > Clostridia > Lachnospirales > Lachnospiraceae > Kineothrix. The sequence continues at coordinate 1,347,914 of KE159598.1, forward strand.
AGTATGACCGTGCCATCCTCCACAAAAGGCAGCAGATAATCCTGTTGTCCTTTATTAAACCGGTGGATTTCATCAATAAACAATATTGTCTTTTTCCCATACATACCCTGCATTTCTTTCGCTTTTTCCACCACCGCTTCCATGTCTTTCTTCCCGGCAACCGTAGCATTGATTTGCGTAAATTCCGCACTGGTGGTATTGGCAATCACTTTGGCCAGCGTAGTCTTCCCCGTTCCCGGAGGCCCGTATAAAATAATGGAGCTTAATTTATCCGCCTGAATCGCCCGGTAAAGCAGCTTATCCTTCCCGATGATATGCTGCTGTCCCACCACTTCGTCCAATGTCCTCGGACGCAGCCTGGCCGCCAGGGGAGATTCTTTTTCCATATTTGTACTCCTCATATACTCAAACAAATCCATATCTTCCCTCTCCTGTTCTTCTTTCCTTCCCGCAAAGCCTTACCATGCCTGCATCTTCCTCCGAATCCCCTATCGCATAGGTTTCTTCCGGCGCAATCCCCAGCCATTCGCATAATACCTGTATCCCTCCGGCTTTATCCGCCTTTGCATCAACAATTTGCAGACAATTACCCTCCGCAAAACACCGTACTCCGTTTCCCGCCATATTTGCCAGGGCGGCCAATACCTCATCCCTTTCTTTCTTCTCCCACGGTTTATGGACAGAACGAAGCAAAGTAGCTTTATACACTTTCCCATTCTTCTTGTAAGTGAAAAGCCGGCATGAAAAATTTTTTTCCAAAGACTCCAATACTCGTACCACGGAATCGTCTAAAAAAAGAAACTTCTCTTTCTTTTCTCCGTTCCTTTCCAGAACAACGTGCGCCCCGCCGGCAAAAACCCCGCCGCTGAAAAAACGGCATATTTTTTTACAACGTCTTATTCCGTCCTCAAAAGGCAGCGTCGTCGCAAAAAAAAGAAACGAGCCATCCCAGAAAAGCCCTTCCAGACCTGCCGCAACTGCTTCTTTTTCCGGAATAAGAGTTCCTTGTATATCCAAAAAAACGGCCTTAGGCCTCCTCGGTATACGGAACAGGGGATAAGAGCCAAACAGCATCCGGTTCCATTCCTCCTCCCGCCCGCCATAAGCGAGATAACAGGTACAACATTTTCTTTTGCACTTCGGCTCCTGAGTGAAATCCCAAACCTGCTTCTGCCCATCCCTTTCCTGGACTTCGGCAAAAGATCCCTCCGCCCTTTGGCAAATCCCTTCCCATCTTTCATCCAATACCTGGCCGATATTGCACAGACGAAGCCGCCCATCCCCTTCCACAAAAAGCCGTCCCCTGCAATGGGTTTCTTCCGCAGGAGGCGGCGTCAATTCCCTTAAAAAATAAGGATCAATCCTGAGGCATGCTTCGATTTCTTCCTCCGTATAAGGCCGTCCCAGCCCATCCATCCTGTTGAGCCAAAGGTATATTTCTTTTGGCAGTTCCTTGCGAAGCTCCTGTAAAAGCTTCAAATTTTCCGGCACACCTACTGCCCCCGCGCTAAGTAATACACCTCTGACCCCCATCTGTCCGCACTTTTTTGCAAATTCCAAAACGGTTGTCATCTCCGGATGAAAAGTTGCCCACAGCTTCAGTTTTTCCGGAATTCCTCCCGCTGCCGTAAAAATCCCCAATGATTTCTCTGCCGAAAAGCTGAAGTTCGTCTGCGCTCCCACCGCTTCTATCCACGGAAGGGCGCTGATATGCGCCAGTCCTTCCCAATACCACGGATGAATCAACGCTTCCCCGTAAGGCGCTATCATCAGGGCTCCCACGCCCATTTCTCCGCTCCGCTTTTTGAAAGTACGGGTAAAAATATCCCATTGTTCCCTGTCTTTTCTAAGTTCCTTGTCCGACAAAGGTTTCTTGGCAAAGGGGCAATAAGAACAATGATAGTTACAGCTTTTCAGGCTGCCCCTATAGAGTACCGTGCGACCGTCCATACATTTCCTCCCATTCTTCCATCGCCTTTTGTATCCCGGGGGAAATCAGCCGGGGGCCTAAAAAATCAGAAAGACCGAGTCCTGTCTGCGTCAAAGCAAGGAACTTTCCCCTGCCTTTCTCTTGCACCTTTTTTTCCTGACTGTCATTCCACCGAACCCATCCCTCTTCCATCCAGTCTTGTAAAACAGGAAAGTCTTCCATGAGCCCGCTTCCAAAACAGCTCTCATACTTTTGGATATCCACCCCCGGATATATCAGTAAATGCCGGATCAGATAACGGCGTTGTATTTCTTCTTCAGACAGCAGAATCCCATGCCTCACATCGGTAAAATCCACCGTTTTTTCATACTCCTCCAGCCGTTTGAGACATTCTTTCCCGGTAATGGCATACGGGCTGCAAAAATGAAGTTTCCCTACGTAACTTCTTCCTCCGCACCCCAAAGCGAGAGAAGTTCCCAGACCGCATTCGGAAAATTCCCTTTTTCCGCCCCGCCGTACAAACCGCCGCATAGAATCCTGGCGGAAGCCTTCCCCCCGCAGGAAACCGCTGGCTTCCCGGTATTGTAAATAAGCGGCTTCCGCATCCGGCACCACTCTGGCGCGCTCCATGCGGACGCCATGCTTCACATATAAGGGATACAAAAAGATTTCGTCCGGCGCAAAAGTAAGGGCTTCTTTCAGGGAAGCAAGCAGACTTGTTACCGTCTGCCCGGGAACCCCGTAAATAAAATCCACATTGACACAGGGAAAACCATAAGTCTTTATCAGTCCCAATGCCTCTCTGGCCTGCTTCGCTCCATGCCGTCTGCCCAGAACCGAAAGTTCCTGATCCGAAAAGCTTTGGATCCCCATGCTCACCCTTGTCACGCCTTCCCGCACCAAAATCTCCAATTTTTTCCGGTTTGTCTGATTGGGCGCGGTCTCTATCACGATTTCCCTGCCTTTTTCCAGACAAAAATATTTCTTTAAGCAATCGAAAACACGCTCCATCTGCCCTTCCCCAAGCAAAAGCGGCGTACCTCCGCCAATCGTAAGTTCCGAAAATTCCGCAGCATAAGGGGACAATAACTTTTCGTATTGCGCACATTGCCTCTCCACCGCATCCAAATACCGGCGGATGGACTCCTCCCCCTGACCGGTCACTGAAAATAAATTGCAATAACCGCATTTCTCCTGGCAAAATGGGATATGAAGATATAACCCATGTCCTTTTCCGGCCAAAAGCGGGGCGTATTCCTTTAAGGAAACCCCGGATAAGGGACGGTATGCTGTTTTATGCGGATAACTATACATATATTGTTGATATGGATTCATTCGGACACCTCCCCGGACAGCCAAACCACATAGCATAGTATAACATTGACCTCCGCCATTTCCGACTTAATCGTCCTCGAACTGACCGCCAGCTTTTTCCCTAATTCATCCGCCGTCAACGGATCATCGCTTCCTGCCAGTTGATAGATGATATTATCGACCCTCACTTTCATCCGTTTCCCCCATCATATGCATCAGGCATTCTTTCATGTTGGCAAAACCTCTTTTGGCATATTGCTTTAAGCCGTCACAGCCACTTGTAATATAATACCCGTGATACGCCCTAATCATAGATAAGTCGTTGAGCGCATCGCCTATAACAGCGATTTGATCCGGGCGGTAATATTCCTCAATCCACCGCACCCCCGTCTCCTTGCTGACTCCATATGCCGTCACATCGATGACATCCTTATTGCAGTGGAACGATAAGCGTCCGTCAAATAACCGGGCAAGTTCCTCTGCCAGCAGTTCCGCCGCCTGGCCGGATTCATTTTTAATAAAAAAGGAGATCACTGTCATCTGCCGGAAGGCTTCCTCCGTCAACGATTCTACCCGCATGTTTTTTCTTTCCGAATCGCTGATATTCTGCCCATTGTCATATAAAATACCCGACGCTTCCAAACCGGCCGCTCCGAAGCAGACAACTTTTTTCTCTTTCATGACATCCGCCAGCTGCGCGGCAGTCTCATGGCTGATTTCACGAACATAGAGCAGTTGCGAATCCCGGCTCCATATCACGCTTCCATTCTGGGCAATCAAAAAATCTATCTCGATTCCATACTTCTTAAGCTCCAGATCTATCATGCCCTTGGAACGTCCTGTAACGATTCCGAACAGATTGCCTCTTTCCCTGAATTCGTCAATCGCTTCTTTGTCTCTCTTTTCTACCGTCGGCTCTTTTTCTTTATCGGAATACTGTTTTAATGTTCCGTCATAATCAGATGCTAAAAGTTGCATAGCTATTATCCTTTCTGGTTTCGCAACCGGTTATTTATAAGAAAAAATGTTTATAAGGGATAGTATCTACTGCAGGATGATGAATGCCGTGGAATTGGCAGCCGTCCTCGCCGTAACAGGTTCCATGATCCGAACAGCATATCACAAAAGTATCCCCCCGCCGTTCTTTCCATCCGTCAAACAATCTTCCCAGTTCGCCGTCCACATAGCGCAAAGCCGCCGCATGGCTCGCCATATCGTCATGGGATGCACCATCCAAATAGAAATAATTGGGATAATGGATGGCGTCCACGTTTAAATAGAGGAAAATATGTGTTTCTTTTTCCGCAGCCTCCATCTTTTTCAGAATAAAATCCACCTGATTTTTCGTACTGTCTTTGATCGGGCAGCCAAAGGAAGGGTTCCAGTAGCTCTTTTTGAAAAAGCCAGGGAATACCTTTCCAATATCCGAACGTTTGTCAAAAAAAGAAACGCCTCCTACGCACCATGTGTCATAGCCATCCTTCGCCAGCCCTTCCATAATCGTACTGCCGGAAAATCCATAGGCCCCTTCGGGCGTCTTCTTTCCAAGGCCGACAGCTTTGGGGAAAAATAACATTTCCCGATCTGCCAAATTTTTAGCGTCATATCGGCAAGGCAAAAACCCCGCAAACATGGCGTGATGGGAAGGATAAGTAAAATTGCCCGGCGCCTGGCATTTTTCCCATAAGCCATACCTGTTTAATACCGGAGTACTTCCGGCCTTTTCCTCCTGCACCGCCACATCATAGCGCAGCGTATCCAGGCAGACAAACAAAATATCGCAGCTTCCCACCACTCGATTCATATCCACCGAAGGTTTCTTCCGCTCTTTGCCTGAAAGAAACAAACGGAAGGGAACCTCTTTTTCCGTTATCTTTTCTGTCGTTCTTTCCGTATTTTCTTTCATATTTGTTCTCCTTTATTGACATTCCGCGCATTGCCGCAATTTTCTTTCCAGCAGCACCCGGCTTACTTCCCGCCCCCGGAAATCCATTGCTTCATGATTTCCGCCTGATGGCCGTAAATTATATTTTGATGGTAAATATCCTGGTAAATCAAATCCCCCTGGGCGTTCATCTCAATAATCCTCGGCTTTAAGCTTCCTTTTTCCAGCAGAATATCGATCCCCGCACTTCTAAGCCCCGTAAAGCATCCCATAGCTTTTCTGCATATCTCCCCCACTGAGTCCAGTACCAGAGCCGGAAGCCCCAGCATTCCCGCCTCCATCGGATGGTTATTCAGATGCAGATTGGTAATCGGCCCTTTGGAAAGCCTGGCCAAAAGAAAATCCACTTCATTTTCCTGCACCACTGCCCGTAAATCATAAGAATATCCCTCATATTCCTCCTTCGCATACCACCGTTCCACAATACAGTCCAGACTAAGAAGCCGGTCCAGCAAAGACACTGTCTCTCCCGGCTTCGAAAAACGGCGGAGCCGTTTTGTATTCACAAGGCCGATGCCTTCCTGTTCCAGCGAACAGGTATAAAGCATCATCCGCCCGGTACGGGGCTGCCAGCGGAAAGCCGATACCCCTGCTGCCCCGGAACCGTTTACCGGTTTAATAAAAACTTGATGAATGCCACACCTTTCCATCATTTCCAAAAGCGTTTCAACTGACAGGCGGTTCGGCGCCTCCTCTTCCGCTGCTTCCAGGCTTTCCGTCACCGGAAGCCCGTTCTGCTTCAACTTCTTTTTGCAAGCCCTCTTATCCAACAGTTCTGCGATCGCCGAAGGGTGATTAAAATATTCTATCTTACAAGCATCGGCCGCCTTTGCCAATTTGTCCAATTTCTTTTTATAATCGTCTGTCAGACTGTCCAGTTCTTCCAGGAAACAGCTTTTCCAAAACGGCGGGTCAATTTTTAGAAACAATTCCGTTTCTGTCAAACTTTCCCACTGCCTTTCCCAATCATTCCAATCGGCAAAGCAAATAGGCAGGCCTGCCTTTTTTGCCGCCTGCCTAAAATAATCGGTTCGCTTTGTATCCGCATTCCCCAGAAGCGCTGTCTGCCTCATTCCGTCAGCATGGCATTCATATAGATTTCGCCCTTGTATTCATCCGGTTCATTCTTCTCGGATACGTCTACTTCCATGGGCATCCCCTCTAATTTTCCTGCCATATCATCGGTCAAATAATGATAATGGACATCCAGTTTCTTTATGTTCGGATAAGAAGGAAGTTTCTCCAATAACAACGCTCCCCCTTTATCGGTCAAAGTACCGTTGGACAAATCCAGTGTATGAATCCGTCCCATAAATTTGCTCTCTAACACTGTCTTTGCGATATCATCCTGTATCTCGCTGTCCACGATGCCCAAATAAGTAAGATCGGGGAAATCCGCTTTTTCCAGCAGTTCTTTTATCGTATCCACGTCCCCGTCAAATCCATAATCTTCAATCCCGATATAAAGCAGCAGCTTTTTCAAATGGGGAAGCTTCGCCTCCTGAACGGAGCGGATCACCGACACCGGAAGTCCGCCGCAGATAATCGTCAGCGATTCCAGCCCTTCATGGCAGATTTCTCCTAATTCCAAATCCGTACTGCCTTTGATTGTCAATGCTTTCAGCTGCGGCATAGCTGCCCAAAGCTTGCTGTAATTTCCTTGTATGATCCACGATACTTCGCATTCCTCATAATCCATATCGCCGATAAAAAGTTCCTCAATATGGGAAAACTTTTCCTTATTCTCCGTGATCCCGTCCAGGATCTCCTGACAGCTGTCCTCCCAAGTATCTCCCCAATCGCCGATAACCAGCCCAGTCAGCCCGGGGAAATCAGGATCTGCCAAAATATCCTCCACCATGCTGTCCGTTCCTTTGCCTTGCTCTTCGTACTCCTCATAGCTATAGGCATATTTTTTTGTTTTTTTGTCGTTTTCCAGTCCTTCTTTCATTTTTTTCTCATTCCTTCGCGCTTTTTTAATTTATTCTTATTTTATCATATCAGATAGTACAAGTAAATTTATTTTATTTGTCCGGTTCATCCGCATCCCCCAGCAGTTCAATCACTTCCGCCTCGGTCATATAAGCAACATCTGTGATTTTATTATTTGTATCGCGGACAATTTTGATATTGACCGTTCCTTTTGGGTTCATATTCAGCGTATAAAAGGCTTGGTTGGGGCGGATATCTAAAAAGATATTGACAAGCTGTCCTTGGTAATAATAATCCTTTCCATCCATTGCAACGCCCACAGCCTGGTATTCCGCCGCCTGAGCTTCGGCCCATTCTTTCTCCTGCTTTTCTTTCAGTTCGTCAAATTCCCCGCCCCGGTTCAGCTTATCAAACAAAATGGATTGAAATGCCCGGTTTCCATCTTCCAAAGCCCTGTCCAGCCAAAGTTCCAGCTCCGCATCATCCATGCAATCCGTCAAAATAGAGAAAAACGCCATATCTCCAGCGGCATATACTTTTTCAGCAAAGTCGGTAAACAGAGAAGAATTTTCGTCAAGTCCCCGCACAGCGACAGAAAAAAACGAACAGTCCCCATCTGTATAGAGCCTTTCAAGCCATTTCTTTTGAATGTTTTCATCCAGCCGGGGAAAAGTGATTTCAAACAGCGGCAAACTGTCGGCCTGATAGTACTGCTCCGCCTGAACCGCATAATCCTTGCCGCTTGTGCCTGTGTTCCCTTGTGCGGGAATTTTATCCACAGCCATCTGAGCCTTGTCTGCTGTGTGGTCAACTGCTGCGGCAACAGGGTAAACGCCGACAAAAGCCGCCCCAAATACCACGCACAGCGTCAGCACACCGGTCAAAAAGCGTATCGCCGTCGACTTTCTCTTAAAATTCATGATTGCCTTTATCCTCTCTTTCAATAGTTTTTTATTTCCGCTTAAAGTAACTGTTCCGAGATTTTCCTTGTATCTTCCAACTCCCGCCATAGCGTCAAGCAAGGTTTTTCCATAGTCCTGCACGCTGCCGCTCTCCATTTTAGCAAGAACTGCCTCATCACAGGAAAACTCACAAGCCTTTGCAATTTCCCGGCTCATAAGATGAACTAGCGGATTAAACCAATGCAGGCAGACGGTAACTTGAACCAGCCATTTATAGAACATATCCCGCCGCTTATAGTGCGCTAGTTCATGCAGGATGATATAGCGCAGATCCTTTTCAGGAATATCCGCGCCGGGCAGTACAATACATGGATGGAAAAATCCAATCAACAATGGGGAAGAAACCAATGGATTGACACATAATTCCATCGGCTTTTTAATGCCCGACTGCTCCGCAACAATAGAAAGCTGGTCTAACCGCCCAATATCGGAAACCGGGGTTAATCCAGCTTTGATATAGCGTATAAAGTCCTGGTAGATTGTTATTTTCCGTATCAGTAAACCCAGCGCAACCACCAGCCAAACCAGCCAAATATAATTTATCAGCATCGTCCCAATATCTTGAACTAGGCGGGCAGCCGCTGCATCATCTGACAGACTGCTCACAGTTTTATTGCGCTGTTCCACCCCAACAGCCGAAGTAAGATTGCCTCCTGGAGCGTTTAGTGGGAACTGAAGCTGCGGCGGTAAAAGAGCCGCCTGGGATATTGCCTGATCGACAGCCTGATACGCCTTCCCCATCAGGCTTACTTCCGGCCCGAACGGGAGCAGCAGCCGCAAAACAACAACAATCCAAATATAATACTGCCATTGCCGACTGATTTTGTCTTTCAGAAGTCGTTCTCCCAATAGCAGAACCAGAATAAGCAATCCGCCGGAAGCTGACATGGACAGGAAGGTTTTCAAAACTTCGTTCATTATTGTCCTTCCCCTTTCTCCAGCAGCTTTTTCAATTCCTCATATTCCTCGTCTGCCAGCAGGTCGCCTAAAATCAAATTGGAAACCAGTCCTTTTACGCTTCCCTCATAAATCTTATCCAGAAAATTTTTCGTCTGCGCTGTCTGGTATTCCGTTTCAGAAATGAGCGTGGTATATTCGTTACGGCGGCCAATTTTCCTGGCACTCAAAAAGCCCTTGTTCATCAGCCGTGACAACAGTACAATCAGGGTATTCTTTTGACACGGCTTTCCCTTTGCCGCCAGCCCGTCCATGATATAGGGGAACAAGGACACCTCCTCCGGGTTTCCCCACACAATTTTCATAATTTCAAGTTCGGCATCAGAAAGTTGCTGTATCACGGGTTTAACCTCCTCAATGTATAACATGGTGTTGACAACAGAAATATAACACACTGTCATCCTTTTGTCAATCCCACTTTTGCCGGAGAAGCCAGTAAAGATAATATTGTTTTCTCATCCCCTCCTTAATCCAGCATCCGTCAATCAAATAGAATCTCATCCACCGTCACGAATTCATACCCTTCCTTCTGCAGTTCATCCACTACTTCCAGTGCAGCCGTCACTGTGGATGGATAATAATCGTGCATCAAAATAATATCATTTTCCCCCACTTTGGATATGATTTTCTGTTCAATGCGTTCCACATTTGTCGAACACCAGTCCAGCGGATCTATCGTCCAAAATATGGGAAACATGTTCAATTCCGTTTCAAAAGATTTATCCCAGCTTCCATAGGGAGGACGCACATAAATGACCTCCTCGCCGGTAATGCCCGTTATGATCTCATTTGTTTTAATCAGCTCTTCCTTAAAAACTTCCTTATTCCCCGATCTCAGCTGGATATGGCTATAAGTATGATTGCCGATGAGGTGGCCCTCCTCACTCATCCTCTTAATCACCTCCGGATGCAGTTCTGCATGCGCGCCTGTCACAAAAAACGTGGCTTTTACCCCACGTTTTTTCAAACCGTCCAACAACTGCTCCGTATAATAAGGATGGGGGCCGTCGTCAAAAGTCAATGCAATCTTCTTTTCCCCGGATTCCTCTAATGTCTTGCCAAAAACCGGAAATCCTCCCTTCTCCCGATAGCCGATCACACAAACGGCCGCCAGCAAAAGCAGCAAAATAATACAGGATAATATTCTTTTTTTCCAATTCATACTGCGGACTCTCTTTTTTACCTTATCCCATATATATGCAAAGCCAATGCTTCCTTATTCCTGCTGCTTTTTATATAATTTCAGATAAACTTTTCCTTCTTCTTTTCGTATTTCGGCCTTATCAATCATCATACCGACCAACAATAATTGTTCCGTGTCTTCCGGTTCTCCCGAACCTGCCAATTCCCAATAAACATCTTTCATCCCGTCGTTTTTCGGGCAATTCAGATCCTTCTCCATCTGTTCCAATTTATATTCATTTTCCGGCCGGTAATTCGCCTGAAAATCAATGACCACATTTTTTCCATCCTCTTCGATTCCTGACCGAATCTTGTCTGCTCCCAGGGCAAAGAAAAATAAAGTAAGTTCCTCTACTATTCTCGCTATTTTTTTCCTCTCGTGAATCATTTATTTTTCCTTCTCCTTTTCTGATTTTCTTCCCCTTAAATATTTCATAAAGCTTTCCGTTATGGGTACCATAATCACCGCCACCCAACCAGCGCTGAATCCATTATTATACAAATTCAAGCCGCCGTACATCTGGCCGGTACACATCACCACCGCTGCATGGAGAAACCCGGCGACTATGCCCGCCAACGGACCGAACTGTCCGGCGATCGGTGACAGCCCTGCGGAAAAAATTGCCGCCAGCTGGATACCTGGCGTATCCGGCGAAAATATGGTAAACAGTGTGGATATGTATACGCCCGCCAGTACGGGAAGATAATTTTTGATATGCACGCCAAACGCTGAAAATCCGAAAACCGCCAGTATAGCCCCTACCACCGGCCCCGAAAAATCACCGCCCGTCAATATGATATAGATTTCACAGAAAATACCTACCAGGCCCATATTCATAAGCGTCGGCCCCACTCCATCCATAAGGACAAAGTCGGTGACTGTCCGCCCGGAATGTTTCATAATCTTCCCTATGCTGTCCGCCTTTTTTCCGCTCATCATAAAGCCCAATAAGACCGTAATGAAAAAATAAAAAAATAAGCCGGCTCCGATCTTAACGCTCTGTCCGCTTTTCCATATCATCACCGAATCGCTTTCCATTCCAAAGGCGCGCAAAAGGCTCACCATAATAAAAGCCAGTATTCCGCCGGAAAAACCTACATTAAACAGATTATACCCCATGTGCATAGACGCCGTATGTATGGACAGGGGAGGCAATATAAATCCTATAGCGATTCCGATCGCCGCCGCCAGCACAAGATTGACCGGACGGCTGAAAGGAAACAAAAATACCAATTCTGTAATCAAAGGCGCAAGGCAGGTGCCAAACAGCGCCGTATAAATATAACGGTTCAACTTTGTCTTGTGCAATCTGGCATACAAAGCCGTACCCAGAATGACCGGCAGGATATTGACCGGATTCTTTCCCCACAGCCCGTATCCTGCGTTCATAAACAATGCCGCCACCGTCAGCCCGGTGAAAGGGATTTTCTCGGTAATAATAAAGAAAATACTGATTCCCATGACAAGGGCGGCATTTAAAAATGCCGCTCCATAACCGGCCAGCTCAAAATAATCCGTGATCAGCGCATCTCTGGATACGATGATCAGCCAGATTCCTTCCGCCAGCCTGGTAAAATTTCCGATAAACGCTGCAACTCCGAAAAGCAAAATCATGGAAAAGATACTGAAAAGTTTCAACTCTTTCCCCGAGATACGTTTCAGCCATTTTTCCATCGCTCCTCCTCCCTGGTCAACCCTCTTTCAACACTCTTGCATCAAAGCGGCACACATCGCTTCCGTTCGCCCAACAGTCTATTTCCGTCACTACATACTCCTTTTGCGTGTATGCTTTTAATATGCCGGCAATAAATCCTTCGTCATAATTACATACCGTTTCTCCGAAGTCAGGAAAACCGGAACAATCCAAATCTTCTCCCACCGTCAATACCGCATGCCCTGTCTGTACATCGAATTTTTCCACCCGCAGCATACCGACTTTATAATCCAGCAATTTCTGCTGAAGCTGCCCTAAAAAGTCATTCAGCATCAAACTGCCGTCCAAATTTCTTTGATAAAATTCCCTGCCGGCTTTCTCTCCGGCAGTTCGGAATATTTGAATCATGCGCTCTTTCCCAACCATCTCAATCAAAGTATCCCTGATCGAATACTCAAACATCCTGTAAAAAGCTACCGGCATCTCTTCGCCAAGCTTTCTTCTTCCCTCTTCAATACTGAAAATTGCATCCCACATCAGAAATTCCTTTTCTTCTCCGCTTCCATTCTTTCCCATATTGATTCCTGCCATTTCATATACTATTATATCATATATCGCCTTGCTGAATATCAAAATTCATATAATCTACATATATTTTATCGAATTCCGGTTCTTCCGCCAGCTGGAATGCCTCTACCTTTCCGGCAAAACTCTCCAGCCCGTCCAAAATATCCAAATCCAAAATATTTTCTTTTCCGCCGTTCTTCTTTGCCCTTTCCCTTTCTAATAAGCGTATGCCGGCAAGGGAAGTATTCCCTACTGCCTCCGCCTTTTCCATCCATTCCAACGGTATCAGGCCGATTCCTGCCGCCGCCTTTTTATCGAGATAAAAGCCAAATCCCCCGGCTATGTATACCTTTTCTATCTCTTCATATCTCTCAATATCCAGATGTTTCATTAAAAAATGGATTCCGGCCCGTACGGCGGCTTTCGCCATTTGAATATCCCGGACATCCTCTTGAAAAATCCGCGCTCTGATGCCCGATGTCACTTCTGGCATCAGCTTCATTTCGATTCCAGTTTCAAAATACGGTTCCATCATCAAACCCGTCTCGTCGATGATTCCCCGTTCCAAAAGAGAGGCCACGGCAAATATCCGTTCCGTTCCACTCATCCCTCCCGCTCCTCTTCCTTCAAAAGCGGGTCCTGCCGCGGCTGCCGTAGCCGCTGCTTGGTTTCCGTTGCCCATGACCATCTCCGCATTCGTTCCCAGATCCAAAAACAGCCATTTTTCACTTTTTTCCTGCTGGCAAAGGCCACAAGCGTATAACCCGGAAACAATATCTCCGCCCACAAATGCCGAGATCCCGGGTACCAGTATGGTTGGCACTCCCAGCCAATTTGTTCCGTCTCTTTTTATATTCATCGGTATAAATGGGCTTTTTCCCAATGATTCCACCGGATATCCCATAAACAAATGCCCCATCACCGTATTGGCCGACAAAAATATATGTTCCAGCCTACAGGTTCCATCATTCTCCACATTTTCTGTCATTTTCTTTATTCCATCCGCCAGGACGTCTCTTACCAGCTTCCGAAGAATTTCCCCATTGCCTTCCATTCCCGCCCTTATCCTTGAAATCACATCCGTCCCGTAAATTTTTTGGGGATTCAGACAGGTAAACGTATCCAGAATATATCCTGATCCCGCTTCGAGCAACTGCATGGCTATCGTTGTGGTTCCTATATCCGCTACTGCCACTGTCTTCCTATCGTTCTTCCTGTTATGACTTCTCTTATCCGCTCCGCCTTCACTCTCCTCCGGCATATCCGGTGAGCTGGAAACCGTCAGTATATCCAACTGTCTTTCTTTGATAAATGCGGTTGTCACTTTGCAGTCTTTCAAAGGTTTTGCGGTACAGGCGAGCCGGTATCCGTCCCTTAATTGTTGCGGATGAAGCACTGCCCTGTCCGTCTGCGTGGGAAACGGCGCATATCCGCAAAACCTTACCAGGCATCTTCCACACTTTCCCAGACCACCACAAAGGGAAGGCAAAGAAATTCCGCCCTCCCATAGTGTATGCAGCAATGTCTTGTTCCTGTCATGAAACAATTCTGTCCTTTTTTCTTCCGCTTTTGATATCACTGTTACTTTGATCTGTTCAGACAAATTGGTTTTTCTCCTCGTCATAATGATAATTTATCAAAGCCAGCCTTTCTTCGATCATTTCCCTGCTGACCTCCATGTCCTCGCACATCTTTTCCAGGCTGCCGTAATAATCCCTCAGCTTCAGATTCGTATAGCTTAAAAGCATCACCGGATCTTTTGGAAGCATATATTCCACCCCTTTCGCCTAATTCCTTCTGGCTGTTCCCACCAACATCCCGTTTTGTACGGATATCTCTATCACATCCTTTGCTCTTACTTTATCGGCAAGTATCAGCTTCGCCGAAAGGGTTTCCACATATTTCTGTATATAGCGCTTCAACGGCCTTGCCCCGTATACCGGATCATAGGCGTTTTCCACAATGAATTTTTCCGCTTCCGGTAAAATCTCAATGCGAAGCTCCCTGTCCGCAAGCCGCCTGTTCAAATCTTCCACGATCAAATGGACAATGCCCCCGATATCTTCTTTTGTCAAAGGTTTAAAAAGTATCGTTTCATCCAGCCTGTTTAAAAATTCCGGACGGAAATGGGCGCGGAGTTCATTCATTACCAGTCCTTCCGCTTCACCAGCGATACTTCCGTCATCGCTGATTCCTTCCAGCAGATATCCGGCCCCGATATTCGAAGTCATGATCAGAATCGTATTTTTAAAATCCACCGTTCGGCCCTGGGAATCCGTAATCCGTCCATCATCCAGCACTTGTAAAAGCACGTTGAACACATCGGGATGGGCCTTTTCTATTTCATCGAATAATACGACCGAATACGGTTTTCTTCTGACGGCTTCCGTCAGCTGCCCGCCCTCTTCGTAACCTACATATCCGGGAGGCGCTCCGATCAGCCGGGATACGGAATATTTTTCCATATATTCGCTCATATCGATGCGTACCATATTATTCTCATCGTCAAACAGAGAAGCTGCCAGTGCCTTAGCAAGCTCTGTTTTTCCAACTCCTGTAGGGCCCAGGAAAAGGAAAGACCCGATCGGTTTTGCCGGATCTTTTATTCCGGCTTTGGAACGGATGATCGCCTCCGTCACTTTTGTAACGCCTTCTTCCTGCCCGATGACCCGTTTATGCAGTTCTTCGTCCAGATGCAGCGTTTTATTCCGTTCGCTTTCCGTCAGTTTTGCCACCGGAATACCTGTCCACCGGGAAATGATTTTTGCGATCTCCTCATCGCTGACACTCTCGTGAACTAAGGATAAATCTTCATTTTTTACCCTGTTTTCTTCTATTTCCAACTGTTTTTTCAAAGCGGGCAGTCTTCCATAACTCAGTTCTGCCGCCTTTTCCAGATTTCCTTCCCTTTGGGCAATCTGTATCTCGCCGTTTATGCTTTCGATCTGTTCCCTCAGCTTAGAAAGTTTTTCGACCGACGCTTTTTCATTATCCCATTGGGCTTTTCTGTTATTGAATTCTTCTTTCCATTCCGCTAACTCTTTTTGAAGAGAAGCCAGCCTTTCCTGGCTGAGTCTGTCATCTTCCTTTTTTAATGCCGCTTCTTCAATTTCCATCTGCATGATCTTGCGCTGCAGTTCATCCAATTCCGTAGGCATCGAATCCAGTTCCGTCTTTATAAGCGCACAGGCCTCATCCACCAGATCGATCGCCTTATCGGGCAGAAAACGATCCGAAATATAACGATGGGACAAAGCAGCCGCGCTCACTAAAGCGTTATCCATGATTTTTACGCCGTGGTATACTTCATACCGTTCTTTTAATCCCCTTAAAATGGAAATGGTATCTTCCACCGTAGGTTCTTCCACCATCACCGGCTGGAACCGGCGTTCCAATGCGGCGTCCTTTTCAATATACTGCCTGTATTCATCCAAAGTGGTAGCGCCGATGCAATGCAGCTCCCCTCTTGCCAGCATAGGCTTAAGCATATTGCCCGCATCCAATGCACCGTCCGTCTTGCCGGCTCCTACGATTGTATGAAGCTCATCAATAAATAGAATAATCTGCCCGTCGCTGTTTTTTACGTCTTCCAGCACGGCCTTCAAACGCTCTTCAAACTCACCCCTGTACTTCGCTCCCGCTACCAGCGCTCCCATATCCAGAGCGAATATCTTTTTATCCTTTAATCCCTGCGGCACGTCCCCCCGTACAATACGCTGGGCCAGCCCTTCTACTACCGCTGTTTTTCCGACGCCCGGTTCTCCGATGAGAACAGGATTGTTTTTCGTCTTTCTGGAAAGAATACGAATAATATTACGTATCTCGCTATCCCTGCCAATCACAGGATCCAGCTTCTGATTTCTTGCTTTCTCCACCAGTTCCTGCCCATATTTCTCCAGGGTGTCATACGTAGCCTCCGGATTATCGGAAGTCACTCTCTGGTTTCCTCTGACTGTGGAAAGCGCCTGAAGGAAACGCTCTCTTGTGATCCCGTATTCACGGAATATTTCTTTTATTTCTTTATTAGGATGCTTTAACATGGAAAGGAACAGATGCTCCACGGAAACATATTCGTCTCCCAGCTGCTTTGCTTCGTCTTCCGCCGCGATCAATACTTGGTTTAAGTCTTTTCCTACATAAACCCTTCCTCCCTGCACTTTCACACGCTTCTGCAGCGCCGCTTCCGCACGGTTCAGAAAATGTTCCTTTTGAATCTCCATTTTTTCAATCAATTTCAAAATCAGGCTGTCTTCAACGGTTAAAAGACTGTACAGGAGATGCTCCTGCTCTATTTCCTGATTGCCATACTCATAGGCGAGCTTCTCGCACTGTTCCACCGCCTGCATGGATTTTTGGGTAAATTTTGATATATTCATAAGCACTCCTCTCTGCCGTCTTGTTTGTAGTATATCCGGCTTCCTTTTACTTATTATCTTTCTTTTGTTCTATATGAACTATAACACCGATTACTAGCAGAGTCAATAGGTGAGTGCTAATTATTTTGGTTATTTTTTGCAACCCAGTGTTTATGTGGGTTTACGGGTTCTGAAATTTCTGAAAAATGTCCAATAATAAGGGCTGTACCCTACTCATACCCCATTTGTGAAAAATTGGGGGTATGGCTTCGTCTCTGATTTCATCAGATAACGATTTCTTCTCGCTCATCGTCATCCTGAATATTTAATATGGCTTTCATCAAGTATTCTAAGGTCTGTGGAGTAATAAAAACCTGAAATCGATAAATTACCATTTTAATCATATACTTTTCAGATCATTTATTGTTTTACCTCTCAAATAAACTGCAAATATTTATACAAAACTGGTAATTATCATTGATAGCAAGCTCTTAATCTTTTCCATCTCCAATAATAATTCTATTTTATCATCTTATTTATATATATGGGAATTACTATTTTTTACTATCTGATTGATATTCACACCTATTTTGTTTGTCTCATTCCGCATTCGCATCAGTCCTAATTTTATTTTTCTACTCCTCAAATGCTCCAACTGGTTCAGGCGCAAATAGCGGATATATTTAATTTCATTCATATCTTTCTCCTTGGAACATTCCATTAAAAGTTTTGCTGTCTCTTGTGTCACTTTACAATGCTTCCGTATCACGTTTTCGTCTTTTGTTCCTGACATAGTCAATGCCAATCTTATAAAGCTGTTCCTCAATCTTCTTCACCTTTCCTCTGATTTTCTCAAAAAAAATAAGGACTACCCAAGCACGTATACTTGAATAACCCTTACTCCACATTGAAATCACTACATTAGATAATTAAATCCTTATTCCTTTTCCCCTATGAGGATGACTTTTCGCATAGGCAGACGCTTCCTCGCTGACCTGATTCAAACCCATTATACCAAAATATTTCTTTTCTTGGGAATCACTATAAATTTTGTCGGCAACTACGCCTATGGAACTTTCACCGCAGGACACTGATATGCCCGTCATACAAAACAAAAAGGACTGAAAAATCAATCCTTTTATACTGTCTTATTTTATTTGTCGCAATTCCATCATGCAGCACTGCTATAATTTACAATAGAAATTTCCTGTGTAAACTGTCTCGCCTGTTCCGTGATCTGTTCCAGCCTTTTAATAACATCCCCTGTATAGATAATCTCGTTACATTCTGTACATTTATAGCAAGGAACATTCCGCACAATTAAAAGGCAATTTCCCAAATCTGTTACACTTGTTGTATATCCCTTTTCCGCTTTTGCACCACATTCCATACATACCATGATTAGCTCCCCTTTCTCGTCTTAAAATCATTTTCCCATATATCAGGATCGGGAAAATATGCAGTTATTAAATATATAAAATCTGTATCGAAACTTACTACAATATGAATATATTGTGAATTAACAGAAAATCCTAATATCAAACAGCTTGGTAATGGCTTATCGTCTTCATATTGCTTGATAATCTCACCTGTATCAATACCGTTTATAATGTCATCAACATTTATATTCCGTTCATATAAACGGATTCTAGCGTGTTCCGTTATTGCTATGTTGCCAAGCTGATTTAATGCCTTCAACTGTTCTATTGTTATCATTTTACACCAACTTTTCCATTGATATTTTTATTATAACAGATTACTCAATCTTTTAAAACCCTTTTATTACCTATGTTTGATGAAGCCTCATAAAAACAGCAAGGTACCGAAAAGTGCCATTTTACGGGCTTTACAAAACCTGATAAAGTAAGATCATCACGTCTCCCAGAGTCAATGGGTGAGTGCTAAAACTTTTATTAAAATTTTCGTAACAGCTATAAAAACCACTCCTAATATAAATGTCAATAATGTATACAAAACTGCAAGGATAAAGTCGTTTGCATGGATATGTACGATCAGTTTAACGACCTGATTCCGAATCATATCTTCTGTCAGATAAATTCCGAAAACCGTATCTCCCACAACAAGGATTGCCTTTTCCAGTCTGGCAGAATACCGATGCCCTGCATCCATGCTTTTTATGAAGCCGAATATCCCAAAACTGATCATTGGCGTTAAACATTGTATGGCATCCATGAAATCTCCATTCAAATCCGCATTCTTCGCAAAAATCAAACATGCAGACACGATCACACATAATGGCAAAATTGCCGTCAAGCTATATTTTAATGCGTTTTTTCTATAATTATGGCAGGGTTCTTTATCAATCCAGTATCCCAACAAGGGATAAAGAAAAACTGACGGCAGAAGAAATATACTGCTATTGATGAAACAACCGGAAAAATACCCGAACATAGTAAGTACACTGCTTACACAACTAAGACCAAATAAATACCTGTAGTCCTGATCCTTCATCCCGGAAACTATCTTCCGAAGCAAAGGAAGCAAGAGTAAAAATCCCAGATACAGATACAAATACCAATAGGTTTCCAGCTTTGGACTGCTGTAAATATTGTTCCACCAGCCCCTGACAGACAGCTCCGCCTTTCCCGTTCTGACATAACGGAAGTACTGTATGCTTCCCCAAAACAAAATAATTCCCACATACCTGACAATCCGCCTTGAGAACAGATACCTGTAATCCTCTTCCTTTCCAAGCAGCGTCGCCCCTGAGATCATCAGAAAAATAGGCACTGCCGTTTTGCAGACTGGTATCATCAGCACTGACAGATAGTAGGAACAAGCATCGGATGTATACTGGTATAAAGTAAAACCCAGCTCCCTTGTATGATTATAAATGACCAGTATGATCGCTATAATCCTTAAACATTCAATATATGTTTTTTTCATAAATTTAAAGTTTCCTATCTTTCATTCCATTTCATTTTCTTTCCGTCGCTTGCTTAGCATGCCTTCTATTACTCTTGCAGAATATCCCCCTGCTCTTGCTATCTTAGCCCTTTCACGCCTGTCAGGCTCATTTTTCGCAAGATCTGCAATAAACTCTGCACGATACAGTCTCATAGGACAGTCGATCTTATCCCCATGAAAATGCGTATACAGCTTGAGCATGGCATCCCGCCCAATCAGTTCAAACAGTTCCAGATAACTGTCATTTAAAGCCTCCGCCTCGTTCCCTTCCACATGAAAAGCCTAATAGACAATCTTGTCATTGATATGATTAAAATCAATGTTTACCACCTTCTCACCTCCTGTCAAAGCAAAGTATAGCAGTTACAAATGACATAAATCCAATCTCAAAGAGGCTATTATTTTGCATAACAAATTGCATGTATTTGATATAACATAAACTGCATACAATTTATGTTATATCAAATGCAAATTAATAAGGAGTATCCTGCCTATCCAGAATACTCCTTGTTAAACCATCCTCTATTATTCATTGTACAAAAATTTTATGAACCATTACCCATGCATCTTCTCCACAAACTCAGGAAGATCAAAATAGGTCTTTCTATTGCCCACAAACAAAGTACCGATCTCCTGTCCGTCCAAAATACGATGCAGAACCTTAATATCCTTACTGTTTGCGATTACCATATCGATATTGGAGCTGGTCGCGATCTTTGCCGCAACCAGTTTCGTATTCATTCCTCCTGTTCCCACATCGCTGCCGGTAGAAGGCTTGCCCATTTCCATCAGTTCTTCGCTCAGATCTTCCACTACATGGATAAACTCAGCATCTTTATTTTTCCTCGGATCGTCCGTATAAAGCCCGTCGATATCCGAAAGAAGAATCAGAAGATCTGCCCCCACCAAAGCGGCCACGATAGCGGAAAGGCTGTCATTATCCCCGAATTCGATCTCATAAGTAGCCACGGTATCGTTCTCATTTACAATAGGAACAACGCCCAGTTTAAACAGCTCGGAAAAGGTATTATGCGCATTATACCGGTTCAGATTATCCACTATGGTATTCTTCGTCATTAATATCTGTGCCGCCACCTGATTATATTCCGCAAAAATTTTCTGGTATATCATCATCAGCCTCGCCTGTCCCACCGCTGCACAGGCCTGTTTCTCGGCAATCGTTTTCTCTCCGAGCCGGCCGCAGTCTTTCATATGCACCGCCTTTTTTCCAACGGCGATCGCTCCTGAAGTCACCAGAACCACATCTTTCCCCTTATTGCGCATGTCGCATATTTCTCTGACAAGGACATCCAGTTTCGTATAATCCAAATCTCCCGTTTCCGGGTGCTGGAGGGAGGAAGAGCCAATCTTTACAACGATCCTCTTCTTATCCCTCAAACGATCTCTGAATTCCTCTCTTGTTTCCATCTGATCCATGTATATCAAAACACTCCTCTCTGTCCGTATTCTTCCAAAGCTTTATATTCCTTTGCAATCTGTTCTGCCGTCCGTATACCGTCCATAGCCGCCGACATGATACCTCCCGCATAGCCCGCTCCTTCTCCGCACGGGTACAGTCCTGCGATTTCCGACTGCCCTCCCTCATTCCTGTGAATGCGTACCGGGGATGATGTCCTGCTTTCTACCCCGGACAGAATCACTTCCTCCGCTGCAAAGCCTGGAATCTTCCTGTTAAAATGCTCCATCCCCTCCACAAAAGCAAGGTTCAGCGCATCGGGCATAATATTATGGACTTTGCCGAACTTCCATTTCCCCTTTATCTGAGGGGTATATCTGTCATAAAAAAATTCCTCTGTTTTCCATCCGCCGCCTTGCAGCTCCCGGCTCGTTTCATTCTCCCCTGCCTTCTCCAGAACCGCCTTTTTAAAATCTCCGTAATATTCCACCGGGACGCTTCCTTCTCCGATCTCATAAGCTCTCTTTTCCAGCATCCGCTGAAACTCTATTCCTCCCAGCGGGCCCATGCTGCCGTAATCTTCTGCGTTGACGGAAACGATAACCGCGCTGTTGGCATTTTCTCCTTCCCTGCCGCTATAACTCATGCCGTTTACCGCCAGCCCTCCTTTTTCGGAAGAAGCGTTTACTACATAACCGCCAGGACACATACAAAACGAATAGACGCCCCGTCCCTCTTTGGTCTGTGACGCTACTTTGTAAGATGCCGGCGGCAGATCTTCCGGATATTCCGCCCCGTACTGCGACCGGTCAATCAAATCCTGCGGATGTTCCACCCTCAGTCCTACCGCAAATGACTTTGCTTCCATGGGTACCCTGTTCCTGTACAGCATCTCGAAAGTATCTCTGGCGCTATGTCCGATCGCCATCACCACCACTTCCGCCTCGATTCTTTCTTTTACAAATTCCTCTTTGCCGCTTTCTTTGTTTTCCACACGTTTTTCTGTTTCCAGCCCCCGGATCTTTCCTCCCTCTATGTACAGATCCGTCACCTTTGTACCAAAACGGACCTCCCCGCCGTTCGCAAGAATAACCTCCCTCATATTTTTCACAACCTCAGTTAAAATATCCGTACCAATATGCGGTTTTCCATCATATAAAATATGTTGCGGCGCACCTGCGGAAACAAAAATGGACAAAGCTTCTTTGTTTCTTCCATCCTTATCTTTTACCAGCGTATTCAACTTGCCATCCGAAAAAGTGCCGGCTCCTCCCTCTCCGAACTGTACGTTGCATTCCTCATCCAGCTTTCCCGTTTTCCAGAATTCTTCTACCTTTTTGCATCTTTTCTCCACTTCCATTCCCCGTTCC
The DNA here is from genome assembly GCA_000403275.2 of Lachnospiraceae bacterium 28-4. Taxonomy (GTDB): domain Bacteria; phylum Bacillota; class Clostridia; order Lachnospirales; family Lachnospiraceae; genus Kineothrix. The sequence continues at coordinate 1,370,428 of KE159598.1, forward strand.
AGCAAAACAGGCCGATAGCCGTGGATGGCCAGCATATACCCGCAGAACAGCCCGGCCGGCCCTGTTCCCACGATCACCGGCCTGTGTCCCATGCTTTTGTTTCCCGGAGACGGAAATCTATACTTGACCGGATTTACAAGACTCACCTGTCCTTCCTTTACTCTCCTGATCACATCCCGTTCTTTCAGCCCGTCCACATCCACCGTATAGGAATAAAAAATGTCCGGTTTTTTCCTCGCATCGATAGAACGCTTTATAATTTCAAAGGTAAACGTATCCTTCTCTTTCAACCGAAGCTGTTTCCTGATTTTGCTTTCCAGCAGCTTTCTCTCCCATTCCGGAACAGCTTTATATTCCGGGTTATATTTTTCTTTTTCCTTCCCGGCCCTTATTTTGATTTGATTCATTCGGATCATTCCCGCTGCCTCCCATTTTTCTTTTCCGTCTTCCCGCCCTGCTTTTGGCAGCGCTGTGCGGCGCTCTTTCCTGCAATATAGCCGCTGGTCCACGCCCATTGCAGATTATAACCGCCGCATCTCCCGTCTACATCCAATATTTCTCCTGCAAAAAATATGCCAGGCCTCTTTTCCGATTCCAGGTTCTGCGTCACTTCGTCCAATTCCACGCCGCCCGCCGTTACCTGCGCATGGTCAAAAGAGTTTGCCGCATCAATATGTACCCATAGTTCTTTATAGCCATATAATAATTTCTTTAACCGCTTTTCCCCAAGCCTTCCGGCTTCATCCGCCGGCTTATGCCCTGCTTCCTTTATCATCATCAGATTTATCTTTTTATTGGCAAGCCCAAGCAAAAACTCCTCTAAAGTCCTGTCATATGCATTCTCCATCCTTTGTCCGCACATCTCCTCAAACTCCTGCCTGTCCATTTGAGGCAGTAAATCAATGGATACTGCTGCCGCCTTTCCTTCTTCTATTAAATATGCCGCCTGGCGGCTCAACTGGAAAACAGGAATGCCCGATATCCCATAATCCGTAAACTGCACTTCTCCTTCTTCTTCCTGTAAAAGTTCCCTGATACCGCCTTTTTTTTCCTCATATAATCCGATCTTCGCCTGGCATCTGACTCCGGCTGTTATTTTCAGGAAATGATCTTTACATCTTAACTGGACAAGCGCGGGAACGACCGGCCTGATACGGTGTCCCAGCTTCCGGGCAAGCGCGAATCCGTCTCCGTTTGATCCCGTCTTCGGTGCCGCGCACCCGCCGCATGCGAGTATGACCGCATCATGTTCTGCCTTTTCCGTTCCGAAATACACGGTCCACAAACCGTTCCCTTTTTCATTGCCAATCCTTTTCACATCAGCGCACAGTTCCGTCTTCACACCGCTTCGCCTCATTTCCATCCGCAGTATCTCCAGCACTGCAGACGCCTGTTCCGGCCACGGATACAAATATCCTCCTTTATCCTTCACCAGCATCCCGGCCCTTATGAAAAAATCCACCGCATCCTCTACCGAAAACCGGTCAAAAAAAACTTTTAATTTTTTCCTGTCTCCATAATAATGCCGCTCACTGAAATCCCGATTGGAAAAATTGCACTTCCCGTTTCCGGTGACTAATATTTTTTTCCCCACTCTGTCATTCTTTTCATATACCGTCACTTTCGCGCCAAGCCTGGCCGCTGTTACCGCCGCCATCATTCCCGACGCGCCCCCGCCGATTACCGCCACTCTTCCCACGATCCGCTCCTCCTGCTAAAACGCTGGTGTTATCATACCATACCCTACATTCCGTGACAAGCGTGTATGAATCTTAGCCATAAAAATCAAATTTTATAAGGGTCATGGAGGAGGGAAACAAATGGGGCGGGACAGACTGGGAGGGGCTGACGGAAGAGCCGGTTTTCTGCCATTGCGTACAATCAGTAATTTCACTTATGAAATGGTCGATCACCAGAGTGAAACCGCTAGGGACAGCGGTTTCAGGAAGCATAGGCACGGATGCCGTTGCTTCCGGCTCGTCCGGTTAGATACCTTATATCCATTTCATTTGTGAAATCTGATTGGAAGCTCCGGCAGAAAACCGGCCCTTCCGTCAGCCCCTCCCAGTCTGTCCCGACCCATTTGTTTCCCTCCTCCATGGCGCTTATAAAAATTGATTTCCATGAATCTTAGCTGGAATAAGACTCCAGAAAATTATAAAGTTCCTCCTCCGTAGCAATATATTTATTCTGTATAATCTCCTGCTTCAACGCATCCGGCAGGGAATCCAGCATAATATTAGTATTCATATAAACTGTCCTCAGGTCATCGCAGTATACTACCACATAATTTTTTTCGTTCACCAGATAAAAGCTCGTACATAATTCCTTGAAAATATAGCTCTTGCGGATCACCACTCTCTCTTTGGAAAAGGAAACGACCTCGACGCTGACAAAACCAAGTTCCTGATCCGTTAAAGAAGGGGATTGCTGGTACAATTCCATTTCTTTTACAAAACGCTGCCGGTTCATGCCGATATATTTATCCGGCGTTTTCCATTTCGTTTCCACCGAAGTGCCTTTTTGCAGATCCACTTCCTCAATAATATACTGTGTATCAGCGCTGATCACCTGTTCTTCTTCCAGCGCCGTAGGAATAACTTGTGGTTCCCCCTCTGCGGCGCTGCTTTTTTCCTCTATTTCCATTTGCCGGAATTTCCCCGGATAAAATTCTTCCTCTAATTTCATATGGGAATAAAACCCCAAAGCATACATTCCCATAGGCATAATAAAAAAAAGACTGACACGTTTTACAAATCTCATAGCGATTTCTCCTTTGTAAACAGTATCAGCCAAATTTTATGAAATTATTCTCCAAAGTATCCCAATTCCACAGCTTTACAGCAGGCGCATCCTCTCAGCCAGAACGATAATAACCCTTCCGCCCGGCATATCCTCCAGCTCATCCTCCCTGATTCCCCTCAACAAGATCATCAACACCAGATAAATCAACATGCACACAACAATACATACAAAGAACGTAATGATCCCGCCGGCCCAGGAAATCATCACTTTACTGAGTAACATTCCCACAAGTCCGGAAACTGCCGCTGCGGCCGTTGTCACTCCAAAAGTACGCAGCCATTCCGGGGAATACTGCATATATTGGACGATTCCGATAAAACCAGTGATGCAGACCACAAGCCAGAACACTAAAAGCCCCAGAGCCACGGCTATGATCCCAAGCTTTGTACTGCTTATCAAAACAAATAAAAATATAAGATGTATGAGAAAAGCAGCCAAACCGCCTAAAATAACCATCCTGATTTTGCGTATCCTCTGCATCAGAAGCATAAGAAAATATCCAAAGGTAAAAAATACGATCACTCCAGAACCCGTCTGCAATAATTTTACTGCCGTATCCTGGTCTCCGGTAAACAGCATTTTTACGATAGGTTCCGCCAGCACCGCCACCCATACGGCGCATGGAATCGTTAAAACGGCCAGGTTATGTATTGCGCTTCCGATCCGGTATTTTACTTCCCCATATTCCTGTTTGTCATACATCTGGGCGATCCTTGGTATCACCAAAACAGCGGACATCGTGCAGATAATCGCTACAATACCTGTCACCACACTGTATTTTCCATAATATACGCCCCAATGGGCCACCCTGATGCCTCCCTTATCCTGCTTATTCATTGCATAATTAAAAACTCTTTGATCCACCAGATAATGGATATTATAAAGCAAGGCACAGATCATATACGGCAGCGCGGCAGAAAAGAATGTGGAAATAACCTGTCCGTTAGATTCCACGTATTTCGCGGTATCATTCATAAGCTGCTGTTTAAAAGTCCCCGCATAGATCAGCCTGATCAATATTATATGAAGAATTCCGATAGCGCATGCAACGGACACCCCTATGGAAGCCCCCATCGCTCCATAAGCGGCGGCATATTCCGTATTTCTGAGCAGCGCCGCCACTTTTTCTCCATAGGAAAACGATGCGGCAGCCAGCAAAAGCCCGGCCACAAGCATAACGAACTTTTCCAGCAACCGGGAATGTATGGTGGGCATCATGGCTCCCATCCCCTGCAAATACCCGCGCATCACTCCTAACAACCCTGACAGCAAAATGGCAGGAGCTATTGCCGCGATAGCCAGATACCCCCGGTACTCCAATATAAATGTCTGTGCGATAAATTCCGAAAAGAAAAACACAAACAACGTCATCAAAGCGCTGAACAATATGGTAAAAACCAAAGCGCTTTGATATATTTTTCTGGCACTCTTATACATATCCCTTTTGGCTCTGTATTTTACCAGGATCGCCACAGCTTTTGAAATCCCATAACACATCATTGCGCTGGAAACCATAAATATTTCCATAGCGGGGGCAAAAAAGCCGACTCCTTTATCCCCGATCATGCGCGACAAAGGAATACGGAACACGAACCCGACCAGCCCGGCCATCAGCCCGACACCAAGCACCCATTCCCTTCTTTTTCCCCTGCCTGTCTTTTTTACTTTTGTATTCTGCATCATATCTTATTGTCCCTTATTCGTTCATTTCTCCCGGGTAATTCCCAGTTTTTCCAGTATAGCCCGCTGCTTTTCCTCCATTTCTCCGGCTTCCGCCTCTTCCATGTGATCATATCCGCACAGATGCAGCATACTATGCGTCACCAGAAAAGCAAGCTCACGCAGCTGGCTATGTCCATAACATTCCGCCTGCTCTTTTACTTTATCTACAGACAGAATAATATCCCCCAGCAGCAGTTCTCCGCTGTCCGGGTCAAAATAATCCGCCTCGCTTTCCTCCACCTGCGAAAAATCAGAAGGTTGTCCATATTCAATATTCGGAAAAGAAAGCACGTCCGTCGCCCGGTCTATTCCGCGGTACTCCCGGTTATATCCTCTGATGCCCTCATTATCCGTCAAAAGCACATTGACCGACGCCTCATAAGGGCAGCCTTCCTCCTCCAGCACAGTCTCCATGACCTGACGAACCAGCCGCTGAACGTCAAAGGAAAAATTAGCATCCGTTTCATTTTCCACATAGGAAGTCATGATCTGTACCCCTTTCTCCGGCTTTCTTTCTCTCTTACCCGTCTTTGATTTTTCTCCGCCGATTTCTCATAATCTTCGTATGCCATAACAATCTTCTGCACCAAGGGATGCCTTACCACATCTTTGCTGGTCAGGCTGCAAAAAGCAATATCTTCTATTTTTCCAAGCACCTGCATCGCCACATCCAATCCTGACTTTGTCCCCGGCACCAAATCCTTCTGAGATCTGTCGCCGGTAACAACAACCTTGGAGCCAAATCCGATACGGGTTAAAAACATTTTCATCTGTGCCGGCGTAGTATTCTGCGCCTCATCCAAAATAATAAAGGCATTATCCAGCGTCCGCCCCCTCATATACGCCAGCGGAGCCACCTCTATCAGCCCTTTTTCCATATTCCTTGCAAAACTCTCCGCTCCCATAATCTGATACAGCGCGTCATACAGCGGCCTTAAATAAGGGTCTACTTTGCTCTGCAAATCTCCTGGCAGAAATCCCAGTTTCTCCCCGGCTTCTATGGCCGGCCTTGTCAGAATAATCCGCCCTACCTCTTCCCTCTTAAAAGCAGTAATCGCCATCGCCATTGCGAGATAAGTTTTTCCCGTTCCCGCAGGGCCCAGCCCGAAAACAATCATACGGTTCCTGATGGCATCCACATATTGTTTCTGTCCCAGCGTTTTCGGTTTGACCGGTTTTCCAAGAACCGTATGACATATACAGTCTTTATCTATTTCAACGAGTGCGTCTTCCTTATTTTCCATCTCCATCATAATCGCATAATTGACATTCTGTTCCTGAATGACATTTCCTCTCTTTGATAGTTCCGCGAGCTGGCGGACGATATTCCCTGCCCGTGCCACTGCTGCTGCCGCCCCGGTTATCTTCACCGTTCCGTCTCTATTGATAATTGTTACCTTGCAATCATTTTCTATCTTCCGAATATAATTGTCATAAGATCCGAAAATATTCTGCATATGTTCTGCCGGAACATCAATCCGGCTTTCCACTCTGTCTGTCACTGAAAAACTCCCTGCCTATTCTTCCCCGACTATTATGGCAACGTTTTTTCCTGTTTTCTCCACAATCTGAAAATCCATATTCATCTGCCATTTTTTTTGATTCTTATTTATTGTAACATTTTTTTTAATTATTTGTACCCCTTTTTCCTCCAAACTTTCGATATATTTTATTAATTTTTCAGAAAATATCGCTTTTACTTCCTTTTCTGTATAAATGTTATCCATAACAATATATTCCCTGTTCACGCTCTTCCCATAATAAAACGGCAGATAGAAGTTTTCCAGAAGTTTTACCTGCTTTTTATCCGTTATTTTATCATAATTTTCATATTTAATCTTCCCCATGCGGAATACCAAATCTTTATCCATAATGGAGAGAAGCATTTCCCTTTTTTCCTCTCCCGTATATTCCTTTTTTTCATAATGCAAAGGAAGTTCCTCTTTCTTCCTCAACTGTCTTCGGATATAAACATCTGCATCCGCGTCATAATATTGATAAAACTTTACAGTAGCATCCTCATTATATACCGGTACGCTTCCCGAAACCAGAATATCCCCTTTTTTTACCTCCATGCCCACGGACACCTGCGGCACTCCCTGCCTTGTCACCATGTTCACAATGACCCCGTCCTCTTCCGCGACCAGATCGGAGCCGAATTCACTTTTCGCAGTTTTGATCTCCTCCTGCTCTGCTGCATCTCCCATTTTTTCTCCGCCTGTATCCACCTCATTTTCCCTCACCTGTATCACCAAACGCGTACCGTCTATTCTGGCGGAAGTCCATGTAACGATCTCAAAATCCTGCCGTATTTTTTTCTCCAGTTCCTCGATATCCACCTTGCTTCTTTTCATGCCCACATAAACATTATGATTCCTCAGGAAGTCCATAAAAATATCTTCGGAAATAGAATAATTTCCGCTAATATCCACTGCCCATATAAATGTGGACATCCACATCCAAAAAACCAGGCTTCCTAATAAACCGATCAGAAAAATTTTTCTTTTTTTCATCCTGGGTATAAAAAAAGGTAGTCCACAACGTTCCTGTATGGCTACCTTTGTCCCTGTTTTCTTTACAATTCCTTTCAGCTTTCTGAATCCGCTGACCGTAATGCACATCGTATAATATTCTCCCTGATTTTTAATGTCCCAAAGCAGAATATCGTGATTGCTGCACAGATTCATAAACCGCTCCGGGGAATATCCCCATACTCTGATGCAGACATAACCCTTTAAATATTGTATAAATTGAAGCATATCTTATCCCCTCTACCTTCCATTGCACATCTCGGCCTCAGGTGCCTCTCCACCCGCGCATTTTATCCGTTATGATAACGGACGCATTCGATACAGCCTGTGATCTTCATATCCTCGTTGGTGTAATAATCAATCGTCATTCTTTTCCCCACGATGCTGATCTGGCAAGTCTTTCCCTGCAATACGATCGCCTCCGGCGAATATTCCAGAATTCCTTTATAATTTTCGACAAAAACGTCCTTATTTCCCGTCACCGTCACAATAGAAGCTCCCAACATGGAATCTTTTGGGAGCTTTAAGGATTCCACGATAATCTCTTTTTTTCTTTCCAGTTTTTGCTTTCCGGTCAATTTTTTGTTTCTCATCATGGAATAATATATGTTTCATTTTATGAAAGAATACTATTTTTCTTTTTCTCTTTTATATAATTGCTTTTAACACCTGTTCCCTTTCGCCCTCACTTATGATATGGTTCTCCAGAAATAATACGATATCCCCTGTATATTTGTTCTGCCAGTAAAACACGAACCAGCTGGTGTGGAAATGTCATATCCGAAAAGCTGATTTTCTCATCCGCCCGCTGCGATACCTTTTCATGAAGCCCGAGGGAACCGCCGATAATAAACTGGATATGGCTTGTTCCGTAAGTTGCCAGTTTTTCTATCTTTCGGGCAAAAGCAATGGAATCCATCTTCTGCCCCTGTATCTCGAGAGTCACCACGTGGGCGTCTTCCCTGACATGTTTCAGAATGCGCAAAGCCTCTTTCTCTTTGATCTGGTTATCCAAAGCCTCTCCCGCTTTATCGGGGGTTTTTTCGTCTTCCACTTCTATCGTTTCAAAGCGGCAGTATTTTCCGAGCCGTTTCGCATATTCTGCCAGGGCGTCGCGGTAAAATTTCTCTTTTATTTTCCCTACCGCTATAATCGTTATCTTCATTACGGTTCGCTCCTCACCGTTTTCCGGCCATTTTATTTTCTCCCTTTCTCCTGCTCAAAAATCAAAGGATAATAATCGTCTACAAAGGCATCTAAAAATCCTTCGTCCAGATTCAGAAACTGATGGGAGATCATTGCCTTCATCTTATCCGTTCTCCTGAAATACTTGATCTCCTCTCCGGTCTCCCCTTCCGGAAAAAGATCTTTATCCAGGCTTTCCGCAGTCAAATGATCCGAACACCAATTTTTGATCTCGCTCGTCAAACTGCTTTCCGATTCCGCTTTTACTTTCAATGACCGGGAAGAGCGGATGGACAGAATTCCCATAACAAAAAACAGAAGGAACAATGCGCCTGTTACGGAGCATATCATATACTTATTCATGAGGCCCGCCGGAAGCCTGAGAATATCCGCCAATATCAATCCGATCGCCGCCAGGCCGATCCCTCCGACCACTACCAGCATATAGCCGGAAGAACGATTTTCTTCCGCCTGTTTCGCACTGTCTATATATATCCCTGTATATGTAGGTGTTTCCGCATTGCCGGCGGTACTTTCCGCGGTGCTTTCCGTAGTATCGCCGTCCGCGGCTTCCAACGCCTCTTTTTCTTTTCCTGCCTTCTGCTGTAAAAAAATTTTTACGGCCATGGAAGCTTTCTGTCGTTCTTCGTCCCCGATATACAGCTCATATACCCCTTCTTTTTCATCCTTTTCCACCCTTACGGTCTCCAGGTGGTTATAGGCAAGGAATCTTCCCAGTTCTTCCATCTGCGACTGGTCACCGAAAATCAGCGGACTGCCTTCTGTTCTCTCCAAGCTTTCCACCAGTTCTATCCCGCAGTCGGCACAGACTTTTATTCCTTCCCTGTATTCGTTTTTGCATTTTGGACACCAAGGCATCTCTTACCTCATTTCTGCGCGGCTTTTGTCTCAACTTTGTTGGAACTGCGTATTATCAAGTTTGTGGATGCCGCGCAAACACAAACTTAGGATTGAAAACTTTTCACTTTCAGCCTTTTTCCCTGCTTCCGGTCTGTTTATTTTGCAGCGGATATCAAACCATCCACTCCCTGATTCTTATTGGCCTTCTCCGCCATCCACTGATAATTATCCACATTTGTCGCTTCAACAATGACCGGGTATTGGCCTTTGCTGTCTTTCTCACCCATCGCCTGCCATACTCCGTCTTTTGCCGTACCGTTCCATTCTTTGGAATTACCGTCGCTATAATAATTGGTAATATAAATTTCTCCATGGTAAAGGCCGTTTTTAAAGTTTCCAATAAAATTGCGGTTATAACCCACATTTACTTCCAGATTTTCATCAATAAAATCATAATGTTCCGCGCCATCCCCATTTGGCAGGTCGTTAGCCCATGTACCGGAATAGCTGTGCTGCAAATAAATACTGTCCTTTGCTTTTGCATTCTGGTCATAGGCGTAAAATTTGATCCACATACCGTTTCCGCTTCTGACGCCGTTTTTCCATTCTCCATAATAATATTGGTTATCCGTATACATTGCGAGTCCCATGCCGTTCGGCCGTTTGCTCTCATCCGTATCCCCGTAATAATAATATTTTGTCGTTCCGCTCAATTTTTCAGAAGCCGCCCGGTATCTTGGCAGATAAGCAAGATCTTCCACCGCTGCCATATTTCCTGCTTCCCAATACCCTTTCATTTCCGACATCTGTCTGGATAAGTCGATCTCTACCGCCGCAAGATCCTCTCCTGCTTCCTTCTGCCATTTTGCCGTTTTTTTCTGCCCTTCTTCAGAATCCTGTTTCCCGGCTTCCTCTTCCATAATCGATTGTTCCTGAGTCTCCTCCTGCTCCTCCACGACTACAGCGGGTTCCTCTTCCGCGGTAACTTCTTTTTCCTCCTGCTTTTCAGGTTCTTCTTTTTTCTCCGCTTCTTCCGATTTCTCCGTTTCCTTCGGAATGCTGTCCTGTTTTTCGATGTCCTGGGCAGTCACGCTCTGTTGCTGGGAGGCATTGGCATATTCCATAATATCCTCCTGTAACATAGTATTCGTGTCCTGGCTGTTTCTTTTATTCAAAGCATATATAATAACGCTGATCCCACAGACGATTAAAATAAGAACAACAGCGATTCCCACTGTCAGCAGTTTTGCCTTATTATTATCTTTCATATCGGTAATTCCCTCATTTCTTCTCTTTAAAATCCAGGCATGTCCTGCCTGTAGTAACACCCTTTATATAATTTCCCGCTTCCACATGGGCCGGATGCGTCTGATAAGCCCCCAGAGCTTCCTCCGATTCAAAAACGGAAACCAGGCCAATATCTTTATTGCCGGAGGATAAACTGTCGGTAATTACTTCCAAAGACACCACGCCTTCCACCTGATCCCTTACGCCCTCCAGCTTCTCTTTGATTTTTGCCGCAGCTTCCTTTTTTTCCGCTTCTGCCAAACCTTCTTTCCAATTCCATAATACGATATGATGTACCATAATTTCCCTCCGTATTTTCACCTTATGACATGCGTATACATCAGTATGCTTCATTATACCATGCCTGTCTTTAATTTAAAGATATAAATTTTATTAATTGTTTCTTAAAAATGCCTTTATATCCTAAGATACAAAGGCATTTCCAATCGGAAACCCGCAGTTATTTATTCTTCAAGTATTTATCAATTCCTTTTGCCCCAGCCTTTCCGGCTCCCATGGCAAGAATCACGGTAGCCGCCCCGGTAACGGCATCACCGCCGGCATAAACGCCCTCTTTTGTCGTTTTGCCAAATTCCTCGTCCGCTACAATGCATTTCCATTTATTTGTTTCCAGTCCGCTCGTAGTCGCGGAGATCAGCGGATTGGGAGAGGTCCCCAGAGACATAATGACCGTATCCGCCTCGATAATAAATTCCGAATCCGGTTTTACTACCGGCCTTCTTCTTCCGGATTCATCCGGCTCGCCCAGTTCCATCCTGACACATTTCATGCCGCATACCCATCCGTTTTCGTCGGCAAGAATCTCCACCGGATTTGTCAGAAGGTCAAAAATGATACCTTCTTCTTTTGCGTGGTGAACTTCCTCCACCCTTGCCGGGAGTTCTTCTTCGCTTCTTCTATATACGATATGCACTTCCGCGCCAAGGCGCAGCGCGGTTCTCGCCGCATCCATCGCTACATTGCCGCCGCCCACGACCGCCACTTTTTTTCCTCTCATAATGGGAGTGGAAGCTTCCTCCTGAAACGCTTTCATTAAATTGCTTCTCGTCAAATATTCATTGGCAGAAAATACTCCGTTAGCCTGTTCTCCCGGTATGCCCATAAATTTGGGCAATCCTGCGCCGGAACCGATAAATACCGCGTCAAAGCCTTCCTCTTCCAGCAGTTCGTCAATCGTTACCGATTTGCCTACCACTACGTTTGTTTCTATCGTCACTCCTAAAGATTTTACGTTTTCAATCTCTTTGGCAACCACATCCTCTTTAGGAAGACGGAATTCCGGAATCCCATAAACCAATACGCCGCCAGGCTCATGCAAAGCCTCAAAGATCGTCACCTCATATCCCATCTTTGCCAAGTCTCCCGCACAGGTAAGTCCTGCCGGACCGGAACCGATCACGGCTACTTTTTTGCCGTTTTTCTTTTCCGCACCAACCGGTTTTATTCCGTTTTCCCTGGCCCAGTCTGCAACAAAGCGCTCCAGCTTTCCAATGGAAACGGGTTCTCCTTTTATACCGCGGATGCATTTTCCTTCGCACTGGCTTTCCTGAGGACACACTCGCCCGCATACTGCCGGAAGGGCGCTGGCTTCGCTGATCACCTGATATGCCGCCTCGATATCCCCTCCCTTTACTTTTTCAATAAATCCGGGAATATCGATCGCTACCGGACATCCCTTCACGCACTGCGCATTTTTACAATTAATGCACCTGCCCGCTTCTTCCATCGCTTCTTCTTTATTGTATCCAAGGCACACTTCCTCAAAATTGGCAGCGCGCACTTTCGCATCCTGTTCACGTACAGGTACCTTCTTTAATACGTCCATACTAATAACCATGCCTTTCTCTCAACCGCAGTTACCGCATCCGCCATGATGGGTGCTGCCCTCTTTTTCCTTCAAAACTGCCCTGCCTTCCGCTGTCTTATACATCTGCTGGCGTTTCATCGCCTGGTCAAAATCCACCTTATGACCATCAAATTCCGGCCCGTCCACACAGGCGAACTTCACTTCCCCGTCCACTGTCACGCGGCATGCCCCGCACATTCCGGTGCCGTCCACCATAATAGGATTCAGGCTTACTACGGTTGGTATCCCGAGTTCCTCCGTCATTTTGCAGACAAATTTCATCATAATCATAGGGCCTATAGCTACGCACACGTCATAATGCTTTCCCTCTTCCACCAAATCTTTGATCGTCTGCGTCACCATACCGCTTCTGCCATAAGAACCATCATCCGTGGTAACATAAAGGTTTCCGGCCACTTCCGACATTTCTTTTTCCAAAATCAGCAGATCCTTCGTTTTTGCTCCCACGATGACATCCGCTTCTATTCCTTTTTCCTTCAGCCACTTTACCTGGGGATATACGGGAGCTGTGCCTACGCCTCCTGCTACGAAAAGAATACTTTTTTTCTTCAATTCCTCCAATGATTCGTGTACAAACTCGGAAGGGCAGCCCAAAGGCCCCACAAAATCATGGAAGCAATCCCCTGCCTTCAGTTCCGCCATTCTTACCGTTCCTGCCCCCACGGTCTGGAACACGATCGTTACCGTTCCTTTTTCCCTGTCATAATCGCAGATTGTCAGGGGTATCCTTTCCCCCTCTTCATCTGTCCTGACAATAATAAACTGCCCCGGCTCGCACCGCTTCGCAATACGCTTTGCTTCTACCTCCATAAGGTAAATATTCGCTGCCAGCTCTTTTACCTCCAAAATCTTGTACATTTTATTCCTCCTTCCTTAAATATCCACTAATACGATTTTTCCCTCTTCGTCATATGTAACGCGACAAGCTTTTCCATCCTGGATATTCACGCCGTATATGCGTTCCGTCCTCGTCTGTATTCCGGTTGCGTCTTCATAATATTCATAAATAATGTAATAATCCCCGTTTTCACCGATTCGCATCACGGAATTCAGCTTATACACATTGTGTCCGCTCATTCCGCGCATATTTCCTTCCGCGTCCAGCAGGACATCCGCATGGATCAACGCCTGAACTACATTGGAAACTGCCATATCCACCGTAATATCCGTTTGCAGCCTTAACTGGTAATTACGAATAATGACATCGCTGGCAACTCCTTCCTCACTTATGGCGATAAACTTATAAACCGATTTCCCCAACGGCATCGGAACGGCGGAAGTATACTGGATGCTGCCTGCCGTCGGATCTGAGCCGTCTGTCGTATAATAAATCGTACAATCTTCCGCCGCTTCTGCCGCGATCATATATGGTTCGTAATAATCCCCGCTGTATACAGATACTTCCGGCGCAGCAGGAACAAGCACATCTATCGTATAAGTATTCGTAACGACCTCGCTCCGAATGCCATAATCATTGATAAAACACGCCTTTACCGTATACTCTCCTGTTTCCAGGAAAATAGGAGCCGTATATACCTCGCTGTTTTCATCCGGTGTACTTTGATCCAGCGTATAATATATCTTGCCGGAAGTATTGGCACTCAGTTTTAAAGGCAGAACTTCTTCATAATTTCCCCCCACAAAGCTGAATTCCGGCGGTTTTGCAATGAATTGCTGAAATGCATTCACAATATTATCATCGCTGCAGTGAAGCAGCAGTTCATTGATCGCCTGATAATTTCCCAATTTGCTATATATGGCTATTATTTTGTCATATGCCCTTTCCAGGTCTTCCTCCGGATAGCGCTCTTCTTCCCTTACTATTTCCATTAGCGTATAAATCGCCGGCTCATCTTTTCCCTGAATATAGTAATAATCGGCCATAAGAAAGAGAATCTCGCCGTCTCCCTGATCCAGTTCATGTGCTTTTTCCAGATAGGTGATTGCCTGTACATATCTTTCCGCCTTCGCGCATTCTTTTGCTTTCCCAATCTGATAGGGTACGGAATAATTCCTGTACCAGTGAATTCCGCCAATTCCTACGCCAGCCGTAAAAATGCAGAAAAGAATAGCTGCTATGATCCATCCGTTTCTTATTCTTTTTTTTCCGGCAAGCCGCCCCTTCTTACTGTCCTTTCTTGCTTCTTCCAGCTTGGGCATCTCTTCCTGCGCCAGTTCTACAAGAAGGGTGGACAATGTCTCATTCATCTCTTTTTCGATTTCAGGCTCAAAATCCGGCACGATGCGAAATTCTTCCCCGCAATTATCGCAATATAAGTGGCCCTCTGTCCACTCATATCCGCATTTTGGACATTTCATAAATACATCTCCACACAGTTATTCATCAGCATCGCTATCGTCATAGGTCCTACCCCTCCCGGCACAGGCGTAATTGCGCTGCATACCGGCGCAACGTCATCATAATCCACATCGCCGCATAGCTTGTTTTCCGCATTCCGGTGAATACCCACATCAATAACGACAGCTCCCTCTTTTACATATTCCTTCGTAATCATTTTCGGTTTTCCCACAGCCACGATCAAAATATCCGCCCGCTTCGTCACTTCTTTCAAATTTCTCGTTTTAGAATGGGCTATTGTAACCGTTCCGTTTTCACGCAAAAGCAATAATGCCATCGGTTTTCCAACAATATTGCTCCTGCCGACCACAACGCATTCCTTTCCGGCGATCTCAATGCCGGAACGTTTCAGAAGCTGTATGATTCCTGCCGGTGTACAAGATACGAAGCCCGGCTGTCCGATACAGAGCCTTCCCACGCTCTCAGGATGAAAACCATCCACATCTTTTTCTGGCCGGATCGCTTCGATTACCGTATTTTCATCGATATGGGACGGAAGCGGCAGCTGAACCAATATCCCGTTCACATCTTCTCTCCCGTTCAATTCCTCAACAAGCGCAAGCAATTCTTCCTGCGTGGTTTCTTCCTCCAGTTCATAGGCCAGGGAACGGATGCCGATATAGGCACACGCCTTTTTTTTGTTTCCTACATATACGCTGGAAGCCGGATCCTTTCCCACCTGTATAACGGCAAGAGTGGTTTTTATGCCTTTTTCTCCCATTGCCGCTACCTTTTCCTTCAGCTCTTCTTTTATCTGCGCCGATATTTTTTTCCCATCTATGATATTCGCCATTTTTTCTTTCCATTTCTGCGCGGCTTTTGCCTCAGCTTTATTGATGCAGCGTATTCGCAAGTTTGTGGATGCCGCACAGACACAAACTTGGATTTTACTTCCGCAACGCTCCCCGCTTAAAACAGTCCGGTGATTACTCCATCCTCGCTTACATCAATCCTCACTGCCGCCGGTTCCTTCGGCAGCCCCGGCATTGTCATGACAGCACCCGTCAATACTACCACAAATCCTGCCCCTGCCGATACGTACATCTCCCTCACATTAACCGTAAATCCTTCCGGCCTTCCCAAAAGATCCGGATCATCCGATAAGGAATACTGGGTCTTTGCCATACATACCGGAAGATTTCCAAAGCCGAGAGATTCCAGCTGTTTCATTTGTTTTTGGGCCGCTGCCCCATAGCTCACCCCGGCCGCTCCATAAATTTCTTTTGCTACCGTTTCTATCTTTTCCTGTAAAGAAAGAGCATCCTCATATAAGACATGGAAATTACTTTCCTTCTTTTCCAACGTTTCCAATACCTTTTCGGCCAGCGCAATACCTCCCTCGCCGCCCTTTTCCCATACTTGGGAAATGGCAAATTCACAGCCTCTTTTTTCGCAAAAATCTCTTACGAACCCAATTTCCTCCCCGGTATCTGTCAGGAAAGAATTTAACGTCACTATTACCGGTACGCCGTATTTCTGTAAATTTTCTATATGCTTTTCCAGATTGGCAATCCCTTTCTCCAAAGCCTCCCGGTTTTCCTTGCCAAGATCCTGCTTCGCCACGCCGCCGTTATATTTCAAAGCCCGCACCGTAGCTACCAGAACTGCGGCATCCGCTTTCAGCCCGCCGATGCGGCATTTAATATCGAAAAATTTCTCCGCGCCGAGATCCGCGCCAAATCCCGCTTCCGTCACGACATAATCCGCCATCTTCAAAGCCGCTTTCGTCGCCCTTACGGAATTGCAGCCATGCGCGATATTTGCAAAAGGCCCTCCGTGTACTAAAACGGGCGTATGTTCCAAAGTCTGTATCAGATTGGGCTTCAAGGCATCTTTTAGGAGCGCCGCCATAGCGCCCACTGCCTGTAGATCGCCGGCAGTCACCGGCTTTCCCTCATAGTTATAAGCAACGACCATTCTTCCCAGCCGTTGTTTCATATCTTCCATATCTTCCGCCAGGCAAAGCACTGCCATGATCTCGGATGCCACGGTTATCACAAAATGATCTTCCCTTACCGTACCGTCCATTTTGCTTCCAAGTCCCACCACCACATTGCGGAGTACTCTGTCGTTCATATCCAGGCATCTTTTCCATACGACCTGGCGGGTATCTATGCCAAGTGTATTCCCCTGCTGAATATGATTATCCAGCATGGCGGCCAGCAAATTGTTGGCAGAAGTGATCGCATGAAAATCTCCGGTAAAATGCAGATTCAGATCTTCCATCGGTACTGCTTGGGCATAACCGCCTCCTGCCGCACCGCCTTTCAACCCAAAGCAGGGGCCAAGAGAAGGTTCCCGCAAAGCGATGACCGCTCTCTTTCCCATCTTCCCGAGCGCCTGGCCAAGCCCTACGCTGGTAGTCGTCTTTCCCTCTCCTGCCGGAGTCGGATTGATCGCCGTTACAAGAATCAACTTTCCTTCCGGATCGCCCTTTCTTTTTTCCAAATACGAATCCGAAATCTTTGCCTTATATTTCCCGTACAACTCCAAATCATCCGCATCGATCCCAAGCTTTGCCGCCACTTCCGTAATCGGCTCCATCACCGCCTCCTGGGCAATCTGAATATCTGTTTTCATAATTTATTCCCTTTCCTCTGTCAGCTGTTCAAATTCTTCCATACTCATCAGGACTTTTCTCGGTTTCGTTCCTTCCTCTTCGCCGACGACTCCTGCCTCGCATAGCTGATCCATAATGCGAGCCGCACGGTTAAAACCGATCTTCAACACTCTTTGCAGCATACCAATAGACGCTTTCTCTTTCTCGATGATGATTCTTCCCGCCTCCGTAAAATATTGATCCCGTCCGCCTCCTTCGCTGTTTCCTCCGGGAACGGATCCGGCTCCTGCATCGATCGTCTGTATTTTCTCCTGTACGTCTTCACTGTATATGTTTCCGATGGCCTGATTTTTCAGGAAATCCACTACATCCGATACCTCAGAATCAGAAACAAATGCCCCCTGTATCCTGGCCGGTTTCGGATAGCCCTGGGGATAAAAGAGCATATCTCCCTTTCCAAGCAGCTTCTCCGCCCCGTTCATATCCAATATGGTACGGGAATCCACACCGCTTGATACGGCAAAGGCTACGCGGCTCGGCATGTTCGCCTTAATCAATCCGGTGATAACATCCACCGAGGGCCGCTGGGTGGCGATAATCAAGTGTATCCCCGCCGCCCTGGCCAACTGGGCCAGACGGCAAATGGATTCTTCCACTTCCCCCGGAGACACCATCATAAGATCCGCAAGTTCGTCCACGATAATAACAATCTGCGGCATCTTCCCCGGAGCATCTCCTCCTTTCATGGATTCTACTGCTTTATTATATCCTTTCAGATCTCTTACGTTAAAATCCGCAAATTTTTTGTATCGTTCCGTCATCTCCGCCACGCCCCAATGAAGGGCCGCCGCCGCTTTCTTCGGATCCGTTACCACAGGGATCAGCAAATGGGGAATTCCGTTATATACGCTCAGTTCCACCACCTTCGGGTCCACCATAATCAGCTTTACATCATCAGGATGGGCTTTATATAAAATACTCATAATCAGCGTATTGATGCATACGGACTTTCCTGATCCGGTGGAACCTGCGATCAGCATATGGGGCATCTTCGCAATATCCGCCACCACTGTTTTCCCTCCGATATCCTTGCCCACTGCAAAAGACAGGTTGGAAGGAAAGGACTGAAATTCCCCGGACTCCAGCAAATCCCTGAGAGGCACCGCCGAATTCTCTTTATTCGGTACCTCGATGCCCACCGCCGCTTTTCCCGGTATCGGGGCTTCGATTCTGATATCCGTAGCCGCCAGATTCAGTTTAATATCATCCGCCAGTCCTACGATCTTGCTCACCTTCACGCCCTGCTCCGGCTGCAGCTCATATCTCGTAACTGTAGGCCCCTGGCTGATATCCGTGATCGTTACTCTCACCCCAAAAGTGGCAAGCGTCTTCTGCAAATGGATCGCCGTTTCCTTTAATTGCGTGGAAGAAGCAGCATTTCCTTTGTTTTCCCCCTTTTTTAATAAATTTAAAGAAGGGAACATATATTTTTTCGGTACTGCCTCTTTCTTATTCTGTATTTCCATATCCTGCGGCGTCTTCTTTTCGTCCGCCGCCCTGGAGCTGTTCTCCGGCAGCCTTGCCTCAGGCCTGATTCTTGTATTTCTGTTGGAGTTCTGCTCCCTTATCTCTTCTCCCGCCGGTATTTCCATCGGTACTTCCGTCGGTATTTCCGTCGGTTCTATTCTGTAAGCTTCCGTCTCCTGCCTTTTTTCTTCCTCCATTCCCTCTGTGCGCCCATTCGCCGTAATATGTATTCTGTCATATTCGCTGGAATGGAGTCCTGCGCTGCTTTCCACACTCCTGACAGCAATATTTTCCATAAGGGCATTGGTTTCGCTGGCCACATTTGCTGTCTGCGCTCCGTCTCGGTCCAAATCATTCAGTATAATCTCGTGAATGTCATCCCTGACAGATGCAGCTTCCGCTTCTTCTATCGTCACAGCGCCCTTTTCCACTTCTTTTTTCGGTTTTTTCTTTTCTGTGGAAAGCGTTGTATCCAACATTACGCCGGACACTTTTTTATCCATTCGGAGTATCTTCTCGTCTTCTTTTTCCTCTTCCATAATGCGCCTGTTCTCTTCTCTCTTCCGGCGCATCTCCTGCTGTTCCTGTCTCCTCTGCTGCGCCCGCTCTCTCCGGGCATAGGTTTCCTCCCTTGTCCTCTCATAAACTTTTTGTCCGCCGGTCTTCACCCCTCTGACAAAAGATTTCTCGGTCAAAATGACGAGACAGATTACTGTCAGCACAACCAGCAGAAGCACCGTGCCTACCATGGACAGGGAACGGAAACTAAGGAATGCCAGCGTTCCAGCCAACACCCCGCCTCCGCTATGGTTTTGGCTGCATCTTTCATAAATTTCCTTTACCTGATAAACGGAATTCTCATTCCAGGCCCCCGCCGCCAGATCACATACCATTCCGATAATCAGGAACAAAATCACTGCCGCCGCCAGCTTCCCTGCGGCGATCATGCTTCCCCTGTTGGAAATGCCGAAAGCCACCGCCAGGAACAGCAAGATGGGGGCAATATAGGCGGGAATACCCAACAAGCCGAACATGACATCGCTTATGATATTCCCTGCCGTTCCTACTATTCCAAAATTACATAAGAATAAAAAAACTGCCAGCGCAAATACGCCAATCAGTACCGCTTCATTTTTAATTGCACTATCTATGGGCTTGGCCTGTCTGGTTCTTCTGCCGTTTCTGCCAGCCCCGGATCTTCCCGGCGTTTTTTTCCGCCCTGATCCGCTTCTCTTCCTCTGTCCGGATGCCATATCTCATCCTCCGTTTCTGAATCCGCCTGTTTTAACTTATATAGTATAGCATCTGGTCGGTTACTTGTCACCAATCATTTCATGCAGATGCTGCATTGCCTCTTTGATTCCCCCCACTTCGTTGATAATTCCTTCGTTGACGGCTTCCTGCCCTACCAATATCGTTCCCACATCCTTTGTCAGTACTCCGGTCTCCATCATCAGCTCTTCCAGCCTCGTCTTGCTTATCTTGCAATGACTGCATACAAATCCCGTGATCCGATTCTGTATTTGCTTAAAATAGTCAAAGGTCTGCGGGACGCCGATCACCATGCCATTCATCCTCACCGGATGGATCACCATCGTTCCCGTAGGCACAATATAGGAATAATCAGTGCTTGCCGCAATCGGGACGCCGATGGAATGGCTTCCTCCAAGTACCAGCGACACCGTGGGCTTGCTCAAAGAAGCTATCATCTCCGCAATGGCCAGCCCCGCTTCCACATCCCCGCCCATGGTGTTGAGCAGGATCAGAAGTCCATCCACTTCACAGCTGTCTTCGATCGCCGCCAATTCCGGCAAGATATGCTCGTATTTGGTCGTTTTGGAAGTGCCGTTCAGATTATCATGTCCTTCCACTTCTCCAATAATGGTAATGAGATGGATTTTATGTTTTTTATCGTTCTTATCCAGCGTGACCTGGCCGGTATTTTCGATCCGGTCCTCCCGGTGTTTTTCCTCCTCTGTCTTTTTCCCCTCGTTCTTTTCCTTTGTATCCGCATTTTTTGTATTCTTTGATTTCTGATTTCCCATGTAAACCTCCATACCAAAATTTTATGATTATGATTTCAGTCTTTAGTTTGTATAGTAATACGGTTTTTATACAAGCGAACACAATATTAAATATCAAAATCGTCCGATTCATCCACCGGAACATCGAACTTCATTTTATCCCATTCCACCAGCCGGTCGAAATCCATTTCCCGCCGCACATGTTTTTTCGGAAGGGGGAGAGGATTTTCAATCAGTTTCACCCCTGTTGTCTTTTCCTCCTCTTCCTCGTCCGCCTGATCCATGTCTTCCAGAACAAGATCCGGTACCTTTGCCTTCACCGGCTGCCCCGGCTCCCGGCAGACGCCCATGGAAGCTATTCCCAATCCCGCCGGAACGGCCCATGCGAACGCAAAAAGTACATGATAGCCAAACGGACCCGAAAGCCCTATATGGAATGCGGCTGCCGCCAGCAAAAGAAGGGTCCATACCTCAGGCTCCTGTCTCCGCTCTTTGCGGAACCAGAAACCGGCTGCCATAAGCATATTTCCAAAACAAAGAGCCGATCCAATGAACGGATCGCTTTCCGGCCCGGACAGAATCCATGCGCTTCCTCTCCAGGAATACAATCCGAGCCATGTATTCCATATGCTCTCTAATGAAAGACCGGATAGCGCGGCATCCAATGCGAGGCAGAAAACCATGCCTCCCGCAGCTCCCAGCAGACAGAAAAGAAGTTCCTTGCCGCTGTCCCGCCGCTTTTCTTTCCGCGCCTCCTCTTCCCCGTCCTCTTTCTTCGCTTTTTTTATGCAGAGCCAGCCAGCAAACAAAGACAAAAGCCAGCCTGAAATATCAAGAAAGCCCATGACTCCGATATAAATTCCCGCCAGCAAAAAAGCAATGCGGGAACCTGTTCTCCCTTTCGCCATTCCGCATTGCCCGATTAGAAAAACACCCAAGGCCCATAGGAAAAAATAAAATGTTTCCGGCTCCAGCTCATATATTTTCCCCGTATAAGATGGCAAAAATGCCAGAATTGCCACACTCCAAAAAGCTTCCGTCTTCCCGGCCATCCTTCGGATTCCCAAATAAAGCAGCAACAACGACAATGCCTGAAGCGCCGCCTGCAGCACCAGTCCGGCCGCTGCCTTATTGCCGCTGAAAGAAAATAGCGTTGAAAGAACCGCCGCATAACAATAAGAAGCGCCATGAGCAAGACTTGGCACTCCTCCCGCATTGTTTATAAAAGCCATATCATAATATATACTGTCCTTTGGTACACCAGTATTTTTTAATAACTGCATCCGGTAAGCAACAGATGCCGCCAATAAACATACCACTGAAAAAATTTCCAAAGCCTGTCGGAAACGCGCACTTTTCCACACCTTTCCTTCCGAAACCATTCCTGCAAATATGCCGGCCGTTTTATGTCCGGCAAACCAGCAGACCACCGCCAAAACCGCAGCCAGGAAAACCAGGCTTACAGCCGTATACTGGTTGCCCCTCAACAGCGCAGCACTTGCCGCAGGCAGATAAGCTGCGGCAAATGCTGCCGTAATGATCACAAAAGACATCCATTCCAGATAACTGAACCATGTTTTTCTCATTCCCACGTAACCTCCATGCTGCCGCGGTTTATACTTTATCCAACGCCTGTTTCAGATCTTCGATAATGTCATTCTTATTTTCAATCCCTACCGAAAGGCGAATCAAATCGGGAGCAACTCCCGCTTCCACGAGCTGCTGGTCATTCATCTGCCTGTGGGTATGGCTTGCCGGATGCAGGATGCTGGTACGGGCATCCGCTACATGGGTTACGATAGCAGCAAGCTGCAAATGATCCATCATTTCGGCCGCCGCTTCCCTTCCGCCCTTTAAGCCGAAAGAAACAACGCCGCAAATTCCATCCGGCATATATTTTTTCGCACGTTCGTAATACCGGTTTCCTTCCAGCCCCGGATAATTCACCCAGGCCACTTTTTCATGTTTTTCCAGATAAGAAGCTACGGCCAGGGCATTTTCACAATGCCTCGGCACACGTAAATGCAAGGTTTCCAGGCCTACATTCAGCAAGAATGCATTCTGCGGCGACTGGGCCGCCCCGAGATCCCGCATCAGCTGGGTAGTTGCCTTAGTGATATAAGCCAGCTTCCCGAATTTTTCCGTATAAGTAATCCCATGATAAGAATCATCCGGCATGCAAAGTCCCGGATATTTGCCCGGGTATTTCCCCCAGTCAAAATTGCCGGAATCCACGATGGCTCCGCCTACGCACATGGCATGTCCATCCATATATTTCGTTGTAGAATGAGTCACGATATCCGCCCCCCATTCAAAAGGCCTGCAATTTATAGGCGTCGCAAAAGTATTATCCACAATAAGGGGAACCTGATGGGCATGCGCCGCTTTAGCAAATTTTTCGATATCCAGCACTACCAGCGCCGGATTGGCGATGGTTTCCGCCAGCATGCATCTCGTATTATCCTGGAATGCCTTATGCAGTTCTTCTTCCGAAGCATCAGGATCCACCACCGTGCAGTCGATTCCCATCTTTTTCATTGTCACCATTAGGAGGTTAAACGTCCCCCCGTACACAGTGGAAGACATGACCACATGGGAACCGGCCTCGCAAATATTAAAAACCGCGTAATAATTCGCCGCCTGTCCGGAAGAAGTGAGCATAGCAGCCACCCCGCCTTCCAGTTCGCATATCTTCTGCGCAACGAATTCATTCGTCGGGTTTTGCAGCCTGGTATAAAAAAATCCGCTTTCCTCCAGATCAAACAGTCTGCCCATCTGTTCCGAAGTCTCATATTTAAATGTGGTACTCTGATAAATCGGAAGCACTCTTGGTTCCCCATTCTTCGGTTTCCATCCTGACTGGATGCATATCGTTTCCTTTTCATACTTTCCGTTCATTTCATACCCTCCGTTTTCTTATACACATGGCCGGACTATTCGTTCCAGTTATGGTAAACTGCCTGTACATCATCGTCATCGTCCAGCAGATCCAGCGTTTTCTGTAAATTTTTCACCGCCGCCTCATCCGTCAGATCCACATAATTCTGCGGAATCATCGTTACCTCCGCAGATATCATGGCAATGCCCGCCTCGCTCAATGCTTTGTTCACTTCGTCAAAGCTGTCAGGATCGGTCAAAATCTCAAAGCTGTCCTCTTCTTCCGAAAAATCTCCCGCCCCGGCATCCAGCGCTATCATCATCAGATCATCCGCCTCCATGGAACATTCCTCCTTGTCGATGATGATCTGCCCTTTCTTATCAAACATGAAAGACACGCACCCGGGCGTACCGATGCTTCCCTGTCCTTTCGTAAAGGCATTTCTGATATTTGCCGCCGTGCGGTTCTGGTTATCGGTCAGAGCATCCACGATAATTGCAATACCCCCCGGCCCGTATCCTTCATAAGTCACATATTTGTAATTCACGTTTCCTACATCGCCGGCCGCTTTTTTGATTCCGCGCTCGATCGTATCGTTCGGCATATTGTTGGCTTTTGCCTTTGTAATGACCTGGGCAAGCTTAAAGTTATTGGCCGGATCCGGCCCTCCCTCTTTTACCGCAACGGCGATCTCTCTGCCGATTATAGTAAAAATCTTTCCCTTGGCCGCATCATTTTTTTCCTTCTTATGTTTTATATTTGCAAATTTTGAATGTCCAGACATAATTTAACTCTCCTTTTTACTGTTATTTTCTTCCGCCTCGTCCTCTTCCGGCTCCGGCGGTTTTATCTTTGTCACTAACACGCTTTGTATCATTTTGTTTTCTACCGATAATATTTTAAAATTATAACCGTCCACATCGATATCAAAATCTTCGTCTTCTTCGGGAATCTTATCCAATTTGGAAATCAGAAAACCGTTTAACGTTTCAAACTCTTCTTCCTCAAAAGATATGTCAAAACGTTCTTCCAATTCTTCCAGCGGAGTTTTTCCTTCTATAATATATTCGTCCGCATTGTCCGTGGCCTCGATATGCTCTTCGTCTTCGTCGTACTCGTCCAGAATATTTCCTACGATCTCCTCCAGGATATCTTCCATGGCAAGCAGTCCCGAGGTTTGTCCATACTCATCCACCACGATCACCATCTGCGTCTTGGTAGACTGCATCATCTGAAACAGCGCATCAATATTCTTTGTTTCCGGAATAAATGCCGCTTCCCTCAGCAGTCCTTCTATTTCCTTTACCGGGAGATCCTTGCCCTCTTCTCCCTCTCCAAAGGCATGCATACGCATCGCATCGCGCAAATGAAGAATTCCTATAATATGATCCAGATTTTCCTCATATACGGGAAACCTGCTGTTATTGTTATCCAGCATGAACTCTACCGCCTCTTTCAGCGGCATATTCCCCTCCACGGCTACGATCTGATTTCTGTGGGTCATAATATCATGAGCTTCCTTGTCCCCAAATTCAAAAATGTTCGTAATCATTTCCGCTTCGGTAGCTAACAAAACTCCCTGTTCATGGCCTTCATTCACCATTGAAATGATTTCTTCTTCCGTCACATCCGATAAGCCGTCGTCCACTTTCATTCCAAACAAACGCAATATTCCGTTTACACTTACCGTCACAAGTCCTGTAAAGGGCGAAAGCGCCTTCATAACGTAATATACCGGATTGATGCATATATACGCCCACTTCTCCGGATATCTGGCCGCCAGCTTTTTCGGAAGCAGAACCCCAAAGGTCAATAATATGTAAGTGAGTACCGCCACCGCGAAAACAAGGGTAACCGCACCCGTAATCCCAGCTCCTATCGCTACCGCTTCCGGAGAATCCGGTTTCACATAAATCTCCAGCAGCCTTCTCATCCCCCTGATCCAGATGCCAAGATAAAAACTACCCATAACAATATTGATCAGCGTCACGATCAGCTGCACCATATTCACATATTTCGCCGGTTCTTCTATGATTGCAGCCAGCCGGCGGGATTTTTTATCGTTTTCCTCCCTGGCCTTCCTTTCAATATCCTTAATATTCAGGCTGTTGATCGCTGAACCGAACCCGTAAAAAAACATATCGGTCAGAATAAGCACTGCAAATAAAATCATACTGGCAGTAGGCCCGCCATCGTCCATAATCCCATCTCCTTTTATCTATCCAAAATATAAGACCTAAAGAATCACAGTAAACTATACCATTTAAAGCCCCGGCAGTCAAGCGTCACGGAAATCAATTTTGGAAGTCCGGAGCATGGCAGGGCGGGTTTTGGCACCACCGGCAGCACCGGGCGGAAGCGGGACAGGACAGGCTGCCCATGGATTTCCATGCCGGTGCCAAGCAAAAGAAGATCTAAATAATACGCCAAAAAACAAACAGCAAGGCGCAAACATCCACGACACCAAAACCACGCAAAGAGCCGACATGGCGAAACACCCACGGCACCAAACGGCGGATACCGGAACACAAGAATAAGAAAAAAACACATCCCCCCAAAAAACAAAAGAAATCCATGGGCAGCCTGTCCTGTCCCGCTTCCGCCCGGTGCTGCCGGTGGTGCCAAAACCCGCCCTGCCATGCTCCGGACTTCCAAAATTGATTTCCGTGACGCTTGACTGCCGGAGCCGGACATTTTCTTATGTACTCTGGCAAAACAGGCCCAGTTCCAGGCTGATTAGTAATCCTTCGTTTACTCTATCCATAATTTCACTGTCCAAATGGCATACTTTATCCTTAAGCCGCCTTTTATCAATAGTCCTTAACTGTTCCAGCAGGATCACCGAGTCCTTGACCATATCATACTCATCCGCATTCAGCTCGATATGGGTGGGAAGCTTCGCCTTATTCAGCTTCGAAGTAATGGCAGCGCAAATCACTGTAGGGCTGTGCTTATTCCCCACGTCATTCTGTATGATCAATACCGGCCTAACGCCTCCCTGTTCCGAACCGATCACCGGCCGCAAATCCGCATAATAAATATCTCCACGTTTCATTTTTATCACCCTTCATTTAAACTTTTATGGCTAAATTATTGCCAGTTTATCTGAAGATATTCAATTCCTATTCAAAATCCCGAAAATAATCCTTTGCCGCCGTTATTTTTCCCGATTTCAAATAAATGCGGGGAACTCTTTTCCCAATACAACAGGCAAGTTCATAGTTAAACCGCCCTGACAGTTCCCCTAACTCTTCCATGGTAATCCGTTCTTTCCCTTCTTTTCCGATCAAAGTCACCACATCCCCCTCCGCCGTACCTGGGATATCCGTCACATCTATCATAAACTGATCCATGCATATTTTTCCGACAACCGGAGCCTTTTTCCCATGAACAAGGACATATCCTTTATTGGAAAGCCCTCTCGGATACCCATCCGCATACCCTACCGGAACGGTAGCTATTTTCATTTTTTTCCCGGCTGTAAAAGAACCCCCATATCCGATTTCCGTCCCCGGTTCCACCTCTTTCATGTATACGATACAGCTTTTCAGCTCCATAACCGGCCTTAAATCCACGATATCCTTTGCTGTCTCTTCGGAAGGCCACAGGCCATAGAGAGCGATGCCGGCCCGCACAGCGTCCATATCCGCCTCTCTCATTTCCAAAGCCGCCGCGCTGTTGGAGCAGTGGCAAAATGGGACGCGGTATCCCGTTTCTTTTTCCACTTTCCTTACAAAATCCTGAAACAAGGACAGTTGGCGTCCGGCAGGTTCCTTATCCTTCTCGTCAGCCTTTGCAAAATGAGTAAAAATTCCTTCTATTTTTATTCCCGGCGTCTGCAATGCCCGCTTTACGAATGCGATCCCTTCTTCGTCCGCATAAATGCCGATCCGCGACATTCCCGTGTCCACCTTTATGTGAACCGTCGCCTCCTTCCCCGTCTCTCCCGCCGCTCTTGCCAGTTGTTCCAGCGTATCCTGGCGAAACACGGTGATCCTTATGTCATTTTCGATCATTTCTTTATAATGATGAGGAAATGCATATCCCAAAGATAATATGGGCTTACTGATCCCTGATTTTCTCAAAATAACAGCTTCTTCTTCCGTAGCGGCGGCAAACCCCCAGATCTCCCCAAGCGCTTCCAATTCCTTCGCCGCCGGAACGGCTCCATGCCCATATCCGTCCGCCTTGACGACTCCGATCATCTTCGTTCCCTGATTCAATGCTGAAACCATTCCTTCCGCGTTCGCGCGGAGAGCATCCAAATCAACCGTTGCATATACCCTGCCGTATTTTTCCGTCATTTCACTCCCATACCTTTCCGCTTTGTGACGCTTCCCAGGCATTCGACCACATCTCCTGCCATTAACGCATATCTCCCTTTTTGTTCCGCTGCCCGGTCTCCCGCCGCTCCATGGATATATACGCCGAGAACCGCCGCCTGTTCTTCTTCCATTCCCTGAGCCAGAAGCCCACCGATCATCCCGGCCAGCACATCGCCCATGCCCGCAGTGCCCATACCGTCATTGCCGGACGTATTCATATATATTTCTTTTTTCCCCGGAACAGCGACTACTGTTCTGGCATCCTTGCATACTACAACGCATCCGTATCTATCAGCCAGTTCTTTCGGCTTATCAAAAATATCCTTTTTTGTCTCTTCCAACGAACATCCATACAGTCTGGCAAATTCCGCAAGATGGGGAGTGAGAATGATCCTCCTCCTGCCATCCCCCGTTCCTTCTTTCTCCAAGCAGCCTTGCAGCTCCGGATTTTTAGCCAGCAGGTTTAGTCCGTCGGCATCGATGACCAGCGGTCTCTTTTCTCCTGTCAATACTTGTTTTAATATGGCGTATGCCTTTTCGCCCATTCCTATGCCGGGGCCTATGACAATACAGTCCGCCCACCGCATCCCTTCCCCCAATATGTTATGCAGTTTCTCTGTAATCTCTCCTTCCGCTTCGTAAGTGGAAAGAAGAGCCTCCGGCACACCCGACTGGATCATCACCCGGTTTTCTTCCGGCGTTACTACCTTTACCATCCCGGCGCCCATCCGGTAAGCCGCCTTGGCGCAAAGTTCACATGCACCGCTCATATTCACGCTTCCCGCGATTACAAGAACTTTTCCGAAAGTTCCTTTATTGCCTCCTCTGCTCCGGCAGGGCATCCCATATCCCGCATCCCCTGTATAAGTATATATCCCCGGAATTCTTTTTAAAAAACTTTCCTTCGTGATTCCGATATCTTTGCAAACAATCTCTCCGCAATATTCGTTCCCCGGATACAATATATGCCCCGGCTTTCTCCATCCGAAAGTCACCGTCAGATCTGCCTTCACCGCCTCCCCCATCCTCCGGCCGCTATCCGTATGGATGCCGGAGGGAATATCCATGGAACAGACAAAAGCCCCGCTTTCGTTTATTTTACGGGCTGCTGCCGCAAATCCCCCCTCCAGTTCCCTTGACAGCCCAATCCCGAACAAAGCATCCACAATAATATCATATTCCTTATCTATGATTTTGCTTTGCAAGGGACATCCATATTTATCGATAATTCTTATTTGCTCTTCCGTCTCCCTGCTGCATTTTTCCCTCTTTCCTGCCAAATAAAAATCCACCGAAAATCCTCGCTGTCTTAAAATCCTGCCGGCTGCAATGCCATCCCCGCCGTTATTCCCGCTACCCGCCGCTACAAGCACGCGCCCTCCGTGCGGAAATCTGGCTTCGATTTCCTCTGCTGCGGCAAGGGCGGCTCTTTCCATGAGAACCAGCGAAGGAACACCAAAATATTCTATCGTATTTTTATCGTATTCTTTCATCTCCTCTGCGGAAACAAGATATTCCTTTTCCAGCCATTCTCTTTTTTCCATTCCGTCCTCCATTCCCGATGCAATGCAATGCTATGCATTAAAATACTGATTCTTAATGCGCTAAAAATGCGTCAAAAACACTGTTCTGACGCATTTTCTCTTTATGCTTTCTTAACCTCAATTTTATTTTTTTCGGAATCCGCCCTTCTTCTGGCCGCTTTTTCCGCCTGGGCTTTCTTCCGTTCTTCCGGGTTATATTTCATATCAAATATTTCTATCACTTCTGCGCCAAAAATATCGTGCATATAGGAATACAGGTCGAAAACCGTCTTCTCGCTCTCTCCCTTTCGGATCAGCTTCTTTTTGATTTCCACTCTTATTCCTTTGACCCATTCGTCGATTCCGTCGATCTCCCTTGTATTTTCAACGATTCTCTGATAACAGATATCCATCGTGATCAGCATCAGCCTGTAATTGATCTTATCAATTTCCTCCGGCAGCAACTTCAATTCCCTGGCATAATCCTCCAGTTTTTCATTGCACTCGCTGATCAAGCGTCTCTTATCCTCCATCTTTTTTTCCTCGGCCGCGCCCGGGTTCCCGCCCGCCGAATCCGCCAATTCCATAATTTCAGACATCAGCCTTTTTTTCAGCTTCCGTATTTCCTTTGATTCCGTATTGAGTTTCCCCTGTCTTCTGATCAGTTCATTTAATTTCTCTTCTCCCCGCCGTACTTCTGCCGGTATCTCGGTCTGCGCCTGTGTAAAAAGCTGATGCCACTTGTTATCCAGTGTCAGCAGCGGAATCTTTTTTCCGGCCAGCGCTTCCCTGAATGCATTCTCTGAACGCGCCATAACAACACCTATGCCTTTCTGTCCGTCATTTTTCCTTCTGAAATCTGCTAATATTATAAGACAGCTTCATCAGACTGTCGGACAGATGGACATTTTCCACCTGTACCCCCTCCGGCACTTTCAAATCCACATGGGCAAAATTCCAAATACCCTTGATACCGCACCGGATCAGTTTTTCCGCAACTTCCGCCGCTTCACTCTTCGGGATGGTAAGCACTGCAATGTCAATATGATTGTCCAGTACATACTGTTCCATGCACTCCATAGACTGCACTTCGATTCCTCTTATTTTTTTTCCGCAGAGTAACGGATTATTGTCGAAGATTCCCTGAAACAAGAAACCGCGCCGCTCAAAATTCATATAATTTGCGAGCGCCTGCCCCAAGTTGCCCGCCCCGATAATGATCAGATCATATTTCCGGTCGAGTCCGAGAATCTTGCCGATTTCCTCATAGAGAAATTCTACATTATACCCGTATCCCTGCTGGCCAAAACCGCCAAAATTATTTAAGTCCTGCCTGATCTGCGAAGCAGTGACCTGCATGATATCGCTCAACTCCTGTGAGGATACCCTCTCTGTCCCTTCATCCTTAAGCTCGCCCAGATATCTGAAATACCGAGGCAGACGGCCAATAACCGCCTGTGAAATTTCCTTCTCTTCCACGGTGCTGCCCCCTATATTAGTAATTTCTTATTTATTATATAAGACTGTTAAAATAATGTCAAATGAATGTTGACAGCATGTTTCCTACTGGGTAAAATGGATGGGTATTATTGTTACTATCATCGTTTCAGGAGGAATTCAGGATGATACTGTCATGCCAGAACATTTGTAAATCATTTCATGAAAAAAAAATACTGCAAAATGTTTCTTTTCATATAGAGGAGTACGACAAAGCCGCTATCGTTGGAATCAACGGGGCAGGGAAAACGACCCTGCTCCGTATTATCGTGGGAGAACTTTCCGCCGACGCAGGGAACGCTGTCCTTTCCAAAAACAAAAGCCTGGGATATCTCTCCCAGAATCAGTCCGTAGACAGCCGCAACTCTATCTACGACGAACTTCTCACCGTCAAACAGGAGTTAATTGACCTGGAAAAACGGATCCGCGAAACGGAGCAGCGCATGAAATCCCTCTCCGGCGAAGAGCTGGAACGCCTGATGGAGTCCTATACCCTTCTCACCCATCAGTTCGAATCAAACGGAGGCTATACCTACCGCAGCGAACTGGTCGGCGTGTTAAAAGGACTTGGTTTTTTGGAGGAAGAATTCTCCAAATCCGTTTCCACCCTTTCCGGAGGCCAAAAAACACGGGTAGCCCTCGGCAAGCTGCTGCTTCAAAAACCGAATCTGATTATATTGGACGAGCCCACGAACCATCTGGATATGTCCTCCATCGCCTGGCTGGAAACCTATCTGCTGAATTACAAAGGGGCGGTCATGATCGTCTCCCATGACCGCTATTTTCTGGACCGTATTTCCAATAAAATCATCGAAATCGACCAGACCAAAGCGACCACATTTCTTGGCAACTACAGCGATTATGCCGTAAAAAAAGAAGCGCTGCGCGCTGCGCAGATCAAAGCCTATATGAACCAGCAGCAGGAAATCAAGCACCAGGAAGAAGTCATCGCAAAACTAAAATCTTTCAACCGGGAAAAATCCATCAAACGGGCGGAAAGCCGGGAAAAGATGCTGGATAAAATAGAACGCCTGGAAAAACCTTCCGAAGCCCGCACCGACATGCATATTTCCCTGGAACCAAAATATGTCAGCGGAAACGACGTCCTTTTTATCGAAAACCTGTCCAAATCCTTTGGCCCGCTGCACTTGTTCCATGATATCGGTTTTGAACTGAAAAGAGGAGAACATGTAGCTGTCATCGGCGATAACGGCACGGGAAAAACCACCATATTAAAGATCATCAACGGGCTGCTCGATCCTGACTGCGGCTCCATCCGCACGGGAACTAATGTGCATATCGGTTATTACGACCAGGAACACCATGTCCTCCATACGGAAAAAACGCTGTTTGAGGAAATTTCCGACGACTATCCGGCACTGACCAACACGGAGATCCGCAATACGCTCGCCGCTTTCCTCTTTACCGGGGAAGATGTATTTAAGCGCATCGGAGATATCAGCGGCGGGGAACGGGGCAGGGTTTCCCTCGCCAAACTCATGCTGTCGGAATCCAATTTCCTTATCCTCGACGAGCCTACGAACCATCTGGATATCGCTTCCAAAGAAATCCTGGAAGACGCGCTCAACAGCTATTCCGGCACCGTGCTTTATGTTTCCCATGACCGTTATTTTATCAACCGCACCGCCAGCCGCATTTTGGAATTATCCGGCGGCAGCCTGACGAATTATCTTGGAAACTACGACTATTATCTGGAAAAAAAGCAGGAAAAAGCTGCCGTTTCCGCCGGATCTGCCCAAAGCGACGCGCCCCATAGCAGCGCTGCCTCCCTTAATAATAGCGCTAACGGCAGCGCGGAAAAAGAATCGTCGGCCAAATTAAACTGGCTGGAACAGAAAGAACAGCAAGCCAGACAGCGGAAAAAGGCAAATGAAATAAAGCGGATCGAGGAACGGATCGAAACGCTGGAAAACAGAAATGCGGAAATCGACAGCCTGATGGCAAAGCCGGATATTTGCACGAATGTGGCAAAGCTCCAGGAACTTTCCAAAGAAAAGAATGAAGTTCAAAACGAACTCGACAGCCTGATGGAACGATGGGAAGCCCTGGAATCGGAAACATAGAAAAACATAAAAAGCTGGCGCAGCCGGAATCAATACCGTCCCGCTGCGCCAGCCTTTATTATCATTGATAAGAAACTACACCCAAAAACACATAGATTCTTCCCTGTTCTTACATGGACTCCAAAGTTCTTCTGATCTCTTTAATAAAGTCCCCGCTGTTTAATACCGTTACATCCTCCAGCGAAGTGATCAGTGCCAGGTCTTTCGTCATTTTTCCTGCCTCTATCGTCGCCAGCGTGGCTTTTTCCAGCTTGTCCGCAAACTCCGCCAGCTCATTGATTCCGTCCAGTTCCCCTCTCTTGCGCAGAGCGCCGGTCCATGCGAAAATCGTCGCCACCGAATTCGTGGAAGTCTCCTCCCCTTTCAAATGTTTATAATAATGCCTTTGTACGGTTCCGTGGGCCGCTTCGTATTCATAGACTCCCGTAGGCGAAACGAGGACGGAGGTCATCATTGCCAAAGAACCGAAGGCCGAAGAAACCATATCGCTCATTACATCCCCGTCATAATTTTTGCATGCCCAAATAAAACCGCCCTTTGCTTTCATCACCCTTGCTACGATATCATCGATCAGGCTGTAGAAATACTCGATTCCCGCTTCTTCAAATTTTTCTTTATATTCCTTGTCGTAGATCTCCTGGAAAATATCCTTGAAATCATGGTCGTATTTCTTAGAGATCGTATCCTTCGCCCCGAACCAAAGATCTTGTTTGGTATCCAGCGCATAGTTAAAGCAAGCCCTTGCAAAGCTTCCGATCGAATCATCCGTATTATGTACGCCCTGCAAGATACCGGCTCCCCGGAATTCATGAACTGTTTCCTTTGAAACGGTTCCGTCTTCCGCCGTAAAGACAAGTTCTGCTTTTCCCGCTCCCGGAACCTTAATTTCTACATTTTTATAAATATCACCATAGGCATGACGGGCGATCGTAATTGGCTTCTCCCAGTTTTTCACGCAAGGCTCGATCCCCCTGACTACGATAGGCGCGCGGAATACGGTTCCGTCCAATATCGCACGGATCGTCCCATTCGGGCTTTTCCACATTTCTTTCAGCTGGTATTCCGTCATACGGGCAGCATTGGGCGTAATCGTCGCACACTTCACGGCAACTCCGTATTTCTTCGTAGCCTCCGCCGAATCTACTGTCACCTGGTCGTCCGTTTCATTACGGTGTTCCAGGCCGAGATCGTAATATTCCGTCTTTAAATCGATAAAAGGCAGAAGCAATTCATCCTTGATCATCTGCCAGAGTATTCTCGTCATCTCGTCTCCGTCCATCTCCACCAGCGGAGTTATCATTTTAATCCTGTCCATATCTTTCCTCTATGCTCCTTTCCTTTATTTTTCTATTATATTTTATTTGCTGCTATATGACAAGGAAAACAGGTACGGAAATTAATTTTGATAAGCGTTACGGCGGAGGGCGGCCAAAAGGGGCGGAAGCAGCTAGGAAAGGGGCTGGCGGGGAGCTGGTTTTCTGCTGGAGCTTCCAATCAGATTTCACTAATGAAATGGATATATGGTATCCAGCTGATCGGGTCGGAAGCAAGCGGCTTCCATGCCGCTGCTTCCTGACATTGCCATCCATGGCAATGTCACCCTGCATTTTCGACCATTTCATAAGTGAAATTGCTGATTGGAAGCAACAGCAGAAAAACCAGCTCCCCGCCAGCCCCTTTCCCAGCTGCTTCCGCCCCTTTTGGCCGCCCTCCGCTATGGTACTTATTAAAATTGATTTCCTTGGAAAATGGATGGCAGACATCGAAATGGATTGCCAGGATGTCAAGGCTTGTCCTTCTCTTCGGTTCCTGGATTTTCTTCCCCTTCTGCCGGGTAAATATGGTACAAGCCATTTTTTACCATATTGTCATAGGCATTGATCATATGTTCATGGGCCAGTTCTTCCGCCCGTCTCCCGTCTTTGGCCTTAATCGCCTCCATGATCTGGCGGTGTTCATCGTTGGATCGTTTCCCTCTTCCTCCATTGGACAGCGTTTTTTTTCTGACACGGAGTACATATTCATGAAAATCCACTAACAGCCTTTCCAACTGTCTGCTGTTGCATGCTTCATATAAAATATGGTGGAAACGGTTGTCCAGGTCCGCCATCTGATCCAAATGTCCCTTGGACGCATGAAAATCCGCCAGATACACGTTTTCCTCCAGTTCTTCCAACTGCATTTCCGTTATATGTTCCGTCGCCCATCTCGCGCAAAGCCCTTCCAGCAAAGAGCGGATCATATAAATATCCTGTACATCTTTTGCCGTGATTCCCGTTACATATGCGCCTTTATTGGGAATGATCTGAATCAGACCTTCTAATTCCAGCTGGCGGAAAGCTTCTCTTACGGGAGTCCTGCTTACCCCCAGTTCTTCCCCGATGGCAACCTCTTTCAACTCTTCATGATCCTTATATTTCCCGCTTAAAATGTCCGCTCTTAACTTGCTGAATACTCTTCCCCTTAAAGAATACTTATCCGTTACTTCCTGCTTCAAATTATAATTGCCCATTTTCTCCACACTTCCCATCATACCGGCATTCAAAATTTTTTCTATGCATTATCAGGTATAATTGTATGCAATCATACGATAAGTGTCAATATAATTTTTATTAAATGCGGATCAGTCTGCCAACATTGATCATGCCCCACCCCTGCTTCGTCCAAGGTTCATGCATATCCGTGGCGCTATAATTGATCTTTCGTTTCACCTGTTCGTTGGACAGCTCCGGATATTTTTGCAGCAGCAAAGCTGCAGCCCCCGATACGATAGGCGTTGCCATGGAAGTACCGCTCTTTTTCAGATAAGCATTGCGGTATCCCCGGAAAGAGGGGCGGCAAGCCGCATTGCATGATATAATATCCGTTCCGGGAGCCACTACATCCGGCTTTTTCACCGCATAAGGGGACGGCCCCCTGCCCGAAT
This sequence comes from Lachnospiraceae bacterium 28-4, assembly GCA_000403275.2. Lineage (GTDB taxonomy): Bacteria > Bacillota > Clostridia > Lachnospirales > Lachnospiraceae > Kineothrix. Next base: position 1,406,410 of record KE159598.1, read on the forward strand.
AGCTTTCGCACAAAGAACTTTTGCCGGAATAAAAGCTGCCGTCGTGGCATCCTACCGTAATTACTCTTTTACTGGAACCAAGGGGGGATAACGTCATAGGGTCGGGCCCCATATTCCCCGCAGCGCATACCACCACAATGCCGCTTTTCCATGCCTCGTCCACGATTTCCAGCAATTCCTGCATTCTTTCTTCATTCTCGATATGGCCGATTCCGATAGAAATATTTAGTACACGGATGCGGTATTTGTTCCTGTTTTCCAATACCCATTCCACGCCCCGGTACATATCGTCCATATTGCCATCGCCGTTCCGGTCCAATACCTTCCCAACGATCATCCGGCACCATGGGCATATTCCTTTATACATTCCGCCGGAAACTTTTCCGCTTCCCCCTATACATCCCGCTACATGGGTTCCATGGCCGCTGTCGTCATACGCGTTCTTTTCTCCGCGGAGAAAATCATAAAATGCATCCACTCTTCCGGCAAAATCCGGATGGGCGCTGATTCCGGTATCAAGCAATGCTACCCTGACCGCATTTTCCCTTGAAAAATTTCTTCCCCTGCAAGAATCCACCACTTCGTCCGTACAACCAATCTGCTGTCTGACACGAAACATAAACCGCTCCCGGCTTTTTAATTAATTTATGCCGGGAGCGGTTATTCGTTACTGTTTACAAAGTGATCCGTATCTTATCATTTTTCTGTTCGACAGTGAAACTAATATCGATTCTGTAAATACTTAATTGCAAATCCCATAAACCGAAAAATGATTCGCCTGGAATTGCACGCACTGCTGTCCATTCACCGTTACCACGCTGGCTTCCACTCTCTCCAGCTGTCCGTCTCCGTCCAGGCAAACGACTTTCAGTCCTTCTGCCAGCACTCCGTTTGGCTTGGGAATCGTAATCGTCATCCGCTGTCTGCCCAGCTTCGTGATCGGAATCCCACTGGCCGCATCATACAACTTGATATCATAAGCCTGGAGGCTCTTCAACTGACCGCCGGAAACCGCCCTGCGGTAAGCGTTGCTTATGATCCCTCCTGCCTCGCTGTTATCGCTGATACGCAGAATATAATTTTCCTGGCCTCCTGCAATCTGTGCGGTAACTTCCGGCTGTCCCGGAAGGGTACTGCTGCTGACCTCCACGGTTACGGTTCCTTCTTCTCCCCCGCTTTCCGTTCCCAGAAGATATTCCATCTCTTCTTGTCCTGCCAGATCATAAGGTTTTCCATATACAAGCACTTGCTTTGGCAAAGTCCTGCTGTTGACGTCTCCCGGCTGGAGCATACAATATTTTACCTTTAATATGCCCGGAGTATCGCCGTCTGCCGTTTGTTCCACGCTGCACACCAATCCGCGATAGCCTCCCGCATCATAATCCAGCACCGTCCCCGCTATATCCGCAGCCGTGATGCCGCCGTCCACAACGGCGATCCTTATATCTTTCAGCGCTGCATCCCTATATTTATCGTTGACATAATGAGTTGCCGTTTTTTCATAGGACGCCTCCGGCAGCTTCGTTCCGAGAAATACCGCGTTCTTTGTCCGTTCTTCCTTTCCCGAATTGGTCATATCAAAAGCTCTCAGACCTACTTTTTTTACATATGCCGGAATCTTGACTGTACTGAGCGGACATCCTTCAAACGCTCTGTCTCTGATCTCCTCCAAATAATCCCCGCCCGATATACTGGTTAAACTGCTGCACCCGGCAAACGCGTCCTCACCGATCACCGTGACGCTGGAGGGCAGGATCACTCCCGTAATTCTCGTATTTCCTTTAAAAGCTTCCGCACCGATCTGCTTTACGCCGTCCGGTATTCTGATCTGGCTTCCCATTCCGCCATAAGCAATCAAAATCCCGTCTCCTACTACCGTAAACGGATTCGCCCTGTCGCTTCCACGGTTTTTGATCCATTTCGTTTCCGCAAAAGCCGATGGTTCTATCTCCGTAACCGTAGATGGTATCTCAACATCTGCCAGGTCATCGCAATGGTAAAACGCTCCATAGCCGATAGACGTAACCCCTTCGGGAATCGATATGGAAGTAAGTCCCGACCTTGCAAAAGAGAATTCTCCGATTTCCTTGATTCCCTCCGGTATCTGATAATCCTTAAGTCCGCTGTTCTTATAATACGCCTGTGCGGCGATCTTTTCATTATCCACGATCGTATATTTTATAAAAGTATTCTGTCCGCTCCCTGCCATGATCTCCGCCGCTGCGGAAGTCTGCGCCGTTTCCTCTCCGGTATCCGGCCGTTCATTTCCTGAAAGCACTTTAGACTGGCTGTTGTCCATAAAAATAACCGCATTGCCACCTACAATCGTGCTTTGTCCCAGAAGCTTTTCCCCTGTACTGTTTTCTCCCGAATTCTCGCCGGGCTCCACACCATCTTCGTTATTGCCATCCGTTCCCGAAGCGATATCCTGATATTCTGCACTGGCCACATTGGATTTATCCCTCTGTGCCTCGTATTCTGCCGCCACAGAGCCGGCCTCTGCGATAATTTTCAGCTTCGGGCATCCATCGAAAGCCGTCTGATGAATACTCTCCACCGACATAGGAATCTCTGTTTCTCCCAGATTGATGCAGTCCGCAAAAGCTTTTATACCAATACGCCGCAAAGAATAAGGAAAAGAAACTTTCTCCAAGCTTGTACAACCTGTAAAACCATAATCCGGTATCGATGTCACATTGCTTCCAAAGTAAACCCTTTCCAGCTTCCGGCATCCCCAGAACGCATTGTTCCTGATCGTCTTTACGGTGGAGGGCATCCGGTAAACGGCACCCTCATATCCAGGGAGCATCGCGTATACAATCGTTTTATCCTTGCTGTATACTACCCCGTCTTCGTAAGACAAATCTTCGTTATATATGCTGATGCTCATGGAAGACAGGGAATGGCAGTCCGCAAACACGCCCGTTCCCAGTTTCCGCACTTTTTTTCCAAGTTTAACAGACCTCAAATTGCTGCATCCGCTGAATGCTCCGTTGCCGATCGTCGTCACCGTATCAGGAATAGATATGCTCTCCAGCGAAGTACATCCACTAAACGCATTGTAGTCAATATCCTCCACATAACCGGGAATCTCCACCTTCACCAGCTCAGTATGGCCTGTAAACGCTTCTTTTCCAATATGTTTCACAGACGTGGGAATAGACACGGCGCTAGCCGTGCCTGTATACTTTACCAAGGTATCTCCCTTCATCTGGAAATCCGACGACGAAGCGGAAGCTGCCTTCACATCCGGCAGAGAAAACCCGGCGGCTGCCGCTGCAATACACAGCAGCAACACACCAGTCAAAATCCTTATTTTTCTAATCATAGGCTCCCCCTGTAACTAAACCGCTCCATCCGTTCTCAGACTGACCTGTCATTTTAAGCCGCCTTTACCTTGGGCTGCTTTTTATCCTTCTTGCAGAACAAGATAATGGAAATACATGCCAGCCCCATTGCCAGGAACCATTTCGGATGAATCGGATCTCCGGTCTTAGGCGTTGCATCAATCAAACCTTCTGTCAGGTTGCCCTTATCCACATAGATCGTATACGGCGAGAAATGGGTCGCGGTAAACTGTACGCAAGGTACGCCGTCGATTGTCGTAAACTTCGTCGCCAAATCCTCCAGTCTGCCGTTCACTACGCTTGCCGCCCTGTTGTTGCCGGCATATTGTATCAATCCATCCGGTAATGGGAGCGTAATATCCACGCTGATGCCGGATACGTCAGTAATCTTTGTCTGTCCCGTAGAATCATAGAGACTGATATCCATAGGCAGATAAGCGATATTGTTCAAATTGCCATATTTTCCTTCCAATGCGGCGATAACTGCAGCCGTGGCCTGGGCATCATCCGTAATTCTGACTACATAATTATCCGATGAACCGTTCACGTTGGCCGATGCCAAGCCGGTATTAGAAATACCGCTCTTATTTACATCCACCGTCGTCGTCGAGTTCCTGCGCGCACTTCTGGAATTGCTGCTTACCGAAGAAGTATCATTCTTAAAGTTGGCCGTGATCTCAACATTATTGGCCGGCATCGTAAAGGTCGTCGATATCGCCGTCTGGTTCACGAACCCTACTCCGTTGGAAGAACTGGTCCATTTGTCGAATACCGTGCCGTCCGCCCTTGCATAAGCATTGATCGGTACGATTGTACCCGCCGTATAATCGCCGGAGCCGCTTCCTCCATTTACCGTCACCTTGTACTTGGTGGCATTTTCGGATACGGAGTCTTTATCTTTATCTTTGTCCTTGTCGTTATTGCTTCCATTTCCACCGGAATTGCCCGGATTGTTGGAATCGCCCGGTTTATTCGGATCGTCCGGATTATTCGGATCATCTGGGTTCGTGCTGCCGCCCGCTGTATACACCGCAAAGATATCCCAATCCCTTGTTACGTTTTTCCATCCATCGGAAGACCAAGCCGAGAAAGTATATCCTTCCTTCGTCGGATGCGCCGGTTCTATCGCGCTTTCCCCTTCTTTGACTTCCTGCGTCTTTCCTATCACAGTCTTCAAATCAGAATCTGTATAGAACGTTACATAATACATGCCTTCTGTTCTGTCCGAATACTGCGCATAAATATCCACGTTGCCTTTAATTTCCGTATAAGCTCTGTCCCAGCCAATAAATACTTTCCCATCTACCGCCATTGCATCACGGGAAGGCGGCACTGCGTCCTTGCCTTCTTCTACCTGCTGCGTATAATCCTTCATTTCCTCTTTATTGATATCGAAGAAACGAACGGTATACGTATTCGCTCCAATCTTTTCGTACATTGCCCAGATCGGCATAGGCACAAGAATGGGATTGATATCTTTCGGGTCTGGCTGCCAATGGGAGAACCGATATCCTTCTGCCGTATGATCCGGTATATCCAGTATGGTCAGTTCCAGATTATCTCCTTTCAGGATGCGTTTCACATCATACTGTTTCGGATTGCTCGGATCCACTGCATCCATCAGCGGAATTTCAATGCTTCCTCTCATGTCTGCATTTTCTTTTACTGTAATATAATCATAAAGGGAGGCATATTCATCCGCATTGCTTCCCAGCGTAGTAACAAAGTTAAACGGATTTCTGTCTGCTTTCGGCTTCCCGTAAGAGCCATCTTCATTTCTCGGCACCTTTGCAAAAGCATCATTCGCTATTGACGCTATACTATCAGGAATCATTACCTGGTATAAGCTGTGTGTATTCCAAAACGATCCGTTCTGTATCGTCTTGATCGTATTCGGCAATATAACATTATTCAGATTCTTTGATTCTGCAAAGCACCGCTCCGGTATCGTCGTCACTACTGAAGTAGACAAGTCAACCTCGCGAATATTCGGACAATCCATAAAAGCTTCCGGCGCTATCTCTTTTATTCCACTCAGCTCATCCGGCCCTACTCCCATGGAACCAACTACGGAAGGATTTCCTCTCCCTGGGAGGCATTGCACAATTTTTGTTTTCGCTCCGCTGCCATCTATGCCATAAATCACACCTGTGTCAGTCGTAAAATACGGATTGGAATTAAACTTAACTTCCGATAAAATATCACATCCGCTGAAAGGCCTGAGTCCCAGCGTTGCCGTATCGCTTCCGACTTCCGCATATTCCAGCTTAGGGCATTCATCAAACGCATAATTCCCTATTGCCGCCGCACCGCTTATATAAGCCTTCGTCAGTTCCGGCATCCATCCAAATGTATAAGGATCAATATTTACAATGCTCTTTGTCGTAAGAGTTTTTACATCTTTTGCCGGCCCCACATAAGGTATTTCATTTGGGTCAGCCGGGTCGTCCGGACCGTTCGAGCCATACAAATCGGATTGCATTGGATGTCTCACTGGTGCCGCAACTGTATTTCCGCTGACCGTCAGGCCGGAAAACAGCCCTTCTTTAATGCGCGTAACGCCAGTTGGAATTACGATGTTTTCCACACTATTGACCATATTTACCTGGTTTTCCGATGAGCCTGAACCAGTTCCTGCCCCAGTTACCTCCTGTTCCAGTTCCTGTGACATATATGGATAACGATACAGCGTGGAAGAAGTACTGCCTGCCGGTTTGTAAGCTCCTTCATAACTCGAATCCACTTTAAATCCATTTTTCAAATCATCCATGGTCGGAAAATGCAGTAATTCCGCTCCTGCCGTTTCCGGACGATCCGCGCTGCCCGGATTGTATCTTACAGTCAGATTCGTAGGTATTCCGCTGTAATAGGTGATATACGACAGCTTCTGTTTCCCTGCGTTAATTTTGGATGTCGCTTTCATCGCATATTTAAAAGGTTCCGTGTTCGTTCCGTCATCCTTCTCAATCGCACCAGTAAAGCTTAAAAATGGTTTTGCCGCAGACGACAGGAAAGTAGTATCGGTACAGGTATTCCGTGTGCCATTATGTGCAATATCATCTATAACCTGTGTGGCAAAAGCATTCGCACCAATACTTGTGATTTTTGTTGCATCGTTAAAAACAATATGCTTTAAATTATGACTGCCCTGAAATGCTCCCGGACCAATAGTTTCCACAGACTTTGGAATCACTATTTTTTCAATATAACAATTATTATCAAAACTTCCTGCTTCTATTCCCAATATGCCAACCGGCCCCACCTGGTCGGGCATATTGATCTCAGGTACATGTTTATTGACAATATTGCCATCCGGATCCTCAATCTGGAACTTAATTAAATTCCCTGCTTTATTTACCTGGAATACTAATCCAACCTTATCCAGCGCGCCAGGATCCTTCTCATATCCTAAGCCATCCTCTACAATCTCATATCTATCATCATTTAAGTATTTAAAACAAATATGATTTACGTTCGCCATATTATGTACTGGCGTCTTAATGGAACCCGAATTACTCGTATATCCAGGTCCTTCAAAATAAAAGTCTTCTCCTACTTCTTTCTTAAATTCTTCGATTCCATAATTACCGTCAACAGTTCCTCCACTAGATGCATCTGACACAAAATTCAACGTTGTGCTGAACGTCTTTATATATTTCAAGTTTGTGCATCCGTTCACAGTGGAAAGATGAAAGTTATTACTATTTGCTGTATCATTTCCGCCTGCCGTCCCCTCTGCCCCATTATAAGAAGCAGGCAATATCAATTCTTCTAACAAAGAACAGTTTTCGAAGGCTCTATATCCTATTCTCTTTAAATTACAGCCTAAGCCGCTCTTTTCATCTGTTGTCATCACTACTTTTGTTAATTTTTTGCAATTCTGAAAACAAAAATCACCAATGGCTTCCAATGCAACAGGAAGTTCAATAGACTGCAATAAATCGCAATTTGCAAAAGCACCGGCTCCAAGTACATTAATCATAGTATTGGAATCCATTGTCACAGTCGTTAACTGCCTACAATCAGCAAAAGCGTAATTGCCTAATGTATTCAATCCATTACCAAACTTAATGCCTTTCAGATTAGTACAGCCTAAAAACGCATAATCACCCACTCCAAGCAGATTGTTGCCAATCGTCAGCACCGAAATATTCGCAGCTGCCGCCCCCTGATCCGTACCACCAAAAACGCTGCGCTTTGTGGTAGATGGATACAGCTTCCATTGTCCATCCTTTTCCTGCGCGTACTGATTTCCTATATATTTTACATTAGCCTCCGTAATTCGTCCATCATCCACGCCTTGTACCTGCTGCCATTTTGATTCATCTTTCTTATCATCTTCACTAGGCGTCCCATTCCCCAGAAAATAATACAATGGCACATCTACCCCATTAGGACTCCAAGTATCCTTGCTTTCCTTCGTACATGGAGCAAATCTTACAGATGCCCGGACTTCTCTGGTTTCCACTGGGTAAATATAATCATTAAACTTCCCGTCTCCATTTAAATCCTCAGAAGTCAACACCGGATCCCCTTGCACTTCCTCCATCCTGGTTGTTTCTACTTTATAAAATAGAGGCTTGCCCTTCTTGTTCGCCGCCGCATAAGCGCTTGCTTCCCCTGGCGTACCCGAACCTCCTCCGATCGCAGTATCCGTATATTTAATATATGCATCCATCGTAGAAGGTATGGTAAGTTTTCCCCCATCCAAACTCTGCTCACGTTCATAATCTACAACAACTGCAAATTTTTCCATATCTGCAGCCTCCCAGTCGCCTGCGCGATTTACATATACAAACCGAAAATTTCCTGTCTGATCCTGATATACGGGCGTATCATCCTTTGATATTGTAGGTATGGTTGTATTCTTTGAATATACCCAATATTTCGTTTGATAATGCTCTCTATCCTCTGTCCAACCTCCATTCACTGCCGCCTCATTCGGCTGTACCGGAATCGCCGTCACTATTAAAGCGGAAATCATAAACAGACAGCCAAACGTCTTGCGCAGCTGCCTTCTCAATTTCCAGTTTTTCTTTTTTGTTTTCTTGCCTTTCGCCATTTTTGCTCTCCTCCATCGTAAAGCTAAAACTATTTATTACTGCACCCTCTTCGCCACCACCACGAATCTTCCATCCGTCTGTGAATGATCGCAGGTAGACAATGTCAACAAGTCATCTCCATACCCGGCTGTCACTCCGGTATCATATAGTGACATCTCTTCCATTTCCTTCATATAGGAATTGAACTCTTCCTCTGAATTCGCGTCGATAAACTGATAGTATTTGAAAGCTATCTCGTTTTCTTTCAGCACCTTCGTCCGAAATACATACATGACCTGATAAGTACCCTTTTCATATATAGTATCAAACCGGATAACACTATGTTCCTTATAATAGGATTCCTTCGCATATTTTTCCAGATCGCCGAACATCTTGCCGGACCGCATATGATGTCCGTAAAGTATCAAATTCTGGGATCTTGGCCATGCTATACAGTCTTTATCCATAAAGATGCTGCCGTTATTATCCTTCTCCTGATTAAAGTTATGATCCAGATAATACTCATTGTTCGTCGTCTGCATCACAGGATAGTCTATTATTGTATCGTCAATTTTCAGCCATCCGATTAGCCTTCTGTTTTTATTATATAATGTTTTATATTCATCCAGAACATCCGGCAGTTCGATCTCTTCTTCCTGGCCGCGCACCACCAGCGTTTTTTCCGCGGGGATATTCGTATTCGCCAGAGCGTCGCTGTTCTTCAAATCCGCCAGTTGGTTATAGTCATTATCCGTTTTTTCCGCCAGATAATAATAAACAGCAAAATATCCGAAGCATAAAACTGCCCCGGCCGTACAAAGAACTACCAGCAGCTTCCGTCTCCGATCCCGCGCTTTGAGCTGGGCGGCCACCTCTCGCTGCATGTCCTTATCCAAATCTTCCAGGGAAACCGTAGTTTTCGCATTTTTCCCCTCGGATGCCGCGCTCCCCTTCTTTTGATTCTTCTGCCCTTTTATTCTGCCCTTTTTCTTTTGGCCCGCCTTGTCTTCTTCTTTGGTACCCTTATATTTCTCGGCCAGTTCATATATCTTATCGTCGAAATCATTCCCCACCATCGTCTCAAAACGATAGTCGCCCGCTTTCAGCTTCCCATACAGCTCCAGCACCGCTTTCGGATCCTTCAGATCATATTCCGAACATATCTTATCAATTTTTTTCTTATCTCTCAAGGCAGCTTCATAATCTGTCTTAGTGCGGAATTGCCTTCCCGCCACTATATGACCCTCCGCCATCTGCCGACTCTCCTCCATAAATATATTCCATATTCAACCTATATTTTACTATACCTTGAAATTAATGCAAGTCTTTTGTCTATATATTGTATCAGATTTTTTCATTTTTTTCAAAATTTATTTACTGCTCTTATTCATGGATTCTTATCCATGGATAAATATCCATGGAAAAATATACTAGCGAAAAACAAATAAGCCTACTATATTGCACTGGGCCTTATAGACAGGCTTATTGTTTCATTTTGGCAGATCAACCGTCTTGCAGACGGTCGTTTCCTCTTTTGTATGTTTAATATAAAGATAACATAATTTCTGTATAAATCAATGATAAATTAGTCCTAAATATTCTCCTGAAGGCTGCTGATCGATACTTCATAGGCCACTCTTGCTTCATATTCCTTATCAGAAATCTTCTTCTGGTAATCCCTGCTTTGTATTCTTCCCCGCGCCTGAACAGGCTGACCTGGCTCAAAGCCTTCCGCATAACGTGCGTTTCGCCCCCAGCAAATGCACGGAACATACACCGACTTACCATAAGGCATCCGTACCGCCAGCAACAGATCTGTAATTTCCCTGCCCATTGGTGTCTTGCGGTAAAAAGGCATCTTACAAACATATCCCGCAAGAAATACTTTGTTTTCATCGGATCGGATCTTTTTCCCTCCCATATCCCGTTTTTTCATCTTGCTTGCAAATATCAATAATTCAAGATGGTTTCGTTCTCCCTCATACCTGTCATAAGAACGGATCTGCCCTGACACCTCTGCAAACTGCCCGATCCATTTCCTTTTTACATCCACAAGCCTTTCCGATGCCATAACCAAAATCCTGTCTTTTTGTCCGCTTTCCCTCCTAATTGTTATCTGCGCCGTATAAAATCCTTCACCAAAAACCTCGTGGCTAAATCCAAAATCACTTGTCATTTCCCCGCTTATTCTCACTTGATTATTCTCTATGATCCTTCCCACCGTATTTCTCCTTTTCTCTTTTAGTTAAATATTTTGAACTATTGACACAAAAAAATTTCTGCATAATGATTATGAAAACCCGCTTTAGCTGACTCATAGTTTTTATACCTTTCCTGCATTCCGAATTTCACTATAATTCTCCTGAGCAGCTTATTGCAATCAAAATATATTTATTGCATCTCCTGCTTTTATCAGTTCCGAAAATAAAAGCCCCAACACATCCGGCAGACTTTTCCGGTCTGCCGGATGTGCTGAGGCTCGAATCTCGCACATGATATTACAAGCCGGGCTGATGCCCGAACAGGCCGCTTATTTCCTTGCAGAAATCTTCGGCATATCATAACTGTGTTTCTCTGAATTTTATCTGACTTATTAATTTTTATTAATCTAACATATATTTATTTCCATGTCAACAATAATCATTTTATAACACAATTTTTGCGACAATCCATTTTTCATGGAAACACTGCCAAGCCATCGCACATAGTATAAACCATAAATAAAATTTTTTTGGAGGCAACACTATGAGTGATTTAACAGCAACAAACTGCGGCTGCGGCAATAGCAACAGATCCGGCGGCTGCGGATGCAATTCTATTCTTTGGATCCTTATCCTGCTCAGCTGCTGCAACGGCGGCGACAGCAGCGATGGCTGCGGATGCGGGTTCGGCGGCGGCTTTTTCGGCGGCGGCAACTCCGGCTGCGGATGCGACAGCATCATCTGGATTCTCCTTCTTCTTTGCTGCTGCGGCAACTCCTTCTAAGGATCACGTCAGCTCACATCTTGAAAATAGGCTCTTCCGAGCCTATTTTCTCTTAAAATATGCAGTCAGGCCCGGCATTTTCGGAACGCGCCGCTGCCGCGAAACGAGTATATTTTATTTTTGTTTTACATAAGATTTAAAAAGCATATGGGGTTAAAGGATTTCTATGGAGAAAAACGAACATGACAAAATTATTGCCTTTGATACATTATATACAAACAACCACATACAGATGATGAAAATTGTCATGCCCTATTTTGATGAACCGATGCGCGGGAAACTCGCCGTCTACATCAAATATCTGGAATTCCAGCATACCCTTGAACGCTATCGTTCTAATTCTTATGAACTAACCGGCTGTTCTTTCAACAAGAAAGATTTTGATATCAAAAAAATCTGTTCCGAACTCCTTCCCTTTTGTACCGGAGAAGAGAAAAAAAAGCTGGAACAAATAGCCGGTATTTTTCATTCCATGGAAATGTATAAAGAAATGAGCCGCACTATGGAAATGATGAAAGATTTCGCCCCGGATCTCTTTTCCGGAGGCGGGGAAAACAGCGACCCGAATCAAAATAACGGAATGATGGAAATGCTCATGGGCATGCTTTCCCCCGAGCAGCAATCCATGTTTGAAATGTTTGGAGGTAATATCCCGCATGAACCAGAATGAATGGATGAACGACCCTTTGGTGGCCAATATCGATAAAGCAAAACTTCAATTCCTGCAAATGCTCGTCTTCGAAGGCCAAAACCTTTCGCGAGAGCAAATGCTTCCTTTTCTGATGTCCATAGCCCAAAAAGGAAAATCCCAGAATATCTCTTTCGATGACCAGGAAATCGAAACGATTGTAACCGCCCTCCGCAAATATTCCACATCGGAAGAAATAGAAAAAATCAATAAGCTGATGGCAATGAAGAAAAAGCGCTGACCAGCCGTTAGAAACGCGCGCCGCAAGGCGCACTGCCAAAAAGACACGGGGCCATTCCAAAAATCGAATAAGCCCCGTGTTTTTTACTGGCAGAATATTCTGCCAAGTTTCCCGTTATTTATTTTACTACAAGATTCACCAGTCTGCCCGGCACATAAATTTCTTTTACGATGGTTCCGTTTATCTTATCTTTTACCGCTTCTTTTCCGACCGCAATCGCATCCTCTTTGCTGATATCGCTGGCTACCTGGATAGCTGCCCTTACCTTTCCGTTTACCTGTACTGCGATCTCTACCGTCGCCTCTATGGTCTTCGCTTCTTCGAACTCCGGCCATAAAGCCTGATACACTTTTCCTTCAAAACCGACCAGCTCCCAAAGTTCTTCCGTAATATGGGGGGCTACCGGATTTAACAGCGTAAGCAGCGTCCGAAACTCGCCTTTTGTGACCGCATTCTTTTTATAAAAATCATTGATGAGCGACATCATTGCCGCAATCGCCGTATTGTATTTCAGGTTTTCAAAATCACCGCTCACCTTTTTGATCGTCTGATGCATCTTTGTTTCCAGATCTGCGCTGTATCCGTCTGCTTCCGTCAGGATGTCCTGCAGCTTCCATACCCTTTCCAGGAAACGGCGGCAGCCTTTTACACCGTCCTCGGACCATGCCGCGCTCAATTCAAAAGCGCCGATAAACATTTCATAGGTACGGAGGGTATCTGCCCCATAATCCCTTACAATATCGTCAGGATTCACCACATTGCCCCTGGATTTGCTCATTTTTTCCCCATTGGAACCAAGGATCATCCCATGGGAAGTACGTTTCTGGTAAGGTTCCGGGCAGGGTACTACTTTTCCATCATACAAGAACTTATGCCAGAATCTGGAATAAAGGAGATGCAAAGTGGTATGCTCCATTCCTCCATTATACCAATCCACGGGCATCCAATATTCCAGCGCTTCCTTACTTGCCAACGCCGTTTCATTCTTCGGATCCGTATAGCGCAGGAAATACCAGGAAGATCCGGCCCACTGGGGCATCGTATCCGTCTCCCGTTTCGCGGGTCCTCCGCAGCAAGGGCAGGTGGTACTCACCCAATCCGTCATAGCGGCAAGGGGAGATTCCCCATTATCCGTAGGCATATAACTCTCCACCTCCGGCAGCTCTAACGGCAGCTCGCTCTCATCCAGCGGTACAAATCCACATTTCTCGCATTCCACGATCGGAATCGGTTCTCCCCAGTAACGCTGCCTGGAAAATACCCAATCCCTCAATTTATAATTGGTTTTTTTCGTCCCAATTCCTTTTTCGGCCAGAAATTCTATGATTTTTTTCTTGGCCTCCGCCACATGCAGCCCGTTGAGAAAGTCCGAATTCACAAGAATACCGTCCTCTACATCCGTATAAACCGCCTCTTCTACTCCTGTCTCGCTTCCTGCCACTACTTCGATAATAGGAAGTCCGAATTTTTTTGCAAATTCCCAGTCTCTTTCATCATGGGCCGGCACCGCCATAATGGCTCCGGTTCCATAAGTCATCAATACATAATCGGAGATCCAGATAGGAATTTCTTTTCCGTTGACCGGATTCACCGCCGTCAGGCCGTCGATCGCCACGCCGGTCTTATCCTTTGCCAGCTCGGTACGTTCAAAATCCGATTTTCTCGCCGCCATTTCCCGGTACGCCACAACTTCATCCCAATTTCCGATCTCTTCCTGATACTTATCGATCATAGGATGCTCCGGGGATAATACCATATAAGTAACGCCGAACAGGGTGTCCGGTCTCGTCGTATAAATCCTTAAAGTCTCTTCCTTCCCTTTCACCCGGAAATCCACTTCGGCTCCTTCCGATTTGCCGATCCAGTTTTTCTGGGATACTTTAACCCGCTCCACGTAGTCCACGCTGTCCAGATCTTTGATCAGCTTGTCCGCATATTCCGTAATTTTCAGCATCCACTGGCTCTTTACCTTGCGGACTACTTCCGAACCACATCTTTCGCACACGCCGTTTACCACTTCTTCGTTTGCCAGCCCTACCTTGCAGGAAGTACACCAGTTAATGGGCATCTCGCTCTTGTAGGCAAGCCCGGCTTTGAACAGTTTCAAAAAGATCCACTGGGTCCATTTATAATATCCCGGATCCGTCGTATTGATCTCCCTTTCCCAGTCGAAGGAATATCCAAGGGCATGAAGCTGCCCTTTAAAACGCTCCACGTTATTCTTCGTTACGGTCTTCGGGTGAATATGATTCTGGATAGCATAATTCTCAGTGGGAAGCCCAAATGCATCCCAGCCCATCGGATATAACACATTATACCCCTGCATCCTCCTCTTTCTCGCCACGATATCCAGCGCCGTATAAGGTCTTGGATGCCCTACATGAAGTCCCTGTCCTGACGGATAAGGAAATTCTACCAACGCATAATATTTCGGTTTGGAATAATCGTCAGAGGTCGCAAACGCCCTCTCTTCATCCCATATCCGCTGCCACTTCTGTTCCACTTCTCTGTGATTATACGGTTCTGCCATTTTTCTTCCGCTCCTTTATTTTTATACCATTTCCATGCTGACAATTTTAGCTTTTTTTCCAGTTCCTGTCAAGAGCGCCAAAAGCCCATTTTGCGCCTACTCCAAAGCCTTCACCAGATGCAGCCCATAGCCCTCCGTATACCGGAACTTCACGTTGTCCCCGACCTGGTATCTCACGATACCGATCAAGTCTCTAATCGACAAGTCTACATCAAAAATATCCTCGTTATTCTCCAGGCAAATATAATAATGCGTCGTTCCTTCCAGCACAACCGGAGATATCGTCTTGATTTTTCCTGAAATCTCTTTATACAGATCTGTATTCTCCGATACGATGCCGTTCGTGTTCAAAAGTTCCGTATAATTTCTCTCGCACTCCTGCACCGTATCACCGATCGCTACCCACTGGTACTTCTGTACGTTTACCATGGCGTATTTCTTCACCAGCCCTGCGGCATCTTTCAGCGCCATAAAATAAGTAGGTTCATCGGCGATATTGAGCAGCAGAGGGAAGGTCGCCCGGTATCCCAGATTCTGCACCTGGCCTTCTGCCGAAGACATGGCCGAATCCTCGATCGCCCCTTCCACTTTGTAATACCTCGTCTCCATCGTTCTCTGGTTCATCAGAACAAACCCTACGTTCGACTGGTCGCCGCTCACGCTGGTGACTCCCGTATATACCCAGACGTCGTCTTCCAAAGCAATATAATTATAACCGTTAGTGGACTGGAGGCAGTCTTTCTGGCCTAAAACGGAATTCAGAAAACCATTTTTATAAATTCCCGAATAATCGTACAAATCCATCAGCAGTTCCGCCGAATAAACTTTATCGATCCACTGCGGCACATCTTCCACCGCATAATCGATGCATTCGCCGGTAATCGCATTGCAAAGAACCACTCTTCCTACCGTCTGCCCGCCAAAGAGCCCGATATTAAATTTTTTCACAGGGCATACCCAATAAGGCGTTCCCTCTTCATCGATCTCGAAAAAAATCTGGTTATCGAAAATATAAGTAGGAAAATGGAAGCGCAGATGCCGGTATAAATTCCTGTTGAAATATTCCGACTTGGAATATTTGATTCCGTTTTCCAGCTTTACGCACTCCGTATCCTGTGTCGTCATGTCGATCAGAATATAAGCCGGTATGCCATCGCTCTGATTGGTCAGCCATTTGATGGCGCTGGCATAAGAGAGAGGCGTCACCCGCACGGGCACTCCTTTGTAATTGATCTGGGAATAATCCCCCGCCACTTCGAACTGGGAGACCATATCCACCATGCTCCCCATCTTCCGGTTGCCAAGAAGCGCGGCAGATTCCTTATCCAGCAAGGGAATCGTGCGGTAATCCACTTCTTTAATGTCCTCGGTGAATTCCCTTTCTTCGATCGTCAACAGCGCCTGGTATTTCTTCGCATTCACAATCGGCGACGAAAGAATACTTCCGAGCAGATAGACCACCACCACGAGCAGCAGCAGAATGCCCAATCCTTTCAATACTTTATCATCCTTCAGCCCATAAGTACTGAACTTGAACCCAAACTTTTCCGCCACTTCCGATTCCACATATTCTTTTCCTGCTTTCCGGACAATATAAACCGCTATGACGACAACAATAATCGTTATAATAAACATCCAGAAGCCCGAAGAATGGATATTGATCGCCGGCAGGGAAATATAATAATATACAAAGGCAGCCACGGCCGCCAGCAATATTATGATCAAATTCCGAATTCCTTTTTTCATAATGCTTTTCCACATCCTTTCCATAACCAATGTTTTCATGAGTTGTACATGTTAAGCATTATATCTTTTTCCTTCCGAAAACACAAGCAAAAAAGAAAAGCCGGCACCAAAGCGCCGGCCTTTTCTTTTTTGCATCCAAACACACCGTTTCTTCTTATTCGTCGCCGCCCTCTGCAACTTTCGCCGCCCTGGCCGCTACTTCTTTCTCCTGTACATCGCTAGGCGCCTGCTCGTATCTTGCAAACTCATAAGCGAAGGTGCCGCGGCCGCCCGTCATGGAACGCAGATCCGTGCAGTATCCGAACAATCCTGTCATAGGGATATCCGCTTCAATGACCTGTTTGCCATTTACCGGATTCATGCCGAGTACTCTGCCCCTTCTCTTGTTCAGATCGCCCATTACGTCGCCCGTATAAGCGTCGGGAACCGTTACTTTAATATTCGCGATCGGCTCCAAAAGCACCGGATGCGCATCCATAAAGCCTTTTTTGAATGCCTGGATCGTTGCCATCTTAAATGCCATTTCTGAAGAGTCTACCGGATGATAAGAGCCGTCATACAAAACAGCTTTTACGCCGACCACGGGGTATGCCGCCAAAGGGCCTTTCAGGACGGAATCCTGCAATCCTTTTTCCACTGCCGGGAAGAAGTTCTTCGGTACCGCTCCGCCCACAACTTCCTGCGTGAATTCAAACGATTTTTCCAGATCGCCCAACGGGGAGAATCTCATCTTAACATGGCCGTACTGTCCATGTCCGCCGGACTGCTTCTTATATTTATATTCCACATCGGAATTTTTCTTGATCGTCTCGCGGAATGCCACTTTCGGCTGCGCCAGCTCGATTTCTACTTTATATTCATTGGCAAGTCTGCTGGCAATCACTTCCAGATGCAGGTCGCCCATACCGTAAATCAATGTCTGCCTGTTCTCCGCATCGTTTACCACTTTCATCGTCGGGTCTTCATGCGCCATCTTCTGTAATGACTGGGAAACTTTATCGATATCCCCTTTGTTCTTCGCCTGATATCTCATATATGTATAAGGCGTTGAAATCTCTGTCTTGCCGAAGCGGATCGCCGTCGCCTTCGTGGAAAGGGTATCTCCGGTTCTCGCCGCCGTCAGCTTTGCAATCGCCCCGATATCTCCGGCATGAAGCTCCTTGATTTCCGTCGGCTTGCTTCCCTGCATCACATAGAGCTTGCTCACCTTTTCTTCAATATCTTTATCGCTGTTATAGATCAGGTCGTCCGCCTTTAATACGCCGGAACAGATCTTAACGAGTGAATATTTACCGATAAACGGATCCACGATTGTTTTAAAGATATATGCGGATTTTGTCTTGGCAAAATCATAATTCGCTTCAAATATTTCGTTCGTTTTCAAGCTCACTCCGGCAAATTCTTTGTTTTCCGGACTGGGCATATATTTTACAATGTCGTCCAACAGAGTATAAACTCCCTGGCATAATATGCTGGATCCCATCGTCATCGGCACAATCGATCCGTCAATCACATTCGTGCGCAGAGCCGCCCTGATCTCCGCTTCCGAAAATGTCTCGCCGCCAAAATACCTCTCCATGAATTCTTCGCTTGTCTCCGCAACCGCTTCCATCAGCGTATCTTTGCAAAGCTGAAGGTTCGCCTTGCTGTATTCCGGCACTTCGCAGTCTGTTACTTCCTTGCCCTGCCATCTGTGGCCTGTTTCCGTAATAACATTGACATAGCCTACGAATTTTTCATTTTCTCTGATCGGCAGATGGAAAGGAGCCATCTTCTTGCCATACGCATTCGTCATATCCTCCACTACCTGGCGGAAAGAAGCGTTGTCCACATCCATATCCGTTACAAAAATAAAACGGGGCAGTTTATATTTTTCGCAAATCTCCCATGCTTTCTCCGTTCCGACTTCCACGCCGGCTTTTCCTGAAACAACGATGATCGCCGCATCCGCCGCGCTGACCGCCTCTTCTACTTCTCCTACAAAATCAAAAAATCCGGGAGTATCCAAAATATTTATCTTAATTCCTTCCCATTCGATCGGTACTACCGATGTGGAAATAGAAATCTGTCTCTTCTGCTCTTCTTTTCCAAAATCGCTTACCGTATTGCCATCGGATACCTTGCCCATCCTGGAAGTAATCCCGGATAAATAAGCCATCGCTTCTACCAGACTGGTTTTTCCGCTCCCGCCATGGCCGAGCAATACTACGTTTCTAATCTTGTCAGTCGTATAAACATTCATATAAATTCCTCCGATTTTTGCTATTTTGGGGCAATCTGACGAGGCGGTAATGGAATTTTCTACTGCCTTTTTACTCCCATGTGTATATTTTACTAAAATTGTCTGCACATTACAAGCAAAATAAAACAATTTGAACAGTAAATTTGTTACTTTATTGACTTTCACGCGTTGAAGTGATATATTGTCCATGTGTCAAACGTGTGAAATGAAAACAGAAACGGAGCAAAGCCATGATTATTGTAATGAAACCCAATGCCGCGCAATCGAGCATCGATTCCGTGGTATCCTATATCGAAAACAACGGATTATCCACCCATCTTTCCGCCGGGGAAGAAGTTACCATTATCGGTATCGTCGGCGACAAAACAAAACTTCCCACCGAAAACCTTATCAGTTTCAAAGATGTGGACCGGATCGTTCCCGTCACGGAAACCTATAAGCTTGCCAACCGCAAATTTCATCCTGAGCCTTCCCGTATCCAGGTGGGCAATACCTGGATCGGCCCCGGCTCCCTGTCCATTATGGCCGGGCCCTGTGCCGTGGAATCGGAAGAACAGCTCATGCGTATCGCCCGTGCCGTAAAAAAATCCGGCGCTTCCATCTTGCGGGGAGGCGCTTACAAGCCAAGAACTTCTCCTTACTCCTTCCAGGGACTTGAGGAAGAAGGGCTGCGTTACATGCAGACCGCCGGCAGGGAAACCGGACTTGCGACCATTTGTGAAGTTGTTTGCCAGGAAGCCATCGATGCTGCCGTAAAATACGTGGATATGATTCAGATCGGCGCAAGAAATATGCAGAATTTTATCCTTTTAAAAGAAGCCGGCCGTTCCGGTCTCCCCGTCCTTTTAAAAAGGGGGCTGTGCGCCACTATTGAAGAATGGCTGAACGCCGCCGAATATATTATTGCGGAAGGAAACCCCAATGTGGTATTGTGTGAGCGGGGCATCCGTACTTTTGAAACGGCCACCAGAAATACGCTGGACTTAAGCGCAGTTCCCGTTCTGAAAGAAAAAACGCACCTTCCGGTCATCGCCGATCCGTCCCACTCCACCGGTTCCTACAAGTATGTAGCCCCTATGGCAAAGGCTGCGGTTGCCTGCGGCGCGGATGGATTGATGATCGAAGTTCATGATAATCCGGCCTGTGCCCTTTCCGACGGCCCACAATCGCTTACTTTCCAAAAATTTGACAGGCTGGCAAAGGAACTGGAACCTTTCTGCTCTCTTGCAGGACGCAGCTTTCCATGTTTTGACGGCCAGGAACGGGGGTAATTATGAGTGCGTTCAAGATAGGATTTATCGGCCTCGGGCTGATCGGAGGTTCCATCGCCAGGGCGCTCAGGGCTTCTATGCCGGACATTTGGATCACGGTATATGATATTGACAAAAATACCCTTGCGCTGGCAGCCAATGACGGTATCGCCAACCGGACTTCCTCCGTGATCGATGCTTCTTTTTCCGCATGCGACTATATTTTCCTCTGCGCACCGGTATCCGGCAATGCGGAAAATCTGACAACCCTAAAGCAATATCTTTCCCCTTCCTGCGTCCTTACCGATGTGGGGAGCGTAAAGTCGGGCATCCATGAACGCATCCGGGCTCTCGGGCTGGACGGGCAGTTTATCGGCGGTCATCCGATGGCCGGAAGCGAGCGTTACGGATATGCGAATTCCAAGGCCCGTCTTCTGGAAAATGCCTACTATATTCTGACGCCCACGCCCAAAACGTCCCCGGATCAGCTAAAAGACTATGAAAGGCTCGTCGTTTCCATGGGCGCAATCCCTCTCGTTCTGGACGCGGACCAGCACGATTATGTCACGGCGGCTATCAGCCATCTTCCCCATATTATCGCCTCTTCCCTCGTCAATCTGGTCAGGGAAAGCGATTCCGAAGACGGTACGATGAAAATGATCGCGGCCGGAGGTTTTAAGGATATTACCCGGATCGCTTCCTCTTCCCCCGATATGTGGCAGCAAATCTGCCTGACGAATACGGATAATATCGTCCGTTTGCTGGATCATTACATCGAAGCGTTGTCCACTGTCAGGGATAAACTCAATGGCCGGGATGCCCGCGTATTATATGACTTTTTCAACAACGCCCGCATGTACCGGGATTCTTTTATCGAAGCCTCCAGCGGCCCGATCAAAAAATCCTATTCCCTTACCATCGATATCGCGGACGAAACCGGCGCTCTGGCTTCTATTGCCACCATGCTAGCCTTAAATAACATCAGTATTAAGAATATCGGCATCGTTCATAACCGGGAACTGGAAGAAGGCGCTCTGCGTATTGAATTCTATGAAGAAAAAGATATCGCATCCGCATCCCAAATTCTGCAAAGCCGGGGATATACGATCCATGCAAAAAAATAGAACGGAGGTTATCTATGAAATTCCACAACATCAAAGGCCTGAAAGGGGAAGTTACCGTTCCCGGCGATAAATCCATCTCGCACCGCGCAGTCATGTTCGGCGCTCTGTCCGAAGGGAAAACCGAAATTACCAATTTTCTCCAGGGCGCGGACTGCCTGTCCACCATCGGCTGTTTCCGCCGCTTGGGCATCGATATCGAAAACCAGGAGAATACTGTTACCATATGGGGCAAAGGACTGGACGGCCTGTCCGCTCCCTCCGGCACACTCGATGCCGGCAATAGCGGCACCACTACCCGGCTTATTTCCGGTATCCTTGCCGCCCAGCCTTTTACCACGACTCTTACCGGCGATTCTTCCATACAAAAACGCCCGATGAAACGCATTATAGAACCGCTTTCCATGATGGGGGCCCGTATCGAAAGCCTGAACGGCAACGGGTGTGCGCCGCTGCAAATCAACGGCTCTCCTTTGCACGGAATCCACTATCATTCCGAAGTAGCTTCTGCGCAGGTGAAATCCGCCATACTGCTCGCCGGACTGTATGCGGAAGGAGAAACCGCCGTTACCGAACCGGTTTTAAGCCGTAACCATTCGGAATTGATGCTGCGCACTTTTGGCGCGAATATCCGTTCCGAAGGAACTACCGCCGTTATCTCCCCCCGTCCCCGTCTCACCGGCCAGAAAATCCGTGTTCCGGGGGACATTTCCTCCGCCGCTTATTTCATTGCCGCAGGGCTGCTTGTACCCGGTTCGGACATCCTCATTCGCAATGTGGGAATCAATCCCACCCGAGCCGGCATTCTGAAAGCGGCGAAAGCGATGGGCGGTCATGTTTCTCTGCTCAATGAAAACCGGGAAGGTGAGCCCACTGCGGATCTGCACGTTGTCTACCGCCCCCTTCACGGCACCGTAATCGAAGGCGACATGATCCCGACTCTGATCGATGAACTTCCCATTATCGCCGTTATGGCCGCTGCCGCCAGCGGAACTACGATCATCCGAAATGCGGCAGAATTAAAAGTCAAGGAATCCAACCGTATTGACGTCATGGTTCGAAACCTTTCCGCTATGGGATGTTCCATCACCGGCACGGAAGACGGCATGATCATCGAAGGAAAGGGTTCCTCCGAACTGCCCCTGACAGGCGCTGTCATCGATTCCTTCGCCGATCACAGAATCGCCATGAGTTTTGCCGTCGCTTCCCTCATCGCAGAGGGAGAAACAACAATCAGAGGCAGTGAATGCGTATCCATCAGTTACCCGGATTTTTATTCCGATCTTCTGTCCCTGACAAAATAGGTGGTTGAATCGAGTAGACTCGCCGCGCGGGGTGCGTGCAGCAAAGCTGCTAATTTCCGCGCATCGCACCCTTGCGCATCGCACCTCTGTGCATCGCACCTCCGTGCGTAAAAAAACTGCCGGAAGTTTATTCCCTTCCGGCAGACTTTTATTTTTTTACATCATTTCCGATCTTTCCAGTTCTTCATACACCGCAATACGGAACATATCGATTTCCGACAGTCCCATAAATTCTGCACCATAAAACTTTTTCTCGCCATGATCCACTTCCCTTACGATCTTCAGCAAAACGGGAATTATTTCTTTCGTCCAGATGATAATCGACGACTGATAGATTGACCCTACTTCCAATATTTCCGTGCAAAAAAAGCCAATTCCTGACTTGGATATGTCCTTGATCTCAATCGTAACCTCCTCATCTATGCCGCTGTCGATCCTGCGTACGGTTATCGTGGATTCCAGCCTCATTCTTCTCGCTCTTCTACGCTCTTCCATGACCCCTTAACACTCCTCTTGATAGTAAAATCTTTCCCCTCGTATAAGACGGAAGATGCCCGTCCTATAAACCGCCCCTACTAATAAGAATATAACATTATTTATATTTTGTAAAGGATTCTGTCAGAAAGATTCATGGTAACAGCATTTACTTTTCTATATTCTTACTTTTTTCTTCGGTTTTCATATATCGCTCTATGCCCACACTTCATTGTGAGAGAACAACTCTCCTCTTTCAATTTCCTGTCTGGCTTCCTGTATTGCTTCCACTTCATCCGGCGCTGCCTCATCCCCCTCTTTCAGCTTTCCAATGCCCCGGCTGATCGCCTCGGTTCGGTTCACTCCGGTTTTCGCACAGTATTCCTCCAAAGTCCTTTTGTCAGCGTCACTGATGCGTATCGTCAGGCTGTGCGGCCTGGGATTGTCTGTCGGCCTACCCATTTTCTTTTTGCTTTCCGTTAGAACCGCCTCCATCTTGCCACTTTATTTTTATGGATAGGGCGGTAGCAAGCCCGCCCTTTCACATATTTACCTTAATCCTCTAAATACTGCTGGATATGCTCCAGTACCCTGTCAATCTTGCTGTTTTTCTTTTCGGTGTCCTCGCTCTCTCTCGCTTCTTTCAGGTCGTCTTTTACAAAATTCATAAGCAACTTTAATTCTTTTTCGCTGATTGCCATGTCCAATACCTCCATATGGTTTACTCCTTTCCTGTTAAGTCCTTGCCATTTCTTAACTGTAACTTCATTATAGACTTTTGCAAGACAAAAGTAAAGCAGTATTTTCTATTTTTTCCGGGATCCATGAAAAAAGCTGGAGTTACACCCCAAAATGCACTTTTGGGAGGTTATTAAACATCCTATTTTTCAGCCAGCTCCAGCGGAACAATTGTAAGCGTTTTTCCCATAGATACCAGCAGTTTTAAAATAGTTGATAACTGGGGGTCAGTTTTTCCGCTTTCCATTCTTGCAATCACAGACTGCTTTACCCCTGTCATATCCTCCAATTCTCTTTGCGATATATGATTTTCCTTTCTGGCCTTTATTATCTCTCCAACCAGTTTAACCATTAAATCATTTTCGGCAATTTCCTCTACCGTATAATGTTTCTTTCTGTATTCGCTCCAGCTTTCCCCAACCGGAGAGATTTTCTTTCCATTATCCATCTTCTCTGCTCCTTTCCCTGAAATCTTCCATTAGCCGTTTTGCTTTTTCAATCTCTCTTTTTGGCGTTTTCTGTGTCCTTTTCATAAAATGGCTTAACAAAACAAATGAGTTTCCGTCCCATGCAAAAAATAGAATCCTGTCTCTTAACGGACGCAGTTCCCATATTTCACCATCCAAATGCTTTACATACGGCTCGCCTGCCGCTGTCCCATGTTCCATTAGTATTCCAATATATTGGTCTATTTTATTTTATTTTATTCTGGCATCTTTGCTTTTTATGGACTTTTCTTCCAACTTATCAAGGTATTCTTTGACTGGCTGGTTTCCATTGGCATCCTGATAAAAATGAACCTCGTACATTGTGCAGTCTCCTTTGTCTGTTTATATGATAGCTTATAAGCTCTCACATGTCAATGCAAAATAAAAGAGGTCTAAAATATTTTATTTCAAACCTCTTTTGTTAAGCATGAGGACTTCTAGCGAAATCCGACATTCATTATTCTGTTCACAAATATGCATTATCGGTTTTTACTGAATGAGCATAACGTCCCCAAAACTAAAAAAGCGATATTTCTCCTCTACCGCCTCCTTATAGGCATCAAGAACATTTTCCCTGCCCGCCAACGCAGAAACAAGCATAACCAGCGTCGATTCCGGTAAATGAAAATTGGTGATCAATGCGTCCATTACTTTGAAATGATACCCGGGATAGATAAAAATATCGGTGTCGCCGCTGCTTTCCCTTAACATGCCGTTCTCGTCCACAGCGCTTTCCACCGTCCTGCAGCTGGTGGTTCCCACACAAATCACTCTTTTCCCCTCGCATTTGGCCCGGTTGATTTTTTCCGCCGCCTCTTCCGGCACATGGTAAGATTCGGAATGCATATGGTGTTCCAATATATTTTCCGCCTTTACCGGGCGGAAGGTGCCGAGCCCGACGTGCAAAGTCACGTAAGCAATGCTTACGCCCTTTTCTTCGATTTTTTTCAGAAGTTCTCCGGTAAAATGAAGGCCCGCCGTAGGCGCCGCCGCCGATCCTTCGTATTTGGCATAAACGGTCTGATACCGATTTTTATCTTCCAGTTTATGAGTAATATAGGGCGGCAGGGGCATCTCCCCCAGCCGGTCCAGCACTTCTTCAAATATTCCCTGATAAGTAAAACGCACCAGGCGGTTTCCCTCTTCCACCACTTCCAGGATCTCTCCTTTCAGAAGGCCGTCCCCAAAGCAAATCACCGTTCCGGGCCTCGCTTTTTTTCCCGGTTTTACCAGAGTTTCCCATACATCCTTTTCCCGTCGTTTTAACAGGAGCAGCTCCACCGCTGCCCCTGTCGTTTCCCTGATGCCCGTCAGCCGGGCCGGTATCACTTTTGTGTTATTCAACACCAGGCAATCGCCCGGCTCTAAATAATCCGTTATTTCATGAAAAAAATGATGCTCTCTTTCTCCCGTCCTCTTATTTAACACAAGCAGCCTGGAAGCGGATCGGTCTTCCAAGGGATCCTGTGCGATCAACGCCTCCGGCAGATCGAAATAAAAATCGGATTTTTTCCATTCTTTCATTATATTTTCTCTGCTCTCTTCAAAAACGCCTGATAGCCTCTCTTCGCCTCATAAACGTCGGCCTTGCTCGTTGCCTCCCACGGCGCATGCATATTCAATACCGCAACTCCGCTGTCGATCACGTTCATTCCGTAAAGCGCCAGTATATAAGCGATGGTTCCGCCGCCGCCTAAATCTACCCTGCCCAGTTCAGCCGTCTGGAAATGCACCTTTTCCTTATCAAAAATATCCCGGATATGTCCCATATATTCCGCATTAGCATCGTTGGACCCTGCTTTTCCCCTGGAGCCGGTAAACTTATTAAATACCATGCCGTTTCCGAGATAAGCCACATTTTTCTTGTCAAAGCTGGCCGCAAAAGACGGATCAAAAGCGCTGCTCACGTCGGAAGAAAGCATGCTGGAAGAAGCCAGGCACCGGCGCAGTTTCAATTCACTGTATTCCCCGGCAAGATTCATCACTTCCGCCACCATATTTTCAAAAAATTTGGACTCCATACCGGTCGCGCCTACGCTTCCGATCTCTTCCTTATCCACCAGAATGCAGCATGCCGTCCTCTCTGTCTCTTCTGTCTCCAGCATTGCTTTTAAGGAGGAGAAAGCACAAACTCTATCGTCCTGGCCATAGGCAAGGATCATGCTTCTGTCAAAACCGGCCTCTCTCGCCTTGCCCGCCGGCACTACTTCCAGTTCTGCGGAAATGAAATCTTCCTCTTCTATATCATAGCTTTCCTTTAATATAGAAAGCACACCTTTTTTCACCGCCTCTTTGGCGTCTTTTTTATCTTTCTCATCCGCGGAATCCTTATTGATGGTAAGAGGCTTATTGCCGATAATAATATCCAATGCCTCTCCTTCAATCACCTTGGATGCCTTTTTCTCCAACTGTTCCGCTGCCAAATGAATCAGCAGATCCGAAACGAAAAATACCGGATCGTCCTCATGGTCGCCGACGTTAATTTCTATTGTCGTCCCGTCTTTTTTCATTACTACGCCATGGATCGCCAGAGGAATCGTTACCCACTGGTATTTCTTTACGCCTCCATAATAATGAGTATCCAGATAAGCAAATCCTCCCTCTTCATACATAGGGTTCTGCTTCACATCCAGCCTGGGAGAATCGATGTGAGCTCCAAGAATATTCATGCCCTCTTCCATCGGTTTTTCTCCGATCTGAAACATAACGATAGACTTATTCATCCACACCGCATAGACTTTATCTCCCTTTTTCAAGGGCTGGTTCTCCTTAATCAGCACCTGGAGTTCCCGGTATCCTTCCTGTTCGATCTTATTGACGATCAGGTCGATGCACTCCCTCTCTGTCTTGCCGTTATCCAGAAAATCCATATATTCTTTTGCATGCTGTTCCAGTTCCTGAAGCTGGTTTTCATCATAGGTTTCCCATACGTTTTTCTTTTCCATTTTTTATTTTCCTTTCTATGTTTTATTGACGCAGTTCAATCCCCAGGCCTTCCAGTCCGTTCAAAATCTTTTTCATGACCGCCGTAATATCGCTCTCTTCCAGCGTTCTGTCCTTTGCACGGAACGTAATGGAATACGCCATCGACTTAAACCCTTTTTTGATCTGCGCCCCCTCATAAATATCGAACAACTGATAGCCCTCCAATATCTTTCCGCCGCGCTGGGCAATCACGGCCTCTATCTGCCCTGCCAGAATATCCTTTGGCACCACCATGCTGATATCGCGGGATACGGCCGGATATTTTGCAATGCCTTCGTACTTTCTGTCAAAAGTAGCGAACGGAATAATTTCCGGCATATCCAATACTGCTACATATGCTTTCGTTCCGATATCGTAATTATCGCATACTTCCGGGTGGACTTCCCCGAGATAGCCCACCTTTTTTCCTTCATAAATAATGTCGGCCTGTCTTCCCGGGTGTAGGAATGGTTTGCCGGACGCCGGGTCATAAACCGCTTTTTTCCTCATCCCAATGCAATCGAAGAATTCCTCTACCACACCCTTCATCGAATAAAAATCGCCTTCGCCGTACATGCCAAGCGTAAACTGTACTCTTTCTTCCGGCAGCTTCGTCAATGGCAGCTCATCCGCGATATAAATATTTCCCAGTTCATAGAGCCGTACTTCTTTATTTCTTCTGTTATAATTGGTGGAAAGGCTGTTCAACATGCCGTTTAAGGAAACCGTCCTCATTATGGAGAAGTCTTCCCCTAACGGATTGGCGATCGTAATCGCCTTGCGCAGCGCATCCCCTTCCGGGATCAATAACTTGTCGAACACTTTCGGACTCTCAAAAGAATAACACATTCCCTGCGAAAATCCGCAATATTCGGCAATGACCCTCGCTTTTTGCTCGATCCTTAATTTAAAGGAAAGCTTTCCTGTCGTCGCTTCGCCATTGGGCAAAGAAACCGGTATCTTATCGTATCCGTAAAATCTTGCCACTTCTTCCGCAATATCCGCTGCCCCCAGCAAATCCTGGCGGAAGCTGGGAATCTCCAGCATCTGTGTCTCCTCATCATATTTTAACTCAATCATCTGGAAAATGCCAAGCATTTCTTCCTCTGAAATCTCCGTTCCAAGCAGCCGGTTTACCTTCTTAGCATCAAATTCGATTTTCACCGGTTCTTTCACCGGCTGGCATACGTCGGCAATGCCGCCCACCACTTCGCCGCAGCCAAGCTCCTGAATCAGCTGGCAGGCGCGGTTGATCGCCGCCTCCGCATTGCGGGGGGCCAGGCCCTTCTCAAACTTGCCCGAAGCATCTGTGCGCAGACCGATCCTCTTGGCGGATTTTCGGATATTCGTACCGTTAAAAGTTGCTGCCTCGAATAAAACAGTTTTTACGTCGTCCGTAATCTTTGAATTTTCACCGCCCATAATGCCCGCAATGCCGATCTCTTTTTCCGCATCGCAGATCATCAAAACTTCCGAATCCAATTTCCTGACCTGTCCGTCCAATGTCTGGAACTCATCGCCGTCTTTGGCGCGGCGGACAATGATTTTATGTCCCGCAATCTGATCCAGGTCGTAGGCATGCATAGGCTGCCCGTATTCTTCCATCACATAATTCGTAATATCCACCAGATTGTTGATCGGCCGGATACCGCTGGCCGCCAGCCGTCTCTGCATCCATTTCGGGGACGGGGCGATCTTAATATTTGTACACACTCTTGCCGTATACCGCGGACACAAATCCGCATCCTGCACTTCCACGGAAATATAATCCTCCACTTTTTCTCCGTTTTCCTGTATTTCCACCTCCGGCGCGAGGAACGGCTTGCGGAACGTAGCCGCCGCCTCTCTGGCAATCCCAAGCACGCTGTAGCAGTCCACCCTGTTCGAAGTGATCTCATACTCGAACACCGTATCTCTCAGCCCGAGTGCTTCCACAGCATCGCTTCCCACTTCGGCATCTTCTCCGAAAATATAAATGCCATACTCCGGCGCTTCGGGATACATTTCCCTTGTAGTTCCCAATTCTTCAATAGAACACATCATCCCGTTGGAAGGAACGCCCCGGAGCTTTCCGGCTTTGATTGCGATCCCTTCTTCCGGCAGCGGCCCTCCGTCATGTCCGCCCGCCACTTTTCCGCCGTCCAAAACTACCGGCACCTTGTCCCCTTCCTTTACGTTAGGCGCGCCTGTCACAATCTGAATCGTCTCCGCGCCGATATTGACCTGGCAAACGATCAGTTTATCCGCGTCCGGGTGCCTTTCGATCTTCTCGATCTGCCCCACTACTATCTTTTCCAGATTTTTATCCAGTCTTTCATATCCTTCCACTTTCGTCCCGGACAATGTCATCGCATCACAATATTCCTGATCCGTACATTCCAATTCCGGCACATATGCTTTAATCCATGATAATGCTGTATTCATCTTCCTCAACCATTCCTTTCTTCCATTTCCGACGTTCGTGAAGAATGCCTTCTTTTCGGCGCTCTTCGGCAAGAAATTCTCTTCGCGCTAAAATTGTTTTAAAAAGCGGATATCATTTTCATAAAGCAGCCGCATATCGTCGATTTCATATTTTAAGAGAGCGATTCTTTCCAGTCCTACCCCAAATGCAAAACCGGTATACTCCTCGGGATCGATTCCGCTCATTTCCAATACATGAGGGTGTACCATCCCGCAGCCCAATATTTCGATCCATCCCGATCCTTTGCAGAACCTGCAGCCGCTTCCGCCGCATTTAAAACAGGAAACATCCACTTCTGCGCTGGGTTCCGTAAATGGGAAATGGTGGGGACGGAACTTCACTTTCGTCTTATCCCCGAACAGTTCCCTGGCAAATTCCGCCAGTGTACCTTTCAGATCCGCAAATGTAATATTTTTGTCGATCACCAGCCCCTCGATCTGATGGAAGGAAGGGGAGTGGGTGGCATCCACTTCATCGGAGCGGAACACCCTTCCCGGCGCGATCATACGAATGGGAAGCTTTCCTTTTTCCATTTCATGCACCTGGGTAGAAGAAGTCTGCGTCCTGAGAAGAATATCTCCCGAAATATAAAACGTATCCTGCTCATCTTTTGCGGGGTGCCCGTCCGGTATATTCAGCGCCTCGAAATTATAGTAGTCTTTTTCCACTTCGGGTCCTTCCACCACCTCATAGCCCATGCCCACAAAGATTCTTTCCACTTCTTCCAAAGCGATTGTATTCGGATGGCGGTGTCCTACATTATTTTTTTTCGCCGGAAGGGTAACATCGATCACTTCCGCTTTCATCCTGGCTTCCCTGAGCGCCCGTTCCATTTTTACTTTCGAAGCCTCTAATACCTTTTCAATCTCTTCCCTTGTTTCGTTCACCATCTGGCCGACCTTCGGCCTGTCCTCCGGCGCTACGTCTTTCATCCCTTTCAGCACTGCGGTCAGCTGCCCCTTTTTTCCAAGGTAATTAACACGTATTTCATTCAGCCGTTCCAGCTGTTCGCTGGCCTCGATTTGTTTTAATGCTTCCGCTTTAATCTGCGTTAATTTCTCTTTCATTCGCCTTCCCTTTCCTTTTCTTTATTTCTATCATTGTCGAACAACAGGGCTTAGCGCGCCTTTACGCAATGCACATCTTTGTGCATTGCACAAAGATGTGCATGCAAAAATCCCTGGCATTGTGCCATACAACACAATGTCAGGGACGAAAATTCCGCGGTACCACCCATCTTCCCGCCGCAAAACGGCAGACGCTCACTCCGCTTAACGCGCGGCCACGCCCCGCCTTACTCGCTTCATTTCTTACGCTTTCCTGCGGGAAGCTCCGGTGGGAAATTCAAACTGCATCTGAACTTAAGGAAGCTTTCAGCCGGCGGCTCCCTCTCTCTGAAAGAAAATGCAATTCTGGCATAAGACATCATTTGTCTTATATACACCTTCACAGCCTCTGTTTTATTATATTCCAACGATCCTTAGCTGTTATTCTAAAACATGGGTTTAAAAATTGCAATACTTTTTTATATCTCTCCTAAAATTTCTTTCATTTCCTTTTTTTCATTCAACAGCCTTACCTCCACTCTTCCATAAGGAATTCCTTCTTCTTTATTCCACAGTCCGACAATCTCGCCATCCACTCCATATGCATATGCAATATAATGATCCTTGGCGGCATATTTCAAATTGGATATTTTGATTCCATATTTTTTTTCTATGATATCGATCCAGATATCCCTTCTGTCATTTGCCATCTTCCATACTCCAATATATCCTTTGCCATTTCCAGCCATCCGTCCCGCTAATATATGACGATAATATACGGACTTCTTCTTCCGGCCTCCATCGTTTCCCCGGCCGCTTCCTCTGTTTTTCTGCTTCCCTCCGGTAACACGGCCATTCTTTTTCCGCACATCTTTTCTTTATTTCTTGTTTCCATATACTCCTGAAATTTGATGATTTTCGCCATCTTTACCTCCATTTCTGCTCTGCTTCCCCGCTTTTCCTCCGCGATCCAAACCTTTCTTATTTACCCTGCCGGATTCCCAGATATTCGTTCATTAACCGGTTCAGATGATTGATTTTTTTCGTAACGATCCCCTTATCCTTTGTCGCCTTCGATTCCTCCAATATGTCGTCGAAAGATACCCCTTTGATTTTCCGGCTATGCAGCGACCTGGCAAATTCCCCCATGAATTCCGCAAACTTCCTGTCGTTTCTTCCAAGCCCGGCAAATCTGGCAAACAGGCCGAACCATAAAAAGCTGTCTTTGGAATCAAACAGGCCGGAAATATTATCCGTCATCACTTTTTCCAATCTGCCCACCATATCGCCAAAATCGTCAAAAATCGCAGGATTCGAGTTTTCTTTAATATATTTGCACATGTCTTCCAATTTGGTCCACCTGTCCAAATAATTAGCGGCCATAATGGATTCTACAACCACCCGGTCAATCGTTCCGTTTTTAAACTCCGAAATCTTATATCCTCCCATGTCTTTAAAAAAGGACATGTTGGAAATAGATTTTACCAGCTCCGCATATTCCGTACCCAATTTGGTAATTCCTTTTTGCGGAGAGGTCATCGGCTTCCCGTCGTTATATCTTTCGATATGATATCCGATATCCTCTTCCGAACAGTTCAAATACTGATCATAATTAAAACTATAGTCTAAAAACCGGTCTTTCAATTCTTCCGGAAGATCCGAGAACTTCTTCCCCCTAATATCAAATTCTGCATTGACCGCAATCGGAAACCCGTTTTCATCCAAAACATCGTTTCCATGTTCGTCTTTTTCTATGGTCTGATACTTGATCATCCAACGCCGGATGGTTTTGGAAACTTTATATCCGTTTTTTGAAAATGTGTACGCGTTGGTGCATCTTTGTTTTCCGTCCAGATCCCATATGATAGGAACGCCGTTTATCACCTGTTCCGCAAAGATCAGCGGATGCAACTTATTTCCTTGAAGAATATCCGACACAAGATTTCCTTTCATGGCCGGAGACCACTGGTCCGACTCTCTTTGTAACGGGTGGTCGAACCGGATAGTATGCCGGTCGATCTTTTTTATAATAGAAGCAACACTGATCTTATCCGTTTTGCAATTTTCCATCGTTTGCGTTGTCGTACCCATTTTCATTTCCTCCCTTTCCGATTTTGTCCGGTTTTCCTTACGAAATAAAATATTGATATTGGCAAATGACGTTATCTCTTTCCAATGCCGGTTATACTGTTTATCGCTTAACCTTAACTTCTTTTTTATCTCCCCGACCGGGATCTCTTCCATTCTCATTTCCACAATCCGCCTTTGCTTTTCCGGCAAACGATCGAGAAAAGTCCGTACCTTTTCATCATAAAAATTCCCCATTCTTTCCGATAAAGCATCATCCATATTAAAGTCCGACGGGATCATGTCCCCGATCACAGCCGTTTCTCCATCTCCGGCCGGCGCGTCCAAAGACAGGTCATACAAAGGAACTTTCACCCTATTTCCTTCTTCATCCAATATTTCCATTTTGGCCATGCGTTTATCGCGATAGCGTTTCTTCCATTCATCCGCCATGGCAAACCGCAAAGATCTGTACACATATCCGTCAAAATCCCCCTTCGAAGGCTCATAGGTATGATTTAAAAAAATATCCGTCAATACATCTGTTCCAACACCATAAAATTCCTCCATATCTTTCCCCTCCGTCCCCCCATAATACTTGTGAAAAATCTGGTCGATGACTATATGAAGTTTTTTCGCGTTGTTTTTATAATATGAAATTAAATATTGTTCCATTTGATAGGTATCCATTCTCTCTTCTCACCCTTTTCCCTTTGGACTATATGTCTATTGACAAGGATTACTATAGAACATATGTTCGATTTTGTCAATCGGCAAATTGCATAGACTTTCTTGTTCAGCGAGACGGCTCCTTTTCCGTACAACAGAATTTTCTTCGTCCAAATGTAGAAGTCATACATACGGCGCTTACAAGAGATGGCATTCACATTTTTTCACAAAAACGGGAAAGGAGAACAAACAATATCCAATGGCTAAAATATCTTATAAAACCGAAAACTACAAAACCGACCATACAAAATTCGGAGGTCTTATTTATCTTTCGGACTTCCAGACAGATCACAAAGGGAGGGACAATACAAACGGTTCTTCCATAGCAAACCGTATCGCACGGGATCAGAGATTTGATGAAGAGTGTAAAAAAAATATCATATTCAGAAAAAACGGTGAAGAAAACACCGAAGAAGGAGGCGGGCAAATTGCTTGACAAACAATATTATTTATATTCCGCCGATACCGGCCATTTTTATAGCAATCATGAAAAATATCTACATGACAAAGGCTGTCAGTACCACCGGGAATGCATGCGTATCCAATACAAATTGCCGGAAATAGAAAACAAACTAAAGCAATTCGGATATACCGGCAACCAGCTAAAAATATGGAAAAGTGCAAAATCAGAAAAAACCGACCGAATCCAAGGCTCGGAAGACACGGTTTCGGAATATCTTCATTTGATCCGGTTGTTGAGGCACAAACGGAAAAAAGCGGCACAGGCAAAAGAAAAACTGCTTACACTCCTGGCCAATAAAGCGGTGCAAAACGAATTAACCGATGGAAAAGACCATATCCGTTCGATTCCTGACAATCGTTTCAAGGACACGGACGTCATATCCATGTTCGATTCCTCGTTGAGCCGGACAATCGGCATTGAACAGGACACATTGACCGATGCTTTTATCGTAGTGCAAATTTATTATTTTGATATTTTTAAGGATATTTCCTTTTATGGCTTTACCTATAAAGGTGAAAAATATCAATATTTTACTTCGTCGGCCGGTCAGATCCGCCAGAAAAAAGCGGTTTTTATGAAAGAATCCATATGGAAACGGGTGGAGAAAAACGTTATGTGCGGTCTCTCCATAGATAAAATCAATGCCAAGGGCGGAAATAATGCCAATAAACATCTGGCTTATATGGCCTTGGCTAATTCCGCAACGGATGAATGGAAAGAATTCGATATCGACCGTTCCATCGTCGTCGATGATTTTGAAACCAACGTATACGGAACTTTTGATTTTGTGGACGAAACGGATTATTCGATTACGCGGAAAAACGGTTATGTGCCCATTCCCCATACTGACGGGGCGGGCATGATACTGCCCTCTCTTTCCACGAAAAATTTTATGTTCCGCGCCCCGTGGATCAAAGGATTGCTGGGCGTATTCGATTTCAGAAAATGGGTTCTGTCAAACGGCCTTCCTCCTGTCATCTGCGATATCTATGGCAGGGAACACAATATTATAGAAGAAGACATTCAAATCATTTTTACAAAAAGCCAGTTCAAAATGTATCGTTATTACCATTCCTGGGAGGAATACAAGGAATATTTTAAAAAATACCGTTGCAGCGCTGGTATCTGTAACAGGGAGGAAGAACGGGTCAAAAACGCAAAGATCAATTATCAAATGCTCCAGACTCTTACGGATATTACCGATGAAGAAATCGACTTGCTCACCCAAAAGTCCGCCGAACGGATTCGGAATATATGCAATTCCAAAGAGACCATGATGAATATTCTTGGCATCACGCCTTATAACCAGAATATGACCCCGTTCCAAAAAGCGGTAAAGTTATACCCCGCCTTGTTAAAAGACCCTTATGCCAAAGATGTGATCCGCGAAGTAAAAAACAGCCTTTTGAAGAAATACCGAAGTGGGAAACTGGAAATCAATGGAAAATATGCATTTCTTCTCCCCGATTATTATGCCGCCTGTGAATATTGGTTCGGCCATATTGAAAATCCCAAAGGACTGTTGGATGACCAGGAAGTGTTTTGCCGGCTTTTTCCGCATTATGACAAACTGGACTGCTTAAGAAGCCCCCATCTATACAAAGAACATGCCATCCGGCGCAATACCGCCAGCAAAACATACGGCGAACGTTCCGACAAGATCGGCGAATGGTTCACCACCAACGGCATCTATGCCAGCACCCACGACCTGATCACAAAGATCTTAATGTATGATGTGGACGGCGATAAGTCCCTTGTCGTCGCCGACCAGGATTTCATACGGATTGCAGAGCGCAACATGGCGGGCATCGTACCTCTCTATTACAATATGCGGAAAGCGGAGCCGGCGGAATTAAACAAAAAAAACATCTACGCCGGATTACACGCCGCCTTTACCGGCGGAAACATCGGAGTCTATAGCAACCATATTTCCAAAATATGGAACCACGACGTTTTTCTGTCAGGCACGGACCAGGAAAGACAGGACGCCATAGACTGCGTAAAAAGGCTGTGCTGCCAGAATAACTTTGTCATCGATTTTGCCAAGACTTTATATAAACCGGAATTTCCCGACGAGATCCATAAACAGATCACCGTATATACCAACGCAAAGCTCCCGGCCTTTTTCGAGTATGCCAAAGACAAAGAAAAATCCCAGGTACAAAAGCGCAATAAAAGCTTTGTCAACCAGATCTATGACCGTATACCAAACCAGCCGGTCAACACAAGGGGGATGGATCTGGAAGATATCGACTATAGAAAGATGATGGGTAATCAAAAAATCGTTTGCAGCAGAGAAGTTTCCGATTTATATAATGAACGGAACAGGCAATACCGCTATCTGATCAACCGGAAAGAGGAATATAGGGATAATCTCCGGTATATCGCCTGCAAACTCCGGGAGGAATTCCGTCAGTTTGGATATTCGGAAGAAACCATTGCCGACATGCTGGTAGAATATTTATACGGAAAAGAAAAAAGATACAAGCAGCTGCTCTGGTTTTGCTATGGCCAATACATTGTCCGCCATTTGGAAAAAAATATCGGCCTTCCGAAAACCAAATGGATCCAATGCTGCGACTGCGGAGAATGGATCGAGACCGCCATAAAGGATAACCGCACCCATCGATGCCCTCTGTGCCAGAAAGAATATATTAAATTTTATGACCGGACGAGAAAAAGAAAACGTTCCGTTTAACAAAACAGAAAAAAATGAAACGTAATTTACGTCCCGGCCTTACAGGCCAAAAAAGAAAACAATCGTAAACAACGGCAAAAGTTTTGTGCGTATAAGGGAAGACACAAAACGCCAAAATGTGGAGGTTGAAAATCATTTGAATATCACTCAGGATACATTGATCAAACAAATAGCGGAAAAAGAAAATATGAATGTGGCGACGGTCCGCCGGTTGTTCCAATCGACGGAAGATATTATTTTTCACTACTTATCTTCCACCGACCCTTCCGAAGAACTTACCATTAAATTGTGGAACGGCATCCATATAAAGAGAAAATACATAAAAATGAAAAAATATTCAAAAGGAATGTTCCAAAATATAGACTGCCCGGAACATGTAAATACAAAAGCACATTTATCAAAATATTACAACAGGCAGATCAATCAAAAATTATTCCATAAGTAAATCTTATCCTCTCTCATTTTGCGCAAGTCTGCCTCTCATTTCTCATACAGGCGGCGGTACTGCCCTTTCCGGCGGTATCGTCGTTTGTCTCTCAACAACAAAAAACCTGATATAACTATCACACAGCGGTTCAGGAGGTGAATGATGCCCGAACAATATTATAATCCGCTTTCCGATCTGGGCAAAATCAAGGAAAGCCTTATCGCATTATTTTACAATACGGAAGACCTGACCAGGCTTGTCCCACATTGTTTTGATACTCCTTATATCGAAGGGATGACGATGGGACACGACAGCGCCATATTTGTAGAAACCTATTTAACCAAAGCAGTCAGCCAGCGCATCAAGGAAGTCGGAATAGATATCTGCGTCCTATGCCATAAAGACTCCATCGGATTGTCGGAAAGCGACAAGGAATATTACCAGTCAAAAGGAATTTATGGAAACAGAATCGATAGTTCCATCCAGGTAATCCATTCGTCCATACTTGCCCCCCGGGCAACGGACGACATCAAAGAAGCACTCTCCGTCTTTGGAAAATATTCCATCGGAGGGCTGACTCTTTCCTCGGAAAAAGAGCCGCTCAAACCATATTCTCCGGGAGCCGGATTTTATGGGAAGTGCCTGTCCTATACATACCAATCTTTTCACCAACGCAAATAGCAGACAGGCCATCCATAACGGAAAGCAGGTGATATTTTGAAATTAAGTTATTTTGAGCTGTTATCTCCCGATCCGGTATCCATACCGGATATAGGAAGCATCCAATCGCCCAAGCTGCGGGATATCTCTTTACTCGGCTATCCCGTCTACCAAAGTTATCTGGCAGTTTTGTTGATGGACTTAAAGGAATATTTTACGATGGCAGGATGCTCCGAGCAATATGAATCCTTATCCGAAGAGGAAAAAACGCAACTGGATCTTTTTGAACTACTGACTGCCAACGCGCAGACTTTGGCGCTGTTACAGGACATGCTGAATTTTTTTATCCGGGAGGATGTCCTGTATTCGCCGAAACATAACGGCTTCATCGTGCAAGGCAACGGTAAAACCACCGGCATAATTACAAAAAGCAATTATTCACAGTTATGCGGCCTTATATGTCAACGCATCTGCATTCATTCCGGACAAATGGAAGAACCCTCAAATATCAAAAGCAAAAAAGCTCTGGAGATTATGAAAAAACTCCAAAAGGGAAGAACTGAAAAAGCAAAACAAACTGCCCCGGATAAAAATATGGAATTAGGGAATATCATATCCGCAGTCGCGAATAGAAGTCACTCCCTTCATATCATGAATATTTGGGATTTGACTATCTTTCAGCTTTGGGACTGTTTTTCCAGACTGTCCAACAACAGCATATATGATATTCAGTCTATGAGCGTTGCGGCATGGGGGGATAAAGATAACCATTTTGACCCCACCGCATGGTTTCAAACAATAAACCGGTAACTGAGGCCCGTCACCAACGGGTCTTTTATTTAACAAAAAAAGAAATGGAGGAAACATTATGACAAATCCAAACATGGCCAACAGAGAAGTCTGCGATCTGATTTTCGTTGACTACGCAACCAAGAAACCCTTTTTAAACCTGGACTTCGCCAACGTATCGACGACTGAGCTGACCGGCGAATCCGTATTCGCTTACGGCGGGAAAGGACATCCGAAACGTGTTCAGTTCTCCGGCGAAAGAGGCGGGACTCTTACGATCGAAACACAGATCCAGACGGTGAAATTGTGGCAACTGATCACAGGCGGCGAACTCAATCAGTCCGCAAAATTTGTTACACGGATCGAAACCGTCATAGATGATGCCGGAACCGAAATCACATTGCCCGATGAGCCCACGGCCGGCAGCACGGTAGTTTATGCCGCCAATGACGACTGCGGTACCGAACTGGCATGTACCGTTGCCGGAAAAGTCGTTACTCTTGCTTCTGCCCTGAACGGCGGCGATAAAGTAATCGTTTATTATATGAAGGAAGTAACCGAGGGCGTACGCCGGATCAATATCAAATCCACAAGTTTTCCGAAGAACTTTATCGTATATGGCGATACGGTCATGAAAACGGAGAACGACGAAATCCTGCCTTACCGCCTCGTAGCGGCAAAATGCGCGCCTCAGTCCAACATGAGCTTATCCTTCTCCAACAACGGCGATCCCGGCACAATCAGCATCGTCTGCGACCTGCTGGCCGATCAGGACGACAATATCCTCGACCTTATTCTCATCGAAGAATAATCGGCGGAAAAGTCTGTCCACTGCACAGACCTGCACAAAGAAAATGTGCGGCCCTTAGGGCGCATAACGGGCAGGGAAGATATTTTTCCCTGCCTGATGATTTTTAAACAACAAAAAGGAGAAACGGTTTTATGAATTTTTTCGACGGTATAAAAAATTTTTTAGAATTTGTGAACGATAA
Organism: Lachnospiraceae bacterium 28-4; assembly: GCA_000403275.2. Classification (GTDB taxonomy): domain Bacteria; phylum Bacillota; class Clostridia; order Lachnospirales; family Lachnospiraceae; genus Kineothrix. The sequence continues at coordinate 1,445,905 of KE159598.1, forward strand.
CTGGACAGCCCTTGCCGTTATGATCGGCCTTGTCTTTACGATCACCGGAAAAGCGATGGACTATTTCAGCAGATCCAGGGATGAAAAAATCGAAATCGTTCAGAAACAGATACAGGCAACTATGTTAAAACTCGTTACCGACGCGGAAAAAAACTATGATGCGTGGAACCAGGCCGGTTCCATCAAACGCGCCCAGGTAATCGAAACGATCTTTTCCCGCTATCCTATCTTATCAAAAGTTTCCGACCCACAGGCGCTTATTGCCTGGATCGATCGAACCATCGATGAAGCTTTGATTACTTTGAGAAAAGTCGTTACCGGAAATAAAGAATAACAGGAGAAAATAAAGTGTCAAAAAAAGTAAAAGAAATCATCTCTTATTTTGAAAATCTTTATCAAAACAATGCCGTCTACTTGTGGGGCGCAAACGGGGAAATCATCACAAAGGAATTATGTGACAGACTTTTCCGCTCCTATGGCTCGTCTTCTTATAATAGAACCTATTACGAAAGCAAGTATAAAGAAGGGGCCGGCAGAATTGGCGCGGATTGTTCGGGAGCCATGTGCCCCGTATCCGGATTCGATACGACCGCCCAGGGCTATTATAATAAATGTATGACAAAAGGCGGCATATCCTCTATCCCAATGAATACCCCATGCCTGGTGTTTAAGGGCAAATCCACATCGGCCATTCATCATATGGGCTTTTATCTGGGCAACGGATATGTGATCGAAATGAAATCCAGCAAGGAAAACTGTGTCCGGGACAAGCTGGAAGGAAAGGGATGGAACTGGTACGGCATTCCTTCCTGGATCGACTACTCTCTCTCCGTTTCCGGGGATGAGATACCGAAGATCACAAAATGCGTCGATGTCAGCTGTTACCAGGGCGATATCGACTGGAACCTGGTTCGGTCGGACGGCGTTCGCCATGCTATCCTGAAAGTAATCCGCAAAGACCTGAAACCCGACAGCAAATTCGAACAAAACTGGAAAGGCTGCCAGGAAGCGGATATCCGCGTAGACGGCGTTTATAATTATTCCTACGCCACTACCGTTCCAAAGGCGAAATCGGATGCCCGGGAAGTATTGTCCGTTTTAAACGGAAGGAAATGCACAATCTGGCTTGATCTGGAAGATAAGTGCCAGCAAAAGCTCGGCTCTTTACTCAAAGATATCATCAACGCTTATCAGGACGTGGTCGTATCCTCCGGCTATGAATTCGGCATCTATACAGGACCATCCTTCTACAACCCATTTATCAAACCATATATTCCACAGATCGCGTGCGACAAATGGTGGCTGGCCAGATATTACAACTCTTATCGTAAAATGGCGGTATCCGTCGATCCGAATGAACAATATAATCCCAAGTTCATGACCGGGGCAGATCCTGTCTATGCATGGCAGTATACTTCATCGGGACAAGTTTCCGGCATTCGCACAGACGTGGACTTGAGCGTCATTTACGGTAATGCAAAGAAATGAGGAAATGACAAATGGACGCTGTAAAAGAGCTATTTCAAATTAACTTTTCCTATATTCTTATCTCTGTTTTCATCGTTCTCATCGGAGTCAGGACGATTGCCTCTCCTTTGGAATGGCTCGTCAGCCAGCTTGGGCTGGAGACAAAATGGATACGGAAACGGCGGGAAGAACACGACCTGCTTTTAAATACATCCAAAAACTTGATTGCATTGCAGGAAAAACATATCGAAGATATGAAAAGATCCGATGAGCATGATGAAGAGATGAGAAATGATATAAAGAAACTTACTGACCTTTTTATTGATAAACAAATCAACGATTACCGATGGGAGATTATTCATCTTGCCGACACGATCTCCAGCGGAAAACCGATCAGCAAAGAATGTCTCCGTCATGCGGTCTCTACTTATGAAAAATATGAAAAAGTCATTACCGAACACGGATTGGTAAACGGAGAAGTGGAGATATCCATCGAGGTGATCCGGGATAATTATCAGCAAAAATTAAAAGAAGGATTTTAACCTATGAATCATGATCCTAACGAACAGGGAATCAGCAAACTGATCCAGAACATCAAAAAGCAGTTTGCCGATTTCAAGAACATTGGTAAATGCCGTATCAGTGTACGGAGTTCAAAATGTTTTTTGTTTTGAATATGCCCTTCATGCCTGAGGCAGCACAGACTGTGTTTTCATAAACTATGCTGCACAAAGGTAGGAATGTGTGAGCCTCGTCAACTCACGATGTTCTCCCCGCGGCATTCCTGCCGCGAAAGTAAATCGTAATTGGGGATTGCTGTTCCCCAGTGCTGGGAAGCTATCTTATAGTGAATATATAGTGCCGTATGGCTACAACGTGACTGGAAACGGTGAGCGTGACACGCACTCCGAAAGGATGCCAGCAATGGCAAAAAAACATGCGGCAGGTCATAAGCGGAAACGCTAAGTGACGCGTCCTCGCAACAACGGACAAAACCACCAATCAGCAGCGGAACCCCTAAGTCTGATCTTTCAGATATGGAAGTGTTCACAGAGTATAAACGATTTTGAGTCGCAAGGCTTGTAAGAGGTACTCGAAACCAGGAAGGAAAACCTGCCCGTGACTGGGTATCAACCAAAAGAGCGTGGCTGCTCTCCTGTTTTTTTACAGCAACCGGTTATATTCGGGAAAAAACAGGATAATGCCGGGATTTCTCCTAGCCTTTGTGGAAGAAACGGAGAATTGTTTTCACCCTCTTCATTGTATTTGCTGGTGGGAGGAGCGGGAAACGGTTTACCCGGATTTTGCGGGCGGCAGGGAAGAGTTTCGGAGGCGGCGAAAGGGCGGCGGGCAGGGAGTGGAATTTCCGGCTGACGCTTCCAATCAGATTTCACTAATGAAATGGGTATATGGTGTCCAATCGGACGAGCCGGAAGCAACGGACATCCTGTCCTGTGCTTCCTAAAATCGCCCTCCGTGGTAATGTCATTAAGTTAGGCTTTGAGAATAACTGAGACCATACAATTCGCATTTTTCTTCTCCCTTTTTTGCATGCCAAAAAGACAGTTTCCACTGCCTGAATTTTATCTATAAATTTTATCTGATTATGATATCCTGTAGTGGAAAGTCCTTGGCTGCTTTTTGTTGGCCTTACGTTCGTAATGCCTGTCAGGGCGGATGGGCAATGTATGGCGCAGTATAAGTGCTTTCAAATGGGATGGGCCGATTTTATTGCGGAAGTATTCCTTGCATATTTTTGCCGCATATGTATGATTGATCTGCCGGGCGTGTTTTTTCCCCGGTTTCACTTCAGGCTTCAACTGACTGGTAATCATGTGGCTGAAGTTGTACATGGTAAGCCTTGCAAAGATCTCCTGCATCATAAGGTCCATCTTTTTTGAATGGAAATGGAGCAGCGAAAGGGCATATTTTAATTCCCGGAAAGAAGTCTCTATCCCCCAGCGCAGCTTGTACAGCTCTTTGATTTCCGATAAGCCAAAGCGTCCTTCCGGCAGGTTCGTAAGGAGGTATACCGGTTCCCCCTCCTGCAGGTCGTTGCCGCATCTGACCACCCTCATGGGCTGGAAGTGGTAAGTGGGGGAGTCCTTGGAAACATAGGAAAAGCAGCGGTTGCCAGGCCGGTATCCCTCCCCCAGCATTCTGGCGCGGCTCTTGTTTCCCTTGAAGGAATTGGCATGGGCTATTTTGCAGGTGAATGGAAGGTCAAACTCCTTTTGCTCCGGGAAGTCTGCCTTTGCAAGGAACCCCCAGTTGCTGGAAGGCTTTTTGACCCGGATGACAAACGGGATGCCGCGGGCCTCGAGGTCGGCAACCATCTGGAAGGATTCATAGCCGCGGTCCCCGATGATGATGGAATGCCCCGGGTCGCTGAGCCGGTCCAGCATAGGCTTCAGCGCCGCCTGCTCCCCCGGCTTCTTCCCGGGATGGACGGCCGCGTCCACATACAGGCCGTCCATAAGGTCATAAAGGGCATTCATATGTACGCAGTTCCATCCCTTCTTTCCGGCGCCGTTAAAGAGATAAGAGGAAGCATCCTTTTCGTTCCTGGGGGTATAAATCGTGGACCCATCCACAGCCAGCAGGCGGTATCCCTTCCAGCGGGTCCCTTTATACTGGGCGGTAAAAGTACGGAAAAGCATATAGAGCGCATCGGGCTTTATCTTTAAGCGCTGCTGGTAGAAGGCAGAAGGGGAAGGGCAGTCCGGGCTGTCATGAAAATAATCGGTGAGTTCGTTGCGGATGGTGCTGCCTTCCATCTGGAGAAGGAAGCGCAGCATGGTAGGGAAGTCGAGTTTTTTTCTGCGGGTAAAATCGGTTTTGCTGTTCCAGACGAATTGTTCTTTCTGGTCGGATATGTGCCTGATGGCCTTCCTAAGGCTGGCCTTAATATGTGTGATATGTTTCATGGAGTCCTCCTTGGTATGTTTTCATCAAGGGCTCCGCCACACATTTTTGATGATTTGTCAATACCTTTTTCAAAAAAAGCAAAATAATACCGAAGCAATCGCTGTGATCACTTCGGTATTACAAAGCCTAACTTAATGACATTACCCTCCGTGGCGATTTTTCCCTAGGACAATGAGCCATTTCATAAGTGAAATTTCTGATTGTATGCAACATCTGGAAACTCCACTCCCTGCCCGCCGCCCTTTCGCCGCCTCCGAAACTCTTCCCTGCCGCCCGCAAAATCCGGGTAAACCGTTTCCCTTATTGCAAGCATGAAAATCATTTTTTATAAGACCGTTTTATGGTACAGTTAATATGATATGCTTATCTCTATGGAGGTGGGATTTTCGTGAACGGTAATTATATCATGAGGGAATATCCATTCAAAAAATGGGTGAAATACATTGTATTAAAAGTTGGAATCTTTGAATCGGAAATTATCGATGAGCAGAACTTTGATGCGGCGGATGAGATGGGGATTATGAAGTTTAAACGGAAATATATTAAGGATGATGAGTGTGTTTTGGTTGAGGTCGAGATGTGAAAATTTCCTTGGCATCCCTTTTCAAATTATGCTATACTTTCATTTTCCACAAACAAAAGATACCTATGCTTTGAATCAGGACATAGGCATCTTCCATTTATTAGGACTTATTATTTTATATCTTTATAAATCAACGCATAAGCATAAAATTTATCTGTGCTAAATGTTATTGTATTTGGATCTTTATCTATATCTTTCAATATGACAGGGATTCCATCCTGGGTAACACAGATCATCCTGAACTCCCGTTTTTCTTTTCGCAGAGATTCCGGTATCGTAAGGGAAATGGTAATCTTTTCCTTCGTGGAATATTGGGATTCACTGTTCAGAGGATAAATATTATATGTTCTCGCGATCGTATAGTCCCCTGCTGTATTTTGGAATACCTCAAAGCATTTTGTTCCTTGCATTGCGTTTTGAATATTCATATCAAAGGGAGAACCATCTGCCAGCGTATATGCTACTTTTTCTTTACCTACACAGGAATAACGGATTTTTTCTTCTTCCGTCACCGGAACCCATACATAAAGGGCAGGTTCTTCCTTATCGTCAGTATTGGGATTATATTCAGCTTCCGATCCTCCGCCGGAAATCACATCCTGTTCATCATCCTGGCTGCTATTACCCGGAGAAGGAAGAGATTCCGCAAAATCACTATGGGTATAAAGATTGATATTGTCGCTATAGGCTTTTACTCTTGCTTTATAGGACGTTCCTGGCTCCATCAATTCGGAAAAGTCCTCTTGGGGGATACTATATTCCTTGCTTCCTCTTAGCACCACAGAATTAAAATCATCTTTGCTTATTTCAACAAGATATGTTTTCGCATGATCAACAAAATCCCATGTAACTAATCCAGGATTAGAAGGATCCCACTTTACATTCCCGGGTGCCTCCACTTTTTGATCCGGGAGTACATAATGAAATACCTCACTATTATCCGATATACTCTCTGCATTATTATAATCGCTGCCAGAATATATATATACTCTGAATACATAATCGCCAGATTCATAAATCATGTGGGATAAATCGACTTCTACAGTCGTTTCTTCTTTAAACGTTCCAGAAAAATATCCTATTCGAATTTCTCCATCTTTAAATACTTCCACATAAAAACTTGTTCCGTTAGTGGCCTTTTTATGGAAAGACAAACTGCCTGGCTTGTCGGGATTCCATTTTAAGTCGTCTATGATTTTACCCGAATCTTTATTCTGCTCTAAGAGATCGTTATCCGCACTATTATCTTTTACCTGATTATTTTCCATAGCCGCATCCTCTACAGAACTGTTTTCTGTAGAACTATCTTCTTCAAAACTGTCCTCTACAGAACTATCCTCCGCTGAACTGTCTTCCATAACATTATCCTCCGTTGAACTATCTCCTATGGCATCCCCTGCCACTGGCACATCCGTTGGTTTCGGATTTAATTCTGCCGCATTTGCCCGGATAGCGGGACTGTTTAGAAATAAAAGAATTAATAAAAAGGGCAATAGCTTTTTCATTTACTGAGATTCCTCCTTTGATATTTCAAATGCTTCATTTTTATCTGCCGGTTCCTCTATATTTGATAAATTATAACATAGCCTTGGCCAAAATACCACCTTATGTAGTACAAAAATATACGTTATACAAGTAATTAGTTTGAATCCACAACATACTATTTTATTTGTATATATAACAGTACGATATTCTCAACAAAAAACAAAGAACTTACAATATTCGGCGAAACATTAGGAAATGTCAAAAATAAACTCAACGATCTTTCAAAGGCGTATCAAAGCTTTGGTCTTCTGGGGCATAACGGGACTCTGTCAACATTATTCGGCTTCAACGACGTTGTTATTCCTGATGAATTAATGTCCCAGTTCAGAGAATTCCAGGAACAGTTTAACCATTCTGCTTTAAGCGCCGAAGCGTTGGCGGAACAAATGGGGAATGTAGATTCTTCCATTATCAAATATGCCAAAACCTGTAAAAATGGCGAAATGACATCGAAAGGTTTCGAGCAGTCGCTAAAAGGGATATCTCTCTCCGCCAAAATCGGAAAAGCTGCGCTTCAGGCTCTCGCCAGCATAGGCAACGCCTTGGTGGACTGGCTCGTCCAGGCCGCTGTCACCGCTATCGACAACTGGATTCACAGAGTGGACAAAGCCAACGAAGCAATGCGCCATGCCGTTTCGTCATATGAAACGGAAAAATCCAATCTCGAAAATATCAATTCCGAGTTGGACGGTCTTAACCAGCGCATCAGCGAATTACAGTCCAAAGATGCCTTGACTTACACGGAAAAAGGCGAACTGGAAGAACTACAGGCAATTTCAAAAGAACTGATGCTCCAGCAGGATATTGCGAAACGGAATGCGGAAGCAGCCGCAAAGGAAGCCGCCGTTACAACCGTGGATGCCTATCAGACGCAATATGGGAAATATGATATTTCTGAAAATAACCTCACTGACGCATTAGAAAACTACGATTTTCCTCATCCCGACAGTCCTGACGATATCACCAGAAATCTGGCTTCCTATATTCATTCCATAGAACTTTTGACACAAGCTCAACAGAATTTGAAAGATGCGGAAAAAAAGGGGGAAAATACCGACTGGATAAATAAAGATATCCAGCATGCGAATGATTTAGTCACAGAATACTCTTCCCGATTAAGCCGCAATGTGGTCGACCTGGAAGAAAAACTGATTTCATTACAAGATGCCTATGACATTGCCATTGAAAAAAGAGACCAGGGAATCCTCCCATTATCATCCGGGGAGCAGGACGCGATCAACACCTATGAATCCATATATGACAGTCTTAAATTAATCTATCAATATACCGACCAGAATAGCTGGAACCGTATGGAATTTGCAGATATCCTTTCCTCCGGAAATATCGAAAAAACGAAGGATGAACTGATCGAAATGGCAAGAGCCGGTCAATTAACGCCGGAAACCATCTCAGGATACGAGAATTTAAACAAGGCGATAGAAGAAAGCGGATTACTCGTCCAGGACGGGCAGAACGCCGCCCAGTTGCTTTGCGATTACATCAATGAATGCGTGGAAGCCGGGAGCGAATTAGGCGATACTCTCCCTATGTCCTTTTCGGATATCATAACCCAGCTCAGCGAGTTCCAAGATAAATTCGAATCCGTAGACCAGGCTTATTCCAAGCTTTTCGATCCCGATTCCCAGATCGGTTTCGAAGATCTGGCATCCATCGCCGAGGCATTTCAGGACCTCGATGGGATTGATGGCTATATCCGGCGTCTGCAGGAAGCCGGGCAGGATACGGAGGCCGTAACCGCTGTTATTGAAGATTTGACCGACAGCTACCTTCATCAATCGGGAATTCTGGAAAATGTTACCGATGAGAACAAGCAGCTTATCACATCCATGCTGAAGGAAATCGGAATTACAAACGCGGAAGCCATCGTCAACCAGTCGTATGCTACGGCATTACAGGAAGTGGAAGCTGCAAAACAGGCGCTCGGCATTTCTACCGACAATCTCTCCGATCTTACTCTCGAAGAAATCCAACGTCTGCTGGAAGAAGGCCACTATAGCGAACAGGCAAAAAATAAGTTATACGAACTGTACTTAATGCAGATTAATTTGACAAGCAATCCCATCGATGCTTCAAATTCCATCAACCAACTGTTAGGTATGGTTGGCGCCTCCAGCGCCGCCGGCAGCGCTTTGGTTCATCTGGCAGGTATTATGGACAAAATCCAGCAGCTTCGCGCTCGCACGGACTCTATCGATAATCCGTGGATGAAGGCGGCCAACCAAACTGCCATCACCATACTGGAAAAACAGGCTGCTTCTATCAAAGAAACAGCCATGAAAAATTTTTCACAAAATGCCGCTGTATCCTCCCCTACATCATACAAAGCAAAACTGCCGCCGGCTTATGCCGGAAGTTCTGCTACACAGCAAGCTATTTCAGACGCGGCGGACAAAGCGCAGACAGAGGCTACAAAATCCGTAGAAGAAATCGAGGATTCATTTGAAGAACTCATAGATTTCTTTGACCGAAGAAATAAAGTACTAAGCGATTCCCTTGATCTTCTGAAAACCAACCTGGAAAACGTCACCGGTGCGTTTGCAAAAAATAAACTTGTCGATGCCCAATTAAGCGTCTCGGAAGAAAAATTCAAAAATTATTCCGATGCTCTGCATATGTACGGCCAAAAGGCAAACGAAGCCTTATCCAAACTTCCTTCCGATATTGCTGCTAAAATAAAAGACGGGGCCGTGGATCTCACTACCTTTGTCGGCGACGGCAATCAGGATGTTGTAGAAGCCATCAAAGATTATGAAAACTGGGCGGACAAAGTTGCCGACTGCAAAAAGCAGCTGGCGGAATTAAGAACTTCCATCCGACAACTGGAACTGGACAAATTCAACCATATCATGGAAGACTTTCAAAACCAGTTCGACATCAGGGAAAGCGGCAAAGATCTGATTTCCAAACAGATCGACCTGTTAAAAGAAGCCGGACAGCTGATTGGCGAATCCTTCTTTACGGCTCAAATCGATCAGTCCAAAAAACAACTTTCCCTTTTGGAAGAAGAAAAAAAACAACTGGTAACGCAAATGTCCTCCGCAGTCGGTTCCGGAAGAGTCCAAAAGGGAACCGAAGAATGGCTCGAAATGGTCAATGCCCTCTCCGATGTGGAAGGCAATATTCTGGATTGCAAAAAGGCCATGGAGGAACTGGACAATGAACTTTTGCAGCTCCATTGGGACATCTTTGAAAGAATCCAGAATCAATTTAAAAACCTGGACTCCGAACTCTCTCATTTCATTAACCTGTTCCAAGGCTCCAAGGCAACCGACGGCAGCTCCAACTGGTCAAAAGAAGGACTTGCGCAGCTCGGACTTCTGGCCCAGCAATATGAACTGGCGCAATACCAGACCAAAAAATATAATGATGAACTGAATCAATTAAACAAAGATTATCTTGCCGGAAAATACTCTGCGGCCGAATATGCGGATAAATTGTCCGACCTGTCTTCCGCCCAATGGGATGCGGTCAACAGTTCTGAATCCGTCAAAGATGCTATCCTTAATCTCCATGAAGCCCGCGTGAAAGAAGAAGTGGAAGCAATCGAAAAAGAAATAGACGCCTATAAAGAACTGACCAATGCGCAAATCGAAGCATTAAAAGCGGCAAAAGATCTGCACGATTATCAGGAACTGATCGCAGAAAAAACGAAATCAATCACTGACCTGGAGCGCCAAATCGCCGCTATGCGAAATGATGATACCGCTTCTGCTATTGCCAAAAGGAAATTGCTTGAAGAACAACTTGCCGAGTCGAGAAAAGAATTGGAAGAAGCTCAGTACGACCATTCCATCGAAGAGCAGGAAAATGCTTTAACCCAGGAATTGGAAAACTACGAAGAGGCAAGAAATGCGGAAATCGAACGCCTCCAGGCATCTCTGGAAGAAAAGGAACAACTGATCGCTGCCTCCTTTGAAACAGTAAAACAAAATGCGAATCTGATCGGCCAGGAAATCGCACGTATCGCGGAAGAACACGGCATCACCGTATCTTCTGCCATTATTTCCTCCTGGCAAAGCGGGGAAATGGCGATTGCCAGCTATGGGGCCATTCTTTCGGAACAGACCAGCGTATTCATCGGAAACCTGATGGGCGTAGAATACGAAGTATATAACCTTCAGTATCAGGCCAATGAAACTGCAAATACCCTCGCATGGATGTTCTCCACCCGCGCGGATACCCTTGTGGCTGAACTGGCTTCCTCCTATTACAGCGAACAGAACCTGAATTATATGACTCAGGCACTGCGTGACAGTCTGGTAAGGACTCTGGAGAGCGGTTACAATATCAGCGGCATCAACAGCGCGCTTGACGGCATCGCAAACCGGCTGAATAATGTGGCTTCTGCGGCTAATAATGCGGCAAATGCGATTCGATCCGTGAGCGCCGCCCAACAATCGGCATCCGATTCTAACAGCAAAACACTTTATAAACTGGAAGGCGTGGCGGGCGGTACGATTACTTCCTATAATAAGTCCGACCTCGAAAGACTTGCCAAATCCTATGGAAAAGGTAAAGTTGTCCCAGTCTATGCCAAAGGAGGCATCATAACCAAGGATCGCCACAACCCTTGGAATCATATTGCAAAAGCCCTGGGAGAAGATACTCTTATCGCCGCCAAAGAAGGGGAAAGCATTCTCACAGAAAAGCAGACTGGAGCCATATACAATCTTGCTTCAGCGCTTCAAAAAACAACGGAAAAAGCCACGGTATTTGCGCCTGAAAACAGCAGTCAGTTCATGGCCAATCTCTCCGCCCGCTCCCCCTCTCTCTGGAATTGGAATATCCCCGGTCTGTCAACAAGACTGCAAAATTCCATTCCTAATCATACAGGACACAATCCTAATGTCAATGTGCATTACGACAGCCTCGTAACCATCAATGGCGACGTAAACGACACCAAACATTTTCTGAACGATATGAAAACCGTTGCCAACGACGCTATCCGGAAAAGCTGGCACGACCTGGATATGTCCAGAAAATATGGAACCTATTAACCTGCTAACGCCGCACCCCGGAACACGGGTGCGGCCATCTGCAAAATCTGACACTCTCTCATTTTCAAAAAGCTTATAAAGAAAGTTGGTGATCACAATTAATATTTTCGGACTAGACGCAATTATCGGGGATTTTCAGTTGAGCAACTACGGATTGGTTCTCGCTTCTTTTGAAAGCTCCCATTCATCCGATGAAGAACTCGGCATGGATAGCGATACCGTCGAAGAATACATCGGGCATAATCCCGTGCCGGTATACCTCGACGCCCCCTTTCGTTCCAAGTTACGCCTCACCGCTACGCTTATCAAGGATCCAAATACCATCAACAGCGATAAAAATAAATATTTTACCGAACACGAATGCCGTGAAATTTTAAGGCAGCTGACAGGATTCCGCGGATATAAACAAATGCAGGTTTTCTCTTACGAATTTGACGAACTGCTCTTTTTCCATATTCGAGTGGTAAACGTAAAATACCAGAAAGCCGGAGGCCGCATAGCCGGTATCATTTTGGAAATGGAATGCGATTCACCCTTCGCATGGTCCAATGAATTTAACTATACGTTCCATGCCTCTCCCTCTTCCAACCTCATCCTGTTCAACAGTTCCGACCATCTCTACGATTACCTGCTGCCAAAAGTAACGATAAAATCCAATGCCGCTATCACTAATTTAACTATATGCAACCTGATGGACAACAACTGGACGACAACTCTTAAATCACTGTCAGCAGGTGAAATAGTCACCATGGATTCCCAACACAATACATTGTCATCCTCTCTTCCATCAAGGATTATAAACAATGATTTTAATATGCACTTTATACGGTTAGTTCCCGGCAAAAATGAATTTCAGGTAAACCATGGCATCCAGATCACTTTTACATACCAAGTACCGAGAAAGGTGGGATTTATTTTATGAGCCTGTCATTTCATACCAATCTATTCGACCGCACCGTCCCTCCTGCCTATATCCTTACAAAAGCCAACCATGACCGGATGCATGTTTTAAGCTGCACCGAAAAGAAATATTTTTTCAAATTTAACGCCCCGGATATCATTCAGTTTAAAAGCTATATGCAAATGGACAATGTAAAAAATCCGGCCTATGATTCCATAACCGAAGGGCAGTTCATAGAAGTGGAGGATCTTGGACGCTTCATTTTATCCAGCGTAAAAACAGAAGCCAAAGGACAGCGCCTGGAATGCAAAGACTGTGAAGCGGTCGGCCTGGAAACTATGCTCGGCCAGAAATATCTCGAATTATTCACGGTCAACATGGGTACAACGGAAAGCATAGACGGTGTTAAGTTTTACAACTTGTCGAACCCGGATAAAAGTCTGCTCCATCTGGTTCTGGAAAAATGCCCGGACTGGACGCTGGGTCATATCGACACCTCCCTTATGACAATGGAACGATGTTTCGAAGTTACAAGGCAGGATGTCTATTCTTTCCTGACAAAAGACGCCGCAGCCGCTTTTCAATGCGTATTTCTCTTCGACACCTTGCACCAAAGAATCCATGCGTACACGGAAGACACGATCGGAAAAGACACGGACATTTTTGTCACTTATGATAATCTTCTGAAAACAACGGATATCTCCTCTTCCATTGATGACATTAAGACATGTCTGACCGTTACCGGCGCCGATGACCTGAATTTGCGCGAAGTAAATATGGGATACGACAAAATTTATATGCTGGACTACTTTCATTCGCCCGATTTCATGAGCCGAGAATTATGCGATGCATACAGCAAATGGACAAAAAAATGGAACGATAGTCTGCCCGGCTACTCTTCTCTTCTATCCCAATACCAAAATTATTATAACGAGATCAACCATCTTACCCATGAGAAAATGCCTTCCAATACGGAAAGCGTCAACTGGGCAGAATATGGACTCGTACCGCTACAGGAAAAACTCGCTTCCTATGAACGAAGACAATCGATTATGATCAAGGCCGGACAGGGGAAAAAAGACCACAAGGACTACAATACCTTATACCTCCCCGTATACAACGCCATTCTTGCGATCAAATCCCAGATTTCTGCCGTTGAAAAACAAATTTCTTCCTTAAAAACCCGACAATCTTCCATTGGCGTGCAAATGGACCGCATGATTTCCTCAATCAGTATGAAGCAGAATTTTACGGCCGGACAATTAAAAGAGCTGTCCAAGTTCATCCGTGAGGACGAACTGTCCTCTTCCAATTTTGTCGTCACCGACACTATGACCGATTCCGAACGGATGGATATGTTAAAAGAAATGCTCGCCTTTGGCCGGAAAGAACTGCAAAAAGTATCGCAGCCGCAATTACAGTTCAGCGCGGAACTGCTGAATCTTTTTGAAATGGAGGAATTTAAAAACGTTTCCTCCGATTTTGAACCTGGCAATTATATCAATATTATTATTCGCGATGACTATATCGTAAAGGCAAGGCTTCTGACTCTGGATATGGATTTCTACCATCCTGACGACTTTTCCGTTACTTTTGGAAATATGAATAAAGTCAAGGGAAAAAATATATATGCGGATACCACAACGGCACTGGATACCGCCTCTTCCGTCGCCTCCACCGTTTCTTTTAACAGCAGCAACTGGAACCGTGCCAACAAAGAGGCGGACGACTTGTCAAAGGTCATTGCCAGCGGTCTGCTGGCTGCCGGCGAAACCCTGAAAACATCCAGATCAGACGTCACGATTGACGACAGGGGAATCATTGTCAGCAATACCCCCGAATCCAAATACCCCAATGACAGAATCTTTATCGGCGATTCCCAGATTCTTTTCAGCGATGACGCCTTCCAAACCATTAACACTGCCCTGGGACGGGTACAGTATACAAAGCAAGGAGTCACATACAATGATTTCGGCCTCATCGCCCACCTTGTACTGGCCGGGTATATCGGCGGCTCCGTCATAGAGGGCAGCGAAATCTATGGAGGCATCCTGCAATCCACCAACTACTCTGCCGGCAAAACAGGTACCAAAATCGATCTCAATAAAGGAACCTTCGAATTCAACGCCGGCAATGAAACCAAACTTACTTTGGATGAAAAAGGCGTCCTGACCGCAAAAGGTACGATAAAAGCCGAAAAAGGCTGGATCGGCGGCCAAAACGCCTTTGTGATCGAAGACGGGAAAATATACTGCCGGAAAAATTCCCTTACTTCGAGTACAAACGGCATATATATAGGCACGGACGGAATCGCTCTGGGTGCCAATAATGTGCTGAAGCTGTCCAATGATGGAACTTTTTATGCGGAGAAAGGATATCTTGGAGGTACCGGCGGCTTTGTACTGGAGAGAAATAAACTGTACCATGGCAAATCTTCTATTTCCGATGACAAAGCCGGCATTTATCTCGGTACGGACGGGATTGCTCTTGGTAAAGACAGTAAGTTTAAAGTGACTACCAACGGCGTTATTACTGCAATATCCGGAACGATTGGCGGCGCTACTATACAAAGTGATTCCATTCGCGCATCGAACGGAAACTGGTGGATTAATTCTGATGGTAAAGCTCATTTTGAAGATGTTTACATTAATAATGTAAACACTGGCAGCTCATTTGGCGGGGTAAGCTTAAGCACCAACGGTACTTACGGTGCGTTTGAAAACGGATTTTTGGCTAATAGCAGCTTTGTCCTAAATGGCGGGGCTTTGGGAGACTTTGATAAATTGGTTGTAAATAATATAACTGCTGGGAACATTAGAAATACCGGCGTGTTAAATGATTATGCTACCGTCAATTCATTAAACAATGCCATAGAAAGAATTGATGCTCTTGAAAATAAAACTTCACATTGGCGGCAAGTAGAGGTAGTTATCCCACCTATACTATATACCACTAATAATGATGGCGCTGTAAACCATGTCTGGGCTAGTACAAACCAACTATATTTTATGTCTACATAACAAATGGTGATTAAGCAAGAAAATTGGAGGAACAAATGATCAAAAACTACCAAATCTTAAAAGAACAAATCAACTATTCCATTGAAAACAGCAGCCTCGATATCGGAGCCGCTTATTTCATCATGAAAGACATTATGAACAATCTGGAACACTTATACTATGCCCAGATTAACAAAGAATGTCTGGAAAATGCCGAAAACAACGAAAGGGAAAAGAAGGATGAAGCCGATAACGCGGAAAAATAAACCATTTTTTCAGAAAGGAGGACTTCCATGCCCGACACAATTACTCCACTTATCCAGCAATATACTGTAGATTTTGCAAGCAATAATAACTTTTTATTTGTAAAAGGCATACAGGGAGATGGATATGGAACGAGATATGTAGATATCTCACTTATGAACAACGGTCAGCCCTATACGGTAAACAGCGAAGCGGTAACGGTATCCATCCGGGGAACGAAACCGGACAACAATGTCATTTTTAACAAATGTCAGATATTGGACAGTAATACCATCCGCATAGAAATCACACAGCAAATGTCTGCCGTAAGCGGACGCAGCAATTATGAAATCTCAATCATATCAAATCTTGAAAACCGGACGCTTACATCGTTCCCTTTTTTTATCATCATTTCCCAATCAAGTTTTGATATAGGATACGTCGTATCCTCTGATGAATTCGGACTTTTAATAGAAAAAATCAATCAGGTCCATCAAATTCAGGCAGATTTATCGGGCCTGAAATCAGAAATGGAAAATGTTACTCAGAATTGTAATACTGCTACCGAACGTTGTGTGGAAGCAACTGCAAATACCGTTCAGGCTACACAGGAATGCAACGATGCCACAACTCATTGTATTGATGTCACCAATACGGCAAACGCTGCCATTGATGTCATGAATCGATTAAGTGATACGGTTTCCGATGCGGAACAAATAAGAATTGCCAATGAGAACCAGCGGATATCCAGCGAAGAGGAACGCAAGCAAAACGAAATCGACCGAAACAATGCGGAAACACAGCGGCAGAATGCTTTCGAAACCGCGATTCTCAATGCCGAATCGGCAACAGACAACGCTAATACTGCTGCCGATTCGGCAAATGCGGCAGCCACCCTTGCGGGTAAAGCTACCGAACGCGCCCATAATGTCTCCAACGACTTAGAGAACAAATTGGCCTCGGGATATTTTAACGGAAGGGACGGAAAAGACGGTATCGATGGAAAAGACGGTGTTGTCACAACAATAGAAGGCCAAATCGCCTTTGAAATCGAAAATGAAAATTTAATGCTCTATTACAATGATGAGGACAATCCGCCCGATGCCCATATCGACGATAACGGATGCCTCATCCTGACAGTCGGATAACATAACAACATTTGGTTTTTATATTCTATTCTTAACACACTATATTTTAAAAATTTCTTATATTTCAAAAAACAAATTCCCCATGGCTCATGGGGAATTGTTTATTTTATCTTACAATTAAAGGAGGTACTTATTCTATGCCAAAATTAAATTTAGGAAAAGTAGTCGGTGACAAAGGAGATTCTTTCGTGTTTGAGGATTTTACGCCAGAACAATTAGACGGATTAACTCCCAAAATGCTGAAAGGAAATGTCACCACTTTGGATCCCGATCAGAACGCAACCGTGGATATCCGTAAAGACGGATTAAACAACTATATAGATTTTGGAATTCCCCGCGGAAAAAATGGTTCGGAAATCAAAAGCATCTCAGCAGAAAATGTTGAAATGGCCAACGGGAATACACTGGAAAACGCTATGACTGCAGCAAACGAAAGTATTTCCGGAATTGAAGAGCCCGCATTCGACGATACCACAAGCACATACACCACATTGGCTGAATCTAACACCGCTGCCGAAACAACCAGCAACGCCATCCAAAGTCATACCAGCATATTCTCCACACTTTCGAATATGAAAAAAAGCTTATCTGCCATTGTACAGGGTTTAAAAATATTGGGAACCAATGTCGGCGGCATACATGGTATATCATCCGCACTGGATTCCCAAAGGGAAGATATCGCTGCTTCCAGTAAGGCGGTTAGTGTATTAAACAGCAATTTAATGGAAATATCGTCCACGCAGGAACTCACGAATAATTACATGCGGGTTTTTTATTCTAAAAGGGGGCAGACAATAAGTCTATACATTGAGCAGAACAAGGCAAAGCTTTCCTATAACACTGCGTACAAGCTTGGCACACTGCCCAACGGATACTGCCCATTACGCAGCTTTGCAAATATGGTTGCATTAGGGCGTGATACCCCGGTTATGGCCTACCTATCGGTTGGAAGCGGTGGCGATGTCACCCTGCGCCCATACGGAGATTTGCCAGTTGAAGGCTATACGTACTGCTATATTACCTTTGTCTGCAAATAACTCCAAGCATTAAACTCTTACAGATGCAGACGGTTAGGCGCGCAAAATTAATGATCTATTTTAATGCCTCCTCTGGCGGAAGTAGTTCCATTACAGTTTATGATGGTTTAATCAAAGATGCCGGTGCATATGCGGAGTTTCTTTATTTTTTTAGATACCCGCTACTTTGATATTTTGTAAAGCAACCACGTTCCCGTAAATGTAATAGCTTTGCCTGTTGTGGATGTATTGTTATAAACTCTGAGTTTTCCGTTATTTGCGACAGCATTTATCACAACATTGCCTGTAGTACTATGTGTAGCTCCCATACATCCCAACAGTTTATATCCACTTGGAGTGTTTGGCTTATTTAACTCAACTAAACTATATCCCTCTACAATGTCAACCGTTATTGTAGACGATAGTGTTATAATAATTTCTTTTAAATTGCTGTTTAGCTATTCTTTAGATACTATCAACCACTCTTTTCGATTTAACCTTCAAACTTTTTAAACAACTCTTGAACAGAACATATGTTTGTGTTATGATATCTTTATATATTAAATGTATAGGAGGATATTTCATGGCAAACCAGGAACTTGACAAGGATTACCTGTTTAAAACCGCAGCACGTATCATGGGGGAAGAAATGCATTGGAATAACTTTCAAATGCGGCAATTTGTAAATATCCTTACTAATGTATTTGATGGTATAAATTTCGTCTCTTCCTCCCCCAATATGCTGTCAACAGAAAAATGCAAAAACACTGTTATTATTAAAAACTTTGAAGGCTGCAAAAAGATGAGCGGTATTAAAGACAGTTCAGTCAAACAATACATACTAAGTGTATCCTCTCTTCTGAACTTTTGTAATAAGGAATTGATTAATATTACGACAGACGATATACGCAGGTATCTATTGTACTATGAAAAATCTGTCTGTAAAACCACCGCCGATAACTGCCGTCGAAATTTAAACGTATTTTTCCAATTTATGGCCGACGAAGAATATATAAGGAAAAACCCTGTTACTAAAATTCCTAAAATCAAAGATGATATAAAATACAAGAAATTCTATACGGATCTGGAAATCGAATCCATGAGAGATGCCTGTATTGATAAACGCGAATTAGCCCTGATCGATTTACTTATATCCACCGGTCTGAGGGTAAGCGAAATAAGCAACGTGGCATTATCTGAAATTGATTGGGAAAACAGAGTCATTATAATACATGGCAAAGGAGGAAAAGACAGAGTCGTCCCATTTTCTGTCCGTTGCAAAAAACATATGCAGGAATACTTAATGGAAAGAGGACGTTATCTAAGCCATTTCCTCTTCTGCTCAAACAAAAAGCCCTACAATAAACTGTGCAAGGGATCTATCAACAAAATTGTGAAAAACATTGGCACCCGAGTCGGTTTGCCTGAGATCACGGTTCATTGCTTCAGACGCTGGCTGGCAAGCGACCTTAATAAAAAAGGGGTTGACCCATCCATTATACAAGAGATCCTTGGCCATAGCTCTTTTGAAACGACCCAAAAACACTATCTCGATAAATCGACGAATAAAGTATGTTATATGCATAACTTGTTTGCCTCCTAAAGAACGATTTATGGAAGTTCTTCCCTTGTTCTTAAAAAATAAACGTTTTTATTAGTAAAAAGCAAGTTTCCCAATGTTTCATCATTTTTCACAATTTGATGTCTAAGGAACCATCAGATGCTCTGGCCTTGCTCGCTATTTAATTCTTATACAATTAACAACCGCACTTATATTGCACGGTCTTGCAACACTTTGGATATTATACACTCTAACAGTCATTGTATTGCCGGATATTCTATGCCCCTGATACAACAATCCACTCCATCCGAGTATATCTAGTTGCTTCACAGAATGTATTTTATATCCATTCGGCACTGTAAATGTCATTTCTATATTTGTAAGTTCCTGGGACGCTATACCGCCATTATTTGCACTGCCAGATACTTCCTTAAAAAGAAGATTTAAATTGCTGTTTAGCTTATAACAACTAAACATAAATATATTAACTAAACAGCAATTTAATAAATACAGCTAAAACAACAATAGGAACTGCGACCAAAGGTGAAAAATTTACTCACGGAGCGTCATATTATGTCCGCAACGGAATGTGTATCGTATCGTTGGAATCAACACCTTCTGCCGCTGTATCAAACGGCGATGTTGTATTAAGCGGTTTGCCTAAACCATATGGAGGGGGCGTTATATATCTTAGTCTACAAACAACAAATGGAAATTGCTACAGTGCAATAATAAGAACAAGCGGAAATCTCGAAATATACTTTCCGGCATATACAACAGCCAGCAGGATTGACACATGCTTCTCCTATTTTACTACGGTCTAAAATATATATACAATTTCTCCGCGGTATGCATGTCCTGCATCATACCAACCAGGCCATCCAAACCCGCGGTTTCCGTATATATATTGTTGTTTCACCAATTCATTGATTTCAATAGTTGTGTGTTAAACAGCAATTTATCTGCCAAGCAAGATGCAAACACAGCTATCACTACCAGTAACATAAGAAGCCAAAGCGTTAATTATGCCAACAGCGCTGGCAGTGTTCCATGGGCGGATATATCCGGACGTCCATCTCTTTCCAGCGTTATTACAACTGTGAATACGCAAACAAAAGAATTTACCGTAGAAGCCTCAACGATTTTATCTGTAAATTTGCCCTATACAGTACCAAGCGGCTACATTTCACTAGGAGTTATTGCCGTAAACGCCAATACGGCATCAAGCGCTATAACAAGGTTTATGCTTAACGGAAATAACGTCCTTATCGAACTCCGCAATATAACGTCCGGCCAGCAAAAAATAACTATAAGTGCAGTAGTATTGTGTAAAATATATGCAGAGTAATATCTTCCTACATATTCTATGTATGCTTTTACTTTACAATTTTTGAAATAATTGGTAATTTGAGTCTTTTCGGCAAAAATACTTTATTTTTCTAAACTATAGTTGTTTTATATACATAATGACGGCTCGTACGGAGCAGGTTACACTCGTATCTGATCTTACGGTTCCTCTTACCGATTCCGAAATCGCTGAAATGCTTAAACAGGTACTAATTACGTGACCGTTAAAGGCACAGAAATTAAGGCAATATGCCGTATAACCAGCTATAGAATTAATAGGGATATCTACTATTTGTGCCTTATCGTCAGTAAGTGTAACTTCCTTTGTAAATATTTTGAATAGGATCAATTTTGCTAAATTGCTGTTTAACGCACAACTACTAAAAGTAAATGATTAGTTAAACAGCAATTTACAATCTGTTGGAAATAATTTGAAAAGTAAATATTTTGCAGAACTCGATTATGGTAAGATGGTTGATTTGGCATCCTATCTTGTAAACGGGCAGACAAAAACTTTTATGCCGCTTTCTTCAGGCATTATTGAAATCAGTATGTATTCAATGACAACTGAAACAATATCTGTTTCTATAACCCAACACGGCCTTACAAGATATTTAACAGTTTCCCCGTCTGGCGGCATTATAAATGCCTACTGTGATATTATAGTCAATACTGCTGCAGTGAGTATACGAACATATGGAACCCCAGTTTTAAGGCATGCCAAGTTTATTCCATTCAAAAAATTGTAATTATTTGATACCCTAAATATTTAACATATAGGGCAAAATGGGATGAATTCGACAAAGCTATTATTTCTATATGCGCTATTTTGACAGTTCAAAGCAGAAGCGACAGATTCCATAAACTGTTTCTTAGAAGGCAAATGGGGGTGTCCAAAATCATCAAGTCGCCCCCACCCGTAAAACGGGTGGCTCGGGACGCGGGCTCTAAGCCCGCCCTGCTTGGCTGCGTCTCAAGATGCTGGCTTTCTCTTTAAGACCATGGGAAGCCGTCTTCCCTCGGCTCCGTTCAAGCCACATTGCTTCTGACTCGTTGCTACCCCTAAAGGGGTGTTTGTACTACTCAGCCCTGACCCTTAAAAGGGTCTTCCTATTCTTTTACACTCAGCTTGTCCTGTATGATATCTGCTTTCTCCTGCTCCTGAATATACTTTTTGATCGTGGCTTCATTTAATCCTACGGTACTAACATAATACCCTTCTGACCAAAAGTGACGGTTTCCAAACTTATACTTCAGGTTTGCATGCCTGTCAAACATCACCAGGGCGCTTTTTCCCTTCAGATATCCCATAAATGATGAAACACTTATCTTCGGCGGTATACTCACAAGCATATGCACATGGTCAGGCATAAGATGCCCTTCTATGATCTCCACTCCCTTGTAACTGCACAACTGCTTTATCATATCACGCAAATCTGTTTTATATTGATTATAGACAATTTTTCGTCTATACTTTGGGGTGAAGATGATGTGATATTTACACATCCACTTCGTATATGCGAGCGAATTCGTTTGCTTTGCCATAAAATCACCTTTCCTTTCTCTAATAGTGGCCTGAACACCTCTATTATAAGGGAAAGGTGATTTTTGTATAGCAATCGTCGCGCACCCGCATAGCGGGTGGTTTAACGTTGAGCACATTTCCGTTTCTCTGTTGAGAAACTCCAATGCACTCAACAGGGTCTATCCGGCCCATAAATTAAATGATAGAGCGATGCCCTTGCTCTATATATGCAAATCCCGAAAGGGTCTTTTGATTTGTAACGATTCGAAGCGGTATAAAACAACATTTTTGAGCATAAATATAAAAAATGCTTGAAACATCACATGTTCAAGCATTCTTTAAATAGCGAGAGGGGGACTTGAACCCTCGACACTACGGGTATGAACCGTATGCTCTAGCCAGCTGAGCTATCTCGCCATATGATCCCTACCGGTAAATCCGATAGGGTATGGGACCTATAGGGCTCGAACCTATGACCCTCTGCTTGTAAGGCAGATGCTCTCCCAGCTGAGCTAAGATCCCTTATTGACAAGCCGCTTTCGCAACCCGCTCTGCTATTATACAATTATATTCCAGGACTTGTCAATATTTTTTTAAAATTTTTTATTTATATTTTTCAATCCGTCCGTATCATTTGTCAGGACAGATTATTCAAAGGGACAATTACATCCTCTCGGGAGCCGAAAAGCCCAACAGATCAATGCATGTTTCCAAAATATTTTTTGTCAGCATCAGAAGGGCGATCCAGCCCTCTTTCTTCGCCGCATCCTCTTCTGCCAATATTTTTGTTTCATGATAGAAATGATTGAATGCATTAGCGATATCATAAATATATGCGCATATCTTATGAGGCGCGGTTTCCTCACAAGCATTTTCCATCATACCAAGAAATCCTGCCAGTTCCAGCATCAGCCCTTTCTCCGGACCGCCCTCTGCCGGCCGCAGCGCTGCTGCTGCTGCCTCTCCCCCTGCTTCCGCATATTTCGAAAGAATCGATTTAATACGCACCAGCGTATATAAAATATACGGTCCTGTATCTCCCTCGGAGGAAGTGAACCTGTCGATATCAAAAATATAGTCTTTGGATGCCTGGTTGGAAAGATCCCCATATTTAACTGCCGATAATGCGACTACCTGGGCAGTCTCCTTCGCCTCTTCCTCCGGTACGGAACGATTCTGAACGATCTTTCCATACATCACCTCATCAATTTCGGCAAGCAAAGATTCCAGGCGCATTACCCCGCCCTCTCTCGTTTTAAAAGGCTTCCCGTCCTTCCCGTTCATCGTGCCAAAGCCAAGGAACTTTAACACCGTTTCCGTCCCTACCAGCCCCGTTTTGCGGGCGCAGCGGAAGACCTGCTCAAAATAAAGTTCCTGCCGCTTATCCACCACATAAATAATTTCATCCGGCCCGATTTTTTCCATCCTCTCCTTAATAGTCGCCAGATCCGTCGTATTGTATAAGGATGCACCATCGGATTTTAAAATCATGCAGGGCGGTATTTCCTTCGTATCGGTTTCTTCCTTTACATCCACCACCAACGCGCCCTCGCTCAAATAAGCATAGCCTCCGGCTTTCATCTCCTCCACCATCTGCGGGATCAGATCATGGACATCGGATTCCCCCTTCCACAAATCAAATTCCACGTTCAATTTTTCATAGTTCTTCTTGAGGTCCGCCACCGATACGCAGATAATATGTTCCCAAAGCGCCCGGTAACCCCGCACGCCGTTTTGCAGCTTATAAGTGGCTTCCATTGCCTTTTCCTTATAGGCGCCGTCCTCCTTGGATCTTGCACTGGCAGCGGGATAAATCTCTTCCAGTTCAGAAATGGTAAAAGGCGCTTCCTTCGGATAATCTCCGGTAAAACTATCGTCAAAATACACCAAATCCGGCTCTCTTTCCTTCAGTTCCGTAATAATCAGCCCCATCTGCAGCCCCCAGTCGCCCAAATGGATATCGCCGATCACCTCATGCCCCGCATATCTCGCAATCCTTTTTATGCTCTCACCGATGATTGCCGAACGCAAATGCCCTACATGCAAAGGCTTCGCCACATTCGGTCCGCCATAATCGATCAGTATTTTCTTCGCCTTTTCGGGAGCTTCCAGCCCAAACTTCGGATTTTTTACCATTCCGTCCAAATAATCCGCCAAAAAAGCCGAACTCAATTTCAGATTTAAAAAACCGGGGGGTACTGCGCTTACCGATCCAAATACCTGGCTGCCTTCCAGCTCTCCGGCCACCTCCTGTGCGATCATAATCGGCGCCTTTTTATAACGTTTTACCCCTGCCATCGCCCCGTTGCACTGGTACTCGCACAAATCAGGCCTGTTTGACGGAGTTACTTTTCCAAGTTCCCTGTCATATCCTGCCCGCTGGAACGCTCCTTTCATTTCCTCCGATATCACATCCAAAATCTTTTTCATCTCTCTCCTTTTTCCTCTCTTTCCCTTTTAGAATATATACAGCCGCAATAATCCTGCCGGTACAGCCCAAACTGCGCTGACAGTTCTATGGATCTTTTATATCCGTTCTTTTTCTTAAAATCCGAAGGCAGGAAAAAAACGCCGTATTCTTTTTCCAACTCTTCTCCGATCTCATTCAACTTCCCTGCATTCTTCAAAGGGCTTATCGTCAAAGTCGTAGTAAAACAGTCAAATTTTTTCTCTGCCGCCAGTTCTGCCGTTTTTCTCAGCCTCAGTTCATAACACCGGAAACACCGTTCCCCGCCTTCCGGGCATTTTTCCAGATTCTTCGCCGCCGCATAAAAGCAATCCGGTTCATAGTCTCCCTCTATGATTTCTATCTGGCGTGCCTTAACTGTGGAATGCATCCCCGTAAAATGTTCTTCCTCCGTCTGCCGATTATATTCCTCTATCAGACGCTTCTGCTCCTCCACTCTTTTCCTATATTCCCCGTCTTCCGTAATATTAGGATTATAATAAAATACAGTGATGTCAAAATATTCTCTCAAATATTCCATTACGTAACTGCTGCAAGGCGCGCAGCAGCTGTGAAGAAGAAGCCTTCTTCCCGGCGGCAGGGTTTTTGAAAAATTCAAAGGCAGCGGCTCTGCATTCCCATTCTCCGCCTTTTCCATCCTGCCGATGATCTTATCCAGCTCTTTTGCATAATTTTTTCCATGTTCCATCGTTTTTACACAAGCTCCATTTTTATTACAGCGATGCCACATCCACCAGCGTCAGCACTTCCTCTTTCCCTATATGTTCCAGACTCGTCGCAAGCGCCCTGGCCGTATCCAGCGATGTCAGGCAGTTTACTCCCGTTTCGATGGCGGTACGGCGGATCAAAAAGCCATCCCGCGATTTATCCCTTCCCTGAGTGGGCGTATCTATCACCAAGTCGATCTCGTGCCCCAAGATCAGATCCATCACCGTAGGCGACTCCTGCCGGATCTTATTGACCTGCCGCGCCCTGACTCCCGCCTCCTTCAAGGCATTCGCCGTACTACGGGTAGCATAGATCTTATATCCAAGCTTTTCAAAACGTCTGCCGATCTCAATCGCTTCCCCTTTATCCGCATCTTTTACCGTAATGATCATCCTGCGGTATCTGGGCAGCCGAACTCCCGCTCCGAGAAAAGCTTTGTACAAAGCCTCATGAAAAGTCTTGGAAATGCCAAGACATTCGCCGGTAGACTTCATTTCCGGCCCCAGGCTGATCTCCGCTCCCCTTATTTTTTCAAAAGAAAATACAGGCATTTTAATCGCTACATATTCTGACTCCTTCTGCAGCCCCGGTACATATCCTGACTCCGCAATCGTTTTCCCCATGATCACTTGGGCCGCAAGATCCACAATGGGAATTCCCGTCACTTTGCTGATATAAGGCACCGTGCGGGAAGACCGGGGATTGACCTCGATCACATATACTTCCTCCCCCACAACAATGAACTGAATATTGATCAACCCGATCACATGAAGAGCCTTTGCCAGCTTCTTTGTATATTCCGCAATGGTAGTTTTTACCTTTTCACCGATACTTTGTGCCGGATACACCGATATACTGTCGCCGGAATGAACTCCTGCTCTTTCTATATGCTCCATAATGCCCGGGATGAGTATATCCGTTCCATCGCAGACCGCATCCACTTCGATTTCCTTTCCCTGCAAATACTTGTCCACCAGAATCGGATGATCCTGGGCGATCCGATTGATGATTGCCATAAATTCTTCTACTTCCGCATCGGAAATGGCAATTTGCATCCCCTGGCCGCCAAGAACATAAGAAGGCCTTACCAGCACCGGATAGCCCAACTGGTTTGCCACTTTTTTTGCTTCCTCCGCCGTATATACCGTTCCTCCCGATGGCCTTGGAATCCCGCATTCTTCCAGAATTTTATCGAATAATTCCCGATCCTCCGCCGCATCTACATTCTCCGCACTCGTTCCCAGAATAGGAACGCCCATTTTCATCAGGCTTTCCGTCAGTTTGATGGCTGTCTGCCCGCCAAACTGTACCACCGCCCCATCCGGTTTTTCTATATTAACGATGTTCTCTACATCTTCCGGCGTCAATGGCTCAAAATATAGTTTATCCGCAATATCAAAATCCGTGCTTACCGTTTCCGGATTATTGTTCACAATAACCGTTTCATAACCTGCTTTCGCAAAAGCCCATGTAGCATGTACGGAACAATAATCGAATTCAATGCCCTGGCCGATGCGGATCGGGCCGGAGCCAAGCACCAGTACTTTTTTGGTCGGATGCGTTTCCACGGCTTCATTCTCGCCGCCAAAGCAGGAATAATAATAAGGGGTGGCTGCTTCAAATTCGGCCGCACAGGTATCCACCATTTTAAATACCGCCGTAATGCCGTTTTTATAACGCATTCCCTTAATTTCTTCCTCCGAAAGCCCGGTCAGTCTGGCGATGACCGAATCCGGAAATTCCATGCGCTTTGCCTCCCTCAGCAGTTCCGGGTTAAGCGGCTCCTTCTTCAAGGCGTTTTCCATTTCCACAATAACCGCCAGCTTATCAATGAACCAGTTATCTATCATCGTGATATCATGTATCGCATCATAGTCCACGCCTTTTCGCAATGCTTCAGCAATTACATAGATTCTTTGGTCATCCACTTTTTTCATCCGATCCAGCAATTCTTCCGCAGACAGCGCTGAAAAATCATAGTCAAACAGACAATCCACATGCTGTTCCAGGGAACGGATCGCTTTCATCAGCGCCCCTTCAAAGCTGGTGCATATGCTCATGACTTCCCCCGTAGCCTTCATCTGTGTGGTCAGCGTTCTCTTGGCTGTAATAAATTTATCAAAAGGCAGTCTTGGAATCTTGACCACGCAATAATCCAGCGCCGGTTCAAAACTGGCATAAGTCTTACCTGTAACCGCATTTTTTATTTCGTCCAAAGTATATCCCAAAGCGATCTTTGCCGCCACTTTCGCGATGGGATACCCCGTCGCCTTGCTGGCAAGGGCGGAAGAACGGCTCACCCTTGGGTTCACCTCTATGACGCAATACTCAAAGCTGTCGGGATGTAAAGCGAACTGTACATTGCACCCTCCGGTGATCTCCAGTTCATCGATAATATTCAATGCCGCGCTTCTTAGCATCTGGTATTCCTTGTCCATCAGCGTCTGGGAAGGCGCCACTACGATGCTGTCACCGGTATGGACTCCTACCGGATCCATATTTTCCATATTGCAGACGGTAATACAGTTGCCCGCGCTGTCCCGCATCACTTCATATTCGATTTCCTTCCATCCCGCAATGCACCTTTCCACCAATACCTGCCCTACCCGGGAAAGGCGCAGCCCGTTCTCCAGAATTTCCTCCAGTTCCATCCGGTTATGGGCGATACCGCCCCCTGAGCCTCCCAGCGTATAAGCCGGACGAAGCACTACCGGATAGCCTATCTTTCCTGCGAAATCCGCCCCGTCCCGCACGTTTTCCACCACCAGGGAGGCCGCGCAGGGTTCCCCGATTTTTTCCATCGTCTCCTTAAACTCCAGGCGGTCTTCCGCTTTTCTTATCGTCCTGGCGGTAGTTCCGAGAAGAGTCACATTATGTTTGTTCAAAAAACCTGATTCATCCAGCTCCATGCCCAGGTTTAACCCCGCTTGTCCGCCCAACGTAGGCAGCACGCTATCCGGCTTCTCCTTTTCGATAATCTGTTCCAGAACCTTTACCGTCAAAGGCTCTATATATACTTTATCCGCAATATCCCTGTCGGTCATGATGGTAGCCGGATTGGAATTGACTAATATAACTTCGATTCCTTCTTCCTTCAGCGAGCGGCACGCCTGGGTACCCGCATAATCGAATTCTGCCGCCTGTCCGATCACGATCGGCCCTGATCCAATGACCAGCACTTTTTTTATATTAGGATTTTTTGGCATCTTTTTTCCTCTCCTCACATCAGTTTAACATCTCTATAAAACGATCGAACAAATATGCCGAATCCTGCGGCCCCGGACAAGCCTCCGGATGAAACTGCACCGTAAAAATTTTTTTACCCGTATAAGCCAGCCCTTCGTTTGTACCATCGTTTACATTTATAAAAGCCGGCACAGCTACATTTGGATCCAGCTTATCCATGTCCACCACATACCCGTGGTTCTGGGAAGAAATGTATACCCTTCCCGTACGCAGATCCTTAACCGGATGGTTCCCGCCCCGGTGGCCATACTTCATTTTAAAAGTATCCGCCCCGGTGGCCAGCGCCATCAACTGATGCCCAAGGCAGATGGCAAACACCGGAATATCCGTCTCATATAATTTCCCGATCTCTTTTATAATCGATGTGCATTCTTTCGGATCGCCGGGGCCGTTGCTTAACATGATGCCGTCCGGTCTGTCCGCTAAAATCTCCTCTGCCTTAGTAAATGCCGGATATACCGTCACATCACAGCCCCGCCTCGTCAAAGACCTTGCTATATTTTCTTTTGCCCCGAGATCCAGCAGCGCCACTTTCTTTCCCTCTCCGGAACCTCTCTGCACATACTTTTGTCCGCATGTTGCCTTTTCCACTACTTTGCCGGTAGTATACGCCTTTAACCGGGGGAGTATCTTCTCCAGGGAATACGCCTCATCCGTTGTAATCATGCCGTTCATCGTCCCTTTTTCGCGAAGTATCTTTGTCAATGCCCTCGTATCGATTCCGGCGATTCCCGGCACATCAAATTCCTCAAGAAACCGGCCCAGATCCACATCCTTACGGAAATTGCTTCCTCTCCGGGCCAATTCCCTTATGATCAACCCGTCCACCCATGGCCTTGACGATTCCATATCCTCTCTGCATACCCCGTAATTCCCAATCATGGGATATGTCATGCAGACCGCCTGGCCCGCATAAGAAGGATCCGTCAATACTTCCGGATAGCCCGCCATAGATGTATTAAAAACAATTTCGCTGATGATTTCTTTTTCGGCACCGATACGTATTCCTTCCAATACGGTACCGTCCTCCAAAATTAAAAATGCCCGCATTTTTCTACTCCATTCCTCTTTTCCGACTTATCGAAAACCGTTCCAAAACCAGTTCCTTAAAAAATCATCCAATACGCCGTATCCCCGATAATCACCAACTGTTCGGAAGCATCGAAATAATCCCAGTTCTGATCCCCAAAATAGGTTTGGTACACGGTTTCATCCATCGGTACCTTTTCAAACTCCCTTCCGCTCGCGATATTCACCATTGTGTTTGATACGGTACCCAACGCTCTTTCATTGATCTGATCTGTTTTATAATAGACATTATTATAGCTGAAAGGGCAATCGATATCGTTGGCAACAGCAAGCTTTTTCACTTCCTGTCCTGTCTCCTCTTCGTATTCCACAATCTTTTCATATACCATCATGGCATACGTTTTATCCAGCGTATTGCTTACCATGTGGTTTGTAACGATAATATTGCAGAACAGGATCTGAACCAGCAAATAAGCGCCGCATATATAACAAAGAACCTCTTTTCCTTTCTTCGTCATGAGCCAAAAAGCGATTAGGAAAAGCATCGCCTGCATTGAATAAAATGTCCAAATAATTCTGGGATACGTCCTCGTGTCAGGCTGCAGCATAGGAAGAAGATAAACCATGGCGAGCATGCCGACAACCAGCAAAATATAATATATGATGGCATATAATTTTTTTTCTTTCCAGAATTTCCAAATAACAATCCCCATAGCAATACATAACACCATGAACGGCAGACCGACTTTCGGAAGCAGCCCTCTGCTGTTTAACAATACCTGTCCAAGATCCGTCATGCATTTAGCCGCTTTTTGAACCCAATCATGGACATCGGCCGACCGTGCCGCTTCCTTCACCACTCCCAGCCTTGCCAACAGGCTCAAACTTAGCATATTCAGCACGCCCGCCCCTATCGTTATGACACCGCAGACAATTTCCAAAATTACTGTCTTCACCGTGATCCGGCACTCACTGTCTATAAAAATCCATGCCGAAAGCACGATTGCCGCATAAATCACTGCCGTCTGGTATTCCAGCGTCGAGAGGATAAAAAATAAAAATGCCAGCCCATATTTTCTTCGGGTAAACGCCCAGATTCCCAAGGCTGCCAATAGATATGCTATCCCGAACATCAGAGCGCATTCTCCAAACATAAAAGACTCCGCAAATAATACGTTGGTAAAAACCAACGAAAAGATAGCCGTCCATGCCAACTGCTCATAAATGCCGGAAGGCTTTCCTATCTTCTCCTCAAAACAACTCTGCAGGATACAGACCGCAAATGCCAATAGCGCCACTTCCACCATCGCCGTTATTCCAGTATGGCTTGCCGTGGATAATCCCATCTGGTACAGCAGCCAGTCCTGGAAGGCCGACAAGTATCTTCCATGCGTCATTCTATGCTCAATGTCTCCCCATGCGTTCGCCATGTGTGCCAGGGTATCGCAATTAAAAGCCCTCCTAAACATTCCTCCCCAGGCTATCACAAGGATTATTGCATTTACTATATAACGGTTCACAGTCTCTCTCCATCTGCTCAAATTCATATTTTTTTACTCCTTCTGCCAATATTATCTTTAACCGTGAAATACCGCTTTACAACCGCCCCGTTTTACGGAAGCGGCTGATAAAGCGGCTTTGCTCACCCGATCAATCATCAGTAAAAATAACGGACACCGGAACGGAACACACCCATATCCTGATTTCCGTAAATATTCATTGCCACGGACTTCCCGCAACGTTCCACATGGGCCATCTTGCCAAAACATCTGCCGTCCATGGAAGTAATACCCTCGATAGATGCATAGGAACCGTTCACATTCCATTCTTCATCCATAGTCACATTTCCATCGATATCCGCATATTGAGTAGCCACCTGGCCATTCGCAAACAATTGGTCAATCCACTCCTTCGACGCGACAAAACGGCCCTCCCCATGGGATGCCGGAGTCACATACACCCCGCCCAGTTCCGCCTCTTGCAGCCATGGCGATTTATTGGAAACCACCTTCGTATAAACCATTCTGGATATATGGCGGTTAATCGTATTAAAAGTCAATGTAGGAGACTGCTCATTCTGTCCGGTAATATCGCCGGAAGGAACCAGCCCGAGCTTGATCAGCGCCTGGAAACCATTGCAAATTCCCAAAGCAAGCCCGTCTCTTTCGGAAAGCAGCCTCATTACCGCCTCTTTTATCCTTGCGTTCTGAAAAGCGGTAGCAAAAAATTTGGCGCTGCCGTCCGGCTCATCACCGGCCGAAAAGCCTCCGGGGAACATAATGATCTGTGCCTCGCTAATCCCCTTTTCAAACACATCCACCGATTCCCTGATATCCTCTGCCGTCCGGTTTTTAAACACTCTCGTAACCACTTTCGCCCCGGCCAGCTCGAATGCCTTCGCGCTGTCATACTCGCAGTTGGTACCCGGGAACACCGGTATAAATACTGTGGGCCTCGCCACTTTTTCCTTGCACACATAGATCTTATCCGCACTGTACAACGGCGATTCCACCAGTGAAATGTT
Organism: Lachnospiraceae bacterium 28-4; assembly: GCA_000403275.2. Taxonomy (GTDB): domain Bacteria; phylum Bacillota; class Clostridia; order Lachnospirales; family Lachnospiraceae; genus Kineothrix. Next base: position 1,478,160 of record KE159598.1, read on the forward strand.
CCTAGCCGCTTTAGTGGGAAATACCTTCTCCAATCTGGAAGTCCAGGCTTCTTGCGCCTCTTCCATCGGGATAAACATATCTTTATATGCAAATCCAGCCTTTTCCGTTACTTCCCCTATCATCCGGCAGTTGTCAATACCCTCCAGCCGTTCCAGTTTACCGGCCTCCACTTCCGCGACAATATCTCCCAGGCCATTTTCAAACAATTCTTTGGCAGAAAGTTCTCCCGAAATCTCTATGCCCATTTTATTTCCAAATGCCATCTTGCTAAGAGCCGCTGCGATTCCCTTCGCATCTACCGCATAAGCGGAAACTACGGTTCCATCGTCGATCAATGCCGTTATCTGGCAGTATAGCTTTAAGACCTCCTCGTATACCGGAATATCATATTCATCCTTTTCAATCCAGAACTGCACCAGCTTATTTCCGGCTTTTTTCAATTCCGGGGTAATCATATTGCTTCCCTTTGCCACATCCACGGCAAAGGAAACAAGGGTCGGCGGAACGTCAATGTCATTAAATGTTCCCGACATACTGTCTTTACCGCCGATCGACGGCAGACCATACCCGATCTGCGCATCATATGCCCCAAGAAGAGCGGCAAAAGGCTGGCTCCATCGTTCGGGGTCTGCCGTCATCCGCCTGAAATATTCCTGGAATGTAAAGCGTATATTCCTGCAATCACCCCCGCTGGCAACAATCTTCGCCATGGATTCCGTCACCGCATAGATCGCCCCGTGATAAGGGCTCCAGGAAGACAGGCAAGGATCAAAGCCATAGCTCATCATCGTCACCGTATCCGTTTTTCCTTTCAGCGCCGGAAGCTTGGCAACCATCGTCTGCGTCTCCGTCATCTGGTATTTTCCGCCGTAAGGCATGAAAACCGACGCCGCGCCGATCGATGAATCAAACATTTCCACAAGCCCTTTTTGGGAGCATACGTTCAAATCGTTCAACAAAGCAAGCCATGCCGCCTTCACATCCTCTTTTTCCAACAGTCCTGCCACAGCCGGCACTGCTATCCGGTTCAGATAATTATCTTCTTTTTCCGGGATATCGACCTTCACATCCGTTTCCTGATGCGCGCCGTTGGTATCCAAAAAGGAACGTTTGATATTGACGATTTCCTTTCCCCGCCATTTCAGTACCAGCCTTGCCTCCTCCGTCACTTCCGCAACCGGCAAAGCCTCCAGATTTTCCTCTGCCGCATAATCCAGAAATGCATCTGCATTTTCCGGTGAAACCACGACCGCCATCCTTTCCTGTGATTCGGAAATCGCCAGTTCCGTGCCGTCCAGTCCCTCGTATTTTTTCGGAACCTTATCCAAATCCACTACCAGCCCGGCCGCCAGTTCGCCAATGGCAACCGACACGCCGCCGGCTCCGAAATCGTTGCACTTTTTGATCAGCCGGCTGACTTCCTTCCGCCTGAAAAGCCTTTGTATTTTACGCTCTGTCGGCGCATTTCCCTTCTGTACCTCCGCGCCGCAAGTCTCGATCGAACTCTCCGTATGCACTTTGGAAGAACCGGTCGCTCCGCCGCAGCCGTCCCTTCCGGTTCTTCCGCCCAATAAGATAATCATATCCCCCGGATCGGAGTTTTCCCGGATCACATTGCTTCTCGGAGCAGCTCCCATTACCGCGCCGATTTCCATTCTCTTTGCTACATAATCGGGATGATAAATCTCTTTTACGTAACCGGTAGCCAGGCCGATCTGGTTTCCATAAGAGGAATAACCGCTGGCTGCCCCGCGTACCAGTTTCTTCTGGGACAGCTTTCCCCGCAGCGTATCTTCTATCGGCGTTGTAGGGTCAGCCGCTCCTGTCACACGCATTGCCTGATATACATATCCCCGGCCGGAAAGCGGATCTCTGATCGCCCCGCCAAGGCAAGTCGCCGCACCGCCGAAAGGTTCTATTTCCGTAGGGTGGTTATGAGTCTCGTTTTTAAAGAATACCAGCCATTCTTCCGTCACCGGCCCGTCGCCATAATCCATTTCCACCGGAACGACAATGGAACAGGCATTGATCTCATCGGACTCTTCCATATCTTCTAATTTACCGTCTTTCCTTAACTTGCGCATAGCCATCAGCGCCAGATCCATCAGGCAGACAAATTTGTCTTTTCGTCCGCCGAACATCTCTTCCCTCGTGTCGAGATAACTCTGATACGTCGTCTCAATGGGCGACCGGTAATACCCCTCGCCAAACTCCACATGTTTCAATTCCGTAGAAAACGTGGTATGGCGGCAATGGTCTGACCAGTATGTATCCAACACTCTTATCTCCGTTACCGTGGGATCTCTGTCTTCCTCCCCGTTAAAATAATTCCGGATATGCCGGAAGTCTCTGAAAGTCATCGCCAATCCAAGAGAATCGTACAATTCTCTCAGCCTGTCCTCTGCCATCTTTCGAAAACCTTCAAAAACAGCTACATCTTCCGGTTCCTTAAACTCCGTCTTCAGCGTATCCGGTTTCTCCATTCCTGTCTCCCTGGAATCCACCGGATTGATGCAATACCCTTTTATTCTGTCAAATTCATCATCGGAAATATCTCCTATTACCAAATAGGTTACCGCTGTTCGGATCACAGGCTGCTCATCTTCTTTCAAAAACCGGACGCATTGTACGGCGGAATCTGCCCGCTGGTCAAACTGTCCCGGGAGAAATTCCACGCTGAATACTCTCCCTCCCTGCGGTATGTCAAAATTCTCTCTATACAAAATATCTACCGGCGGTTCGGAAAACACAATCCTGCAAGCCGCCTCGAAGATATCCTCCGACAAGTTTTCCACGTCATAGCGGATCAATACTCTCACATCTTCCACACCGGCAATATTCAGGTAGCTTTGTATCTCCTCTTTCAATTCCCGCGCCTTGACCGCAAACGGTTCCTTCTTTTCCACATAAATGCGCTTCACATTTTCCATGATGAATCTATCGTCCTCCATTTTTTTATTATCGCCGTTTCCAGGCCGGCAATGCCTCATTTATTCCTCATCAATGATAAGTCCCTGCATGATATACAGCACTTCGCGGTCCACCATTTCTTCCGTAATACCCCGCGTTTGGGCGGCAATCTTGAGTCCTTCCAGAACATACATAATGTTTCTCGCTGCTCCTTTCGCATCCTCGCAGTAGAACTCTCCCGCTTCCACCCCTGCCTCTATCAGCCTTTCTATGATCCGAACCGCCGCATCGAACTGCTGCTTCAACGGATTTTCTTTTTTAGGAACCTTATTTTGAAAAAAATATTCATAAACTGCCATCGACAAATTATTCCTGCTGTGGAGCAGTTCCCGTTTCTGTTCTTTTAAAAACAACGCGAGAATATCGGAAGGAGTCGCATCCTGCCCCACTTTTCCGGCAAATACATCGTCTGCTTCCTCCGCTTCCATTTTCAGGACATCCATAAACAGTTCATCCGTACCCGAAAAGTATAAATACAGGCCGCCCCGGCTAATCCCGCAGGCTTCCACAATATCTTTCATGGTAACGTTCTTATATCCCTTCTCCGTAAAAACTCCTCTTGCCGTTTCCACTATATACTTTTTCTTCTGCGCTGATTTCTCGCTCATCTGTGTAACCCCTTCATTTTTCTTCCGTTCCCTCGACCGGTTCTCCTACAACTGGAACCACATCTTTTCCGGCCCTGCATGAATTGGCTTGTCCCAATATTCCAATATTTCCTTCATCTTAAGCAGCACTTTAAGAATGGAACCGTTGCTTACCCCTTCCGACCATACTTGCCCCTTCGTCATCCCTCCCAAGATATATTTGGACAATATGCCCTTCAGCGTATCCATATCCTGTATCGTCGCCCGTTCTATCAGGCGCTGCTCGTCCTCAACCGTGCGGATCCTGTGCCGCGAATACACATATGCATAATTGCGATCCAGCAGCTGTGTTCTCTTCGCATCTTTCACAAGGTTCATCAAAGTGCCGTCATATACTGGAAAAGGTATGGAATGTTCCTCAATTCCGTTTCCCTGGTATAAATTTGATATCGTATTCCCTACCTTTGACTCCAGCCATGGTATATACCGGATCATTCTTTCCACATCCGGGCGGTATCCGTTCGCAACCTCATGCATATATAACATGTCTTTCTCCATCGCGTCCTCTCTCTCCCTTATAGTTCCTGCTAAAAGTTGATTAAAATTTGTTCCTTTGATGTTAAGTATATCATAAAATGGAAAAATGTACAGCAGCACTTTCTCTATTGTATTTCCCCGGAAGAATCTGTATAATAAATATGTACGTTATTTTTTTATCATTATTACTTTCAGGAGGGTACCATGACGAAAGAAATACAAAAAGGAACCGTTATCTGCCAGAGCGGACAGCCAGCGGATTCCATACATATGATCATTAAGGGAACGGTACGCGCGATCTATCAGGGCGGCGAATATCTTCTGGAAAAAGGAGATGTAATTGGCCTTTTCGATATCTATCGGGAAAATTATATCTTTACTTATACCGCTTTGGACGACGTGGCTATCGCTTCTTTTCCATGTAAAAAGGGTGGAATTTCCGCATTATTCAGCAAAAAACCTGATTTTGCCATGATTGCCGCAAAATCCTGTTTTAAACAGATACTCAACATTCTGGAAGTTTACGAATTCATCAAATACGACTGCAGCAATCTTTACCACTATATTACGGACAGTTACGGCGAATATTGCCGCCTGTGCGAATGCCACCGCATATCGCCCCGGCTCCTGCCGGATCTGGAAGAAATAAAGCCATTGGAATTAGACGACGACATTCCCCAATGGCTCGGCAGTTATTATGAAAATATGGCTGCTGTCCTCACCCAGACGCTTCCTCTTTCCAAAATTCCTTATTCCGGCTTTCTGAACGGCCTTCTCCTGAAAACGGGTCAAGATGTTTCGGATATTGTTTCCGTATGCCATATTATGGATTATTATAAATCGGATATTGCCCAGATCCTGATGAATAAAAACCGTCTGGATCTGTTCGACCTGTATGTCAGCCTCCTCTTCCGGCTCGGACCGGACGAAGAAGACGCCACCCCTGTCAGCGGAGATATCGGCCGTATGATGCTCTATCTGGAAGGAATCCATTCTATCGACAGGGATCTGTACAAAAGCCGGGTAGATGAATATAAGAAAAAACTGGCCTCCATGGAAGAACAGGGCGCCAACCCCTCGGAGAAGAAAGCTGCCGGACACGATAATGATCTTCAGGGATCGCTTCATACGATTCTGCAATATTCCGGATGTGAAAAAGATGTCTGCAACGAATTTATGAAATGTGTGGATGATTACAAAGCGCAGATCGATAAAAACTCTACCGATGACAGCAGCAGGAAGTTACGCCTTCATCTGACAAAACTGTTTTATAAGATATATGAAGCCGCCTTTGAGAAAAGCCTCCAGGACGACGATATTCCTATTGTCCTGAAAATGTTTTTCCAATTCGGCTATGTGGACGAAGAACTTGCGGGAGCGGAAAATGCTTCCTATCTCTCATCCATTGCCGAGCATTTTCCTTCCAACCCGGAACAACATATTTATACGGCATACGAATGGCTGAAAGCCGTTTATAACGGTGAAAAAGAACCCAGCCGGAACGAATTCGACGCCGATTTCCCCGCTTATGTCCATGAACTAAAGACAAGCGGAAAGATCACTGCGGCTATGGAAAAAGAAATGGTCGATGACAATCGTGAAAAAGTTTTATTTGAGCTGAACAACATGTTCCCTCTTGTCAACAAAATGACCTTTGGCCGTATTACCACCTTCTGTCCGCTTTTTTCCGAGCATAATGTATTGAAAGAACTGGACAAGAGCCTTGTTACGGCAAGTAAGATGACTGCCGCCGTAGATAAGATCCGTTCCGTGGATTTCGGGGCATATTACCGTGAAACCGTTTACGTTAATACTGCTGCCGGCATCCAACGGGAATATGTCAGTGTTGAGATTCTGCCGGACGTTATCCTTATGCCCAATATCGGTACCCGCGGCGTTATGTGGCAGGAAATCGAAGGGAAACGCCGTACTACCCCTTCCCGCATGATGGTTTCCATCTTCCAGATGGAAGATCTGGAAGCTACAATGACGAGGCTTACCGGCGAATTCCGCTGGGAAATGTGCCGAAGGGTACAGGGTCCGAGGTGGAACGATGTCTCCGAGCCATCCCTTACCAGCGAATATTTCGATTATATTCAGTTTTATAAAAAGAATCACGAACTTACGGCAGATGCCAAGGACAAAATCAAATCCGCCATGCAGAAAGCCAAAAACAGTTACAAAGAAATGTTTGTCCGCGACTACATCACCTGGATCCTATACGAAGGCAATAGTTCGCCCCGCTTAAACAAAGTGGCCAGAACTATCATCGCAGCTTACTGCCCGTTTTCCAAAGCGATTCGTGATAAGCTGAAAAGCAATCCTATGTATAAGGAGATGCTGGAAAAGTACGACTTGAAGCAGTCACAAAAAATACATCATATTGACAATTTGTGCCAGAAACTGAATCATACAAACATTACGATTCCTGAAGAAATCCTGAACCAGAAAAAGTTCCTGGAAAGCTAAAAAACGACTGCGGAAAACCGGCTTTTTCTACTTGAAATAAATATTTGTCGATGTATAATAGAGTGAGTGGGTTTTTCAATATTACATACAGAAAGTGAGAAAAAAATATGAAAGGTTTACCAAACAACAAATGGGTAAGGGCCGCGATCCCCGCTCTTCTGCTCCATTGCAGTATCGGTACGGTATATTGCTGGTCCCTGTTAAAAAGTGACATTGCCGAATATCTCGGCCGTTCCAAAGGAGAGGTGGAATGGGCGTTCAGTATCGCCATCTTCTTTTTGGGCATGTCCGCCGCTTTTGCCGGACGCATTGTGGAAAAAAATATCCACAAATCTTCCCTGATCGCTACGATCTGTTTTGCAGCAGGTTTTGCGGGAACTGGTCTTTGCGTTCATTTTAAATCTTTACTTGGAATTTATATCTGCTATGGCGTTATTATGGGTATCGGCCTCGGCCTTGGCTACCTGTCACCGGTCAAAACTCTTATGCTCTGGTTCAGCGACCAGAAGGGCCTGGCTACCGGTCTTGCAGTTGCGGGCTTCGGCCTTGCAAAAGTAATCGCAAGCCCTGTTATGACCGCTCTCATCGGCGCAGTAGGCATTATCAATATGTTCTATGTGCTTGCTATTGCTTATTTCATTATGATGTTCATCGGCCATCTTTTATTGAAGAAACCGGACGGCTGGGCGGAAGACCAGGGGAAATCCGCTACCAAAGTATCGGATATTTTCAAAAATCCTACTTTTATCGGTACCTGGCTTATGTTCTATATTAATATTACCTGCGGTCTTGCCCTCATTTCCCAGGAAAAAGATATCCTGACCAATATGGGCGTCTCTGCCGCTACCATCGGTATTGTTTCTTCCCTGACCGCCGTTTTCAACGCGGGCGGAAGGCTTGGCTTCTCGGCAGCAGCCGACAAGCTGAAAGACAGAAATACGATCTACAAACTAATTTTCATTCTGTCGATCGCATTCTCCGGCCTTATGATCGTGACAAACGGTATCAACAACGGAATTGTTTTCCTCGCTATTATCCTTCTTTGTGTAATCAACGCAGGATATGGCGGCGGGTTCAGCAATCTTCCTACCTTGCTGTCAGACCGGTTTGGTATGAAGAGCATCAGCCAGATCCACGGCCTCGCTCTTTCCGCATGGGCTTTTGCAGGACTCTCCGGCAACCAGCTCAGTTCCTATATTGTCAGCAAAACCGGTTCTTTCAATAACGTATTATATGTGACTACCGTTCTCTACGTAGTGGCGCTCGTTATTTCCTTTGTACTGGTAAAACCTTCCCAGACTCCTGTGGACTAAACGCGTAGCAATTATAACAATTATGAAGAAAGCATAAAATTTAAGGAAATCTACTTGCATGACAAAATAAAAAGCGTATACTCCATAGTAAACTCTATGGAGTATACGTTTTTGCTTTAAGAGACTCAACGGAATGTCCCGTGCATCAGAGTGCGTCAACGCATCCTGTCCCTGCTCGGAAGCGCATATCTCTGAACCGCATTTCCTCTATTTTCATTACTCCTATTTTTATAGAGAGAAAGGATATCGATTATGAAATATATATTATTGTTTATAAAAAAGACATTACGCTTTGTTTTAAAGCCGCTTTCCTTTGTTCCGGCAATTTTTGTCATGTATATGATCTTCCGTCTTTCTGCCCAGGACGGCGTTACCAGCAGCCAGCTCAGTCTGAAGGTCAGCCATAAAATTGTAGTAACAGCAGACAAATTATTGAAAAAAGATCTTACGGAAGAACAAGTGGAGCATTATGTCAAAAAAATCCATTATTATGTCCGCAAGCTGGGGCATGTTACGGAATATTTTATTCTGGCAGTATCCGTCGCCTTTCCGCTTTATGTCTATGGCTTAAGAGGCATCCCCCTTATGCTCGTAGCAGGATTGTTCTGTGTCGGTTTCGCCGCCTTCGATGAGTATCATCAATCCTTTGTCAAAGGCAGAGGGCCGTCGAAAAAAGATGTGGCGATCGACAGCATCGGCATCTTTATCGGCATTATCCTCGTGCGGATCGTGGGATGGACAGGGCGAATGACCATATTCCGCCCTCTTTCCCGAAAAAGATAGCTTTTATCCTGCGAAAATGTATCTTTATGTTTTAACATTACTCTCTTGCAATCCGTCCTTTTTGCCTATATACTAAATGAGATAAAATTGAAATTACAGGAAAGAGATCGAAAATGGCTACAATTAAGGATATTGCGGATAAACTTGGTATTTCCGTCGGAACTGTGTCGAAAGGATTGAACGGTGCAAGCGACATCAGCGACACGCTCCGCCAAACAGTGCTGGACACGGCGGTGGAAATGGGCTATACCACAAAAAAAATGAAAAAGGAAGAACATAAAAAATTATGTATCTTCATGGAAAATATGGATTATGAGTCCAGCAATCAGTTTGGTTACGAGATTATTCTCGGTTTCCGGCAGGCTGCATACAGGGATAAATGGGATGTCATTGTCTCCCCCGTCAATCCTGCTTTTCAAATAGAAGAAAAATACGACACATTTATGTTAAAAAACGGCTATAGCGGCGCTTTTCTCGTAGGTTTTACCCTTCAGGATAACTGGATGGCGCAGTTAAATACTACTACTATTCCAACAGTATTATTCGATAATTATATTAAGAAAAATCCTAATGTGGCCTATGTAGGCACAGACAGTTTCGAAGGAATCGATTCCGCCATCGAACATCTTGCCGCCCTCGGCCACAAACGGATTGCCTTTCTTAACGGTTCGCCGAACTCCATGGTTTCCGACCAGCGCTTACAGGCCTATATCGACAGCCTTGCCTCTCATACCCTGGAATACAACGAAAAATTGACGGCTTACAGCTATTATGTAGTAGAAAATGCCAAATACCATGTACCTGTCTTCTTGGAAGAAGGCGCCACAGCTATTTTATGCAGCAACGACTATCTCGCTTCGGGAGTCATAGCGGAATGCAAGCTGCGCGGCCTCCGGGTACCGGAAGATATCAGCGTTATCGGTTTCGACGACCTGCCCGTTTCCACTGAAATCGATCCTCCCTTGACGACAATACGCCAGGACCGCATCGAACTTGGCAAATGCGCCTACTTTGCCATGAACTGCCTGATCAACCACGTATCGATCAGCAGAACCATGCTAAGGGCCCAATACATCGAAAGATCTTCCACGGCTCCGCCGAAAATCAACAAAAATATGCTATAACCATATGAAATCCAGGAATCGCTTTTTCCAGACAGTACGACCCTCCCAAACGGGGATGGAAAACGGAAAGGACTGGGGCAGGACGGAAGGGGATAACATTTTCCGCTGGAGCTTTCCATTAGATTTCACTAATGAAATGGTAAAAGTGAATCAAACCAGTCGGGACGGAAGCAACGGACATCCTGTCCATGCTTCCTAAATTGCCATCCATGGCAATTTCCCTTTAGGTTTTTGACCATTTCATAAGTGAAATTACTAATGGAAAGCAACAGCGGAAAATGTTATCCCCTTCCGTCCTGCCCCAGCCCTTTCCGTTTTCCATCCCCGTTTGGGAGGGTCGTACTGTCTGGAAAAAGCGATTCCTGGATTCCACTCTTTATAGAAAATATTTCTTGCTATCTTCTCACCTTTATGCTATAATAATTTTCGGCGGTTGAGAACTGTCATAAATAGGGGCATAGTTCAAAGGTAGAACAGTGGTCTCCAAAACCATCGATGTGGGTTCGATTCCTACTGCCCCTGCTTCTTAAATAAGGCAAAAGGCGCTGATAATTGATTTGTCAGTGCTTTTTTTATAAATGTGTTCTTTCCCTGTAAGGACGCGCCGGGAAATTTTCTGTTCTAAAGGAGACTGGCTTATGAAAAAAATATATAAAAAGATATATCCCATTATCATTGTATTCTTGTTGATCTTTCTGGATCAGGCTGCCAAACTATCAGCCGCTGACCGTTTGAAAGGGCAGCCGGACTATCCTCTTCTTTCCGGTATTCTTGAATTTTCCTATCTGGAAAATACAGGAGCCGCTTTCAGTTCTTTTATGGGGAAGCAGGGCTTCCTGATTACGTTGACAACATGCGCCATGCTTTTTCTCATCGTTAAGTACTGGCAGATCCCGAAAGCCGAAAATAACCGGTATCTGCCGATGCAAGCGTCCATGCTCCTCATTATCGCCGGAGGAATCGGAAATCTGATCGACCGGATCGCAAATGGGTACGTCATAGACTTTATTTACTTCGTACCCATTGATTTCCCCAAATTCAACATTGCCGACTGCTATGTCTGTATCGGAATGGCCGCATTTGCCTATATCAGCTTTTTTTACTATAAAGAAGAGGAACTGGACTTCCTCTTTACTTTGAAAGGGAAGTAAACAGCATTATACCGCAAACTGGCTGTGGTACAGTTCCGCATAAAAGCCTCCCTTTTCCAGCAGCGACTCATGATTTCCCTGTTCTATGATATTTCCATCCTTCATCACCAGTATAATATCCGCCTCCTGTATTGTAGAAAGCCTGTGGGCGACGATAAAACTGGTTCTTCCTTCCATCAGCTTTGCAAAAGCATTCTGTATTTTCAGCTCCGTCCTCGTATCGATGGATGACGTCGCTTCATCCAGAATCAGCATATCCGGCTGGCAAAGCATTACTCTTGTAATACATAAAAGCTGCTTCTGCCCTTGGGATAGATTGCCCCCATCTTCTGCAACTACCGTATCATATCCTTCCGGCAGACGCTTGATAAAACTATGGGCATGAGCAGCCTTAGCCGCCTCAATAATTTCTTCTTCTGTCGCATCCGGCCTTCCCATCGCAATATTTTCCCGTATAGTCCCCGTTTTCAACCATGTCTCCTGTAATACCATGCCATAGGCGGTACGCAGACTCTTTCTCGTTACATCCCGTATATCTGTTCCTTCCACCCGTATGCTTCCTTCATCCACATCGTAAAACCGCATCAAAAGATTAATAATCGTTGTCTTGCCGCATCCGGTAGGGCCGACAATCGCTACCCTCTGTCCCGGTTTTACAGACAAATTAAATCCCCGGATCAGCTTTTTATCCGGCACATAGGAAAAAGAAACATTTTCCAATGTTACATTTCCTCTCACATCTTTCAGTTCCAGGGCGTCCTCCGCATCCGGTATCTGAGGCTCCTCTTCCATCAGTTCAAAAATCCTCCCCGCACATGCAAGAGCATTCTGCAGCTCCGTAATTACGCCGGATATTTCGTTAAAAGGCTTCGTATACTGGTTCGCATAAGTCAGCAGGCAGGAAAGCATCCCAACGCTGATCCCTCCCCGAATGGCAAACAAAGCCCCCGTAATACCCACTCCCGTATAAACCAGGCTGTTGACAAAACGAGTAGCCGGATTGGTAATGGAAGAAAAGAAAATAGCCTGTAACGAACATTTCTGCAATCTTTCATTGATTTCATCAAAACGTTCCATCGCATTCTCTTCATATCCGAAAGCCTGTACCACTCTCTGCCCGCCTACCATTTCATCGATCAGCGCCGTCTGCTCCGCCCTCGTCTCGGACTGCCGCCGGAACATATGGAAGGTTTTCTTCGCAATAAAATTCGCTACCAGAAAAGATACCGGGGTAATGCAGACTACCACCGCCGTGATCCCTATGTTGATCGTCAGCATAATCGCCAGAGTACCAAGAATCGTAACAACTCCGGTAAATAACTGGGTAAATCCCATCAAAAGCCCGTCGGCAAACTGATCCACATCTGCAATAACCCGGCTGACCACCTCTCCGTAAGAATTGGAATCAATATATTTCAAAGGCAGCTTCTCTATTTTTCGGAAAGCCTCATTTCTGATATCCCGGACAATTCCATAGGTCATCTTATTATTGCATACGTTCATCAACCACTGGGCAGCGGCCGTCACACCAATCGCTATGGCCATTTTTTCCAAAATAACCATGATCCCCTGAAAATCCACCAATCCTTTTCCAATGATCAAGTCAATGGCATCTCCCGTCAGGATAGGGAGATACAATGTCAACGCCACCGTAAGCGCCGCCATCAGGATAGATACTCCCAGATAAATCCAATATCTTCTGATATATCCCATCACTTGAAACAGAATATCCTTCTGACTTTTTCTGCCCTTCATCGCGCCTTTCCCTCCTTCTTGAACTGGGAATCATAAATCTCCCTGTAGACTCCGCAGCTTTGCAGCAGTTCCCCATGGGTTCCCATACCAGCCACTTCTCCGTCGTCCATCACGATAATAAAATCCGCATACTGTATGGAAGAAGCTCTTTGGGATACGATAAACACCGTAATCTCTTCATCCATCTCCCGAATTGCCTTCCTGAGCCTGGCATCCGTAGCAAAGTCAAGGGCCGATGCACTATCGTCCAAAATGAGGATTTCCGGTTTACGAATCAGCGCCCGGGCGATCGTCAGCCTTTGCTTCTGGCCTCCGGAAAGGTTCTTTCCTCCTTGGGCAACCTGTGCTTCCAGTCCTCCCTCCTTCGTTTCCACAAACTCCTTTGCCTGTGAAATCTCCAATGCACGCCACATTTCCTCCTCCGTGGCATCTTCCTTCCCCCATAGCAAATTTTCCCTGATCGTTCCTTTAAAAAGAACTGCTTTCTGCATAACCATGCCGATTTTTCCGCGCAATTCCTCCAGCGGATATTCCTTCACATCGATCCCGTTTATTTTCACGCTCCCCCTTGTCGCATCATAAAACCGTGGAATCAGATGGACAATGGAAGATTTTCCCGAGCCCGTTCCGCCTATAATGCCGATGGTCTGCCCCTTACGCACCCGGAAGCTGATATCTGTCAGGGATTCCGCTCCCGCATTTTTATAAGTAAGGCCTACGTGTTCAAAGCTAACCGCCTCTGCCTTATCATTTTCCATGTTTCCTTTTTCATCCGCTCTTTTTACCGGCTGTCCGGCATCCCCAATCCCCGGTTTTGTTTCAAAGATATCCTGAATGCGGTTGGCACAGGCAAAGGCTTTTGTCACCGTAATGATCAAGTTCGCCAGCTTGATCAGTTCCACCAATATCTGAGACATATAATTGACCAGCGCAACGACTTCGCCCTGGGTAATATAGCCCTGATCCACCTGCCATGCGCCTGTTTGGATGAGGACGATCACCGCCCCGTTAATAATAATATAAGTCAAAGGATTCATCAGAGCAGATATCCGTCCTACAAACATCTGCATTTTCGTCAGATCCCTGTTGCCTTCTTCAAAGCCGCGAATCTCCGTTTCTTCTTTATTGAAAGCGCGCACCACTCTGGCTCCGGTCAGATTTTCCCTCGTGATTTTCAGTATTCTGTCCAGACCTGCCTGGACTTTCTTATACAGCGGCATACTGATCAGCATAATCCCAAATACTACTACACACAGCAAGGGAATCGTCACCGTAAAGACCATTGCTGATTTCACATCGATAGTAAATGCCATCACCATCGCTCCTGCCACGATAAAGGGCGAACGGAGGAAAAGGCGCAAGATCAGGTTTACGCCGGACTGTACCTGGTTTACATCGCTCGTCATTCTGGTAATCAGCGTGGATGCTCCGATCTCATCCATTTCCGAAAAAGACAACGACTGGATATGGGCAAACAGGGAATGTTTCAACTGCGCCGAAAATCCCACAGCCGCCTTTGCCGCAAAATATTGGGCGGTAATCGAACAGACGAGGCCGATAATGCCCAATGTTATCATAATGAGACTCATTCGAAAAATAAATCCTCCGTCCGCCCCGGCAATTCCCCTGTCGATGATCTGCACCATCACAAGTGGAACCAGCAGTTCGAAGGAGGCCTCCAGCATTTTAAAAAGAGGCGCCAGCACTGTCTCCTTTTTGTAGCCTTTTAAATATACCATTAACTTTCCCATCTCATTCCGCTCCTCTATATCAGATCGATGGCATCCCGTACCGATTTCACACCGATTATTTTTATCCCCTCTTGATTTTTTATTCCTTTCAGACAAACCGCCGGCACCACGCACGAATGAAATCCCAGCTTCTTAGCTTCCAGCACTCTTTGCTCCGCCATGCTCACCGCCCGCACTTCCCCGCTCAGTCCTACCTCTCCGAATACAATCATTTTATCGTCCACCGCACGGTTCTTAAAGCTGGAAACTACCGCCATCACGATTCCCAGATCGATAGCCGGTTCCATAATTTTGATGCCTCCGGCAAGATTCACATAAGCATCACAACCCGACAGCTGCAATCCCGCCCTCTTTTCCAGCACCGCCATTAAAAGGTTGACCCTGTTAAAATCCGTGCCTGTCGCCTGCCTTCTCGGAATCCCAAAATTGCTGCCGCATACAAGAGCCTGTATCTCGATCAATATGGGCCTTGTGCCCTCCATAGAACACGCCACTATGGATCCGCTGGCTCCCTCCGGCCTTCCCTCCAGCATAAATTCCGACGGGTTTTTTACCTCTGTCAGACCTTCTTCCCGCATCTCGAACACACCGATCTCATTCGTCGATCCAAACCTGTTCTTCACCCCTCTGAGAATGCGGTAAGAAGCGTGCCTGTCTCCTTCAAAATAAAGCACGGCATCCACCATATGCTCCAAGACTCTAGGCCCCGCCACCGTTCCTTCCTTCGTCACGTGCCCTACGATGAAAATGGACACGTTCATTCCCTTGGCAAGCTGTAAAAAGACTCCAGTAGCCTCCCTTACCTGGGACACGCTTCCCGGTGCCGCAGATATTTCTTCGCTGTACATCGTCTGTATGGAATCGATCACCACCATACAGGGGCAGATATGCAATATCGCTTCTTCGATAATATCCAGATTGGTTTCGCAAAGCAGCAGCAAATCATCGCCGAACTCCCCGATCCGTTCCGCCCTTATTTTTATCTGCTTTAAGGATTCCTCTCCTGATATATATAATACTTTCTGCCCCTTATTTACCAATTTTTGGCATACTTGCAGCAACAGAGTGGATTTTCCTATGCCGGGATCCCCTCCTACCAGCGTCAGGGAACCAGGAACGATCCCGCCTCCCAACACTCTGTCCAGTTCTTCCATTCCCGTACCGATTCTTTCCCCGTCGTCCATGACAACCTCGGAAAGCCTGGATGCCTCCCCTGCCCGGCCTGATCCTATCGCTCCGGTTCTAACCGGCCCTACCGCTCCAGCCCTAACCGGCACTCCGTTTCTTTTGCTTCTAATACTCATTTTTTCTTCTACAAAAGAATTCCACGTTTTACAACCCGGGCATTGCCCCATCCATTTTACCGATTCATATCCACATTCCTGACAAAAAAATACGGCTGTATTTTTAGCCTTTGCCATTCCTTCCTCCTCCTCTTACTATTGGCCTGGCGCAAGGAAAACGGGACTTTCATATATTGATGACCGTCCCGTTTCCATAAAAAACACTTTTTTACCCAAAGCAGCTCTTTGTCGAAAGCACACTTTCAAAGTCTATTATTTTTCCACTCTGACGTTCACTTCCCCGTCTCCGCTGAGTTCCACGCTTAAGTTCAGTTTCCCTCCCAAATTCGTACGCATCTTGCCAATGCTTTCGTTATTTATAAATACTTCATATTCCGTTTCATCCTGCAGTCCTACGGTAATCTGCGCATCCTCGCTGCCCTCCACCGTAAAGCTGATGCCATCCTGCGTCTCCTGAAAACAGTTTACGCTCGTGCCCGGCACCGACTCATAAACGAACATTCCGTTCTTTTCAAGCTTTGTCATCGTCTTATAAGTCTTTACCTTCCAAAGATCTCCACCGAATTCAAAGTCAACCAATTTCGCTTTTTCCTCCAGTTTGTGATTGCCAAAACTGATTGCGCCCCCGTCCTCTCCGCGGAGTAATTCTTCCACCACTGCCATTTCTTATGTCCTCCTAAAACTCTTATATGCTTTCCTTTGCGCATTCTATAGTACAGTATAATATATTTTCCCAGTTTAATCCACTAATTTTTTGTTATGGAAAACCACTTTTTTATCCCTTACTCCTGCACTTACATGGTCTCCCTGTTTTATCTTTCCCGCCAATATCTCTTCTGCCAGAGCATCTTCTATAACAGTCTGGATGGCCCGTTTCAAAGGCCTTGCCCCCATCTTGGCATCGGAATGCTCCTCAATAATATACTCTTTTAAAGATGAAGTCAGCGTCAGATCGATATCCATTTGTTCCTTGCACCGTTTTGTCAGATTTTTAGCAAGCAATGTGACAATCTGCTTCATATCCTCTTTCTGCAACGGATGGAATACCATAATCTCGTCGATACGGTTAATAAATTCCGGCTTAAAGAGCCTCTTTACTTCCTCCATCACCCCGGATTTCATCTTGTCATAATTCTTCTTTTCATCGGACATAACGGCAAAACCAAGATTTTTCGGATCCACGATCCTCTGTGCCCCTGCATTGGACGTCATAATCAATATTGTATTCTTAAAATTAACCTTACGCCCCTTGGAGTCCGTAATATGTCCGTCATCCAATACCTGGAGCAGAATATTAAATACATCGGGATGAGCTTTTTCAATTTCATCGAAAAGAACGACCGAATAAGGATTCCTCCTTACTTTTTCGCTCAACTGCCCTCCTTCGTCAAATCCCACATAGCCCGGAGGCGATCCTATCATTTTCGATACGGAATGCCCTTCCATATATTCCGACATATCCACGCGTATCAGGGCATTTTCCGAACCAAACATCGCCTCTGCCAGCGCCTTGCTCAACTCCGTTTTTCCCACTCCGGTAGGGCCGAGAAAAAGGAAGGAACCGATGGGACGATTAGGATCCTGCAATCCCACTCTTCCCCTGCGCATGGCCCTTGCCACAGCCGATACCGCTTCTTCCTGGCCAATGACCCTTTTATGGAGTATGGATTCCAGCTTCAGAAGGCGTTCGCTTTCCTTTTCCGCCAGTTTCTTTAACGGTATTTTCGTCCACATAGCCACTACTTCCGCGATTTCATTTTCACCGACCACATATTTACGTTCTCTCTGGTTTTTATCAAAGCGCTGTTTCATCTTATCATATTTCTTTATGAGTACATCCTGGTTTCGTTTCAACTCCCCGGCCTGGGAAAATGCTTCCATCCGAATAGAGCGCTCAATCTGCACATCAATTTTTGCGATCTGCTCCGCCAATTCTTTCATTTTATCCGGCATATGCATCGTCTTAAGGCGCAATGCGGCAGCGGCTTCATCGATCAGGTCGATGGCTTTATCCGGCAGATTTCTGTCATTGATATAGCGGACGGACAGTTTGACCGCCGCCTCAATCGCATCCTCCTGTATCCGGACATGGTGATGCTCCTCATATTTTCCCGCCACTCCTTTTAAAATACGGATCGCTTCCTCTTCGGTAGGTTCTTCCACATTGACCGGTTGGAAACGGCGTTCCAGAGCCGCATCTTTTTCTACATATTTCCTGTATTCAGAGATCGTCGTGGCTCCGATCAGCTGGATCTCTCCTCTTGCCAGGGACGGCTTTAATATATTGGAAGCATCGATAGCCCCTTCCGCCCCTCCAGCACCGATAATCGTATGCATTTCATCAATAAAAAGGATCACATTGCCGCTGGCAATCACCTCTTTGATTACTTTTTTAATTCTCTCCTCAAACTCTCCCCGATACTTGCTCCCGGCAACCATCCCCGATAAATCAAGGGTCATTACCCGTTTATCCTGCACCGTAAACGGCACCTCTCCGGCTACAATCCGAAGGGCCAGGCCTTCCACTACCGCAGTTTTTCCAACGCCAGGTTCTCCGATCAGACAGGGATTATTCTTTGTTCTCCTGCTCAATATCTGGATTACTCTGCCGATTTCATCTTCCCGCCCGATAACCGGATCCAATTCTCCTTTTCTGGCAAGGGCGGTCAGATCGCGGCTGTATTGCTCCAGCACGGAAGCTCCCCCTTTTTTCCTTCCGCCCTGTTTTTTCGCCAAGTCTTCTTTGTATAACGCGCCATCCTGCCCCATGGCTATCAGCGTATCCACATAGACCTTTTGTAAAGATATTCCCATCGTATTCAGCAATCTGACTGCCACGTTCTCCCCCTCTTTTACAAGAGCCAGCAGAATATGCTCCGTTCCCGTACATCCCGTTTCAAAACGTTCCGCCTGGCGATGCGCCTCTTCCAGCACTTTCATTGCCCTGGGGGAATATCCGTCTCTATCTTTTGCAAGCACTCCTGTATCCGGCGTAATCAGTTCCCGGATCATTTCCAAAAGCTGCTTTTCCTCTACTCCGTTCTCCACGAGCACTTTTGCGGCGACTCCCGTCCCTTCCTTTAAAAGCCCTGCCAGAATATGTTCGGTTCCTACATATCCCTGCCTCAGGCCCGCCGCCGTTTTCTCTGCCAGCATCAACGCTGTCTTTGCCTTTTCCGTGAACTTTGGCTGCATCAATCGATTCCTCCATAATCTTCATATATTTCATCAATAAGAGCATGTACTTCTTCTCTGGAAATATTCTTACAGCTTACTTTTGCAAGAATAACTTTTAATTCCTTCCGAAGTTCTCTTATTGTTTCCGCGCGGTCCGTGTCAATAGCGATCACTGCACCCCTGCGCCGGTCTACCTTTACAAACCCCTCCTGTTTTAGAACGGCATACGCCTTATTCACCGTATGCATATTAATGCCGATATCCCCTGCTAACTGTCTCACTGAGGGCAATTCATCTCCTTCTCTGATCCTGGCCGTCGCGATCCCGAGAATAATCTGGTTTCTAAGCTGTAAGTACAAGGCTTCATCGCTGTTAAAATCAATTTCTATTATCATATACCGATATCCGCTTTCCTTCCCTCAGGCATTCCACTGTTCCATATATTAACTATATAATTATAACAGATACAGGGTATACAGGCTTTCCCATATACCCCATTCCTTTATCCGGCCTTTTCGTAAAGGCATCAATTTCTGTCATCCATATTCAGAAACTCAAACTCGAATTCATCATCGTCAATCAGAAAATTTTTCGCTTTTCTTTTTGTCTGTGGCTTCGATACGACAGGTCTTCCCGGTTCAAAAGGCTCTTCTTCCGGAATATATTCCACATTCTTAATCGTGATTCCCTTTTCCTTTTCCCGGGCAATCTTTGCGGAACCAGCATTATTTACCGCTTTCAGACTATCCGCCATAGATCTTTTACGAGGTTTTTTCTTTTCTTTCTCTTCTTCCTCATCATCTTCCTCGTCATCGTCTTCCTCATCATCGTCATCATCTTCTTCGTCATCGTCATCGTCATCATCATCGTCATACTCATCGTCATTCAGATCTTTGATTTTGAACAAAAGAAGCACGATTACGATCACGAGAATTGCCACTGCCGCCCCTAAAGCAATAATAATAATTTTCTGGACGGAAAGTTCTTCTTCATCCGCATCCCCTCTGTTTGCCCCGGCTTCCGCCGCAGCCTGGAGATTGGACAGCGCCTGTCTTGTACCGTTAATATTATCATATAAAAACCATTCTTCCACTCCCTGGTCATTCTGAGTAAATACCATTTCATAATCGGGTTTTGCCTGAGGTTCCGCAGGGGCCGGATCTTCTGCGGGGGCTTCTGCCGGAGCTTCAGTGGGAGCCTCTTCGCTTCCATCCGGGGGAGCCTCTTCCCCTTCCGGCGCTTCCGTTCCTTCTCCTCCTTCTCCTGCCCCGGCTTCCGCGCCTTCTTCCGGTGCGGGTTCCGCCGGCTCATCCGCAGGAGCTTCCGGTGCTGCAGCCGCAGCCGGCGGGTCTCCTACCGTCAGCAGATCCGCCCTTACAAAGCCGATTACTTCCCTGCCCGATTGGTTGGTATAACGGATTTGATACCATTTTCTTCCATTTGCCCCGTTTGCTTCCCCGGTAATAATCACAGACGTATTTTCCGTCACAGATCCCATCACCTCATGATCCGTAGAAGCCCCCTGGCGCACGACAACGCTTTTATAATTAACATATGCTTTTGTCTCCGCAATCGGAGTCGCCGTAGTCGCCGCCGGCTTGCTTCCTGCCGTAATAACCGGTACGGTCTGGGTCGTAGTCTGAACGGTATTCGGCGTACTCACCGTCGCCTTGATCAGCAAATCAGAACGTATATAACCTGTATTCCCCTCGAACGTTACTTTATACCATTTTGATCCCGCACTATCCGTCACCTCATCCGTCACCGTAACGCTGCTGCCCTTCAATACGCTTCCAACCACATCGCTTGATGTATTTGGCTCTTTTCTTACCTTCGCTGCGGCCGCTGATACAATTCCCACCGTAGGCTGATAGGCCATAACTTCCGCAGGCGTATTGATAAACATGGCGGCTGCCAAAATAATGCCCGACATAATTGTAACAATTTTTCTTCCTAATGTTGTCCTCATCCGTATTTCCTCTCTGATCCGTATTTCCAGGAAAGTGTTTTTTCAGGAAAGTATTTCCAAAAATGTACTTTCAGGAAAATGTTTCCTACTCGTCGCGAAGGAAGCGTTTTTCGCCTTTCTGGCGTTCCCTTCTTTCTTCTTCGTTTTCCAATCCAAATCCTTTTAATTTTTCCCTCATTTGCTTTTCTTTTTCCTTATGATAAGAAGCCTCGCATTTGGGGCAGAATCTGCCCGAACGAATATTCACCCCGCAGATCTCGCATCTCATAAATGCTACGGAATCAGCGGTGATCTCAAGTTTGGATTCCTTTAACATCTGCCGAATCGATTTCTGCGTTACTCCGGTTTTCGATTCGATTTCCGCCGCGTTCGCCCCCCTGTGAAGCTCAATATAATTCCTTACCTTGCCATAGTCATCAAACCCCTTCGTATGGCAGTCTTCGCATTCGTATTCGCCGCACCCTTTAAACTCCATGAGTCCGCCGCAATTATCGCATACATACGGCCTGTTATAGTTGGTGATACCCAATGCTTCCATCCTGAGCGCTTCTTTATCCGTGATACCCATACCCCTTATACCTCCTCAATCGCTTTTCCTATATCATTGCGCATGTACTTATTTTCAAAAGTAACCCATTGCACAGCCCGATAGGCGTTTTCCCTGGCTTCCTTCAACTCCCTTCCCTTTGCTGTAATACCCAGGACCCTTCCGCCGTTCGTCACGATTCCTTCCTCTGTTTTCTTTGTTCCGGCATGAAAACAATAATAACCGTCTTTTCCTTCAAAGCTTTCCAACCCCTGTATCAAATAACCCTTTTCGTATGCTACCGGATATCCTTCGGAAGCAAGAACTACACAGACTGCCGCATTGTCCTCAAATTGCAGATCTATTTCATCCAATTTCCCGTCAATGCATGCCTCAATTACCTCTATCATATCGTTTTTCATTCTGGGCAGCACTACCTGTGCTTCCGGATCGCCGAAGCGGGCATTATATTCCAGCACTTTCGGTCCCTTTTCCGTCAGCATCAGGCCAAAGAAAATCACTCCCTTAAATTCCCTTCCCTCGGCCGCCATGGCATCTACCGTAGGCTGGTAAATATATTTCATACAAAACTCATCGATTTCTTTCGTATAAAACGGACTCGGAGAAAAAGTCCCCATTCCGCCCGTATTCAAGCCCATATCCCCGTCCATGGCTCTTTTATGATCCTGGGCCGAAGTCATGGTCTTAATCGTCTTCCCGTCTACAAAAGAAAGCACCGATACTTCCCGGCCGGTCATAAATTCTTCAATTACCATCCGACTGCCGGCCGAGCCGAATTTCTTATCCAGCATAATAGATTTTACGCCTTCCTTTGCTTCTTCCAAATTCTCGCAGATCAATACCCCTTTTCCCAAAGCAAGCCCGTCTGCTTTCAGCACCACGGGAAACCGTGCGTTTTCCAGATAAGCCTCCGCCGCCTCTGCATCGTCAAAATTTTCATATTCCGCCGTAGGAATATGGTACTTTTTCATCAGATCTTTGGAAAATGCCTTACTTCCTTCCAATATCGCCGCATTTTTCCTCGGTCCAAAGGCTCTTAACCCTGCCTTCTCCAGTTCGTCTACCAAGCCTCCCACCAAAGGATCATCCATACCCACGATCGTCAGATCAATCTCTTTTTCCTTTGCAAAGGCTACAATTTTATCGAATTCCATGGCTCCAATCGGAACACACTGCGCCAGCCCGCCGATACCGGCATTCCCGGGGGCACAGTATATTTGATCCACTTTCGGGCTTTTGGCCACGCTCAAAGCGATCGCGTGTTCTCTTCCGCCGCTCCCGACGATTAAAACTTTCATGAAACACCACTATCCTTTCTGTTTTTTAAGATTCTGCACCTGTTATCCTTTATTTCCACCCGGCCATTCGCTATCGCATCGACAGCCTCCGGCAACAGTATCCATTCAGCCTCTTCCATAACCCGCCTCTGCAATATTTCCGGCGTATCGCCTTCCATGATTTCCACCGGTTTCTGCAGCAGAATCGGACCGGTATCCGTGCCTTCATCTACAAAATGCACCGTCGCCCCGGTGATTTTTACACCTCGGTTCAGCGCGCCTTCGTGCACCTTCATCCCGTAATATCCTGTCCCACAAAAAGACGGGATCAGCGAAGGATGTATATTAATAATTTTATTCGTGTATTCCGCAATCATTTCCTTCGGAATCACCACAAGGAATCCTGCCAGCACGATAAGATCCGGTTCCGCCTCCCTTACGGCTTCCAACAGCGCCTTATGGAATGCCTCCCTGTCCGCATAATCCTTCGGAGAGATACATACTCCCGGAATATGATTTTCCTCTGCCCGTTTTAACGCATAAGCGTCTCTGTTGTTGCTGATCACCCGTACAATTCCGGCATTGTTGATACGGCCCTCTTTTATACCGTCGATCATTGCCTGGAGATTTGTTCCGCCGCCGGAGACGCACACGACTACTCTCAGCATAAAACTACCCCTTTTTCGCCGGACTCGGCATACCCTATCCTGTATGGACTTTCCCCGGCCCTGCGAACTGCCTCCATCACCTGTTCCGCCTGGCTTTCTTCTACGGCTAATACCATACCGATTCCCATATTATATGTATTATACATCATTTTTTCTTCCAAACCGCCTTTTTCCTGCAACAGCCGGAAAATAGCCGGCACCTCGTAACTGTCCTTCCTGATAACGGCCCGCATTCCCTCCGGCAGCATCCTTGGAATATTTTCATAAAAGCCTCCGCCCGTGATATGGCTGCAGCCTTTTATCCTGATGCCGGCGTCCCTTATCTCTTTCAATGCCTTCACATATATTTTGGTAGGCTCGATCAACGCCTCGCCCAATGTTTTTCCCAGCACATCATAATAGGTATCCAGACTTTCCTTCGTCATATCGAATACTTTTCTGACCAGGGAAAAACCATTGCTGTGTACGCCGGAAGACGCAATGCCGATGAGAACATCGCCCTGCCCGATATCCTGTCCGGTAATCAAATCTTTTTCATCCACCACGCCTACTGCAAACCCGGCCAGATCATATTCGTCCTCCGGATAAAAGCCCGGCATCTCCGCCGTCTCTCCGCCGATCAGCGCCGCGCCTGACTGTTTGCATCCTTCCGCCACGCCTTTTACGATCGTCGCGATCTTCTCCGGATAATTCTTGCCGCACGCTATGTAATCGAGAAAAAATAAAGGCTCTCCGCCCGCACATGCGATGTCATTCACACACATGGCAACACAGTCAATTCCTACCGTATCGTGTTTATCCATCAAAAATGCCAGTTTCAGTTTGGTGCCTACACCGTCCGTTCCCGACACAAGAGTAGGCTTTTCCATATTTTTAATCGATGAAAGGGAAAATGCCCCGGAAAAACCGCCCAAACCGCCAAGCACCTCCGGACGCATCGTTTCTTTCACATATTTTTTCATTAATTCTACCGATTGGTACCCAGCCTCAATGTCTACACCGGCCTTCTTATAGTCCATTCCTTTTTCCTCCGCCCGCTTCTTTATTTCATATAACCTTTATAGCCCAATTCCTGAAGTTTTTCATCTTTTGCCTGTACGCTATCTTTCAAAGAACTGCTGTAATCCTTCAGCTTTTTCAACAACTCCTCATCGGAAACGGCGAGTATCTTCGCTGCCAGAATACCCGCGTTGGCTCCGCCGTTAATCGCCACCGTCGCTACCGGAATCCCTGACGGCATCTGAACGATGGAATAAAGGGAATCCCTACCTCCTAAAGAAGTGGTATGCATTGGAATACCGATCACCGGCATGGGAAAAATTGCCGCGCACATGCCCGGCAGATGGGCCGCCATGCCCGCTCCCGCGATAATTACCTTAAATCCCTTTTCTTCCGCCATATTCGCATATTCAAAAAACACATCCGGCTCTCTGTGAGCCGAAATAATCCTCATTTCATAAGAAATCCCCAATTCATCCAAAACCTGGGCGGCCTTTGCCATAACCGGCATATCCGAATCGCTTCCCATTACAATCCCAACCCTTGCCATAACCGTTTTATCTCCTTTAAACATATATTGTTCCATTTCTTAGTTTACTAAAAAATGTTTTCACACGCAACCCATATTTTCGCATATTTTCTATTCATCCAGCGGGCGGTTCAAGGCTTCGCATCCTTTCAGGACAAAACGTCCTTCCCTGATAATCGCTTCCTTCTTTCCGTCCCTGTCCACCGCTGCCAATTCTCCCAGTTCATCATAAGGGATTGTAATATCCGTATGGCAGTTAAAATAAGCCTTTCCCTTGTTCGTATGGCGCAGCGCCGACACTTCGTTTTCTTTGGCAGCCATCGCCTTTCCGTCCGGATTGTAAGTAACCAGCTCTTCTTCATGGGAATAACAGGTATCCCCTACCGCAAAGTGCGGCCCCATCTTCTCTGCAATCAATATGGGCAGTTTATCCCCGATCCCGTATTTTTTCGCCATAACATAGGCAGCCGTATTGGTTCCAATGGCAAACTCACCCATAGGCAGCGTGTCATGCCGGAACAGAACATGATCCTTGATATATTTTTTGTTTTCCTCTTCCGACGCAAAATTTCCGCAGCGATAACTGCTTATCATTCCATCGGTAAAAGTCATTTCCAGGTCTCTGTATTCCAATCCGTTTAAAAAGACCCGACTTACATGGAGCAGACCTTCCGTTCCTTTTAAAAGCGGGGAGGTAAATACTTCGCCCACCGGAATATTCACATCCGCCACACAGTTTTCAAAGTTTGTTTCTTTATCCGGGTCGTTCAGTTCATGAAGTTTTATTTTCAAATCCGTCCTGTTTTTTCCCATCCCCTTTATTGTCACATGATCCGCTCTGTCCAATGCCTCGATCATCGTCTGCTGGATCTCCCGGTAAAGGTTATAGTCCAACGTATTGATCCTGACGGTCTCATCAAAGATTTCTTCATATTTTTCCCCGATCGAAGGAACCGGAAAAGCAATGATTGTATAGCTCCGTTCTTCCCCTCTGATATATTCATTTCTCAGTTCTCCCGCTGCTGCCATGGCATCCACTTCCAGTTTTTGCTGCTTTTCGGAAAGTTTTAAAGCCTCCTCCTTTACCTCCGGCACAAAGGGCTCTTCCCCAAACACTTCCACTACCGCAGGTCCGCCAAGCAATGCCGCTTCTTCTTTGAGAGCCTCAAAAGCCTCTTTCATTACTTCCAGTCTGCGGTTGGTATACTGTCTGTCCAAATACAGCGCCTGATCCTCTTTATGATCATACTCATACTGCCTGTTGGCGATAGCCCCGTAAAACCCATTTTTACGAATGCTTTTTCCCCACAGGACGCTTTCCCTTGCCCTGTATATGGCGGGACTCAGTCCCATTTTTGCAAAATTTTCCACCGCCGCCCTTATCATCCGTTCAAACCCAAGGCAATAGAGAATATTCACGGTTTTCTTTTTCGAAATATCCTTTTCATACACTTCAAAACCGATCCGGTATCCTTCGGTGTAGGTATCGGCCATCCGCCTGATCTCTTCCGGCCTCATTCCATTCAAATGCTTTGCTGTTTCCAGTTCTTCCTCCGTAATATATTCTCCAAAATAATACAGATACCGTATATCCTCCAAATCGCTGTCCATAATAATCCTCAACGCAAAATCTTCCTCCGGGCAAAGCTGTTCCCGAAGGCGCTTTTTCGCTGACAATTCCGAATAATCGCTGACAAACCAATAAATGATCTGCCTGATCTCCTCATAATCCGGTGCTTCTTTTCCCTCTTCCTCCGCACAGGTAAAAGCGCTGTATATTTCGAGGAACAATTCCATCCGAATCGTCATTTCAAACAGATTCGTTTCATAAGCAAAAGCGATCAGGCTCCTTAACTCCGTATAAAGAAAAGAAAGAAGCTGTCCGTAGCCATCTCCCAATTTTTTTACGGCATAAGATGGATTTCCATAACTTCCGTCATAATTCCCGGGCAGGATGTCCCTGTACAGTCTCCGGTTTCTTTCCTGCAATTCTTCCAAAGATGCCTCATACAGCTTTCCGCTGTCCACATAATCATAGGCATCTGTCATTTCTCCTACAAAGGCCGCCGTTTTTCGGAAATATATGCCGTATTCCCCCCGGACGCCGTCCTCCTCCAAAACTTCCAAAATACGTTCCTTTGCCAGTTCATATCTTTCTTTTACATTTTCTGCCATATCCATACCGCTGTTCCGCTCCTGTTCCACTTATATTCCGGCATATAAAATAAAACTAATCATCGCAAGGCAAAGCACGTTCAGCCCTATGCCCAAATGGGGAAACAAATAATAGTTATCCTTCTCTATTCTGGACAATATGCCGAGTACCAACCCTGCTATGGAAAAAAGAGTGACAAGAAATACGGCGGCCCCATACTGCGGCAGCGCATCCCCTCCGTTCCTGTATGCCAGATAGACTGCGGCTCCCACCGAAAGAATCGAAAGCGTGCCCAAAATCGTTGACATAATTCCCTTTTCCGGGTGCTTCCGTACCGTAAATATATAACCGCTTCTCTTTTTTCCCTTGCGGCCTTTTTTCTGAACCATTTTAACAGCCATGCCTCCATTATCGTTTAATCTCCGAATGGGCATTCCTTTTCCGGAAATGCCCACCCTTGCTAAAACAGTATCTTTGATTTGCTCGAAAGCAGCTTCGCTCCGCTTATAATCAGAAGAACTCCTCCTGTAATCCCGGCCACCAGGGTGACTACTCCCACTACAATATTCAAAGCTCCCGAGCCGCTCATGGTCTTATATATTTTTTCTTCCATGCCCTTCCTCCATTCCTGTTTTCCTTATTCTCTTGCGCCGTATTGCTTATAGTATGCGTCGATCGACGCCTTACATTCATCATCAATATATATTGTACCATGATACGGTCTGCCATACAAATATTCCACTACCTCTCCCATCGTTACGATGGCATTAGCATCAAATCCGTATTTTTCCTTGATTTCCTGCAGCGCGCTCATTTCTCCCTGTCCCTTTTCCATACGGTTCAAGGATACCATAAGCCCTTTGATCTCCACGTCCGCCTGTGCCTTCAATATAGGAAACGTTTCTTCAATCGACTTGCCAGAGGTAGTCACATCCTCTATGATTACGACCCTGTCTCCATCCTTTAATTTGCTTCCTAAAAGAATGCCGGTATCGCCATGGTCTTTCTCTTCCTTCCGGTTAGAACAATATTTTACATCTTTGCCGTATAACTCACTGATCGCCATAGCCGTTGCCACACTGAGCGGAATTCCCTTATATGCGGGGCCGAACAGTACATCGAAATCCAAACCGTAGTTGTCATGAATCGCCCTGGCATAATATTCTCCCAGTTTCCTTAACTGCGTTCCCGTCACATATCCCCCGGCATTCATAAAAAAAGGGGATTTGCGCCCGCTTTTCAAAGTAAACTCTCCGAATTTCAGCACCTGGCTGTCTACCATAAATCGAATAAATTCCTCTTTATACTGTTCCATATATCCGTAATCCTCCGCGTCACAGGTTTTATCTATTATCATTTATCATTCCATTGCGAAATATTTCCCCAATTTTACCATATTTACTATTAGGGTGCAACCGTTATGCATCCCGTTACAACCTGTTATATTCACCCTCTCCGGTTCAAAGCAGACATAATGTCGTCTCTCATATCTTCCACCGCCGCGCGGGCCGCTTCTCCAAAATGCTGCGCTCCGAACTTCGCGTATTTTTCCTGCTGATAAGCCGCAATAATTCCTCTGGAAGAATTGACAATAGCTCCCAGACCGTCTTCATGGAAGAAATCCACAAGATCCTCTCCTTTTCCCCCCTGAGCGCCATAGCCGGGTACGAGAATATATGCCTTAGGCATGATCCGGCGCAATACTCTTCCCATCTCCGGATAAGTCGCGCCTACCACTGCACCCACATAGCTGTAGGAATCCCCCATGCAGGATTCGCCCCATTCAGCCACCTTTTCTCCGACAATCTCATACAAAGGCCGTCCATCCGCCAAACGATCCTGAAATTCGCCGCTGCTTGGATTAGACGTCTTCACCAAAATGAAAACCCCCTTCTTTTCCTGTTTGCACACATCGATAAAAGGCTTTATGCCGTCTGTGCCGAAATAAGGATTTACCGTGGCAAAATCTTCATCAAAACCTGCATAAGATTTCCCCCCGACCTGGACTCTTCCCAGATGCCCGACCGCGTAGGCTTTGGAAGTGGAGCCGATATCGCCCCTTTTGATGTCTCCGATCACGACAAGATCTTTTTCCTTGCAATAATCCAACGTTTTCTTAAAAACCTTAAGCCCTTCCAGGCCAAACTGTTCATACATCGCAATCTGAGGCTTCACTGCCGGAATCAAATCCCAGATATGATCAATGATTTCCTTATTAAACTGCCAGACAGCCTCCGCTGCCCCCTCCAACGTCTCGCCAAACTCCTGATACGCCTTCCGGGCAATATGTTCCGGGATATAATCCAGCATAGGATCCAGTCCCACCACCACAGGGGCTTTCGTTTTTTTAATTTTTTCCGTCAGTTTTTGAATCATTCCTTTTCTCCTCTTATCCCTCTATAGTTCCAAACCTTCCAAATCATTCAGCACATATTTATTCTCAATATACTCCGGAAACTGGTCTCTTTCCACCCATTCCCATTCCCCATATTCTTCTCCAAGTATAATGCTGCTGTCATCTTCCAGAGAGCAGATATAAGCGATTCCCACGCATTGGGAATCTCCGATCATATTGGACCATGTATAAACAATGCGTTCTATTCTTCCTTCCACCGAAAGAATTTCCTCAATCGCCCTGATGACAGCCTCGTCAGGCGCCTCCCCGTAGTTCACTTCCGCATCCACGAACTCCCATAAAAACGGATCCGGGATCCTGTCGTCCACCCATCTTTTGATCAAAAGATATTTGTCATCCTGCTTAATGATGCCTTTTACCCTTAAATAAATATTTTCCATCTCTTTTCGTACTCCTTTCCCCTGATCTGAATTTGATTTATGAAATAGAAGATTGTACTACAGCATCCATATACTTCCTTATGTTTGAAACATTAACGTACTTTTTAAAATCGTCTCCGTTTACAACTACCAGCGTAGGCGCCTGCATGACTCCATACCTGTACGCCAGCTCCGTATTTTCTTCTGCATCTATCGTCACATACTGTTCCCCCTGCAAATATTCCTTTGCCAGCTTACAGTTGGGACATGTTTTTGTCGTAAAGAGATACTTTATATTTTCCGGCCGTTTTATCTTTACATCCGCCCTTTCAGCCTTCCCTGACAGCGTCACAAGGCTCGCCGACGGCCGCTTCAGGCAGGAATTCTCCGCGTCGTATTCCTTGCGGTTTGCATATTCCTGGAGTTTTCCATCGTTCCAGTTCTGTACCGGCCGGTAATATCCGGTAATACGGCTGTATACCTCCGTCGCCTTGCCGCAATGCGGGCATATTTTTTTCTCCCCTGCCAGGTATCCGTGCTGCCGGCAGATCGAATAAGTCGGCGACATCGTATAATAGGGCAGCCTGTAATTCTCGGCAATCGTTCTGACCAGACCCGCCGCCGCCTTCCAGTCCGGCAGTTTTTCGCCCAAAAAAGCGTGGAACACCGTACCCGATGTATATAGAGTCTGAAGTTCGTCCTGAATATCCAGCGCATCAAAAATATCCGCCGTATAATTCACCGGAAGATGGGAGGAATTGGTATAGTAAGGCGTATCCCCCTCGCTTCCCGCCGTCTGAATACCGGGCCATCTTTTTTTATCATGCTTCGCCAGACGATAAGCCGTGCTTTCTGCCGGAGTAGCCTCCAGATTATACAAATCCCCGTACATTTCCTGATAATCGGAAAGCCGGTTCCTCATATGGTTCAATACTTCTTTTACAAACTCCTGGGTCTTCCCGTCGCTCAAATCCGCCCTGAGCCAGTTGGCATTCAGGCCCGCTTCGTTCATCCCCACCAGTCCGATCGTTGAAAAATGATTATTAAAATTCCCCAGATAACGCTTCGTGTAAGGATAGAGCCCTTCTTCCAGAAGCTTCGTTATCACTCCCCTCTTGATTTTCAGGGAGCGGGCGGCAATATCCATCATCCGGTTCAACCGTCTGTAAAAATCATCCTTATTCGCGGACAGATACGCCAGACGCGGCATATTGATCGTTACTACGCCTACGCTTCCGGTGCTTTCGCCGGAACCGAAGAAGCCTCCCGTCTTTTTTCTCAATTCTCTCAAATCCAGCCGCAGTCTGCAGCACATGCTGCGCACATCCCCTGGTTCCATATCCGAATTAATATAGTTGGAAAAATATGGAGTTCCGTATTTTGCTGTCATTTCAAACAGCAGCCGGTTGTTTTCGTTGTCCGACCAGTCAAAATCCCTGGTAATGGAATAGGTAGGAATAGGATATTGAAATCCCCTTCCATTGGCGTCCCCGTCTATCATCGTTTCGATAAACGCCTTATTTACCATATCCATTTCTTTTTTACAGTCTTTATATTTAAAATCCATCTCCCTGCCGCCCACGATCGCCGGCAGTTCCGCCAGATCATCCGGCACGGTCCAATCCAGGGTAATATTGGAAAAAGGAGCCTGTGTCCCCCACCGGCTGGGCGTATTCACGCCATAAATAAAAGATTCAATACATTTTTTCACTTCCGGGTAAGCCAGGCCATCCACCTTAACAAAAGGAGCCAGATAGGTGTCAAAAGAAGAAAATGCCTGTGCGCCCGCCCATTCATTCTGCATAATCCCAAGAAAGTTTACCATCTGATTGCATAAAACGGAAAGATGCGCCGCCGGAGCGGATGTGATCTTGCCTGTAATGCCGCCCAGCCCTTCCTGTATTAACTGCTTCAGCGACCAGCCGGCGCAATAACCGGTCAGCATGGAAAGATCGTGAATATGGATATCCGCGTTCCTGTGCGCCTCCGCAATCTCGTTATCATAGATTTCCGAAAGCCAGTAATTCGCCGTAACCGCCCCGGAGTTGCTCAGGATCAGCCCCCCGACCGAATACGTTACCGTGGAATTTTCTTTTACCCGCCAGTCCTCTACCTTTACATAGCTGTTCACCACGTCTTTATAATCGAGGATCGTAGATTTCATATTGCGCATCTTCTCCCTCTGTTTGCGATAAAGGATAAATGCTTTTGCCGTCTCCGCGTACCCCGCCTGTTCCAGCACCTTTTCCACGCTGTCCTGAATGTCTTCCACATGGACTCTCCCATCCCTTACTTTGCCTTGGAATTCCGCCGTTACACGCAGCGCCAATAAATCCACGATATCGTTCGTATATTGCATATCCGTCGCCTGAAAGGCTTTTATAATGGCATCGTTGATTTTAACCAACGTAAAATCCGCAACTTCGCCATCTCTTTTAATTACATGAAACATCCTGACCTCCCTGGTACCTATAAAACAACCTTTGCCGTGATCGCAAATTGCCAATGCAAATTAGAAGTTCTTCTCGCACCACATATGGGAATTGTATCATCCGCCCAATCAAAAGTCAACAAAATGCACAAGATATCCCGTCAACATTTTTATGCAGACACAACATCTTGTGCTATCTCTATTACCGTGTTTTTAAAAATGTATACTCCCTCTGTGCCGCCGCATCATCGGGATACGTGGACAAATAACTGTTCATCAGGCTCGCCGCCGTCTGGTACTGCCCCAGTCTTTCATAAGTGACGATTTCGTTAAATTTCAGTGTCTGCATGATCGTACAGTTTTCCACATTCATTCCTGCCTGGAATGCCATAAGAGCTTCGTCATATGCTTTCAGCTCCATTTTACACAGGCCAAGGCGGTTATATACGCTGGCATTCGTCTGGTCGCCTTCTATAAAGCTGCTATAGACGCTGATCGCATAATTAAGGTCGCCGAGTTCTTCATAGGTCTGCCCCAATAAAAGAACCGCCTCAACCCCTTCCGACTTCCTGGCTTTTTCCAAATAATTCCTGGCATTATCGTAATCTTCCAGATAATAATAGATCCTGCCCCTCTGATAATCGGTCATAGTCTTCGTATCGCTGGCAAGAGCCGTCTGAAAATACTCCTGTCCCGCCTCTTTATAACCGTTCCTTTCCAACACCAGATAGATATCGATCAGCTGGTCGTAATCCTCCGCTGCCAAAGAAATCGCCTTGTCAAAATCCGCCTTTGCCTTCTCATAATCGTCGGCAATCCTCACGCTTCCCCTCAGGCGGTAAGCCAGCCTGTCCTTCGGGTTCATGGCTATAATCGCATTGTATGCGCCAATACTGCTATTGCTATCCCCCATCTTGTAATATGCAACGGCTAAATAATAATTGATATCATAATCGATCTCATCCACCCGCCCGCTGCCGGAACCGAGCGCTTTCCCAAAAGCTTCCACCGCCTTATCGTATTGGGTCAGCCCCATATAAGCAAGCCCCTGGCCTCTATATAAAAGCCGCAGATCTTCTCCGTCCACCATCGCCTTATCAAAGCATTGCAGCGCCCCCACATAATCGAGAGCCGCCACTGCCGCCATTCCCTCATCAATGGAAGGCGTCTTGCTTCCTCCGCATCCGCCCAGCATGACCGCAGCCAAAAGCGCCGCTAAGACAACCGTATTTTTTCCTTTTCGTCCTCTCATCCTCTGTCCTCTTCCCGCTATCCCTATCTCCCGCCAGTTCCCCTTACCAAATATACTACTATATTTTATGTATCCAGACAAGCCCTCTTCCTGAAGAACGGGAATCAATTTTGGCAGCCTGGGCAGCAGACAGAAGGGAGCGGGAAGAGAGCGGCAAAGAACGGGCAGAAGGCCGCCGGGCTGGGGGCTTGGCAGGTATATTTTCGCAGCTGCTTTGTGCAGGGAAATGAGATTTTCTTAATATTCCGTTCAGAGAGCAGCAATTTGGTGACACGGATGTCACTAAAAGCCCGCAATGAGCCCGGACGGCGAATAGCGGGCGGTTGCGTCCGGTTGATACCACTTTACCGGAATATTTAGAAAATCCATTTTCCGAAGCCAGCACAAGAAAATATACCTGCCAAGCCCCCAGCCCGGCGGCCTTCTGCCCATTCTTTGCCATTCTCTTCCCGCTCCCTTCTGTCTGCTGCCCAGGCTGTCAAAATTGATTCCCGTTCTTCAGGAAGAGACCCTTGCCGTTTTACCCACTTTACCTCGTATACTTGTTTTCATAAGGCGACAGCTCGAACCGGATAAAATATCCTCTGTCATGATCGCATACCGGACATTTCCCGGGAACTTTCTCCCCTTCGAAAACGTAACCGCAGTTCAGGCATATCCATGTCGTTTTTACATCCGATACAAACAGTTTATTCTGCTCCAGCAATTCCGCCAGCCGTCCAAAGCGATCCCCATGGATCTTTTCGATCTCCGCAATCCTGTAAAAAGAAGAAGCCACATCCAAAAATCCTTCCGCTTTGGCTTTATCTCCAAACTCCTTATATACCGGATCATGTTCTTCATATTCGTTATGCTGGGCCATGCGCAGAAGCTTCGCCACGTCGTCCGCCAGATCCACCGGATAGCCTCCGTCCACCTGTATCGTTTCTCCGGCCAGCTTCTTCAAATGATTGTAGAATACTTCCGCATGTTCCTTTTCCTGATCCGCCGTATAACGAAATACCGCGCTGACCACATAAAGATTTTCCTTTTTCGCCTGTCCGGCAGCAAAGGTATACCGGTTCCTCGCCTGGCTTTCCCCTGCAAAAGCCCTCATCAAATTGTCCTTTGTTTCACTGTTCTTAAAATCCATTCCCATTCTGAACCTCCTGTATCCTTCCTAAACTTTTTCGCTTCCGGTATACAGTCTGTCCATTTTTCGCTGTCTTAATCCACGGAATCCTCTTCGTTTTTCCAGCCGATCTTCAATACGTTGTCCAGCTCCGGGAACTGCTTCCTGAGAGCGATGGGACTCCCGTCCCGGCTCAGAAAGCAATGCCTGGACTCTCCCAGCGCGACAATATTTTCCGTATAGATATCCCTCATCACATACTTCAACGTCAGTTTGATGCCGTTATACCCCTCTACTTCCATCTCGATCCGAATGCGGTCGTTAAAAGTAGTGCTTTTTTTATAATCGCATTCCACGCCGATCACCGGGGAAATGATCCCGCAGTCTTCCATCTTGTCATAGCCCCATCCGATTTGTTCCATAAAATCCACCCTGGCCTCTTCCATCCATCGTATATAATTGGAATGGTGGGTGATCCCCATCTTGTCCGTTTCATAATATTGCACCTTATGAATATATGGTTTCATTCCAAACTCCTTTTCTTCTTTTTTTTATTTATATCCTCACTTCCGGCCGAAAGCACCGCCGCTCCTTTTACTGCTCCATGCCCTTTGCCGCAAGTACAAAAATTCCGGAATCAAAATCCCCCTTGTATAATTCCCCTTCTGCCCCCTCCCCGGAAGCGTAATCCGTCGTTATCAGCCCGAGATTCATCAGTTCATTTCCAAAATACCATCCTTCCCGCCCGGCAATCTCATAGCGGTATTCATCTTTCAGCCCTTGCAGCTTTATTCTCGTAAAGGGCATATTCACCCCGCACAAAACCCGATACCAGCCTACAAGAGCCAGCGTCCGTTTCTCATTGACAACCATCCAGGCCGTTACATTGCCGTCAAAAGGGCTTTTTAAACGGTAAAAATCTCCGAACTGCAATACCTCTCTGTATTTTTTCATGAAACGGATCTGTTCCTTCACCTGCTCCTGCTCTCTGTCCGAAAGTTTGTTCAAATCCAGCTCATATCCGAAAGTGCCAAAATATGCCACATTTGCCCGCGTATGCAAAGGAGTATTACGGTATACCTGATGATTCGGCGCCATTGAAACATGGCTTCCAATACTGCTGACAGGATAGCAGAAGGAAGTGCCATACTGGATCTTCAGTCTTTCCACTGCATCCGAATCGTCGCTCGCCCATCCCTGAGGCGCATAATAAAGGATGCCTGGATCAAACCTCCCCCCGCCGCTGGCGCAGGACTCGAACAACACTTTTGGAAATCTGGAAGTCAGCCTGTCGTACAGGTCATAAACCCCGAGAATATACCGGTGGAACACTTCTCCCTGCCGGTCTGCCGGAAGAGCGCTGGAATAACATTCCGTAATGCTGCGGTTCATATCCCATTTCACATAAGAGACTTTCGCACCGCCGAGTATTTTTTCCATCATTTCATAAATCTTGTCCACCACTTCCTTTCGGGAAAAATCGAGTACATATTGAAACCGGCCATGGGAGCTATGGCGTTCCGGCGTTTCGATAATCCAGTCGGGATGTTCCCTGTAAAGGTCGGAATCTTTATTTACCATCTCCGGTTCAAACCAAAGCCCGAACTGCATGCCAAGCCCTTCGATCTCTTCCGCCAGCCCTTCGATACCATCTGCCAGACGTTCCGGATTGGCCACCCAGTCTCCGAGCCCCGCCCGCTCATGGCCTCGCTGTCCGAACCATCCGTCATCCAGCACGAACAGTTCGACTCCGCACTCTTTTGCTTTTTTTGCTATTTCTATCAGGCGTTCTTTCGTAAAATCAAAATAAGTAGCCTCCCAGTTATTGAGCAGAACCGGTCTGGCCCTGTCCCTCCAATATCCCCTTGCCAGGCGTTTGCCATATAATTTATGGAAAATCCGGCTCATGCCGTTCAGCCCTTCCGTAGAATAGACCATTACCGCTTCCGGCGTCTGAAAGCTTTCCCCTGCATCCAGCTTCCAGTCGAACCAGGACGGATGGATTCCCATCAAGATCCTTGTAGTATCATGCGTATCCACCTGGGCCTGTGCCAGAAAATTGCCGCTGTAAACCAGGCTGAAACCGATCGCTTCCCCCTGAAACTCATCTGCGGCAGGTCGTTTTAAAGCAATAAAAGGATTGTGTTCATGAGAGGAATGCCCCCTCATGCTGTCCACCGCCTGGATTCCCTGCTCCAGCTTTCTTACTTTTACATGCCTTTCCCTTGCCCATGCGCCGGAAAGCTGTACCCATTCATAATCGCTGTCCGGCAGATCCATGCAAAGACTCATGGCAGTCAGCAAATGCACCGGCCCTTCCCCGTCGTTCACGATTTTCGCACTCCGCGCAAGAGCGCCTGTCTCGAAAATCGTATACAACAGTTCCAGGCGGATATGCGTCACCTCATCCTCCAAAAAAACAGTTAAAGTCATCCCTTCCTCCGGCGCTTCCGTATACGTTGCAGGAAGTCCTGAAAGTTCCGGTTTACCATGTGTGATGGAAAAATCCTGAAACCGGAAATCCGAAATCCTGCTTCCATTCCCCTGAAGAATCTCGATCGCCGGGCTGCGAAAATCCGTGCTGCCATATACCCCATACTCCTGCCTCACATGAGCCAGCGAAAACATCTTCTCATCATCAAATACATAAGAAGACATTGCGCGGGGCATCATCTCTAGCAGATAGGAGTAGTCCTTCTCCACCCCGATCCTTTTTCCAAAGTACAGCTGCCCCAAATGACCGTTGGGCAGCACCATCATAAGATAACTGATCTCATCGTTATATAAATGAAAAATTCTTCTTTCTTCCTGATAAATAATGTCCATAGTCTATTCCTCCGTCTTATTTCCTGTCTTTGCTTTGTTTAATATGCCATTATAAAGAAACTCGCGAAGGATTCCCAGCGTCCCTTGTTTAAAAAAACAGTCAAAATGTTAAATAATTGCCTTGTCTTTTGCATATACTGTTCCTACGACGCAGCGCAGCTGCAGTATGGAGGTTAGCGTGCAAAATAAATTATTCTTTTATACTTTGACCGGTATCATTTTTACCATTCTCATAGGAACACTTTCCCACTTTTTTTATGAGTGGAGCAGATACAATACGTATATCGGACTGGTCGTTCCTGTCAACGAATCCGTATGGGAACATATAAAAATAATTTTTTTCCCTATGTTTCTATTTTGCAGCGTGGAGAATATCCTGCTCCAAAAAGAGTATCCCCGGATTTACAAGGCAAATGCTTGTGCGATTTACACCGGCGCTTTTTCCATTCCCGTCATTTTTTTCACTTATACCGGAATTCTCGGTAAAAATTATCTGGCCTGTGACATTGCCGTATTCTGCCTGAGCGTTGTTCTTGCCTTCTGCTTCGGTTACAAACTGGCAAAAAACGTCCCTCCCTCGTCCTGCAAAACAAAAAGCAAAATCGCTGCCTGTTATTATGCAGCGGTCTTGCCTCTTTTCCTTTGTTTTGTCCTATTCACTCTATATCCGCCTACGAATATCGGGCTCTTCCAAACGCCCTGAATCATTATGCCCCATGCTCCCTTAAGCAGCTCCATCCCCCGCATTTTCTACATGCTGCCTTAAAATCTCCGCTACTTCTTCCAGGCTGAGATTGGAATCGTCGATCAATTCCCCGAGGCTTTCTAATCTGGCCATCCTCTGTTCATGGATCAGCTCCTGAAGCTCCTCCTTCTCCTTCCGAACTCTCTCTTCCAATGCCTCGATCACTTCCTGCTTATCGGCGATTTTCTCTTCTATCGATTTCCTGACGCCTCTTGCCATAATTCACCCCTTTTCTGCCATTCCAGCATTTTTACCGTGCTTCATCTTTTCCGCTTTTCTTCTCTCCAAGCAGAATTAGTATATTATATGGACAAGATTGGAATTTTATTCCTAAAAAGTGCAAAGTCCTGAATACTTTCACAGGCTTTGCACTTTTTTTGCAATATATATTTTATGCCAGCTTCGCTTTTAACTCTTTTACATCCGTTTCCAGCATTCTTACTTTGATCGCCAACATCTCCACTTCATTACTGGGTCTCATGGCCTCATGCAGATTTCTCGATAAATCCAGATGCCCTTCTGCAACCCGCTGGATATTTACACGAATTTCATTTTCAAGAATCAACTTAATATCTTTTACATCTGCCTTAACATTTTTTACATTCGTCTCCATAATATCCATTTTAGTTTCCATGGTATCCATTTTGGTTTCCATAGCATTTATTTTTTCAAGTAACAAATCAAGTTTTTCGCTGTCTGTCATATTTCCTCCCTTCTCTCATTTTCAAAACTAATTGTTGATTACAGTATATCACTCCCCGGGCATAAAGTCTATTCCATTGTTAAAAAAAGACCGCCAAAGTTCTTTTTTATCACTTACCACAAAGCAAAATACATTATTTCGCCCAAAAAAATGCCCAAGCCATACGCCCGGGCATCTTTTCCTATTCTTCTATCATATATTACGGATTAATCACTACTGCGTACGTCCCAAAAGCCGTTGCATTGATCGTAATTGTCGCATTGTTCGTATCAATATCTTCGAAGAGAGCTGGTGTCCCGTCCGGGTTCAGGCACAGGATGGAATAACTATGTCCTGCGTTTGCCAGTGAACCGGGCAAACCAAAGGTTATCGTAACCGGCGCTGCCGTATTGCGGACATTCGTAATTACACCGGCTTTTGTAATCGTGTATAAATCAACATTGAGATATGCCACAACGCTTCTGCCGCCTGTCTCTGCAACTGCTTTCAAAGCATCCTTCATCTCTCTGTCGCGGCTGTCGCAAATATACGTTCTTACGTTCGCACCAGCTGCCACGTCTGCTTCGCTGAGCCCTGCTGCTGCCGCCACTGTTGCAAGCGGAGACGTTACTGCAACATTGTTCATGGATGTCGCCGTGTAAATACCGCCTACCGTAGAAGCTCCTGCATTTCCAGCTGCTCCGCCATTGCCAGCAGGTGCTGCCGCTCCACCGCCGCCACCTCCTGCTGCCGGTGCGGGATTGGACGAACCGCCGGAAGAACTGGAACCGTTATTGGAATTGCCGCCGGAGCCTTCATTGGAATCACCGCCGCCAGGGTTAGTAGATGGGCCAGTAGGTCTCTCTGCTATCGGCGTAGTCAATGATTCTTTCTTGCTAAACTCGAAGGATTGTTTTTTTTCTTCGTATCCTACTACATTGGGGTCATTGGCGCTAACGCTGATATTATAGTAAGCAAGACCATTTACCACTTCGCATGAAGGCATATAATTTGCATCAAAGCATGGCTCAACTGTAAACGTTCCTGTATATTCCATTTGATTTTCTAAGGAAATATTGGAAACCCCTTCAAATCCATCAATATAAATATCCGCTGAAAACATATCTATACTTTCAAGACCTACCGGTGTTCCCTCTTCATTTTTTGGCGTTAAAGTCACTTTGATAGTTACCTGGTCTCCTGCGTTTACATTAGTAACTGGATTTCCCGCAGCATCAAAAAACTGAATCGCCACATCGACGGTAGCACCTTCCGACGCATTCGCGCTTGCAACCTTCATAATCACAGGTATGCAGACAGCCAGCGTCAATACTGTCATCAAAACTTTTTTTATAAAACTTTTCAATTCCATCTTTATCTCCTCCTTACCTATTAAGTAATCGCTCAATACAGTTTCATCCATTTCACCCCCCCCCGATAAAAAATCGGGGCAAATGAACCTAACGGAAAATCGATAAAATTAAAAAGTAAATTCCCTGCTACTTCTTTCCTTTTATCCTCTCATCCTTAGGAAAAAACTCTTTTTCGCGCATCCTCCTTCCTTAATATTAGGGAGTGATAAACCTGTCAGAATATTGAATTCATCTGTTTTCTGTAAGATTACCTTTGTAAATAATTTACCATATGCTGATATTCCCTGCAAGTCCTATTTTGTAAGGGATTTCCATTTCACCTTCTATTTTGCCCTGTTAAATCATTGGTTCAAAAAAACGAAATACCAAATATAGTTCATTCACTGTCGTGGAATCTATATCTGGTATCCCAAAAACATTTTAAACGTTTACGTAAAATTATTATACCATTTTTAAAAATATAATATAATGTAACTGGTCATACAAAATTTTTATATTACTTTGGCTGCCATCGGCAATAACCGCATGGACTTCGCTTATAAGGTGTGGTACAATGAATTGCGCTGATGCGCAGACACAGCTATTTTGCAAATTCACCTATTATAATATAGAAGGAGGCCATTTATGTCCGGTTCCACATTCGGTACTTTTTTTAAAATATCTACCTGGGGCGAATCCCACGGGAAGGCGCTTGGCGTGGTAATTGACGGCTGTCCTGCGGGGCTTCCTCTTGTTGAGGAAGATATCCAGCAATATTTGGACAGGCGTAAGCCAGGGCAAACCAATATTTCTACTCCCCGGAAGGAGGATGACCTTGTGGAAATCCTCTCCGGTACGTTCGAAGGACTTACCACAGGTACGCCCATTTCCCTCATTGTCAGGAATACTTCCCAAAAATCCCGGGATTACAGCGAAATCGCTTCCTATTACCGTCCCGGCCACGCAGATTATACTTTTGACCGGAAATACGGCTTCCGCGACTACCGAGGGGGCGGACGCTCTTCGGGCAGGGAGACCATCGGAAGGGTTGCCGCAGGAGCAATCGCGGCCAAAGTTCTGAAAGAACTCGGAATACACATCCTAACCTATACAAAATCCATCGGCCCTATCCGCATCAATCCCGATGCCTTTGATCAAGAAGCCATCCGCAATACTTCCACCTGTATGCCCGATTATCAGGCAGATCAGGAAGCTAATGCATATCTGGCCTCCTGTATGGCGGACAAAGATTCGGCGGGCGGCGTCATTGAATGCCGTATCCAGGGAGTACCCGTCGGAATCGGAGATCCCGTCTTCGAAAAACTGGATGCCAACCTGGCAAAAGCTATGATGTCTATCGGTGCGATAAAAGCTTTTGAAATCGGCGACGGTGTTCAGGTCAGTACAGCTAACGGTTCTTCCAACAACGATTTTTTCCTTTCCGAAAATGGGAAAATCGGAAAGAAAACCAACCATGCCGGCGGTATTTTAGGCGGTATCAGCGACGGCTCGGAAATCGTCCTGCGCGCCTATGTCAAGCCTACTCCTTCTATTTTCCAAGAGCAGGAAACCGTAAACCGGAACGGGGAAAATATCCATATCCAAATAAAAGGAAGACACGATCCCATCATCGTCCCCCGCGCTGTCGTCGTCGTCGAAGCGATGACTGCCCTTACGCTGGCGGATGCCATGATAGGAAATATGTCTTCCCGTATTTCTTACCTGAAAGATTTTTATAAAACTTGAAGCAAAAATACCAAGCATGTGCTTTTGCGAACGCGAACTATATTTTATGGAATATAATACAATTCGGTTTATCCACCTTAACTTCCGGCCCATTCATGACAAGAAGCCCTTTTTCCATATCCACATTGAAAAATGTCATCGTGTCTGATTCGTGATTCAAAGACACCAAATGCCTGTTGTCCGGGAAAAGGGCGGCATCCTTCGGATAATCGCCGCTGATCGGCAGACAAAGCACCTTCTTCAGCAGACCGCTCTCATGCCCTATCCGGTAAAGCACCACGCTGTTATCTCCTGCGTTGGAACTTACCATATAATGGTAATCCGTAGAAAAATTAAGGGCGCTGGCCGCAGAACCGCTGGCATGATAATCGTTCAGCGTGGAAATATTCTGTAATTTTTCAAATTCCGGGTTATTGTTCACTTCCCGGTATCCGTATACGTCAATATAATTTTTCAATTCATGGACAATGTAAAGCAGCGTACCGTCCGGGGAAAATTTCAGGTGCCTGGGGGCTGATTCCTGTTCGCTCCTGATCACATCCGCCAGATGAAGGGTTCCTTTTTCATGGTTCAGCCTGTATACCTTTACATGATCCATACCAAGATCCGCCGCACAAAGATATTTGTTATCCCTCGTCATCTTTACGCAATTTACGTGGGGCCTGAAATTCCTCTCCGCAATGCTTCCCAGC
Organism: Lachnospiraceae bacterium 28-4; assembly: GCA_000403275.2. Taxonomy (GTDB): domain Bacteria; phylum Bacillota; class Clostridia; order Lachnospirales; family Lachnospiraceae; genus Kineothrix. The sequence goes on from KE159598.1 coordinate 1,520,838, forward strand.
CCTTTATGGAATATCTCATCCGTAATCTCTCCCGGCTTCCCATCTTCTCCCAGACGGAGTACCGTTATTTTTCCGTCATGATATCCGGCCACGAAAAGGTATTTGTCTTCATAATCCGTCGATAAATAGCATCCTCTCATTCCGTTAATGGATGCATGGCCAAGCAGATCCAGTTCGCCATCCGGCAGTATTCGGTAAGACTCCACTCCAAAATCCGTAATAGAATAAAGATATTTTTTGTTATGGGAAATCGTTACATAAGAAGAATTCGTAATTTCTACCTGGTCTTTCTCAAGCAATCTCCCGTTTTCCATATCCACATCGTAAATCTTGATTCCATGGTTATCACCTTTCCCCATCGTGTAGGTTGAAACATACGCCACATATTTTCCTTCACCCATCGGATCATCCCTCCATCTAAAATCAATCGCTTATTACGCTTCAGCGCAATTTATTATATCTTGTCACCAATTTCCGCAGGAAATTGATGACCTGCTTGCGCTTCAGCGCAATTCATTATACCACATTCCTACTTTTTTGTCATTCCCTATTGACATCCGTTCAACTCCTAGTATAATGGATATCAGCGCTTGTTTAGTAAAAGTAAACTTTATGTTTATTATCATTTAATTCGCCGGTTATGGAAAGAACGTGGAGAGCTATATGAAAATAGGAAACAGACTAAAGGAACTGCGAATACAAAAAGGGCTTACCCAGGAGGAACTCGCTGACCGCTGCGAGCTGTCCAAGGGCTTTATTTCCCAGCTGGAACGGGATCTTACTTCTCCCTCCATTGCAACGCTGGTGGATATCCTCCAATGCCTGGGCACGGATATCCGGGAATTTTTTTCCGAAAGTCCCAAAGAAGAACAGATCGTTTTCCACGATTCGGACTATTTTGAAAAAGTGGACGAGGAGCTGGGCAACACAGTGGAATGGATTATTCCAAATGCCCAGAAAAATATTATGGAACCGATACGGCTTACTTTAAAGCCCGGCGGTTCCACCTATCCCGACAACCCCCATGAGGGGGAAGAATTCGGTTATGTTTTGTCGGGAAGTATCACGATTGTCGTGGGCAAAAAAACAATACGGGCTAAAAAGGGAGAGTCTTTTTACTTTATCCCTAATACCACCCATTACATAGAAGCAAGCCCCAAAACCGGAGCCGTCCTTTTATGGGTCAGCTCGCCACCCAGCTTTTGATGGCTGCTGCGGCTATTTTTTACGTAAGAATATTCATATACCGGAGGTATTTGAAATGAATAAAGAATTAATTAACCTTGTTGACATATCCAAAGCCTTTGACGGTGAAACGGTACTGGATGAATTGAACCTGAACATTCATGAAAATGAATTCCTTACTCTCCTGGGTCCCAGCGGCTGCGGTAAAACTACGACGCTGCGCATCCTGGGAGGCTTTGTCACCCCTGACAAGGGACGCGTTATTTTCGACGGCAAAGATATTACAAATCTTCCGCCGAACAAACGCCAGCTCAATACCGTATTCCAAAAATATGCATTATTCTCGCATATGAATATCGCGGAAAATATTGCCTTCGGCCTGAAAATTAAAAACAAACCAAAAACTTACATAGACGACAAAATCAAATATGCTTTAAAACTGGTCAACCTGGAAGGCTTCGAAAAACGTATGCCAGATTCCCTGAGCGGCGGCCAGCAGCAGCGTATCGCTATCGCCAGGGCTATCGTAAACGAACCGAAAGTGCTTCTCCTGGACGAACCTCTCGGCGCCCTGGATCTGAAGCTGCGCCAGGATATGCAGTATGAATTGATCCGTCTGAAAAATCAACTGGGCATTACCTTTATCTATGTAACCCACGATCAGGAAGAAGCCCTTACCATGTCCGATACGATCGTTGTCATGAATCAAGGCTATATTCAGCAGATCGGAACGCCCGAAACAATATACAATGAACCGGAAAATGCTTTTGTCGCCGATTTTATCGGAGACAGCAATATTATCGACGCCGTTATGCTGGAGGACCGCCTGGTTTCCATTCTCGATACCAGGTTCCACTGTGTGGATACCGGTTTCGGCCGCAATCAGCCGGTAGATGTTGTCATACGGCCGGAGGACGTGGAACTTACGGCTCCCGCCGACGGTATTTTAAAAGGAACCGTTACCCATCTTATTTTCAAGGGAGTCCATTACGAAATGGAAGTAACGGCAAACGGTTTTGAATGGCTGGTGCATTCTACAGGCATGTTCCCGGTGGGAACGGAAGTCGGGATCAAAGTGGATCCTTTTAACATTCAGATCATGAACAAACCAGCATCGGAAGACGAGGAGGCAGCAGGAATTGAAGAATAGCAGATTAAAATTACTTTCTTCACCTTATATCGTTTGGGCGGTCATTTTTATTATCGTCCCTCTGGGAATGGTATTCTATTATGGCCTGACGGATAAAACGGGGGCCTTTACTTTGGACAATATTATGGCGATGATGAGCGAAGAACACGCCAAGGCTTTATGGATATCTCTTGGATTGTCCTTGCTCAGTACGGCGGTCTGCTTTTTTCTCGCCTATCCTTTGGCTATGATACTCGCCCATATGAATGTGAACCAGCATAGCTTTATCGTATTGATTTTCATCCTTCCCATGTGGATGAACTTTTTACTGCGTACTCTGGCATGGCAGACACTGTTGGAAAAAACAGGAGTAATCAACAACATCCTCTCCTTTTTTCATCTGCCCGCGCTGAATATTATCAACACGCCTTATGCGATCGTTCTCGGCATGGTATATAACTTTCTGCCCTTTATGGTGCTGCCGATTTATAACGCCCTTGTCAAGATCGATCCCAATGTAGTAAATGCCGCCAAAGACCTGGGGGCGAATAATATACAAACCTTTTTTAAAATCACGCTCCCGCTGTCCATCCCCGGCATCATCAGCGGCATCACCATGGTATTTATTCCTGCCCTCACTACCTTTGTCATCAGCAAATTGCTGGGCGGAAGCAAAATACTCCTGATCGGTAACGTGATCGAAGAAGAATTTACCCAAGCGGGCAACTGGCATCTGGGCAGCGGCCTTTCCATCGTATTGATGATTTTTATCCTGATCAATATGGCGGCTTCCGCTATCTTCGATAAAGATGGGGAAGGAGGTCTTTTATGATGAAAACCACGGCAAAAAAAATATATATCATACTGATCTTTATTTTTCTTTATGCGCCCATCGCGACTCTTATGGTATTTTCTTTTAATAAGAGCCGCACGCGGGCAAAATGGGGCGGATTTACCTTTCAATGGTATCTGTCGCTCCTGGGGAACAGGGAAATTATGAATGCCCTATGGAATACGCTTTTTATTGCCCTGGTTTCCTCTCTTTCCGCCGTCGTGATCGGCACAGTGGCATGTATCGCGATCAACAATATGACGAAACGCAAGCGTACCGTTATCATGGGCATCACCAATATACCGATGCTGAATGCGGATATTGTCACGGGTATCTCGCTGATGCTCCTTTTCATCAGCCTTGGATTTAAGTTTGGTCTGGGAACAATTCTTCTGTCCCATATCACTTTTAATATCCCTTACGTTATCCTGTGCGTCATGCCGCGGATGAGACAGCTCAATCCAAGCACATACGAAGCTGCCCTGGACCTTGGGGCCTCTCCCGTCCATGCCTTTTTCAAAGTGGTGTTTCCTGATATTCTTCCCGGCGTACTGTCGGGCTTCCTGATGGCATTTACAATGTCCCTGGACGATTTTATCATCACCCATTTTACAAAAGGAGCCGGAGTGGACACTTTATCCACCAAGATCTATACCGAAGTAAAAAAGGGCATTAAACCGGAAATGTACGCCCTTTCCACCATTATTTTTGTCACGGTGCTTCTTCTTCTGTTTCTTGTCAATAAGGCACCGAAGGAAAAAAACGAAAGGAGAATCTAAAATGAAAAAAATATTTCTTTTATCTGTATGTTCCGCCATCCTTTTATCGCTGGCAGCCTGCGGCAACTCTTCTTCCGGTGAAAATGGAGAAGTTATCGTCTATAACTGGGGGGAATATCTTGATCCGGAAGCTATCGCCTTATTCGAAGAAGAAACGGGAATCAAAGTAATCTATGATGAATTTGAAACCAATGAGATCATGTATCCCAAGGTGGAAGCAGGGGCGACAGAATATGATGTCATCTGTCCTTCTGACTACATGATCCAGAAAATGTTGGAAAACGACTTGTTAGCCGAACTTAATTTTGACAACCTACCCAACGCAAAGGCCAACATCGGCGCGTCTTATTGGGAACAATCCAAAGAATTTGATCCTGAAAATAAATACTCCGTTCCTTACTGCTGGGGAACCGTGGGAATCCTTTACAATAAAACTATGGTGGACGGAACGATCGACAGCTGGAGTGTTCTCTGGGATGAAAAATACAAAGACAATATTTTGATGCAGGACTCCGTCCGCGACGCTTTCATGGTCGGCTTAAAGCTGAACGGCTTTTCCATGAACTCCGTTGATGCAGGGGAACTGGAAACGGCAAAAAATTCCCTGATCGAGCAAAAGCCTCTTGTTCAGGCATATGTTGTAGACCAAGTACGTGATAAAATGATCGGCAACGAAGCGGCTATCGGCGTCATCTATTCCGGCGAAGCCATTTATACCCAAAGGGAAAACCCTGATTTGGAATATGTAATCCCCAAAGAAGGCACCAACGTATGGATCGATTCCTGGGTCATCCCCAAAAACGCTCCTAACAAAGAAAACGGCGAAAAATTCATCGATTTCATGTGCCGCCCGGAAATTGCCCTTATGAACTTTGAGTATATCACCTACTCCACCCCCAACGACGCGGCCAGAGCATTAATTGAAGACGATGATATCCGCAACTCGACGATCGCCTTCCCCGACCTCTCCCAATACCAGAATCTGGAAACTTTCCAATACTTGGGGGAAGATGCTGACCGCCTCTATAACGATTTGTGGAAGGAAATAAAGTCTGAATAAGGGGATTAGGGAAAATAAAAGATAACGGCCCGGGCAGGAGTCCGGCGGACTGGTTTAAAAAAGATGGTGCAAAAGACTTTTGCACGATGGAGATGAGACTTAAAATCGTGGAAGCCAATGCTGAACACGATTTCGCTTTCAAAGGCTCATCAGAATGTATCGTGCAGTGTCTTTGCACCACTTTTTTTAAACCAGTCCGCCGGACTCCTGCCCGGGCCGTTATCTTTTATTTTTTTTCTGCCGGAGCATTATGTTTTGCTTTTGTATTCCTTCCTTACGGACGTATTTGTCCTGTTCCTTCTATGGTATATTTATAGGAGGTTAATTCCTTTAAGCCCATAGGGCCGCGGGCGTGCATTTTTTGGGTGCTGATTCCGATCTCGGCTCCAAAACCGAATTCAAAACCGTCGGTAAACCGGGTAGAGGCGTTGGCATAGACACAGGCCGCATCCACCTCATTTAAAAACTTCCGGGCATTCTCCTCATTTTTCGTGAGTATGGCTTCGGAATGCCTCGTACTGTATTGGTTGATATGCGCAATGGCTTCGTCGATATTGCTCACTATTTTGATGGATAGAATATAATCCAGATATTCTTTTCCGTAGTCTTCTTCCGTAGCGGCCAACGCATCTCCGATCACGCCGCACACTTCTTCGTCCCCGCGCATTTCTACATTTTTTTCCCGCAAAGCCTGTGCCAGTTTTGAAAGAAAGCTGTCTTTCAGCGCCCGGTGGATCACCAGGGACTCACAGGCATTGCAAACGCCAATACGCTGCGTCTTGGCATTTATAATAATAGGAAGCGCCTGATCCAGATCGGCATATTCGTCCACATAAATATGGCAATTTCCTGTTCCTGTTTCGATAACGGGAATCGTGCTGTTTTCCACCACGCTGCGGATCAGTCCCGCGCCGCCTCTCGGTATCAGCACATCCACATACTGGTTCAGCTTCATGAACTGGGAAGTAATTTCCCTGTCTGCGGTCTCTATCAGCTGGACAGCATCCTCATTCACTCCGCACTCTTCCAATACCCTTCGAATCGAACCGGTAATCGCCTTATTTGACTGAAGCGCATCGCTTCCTCCCTTTAAAATCACCGCATTGCCCGATTGGAAGCAAAGGCCGAAAGCATCAGCCGTCACATTGGGCCTCGATTCATAAATAATGCCGACCACTCCAAAAGGCACTCTCTTTTTCGTGATTTTCAGGCCATTCGGCCTGGTAAAAGTCTCCAATACTTCTCCTACAGGGTCTTCCAGCTCCGCTACCTGCCTCAATCCTTCTGCCATAGATCGTATTCTCTCTTCTGTCAGCCGCAGACGGTCTATCATACCCGGATGCATTCCGTTTTCTTCTCCCCGTTCGATATCTTTTGCATTTTCTTTCAGAATTGTCTCCGCATCCGCGATCAATCCCTCCGCAACTGCCTCCAATACCTGGCGCTTTTTCAACGAAGCCAGTTTCTGCAGCTCATATTTCACTGATACCGCTTTTTTTCCCATCCTATTTAAGTCCACAAAGTTCATAACAGCCCCCTTTCTCAACTTTATCTTTCATAAATCCTCTTTTCCGTAACCACCATGTCCATTTTTCTATCGTATGCCTCCACAGGAATTCTTTCCTGCATCTGACATTCAAAACATATACCAACAGATCTGATTTTAAAAGTCAAGCCGGCATCTTTTTCGGATATCAAATCAAGGTATTTATCATAGTAGCCTTTTCCATAACCCATTCGATTGCATTCCCTGTCAAAAGCACTGCCTGGTATGACCATCAGACAATAGTCGGAAAACGCTTCATGTACAGAAAAAAGGTTTTCCACTTTCGCCAAAGGCTCCATGATCCCTCCATATCCCTTTTCCAGATCATCCGGGGATAAAATGCGGTAAAAGTTCATCTTCTCGCCTTCCACCCTTGGGCAGTATACCTTTTTTCCATCCAGCAAAGCCTTTCTGAGCAGTTCTCCGGTATCCACTTCGCTTCGAAAATTCACATAAGCCAGCACAATGCCAGCCTCGCGATACCAGTCAGACTGAAAAATCCTTTCCATAATGTCAGCACTTTTCCTGTCCCGCTCTTCTTTTGGCATCCTTTTCCTAAGCGTCAGAGCCTGCCGTCTAATGGGTTCTTTTTTTTCCATATTTTTCTCCCAGATTAGTGATTGATCCATCCTTTTCCTGAATATCTATATGATCCAGCTGTCCTCTGAGATTAGCTCGTACATTGGCAATATATTCGCTCCGCAAAGCCGCCTGTTCTTTTTTTTCTTCTTCCGTCAGGCCCTCCGCTTTTGATTTGCGGTACAATTCATTGATCCTCGCTATCTTTTCGCCCATCTTATTTTCGTCATTCATCATTTTCCTCTTTTCTGAACTTCCACATTCTCTATACCGTATCCGTTCCTTTTCTTTCCGCCATTCTCAATACCGAAATTATCGGTACAATTAGTATCCCGCAGAAAAAATTGCTGATACCGTGGATAAAATCCCAGGGCAGCCCCGCTATAATCCAGGCTATCATCCCTTGAAAGCTCAGTCCATAAAGGATTGCCTGTGCCGGCGCATATAAGGTTCCGAACAAAAAACCATGGGCTGCGCACAATATCATATATACCAAGGGTTTTAACCTCCCCGGTATATTCTGCGGCAGCATCATGGCCGCTCCCCAAAGAACTGCCCATATATATAAATACGGAATCCACCACGTCGCAAATCCATAAAAAATACCGTTCAATATGACATATGTATAAATCGGATACAATGCCTTTTTCCTGTAAACTACGGTATATGCGATCGTAAGCGCGCCGAGCAGATGAATGTTCGGGGCAAACTCCATCACGACCTTTGAAGCATACATAACGGCTCCGAGCATTGCAAATACAACGGTCTCTCTGGCAGTAAGCTTCATATTTATTCCATTCTGAAGGAGTAACCTTCCCCTTCCTTTATTTCAGTGGCATCCACGCCGGTCTGGGCATATTCATCGTTAATATAAAATGCCCAATACTTTCCATCCGTATCATAATCCGCGGTTATACCGTTGACAGTCTTCACATAAAGCCCGTATTCGCTTTCTTCTCCGGCAATCAATCCAACCTCTGTCAACGCTTCTCCCACCGTTCCCTTATCCGTATGGATCTCAAACTTCGTTTCATTGCCGTCCTGATCCATCACGGAAAAAGCAAATTCCTTACTTCCTTCTCCCAGAACCCCGCCATCCGACTGTACGGTTCCCGCCTGTTCCGCCGGCTTTGCCACTTCGTCTCCAGCTTGTTTCTGGCAACCCGTAATAAAGAATGTCATGGTAAATACCATACAAAGAATCAACAACGACGTCCTTTTTTTATACCTCTTCTGCATCATTCAACACTCCTCAATTTTCATTTTTATTCAACAAATTACCCTCATACTTAAAAAAGTATAATATCTCTTACCCGTTCCGTCAAGATGGGAGTATAAATGAACTGTAAAAAAGGCCGGGCATTTCATCCCGGCCTTTCATCAAACTTTCATCAATTAATATTTACCTAAATCGATATCCATTACTTCCATCGGTTCAGGAACCGAACTGGCAGCAAAACTTCCTGTATTTACGGATACATTGGCATATTCAGCACGAAGTCTGAACCTTGCAACGAGATCCTTAAGAATCTCCGCCTGATGCGAAAGTTCTGCACTGGCTGCAGCGCTTTCTTCCGATGTAGCCGAGTTGGTCTGTACAACGTCGGAAATCTGGTCTACGCCTACTGTAACCTGTTCTACGGCACCCGCCTGTTCCTCTGCTGCGTCCGCAATCTTATCTACGGTAGCTGCAGCGACACGAACTTCCTCTACTACCTTGCTCAAGGATTCCGCAGTTGCACCGGCAAGATCCTTGCCACGCGCCACAGCTTCGAGAGATCCCTCAATCAAAGCAGCCGTATCATTGGAAGCCACTGAACTCTTATTTGCCAGGCTGCGTACTTCTTCTGCAACTACGGCAAAGCCCTTGCCCGCTTCTCCTGCGCGCGCTGCTTCTACAGCGGCGTTCAAAGCAAGAATATTGGTCTGGAAGGAAATATCTTCAATCGTTTTAATAATTTTTCCAATTTCATCGGAAGTACGGGTAATTTCTTCCATAGCAGCCATCATATCATGCATCTGACGGTTGCATTCTTCCACAACGTCTCCGGCCATGCTCGTCTGGTTCCTTGCACTTCTTGCATTTTCTGCCGTATCTTTTACCTGCTGGGAAATACCTGCGATTGTTGCCGCCAGCTCTTCCACTGCTGCCGCCTGTTCCGTCGCACCCTGTGCCAGAGCCTGTGCACCGCTGGATACCTGGCCTGATCCTGAAGCCACCTGATCGGCGCTTGTATTGATCTGTCCCATTGTCGAACTCAAATCACGGTTTAATTTCCTGATCGCCAATAACAATCCCTGCAATTTTCCTACGTAACGCGCTTCTGCCTGTGTTCTTACATCAAAGTTACCATCCGACATTTCCTGTAGAAGCCTGGAAGCATCGGCAATAACTTCTTCCAAAATAGAAGTCATATTCTTAAATGCATTCGCCAGACTTCCCAATTCATCTTTAGACTGGTAAGTCACCTCAATATCAAAATCACCTTCTACAATCTGGCCCGCCGCTTTTTCTAATTGACGGATAGGACGTGTAATTGCCCTTGTCAAATAAATAGAAAGAATGATGGTAATAATAAGCGCTCCTCCGGCAATCCCTAATTCTTCAAAAATCAACTGCCTCTGCATGGAAACCGTACTCAGATAATCGCTTTCCGCTTCGCTTTCCACTACAGCGCTGATATTGATCAAACTGTTTACTGCCCGTTCTACCAGAGGCTGGTATTCATCTAACAATTTTATTTCTGCTGCCGGCATATCCGTTTTCGCGAGTTCAAGAATCTCTTCCTGCACTGCTATCGCATTGGCAATATTCGTTTCGAACTCTTTCAGCAGCGCCGCATCCCCATTAAAATTCGAATGAAGCCATGTTGCGTTTTCGTTCATCAGATTTAATTCTTTTTCCATATCCGCCAGATATTCCGCGTTCTTCGCTTCATCAGTTTCAATCATCGTAAATGCGATATCCTTTACAATCATCTGCAAGCCGCGGCGCATACTCATAACGCGGTTCGTCACCTGATAGCCGACATTATAAAATTCCGAATATTTATCCGCGTTCTGTCTCAGCCCTGTAATCGCCAGCACCACTGTGGCACAGAACATTATGATAATTATCATAAATGTCAATAATAATTTTTTCCAAATTTTCAAATTTTTCATTTTATCCACATTCCTTTCGCCCGGCCCGCATTATCAATGCACAAATATAATGCGCCGCCCGCTTTTTCATTTTCTTTTAAACTCCTTGCTATGTTCCGCCTGATCCCTTCATCTTCATTTTAATCCTTTAATACTTTCCGAAACTATCTCCCAAGGAAATGATCTGTTCGTTATCATTGGCTGCCGGAGCTGCATAATCCATTGCTTTTGCTGAAGATATGCCGGAACCGGTTCCGAGGTTATAGCTGGAAAGAAGATCATGCATTCTCGCCGCCAGATTGGATAATTCTTCGCTGGCTGCCGCACACTCTTCGCTGGTAGCGGAAGTAGTCTGTACCACCTGGGATACCTGGTTGATCGCCTGATTGATCTGGGATACCGCAGTCGCCTGATAATTAGAAGACTCAGCGATTCCGTTGATAATCATTTCACTCTGCTGTACTACGCCGGTAATCGTTTCCAAAGCCTTCGCCGTATCATTGGCAAGTCTGGAACCAGTGCTTACTTTATCGATAGAATCTTCAATCAGTTCCGCTGTCTCGGAAGCCGCCGCCGCGCTCTTCGCCGCCAGGCTCCTTACCTCTTCGGCAACCACTGCAAAGCCTTTTCCTGCTTCCCCTGCCCTGGCTGCTTCTACCGCCGCATTCAAAGCAAGAATATTCGTCTGGAAAGCAATATCATCAATTACTTTAATGATCTTCGAAATGCTCTCCGAAGCCCTGTTAATATCCTCCATCGCAGTCATCATATCCTGCATCTGGGCATTGCCATACTTCACGTCCTTGATCGCCTGAACGACAAGTTCCGCAGCAGAGTTTGCTTCCTCTGCGTTTTGCCGTGTTTTTTCCGCGATCTCGTCAATAGATGCTGTAATCTGCTGGATCGCGCTCGCCTGTTCGGTCGAACCCTGCGCCAGAGACTGGCTTGCGCCCGCTACCTGTGAGGAGTTGGTCGTCACCTGATTCCCAACTTCTTTAATATTACTAAGTATATGAAAATTATCTTCTACAAGTTGCTTTAAGGAATTGCCGAGCAGATCTTCCGGGGATTTGGGATTCACTGTAATCGTCAGATTTCCGCGCGATACTTCTTCTGCAACCTTTGCCTGATATTTAATGTTTTCAATCACTTCTTTGTATTCGTCAACCAATACGCCGAATTCATCATTGCGGTATTTTACGAGTTCCACATTGACATGCCCCTGAGCTATCTCTTTTGCCGCGTCGGAAAGCTGCTTTACTGATTTTTCAATAATCCTGATCAGCGCAACTGCAATCACCAGCGTTATTACAACAGAAAATACAGCTAAGGCAATCGTAAGAAGAGTGGAGAATAATTTAAACTCTTCTACCTTTACCGGATCCGTAATTGAAGCGGCTATCTTTGTCGTAACATTGCCTATAATAATATTGGCAAGCGTAATGAATATCGGAATTAAAAATCCTACAACCAACTTTGTTTTCATTTTCATATTCTGTATCATTTTACCCTCACTCTCCCTCAACCATTAATTCGTTTGTCTTTTCAGCCATCGGCTGCTCTTCGTCATTTAACAGTCTTTCCGGATCTAAAAGCAATTTGACCGTATCCCCTACTTTCCCGATCCCGTATACATACTTATTCTGCCCTCTGTCAACCCTGCTGATCGACGGCGGCGGCAGGATATTCTCCTCCTGAATCTCCACTACCTCCGCAATTTTTTCCACGATCAGGCCGACTACCGTAGATTTCACATCTACTACAATAATACAGGTTCTGTCATCATACTCAAAAGGTTCCTGGTTAAAACGCCTGTGGACATCAATAACCGGTATAATTTTCCCCCTCAGATTAATCAGACCCATGATATAATCTTCTGTTTCCGGCACAGGCGTAATCTCCTGAAATCCAATGATCTCATTTACATACTGAATCTTCAGTCCGTAATATTCCTCTCCGGATTTAAATGTCATATACTTCCCTTTTTGGGTGTCGTGTTCATCCATCATGGCCACAGCCCCAACCTTAGGCTTGCTTATCTCATCCATAGGATACTCCTTTCCTCCATTCTATTCTATAAATCCACTAGGATCCAAGATCAGGGCAATGCTGCCGTCTCCTAGCTGCGTACATCCCGATATTCCTTTTACCTTCTTGATGTAGGAAGGTATCGGTTTTACAACGATTTCCTGTTTGCCAACCAGTTTATCTACAAACATGCAAATGGTCTTGCCATCCAGTTCCAGCACAACCATCATCCCGTCTTCTACAGATTGCTGATAATCTTTCAAACCATACCAGTCGCCAAGGCGGAGTACCGGGAAACATTCACCGCGCAGCATTACGAATTCATCGCCGGTAGGCTCATGTATCATCATATCTTCCCTGACGCTTACAAATTCCTTCACCAGCCCTGTTTCTACAACGAAGGAAGAAGTTCCTGTTTCCAGAACAACGCCGTCAACAATCGCCAGCGTCAACGGGATCTTCAAATTCATCGTACTTCCTTCTCCGGGCGTACTTTCAATCTCCAGCATTCCGCCGATCGCCTGAATGTTCTGTACTACCACGTCCATGCCGACGCCGCGTCCCGAATATTCCGTAACCTGTTCATTGGTAGAAAATCCCGGCAAAGTAATAAACTGATATACTTCTTTATCCGTATAAGCGGAATCCGGCTTCCCTTCTTCCAAAATCCCCTGTTTCCTTGCTTTTGCCAGAATCTTATCTCTTTCCAGTCCTTTTCCGTTATCCGTAACGCTGATCCATACTTTTCCGGCTTCGGTCTTAGCCGCAAGCGTAACTTTTCCTTTTTCCCTCTTGCCCGTCGATTTCCGTTCTTCATCGGTTTCGATTCCGTGATCTACCGCATTGCGGACAAGATGCATCAGAGGATCGGAAATATGTTCGATAATGTTCTTATCTACTTCCGTATTTTCCCCTACCATCTCGAAATCAATATCCTTTCCAAGCTTCCGCGATACATCGAACACGATTCGGTTCATCTTCTGGAAAGTATTCGTCAAAGGAACCATTCTCATAGACATAATTACATTTTGCAGATCTGTGGAGATCTTTGCCATCTGAGACGCCGCTTTATTGAAATTCGTCAGATCCAGGCCGGGTACTTTCAAATCCGGATTTTGCATAACGACCGATTCCGATATCACCAGTTCTCCGATCAAATCCATCAGCATATCCATTTTGTTTACGTTTACGCTGATGAAAGTCGCCTTATCGGACTTCGCCTTATCCTTCGCAAGCTTTTTGGGTTTTCCGGGTTCCTTCGGCTTAATTACGAAATCGCCGGGAGCGATTGCGTTCTCTTTCTTTTCTCCCTTATCTGCTTCCTTCTTCGCCTCAATCTCTTCCACGCTGGACTCAAGGTCGATCGACGTTTCTGCGAAATCAAATCCCTGTAGGAACTCTTCCGCATGGCATTCATAAATATCCACTTTTTCAATATCATAACCCACACCGATTATATTCCTCACTTCTTCTTCCGATGCCTGTGCCTGCAAAAGGATACGGAATCCTTTTTCAATAATCGTCTGCGCGCTGCTCTCGTCCGCGATAATATCCTCCGGTGAATAAAGGATGTCTTCCGCAATTTCCTTCAATGCGTAAACAACTTTATACGCATGTACATTCGCCATCTCCGTTTCCTGGAAAAAGATAATGTTAATCTTATAAAAGCGGCTGTCACTGCTTGCTACCGGAGCAATATAAAACTGCTTCGGCTCCTCATGCACATTCTGCGGCAGATCCTTCGTCTCATTTTCTTCTCCGCCGTTCTGAATCTTGTTCAAAAACTGATCCAAATTCGCGATGATTCCGCTCGGATCCCCATCCGTCGCCTGGCCGCTCTTGATTTTTTCCATTTCTCCGGTAATGAAGTCTTCTACTTCCAGCACATGCTCCACCAGCTCCAAATGCGGAACATTATCAGGATGCGACTCCCGCAAATAGAAAAATACATCTTCCAGCTTATGGGAAATAGCCGTTATATTATCAAACATCATAATGCCTGATGAACCTTTGATGGTATGCATCGTCCGGAATATTTCATTAATGCTGTCCTCATCAAAGCATTCTGCATCCTTCTGGTCCAGCACCATCTCCTGCAGCTGCTCGAGCAACTGTTCATTCTCAAACAAATACATGTCCAACATGCCTTCCGTGTTAAATTCGTCAGCCATATGTTTCTCCTTCCTCATCTTATCTTGCTCTATACTTTTTTATTTTCAAATCAGGTTAAGTTTCCTCAATGCCTGTTCAAAACGTCCCTGATCGATAGGCTTTCCGGAATATATGGTACAGCCAAGTTCAAAGGCCATTTTCACATTCCTTTCTTCATTCGGCGCCGTTGTCATAATTACTTTCACAGCTTTATCTTCCGGAATATTCTTTTCTTTTTCCAGATTGCGGATTCCTTTCAGCGCCTGATACCCGTCCATAACAGGCATCATAATATCAAGACATACCAAATCATATGGCTCTTCTTCTTCCAAGGCAAGCATAAATGCGTCTACCGCTTCCATGCCGTCTACCGTCACATCACATTCCCCATATTTGGATAAGAAGTTTGCCATAAATTTTCTTGTTACAAAATCGTCTTCTGCCAATAAAATTTTCATCCTCTCTCTCCTCTACATTTTACTTAAAACGGTGTATGTTTTTTTTGCTATCTCATCAAGTCTTACTTGATATTTTACAGCGCCAATATCATACGCCACTTTCGGCATTCCATATACGACACAAGTGGACTCATCCTGTCCTATGGTCTGTGCCCCTGCTTTCTTCATAGCCAGAAGCCCTTTCGCTCCATCGCCCCCCATCCCTGTCAGGATGATACCGAGGGCATGAGGCCCCGCCGCGTTCGCCACGGAGTAGAACAGCTCATCTACCGACGGGCAGTGTCCGTTTACTTTTGGCCCCTGTCTGCATTCCACCTGGTAAACGCCGTTCACCTTTACCAGCCGCATATGTCTGTCGCCTCCGGGAGCAATCAATACCTGGCCTCTCATAACTCTGTCACCGGTACACGCCTCTTTTACTTTCACTCTGCACTGGCTATCCAGCCTTTTCGCATACATTTCCGTAAATCCCGGGGGCATATGCTGCACAATCACAACACCGGGAATATCCTGGCCAAAGTCCTTGACCACAGAAAAAATAGCTTCTGTTCCGCCCGTGGACGCCCCGATTGCCACGATAAGATTATTATCTTTTAACTGCGTCGGCTGTTGCGCCGTCTGCAGCATTGCCGTCTTTTTAATATTGCTCGTTTTTACGTTAGAGGCTATTTTTACCTTCTCACTCAGTTCATTATGGATGAAATCTTCTATTTGCGCTCGCCCCGTACTTACCGGCTTTGCAACAAAATCCACCGCTCCTGCGTTCAGCGCCTCAAAAACCTTGTCGCTCAATGCGCTGATCACTACTACCGGAATCGGATACTGCGGCATCAATTTCCGCAGAAATTCAATACCATTCATTCTTGGAAGCTCCACATCCAGCGTCATTACATCAGGACGGTATTTGAGAATCGCATCTCTTGCCTCAAAAGGATCCTTCGCCACCGCTACTACCTCAATAGCGGGATCTTTATTCAGATTCTGCACCAACAATTCCCGAAAAACCAAGGAATCTTCCACTACTAAAACTCTAATTGGACGCATACAATTATTACCCTCTTATTTTCTAAAGATTGAAGGACGGATGATCTGAAAATCACTGCTGCCCCTGTCCAGCGTTTCCGTCGTACCGATAAACAAATATCCGCCTGGCTCCAGACAGTCATATACTTTTCGAACCAGCTCCTGTTTGGTCGGGCCGTCGAAATATATCATTACATTGCGCAGAAATACTACATGCATCTTCTTCTTAAAAGGAAACGGATTCATCAAATTGAACTGGCGGAAAAGCACTTCCTTTTTCAGTTCATCCGTCACCACATATTGATCCTGGCCAGGGAGTTTCTTTAAAAACTGGCGTTTCCATTTGTCCGGCAGCGAATCGATGCTTTCACTTCTGTAAACGCCCGCAATCGCTTTTTGCAATACTTTGGTGGAAATATCTGTTGCCAGCACTTTCGTATCCCAATTTTTATGATCGGGTCCAAAAAATTCTTTAAGAACCATTGCGATCATATAAGGCTCTTCTCCTGTGGAAGACGCCCCGCACCAGATACGAAGATCCTTGCGTGCCATTTCCTTATTTTTAAGATAAGGAAGCACCGTACTTTTAAAATATTCAAAATGTTCGAATTCCCGCATAAAAAAGGTATGATTCGTAGTCAAATGATCGATCAGCTCTTTTTCCAGCTTTCCCGACGGATCCTTCTGCAAGGCATCCATATAGTCGTTAAAGCTCTGCCAGCCCCCACGTCTCATATAGTTTTCGAGCCTACCATTCATTATAACCTTTTTCTGGCCCATATCAATACCGTAACGCTTTTTTAAATAATTTGCAATCCTAAAAAACTCCTCATCTGTAATCAAATGCCTCAACCTCCCCAGAGCGCCAGCCTTTTTTTTCCTTTCCCCGGCAGCCATTATCATTATAATATAAATTATAATATGAATAAAGTAACACGGATACCATCCGTCAATAACACCATTATTTATGATGTTCAGCATAATTGGCGGTAGATCTTGCAATATATATGGAACATATCCGGATCAAACTTGCTGCCCGCATCTTTTTCCATAATGGAAAGAGCCTCATCCATGCCGAGCGACGAGCGGTAAGACCGGTTTTCCGTCAAAGCACAATAAACACTGACTAATGATGCTATCCTGGCCGGGAGCGGAATCTCCTCCCCTTTCCGACCCTCCGGATAGCCGCTTCCATCCCAGTTTTCATGATGAAAATGGGCAATATCAATAGCCAGCTCTATAAAGTCATTATAATCGCTGCCCGTTCGGATGTCACTAAGCAATTTCGCACCGATCGTCGTATGCTGCCTTGCAATCTCCGTTTCTTCCTCCGTCAATTTGGAACTTTTCTGCAAAAGTTCCCTCGGGAGGGCAATATTGCCAATATCGCACAAGGGAGCGGCGATTTCTATTGTATCTATAAAATTATCGGAAATTCTATCTTCGAACATAGGGGAAAGCTGTAGTCCCTGTGCCAGCGTCCTGCAATTTTTACGCATTCTTTCCGTATGGCCTTTATCAAAATAAGCATTTTCTGCCGCTGCATTTGCCAGGGCATATAATACGTTCTTTTTCCCCTTCTCAATTTGATCCAGCTGTGTGCTGACAGAAATCTGTAAACGTCTGTTAGTCTCTTTTAGTTCTCTGTTGCTTTCATATAAACGCAGATGTACGCCGACTCTCGCCTGTACAACTGCCGGAATAAATGGTTTGGTAATATAATCATCTCCCCCAAGGGAAAAGCCGCGCACAATATCCTGCGCATCCGTATACGCGGATATAAAAATAACAGGGATATCTCTCGTTTCCGCATTGTTTTTTACTATCCGGCAAAGCTCATAGCCGTCCATTCCGGGCATGGAAATATCCGACAAAATAAGGTGCGGCCTGTATTCATATAAAAACTCCAACGCCTGTTCACCGCTTTCTGCCAAAACAGGCTTATAACCCATATCTGCAATAATCTGCTCCAGGATCACCCGGTTAGTTTCCATATCATCTACGATTAAAATCCGAATAGCGCTCATTCCTGTCCTTCCCCGGTCCGCTTTCTTCTTCATTTATCAACGCATTCAGCGTATCATAGGCTGCCGATGCTTTTTCATAATTTTCCTTTTGGACAGCCATCTTTAAACGGAGCGCCGTACTTTTTACCTCCTTCGGCGCTTCGCCGGTCAGTTGTTTTACCGTGTCGGCAAACATTTCCGCCTTTTCCCAATTCTCCATCTCCAAACAGAGAATCAGTTTCGACAACGTCCGCTTCAAGTTATCCCTGTTCGACTCGCTGCCGTACTGGCGTATATCGTCTTCCTCCCTATCCCTTACCGGCTTTCGCCGGTCAAAGCCGGAGGATGCTCCCTGGGGAAAACCGGATAATGCCGGCATCTCTTCTCCCTCCGGAACCGTTACCCAAATAGAAAATGAAAAATTAGAGCCTTTCCCTTTTTCACTCTCCACCTGGATTGTTCCTCCCATCAGCTCCACAAGTTCCTTGCATATATTCAACCCCAGTCCGGTTCCTCCATACTGCCTGGAAATGGAAGCATCCACTTGGGAAAAACTACGGAATAACTTATCCTCATCCTTCTTATCAATACCGATGCCGGTATCCATCACAAAAAAATACAGTTCTATCTTATCATTGACCTGGGCCGTCTTTACGACTTCCACACTGATCCGCCCTATCGCCGTGAACTTCATTGCATTGTTAATCAGGTTATTTAATATCTGGACAATGCGGAGTTCATCCCCTATCACGTATTCAGGAATATCTTCGGACATGGATACCACAAAATCCAGCCCTTTTTCCGTAATTCTTCTGATATGACTGTCCTTTACATAATCCAGCATATTCTTAAAATGGAAACGCTGTGGATCCAATGTAAACTTACCGGCCTCCAGCTTGGAGAAATCCAGAATATTGTTTATGATCATTCCCATGTTCTCACAACAGCGTTCCATCAAATGCAGATTTTTTAACTTGCCAGAATCCGTTTCCTCTTCCAGCAGTTCTCTCACATTGCCCAAAATACCATTCACCGGAGTCCGCAATTCATGGGTGACATTGGCCACAAACTCCGATTTCACTTTCATGGCCTCCTCGGCCTCATATCTTACCTTGGCAACTTCTTTGCTTAAAAACTCTTTTTCCAATATGTCGTTGGCCATACAGAACAGCCCGTAACCGCTTCGCACAATCCTAGCCTCCACTGGGAAGCAAGTCTGGTTTTTCCGGTACGCCGACATATTCTCCGCATCCGGCCCCAAATTATATTCTGTGGAAAAACCCTTTTCCGTCCTCGCAAAAATCATCGGGAAAATATCACTGATATGTATATGATCCGTTATTTCTCCATATCCCAGCTTTTCCCTTGCCTCGGCATTCGCGTAGATCAGAATTCCCTTTTCGTCAAACACGAGAACCATCTCCAGCGCATGTTCTACAAGGGATGAAAGAAACTCCTTTTTTTCCATTATTCCATCCCCCGGATCTTCTCCATCTGTTTTATACGAATGTAAACATCTTGATTACTTCTACGATATTAAAGAAATCTTCCTTTGCCAGTTCAAAGCATTCCAATACATCCGGTGCGAACTGGCCGCATTCTCCGTTCATGATCATGTCATAAGCCACATTATTTGCATAAGCGCCTTTGTATACTCTGTTGCTTACAAGCGCATCATATACGTCCGCAATAGCCACTACTTGTGCGCACAAAGGAATCTCATCCCCCACCAGCTGGTCCGGATATCCCTTGCCATCCCATCTTTCATGGTGATGACGGCAGATATCATAGCAATACTGGAAGAATTCATCGTCCTCCTCTTCATTCTGACGGAAATTCTTGAGAATCTCACAACCGATCGTAGTATGCTCCTTCATCGTCTCGAACTCTTCTTCCGTCAAGCGTCCCGGTTTTAACAGGATGGCATCCGAAATGCCGATCTTTCCGATATCATGCAAAGCTGCCGCTCTGGCGATCTGGTCGATCTTTTCCGGCGTCAATCCGTATTTCGGGAAATATTTTGCCATATATTTTAATAATATTCTTGTAAAATATTTGATGCGTTTAATATGATCTCCTGTCTCCAGGCTTCTGAATTCCACTACTGCGCTCAAAGCGTCGATCATGAACTCGTTGTTTTTCCTGCTCTTGCTTTCCTGGGCAAGAATCTTTTCTTCCTGCTCTTTCAGCTTCTGTTCCATATTGATCTTATTCTGGTACAGTTCGATAATATTGCTGCTTCTTCTCATAACGATATGAGGATAGAAAGGTTTATGCATTACATCGGCAACTCCATAATTGTAAGCCCTTCCCTCGCTGGACGCAACGGATTCCCCTGTAATCAGTATAACGGGGATTTTATTCAACAGGTCGTTCTCCTTCATATACTCTAAAACGCCAAACCCATCCAGTATAGGCATAACGACATCAAGACAGATCAGTACGATATTGTCGTTTTCTTTCAGCCGCTCGATCGCTTCCTGTCCGTTCGGAGCTTCTATAATGTCATAATCATCGCGGAAAATCTCTCCAAGTATCACTCTGTTAACTTCTTCATCATCAACAATCAATATTTGCTGCCTGTTCATATTTCTCCCTCTTTTCAATATATTTTCCGGCACTGCGCACCAATCATAATAAGCTTAACATTTTTCAACATAAATGTCAAAGATTTTTGTAATATTGAGACACAAATTAAGACATAACAATTATATTGCGCCAGCCTTACAAAAATGCTAAAATAAACCATCTGCACCGCCATAGCGGGCAAACACAGAAAAGGATCGGTTTATGCAGCGTTTTCTTTACTTTTTACTTCCAAAAATTTCCACAAAAAAGAACCGCAGGAAGGATGCACTTATCACCCTTCTTCTGCTTGCCCTTGCCACGGCGCTTTCCTTCCTTTACTTCAGCGTATCACGAAATTCCGCCAATGTGGCTCTTCTTTATATTCTTGCCCTTGTTTTGATCGCCCGCGTCACGGACGGATATTTCTGGGGCATATTCGCATCGATGATCGGCGTTGTCTGCGTCAACTTCCTGTTTACCTACCCCTACTGGGCGTTAAACTTCACACTGGCTGGTTATCCTGTTACTTTTATCGGCATGCTCGCCATTTCCTTTATCACCAGCGCTGCCGCCACCCATATGAAACAACAAATGAAGATGCTCGCCGAGCGGGAACGGCTTCTGGTGGAAGCGGAAAAAGAAAAAATGCGCGCTAATCTTCTCCGTGCCATCTCCCACGATCTGCGCACCCCCCTGACAGGTATCATCGGCTCCGGCGCGTCTTATCTGGAAAACGGAGATACTCTTGACGAAAACCAGAAAAAGGAACTGGTGCGGCAAATTTATGAAGACTCCAACTGGCTTCTGAACATGGTGGAAAACCTTCTGTCAGTCACCCGTATACAGGATGGGGAAGCCAATGTAAACAAGTCCCTGGAATCGGTAGAAGAAGTGGTATCTGAAGCCGTAATACGTTTAAAAAAACGTCTGCCCGATGCCAAAATCCACGTCAGCGTACCGGACGAACTCATCCTGATTCCCATGGATGCCATCCTCATCGAACAAGTTTTGATCAACCTGATCGAAAACGCCGTTCTGCATTCTCGGAGTACATTACCCGTTTCCTGTTATGTGGAAAATCTGGACAGCACTATTGTATTTCATGTAAGGGATTACGGAATCGGCATCGCACCCGATCGGATACGGACTATTTTTGACGGGACGGCATATACCGGAAATATTTCGGCAGACAGCTCACGGGGCATGGGCATCGGCCTGTCCATCTGCAAAACGATCATTTCCGCCCATAAAGGCACGATCACAGTTGCTCCCTACCCACAGGGAACCGATTTTTATTTCTCTCTGCCAAAAGAATCGGACAACTATTCCTTGTAGAAAAACCAAAAAAAGAACAAAAAAAGAAAGGCATGCAATTTTATGAATGCGAAAACTTATATCGTCCTTATCGAAGACGAAAAAAATATCTGTAATTTTATAGCTACTACGCTGGCCTCCCATGGCTACAAAACCGCAACTGCCCCGAATGCCCGCGCAGGTTTGAGCCTGATCACCTCCGGCTGCCCCGATCTCATCCTGCTGGATCTCGGCCTTCCCGACAAAGACGGTATCGAAGTCATCCGGGAAATCCGTACTTGGGCCAGCATACCGATCATCGTTATTTCCGCCCGCACCCAGGAGCAGGAAAAAGTACTCGCTCTTGACTGCGGCGCAGACGATTATATTACCAAGCCTTTCGGTTCTTCCGAACTGATGGCCCGCATCCGCACTGCCCTCCGGCACAGCAACCGGCTGCAGACCGGTTCCCTTCTGAACCAGAGGCCCTATCAGGCGGACGGGCTCGTTATCGACTTCGAAAAGCACCTTGTCACCCTGGAGGGAGAAGATATCCATCTGACCCAGATCGAATTCAAGATCGTCTCCCTTCTCGCCCGCAATTCCGGCAAAGTGATCACCTATGATTCCATTATTTCTAATGTATGGGGGCCTTATGCCGACGATAATAACCGCATCCTGCGGGTAAATATGGCAAATATCCGCCGAAAACTGGAACAAAACCCCGCGGAACCCCGTTACATTTTTACGGAAATCGGCATCGGCTACCGTATGCTGGAAGATCAGGACGGTTGATGCGCGTTCGCATTCCGTCCTGTGATTCCTTGATTTCTTTATTTTTTTATCCTTTTATTTCCACAACTTCATAACCGGCCTCTGTTACCGCATTTTTGAGTTCCTCTTCCGGCACTTCCTTGTTCAGAACGATCCTCGCGCTCTTTTCTTCCAGGCTCATCTCCACGGATGCAACGCCTTCCACCGCTTCCAAAGCTTTCTGCACCCTTCCCGTGCAATGTCCGCAGGACATTCCTTCCACGATCATCGTTTTTGTCATCTTTTTTTCCTCCTTTATGATATGATTGTTATCTGGTTCCTCTTTCCGCTCCGCTTCTTTTCCGCTCTCTTTCGCGGCTTCCTTAAACCTCCGAAGCCGAAGAGCATTCGCCACCACGCATACGCTGCTTAAACTCATCGCCGCAGCGCCGAACATGGGGTTCAGCTTTATGCCAAAAAATGGATATAAAGCTCCCGCTGCCAGAGGTATGCCTATACTGTTATAGAAAAATGCCCAAAACAGATTTTCCTTAATATTTCTGATTACTGCCCTGCTCAACCGGATCGCCGTAACCGCATCCCGCAGATCGCTTTTCATCAGTATGATGTCCGCGCTTTCCATGGCCACATCCGTTCCGGCCCCGATGGCAATCCCTACATCCGCACTTGCCAGCGCCGGGGCGTCGTTGATGCCGTCGCCGATCATAGCGACCTTTTTCCCCTCTTCCTTCAGCATCCGAATCTTTTCTTCTTTTTCTCCCGGCAGCACCTCCGCAATTACTTCCGCAATTCCCAGCTTTTTCCTGACAGCTTCCGCTGTTTTCCGGTTATCCCCTGTCAGCATAATCGTTTGGATATGCATTTGCTGCAACTGCCGGATCGCCTCAGCCGACGAGTCTTTTATCGTATCCGCCACCGCTATAACTGCCATGAAGCGAACCTCTTCCTTTTCCCCCGCCTTACCGGCTTCCGACCGGCCGAACAGAAGAGGGGTCTTCCCTTCCTCCGCCAGACGCTCCATCGTGCGTACCTGTTCTTCCGTAAAACGCGCCGACTTTTCTTCCAAAAATTTCCTGTTTCCGGCATAATACAGGATATCTCCGATCCTTCCCTGTATCCCCTTCCCGAATATCGCCTGAAATTCCCTGACCTCCGGCAGTTTGAGCCCGAGTTCCCCGGCATACCCTACCACCGCATCGGCCAGAGGGTGTTCGCTTGGTTTCTCCAGCGCCGCCGCCAGAACCACTGCTTCCTCTTCCTTCCACTCCTCACCATAAACGATCACATCGGTCACACGGGGTTTCCCTTCCGTAACCGTTCCGGTCTTATCCAACACTACCGTATCTACGCCTCTGGCTTCCTGCAAGGCTTCTCCTGATTTAATCAGCACGCCGTATTTCGCACCTACGCCCGTTCCTACCATGATCGCCACCGGGGTCGCCAGGCCGAGAGCACAAGGACAGGAGATCACCAGCACCGCAATTCCTACCGACATGGCAAACTCAAACCCTGAGCCGCTTACGAGCCATATCGCTGCCGCCAGAAAAGCGATTCCGATCACCACCGGCACGAATACGCCCGCGATCTTATCCGCCAGCCTGGCAATCGGCGCTTTCGATGCACCCGCTTCCTCCACCAGCCGGATGATCTGGGAGAGCGTCGTATCCTCTCCTACTTTTTCCGCACGGCACTTCAGCGCCCCCGCCTTATTCACCGTGGCGGATACCACCTGGTCGCCCGCCTTCTTTTCCACCGGTATGCTTTCTCCCGTAATAGCCGATTCATCCACGCTGGAATTCCCTTCCAGCACCACTCCGTCCACCGGCACAAGGCTTCCCGGCTTCACGAGAAAAATATCTCCCTTTTCCACATCTTCCGTAGGAATCTGCTCCTCGGAACCGTCCTCCCTGAGTACGATTGCCGTTTTCGGCGACAAATCCATCAGTTTCGTGATCGCCGCGCTTGTTTTTCCTTTTGATTTCGTCTCCAGATATTTTCCTACCGTAATCAACGTCAAAATCGTTCCTGCGGACTCAAAATAAATGTCCATCGCATACTGTTCCACCAGAGCAATATTCCCATGCCCCAGCCCGTAACCGATCCGAAAAATGGCAAAGCATCCATAAACGACAGCCGCCGACGCCCCGATCGCAATCAAGCTGTCCATATTCGGGCTTCCCCTGAATAAAGTCTTAAAACCCACTTTAAAATATTTCTGATTCACATACAATATGGGCAGAAGCAGCAAAAACTGGGAAAATGCAAACGCCACCGCGTTTTCATTTCCATGAAAAGCAGCCCTAATAAAACCGGGAACGGGCAGTCCGAACCATTCGTAAAACATATGATGCATGGAAATATACATCAACGGAATCAGAAAACCTGCCGAAATCCCCAGCCGCCACCGCATGGCTTTTTCCTCATCCTCCGCCTTTTTCTTCAGCACATCTTCCCCCGCATCCCTTTGCGCCTCTTTTTTCGTCCCCTTTTTATCCGCCCCGTAACCGGCTTTTTCCACCGCCTCTATAATCTCCTGTTCCGTCGCCGAACCTTCCACATTCATAGAATTCGTCAACAAACTGACCGAACAGGATGTCACGCCCGGTACCTTTGCCACCGCCTTTTCCACATGAGCGCTGCAAGCAGCACAACTCATTCCTGTCACCGTATATTGTTCCATACACGCCTCCTTTCTTCCCGCTTCCGTTTATTTCATCAACTTTTGCAAAGTCTCCACCAGCTCATCGATCGTTTCGTCCCTGCCTTCTTTAATATCTGCCACCACACAACCTCTGATATGATTTGCAAGCAATACCTTATTAAAACTGTTCAACGCCGCATTCGCCGCCGCCACCTGAACAAGAATATCCGTACAATACCTGCCTTCCTCCACCATCCCCCTGATCCCCCGTATCTGCCCCTCAATACGATTCAAACGGTGAATCAAATCCTTATACTCCTTTTCCTGCCGTTCCTTCATTTTATACCCATCGCCTTTTTCCATCCGTTCCTCCCCCACAATATATCATTTCTAATTCCAACTCCAATATTCAAACCTCCTGCCTTCTCATTCCCTTTTTAATATATACCCCCATGGGGTATATGTCAAGCAAAAAAAATATGAAAGGCCGGAGATAGAAACCACTTTTCACAACATTGCATAAGCTGGCGGATGGCGCGGCATGACTGAGATTGGGCAGGGAAGGCGGACAAGAGGAGCGGCAGGGGCGGGCGTTTTTTGCTGTTGCGTACAATCAGGAATTTCATTTATGAAATGGTTCAAAATCCCAGGGGGAAATTGCCAAGGAGGGCAATTTCAGGAAACATAAGGCATGGATGCCTTTTGTTTCCGCCCCGGCCCGTTTCCACAACAACCACCCATTTCATTAATGAAATCTGATTGGAAGCCCCAGCAAAAAACGCCCGCCCCCGCCGCTCCTCTTGCCCGCCTTCCCTGCCCAGTCTCAGTCATGCCGCGCCATCCGCTCCCCCCACAACTCCCTGCCTTCTCACTTCATAGCCCGCATAGCATTCAAAATCGCAATCACCGCCACCCCTACGTCAGCAAATACGGCCGCCCACATGGACGCAGCTCCTAAAGCCGCCAACAACAATACCAGCACTTTCACTCCTATGGCAAAAACGATATTCTGCTTTACGATTCCAAGGGTCTTTTGGGAAATCTGCATCGCCTTCGCGATCTTAGACGGTTCGTCCGTCATAATTACCACGTCTGCCGCTTCTATCGCCGCGTCGGAACCGAGTCCCCCCATCGCCACGCCGATATCGGCCCTCGCCAGTACAGGAGCATCATTTATACCGTCACCCACGAAAACTAATTTTCCTTTTTCCGATTTCGATGCCAGCAGTTTTTCCACCTGCTCCACTTTATCTCCGGGGAGAAGTTCCGCATACACTTCCGTAATGCCCAGTTCCCCGGCTATGCTGTCCGCCGTTTTTTTCCGGTCTCCGGTCAGCATCACTATATTTTTCATGCCGGCAGCCTTGAAACCGTCCACCGCCGTTTTCGCATCCTCTTTGATCTCGTCCGCGATCACAATGTAGCCCAGATATTTCTGTTCTTTTGCCACGTGGACGATAGTACCCGCTTCTTCCGGCGACTTTCCTTCCACATTCCTGCTTTTCATCAATTTGTCGTTCCCCGCCAGAACGCGCTGTCCGTCCAAAACGGCGCAAATGCCGTGCCCTGCCGTCTCTTCCACATCTTTTATCCGGGAATCGTCAATCTCTTTTCCATATGCCCTCACAAGGGACTTGGAAATGGGATGGTTGGAAAAGCTTTCCGCATATGCCGCCGTTTCCAATACTTCCTCTTCCGTGCTTCCCTCCGCCGGAACGATCTTCCTCACGCCGAACACTCCCTTAGTGAGAGTCCCTGTCTTATCCATAACGATCATTTCCGCATCCGCAAGAGCTTCCAGGTAATTGCTGCCTTTAATTAAAATACCCGCTCTGCTGGCTCCTCCCAGGCCGCCGAAAAAGCTTAACGGGATGCTGATCACCAGCGCACATGGACAGGAAATAACAAGAAAACTCAACGCCCGGTATATCCAGTCCGCCCAGCCGCCTCCCGTGACCAAAGGAGGAACCAATGCCAGAAGCGCAGCAAGCCCTACCACCACCGGGGTATAATATCTGGCAAACTTGGTAATAAAATGCTCCGCTTCCGATTTTTTGCTTCCTGCGTTTTCCACCAAATCCAGTATTTTCGCCACTGTAGATTCTCCGAATCCCTTCGATACCTGAACCTCCAGTACGCCGGAAAGATTTACACAGCCGCTAATGACATCTTCGCCTTCCGCCACATCCCTTGGCAGACTTTCCCCGGTAAGAGCCATGGTATCCAGGGAAGAGGTTCCCTTGACCACTTTTCCGTCCAGCGGTATTCTTTCTCCGGGTTTGACCAGTATCGTCTCACCGATCTCCACTTCTTCCGGCCCTACCTCCACTGCGGTGCCGTCTCTGATCACATTGGCATAATCCGGCCGGATATCCATCAAGTCGGCGATGGACTTCCTGGATCTGTTCACCGCATAAGACTGGAAACATTCCCCCACCTGGTAAAAAAGCATCACCGCTACGGCTTCCGCATATTCTCCTACAAAAAAAGCCCCTGCGGTAGCAATCGTCATAAGAAAATTTTCATCAAAAATCTGCCCTTGCCCGATATTTTTTACCGCTTTCTTCACCACATCTCCGCCTATAATGACATAGGCTGCCAGAAATACGCCCAGAGACGCGCTTATGTTCCAGGAACCGAATTCCCAATAAGGCGCAAAGCGGGAAGATAATACTGCCGCCAAATATACCGCGGCTCCTGCGCCCACCCGTTTGATTCTTCTTTTTAACTTCTTACTCATTTTTCCACCACTTCCACATCCGGCTCATATTTTTTTACGACCTTCTTAATTTCCTTTGTAATTTTATCCGCCTTCGCGTCGTCCACTTCTATTGTCAGCTTCTGCGTCAGAAATGTCACCGTGCTTTTCGTCACGCCTTCCAGTTTTCCTACCGCCGCTTCAATCTCCCCTGCGCAATGCGCGCAATCCAAGTCCTCCAGGATATAAGTTTTCTTCATTTTCTTTTCCTCCTTCATTTTCATTTTTCTTTTTACTCATCTTCTTCAATGTGATCCAGTCCCTGTCTTAAAATCGTCTTAATATGACCATCTGCAAGGGAATAGAACACAGTCTTCCCCTCCCGCCTGTTACGCACCAGATCCATTTGTTTCAACGTCCGAAGCTGATGGGAAATTGCCGACTGCGTCATGTTCAACGTCTGTGCCAGATCACAAACGCACATCTCACCGCACATCAGCACATACAACATTTTAATCCTTGTAGAATCCGCAAATACCTTAAAAAAATCCGCCAGATCATAGAGCTTATCTTCCTCCGGCATCTGTTCATTCACCTTTTTTACTGCATCTTCATGCACATGAATGTATTCGCATTTCTCTATCTGCTCTTCCTTACGCTTCATAACCATCCTCCCTGTAAATATCTTCCCACCCCTTCTCACTATTTATATATGAACATCTGCTCATATGTTCATTATATCACTCTTCCCACAGATGTCAACACGATTTTTTTCTTTTTCCACCGAAAACTTCCCCACTATATCTTTTTTCACACACAAAAAACAGGCATCAACAAATATCCCTACCCATGTCAACGCCTGTTCTCCTATTCCCACGGAAATCAATTTTTATAAGCGCCCTGACGGACGAAGCAAAACAGTGCCGGGGCTACCGGAAAGGGGACTGGCGGGGGATGGTTTTCTGCTGTTGCGTACAATCAGCCATTTCACTTATGAAATGGTCAATAACCAGAGAAAATTGCCACGGAGGGCAATTTTAGGAAGCATAGGCATGGATGCCGTCGCTTCCGGCTCGTCCGGTTAGATACCATAATCCATTTCATTAGTGAAATCTGATTGGAAGCTCCAGCAGAAAACCGTCCCCCGCCAGTCCCCTTTCCGGCAATCCTGACCTCGTTTTACCCCATCCCTCAGGGTGCTTATAAAAATTGATTTCCGTGCTTCATTCCTGTTTTTTACTCAGAATGTCCTTTTTTATGTACGATCCGAAAACGTAAACTGTGTCAGCATGGCCTGTAAAGTCTGTGCATGCGCCGCAAGCTCCTGGCTGGTGGCTGAGCTTTCCTGAGCCGCCGCAGAGTTGCTTTCCACGACGCCGGAAATCACTTCTATCCCTTCATTGATTTCGTTGACCGCCTGTGCCTGGTTTTCGCATTCCTCTCTTACAATTCCGTTGAGTTCCACCACTTTCTTTATTCCATTATTTACGGCGTAAAAAGCTTCTGCCGTCGTTCTGGCGATACCATTCCCGCTTTCCACTTCGCCAATGGATTTCTGAATCAATTCCCGCGTATTGGTTGCCGCTTCCGCCGACTGACCCGCCAGTTTTCCGATCTCACTGGCAACTACGGCAAAACCTTTCCCCGCTTCTCCTGCCCTTGCCGCCTCGATGGAAGCATTTAACGCAAGAAGATTCGTCTGTTCCGCGATCTCTTCGATCGTCCCGATGATGGATTCGATTTCTTTTGATGTCTGGGAAATAATGTCCATCTCACTCATCATCCGATCCATCTGCGCATTTCCGATCTCCGCCTGTGCTTTTACTTCACCGGCATAATTGCTGGCTTCTTCAGCATGTTTTGCACCGTTCGATGCCTTCTCCCCCATATCGCTGACCATCGCCGCAATCTGCTGTACGCTTTCTGCCTGTTCCGCCGAACCTTCCGCCAATGACTGCGCCGACACCGCCATCTGTTCCGACGCAGCGCTTACTTGCTGGGATGTTTTGGAAATATTGGAAATCGTGGAACCCAATTCGTGCTTAATTTCTCTCATGGAATCCAGAATCGACTTAAAATCCCCTCTGTATTTATCTTTCTGATAAGAAGTAACGTCAAAGTTTCCACCTGCCATTTTTTCCAATATCGCGCTTTCATCGCGGATAATCGCCACCAGATTGCCCATAAATTCCCTGATATAATCCGATAATCTTCCAAACTCGTCTTCTGCCTCGTATTCCAATCGGGTATCCAGATTTCCTTCCTGAATCCCTTTCATGGCTTTTGCAATCTCTCTCAATGGCGTTATAACGATTGTCCTCACTGCCACCGAAACTGTACTGCCCACCATAATTGCCCCTATAGCGCAAAGCAGCATGATAACCATGGAAAACCAATAAGTACTCTCTACCTTTCTGGCAGCAGCACTGCCCCCGGCCGAATTGTATTCCACCATGGCTGCCATGGCTTCGTTAAAGCTTTTATAATATTCTTCCGCCTGGCCCGCCATCAATTCCCCTGCCCGGGCAGATTCCCCCGCCTGGCTCAGTTCCAAGATCTGTTCGCTTACTTCCAAATAGGTCGCCCATTCCTTTTTTGCCTCTTCCAGCAGTTTCCGATCCTCCGCTTTTTTTATATAACTTTCATACAGCGCCGTCCGTTCATCGATCTCCGCCAGAAGTTGTTCCATTTCTTTTTCGTAATTCTTCCTCGTTTCCTCCGATCCGGAAACGATATGTCCATACTGGAGAATCCTGAAATCCGCAGTCAGTCCTTTCAAATCTTCCGCTAAAATAGCGGAAGGCATCCAATTTCCCGTAATGCTTCCGGCCTGTGATTTCACCATCCATAGGCCCGCAGCAGCAAAAACGGCAATCAGTATCATTCCAACAATAAAGATTTTTGATAAAGCGGACAATTTTTTCTTCATCGGCACATCCCTCAGTTTTTTCACCGCCGGATGATCTGCTGCTAATTCCTTTGCCATTTCATTTATCTCTTTCTTCTTCATGCTGGTTTTTTCCTCCTGTCTTCTCTTACACTAACCCACGCCGCCTCCCGGCGTCACAAACCATCCACGAGAAGAATGCCCTCATTTTGAGCATTCTTTCAAACATTTAGAAACTCTTAGGCTGCATCCTTTGCCGCCTTAGTGTTCCTTAATGTTTTTCTTACCCTTCCCACAATTTCTCTGGATATAATCCCTCATCCTTCATCTTTTTAATAGCATTCACCACCGTCTGTTTATCCTCTTTATAAGTCACCCCATACCATCTGTCATAAGATTTCAGCACGCTTACCGTCGCTTTTCCTTCTTCCACCAGACCGTTTACCACGCTCGGAAGGAAATATTCACATTTCAACGGATTTTCCCGCAGCCCTTTTTCCAGAAACGGAGCAAATCCCGCTTCCAGCTCCTTCATAAATCCTTCCGTAAATCCCCACAAATTCATGGAAACAATGCTCCCCTCCGGAATCGTATGCCAGGTCTTTCCCTCGTCTTCCGTATATGCCGTTTCCTCTCCCCGTTTTTCAATGCGCGTTCTCTCGGTAATCCCCGATAAATGCCCATCCGCATCCACCGTACAGACGCCCCTTGCCACATGCCCGTTTTCCGTCAACGTATTCTCAAGCACATACCCTACCATGGTATAATCATACTTGCCCTCTTTGTCAGCTTCGCCGCTTCTGTCAGCGGTAAGATAATCGTAAATTTGAGAAAAAGCGCTTCTTCCGTAATAATCGTCCGCATTGATAACGACAAAAGGCCCGTCCACCTGTTTCCTTGCGCTCAATACCGCATGACCGGTTCCCCACGGCTTCTTCCGCTCCTCCGGCATCTGAAAACCGGCAGGAAGGTCAGCCGTATCCTGAAATACATATTCTACCTGCATGACCTTGGAAATCCTGTTCCCTATCACCTCCTTAAAATCTGCTTCGTTTTCTCTTTTTAATATGAAAATTACTTTTTCAAATCCTGCCTTTACCGCATCATATAAAGAAAAATCCATAATAATATGCCCCTGTTCATCCACAGGATCGATCTGTTTCAGTCCCCCGTAGCGGCTCCCCATCCCTGCAGCCATAATGATTAAAACCGGTTTCTTCATTTCTCTTCCTCCTTCATTTTTCACCTTATTTCCATCCGTTTTTCAAATGTGCATTTTCGTAAAAAGTGTGCTTTCTTTTCCCCGGCACATCGTATATACTTGAATTATATCTTGTTGTTATTTTTTTCCGGGTAAACTGCACTATTATCCATTATAAATCGTAAAAAAAAAAAAGCTTTGTACTATTGTTCATCTTATTCGACAAATGCCATGCTTCCGTCGCTCTGAACACATCCGTATGATAATTAGGAGGGGAATTATGTCTCACGAAAATATTACGTCAAAAAAAGAACTGTTCATCGATAATATTGTATTTATCCGCTCTTTTGAATCTATGAACGATTTTATACCGGAAGAAGAATGTTATCATTTCTGGACGTTTTTATACGTAGATAAAGGAACGATCAACGTTGCCGCCAGTTCCGGCGTACATACGCTGAACAAAGACGAGATCGTTTTCTATCCTCCGGGCGAACCGCATCATATCCATATCAACAGCGAAATTTCTCCCAGCCTCATTTCTATAGGGCTGGAATGCACTTCCGCAGCCATGGATTTTTTCGGGAATAAAATATTGGAGATAGGTCCGTCAGAGCGCACGCTCCTTGGAAATATCATAAAGGAAGCCCGTCTTTCCTACTCCTCCCGTTTTGATGACCCGCTTAGCACAAAGCTAGTCCGCCGTCAGGACACTTCGGTTCCCTTCGGCTCCGAACAGCTGGTTCATATCTATTTGCAGCAGCTTCTAATACAGTTGATCCGCAACAACAGTGCGGACAGCACGTTTGCCACCATTCCAAAATCTGCCCGTAAACGGGGAGAGGACGAACTTTTTTACAAAATTATCTCTTATATGGAGGAGCATATCCACGAGCATTTATCGATTCCCCAAATCTGCAAGGACAACCTGATTGGCCGTTCCCTTTTGCAACAAGTTTTCCGCGACAATACGGGCTATGGGATCATCGACTATTTTTCCCTGATGAAAATCAATGCTGCCAAACGGCTGATCCGGGATGGCGAAATGAATTTTTCCCAGATTGCAGATCATCTGGGCTATAATTCCATTCATTATTTTTCCAGGCAGTTCAAAAAACTTGTTCGGATGACTCCTTCGGAATATGCGGCTTCCATCCGCCAGGCTGCAAAACCGCATGGATCCCGTCATCGCCCTGTCAGGTAATAACCCAGTTTAATTTCCATCAGATCCGTTCCTCCCCGATGCAGGATCTCCATCAGCATCTGCGCCGCCATTTCCCCGCTCTTTTCATAGGAATAATGCACCGTAGGAAGAGGCGGATCCATGACATTCGCCAGATCGGAGTCCCCCTGCCCCGCCACCATGATCTGTTCCGGAACCTTCACGCCCCTTTCGCGCAAATATTTTACTGCGCCGGCCGCCATCGTATCGGTAGCACAGACGATTCCGTCCAGGTCTTTGCATTTTTCCAGCAATTCTCCCGCCTTTTCATAGCCGGAAGAAACAGTAAAGGCGGCGATCACATAATTTTCCGCCAATTCCTCCGCGCCTTTATCGCGCACGGCATCCCGAAATCCTTTGTACCGTTGTTCCCCCACCGCTTTGTCCTGGAAAACAGCCCCGATGTAGCCCAGCTTTTTTCTTCCTTTTTCCAGCATCATGCTGGAAAGGTCATAAGATGCATGGTAATCATCATGATAAACACAACAACAGCCGGAAAGCTGCTGGCCGACAACCACCGTCGGAACGGACATATTTTTCAATGTCTTTTTATGCTCCGCCGTCAAAACAGTAGCCACAAGAACCACGCCGTCCACCTGTTTATCCCGGAAGGTGTCCAAATACTCCAGCTCCTTCTTCGGATCATTCTGCGTAACAGCAAGAAGCATCTGATATCCATTCGCATTTAATATGGAAAGAATTCCTTCCACCACTCTTCCGATGGATGCGGATGCTATCTTCGGCACGATCACGCCGACCAGTTTTGTTTTCTTTGTACGCAGTGTCTGCGCCTGTACCGAAGGGCGGTAGCCCGTTTCCTCCACCACTCTGCGAATCCGCTCCTTCTTCTCTTCCGAAATATATCCATTGTTAAAGTAGCGGGAAACCGCTGCGCTGGACACTCCCGCCCGTTTCGCAATTTCTGCAATATTCATTTCTCACCCTATTTTTGAGCGGCTTCTCTGCCCAAAGCCAAATGGGGAAGCCAATTTAGCTCTCTAATTTGACTTCCCGGTTTGTAAATGCCATACAAATTTTACACTTTCTTTAAATAATAAAAGCCATAGCCCGGTATATCTACTCCTGCAGCTTTCCGTTTTTCTCCTGAAACCAGATCCACATAATCGCCGTCCGTTTCATTGATCCATGCCGTTTTATCGAATTCGCTGAAGTTGAACAAACCAATTATCTTTTCTCCATCTAAGTACCGGCCAATGCATAATACGGAAGAATCCCACGTCTCGATCGTCCACGTATCCGCGGTGGACATAAATACCTTTTCTTCTTTTCTGATTTTTTCCAGCCGTTCCAGTCCATGGAAGATCTTCGCCTCCACCGTATCCGGCTTTGAAATATTTTCCACCTGCTTCCAGTTCATCGCTCCGCGGTGGATATACCTGGAATCCGCCGCTTTATCAGGATCTTCTTTATAGGTATAATCATTGACCTGCCCGATCTCATCGCCGCCGTACAGCACGGGAATCCCTGACTGCATAAACATATAGGCATGGAGCGTGATGTCCATTCGAACTGCCTTTTCCATCGCTTTTTCGTCCTGCTCAAATCCGGCCTTTTCCACGCCGCACATGGAAGCGGTCGTTCCGCAGAACCTGGCGTCACCGGTAATCGGATCCGCATTATACAGTTCTCCTCTGCTGTTGCTGTCCCCGGCATAGCCCTGGAAGTAATCGTTCAAATACTTTTTATGGGATCTCTCCCCGATTCCTTCCGTCATCAGAGTTCCGTAATCCAAGCCCCAGCCAATGTCGTCATGGCAGCGGAGGTAATTTAAAAATACATAATCTTTCGGCAGGGAATTCACAATATCGAGCTGTTTTTTCAAAAGCCGCACATCCCTCGTCGCCACCGTATGCCATGTAGTGGCCATAGTGGTTACGTTATAAAGCATATGGCATTCCGGTTTTTCCACCGTGCCGAAATACGGAACTACCTTTTCCGGCTCCATCACCACTTCGCCCAGCAGAAGGATGCCAGGACACACGATCTCGCCGATCATGCGCATCATGCGCACGATCGTATGAACCTGTGGAAGATTGCGGCAGGAAGTATTCAGTTCCTTCCATATATAAGGTACGGCATCAATCCTTATGATATCGATACCCTGGTTGGCCAGATAAAGGAAATTATACATCATTTCGTTAAAAACCCTTGGGTTTTTATAATTCAGATCCCACTGGTAAGGATAAAAAGTCGTCATAACAAACTTTCCTTCCTCTGCCAGCCAAGTGAAATTCCCTGGAGCGGTAGTCGGGAAGACCTGGGGTACCGTCTGCTCATAGAGAGACGGAATATAGGAATTGTCAAAAAAGAAATAGCGGCTCATATATTCCCCGTCCCCCTGCCGGGCTTTTTTCGCCCACTCATGGTCTTCGGAAGTATGGTTCATTACGAAATCCATGCAGACATTGACGCCTTTTTTGTGGCAGGCTTCCGTCAAGTCAGCCAGGTCTTCCATCGTCCCCAGTTCCCTTTGCACCTTTCGGAAATCTGACACGGCATAACCGCCGTCGGACCTCCCCTTCGGTGTCTCCAGGAAAGGCATCAGGTGTATGTAATTCACGTTACATTGTTCGATGTAATCCAGTTTTGACTGCACGCCTTTCATGTTGCCCGCAAAATTATCGATATAAAACATCATCCCGAGCATATCATTTCGTTTATACCAATCCGGATGTGCTTCCCTTTTTTTGTCCTGCGCCTTCAGGGTCTTATTCCGTTCCTGATAAAAAACTTCCATTTTGTCGCACAGTTCGGCAAACATAGAACCGTTGTCATACAGTTCCATGTACAGCCACCTCAGTTCGTCGAAATGTTTCTGAAACCGGTTTTCGTAAGTCTTCTTTGCAGCGTCCGCTTTCACCCTATTTTCCTCCTTGCAATAAATTTCCGCTTTTATGCTTCTACGGTAAGCAATTTTTCCATTTTACCTGTCTTTCCGTACTTTATTACTTGGACTTCCGTATAATCATCGCTGTTTGTCAACAGCACCGCCGTCGTCGTGCTATACCCGGCCGCTTTGATTTTTTCCATATCAAAGCTTATCAGCTTCTGTCCGGCTTTTACCTTATCCCCTTCCGAAACAAAGAGTTCAAAACCGTCGCCCTTCATATTTACCGTGTCCACTCCTACATGAATCAGAACTTCCATCCCGCCCGGCCCGGTAATGCCGATTGCATGAAAAGTATCTGCCACAGAAGAAATCTCCCCGTCAAAAGGCGCAACCACCTCCGACTCCACAGGCTCAATCCCAACGCCGTCGCCGAGCACGCCTGATGCAAATGTGCCGTCTGGAATCTCTTCCCGCTGAATCACATTTCCCTTTACAGGGGCAAATACAATCTTTTCACCGCTTTCAGCCGTCAATGCGCCCGCCGCTTCCTTCGCTGATTCTTCCTTCGCTGCCGCCTCCTTTTCCATGCCGCCGTTTTCCTCCTCCGCTTCCTCTTTCCAGAGGAACCAGGTAAGGCCAAAAGCAACTACAAAGGAAACGATCAAAACAATCGCATACTGCACCGTATAATCCAACGTAATTAAAAATCCCGGAATACCCGTCACGCCATAAGAAGTAGCCCCGATATGGAAAAGGGATCCCAGCAGTGCGCCCGCAGCGCCGCCCGCCATACCGCATATAAGCGGCTTGGTAAATCTCAGGTTCACACCAAAAATCGCCGGTTCCGTAATACCCAAAGCTGCCGATAAGGAAGAAGGAATTGCCACGGATTTTGTTTTCAGCTTTCGCGCCTTTAATCCAACCGCCAGACATGCCGCGCCCTGCGCAAAGTTTGCCGCCGAAGCAATCGGCATCCAGATATTCTGTCCGTCCGCTGCGGAAAGCATTCCCGCTTCAATTACATTATACATGTGATGGATGCCGCATACAACTGTTAATGGATATAAAGCCCCCATAATCATAGCGTCAATGCCATGTCCTACCGTGATAATCCAGCCCGCAAAATCCAGCACGTAAGTCTCCGCCATTGAAAACACGGGGCCGATTATGCCCAAGGTAAGAAATGCCGTAATCAGTACCGTACAGAAAGGCGTTACAAACAGATCGATCATCTCCGGGACATGTTTATGCAGCCATTTTTCGATCCTGCACATCAGCCAGACCGCAATAACCACGGGAATGACATGCCCCTGATACCCTACCTGCCGGATCGGGAAGCCAAGCAGCCGCCATACCGGAATGTCCGCCGCATCCATGGATCCTACCGACCATGCATTGATCAGGCTGGGATGAATCATAATCATGCCGATAACCGCGCCAAGGAAAATATTTCCTCCGAATACTCTGGTTGCCGATACGGCAATCAATACCGGCAGGAATATAAAAGCCGTATTCGCCATCAGGTCGAGAATGCCATACCAATCGCTTCCTGCAAAACTCGGGATCGCCTTCCCCAGCGCTTCCACTAGTCCCATCATAAGTCCGGACGCCACAATCGCGGGGAGAATCGGGACAAATACATCCCCCAGCGCCTTGATCATCCGCTTCATCACCGGCTGCTTTTACCTCTTCTTTGGTTGCCGCCGTCATGCCTCTGACTTTTAAAAATTCATCATATACTTTATTGACTGTTCCTGTTCCGATAATCAGCTGGAGCTGTCCATTATTGCTAAACACACCTTTTACACCGTCAACGTTTTCCAGCTTCTTCATATCAATCTTTCCATTATCGACCGTTACCAGACGCAGTCTGGTGGCACAGTGGGCCGCACTTACCAGATTATCTCTTCCGCCCAGCGTTTCATAAATTTCTTTTGCACACTTCCCATAATCCATCGCCATCTTTTACTCCATTTCTGCGCGGCTTTATTGCGCAAAGCCAGCCTGGCTTTCAAGTTTGTGGATGCCGCGCAGACACAAACTTGGTCCTCTCATTCTTTATTGTTATTAGCATTCTTCAATGCGCGTTCTTCCGATACACGTTCTTTCGATCCCTGGTTTTCCGGTTCATGGCTGCCCGATATGCCCGGTAAATCATGTGCCGATCAAACGATGTGCGGAAAATGCCTTCCATATCCCGTCCTCTTTTACGGGAGGGCATATTTCATCCGCCAGTTCCTTCAATTCCCGGCTTCCGTTCCCCATGCATATGCCAAATCCGGCCGCCTCCAACATCTCCCTGTCGTTCATGCTGTCCCCTACCGCTATGGAATCCTCTACCGGAATTCCAAGATGGGCGCATACCCTTCTTACCCCTTTTCCCTTATCAAACTCTCTGTTGACCACTTCTCCGTTTAAAAACCCCTGACGGTTCTTTTCCTGGATACAGAAGAAAAAATCATCGGCCAATACCCTCTCCGGCTCCTCCAGCTGCTCTTCACTCCGGCTCATCACCACGATTTTGTATACCGGCTTGCCCTTATATTCACTCATCGGACGGATGTTCAAGTTCTTCTCTATCTGCTCCCGCCACCGCAGCAGTTCGCTGTTGCCGTTCCCTCCATGGCTTCTTAAAAAATCTTTGAACCCCTCGTCCGTATAGGAGCCGTCCAGACATTCCAGCGTGCGATAGACCCCGTTCTTTTCCAAGACCGCCATCGCTCTTTGCTTCTGCACTTCCGTCATCGGGCAGTCATAGATGACCTCTTCCCCGCACCGTATATACCCTCCCGAACTCGCCACCACTCCGTCAAACCCATATTTCAATAAAGGCATCAGCATGTCGTAATTTCTTCCCGTACACAAAAATACATAATGCCCCCCTTCCCTCGCCTTCCGAACCGCCTCTACCGCAGAATCCGGCGGCTCATTGCTTCCCGGTTCCGTCAGTGTTCCGTCAATGTCCAGAAAAATAATTTTTCTTTTCATCTTTTACTCCATTCTCTTTTATGTAATCGATTTCATTTTGTAATATTATTATAAAGAATCGTATATTAATTTGTAAATTGACATTTTATATGATTTTTATATTTCATTTTTGTCTATTATGATGAAATCGATTTCATTTCTATTTAAAAAAAGCCACATACCCTACTGCATGAGCTTAAACCGCTAAAGCAATTCGAAGTACTTCTCACACTAATACCGATACCTTTTCTTCTCCCCAACTAAAAACACAATGCTCACCCCAAGCGCCAGCAGTTCTGCCGCACCAACCCCAAGCCATATCCCATCCATTCCCAAAATCAGGGGAAGAATAAAGATGACGATAACCTGGAATACAAGAGTTCTGCAAAAAGAAATCACTGCCGAAACCACTCCATTTCCCAAAGCGGTAAAAAAAGCGGATGCCCATACATTAACGCCCATCATAATAAAAGAAAGGGCATATAGGCGAAATCCATGGACTGTCAACTCCATCAGCCCTTCGTCGTAACCCGCAAAAATCATCACAAGAGGCACGGCGGTCAGTTCAGCAATTCCAAACATGACAATCCCCGCCCCTGCCATCAGCACAATGCTTTTACGGAACATATTCCGCAGCTCATCGTGATTTCCAGCGCCATAGTGGAACCCGGCTACCGGCGCGCTTCCAATGGCATATCCAAGGAATACCGCCATAAAAATAATATTCACATACATAATAATGCCATAGGCCGCCACCCCGTCCTCTCCTGCCGCCATCATCAACTTAAAATTATACAAAATGCTGACAATACTGACAGAAAGGTTCGTTACCATTTCTGAGGAACCGTTGGCCAATGCTTTCGCCAGAATTCCTTTCTCAAACCTGGCCCTGGCAAGCCGGAGTCTGCTGTCATTCTTCCTGATAAAATAGAAAACCGGCACTACGCCTCCGATCACCTGCCCCGCCGCAGTAGCCAGCGCGGCTCCTGCAAGCCCCCAGGAAAAAACAACGATAAACAGATAATCCAGAATGCCGTTTGCCACGCCGGCGGCCAGCTGTATCTGCAAGTTCAGCCCCGGCTTCTCCGCCGTGATGAAAAAACTCTGAAATACAAACTGCAAAATAAATGCCGGCATAACGCAGAGCAAGATCCTGCCATAAACAACACAATTCTCTAAAAGTTCCCCCTCTGCGCCGAAAGCCAGAGTAATCGGCCGGATCAAAATAAAAACCAGCGCGGACAGAACCGTTCCCAGGCCAAGCGCCACCCATACAAGCATGGAAAAATACTGGTTTGCCAATTCCTCTTTCCCCTCTCCCATTGTTTTCGACACAATAGCGCTTCCGCCGGTACCGATCATAAAACCGATTGTCCCAAGCCCCATTAACAACGGCATAATCAGATTAATCGCGGCAAACGGCGTCTTGCCCACATAATTCGATACAAAAAAGCCATCTACGATCCCGTACACGGACGTACATATGATCATCATCACCGAAGGCATGACAAAGCGAAGCAAGCGTTTATAAGTAAAATGATCCGATAACTGTATTCTCATGGCCAATACCTCCATTATTTTTACATTTTATCCATTTCCATACGAAGCTGGTCGATATATTTCCGTGTAAGATCCAGGAACGCCCGGCACTCTTCGGCATGAAAACCGGCTAACGCCCTGCATTCCGCTTCCATCAGAGGAACTATTTTTTCTCCCGCCAGCTTTTCCCCCTCTTCCGTCAAAAGTATCCTCTTGTTTTTTCTGTTGCCCGGCGCAAGCTCCAGCCGGAGTACTCCCCTTTCCTCCAACTGTTTTAACGTAGAGTTCACCGTCTGTTTGCTGTAAAACCAGTTCTCACAAAGTTCCTTTTGCGTACAGGGCTCTTTGCTGTCTTTTATGGAATACAGCATCCAAAACGCGCTGTCCGATAATCCGCACTTCCTCGCCGCATTATGATATAACCCGTCCATATTCTTCATCAGCTGATTGTACTCCGCCATTTGCGCAATGATAGATTCTTTCATTTTCTGTTCCTCCTGTTTTTTCCTCCTGGTTTTTCCCAAGACAAAACCCCGCATCAGGTACTCGCCTGTCCTTTTGCCCGCGGAAACAAAATAATCCGATTTCGGACAAATGAAATTATAGTCCGAAATCGGATTTATGTCAATCCTTTTATAATCCGTTATAATTATCCCAGCGCCATTTTAAAAATTCCCGGTTAATAAAATCCGGTATGACAATCCTCGGGGGAATCGCCGCCCCGTAATCCATCCGCGCTCTTGTGGACAGATCTATCACGCCTTCCTCCGATATCCTTAAATGCCCTGTGTCAAATAAGGTATGAATATCCGTACGCAGCGCAAATCCATTTGCCACAGTATCCTCGCCATTATATTTAAATGGTTTGATATGCGCGGCTTCCAGAATTTCCGGCATGATAACATTGGTGATTATGCATCTGCCGCATGCCTTCAAAACCTCTTTTCGGAAATTAGCCTGGTTCGGCCGGGATGTACGTGAATACTGCACCCTTTTTCTTTCCACTTCCGATGTAATCTCGGTTGATCGGATCACATCCAGCGCTTTAGATAAAGATTTCTCCTGCGGCGCTGTTTTTATCAGTTCCCTGATCTCATCCAGAAGCAATTCATTGATTTCGTACTTTTCCTCCAAACGGCTGCCGCCCGGTACGCAATCCACATATCCGTAATTTTTCAAAAATAAAAAATATTCTCTGGCAATTCTCATATCGTTGGCACCCTGGCAGCAATCCGGCCATCCGGCCAGGGATATATCCCCCGCGCGAAACCAAAGAATAAAGTTAATATAATCCTGCAATTCCGCTTTGCATCCCGAAAGAGGTATAATAATTCTTACCAGTTCTTCCGTCGTAAGAAATCCCTGCCCCATTTCCTGCAATTTGCATTCAATCTCCAGCAGTAATTTTAACGGATATAATGCCAATCCACCTTCCATCCATCGTTTGCATTCCTCTTCCCCCTGCACCTGCGGATTCGGCAGCTTCAATGTCTGTACCGTGATCGCCGCAAACTCTGCCTGGGATATATCGTGATCCGCTACCCTGCGCCCAAAATCCGTTAATTTAATTTTCCCGGACCGTTCCCCTGGCTCAATCAGGCCAAGCGCCCTCCAATACTGCCCCGAATTCCTGATCAGATTGCGCTCCCCAGTCCTCCTTGCCAGATCCACGCCAATGCTGGTATCTCTTATATCGTTGGACAAATTGACC
The DNA here is from genome assembly GCA_000403275.2 of Lachnospiraceae bacterium 28-4. GTDB lineage: Bacteria > Bacillota > Clostridia > Lachnospirales > Lachnospiraceae > Kineothrix. Next base: position 1,563,107 of record KE159598.1, read on the forward strand.
AGTTCATCGGCAAATTCCCTGGAACTGTATTTCAATCCAAGCGGCTCCAATTTTCTCATCCTGAATAAAACTCCCAGCAAAACAACCGGGTCATTCAATCCCTCTGTACATTGAAGACATGCCCATTTCCATTTAAAATCCGGAAACGGCTTCTCCGGTATGTAATTTTTTTCCAGCATTATTTCATTTCCCCCTTATAGCTGTTAAAAACATCCGCTATTGCAAATCCAAGCAACGGCGGCACTGCATTTCCAATCTGTCTGTACACGGATGAATTATTCCCGGCAAATTCATAATCGAGCGGAAAGCTTTGTACTGCAGCTACTTCCCTGCAGGACATTCTCCTTTGTCCGTTGGGATGCGGCAGTATAACCACACCGCCTTTATTATCCCCGCGCGCAGTAACTGTCGGCGCCGGTTTGCCAGGATCTAATGGCCTATGCCCCAGATAACCGTTAAATTGCAGTTTATATTTGGAATATACGTGGTTGGGCAAATCATTCGGTTCATCCGGGTTCGGAATTGCTGACATAGCCTCTCCCACAGAAACCCAGCGGTTTCTATCATATCTCCCCTCCTTATCATGCGTCGGCACAGGAAAAATATAATCAAAATCCACATCTTCCCGCACACCGATAATAATAACACGTTGTCTCGTCTGGGGCACTCCGTAATCCGCAGCATTCATTACCTCATGCTTTACTTTATATCCGATACCGGCAAAATCTTTCAAAATCATCTCAAAAATTTTTCCCTTATCGAGATTTTTAATTCCTTTCACATTTTCCGCCATAAAAAACTTTGGCTTCTTCTCTCCCACCACCCGGAGCAGCTGCTTATACAGTTCATTTCTTTCATCACCAACGTATCGGTTCATGTTTGCCACCGAAAACCCCTGGCAGGGAAATCCTCCGATTATAATATCGCATTCCGGAATATCTTCCGTTTTAATTTCCGCTATATCCCTGCATACGATATGGTTTCCTATATTATTCCTGTATGTTTCCACGGCATCTTCATACAGGTCGTCCGCCCACACGATTTCATGGCCTGCCATTTTAAATCCCAAATCCAATCCTCCTGCGCCGCTGAACAGCGATACTACTCTCATTCTTCTATTTCCTTTTCTAATCTGATCAGTTCTTCTCCAAGCTTCCTTGCAAACCTGACAGGCACCGCATTGCCAATCTGCCTGTAGCACGAATTCATATTTCCAACAAAATAAAAATCCTCCGGAAAAGTCTGTACGCTTGCGCTCTCACGTATTGTCAGCCTACGCTTTCCATTATAATGCGGAATGGCGCAGACTCCTCCTTTCCCATTCCCTCTCGCCAAAATAGTAGGGGAGGGCTTGTCCGGGTTTGTCTCCCTGTGTCCGGTAAAATTCCTGTAAACCACTTTATATGCCGAATAAATATGATTCAGCACATTATTTTCTAAATCCGGATCCGGAAAATGATCAATCGCCTGTTTAATCGATATCCATCGGTTATCCCCATCTTTCGCATAAGCCGGAGCGGGAAATTGAAAAAGCATCTCCTCCCCCAGATCCTTCCTTTGCCCGATAATAATGACGCGCTGTCTCGTCTGCGGCACACCGTAATCCGCCATATTGACCAAATGAACAGCCACTGTATATCCCGCCTCTTCAAAATCAGCAATGATCTGTTCAATCGCCGCACCTTTTCCAATGCTCAGAATTCCTTTTACATTCTCCGCTATAAAAAATGAAGGCTGCTTGCTCTTGATTACTTTATAAAAAAATTTGTACAGCTGATTCCTGTCATCATCCAAAACCCGCAGCATATTCGCCTGCGAAAAGCCCTGGCACGGGAATCCTCCGACTACAACATCTGACTTTGGGATATCATCCACATCAATATTGCCGATATCATCACAAATAATATGTTCCCCAATATTTTCCTTATAAGTTGCAACCGCGTCTTTATCAATGTCGTTCGCCCAAATCACTTTATTTCCTGCCTGTATCAAACCGAGATCCAGTCCTCCGGCACCACTGAATAATGACACTATCTTCATTTCATCTACCTCTTGTATCCTGCATACGCCCGTCAAAAATAGCTTCTTCCACCACCTGTATGCATTGGTCTGTATTTTTTAAAATTTCTTCGCCCCAAAAGCGGATAACCGTCCAATCCATAAATAATAATTTTTTATCGATTTCCGCATCCCGTTCCTTGTTTCGTCCAATTTTTTTTATCCAGTAATCCGGGTTCTTTCCCTTTAGCAGCCTCGGTTTCAAGACATCCCAGTCTCTGCCATGCCAGAATTCGCTGTCACAGAAAATCGCAATCCGGTATTTGGTAAGGACAATATCAGGGGTTCCCGGCAGCCGCTTATAATTTTTCCGGTATCTATACCCTTTCTTCCACAAAGCCTTCCTTAAACGCACTTCGATCCCCGTATCCTTCGAACGGATATGGGACATGCATTTGCTTCTTTGTTCCTTCGTCAACGTATCCATATCCAGCCCCCTCAGCATGATTCAGTCTTTACCGCAGCCTTCCTCTTCCCATCCCTTGCAGACATCGATCCATTCCGTAAAACCGGAATACTCCTCCAGTTCGCCAATCGTCAGTTCAATCGCGCTATTGCTGCTCCCGCAGGCCGGAAAAACAGTATCAAATCTTTTTAGCGAAACATCCAGATAAACCGCAACTCCTTCCTCAATTCCAAAAGGACACACTCCCCCGACCGCATGTCCTACCATCGCTTCCGTTTCATCCTTTGTCAGCATCTTTGCTTTCGTTCCAAACTGCGCTTTATATTTCGGATTGTCTATTTTGGCATCCCCGGCCGCTATGATCAAAATCGCTCTTCCGTCCACCATAAAAGAAAGCGACTTGGCAATCCTCTTTCCTTCACAGCCGAGAGCTGCCGCCGCCAATTCTACCGTAGCGCTGGAAACTTCAAATTCTCTGATCCTGTCCTCCATATGGTATTGCCTGAAATACTCCCTTACCCTTTCTATCGCCATCTTCTTATCCTCCTGTTGCTTTTCCGTTTTTCCGCTTTGTATAGTATATCAATAATATATGAAATCCACAATATGCAAGAAAACCTGTTTCTATGTACTTCCTTTCCAAAAGCTACCACTTTTCAATATTTTATGATAGAATATTGGAAAAATATAAATGTGAAAAACAGGAGAACATGTCAATGCCAGAAAAAATAAAATGGGGATTTATCGGATGCGGAAAAGTAGTTGAGAAAAAAAGCGGGGCCGCTTTTCGCGATGTACCCCACAGTTGTGTACATGCCATTATGCGCAGAGACCCGGAACAGGCCCGCAGCTCCGCCCAAAAATTTTCGGCCCCTCATTGGTTCAGCCGTATCGACGATCTGCTCGCTTCCGATGTGGATGCGATTTACATCGCTACTCCTCCAGGACTGCACTATGAACAGGCATTGAAATGCTGTGATTATGGCAAACCTGTCTATATTGAAAAGCCTTTTGCCAGAAATTATGCGGAAGCGAAGGCCATCGTACATGCCTTCGCCCAAAAGAACCTTCCTGTTTATGTCGGGCATTACCGCCGCGCCCTGCCCCGTTTTCAAAAAATACATCAGCTTTTGTCCCAGGGACGCATCGGCAGAGTCTGCTCCGTCGATTTTTACTTAAACCGGATTTTTTCGAAACGGGAAGCAGAGCATTCCTGGCTTTATCATCCCGCTTTATCAGGAGGCGGAAAATTTTTCGATATTGCCCCGCATACGATCGATCTTATGATTTATTTATTCGGAGCTATGAAGGAACTGCACGGATTCGCCATAAACAGCGGCACGGACTGTCCTCTGGAGGATCATACGGCCTTTTCCTTTGTGACCGTTCAGGATATCGTTGGTACCGCCAGCTTCAACTGCATTTCCGACCGAAAGGATGACCGCATGATCGTTACCGGAGCAAAAGGCACGATGGAATTCAGCGTACATGGACACTGCGACATCGTTATCAACGATTACTCATCCGGCAATACGGAAGTTCTGGAGATTCCCGATCCCGAAACAGTGGAAGAACCAATGGTTCAAACGGTTGTTGAGGATCTTCTCAAACACGGCCATTGCCCCTGCACAGGAGCGGACGCCCTCCCCACCTGCCAGGCGATTGACCGTATTTTGGAAGGATTTTACCATGGCCGCCAGGATGACTTCTGGAATTATCCGGAAAGATGGGGAAACCACGACTGACCGCAGCAATCCATCTACTGTTTGGCAGAATTTTTTCCGTTCCTTATGCGTTGCCGTTTCCGTTATTTACTTATCTTCCTCCATAACAACCGTAAAAAATTTTGCCATCAGAGGGACATATGTTGCCAGAAAAACAGCGGCAGCCACGGTTCCCACGCATTTTTTATTTTTGGGTTTATCTCGCTTCTTCCCCTTTTCTTTCCCTCTTATCCTCATACATATTTGCATCCGCCTCTTTTAACATTTCCTGATAGTCCAGTTCCCCGCTGCTCAAGCTGTAACCAAAAGAAAAACTAAGCGGAACCCTTAACCCCTCATCCAAGTTTCCAACGCAGTGTTTTCGGATGAAATCCAACATCCTGATTGTTTCCAGCAGCTCCCCTTTCTCCTCATAGCCATAGAGAAACAGCACGAATTCATCACCGCCCTGCCTTGCCGCAATTCCCTTACCGGCACAGGCAGCGCTGATCATATCTGCAATTTTCTGCAAATAAGCATCGCCCTTTTCATGCCCATAAGTATCGTTGACCTCTTTTAATCCATCGGCATCCGCTACTACCATTGCACAATGACACAAGTTCTCAGGCTCGTCAGCCAGCCTTGCCAGCTGGGCCTCCAGCCCCCGTCGGTTGTACAGCCCTGTCAGCAAATCCATATCCCGTTCTACCTCTATTTTTTTGCGCTTGCCAATTTCCTCCGTCACATCAATGGCAACGCCGAATATTCCTTTTTCTTCTTCCATCTCCTCCAATTTTATGTATCGTTTGCCCTGTTTGTCAAGACTATAGACCCCCTGTTCCTGAGGAACCGGATTTTTACGTATTTCTTCAATAAACTCCCGGAACTTATGATAATCGGAAGCCAGTTGTTCCGCCTCTTCGCCGCTTAGGGAAAAAATTCTCGGAATATACTCCGTAAAGCGAACCTTTTTCATCTCTTCATGATACTCATATACGCCTATATACATATTGGTCTTGCTAAGGACATAGGACATTTTCTTATTATTATTTAAAAGGCTTCTCACCATATTATTGATGTAATTGGATAGCTCGAAAAATTCCATGCTGTTCCGAATATCAACACCTTCCTCCAGATCCCCGTTTGCAATCCTGCCCAGCTTCTCATTGGTGCCGTATATTCCATTGACCACGTACCTGTCCATGCACCGTATCATAGAAAATGAAAGAATGCATACGATCAGCAACAGCCCAAGGGTAAAAAAGAACATATTTCCCGGAATCCTTTGATACATCACGCTATTCGGCATAATACGGCCAACATAAATCGAGCCGATCCGCTGAAATACACAAAAGGAGTCAATTCCATTCACCTTTTTGTGGAATCCGTTTCTGTCTCTTAATATTTCATGAAACGAAATCCCGATATCTTCTAATTTTCCTCCCACGCTTTCCTCATTGGTCGATCCCACAATCTCCCTGCTTTCCCCGTCAATCGCATAATAATCCACCGCCGGATCAATCCGCAGAAGGGAAAATATATAGGATAATTCATTCTTCGCCATAGCCTGTGTAAAACGAACCGGCTCCATGCCCACTTGTACGATGAATTCACCATTTTTGCTCCACACCGCCGAGTACTGCATCATTTTGCTCTCCGCCGTGTTGGGCGTAACCTCCTGCACCAGTTCCAGACTTTTATCCTCCAGCATAGGTTTAAAAAAATTCATCTGTTCTCCCGAATCAAAAGTATAGTCATAATATTGCGGGCATGTTCCCGCATAAATGCGTCCGCTCGGATCAAAAATATGGATTTCATCCACTTCCATAAATTCCGCAATCTGCTTTAATCCTTCGATATCATTCACCGCAGAAGGATCAATTTGAAGCAAATAAGCTATCATTTCCACATTATTTAAACAGGTTCTGCTATATTCTTCCCTGATTTCCTCGATCTCCTCCTCATTTTCTTTCAGAGTCTGCCCGATCTGGTGGAATATCTGCGTAGCACTATCCACCGCCCTTTTCTGCTCGTTGAATGTTTCTATGCTGCCGATAATAGCCAATATCACCACCATTACAATTAATGAAATAACCGCCATATACCTTCTAATGATCTCTTTCAGTGTTTTCATGCCTTGCTCCTCTCCCGCTTTATCCACACCTTCCCCTGAAAAATATATGCATATTGTCGTCCGTATTGCTGTCAACCGCTTATTTTAAACTTCTCCATCTCCTGTTCCAGACCTTCGGAAATTTCTGTAAGACTACCGACCTCACTTCTGATATTCTTAAGTTCATCCTCCAGAGAAGCGATCACTTCCACAGACAGCCCTTCCGTATTTTCCGAAACATCCCTTATTCTCTGTACGGCACCAATAATGGCATGATCGATCTCATACATTTCCGTAATCAATCCATCGATGGTATTTGCTGAACTGCCCGTTTGGCCCGCCAATTCTTTATAACTTTCGAATATTTCCTCTACCTTCTGTGCGGCCTTCATCTGAACCACCATAGAATTTTTCACTTTTTCAATATCAAAAACCGTCGTTTCAATCTCCTTACACAATTCCACAATAATTTTCCCAATATTCCTTGTGACAGATGTGGAATCCGCAGCAAGTTTGCCGATCGATTCCGCCACAACAGCAAAGCCTCTTCCCGCATCTCCTGCTCTGGCCGCCTCAATACTGGCATTCAGGGATAAAAGCTCCGTTTCCGAAGAAATATCGCTGATGACTCCTACAATATCCGCGATTTTTTCAGAATAAGTTTCCAGTGTTTTTATCCTTTTGTATGAAAGCTCCACGTTGTGTTCCACATGCCGGTTCTGCTCCTTTAGCTCCCGAATGCTTTTCTCTCCTTCCGTACCGGAACTGACCGCATGTTCTGCCTCGCCGAGTAAAATTCCGCTCCTGTCCTTCAATTCTTTGAAATTATTCTCCATATCCGCCATCTTTTCCACAACCCTGCCTACATCTTTTGTCCAAATTCTTCCGAAGCTTCCAACGGAATCTGTTCCGTAATAATGTTTCCGTCTTTATCCTTTTTCGTATTCCCTTCCGCATCTTTTACGGAAACAGTCCTCGTCATATCCCGGTAATTATATTGCTCCTCGATCTGTACCGCATGAGGGTGCGCCACCACGACTCCTTCCCCATCCATCACAAAAGATATTCTGCCGTCTTCTTCATGGGAGTATTCGCCGATCAGATTCTGTAAAAAATCCAGCTTCATATCCGCCGCATAGATTCCTACCAGTTCTTCTTCCCGATACATAGGAAAAAAACAGAGGCGCAAGGCATTCCCGTCGCGACAGAATAGTAGGATTGGGATATAAACGGCTTTTTTTCCGACATCATTTGTATAAACCACCATCTCGTAGAACGATCCGCCAGTTCTCCCTGAGAACGCCCGGTCTGCATGCCGTCTGTCCCCTGAATATAAATCTGCTCCAAATAGGTATTCCTCGCATAGATGTCTTTTTCATAAGCAGCTATAAATATCGTTATGATAATTACTGCGAGCAGACCTATCACTGCGATCATCGGAATCAGCATCTGTCTAAAAATACTTTTCTTCCTCATATCCGTCTTTTCCTCCCGTATCGTAGATCCTAATATGTCCGTGTCTGCAAAAGCAGCCATTTTATCATCCATTCCATCATTTACTAATTTTATTAAAATTATCATAAAGAAAATGGAAATGCAATAACAAAGCGATCCCTATAAACTGCAATCCGTACCATAGTTGAAAGTTGCTTGCCATGATTCCATATATATTATAAACTATATAATAACAGTACGATAATTTGAGGAGGGCGGAAAATGAACGAAAAAAGTAAATTGCTTACTATCGGTCAATTCGCGGCGCTGCATGGCATTAATAAAAAAACCTTGATGTGGTATGACGAAATCGGACTTTTTAAGCCCGCCGCCATTGATCCGCAAAACGGATACCGCTGCTATAATTACCATCAAAGCCCCATTCTTGAAACAATTCTGCTGTTGAGAGAACTGGATGTATCAATCAATGAAATACAAATATTTATGAAAAACCGTTCCGCTGAAAATATGAAATGCCTTTTGGAAGAAAAAATAGCCGACCTGGACCGTCGCATGATCCACTTGCAAGCCGTTAAAAAGACATTGTGCAACCACCATCAGAATATGGTCACATTGCTGGCCATGGATCTGTCGGAAATTAGCGTTATCGAAAAGGAAGAACGTTATCTGGTAACAGTAGACATTGGTCGCTCCACTTCTTTTGAAAAAGAAGTAGAACTGATCACTGCTGAAACTGCCAAATACCAGCTTGGCCGTCTGCACGACGCCTCTTATGGCTCCATGATTTCCGTTACCAGTCTGCAAAACGGCAGTTTCGACGATTACTCCAAACTGTTCATCGAGATCCCTTCCCTCACCCATAAAGACGGGCTTCATATACAGCCTGCAGGAAGATATCTGAGAGCCTTTTATAAAGGCGGCTGGGACGGCCTCCCGCAACAATACCTGGCCATTCTTGATTATGCCCGCCGACAGGGGCTGGCCCTGTCCGGCTTTTCCTATGAAAAAGGGCTTAATGAAGCAGTGATCGACCAAATAGAAGATTATATCTTACAGATAGAGATTCCTGTCCTTACATAGACTTTTACGGATGTCAAGATCATGGTGTAAAACATTCCATGCCTGTTGCAATATGCATATAAAAGAATATCTTCCTGATTTCTTAATATTTTCTAACTATTGGAATCATGGGCGTAGATCGTAAATCCGTCTCTGCCCTTCTTCGCCTTTCTTACAAACAGCGCCTGATCCGCTTTCCGGTACAGTTCATCAAAGTTCTCGTTGCCGACCCTTCTTGCAATACCGACGCTTATGGACGTTTTCAGGGCTCTCCCCTTGGCCGAGTATATATTTCGGGCGGCTTCACAGATTTGCTCTGCTTTTCGCGCGATCACTTCATAATTATTTTTTCCCGTATAAAATACACAAAATTCATCCCCGCCAAGCCTTCCGATAATGTCTTCGCTTCGAAAATATTCTTTCAATATATTTGCGATCTGCTGAATCACATAATCTCCTTTTGCATGTCCATAGGTATCGTTAATTTGTTTAAAAAAATCCAGATCTATCATGAAAAAAGCGCCGGTACTTGGGATCGAATATAATTGAACCGCCGATTCGATTTTTTTACGGGTTGTTTCTTTATTATAAATACAAGTTGCCAAATCTAACTCTGCCTTTTGTATTAGCCTTATCTCCCGCCGCTTTTGCCGGTCGATATCAAATAAATGCAAATAGCTTTTCACATGCCCTCCCATATCCTGAAACAAATGCACGCTATTCCGAAGCCAAAGCGATTCCCCATCCGGCCTGACGGATTCATAATCCAAATTTATCTCTGTCTGCCCCGAACGATAAGATTTGATCAAATTTGCAACAGAAAAAGTTTTTATAAAATTTATTCGTGTTTCCTCATCCACTATCCTATTTATGACTCCGAATATTTCACTTTCATAATCGTCGCCGCTTTTGACCGATATGGAACGCCGTTCAGTCGGAACATAATCTTCAAACTTTCCTGTCTCCAGATCAATCTTATAAGTAGCAATCAAATCTTTCCGCATAAAATCAGAAAACTTTTCCTGTCTGCGGTATTTTTCGATCTCATCCTCTGCAAAAGAAAATGGATAAGCCTCTATCTCCTGCACATTCAGGGAGAGAGGCGCTGCCTGTAACATATTGATTTTCCATTCCTCTTCTATCTTCCGCATGCTGGCGCACTGTCCAATACGGCTCTTTCGGGACTGTTCCCCAGTCATTGTTGTGAAAACGACAGTTGCGCAAATATTGGCATAATCATCCCCATAATACCGGGTCTGCATATTTTCATACCGGATTTTTGTCTTCATACCGCTCATATTCCTCTGCGCACGCAACAGGAAAAGGCGCATATCCTCCCTGCATCCGATAATACCCTGTGAACCCATCCCAATCCCTATTACGTCCTCCGTCAAAAGATCGAGAACCCGATCTATATCATGTGCCTTCAATCCTCCTTCTACGAAACCGCAAAAACATTTTTGAATTCTATTTATTTCTTCCATTATATATCTGCTCCTATATACTTACCTTGTAACTGTTGTTCTTCTACATCCCTTTTCAACCCTATGGATATGCCGAGCCATATGATTATCGCCAGCCCTGCCATCCGGCATTTGCCAGAAGTCCCGGAATCACCCGGAACTCCTGGACTCTCTGGGGTTTCTGATCCGCCAGGCTCCTAAGGCGAAGTCTCTGGCGTATCTGGAATCTCCGGCTCACCGGGCTTCCCTGGCCTATCCGGTAATTCCGGTTCGCCGGTGGTTCCAAAGTCATCCGGTTTGCCAAAAGTTTCTGGCTGTAAGTAAACATTTATTTACCAATATTCTAAAAACAAACCGCTTTCCAGCGGCATGTTTTCTATTCCCTTTTTCTTTTCTTAGGCTTTTCCGGTTTTAGATAACCGCTTAAGCCAGTAGTCAGCAGTTGAAATATCGTATCTTCTGTCTCCTGATCGTTGGGAAGCGTCCCCTCCACCACGTATTTCGCATACATTACGGTGGAAGTGAGTACATGGAGCCATAGCAGATCCTGATTGATCCGCTTCAGACTTGGAAATACCGTCTGAAAAATGCGAACCATTCCAATAAAATTGTTGAAATAACTCACATCCCGGCTCTTATCGTATTTTGGAAAAATCGCGCCGTCCCGAAACCGATGGTAAAAGATCGTTTCATCGGGATGAGCCACCCAAAAACGAAAATATGGCAGCCACAGGCTTTTCACCGCTCCCATGGGATCGGTAACCATAGTCAGCGGATTCAATTTCAAATGTTCAAAAATAGCCGCCGCCTGCTTATCCACATAAGTAAAGCATTCCACGATCAACTGGTCTTTGCTATCGAAGTAGCGGTATAAAGCTCCTGGAGTAACCCCTGCCAAATCGCTGACATTTTGAATCCGTACTCCTTCTAAACCATACTGACGCACGGCTTTCATCGTTGCAAAAATAATTCGGGTTCTGGTATCCTCCAATAGCAATCTCTTCTCTCATAAAATATTCGTATTACTTACCATTTCTTCTGCAATTATACACTGCCTTATGCCTGTTGACAATACCCTTTTTAATATTCATACCTCTTCCTGTATTTCCGGAGCATGAAAGCGGACAATGCAAGAGCCATCAGTTCCGCTGCCGGCGTAGCCAGCCATATGCCATTCACGCCGAAAAGCAACGGAAGCACGATCATAGCTGCCAGCATAAACACAAAAGAACGGGAAAACGCAAGGACGGCCGAAACTACCCCGTTGGATAATGCGGTAAACATTCCGCTGGCAAAAATGTTATACCCGATAAAGCACAGCGCTATGGTGCATATCCGGTTTCCTGTCACAGCCAGATCATATACCGGATTGTCCGGCCGGGCAAAAACCGATACCAGCGGTCTTGTCAGAGCAAAGGAGGCTGCAACCGTCATTATGGAAATAAACGCAATCACCCGGAAACTGGTTCCGACCAGCTTTTTCAATTTCCCATGATTCCCCTCCCCATAATAATAACTGACCATGGGAGCCACTCCATAGGAATATCCTGTATACAAAGAACTGGCAAACATCAGCACATACATAATAATTGTAACGGCCGCAACACCGTTCTCCCCGACATAGCGGAGCATTGTCCAGTTAAACATCATCGTAATAATTCCTGTCACGAGCGCGGTCGCCATTTCGGAACATCCGTTTGTAGCTGCATTGACGAGGACTTTCCATCGGAACACCGGTTTTTGAAAATGCAGCAAACTTTTTTTCCTGCAAAAAACAAATAAGCCAACAACCGCAGTCACAGAATACCCCATTCCTGTTGCAATCGCCGCTCCGCTGATTCCCATATGGAATACCGCAATAAACAGATAGTCGAGCGCCATATTCAGCAAACCGCCCGTTACGGAACAGATCAGGGACAGAGTCGCTTTCCCGCTGGCGATCATATAAAGCGTAAAATTATTCATCAAAAGAATGGGTATTGTAAACACCAAGTAACGGCTTAAATATTCCACGCAATATTTTTCCACCTCTGCCGACAAACCCATTCCGGCAAAAATGCGGTCCATAGCCAGATATCCGGCCATACACATAACCATTCCCACAAATACATTGATTAAAATCAGAAACGTAAAATCTTCCTTTGCTTCCCCGCTCTTCTGTTCTCCCATTTTTTTCATGATGACTGCGCTGCCTCCGGTGGCAAGCATCGTGGATACGGCGGTAACGAGCTGGATGACGGGAGCTGTCAGGTTGATCGCCGAAAGCGCGTCCGTACCGATCAAATTCGATACGAACAAGCCGTCCACCATCGTGTAAAAGGACATAAATACCGTCATGGCTATTGTTGGAACGGCAAACTTTAAAATATTTTTCAACGTTACCGGTTTTACATATGCATTTTGATTTTCCATTATTTTCTCCTCGCTTTTCGTCTTTGTTCCCCCTGAAAAGCATCATAGACCGTACAGTAACAGTACGGTCAACAAGAAAATAAGAAATATTTCAAAACTTTTCCCCTCATATTATAAAGAACATAATTCTTTTTATTTTTTAGCCGGCCTATCAGCATTCGACAAGATTTTATATCTATGGTTGCAAACGGGCAGAAGAAGGAAATTTTTACCTCAAAATCACATCATACATTTTCTCTGCTTCCCTTCCTTTCCCGGATCTCCTGAACGATCTTGTTATAAGTAGAAAACAGGGCTTCGTAATGACGGCTTCCCATATGCATTTATTTCTTTGGGGAATAAAATAGGGATGGCGAGCGGGACTCTGCTCCGATCATTGATGAATGGTTTCCACTAACTTCAAAAACTTCTTATCATTCATCTGTTCATTTGTAATATAGCTGCCATCGAAAAATAACGCATAAGTTGTAATTGGTGTCGGAGCATTTTGTGCGTCCTCTTTGTTCTGCAAATGAACCGACTTAAATTTTATCGATTTCTCTTTTGCAATATTTTCAATTACAGGAACATACTTGGCATTAAACGGACACTGGTCGGTGTAATACAAAACATACCCCATCTCATCGATATGAGGGTGTTTCGCACATTCTTTGAATTTCGGCAATAAAGCATTTTCCGTAAAAGGCAAATACCATAACTGAATACCGTTAGCCGCCTCATCGCTAACGGCAAACCCTTTGTATTTCAGGAATTTTGGGTCAGCCAAAAATGGTTTTTTCTTCGCCGCCGATAATATGCATAGTCCTTTTTTTCCTTTGCTTTTACTATCCTCAATGCAGATATTCAGCAGTTCTGCCCCATAACCATGTCCTTTGAAGGAACCAGCCACCCATAAACAGTCAATATACATATAGCCGTCTGCGGCAATGGGATTCCACGCATTTTCAGCGGGTATATATTCAATAAAACACTTTCCCCGCTGTTCGCTTTTTATGAAAACTAATCCATCATCAAAACGTTCTTTCAACCACGTTTTTTTTGACGTCACTTGAATGTCATTATTGTTTGCAATCGCACAACATATATGCTCTTTTTCTATATTCCCGTTTGTTACGCTAACATATTCCATAGGGCTGCCTCCATAAATTCCTGCTTCATCGCTACTTTATGATATATCGCTTCCTTATAACCGTTAAGCTATCGTATTTAGTATAGCACGTATATGTTGACACCTTTTGTCAGGATTTATTTTTTTTATAAATTGCTTGTGCCTGTTCCGCTAAAACATCTTTCAAATACTTCGGTTCAATGATTTCGACTTGCGCCCCAAATGAAAGCAGATAGCCAATGAGCCATGAATCAACAGGCATTTTGGCACAAACAATTAAATCGCCGTTTTCTTTATATTCCATTTCCGTCCGGTCAAATTCATCATAGACACGATATGCAATTTCTTTTGAAAACAAAAGGACGATCTGTGAATATGTCTGTTGCAAATTGTTTTCTGTTTCCGGGTATGGCCTTGGTACAAATGTATTTTCCAATAATTCCCACTCCAATATGCGATTTAGTTTAAATATGCGAAAATCCTGCTTTTCCATGCAAAACGCTTTCAAATACCACTCTTTTGATTTATAGGATATTTTTAATGGTTGAACGATTCGTTCACTTCTTTCGCCCTTCGTGTTTTCATAGACTATCTTTATTTCTTTGCACTGAATGACTGCCGTTTTCAATATCCCAAATTTTAAGCGGTCACAAGCACATTTTCCCCAACGTGAAAAGTCTACTTCAAGCCAATTTCTTGTATTTACATTGAAAAGGGCTGATAACTTTGTCAGCATTTCTTTTCCGTCGGTATAACCTGTGGCAGCTATACTTTGTATTGCCGTCAATACTTCCTGCTTTTCGTTTTCGGATAATATCGCCCTGTCCAAAATAAAGTCCTGCAATAAATATATACCGCCGTTTCTTCCCTGTTCCGCATAGACCGGAATGCCCGCACTGCTTAATGCTTCCATATCGCGGTAAATTGTTCTTGTGGAAACTTCAAATTCAGCTGCCAATTCGGGAGCCGTAGCGCGTTTCCTGTCTAAAAGATAATATAAAATTTTGAATAAACGACTATCTGACATCCTTCCTCCGTTCCTCTGTTTCTTCCTCTTCTTTCTTTTCCTTCTGCTTTTCCAAACGTTCATCCATGTTCTTCTTCATTCTCTCCGCATTGGTCATCCCGGTCTCAGTCACGGAATATACCGTACTCTGTATACTGCCATCCTTGCCAATCAACCAGGTCTGCTGATAATAGGTCACCGTCCCTCCCATGCCCTCCATCTGTATGTCAAGAAAGGTAATGTCAAAATCCTTTCCTTTGGCCAGCACTTCTTCCCCCTTAGCAAAATTACTTATATGAAAATCGGGATTCTTTTGCCGTCATTTAATTTATCGGCAACTTTTCCGTTATTTTTGGACTTCAGGAACAAAAAACATGTAAAATGGAGCGAAAGACATCCATGCAGTACGGAAATTCCAAAATAAGCCTAAAGTTTTTTGCCATTCGTCCGAGAAATGGCGGACCAGTGTATGGAAGCATATTACTTCAAAGGAAGGGGGCTTTTGTCCATACACGAAAAAGAAACCGGGGATTCCATCCTCCGGTTTCCGTGATAAACTAATTTTTCTTTATGCAAATCAGCAGACCAATCCGCTGATACACAACGGGCTGTCCCTCCTATAAACGAACATCCACCGACACATAAGTCGCCGGCTGCTGTGACGTTGTCTCGGCTGCGTCTTTTCCGTTTACACTCTTTGCGTCCTTATCCTCCTTTTCTTTCCTGCTGTCCTCCTTTGCCGCTTCCTCCATTGTCCTGTTTGCATCCGCCAATGTGGAAAACTGTGATGATGCCGCTGCCTGTGCTTTCTGTTCCACCTCGGCAAGTTCTTCTTCCTTTTTCTGCGTATTGCCGCCTATAGCCTGATCCATCTTGATCTCAGATTGCAGAACCCCGGATCTTCCTTCCATCTTTGTTGCCACGCAGCCCTGTACCTTCGCCTGTTTTATAGCACTGTCCGCAGAAATCATTGCTGTCATGCTTGCCTGTGAAAGTCCGGCGCTTTTGCTTCCCGCTTTTGTATTTCCCGCGTTCCCTGTGCCGCCAAGCAGATCGCCCATAGAAGAACCTTTGGTCTGCTGTTTCCCCTGGCCGCCCATGGCAGCTCTACGCTGCTCCATCCGGTGCTGTCTTAACTGCATATTCAAGTCACTGATCTGCTGCTGTATTTCCTGCCGCTTCTTCATCTTTTCTTCCAATGTCATATCCTCGTTGGAAGAAAGCTCCTGTAGCTGCTTCTGTGCATTGGTGATTTGGTTCTGGATGTTTCTGCTGTAAGAATCTGTTGCACGGTTCATCCCCATCTGCCCCATTTGTGTGTTTTCTCCGTTAATACCATTGATTGTCATTTTTCTTTTCCTCCTGATATCATTTTTCTATCGTTTTTTCACCAGCGGCTTCCTCACGCATTTTCTTCATTTTCACCTATTCTCAATTATTGTTTCGGAGTTAAATTCCACAAACTAAATGGATACGCAGTGAACCGGCCTTTTTCTGCTGTAAATCCATAATAATACCTCCCATGCCAGACCCATTTTTCTAACATAAGAGGCTTTTTTCACTCCATCATCAGCATAATGCTAAGGCGGAATTCATTATTTTTCAGGTCAATGGCTATATCCCCGGAATATTTCCTCGCCACCATGCGGATATTGGATAATCCATATCCATGACCTTCCGTTTTTTCTTTTGATGTAACAGGCAGCTCCCGTTCTTCATCCCATTGCAGATTTCCGGTGAAGCTGTTGCTTATCTCGATCATATAGGCATTATTCCTGTGATAAGAAAGGATGGATATATACGGCACTTCGCCCTTTCCTGCATTTTCCATTGCGTTCTGCAAGGCATTGTTCAGTATCACGCTAACATCAAAAGCGTTGATGTTCGTGCCAGTGGGATAATAAAAATCTGACTGAAAGCGTATCTTCCTTTTCTCCGCTTCATTTTTTAGTTCCTGCAGGATCACATCTGTTACGGGATTCCCGCTTTTTATCTCCCCTGTTATCCGGGACAGAGCGGATTTTAGTTCCTCGCCATAATCCATTGCCTCCTCCACATTGTTTCCAGCATAAAGCCTTTCCAACGTAAGGATATGGTTTGCCATGTCATGCCTGATGCTGCGTATGTTCCGATACAGGCTCTCCACCTGCCCGATATGTCTTTCTATATTAGCAGCCTGTGTGGCAAGCAGTTCGTTCTGTAGCTTTTCTTCCTGTCTTGCCTTGATATTCTGGAATAATACGGTCATTACCACTATCGTAATAATAGATATGCCAAAATGCAGAAATGCCAGTCCATTGTATAAACCGTAAATGGACTCCATCCAACTCATCCCCGAACTCGTTTGATACTGTATCAGAATTCCGTATCCTGTCATTCCTGTGATGGAAGGTACGATCAACATGAACATTTCCTTTGTGCTCATGTCCTCCCTTTTATAAACATAGGTTTTTACAATATATCTTACACTGATTCCCAATAAGGCGAAGCCGGTTACCGTATCCAGCAATTCCACTCCGCCAAATATCAAAATCTTTGCCGCCATATGCCTTTCTTGTATTATAAAAGCATCGGATACAACCTTTATGCTATACAACGCGTCTGCTATTATCCTCGCCATATATTCCGAAAGCCAGTGCAGGGAAAAGAATGTTGCCGCTATAAACGTCTTCTGTTTATAATTTCTGCGGTCTATCCTGCACATGGCAATAAACGCTGACAATATTCCCAAACTGTATGCTGCAAATGTGTTTATCTCCATTGGCACGAAATACAGGATCAGCATTGTGGCAAAATAAGCGATCCCAATGCAGACCGCTCCCTTCTTATTTTTCATGAATGGCTTTGCAAAACGATATAGGATATATCCTGTTCCATATATTGCCACTATGGCATAGACCGCAGATATTACCGGCAATATATCCATGTATTCCATCTATCTTCTCCCTTTCCTCTGGTTATATCTCAAATACTGTTTTACAAACTCCCGGTAATTCTGCCTTGCCATGTGCGCTTGCCCCTTTTCCAGATAGACGGTTGTTGCGTCATATTTTCTGATAAAATCAAAATTCACAAGAAACGATCTGTGGGTGCGGTAAAATTCATCCCCTGCTTTTTCTTCCAGTTCTTTCATTTTCCCATAATATTCTATATCCGCATCCATCGTATGCAGAATCACTTTCCGGTCAAACACCTCCGCATATACGATATCCTCCAGATTGACGGCGACATGTTTTCCCCCTGTAGTTACCATCAGACTCGGCATTTCCCCTTTTTTATCTGCACCCTCCGGTCTATTTCTGCCCTCAAACTGTTCTACGGCCTTCTGCAATACCTCTGCAAACTTCCTGTCGTCAAAAGGCTTTACCAAATAATGGAATGCCCCTACATCGAATGCCTGAAACACAAAATCATCCAGAGCGGTCACGAAGATAATGATCGCCTTTTTGTTTTTTCTACGCAATTCCTCTGCCGCTTCCATGCCGTTCTTCCCCGGCATCTGAATATCAAGCAGCAGGATATCCGGCTCTTTATCTGACAGCAGCAGTTCTTCCCCCGACTGGTACAGTAACAGTTCTGCCTTCGGATGGAGTGTCTCTATCTTTTTTACAAACATATCCCTGATTTCTTTTTCATCGTCACACACTGCTATCCGCATTTTTTCACTCCCTTGCATTTTCTTATAATTATATCGGACTTTTATGGTTGCCGTAAGAATGAAAATGACGTGGAACGGATATTTTCTGTTGTAAATGATCTTGTTATTCCAAGGCTGTTATAAATCTAATTCTTTTTCCAATCTATGCAATACCCATGTAAAGCCTATCCCTCCCATGACCACAAAGAGATTGCAGCTCTTAAAAAACCACTGATACCGTCTGGCGGAAACAGGGCTGTGCTAAGGAAAAATACGGGCAGTACAAATGTTTAAAGAAATAGAAGTTTTTGCAAAGGATAGCCATTTTAACGTTAGGGAAGAAGCATGGGCAGCCGTCCGGCCCTCTGTCATTTCTAATTTGCAGGAAAGTATTGGTATATTATCAAAATGGGCATTGGATGAGAATGAATATATTCGGCGTTTTGCAAGCGAGATTACACGCCCCGGGGTGTTTGGTTCAAACATATTGAAGCCTTAAAAGCAACTCCTGAGCTGGCCTTATCAATTTTAGAACCTTTAAAATCAGACAAATCAAAATATGTTCGGGATAGTGTTGCAAACTGGCTAAATGGATTAGTTGTTGGTTTTCGTCCGTGCAACGGCTTAATGAGAGAAAGGACTACCTTTTTCTGCCCCGGATGGGCGCTTACCCTCATTGTTTCCGCTTCCCTTCCCGCTATATTCAGAAAGGAAAAGCCCCGCAACCGCCAGAAATGTTCCCATAACGGAAACCCACGTTACCGGCTCCTTCAGTATTAACACGGAAGTCACCACCGTTATGACGGGAACCATGTAAATATAAACACTGGTCTTAACCGCCCCAAGCGCCTTCACCGCAAGATTCCATGTGACAAAACAGAGTGCGGATGCCCCCAGCCCAAGATACAGGATACCCCACAGATGCGTCACATCCGCAAACCGTTCCAGCCCCATTTCAAAATCGAAAAAGAACAATGCCGGAACCATGAACAAAATTCCATAAAAGAATGTCCTCCGCGTGGTGAGGATGACCGGATAGCCGAAGCTGCTGATCTTCCTTGTCAGTATGGAATAACACGCCCATACAAAAGCCGCAAGAACTGCCAGCAGGTCACCCACAGGGTTCAGCTCCAGTTTAGAGCCGTTAATGCTGATCAGTGCAACACCTGCCATCGCCACCACAAAGCCTATGAAAAAATTTGCCCGCAGCTTCCCTTCCGCCTTCAAAAACACGCGTGACAGTACCGCCGTGAAAAACGGCGCAACCGAGATGATGACTCCCACATTGGACGCCATCGTATATGTAAGTGCAATATTCTCCAGCAGGTAATATAAACATATCCCGCACAGCCCCGCCAGTACGAATATCGCCTCCTGTCCGCGATCCACGGCTTTGAGCCGATGTGGGCAGACCAGAAACAACGCCGCAAAACCTATGACAAAACGAAAGAACAGTATTTCCACCGGTTTAAAATCCGTAAGCAGGACTTTGGTGAATATGAATGTCGTCCCCCATATGATGATCGTGAACAGCGCCGCCAGATGCCCGGCTGATTTCCTATGCCCCATTCGATACCATTCCCCTTTCCTCAGTCTGCAAATTTGGGCTGTAAACACAAATTTGCGATTGAAAAATCTTTGATTTTTCAATCTGTCCACCTTTCCCTTTTTCCGAGAATATTTCACGATAAGTACCCGGTGCAAGCCCTATGAATTGATTGAAATAATTTGTAAAATGGCTCTGGTCTGAAAATCCTGTCCTGATTGCTGCTTCCACGGGCTGCACACCCTCCGATAACAGCTTTTTTGCCGCATTGATGCGGATTGTCTCAAGGTAACGGTACGGTGTGACACCCTTTTCTTTTGTAAAAGCCCGCAACAGCGTTGACTTGCTAAGCCCCGCATGGCGGCAGATCTGGTCTAAATAAATGTGTTCTGTAAAATGTACTGTCATATATTCACAGGCTTTTTCAATCTCCTGTCTGCATTCCGGGATGCAGCTTTCAAAAGGCTTCCCATAATTCTGAATGAGGTACGAAAGCAGGAACAGCAGGCTTTCCTCCTTCTTAAATTCCCCCGTCCCTTTTATTGCCATCTCATGCAGTGAACGCAGATGACAGGCTATCTCCTCATCGCAGACAACACTTTTTGAAAATCCCGGAAGCTCCTGCTTCCCTGTGACTTCTTCCGCCAGATCAAGCATGATCTCCTTTGAAATGTTGAAGCCACGGTAATCAAATGTCCCCTCGTCACTCTGTACACAGGCATGGCTGTCACCTGGATTAAAAAGCACAATGCTTCCTTCCTCTATGGCATATTCCCTGTCCCTGCAGGAAAGCACCCGCTCCCCATTCTCCACAAACCCAATCACATAATGCTCATGGAAATGGCTCGGAAATGGCTGCACAATTCCCTCAAAACGGTATGCTTCCATCCTTAATTCATCATCATATACCACTGTCCTTATTTCTTTCTTCATGCGGATTACCTCCGAATTCAATTTCTGAATTTTGTCACAAGCCATTTTACCTCTTATTTTTTCCTGCGTCCTGTAAAATATCTTCATTTTTCAGATTTATGAGCTTTATTTCTTATCATTTAATTTGTCACAGCATAAACCTGTCTATATCGCTTCATAGGAAACCAGTTCTTCCGCCGGGATGCGTGTCTGCGAATGGCGCTCCGGATCAGCCGCTTCCTCATCTGAATACCCGACTGCAAGAATATTGACCGGCTCCAAATTATCCGGCAGCCCGAACTCCCTTCGTATCACATCCGGCTTGAAATAACATATCCACACGGAGCCAAGGCCTAATTCCGTTGCCTGTAGCATCATATGGTCTGTAAGTATGGATGCGTCTATGTCGGTAGTCTGCTTTTTATCAAACGGACGCATCCATGCTTTTCCGTGATCAGCGCAGACAATGACCGCCAGCGGCGCTCCGTAAAGGTTCGCCCCTTTCCCAATCTTCGCAAGCCCCTCGCTGCTCTGGACGGCAATCAGGCGGACGGGCTGCAGGTTGGCCGCTGTCGGCGCAACATGGGCGGCCTCCAGAATCTTTTGCAGCTTTTCTTCCTCAACCTTTTTGTCCTTATAGCTCCGGACGGAATAACGTTTCTTCGCAATTTCGATAAAATCCATAGTAGCAAATCCTCTCTTTCTATTGTATACTGAACGTATTGATTAATCGTTGCCCTAAATTTTAACAGGACACAGAAATTCTGCAAGAATGCACTTTTAGGGTAGATACTTCCCAAAAGGGTAGCTATAAAAAGGAGGGGACACATACAATGGAATATTCAAAAGACCAGTTCAACTGCCCGGTGGAGGCCACACTGTTCCTGATCGGCGGGAAATACAAGCCTCTCATCCTCTGGTACCTGATAGAGAAACCGCTCCACTACATGGAACTGCAGCGCATGATCCCTAAGGCAACACCAAAAATGCTGTCACAACAGCTGCACGATCTCGAAGAATGTGGGATGCTGCACCGGGAAGTCATCCCGGCCAAGCCGCCCAGGACACTGTACTCCCTCACCCGATTTGGACGCAGCGTCATTCCCGTGCTGGATGCCATGTGCGATTGGGGCGCAGACTTTTTGGACGGATTGGACATCCAACCGCCATGCTGTACAAAAAAGCCAGCAGGAGAACCGTGATAGGCTTTCCTGCTGTTCTTTTCATAACTGTATATTCGGCTCCGATGAGAAAACCCTGTTTTCAAATACAGGCCGGTGGCAAACTGGAATTAATCGCGTTTCCCATTCCGGTAAAACCCAACACAGATCATAATCCAAATTCCCGGTACTGCCACACTTCAATTATACAAAAAAGTCCCGTATTTACAATGAAATTCATATGAATCTTTCATATACTTGATAATATTAAAAAGTTAAAATCTACAATTTAATCAGTTCTTTTCAGCAACCCGATATGTTAAGAAAACATCTATAACTATCAGCATTGCCCATACTCCTAAAACAGATAATAAGCAAGGAGTACCTTTCATAACGATACAAATGCCTATTATTATGATTCCCCCAATGATAAAGGAAATTCCTCCTATATGTTGGCTTTTTTTCCATGTTGCTTCATCTTTCATGCTCCAATGTGTCCTCAATCCTATCATAGAGTTCATCCGCAGCTTAGGCATGAGATTTCCTATAACAATCATTAACATCCCAATAATGCCAAAAACAAGCTGACCAATATCCAATGAAACAAATGATAAATTTTCTACTTTGTTAAAGCTTGTGTAAAGAGAATAGACATTCAAAGCATTAAGCAATATCAACACTAAAATACCCATAATAATTGTAACATTTTTATTGTTTTCTCCATGTTCTTCCTGCTTCGCCGCCAATTTTGCCATTCCAAGCAGAAAATACCCCATTAAAAGACTTATTATTGGAAACAGCAAAGCCTCATATTTGTTTCCCCAACGGTCAACCTGATTGTCAAATCCGTAATGAGCAGGAATTTTTTCGGGAAGATATGGCAATGCAATCAAAACAATCACTAAAGGAAGATACATCAAAATATAACATACTGTTTTCTTTATTTTCATTTCTGACCTCCTCGTAACTCGTTAATCCACATGATAGTTTCATCAAGTACAGATAAATTTAATTCATAATAAATAAAGTTCTTAAATTTTGTCTCATAAATTAAATCTGCCTTTTTTAACTTTGATAAGTGATATGATAGGGCTTGTGGCGTCATGTTCAAAGCATTTGCTAAATCACCGGAACTTATTTTTCCCTCCTTTAATTTATGCAAAATTTTTCTTCGATTTTCATCTGCCAGCGCTGCAAGTATCTCATTTACCGCCAATATATCGCCTCCTATTTCAACAAATCTTTAAATAGATTATACGAAATATGTATGAGGCAGTCAAGAACTATTTAAAATTTTTTTTAAACAGTTCTATACTGCAATTATCAGAAAAATCTTTCCGTCCTATTACTCTATTCCGTTCAATCATAATCTGCCCTGTCCGTGATTTTCCGCAATACAAAAACCACACAGATCCATGTCATTTTTGAGGGCAGGAGCAGATAAGCAGGCGCATCATTTTTGGAAATAAACATATCTGCACCTCTGCAGCCGTCTTATGTTCTTTTTCTTTAAAAAGGTATCAAAGAAATATATACTCCCCATGCCTCTACCGCCATGATACAGAATGATGCTATATGTCTCCCCCGCCGTGTAGAACACGTTCTTGTGCTTGCTCGTCTCAATATAGATGATGTCATCCGCCTTTATCTTCCCCGCTGCTTCCAGCCCGTCCATACCATCCACGTTGATATCGAGGAACACGATGCCGCATTTCCCTCAATTCTGTGTTTTTCTCCATTATAAATTATATCGGATTATGGGGCATCCTATCAAATCCCATTGCACGAAATGACTATAAGCAATTCGGGACACACTGGACATGCACACCCTTGGAATTATTTTGCATACATGGTATAATTGTCCCATTGAATTGCGGAGGTGCTGCCATGAATTTTTCAATCTTATCAGATTGCCATAAGAAATTGCAAGATATTCTCGTAATCGGAAAAACCATAGAACGGGATGGCCGGAAATACCACATTCTTGGTATGACCTTATCCGATGGAGTGAAACTCTATATCATCGAGCCATACGATAAGCGGGAACCCATAAACAGAAAAGGCATCCTCAACCACAGACGGAGATTGAAAGAATATGAAGGACGAAGCTGCTGTTATTTACATTGCAGTGAATTTTATCTTGGTGATGAAAAACTACAGGTACAGGGCGGCATGAGCGGTTCCTTAGAATACTCCTTAGAGGATTATGGAACAATCCAACTCTTTCTCGACATGATGAGCGCCGGATGGACGGTTCCCGAATGGCTTAAAGATACTGATTGGGCTGACCTACAGATGGTGACGCTGAATATAACCAATATGGAAAAACTGCCCGACTATTCGCCGGATATGCCTATAGCCATAACCCACAGCCCAGACTCCACTCAGCACATACTTGAAAAGACAGTCACTCTGAATGTAGGAAAAAGCCGCTCATTTTATTTCACGGATAATTATGGGGATAATGTGCAATGCCACATCAATAATGTAATGCTAATCGATATGTGGAAAAATACAGAGGAAGAACTCAGTAATCCCAAACTGTCAGAACGGTTTACCCCGGAACAGTTAGAACAGGCAAAAAAGCAAAGTTATGGCGCCTTGGAACAGTGCTGCCCGAAAGGGATGTGCTATATCGGCATAGAATATGAATGCAGCAAAAGTTATGACTTGGTATTTCATTCCAAGCAGTATTTAACATCCCGCCCAGAAACACATCAAGGAAGTTCCCATTTTCTTATGATGCGCTTAAAGCCCGACCAGGAAACAGGAACGCATGGCCTTCCGCTGAAAGGCTGTGTAATACAAACGCCAGTCTCTCCGGACACCACCCAAATACCTGCGGAGCTATTTCTGTATTACGAGAGGATAAATGAATGGACAGAAACTGTTTCATAACAGCATTTCTACTTTTTATCCGGCGCTCAGGGGAGCCGTGATCCACTCTGGCCGGGGTTCACAGTACACCAGCAGGGCTTACCGAAGGACGGCTGCAAAGCATGGCATTCTCCAGAGCATGAACAGCACTGGCAGACGCCGCCATGACAATACCCGATGCGAGAGCATGTGACCCCGGATGAAAGAAGAACTAGTCCGAATCCTGAGAAAATTCCAAATCAATGCAACCTTACTGCTATCGGAACTGTCTCCTCACGATTTTTATAATACGTTCCATATCTTCTTTTGTATTTTTAATATCGCTTGGCAGGCAAAGTCCTCTGTTAAATATATCTTCACTTACGCTCATGCCGTCCTCTACCTGAATAAAATCGTATTCTTCAAATACAGGTTGCAAATGCATCGGCTTCCATATTGGTCTTGTTTCAATATTCTCAGCTTCTAAGGCATCCATAACCTGCGTAGGTGTCACATCGCTGTCAGAGGAAATCGTCATACAGGAAAGCCAGTTATTATCAATACCTTCCCTATTTAATGGATTCATTTCTATCTCTTCTATATCCGAAAAGGCTTCTTTATACGCTTTATAAATTTCGTGTTTCTTCTGTATATGCTCCTCGATATGCTGCATTTGGCCGCATCCGATCCCGGCAACAACATTTGACATCCTATAATTATAACCAATCGTAGAATGCTGATAATGTCTGGCAGGATCACGAGCCTGTCTGGATAAAAACCGGGCTTTCTCTACGTCCTTTTCCTGCCGGGCAACAAGAATACCTCCACCTGAAGTTGTGATAATCTTGTTTCCGTTAAATGAGTAAATTCCATAATTCCCGAAAGTACCTGTCATTTTCCCTTTATATGTCGTACCTAACGATTCAGCCGCATCCTCAATCAAGGGAACATTATGTTCCTTACAAAGAGCGCATATTTCATCCATATTCGCTGATGTGCCGTACAAATGCACTGCCATGACCGCCTTCGGGTGGGGATATTTTTCAAACGCTTTCCTTAATGCCGCTGCATCCATATTCCAAGTATCACGTTCTGAGTCGATAAAAACAGGAGTTGCCTTCTCGTATCTTACCGGATTAACGCTTGCCGCAAAGGTCAGGGAGGGTACAAATACAATATCATTCTCCTTAACCCCTGCCAAGATAACCGAAAGATGCAGCGCCGCCGTTCCAGAAGAAAGTGCTGCTGAGGAAGATGCACCCACATAAGCAGCCACTCTATTCTCAAATTCATCTACATTCGGTCCTAACGGCGAAATCCAGTTTGTTTCAAATGCTTTCTGAATATACTGCTGCTCCTCCGTATGCATGGTAGGAGTCGCTAAAAGAATTTTCTTCATCTCTTTACTTTTCCTTTCCAAATAAACAAATTTTAACATCCTAAATTCACAATTCGGAAAATGATATCTTCCCCAAATTCAAAGGGCTTGCATAAAATAGGCGTTGTAAACGTATTATCTATAATCAGAGGAACACCATGTTTATGCGCAATAGCAGCAAATCGTTCTATATCCAAAACTGTCAAGGCGGGATTCACAATCGTTTCTCCGAATACTGCCTTTGTGTTTAACGCCAGTATATTTCCCGGTCCCGGCGTAAAAGCATTGATAACAGAATAGATAAAAAAATTACCTAATACATAACCCGGCATTTTTTGCCTCCTTTCCGTTTCTATATCTTAGCACGGAACGTCATGTAATAGGTAATATCTGTTTTATATGCTGTTACATAGGGTGAGCCTATGTTTTATTTATGTCTGGTACTGTTTCAAAGCCTCAACATAAATCTCTCCTAATTCCGACAGTTCTTTATCCTTGTTCAGTATATACCCAATATGCATCACCTCATCTTCCTTCAGAGGGATAGAAACAATAGAATCCCCTTGCAGATATTTCGGAAAAATACCACTTGAGATTGTATATCCATCCAATCCGACCATCAGATTTACAATCGCTGCTCGATCACTGACCTTAATGCTTCTTTCAACAGGTTCGTTGCTGAAAAGCTCCTCCGAATAATTGGAAGATTCATAGGTTCCCTGCACAAAGCTAAGTCTGGGATATGGTTTCAGATCATCCAGTCTGACAGATGCGCATTTTGCCAACGGGTGGTCTTTACTTATAAAAATATGAGGCGTTGCAGTAAACAATTCAAAAAAATTCAAATTGTATTCTTCAAACAGCTTTCTCAGCACATTTTCATTGCTGTTGCAAAGATACAGGATTCCCAAATCACTAAACCTGTTCCGTACATCTTCCACAATCTGGTGCGTCTGCGTTTCATTCAGGATAAACTCAAACCGTTCCTGCCCGAAATGTTGTATCAATTCCACAAACGCATTTGTTGTAAAGGTGTAGTGCTGCGTGGAAACACAAAATCTCTGTTTTGCGGGCTTTTTATCAATATATTTTGATTCCAGAAGTTCCATCTGCTGAACTACCTGCCTTGCATATCCCAAAAATTCCATGCCTTCCTTTGTCAGTGCTACTCCTGCCCGGCAGCGGCTGAAAATTGTTATTCCAGATTCCTTTTCTACTTCCTTTATTGCGCCGGAAAGACTTGGCTGAGAAATATACAGTTCTTTTGCCGCTTCTGTAATAGAACCTCTTTCCGCAACGATTATCATATATTTTAATTGTTGTAGTGTCATATACCCTCCAATCCAGCATTCAAAATGCTTTATCCCATTATGTTCCACACTTAATTTTACCATTCTTTGGGAACAGTCATAAGCAATTTTTCAAAGAACTTCCAATATCTTACATCATCTTCCTCCGCGTATTTTTTCACACGGGAAATATGCAAGCTGTGTCACACAGAATTAAAAAATAAATAATCTCTCGGAATCCTGAGTGATTATTAAGTTTTTGCTGGGTTTGAATATATAAAATTTCCTAACATGATTTTCTCCTCCTTGCTTCTTTATCTCCTCTGATCCGAACTTTACCTCAGACTGTTATATGTTCCATCGTCTACCGCTTCCAGCCACTCATTGGAACCGTTCTCACCAGGAACTTCAACCGCCAGATGCGAAAACCAGCTATCTTTTGCCGCACCGTGCCAGTGCTTTACACCGACCGGGATATTGACAACATCTCCGGGGCTGAGTTCCTGTGCCTCTTTTCCTTCTTCCTGGTAATACCCACGCCCTGCAACACAGACCAGAATCTGCCCGCCGCCTTTATCCGCATGGTGGATATGCCAGTTGTTGCGGCATCCCGGCTCAAATGTCACATTGAAAATCCCAACCTGTGATGTGGAAAGCGGGGCAAGGAAACTTCGTCCGGTAAAATACTGTGCAAAGCCATCATTAGGCTTTCCGATAGGAAACACCATCTTGGCCGCATGGGCAGCTTTTGCATCTCCACCCGCAGTCTCATCTTTCCATACATCCTTTGCCAGACCAAACACCGCCCAACCCTTCGGCCATCCTGCATAAAAAGCGGCATGGGTGATGATTGCTGCGGCTTCCGCTTTCGTCACGCCATGTGCCTTTGCATTTTCCAGATGGTAAAGCAGCGAAGAATCCGTAATACCAGAAGACATCAGCGCCACCATCGTTACAATGCAGCGTGTTTTCAGGTCAATATCCTGATTGTTCCAGTTTTCCCCGAACAATACATCGTCATTATAGTGCGCAAATTCCGGTGCGAAGTCGCCTAACTGCATCTTTCCTGCTGTCTGTATGATTTTCTCCATTGTCTTATCCTCCTGTCATTTATACCACATTTCCTGCTTTTTGTTTGCCGTTCTGTGCCATAACGCCCGCAAGGGCATGGGGAACATACAGTTCCTCCATAATCTCCTCCATCGAGGTATGGTAATCCCACATATGGCAGATGTAGAGATCGATATAATCCATGCCAAGATTTTCAAGGCTCTTATTCAGGTAATTTTCAATGTGCTGCTGCCCGCTGACCCCGGAATCAATTTCTTCCTGTGTACGCGGGGTAAACTTTGTGGCAATCACATATTCATCACGCTTTGCAAAATCCCGGAGCGCTTTCCCAACAAACTGCTCACTGGTTCCATTCTGATAGGCAATCGCCGTATCATAAAAATTGATGCCAAGCTCCAGACCATGCTTTATAATTTCCCTTGTCCGGCTTTCTGTATGCTTCGCAGATCCGCAGGTTCATCAATACAATGTATAAATCCGAAATCAATATAATCGGTCTGCAGCGCCTTCATCTGCCAGTCAACAGAACGCTTGACAGTATCCAAATTTGTTGTCCATCCATAAGCTCCTGTTTCATAGTTCGCACCAAAATGAATCTGAAAATATACCTTATCCCGCCTACTCTTTATCGCACGCCCATAGGCCGCAAAAGGCTTTGCTTCCGACGATGCCATATCAAAAAAGTTAATGCCGTTCTCAATGGCTGTATCCACGATTTTCTCAATTTCCTCTTCGCTTGAAGCCTGAATAGAACTGGTGCCAATCCCCAAAACACTGATCTGCTCCGCACCTTTCGGCAATTTACGGTATTGCATGAATTTCTCCTCCCTAATATCCGATTTCTTCCAGCCAGTTATTGATTGTTTCCTGACATTCCGGGATGTCATTCCGGTACACCCCCAACACATTGGTTTCTATTTCACTGTCCGGCAGTACCGCAGAAATATCCTTCACACTGGATGCCAGTCCACCCGTTCCGTGGGAACAGAACAGCACCACCTTTTTGCCACTGAGATCATTTTCCTCCAAAAAAGAAAACACAGCCATCGGCACACTGTACCACCAGAAATCCCATCTTCTGTGACAGGCTTCGTTTCTGTAACGTTTTCCAAAGAGGGCGGCACAGACGGCATAGCAGTATTCCCGGATTCCTGAGAACCGCACCCGGCAAGAGAAAGCGCCATCACAATCGCCCCAAAACCGGTCATCCATTTTCTCACAGGCTTTCTACCCATGCCTTCAGTTCTGCTTGTGTCACCACGCCGTTCAGCATTTTTCCTTCCAGTAAAATCGCACCAGGGCAGCTCGGCGCAAGTTTGTCATTTGTATTCCCCATCCCGCTTCCGCCGGAAGTGGCAAAGGTTACAATCGTTTTACCCGAAAAATCATAACTTTCCAAAAATGTGTTGATGATTTTCGGCGCGACATACCACCAGATGGGGAAACCGACAAACACCACTTCGTACTGCTCCATATCTTCCATTTTCCCGGCAATCACAGGGCGGGATGCGGGATCATTCATTTCCATACTGCTGCGGCTTTTCTTATCCATCCAGTCAAGATCTTCCCTGCTGTAAGGAATCTCAGGCTTAATCTCATACAAGTCTGCGCCTGCCGCCTCTGACAGCTTCCATGCTGCTTTGGCCGTCACACCGCTTGCTGAAAAATATGCTACTAACATTTTTTTGCTCATTACAATTACCTCCATAATTTTATGATTTGATCACCTGAAAAGTTTTCCACTTTCCGGTTCTTTCCCTCCAAATAAACAGAACAGCCCTGACCACCCAGTCACACACCATGGCAAGGGCAATCCCGATCACACCCATCTGCAGGGTAATCCCCAGCAGATACGACAAAAACAGACGCACCGCAACCGTAGAAACAACTGACACATACATGGTAAATTTCACGTCCCCTGCTGCACGAAGTCCGTTGCTGAGCGCCCCGGAAAAAGGATAGAAGGCAGCATTGAACACATTATGGATCAGCACCAGCCAGACTACCAGCCGTTTTGTTTCCGGCGACAGCGAATAAAAATGCAGAAACACCGGGGTTAGAATAAAGATCAAAAGGTTCCATACCGCCGAAACGAAAAGCGTCAGCTTTGTAAGTCTCTTAAAGTGATATTCTGCCGCTTCGGTATTTCCGGTTCCCATGCACTGCCCGATCACAGTAATGAACACCGGCCCCATGGCGACACCGGCCAAAGCTGCCAGCGACCAGATACTCTGTGCCACACCGTTTGCGGCAATCTGATAAGTTCCGAACAATGCCACGATACTGCTCAGCGCTACCTTGACAAGCTGGAAGATACCGTTTTCTACCCCATTTGGTACAGCCACATTCAGAATACTTTTCATCAAACTGCCATGCCAGCTAAAAATCCACTTTCCCCTATACACCACCCCGTTCTTTTCCCGAAAGCAAAGAAAGGTGATGGCCGATGCGGAAAAAACACGGGCAAGGAAGGACGGCCATGCAACACCGGCTACCCCGGCGCGAAAAACAAAAACACCGATCACATTGCCAATAACATTGATCACATTGGACACTACTGAGAGATACATCGTCACATTTGTCTTTCCAAGACTGCGATAAACAGCCGCCCCTGCATTGTAAACGGCAAGCGCCGGATAGGAATAGGCTGAAATTCTCATGTATATCATACATGCCTCCATGACCGGCTGCTCCACTTTTCCAAACAGCAGACACAGCATCGCTTCATTCCCAAGCAGAACCGCCGCCCCAAGCAGTACGGAAAAACCAAAAGAGAACATCAAAAGCTGGCTTGCGGACTCTCCCGCAAGGTCTGTATCCTGTCTGCCTATATACTGGCTGATCACAATAGCCCCTCCGGAAGCAAGTGCTGTAAACAGGTAAATAAATATGGTATTGAACTGATTGACCAGGGACACCCCGGATACCGCTGATTCCCCGGCATAACTGATAACCAGCGTATCCGCAAGCCCTACAAACATCACCAAAAGCTGCTCTAAAAACAGGGGTACAATCATTTTTTTCAGTTCCTGATTAGAAAACAAATCATTCCCGCCCATTTGCTTTTCCTTTTTCAAAAGAGTCATCTCCTGCCTATTCTATCATACCATTTGCCCTCTACTGTATGCTGCGTCTCATCTCCCGAGCGCCAATTTTCTGTCTCCGGGCTGCCCATCTGAAAAGTGCCGCCCGGAATCAGCACAAAATTCTCTGCAATGTTCTCCAGTGTTTTTATTTCCTTTGTTTCACTATTGTCAGCAATACCTGCTGTTCCGATATCCTTTGTATTTACCATGTTTTCTGCCCACTCTGATGTGCTTCCCGTTTGAGAACCCGTATTCTGTTCCATTTCTGTTTTCCTACATGCGCACAGCATAAAGAGCATAGCGACTGTCAAAGCAGCGAATGCACGGATTCTTTTCATCGTGAGCCTCCTTCTTTCTCTTCATTTTTCTGCACAGAGTTTTTTGATGTGGGAATACTTGCGATTCCCTTCGATATATAACAGGCAGCAAAAAC
Source organism: Lachnospiraceae bacterium 28-4 (assembly GCA_000403275.2). Taxonomy (GTDB): domain Bacteria; phylum Bacillota; class Clostridia; order Lachnospirales; family Lachnospiraceae; genus Kineothrix. The sequence continues at coordinate 1,595,258 of KE159598.1, forward strand.
CCAAAAGCCCATCATTGCAATATATTCCACAAATACAGCCTCCGCACTCTGCTCAAAATCAAAAAACACAAACTGCTGCTTAAGGAACATATAAGAAAAAATATCCTTTCTGCCAAAGAGATACAGCCCGTACATGGCAAGCAAGGCTGCCATCACTCGTAAAATCCATGTAACAGCCTGTGGTTTTTCCCTGCTGCCTGTCAATTTCCGGCACATTCCCAAAATCATGCTCCAATGAAGCCCTAAATGCACACTCATCAGCACAAATCCCCAATAGGAGGCCGCCAAATGCATCATTCTTGCCGTTGCCATCGGACCATGGATAGAAAGCGCCGCAAATACATGGCGCGACATCACGATCCCACTGAATCCCAGGCACAACATTGTAATCATGACACCGAAATTAACGATAGTCTGTATGATACGAGGCAGCCTGTATTTTCCTTTGAATAAATTACCATACCATTTCATATTCAGGATATTATGCAGCAGGAACAGCAGAAGCTCCCCTGCACCAAACCACTCATGCAGTTCCTGCCCGGTAATCTGATATGCCATTAACAGGAGAAGCAGCACCGTCATCAATAAATCGATTCCTGTTTTTATTTTCATTTTTGTCTGCATAAGTCGCCCCCTCCAGAACAGAATCCGTTTGCCGCCCCCAAATCATTCTCCAAAATCCAATCCAAGACCGTTTACCCATTCCATAACCGTATCCTGCGAATCGCTGCCATTCAATCGCTTTCCCGGAAGCCAGTCTGCTCCATCTGTGAGCTGCTCCAAATTTGTTGCGGAAGAACCCACGCCACTGCCGCCGGAAGTGCAGAATGGAACAATCGTCTTTCCTGAAAAATCATAGCTCTCCACGAAAGTACTGACAATCCTCGGTGCCTCCCCCCACCAGATCGGATATCCAATGAACACAATATCATACTGTTCCATATCTTCCACTGAACCGGTAATAGCAGGACGGGCATCCGGATCATTCATTTCAATTGTGGTACGGCTGTTATTGTCATTATAATTCAAGTCTGCATCCGTATATGGTTCTTCCGGAACAATTTCGTAAATATCCCCATTTAATCCGTTTGCGATATGCTCTGCTATTCCTTGCGTTGTATTGGTAGCGGAAAAATAAGTCACCAGCACCTTTGTTGCCTGTTCTTCCAGAATATCCGGATTCTCCGATTCGTTCGTCTGTCCTTCAGAAGTGTCCGTGTTTTCTGCATTGGCGCTGTTTTCTACAGGTTCCTCACTATTTACAGTGCCTGCCGTCTGCTTCTCTTCCGTAGACGGCTGCCTGGTCTGGCTTGCAGAGTTTCCACAAGCTGCCAGACTCAAAATCATCAACAGAGAAATTAAAACAGTAATCACTTTTTTCATCATAAATACCTCCAATTTTTTATTAGCATAATCCCACTCTCTAAATATGTGGGCGCTGCTTTTTACTGTGCCAGCGAAAAAGTAATCTCCTCCCGGCTGTCAAAGTTCTCAAATACTGCAAGGTCAGAAGTGACACGGCCGATAGGAACTACATCTACCGACAGGTTGGGGTGGTCAATCTGTGTATAAAAGATAGCCATATTGTGGTGTGCTTCACAATAAGTAATATCTCCGTTCTCAAAATTCTTCTGACCGCCTTCCAAATTCTCCGGGTAAAAATCCACACCGCCGTAATACTCCCTTCTGCCATACCCTGGCATGGAAATCGTCAGCGGAAAATATGCTTTTATTTCTTCTGCCAGTGGCGTATCATACAGAACACCATCGATACCGTTTCCTGAGCACCCGGCACATCTTTTGCTTCAATCGCAATGCCATCCAGAGAAACCGCCGCATGACTCGCATCCGCAATCGTCTGATAGTTGTGTCCTGCCCCATATCCGGCAATATCCAGATTACTTTCCTTAAGCTCCGGCAGATAATTCCGTTCCATCTCGTCATGGTTTACATCCCGCAGTTCATCAAAATCTGCCGTGTAAGGCGTAACCGTTTCAATCAGGCGTAAATCCCCGCCTACTTCATCCGGATAATCTGTATTTCCCCGGCGTGAAAAATAAACAATCAGAATATTGCTTGCTGACTAATCTGTTCCTCCGTCTTCTAATCCCAAAGTCTGCTACGCATCCGAAATATCTTCCTCGTGTGAAAAATCATCCTTCCCGCTGCTTTCCTGTGCAGAAGTTTCCGTTCTTTCCTCACCGCTTCCCTGTGAAATATTTTTCCCACTGCCACAGGCGGCAAAGGAGAAAATCAGCAAAGACACCAACAACACAGATAAAATTTTTCTCATAAAATGTCTCCGTTCGTTTCTATTTTTGTTCTTTCATTTTGCAGATGATATAATCAATCTCGTCAAGGGACTGCTGCTTTCCATGTATTTCATCCAATAATTGATACCGGCATTTCCGCAGCATCCGTATCTGTATCTCCTTATCATCGCACCTGATTATTTCCTCAATCCTCGCTTTACTGAAGCCGGCTTTGGAAAGAGCATAGATATCTGGTTCCATGAAAAAGCATCCCCTCTTAAAACAAAAATGTAAGTGCGGTTCCGAAGCTGTCTGCCTCATCCCTGCACTTACATTATAATCATATGTCTGACACATATCAAATACTTGGTTTTTATGACTTATCCATGCTCAAAAAGCATTTTGCGTATTCTATAAATTTTGCAGCAGCCAGACTAAATGGCTGTTCCCGTTTCCATGCCAAAACACACGTTGCCATAAGCTCCGGATACAGCGGCCGGCAGCCAATCTTTGATGAGTCCCAAAAAGGAACCGCACCTTCAATGACCAAAGAATATGCCAGCCCCCTGCTTACCATAACTGCACCATTGGTACTCAGATTACTGGTAAACAAGATATTCAGATTTTTATAATAGTCCCCAAACCAGCTTGCCAATTCACTCTGCACCTGCATTCTTCGCGGAAGAATCAACGGCAGTTCTGCCAGTTCGTCTGCCTTGACATGCTTTTTCCCTGCAAGCGGATCATCCGGCGGCATCAAAACTACCCATCTTTCTTTCATATCCAGGCGGATAAACTCATATTTCCCCATCTCAATCGGCTCCAGGAGCAATCCTAGATCAAGCAGTCCCTTATCCATCTGTTCTTTTACCAGATCCGCAGTCGCTGTAAACAGATCAAAAGTAACAAGGGGATATTTTTGATGGAAATTCCGAATCAGATCCGGGAGCATCTGCACAGACGCAACTTCCCCGCATCCAATAGAAATCTTTCCCTCTACCTGTTCTTCCTGCTCTACCAATTCTTTTTCTGTTTTATCAACCAACTGTAGAATTTCCTCTGCCCGGCGCCGGAGCAGTAGACCTTCATTCGTCAGCCGAATCTTCCGTGTCCCCCTGTCAAATAACCGGACACCAATTTCTTCCTCCATCTGTGCAAGTTGGCGGGAAAGCGTCGGCTGTGTAATATGTAAAACTTCTGCGGCTTTTGTAATGCTTTCTTCCCTTACTACTGTAAGAAAATAGCGAAGAACCCTGATTTCCATATGCAAACTCCTCTCAGCTTTATCCATGCTTTGCAGATTGGATTATAACATTTTTATGCCTTTTAAGCAATATAATCATACCTTTTGATTTTGCCTTTAGTGGATTCAAATTTTTACTATGAAACACAACCTTCCGGGTAGCCCAAAAAGCGCAGACTGCCCCTGTCAAACTCAAAAAAGCTGATTTTAAACTTAACTGACAGGTTTATGCGGCAACTACTGGAGCTTCCCAACCAAGCGCTTTTAACTTTTTAAGGTATGCATTGATCTTGCGTTCCTTGTTGAACTGGTTGTAATAATCAGCTCCCAGATCCTTGAAAACAACACCATCCTTGAGGATGTGGTATATCGCAATGAGCATGGAATGGGCAACGGCCACATAGGCACGCCTTGTCCCTCGGTGGGCACTTATCCGCATAAACTGAGCATGGAAGTAAGACTTCTTGTTTTTTACAGCTGCATGCGCACAGGTGATCAATGTTGTCCGTAGTAGAGAGTTCCCTTTTCTGGTCTTTCCAGATTTTCTCTTTTTGGCGCTTTCATTGTCTCCAGGACACAACCCTGCCCAGGATGAAATGTGTTTATCCGTTGGAAAACGCTCCATATCCGTACCAATGACAGAAATGATGGCCTGGGCACTGGTATTGCCTATGCCAGTCACGTCCTGGATTGCCTGGGAAGCTTGCTTTTCCTCCGGTTTCATGAAGTTGTCAATCTCATCATCCAGATTTCTGATGTGAATATTCAGTTCGTCCAAATGGATGAGAAGTTCCTTCATCATCCGGCGCTGGAGAGATGACATGACACCATTGAGATCATCAATGATCTGCTCCCTGGTGGCTTTGAGATTATGGGCAATGACCTTCTGATTATACATCTCATCGTATTTTGCCTCATCGATGGGCTCCCCGGTAAGGAGATACTCCAGGATGCTGCGGGCGCTTTTGCCATTGATGTCAGATACGGTCCCGGACAACTTGATGTTGGCTCCTTCCAGCATCTTCTGGAGCCTGTTCAATTCTCTGGTACGTTCACCTACAAGGCTTTTGCGATAACGGACTAATTCCCTCAGTTCCCGCTGGTCTTTGTCGGGAATGTAACTGGGCTGAAGCAGACCGTGCTGTAAAAGGTCAGCGATCCATTCCGCATCTTTTACGTCTGTTTTTCGACCTGGAACAGCTTTCATATGGCGGGCATTGACCACCATGGCATTCAAGTCAGAAGATTCAAGGATGTTGTACAGAGGCTTCCAATAAGAGGCTGTACTCTCCATAGCGACCATTTCACAGCCGCCTTCTTTGAGCCAGTCAGCCAATGAGAGGAGTTCTCTGGTTGTTGCGCCAAACTCACGCACGTCCTGCTTTTTGCCGCATCGGAAGCAGGCAACGATAAGTTTTTTGTGAACATCAATACCACAACAATTGTCGTAAATTCTATCCATACTGGCACCTCCTGGTGGAATTTACGGCACGGTACTCTGTCTCTTATCATTTTACTATACGTCCTTTTGCCGTGAACCGGGGTTCTTAAATGGCTGGACAGGTGGTGGTGCAAATGAGAGTACCTGAAATCAGTTTAGAAAACGGGCTTCCAGCCCAAAATAAACACGATTTTTGCCGTTGCCATAAGTATAAATAACGGCACAAACAAAATCAAGAACCTATCGTCTGCACAGTTTCATTTATGGTGGTGCCAAGTGTGCGGGCATGGAGGTTTAGAAACAAAGGGTTCAAATTTCTGTTGGGAGGGTTCATACGCAAACACTTCTACTGCTTAACCACAACACCCATGGAAAAGAAAAAGGCATCTGGCGGTATCCAATATCGCCAAATGCCTTTATTTCTGCGGTTTTGCACCTATTCTATTTTTCCCCTTTGTATCAATTAAGCGAGTTTTATTTCCACCTTCCCCGCCTCTCAGTCCGCGATGAGGCGGAGGAACTCGCTGCGCGCCGCCGTCCCGATCCCGCTGATCCCGAAATCCGCATATACCCCGGCATATTCCCACTCAGGATTCGGCTGTATCAGTCCGTTATAGCAGCTCACCTTTGCGGAAAGGGAATGGGCGAGGCGGTCCGTTTCCATGGACACGCGGGCATAGGCTGCGACTTTCTGCCGCTTCTTCAGAGCCGCTGCTGCGGCGCTTTATGACCACATTTTTTTGTTCTTCCTTCATGAGAACCACCTCCTGCGGAGGCTTATGTACTTTACCCCTGTTTATAAGAAAGCCTCCCATTTCATTGCCACGGCAGAAGGGAAAACTTGAGGGTAAAATAAAAAAACCGCCTTACGGCATCCGACCTTGCAATGCCCTTTCTCGCATCCTCCGGACTGTCCCCGTACATCTTCCATTACCTTTTTCTCACGGTAGCTTTCCGGGGCATAGATACAGATACGAACCACATCCGGATAATTGCGCAGCACATAATCCGCCGAGCGCCCTATGATGGCGCAGACCTTCTGGACGCAGGTCACGATTGGCTGTGTGCCGGTAAGCATGGCCATCATGGCGTATCTGGGGCTTCCGTCCGCCCTGCCTTGTTCGGCTGTGGATTATTGGGGATATGCGTCTATGGAATTTTATTTCTTATTCAAACTCACCTACGATGCTTCCTTTTTGGATGATATGATTTTCAGCCTTTTTCAGAAAACTTCTTTTCATAGAATTGGCACTCATATTTATTTCACAGTCTAAGGAATATATGGTGAAACGATAAGTGTGTTTTTTCCCTTTCGGCGGCTTCGGCCCCGCATAACGGTGCAAACCATATCCTATCCCCTGGCGGGCATTCCCCAAAATTGGAACAGCCTTGCCAGCAGGAATATTTTTCTTTATTCTGCCAGTGGCAGGAATGTTCCAGATAATCCAATGCGTAAAGTCCTTAATCGGGTGTGATAAATCTTCCAATGTAACAGCGAGAGTTTCCGCATTCGGTGATAGGTTCTTAATTATAAATTCCGGCGATATATCCTGTCCCCGCCCTGTATATTCGATTGGGAATTTCCCTCCATTATCCATACCGACACATTCAAATTCCAAAACAGTGTTATTCATAATTCCTCCAATTATCTTTAATCCACTTTTCAAAGCTACACCCATACCCTTCGTTATAAGTATAAGTTTGAGCAATTTATTCCTACATTTCCAGCAACCGCCTCTCCCTGCTCCCCGATTCCCCAATCTGCCGGAACGCTGAGGATACCTGCCCTGCCTCGTCAGGTTACTTCTGCGTTTTCTTTCTGATAAGCACAGAAATCAGCATGGCCGCTATCCCCAAGGCGAGATAAACTGCCGCATACAGGGTAAATGCTGTTTCCCCCATGTCAAAAAATATCCATGTACCTATGAGGAACAATGCTGACGAAATAACCGGAATGCTCCATAAGCGCCGGATGTCCTTTCCCGCAAATGCTCCGATTAGCACGGAATATAATGGATTGACTGCAAAAAACAAAAGAAAGCATACCGCCATTCCTGCATCGCCTTTTACGAAAGCAACCGCAAGCCACGGAAACATCAGCATAACAACCGCCGAAGCCGTCAGCCATAAAATAATGTTCTGTTTCATGTTACACATCTCCCAAAAGCTGTTTTATTTTTTCTCCAATCTGTCGGATACCCCTATTTATGCTTTCCTGTCAAAGATGGCTTCTCTTCTAAGTAATCCGGCAGTTCCTCCCCTTTGCCATTCCTTAGGGAGCGGTACTCATTAAAATAGATTCCGTAAAATTCCCTTTCTTTTTCCCGTTCAGCCGGAATCCTCTCGCAAGCCCACCCGTATCCCGAATCGAAATATGTCAGCATCTTTTGTAATCACAGTCTGGTCATCTTCTGTTGAGCATTCTGCTGTGTTTTTCTTGCCCCATGCCATGCCGGATATCCTGTTGTTCCTATTCCATTAATATTCATTTTTTCAAATTCTCCTTTATTTTTGAAATCAGAAGTGTCCCTGCCCGCTTTCTGTTCCTTAATGTATCTTATAACTGCTCCAGCTTCTCCAAAAACGCCCTGTAAAATTCCCCTTCTTTAATGCGGGCCTGCTGAACCTCTATGCTCCTGGCCGTATAGACTACGGGATGCTCCAAATCGTACAGCGCCTCTTTTGTTGCCCGGATCGCAGATTCCACCGTGCTTCCAAGGATGTCAAGATTCTCCGTTTCACCCCTAAGCTGTTTATTTAACCGCTGCACCATCATCTGCGATATGTGGCTCATCATACCGTTGCCCCGGATTCCCATGCCATTCGCGTTTACTTCTTTCGCCGCATCCATCCACGCATCCTTCACTTCCTGCGGGGCGTTGGGGCCAACCATCTCAAAGGCTTTCTCATCATAATCTGTTGCTTTATCCTGTGCCGTCTTTTCTACCATTGTCCCCATGAAATCCACAGCGCCGGATTCAACACTTCTTTCTGCTTTTCTCGCTGTGTATCCTGCTACCGGATATCCTGCTATTCCTTTTCCATTAACATTCATTTCCTTTAATCCTCCATTATTTTTTGTATTGTGGCTCATCTGTCATTCAGAGCCATCTCTGCTCTCTTGATGTAAGTCCGAGCAGTCCATTGTTTCCTATATCCTAACTCCTCCTGTCAAATTCCATACTGACCTTCACCTCCTCGCTGCCCCCAATTTTCCAATCTGCCGGAACGCCAGAGATGCTTGCCCTGCCCGCCTCTGTGGATTATTGGGGATATGCAACTGTGGGATTATATGCTTTTATTATCACAAACAAGAATTGAACAAAATCGCTGCGCGATGGCCTGCCAAGGCTGTGGCATAGCAATTTTCTGTTTTCTATAACAAAAACAGTGGAAAGCAAGTCCTAAAAGTAGTATTGTTAAGTCACCACAACGAAACAATCAAACAGGATCGACCTTCCCACTGCCTATGAAAAGAATACCATCCTTCCGCTTGGTTGGCAAGCGGTTTTATGACCCAAATGCGCCTCCGTGTAAAGCAGTGTTTTTGATTACTACTGATTTTACATGGAGGATTTTATTATGTACGAAAAATATTTAGAACAGCTTGAGGAAGCCGGAAAAATCCGTAACCTCAAAGAACATTCCATTACCTGCTATAAAAACTACGTCTCTTATTTCCTGAAATATCAGGGTAAGAATCCAGAACAACTTACCTGTCAGGATGTCAGGGCTTTTCTTCTTGCGAAAAAGGACGAAGGGCTGAAAGCCACCACCCTGAACCTTTATAATTCTGCCATCCGCTTTTTCTATCGGAATGTCCTGCATATCCTTTGGGATGACATTACAGTCCCGCGCATGATTCTGGAACACAAACTTCCAACTGTTTTGACGATTGATGAAATCGACCGTCTGTTGGGCGCTGTTGATGACATAAAATATAAAGCTATGTTTGCAACGATGTATTCTTCCGGAATGCGTGTTTCCGAAGTCATCCATCTGCATTATGATGATATTTCCCGCACAAATATGCAGATTCATGTTCGGGATACAAAGAACCGGATGGATCGCTATACGATTCTTTCCAAGCGGTGTCTGGATATCCTTACACAATACTGGTTTGAGAAAGGACGGCCCCGGGGAATCCTGTTCCCTAATAAATTTACCGGTAATTACCTGACTGTCAGTACTCTGGAACAGGTGATGCGCCGTGCTGTATCTGATGCTGAACTCCCAGCAGGAGCAACTCCCCACTGCCTCCGACACAGCTTTGCAACACATCTGATGGAGCAGGGCGTGGAACGGCAAAATATCCAGGCACTTCTTGGTCACCGTGATCCGAAATCTACGGAGGTTTATCTTCATGTCAGCAACAAATCCCTGATGGGAATCCAGAGTCCGTTTGACCGGAAAGAAGGTGCTGGCCATGAATAAGCCGACCGTACAGGATATTTTTCTGCGTTTTTATCCGGCATACATTGAAAAGTATTCCCCTTCCCCCGGGCAGGCAAAAGTTTCCCGGAACATCATGAACTGTAAAACCGGAGCTTATGGTGCAAATGTCAGCATATGTGGGGACTGTGGTACTGTTCAGATTCATTACAATTCCTGCCGCAACCGTTGTTGTCCCATGTGCCAGGCTGTCCCGAAGGAAATGTGGATGGATGCCCGCAGGGAAGATGTACTTGACGCCCCTTACTTTCATCTCGTATTTACAGTTCCGGATATCCTCAATCCGGTCATTTACAGTAATCAGAAGCAGCTGTATGATACCCTGTATCACGCCGCTTCTGCTACAATCAGTGAACTGGCGGCTGACCCAAAGCACCTTGGTGCTTCTGCTGGATATATCTGCATCCTGCATACATGGGGGTCTGAAATGAACTTTCATCCCCATATCCACACAATACTGCTCGGAGGGGGATTGACACAAAAAAATGAATGGAAGGATAACGGCACTGAATTTTTCCTTCCAATCCAGATCATTTCCAAAGTATTCCGTGGAAAATACATGGAAGAATTGAAAAACCTTTGGGAGACCGGTCAGCTCAAGTTTCACGGGACAGCCGAAAAATACCGTAACCATTACGCATTCAAAGAACTGCTTAATGCCTGTTATTCTACAGAGTGGATTCCTTATTGTAAGAAAGCCTTTAATGGCGCACAGTCTGTGATTGATTATCTTGGAAAATACACTCATCGGATTGCAATTAGTAATCATCGTATCATCTGTATGGATGAGGAAACCGTCACTTTTTCTGTGAAGGATTACCGGAACAAAGGGCAGTGGAAAGAGCTGACCCTTTCTGGCATTGAGTTCATACGGCGTTTTTTGATGCATGTCCCACCAAAGCGTTTTGTACGAATTCGGCATTACGGACTTCTTTGTTCCCGCAGCAAAAGAAAAAAGCTTACTTTATGCCGGAATCTTCTCGGATGCAGAAAATATATTTCAGAACTGCACGGTAAGGGAATGCCTGAAATATTGAAACATCTCTATGGCGTAAATGTCTGCATGTGTAAAGCCTGCGGCGGTAAACTTGGAAAGCCTCAGCTTCGGATACCACAAAGATGCTAAATATTTCATTTCCCAATAGTTTTTTGAAACCTCAAAATTTGAGGTTTTGTTGTCATGCCCATTTATCTGGAATCATTTGATTTCTATAGCTTCTGCACAGAAAATCCTGTATAATTATGGGTAAGAACAAAAGATTGAAAGTCCATAGGTAGTGGCTACCCGGACGCTTACTTTGTTCAATTAGGTCAAATCGAAAATGGTGTAAACGAAGGGGCAGTTCACTGGAATGCCAAAACTGCTTTTTCGTTTACCCCATCATCGATTCTAACCTAAAGAATTTGTCGTTACTTTATTATATATCTGTTTTTCAAAGAATGAAAGCGATTTCTTATACTTCCTGTTCATCCAAACGGAACTTGAACAATGCAGCAACAAGCCGGGATTTTATGCTGTCCTCTGTATCCCTGTCGATATGCCCGTTTTCAATAGCGGCGATTCAGATTCGCTTGCTGTAATGCTGTAAAACCTCATTCACGGCTTCCGGCTCTCCACTGGTCGCCCGGACAATCGTTTCATAGGGTAAAAAGTTCGGATTCCCCATGTGAAAGTACCTCCATTTCTTTGTACAGAAGCTGTAAAGTCCTGCGGATTTGATACCCGGTCGTACTCCGGCAGAGATAACAGGGCGGCGGCAAGCTCCCCATTGGTGAGGATAACTGTCTGACCGCATATCGTAATGGGGTATTCTTCATAGGGTGCTTCAAAATATTCGTCTGTTGTGCCTAAAGGGCAAAACTTTTCTTCTGTGAGGTATTCAAGGGATATTCTTTTTGCCGCCGTCTGCTCCTGTCACGCCATGCGTTGATAGCCGCAAAGGCGGTTTCAGAGGAAAGCCCTGCCTCATCCGGCCCCGGCTTTTCCTCATAGTAATAAGTGCTTCGATTTACCTGCAGGACGCGGCACATTGCTGATACCGCATCTTCTCCTGCCGGAACGGTATAAGCCCACGAATTGCTGCTTAAATTCATCCGTGTATTTGCGAGGTTTTCTTCGCTGTTTTGTCCCGGTCATAGTGTTTGCTCCTTTGCTTATTGGTTTTATATTATATGACCTTAAAAAATCTGTCCAGTTTATTGTAACCTATCCAATATTTTTCTGTTCGGAATAGGCTGTGTCCCCGATTACCATTTCCACTTCCATCCCGGCTTCCCTGCTTTTGCGAACCAGTTCCGGCAGTTCTTTTCCATCTGTCTTTTCACCGCTGGTAACGGTGGCTGCTGTAATAATACGTTCCCCACTCATTGCTATGTGTGTTTTGTAACCAAAGAAAGAACTATCTGCTGTCTTATGGCCTGTCTTTGCGTCTGCATCTCTTGAAGTTTCGATATGTTCAAGGTCATCATTTACAGATTCTTCCAGCAAATTCAGCTTCTCCCTTACTTTAGGATAACTACACAACTCAGCTTTTTCTTTAATGACCGAGAGCAGAGCATGGCAGTATGCCAGTTCTTTTTCCAAAGAATCTTCTGTATTTTTATTCGGAAACTGCTCTTTCATTGTTCCGTCTATTTCATAAACAGCACGCCGCATTTTCTTTGACTGTTCTAAAGGCGCCTGTCTTGGTGTTTTCTGGTTGTATCTTGATCTTGTATGGGTTGCGTCTACAATAATGGATTTTGATTTTATAATGCCTTTTTCTAATGCAATCCGGACTGTTTTTGTGATCAGCATGTCCAACAGGTTCATATCTTTCAGGAGCAGGTTGTCTTTTGGAACGACTAATTCATATATTTCCATGTATGGGCTTAATACTAAATTCTGTTGTTGTTCAACCATAGTGCCACCACCTGTATTTGATAATTATATTATACCAAATATAGACGGTGGTATCTACTTTTTCAGCGGCCTCCTGCAAGCAACGGGGGTGTTGACCCTCGCGGCAGCCACCAAATGTACATGCAAGCACGCCCACTTGACTCGTTGCTCGCGGGAATCAATAGCTTTTGGGTAAAGCGATTTCCTCACCACTTTCTTTTGATAATACATAAATATTTCCTGTATCACAGGTAACAGACATTGCAGGTATATGACTGATCAATTCCTTGTTATTCCCGTCCTTGCCGCAGGAATACAGACATCCTCCGTCCGTCCTGGAAACATAATAGATTGACTGCTCATCCATGCAGAAATCATATGCAACTATATTTTCATAAGTGTAAGTTTCATTACTGGAAACGTCATATCTTGTTAAAACCCCCTGTTCATTTTTGTAAAAGATGCTTTCCCCATCGAATGAAATATTTCCGTTTTCAGGAATGTCGAGCTTTACAGTTTTTCTGGTATACCGGTTTACTTTTGTTATGCCATCATTGCCAATGAAAAACAGGTTGTCGTCATTCAGGAAAAAAGCGTGGTGAAAATCCAGGAACTTCCATTTATCCCCCGTTTCATAGTCAATGCCCAAAAGAGAACGCCCGGAATTAGTCATCTGCTCAAAGATTGTTTTTTCCTCAAAGGTATTCAGATTCAACTCTACAACCGACACTTTCGTTATATTGCTGTTATAGTTTCCCACCCGGTTGACATAGCTTTCCATAACCGATGTGGTGTAATACAGATATGGCGGACACACATAAAACGCGCGTATTTCTTCTTCATCAGAAAATACCCCAAACATAGGGGAACGTGCTAAAGGATATGTTTCCCCCGTGGAAGTATTTTTGAGAGAATAATCAAAATTCCCTGCATCCCGTATGATTTCATAACCCATACAGTCATAGCCTGCCGATGAATTATAGACAACGCTACCCGTTTTTCCACGGCCTGCACATCCCGTCACTGCCAATGTCAGGCCAAACATGACAACGAAAGCCGCCCCACGCTTCTTTTGCCCTGATTTCATCAGCCATCTGTTAGAATTGCGCCGTAAAATCCAGACAACGGCCAAAGTACACAAAAGCACGGATACAAAGAGCAATGTCAATAGCGTAACCGTGCCAACCTCCGCAAAAATCATTTTCTCATCACCCGTCATGGCATCGCTCATAACAATATCCCCTGCAAAAAAGTCTGTTCCAAGCAGAAACGGCAGCGGCAGAGGCAGACGGTAAATGCTGGTTTTCGATAAGCCTATATAGGGAATAATCACGGACACCGCACCAGTCAGCAGGGTGACCGCATACTTTTTTGCCAAAACGGAAATGAACATCAGGAGTATCGTAAGAAACACACCCCCAAACATCCGGAGCAACCCTATAGATACATATCCCTCCAACAGCGACATGTCCTTGCTGCTGTCTGCAAAGTAACGAATACTCTGAATCGGATAATCCCCATCCGGCAGTCCGTATTTGAACCTGTAAAATCCGTATTCAATAAGCGAAATGCAAAGCGACAGGAAGAGGACAACCGTGGTAATAATGAGCAGCTTATACAGATCGCTTTTTCGCCCCTCCCTTGCAGTCAGGATCAGGGTGTCCATCTGGCAGCTGTACTCAGAACAGAAAACAGGCGTAACAATCAGCAAAATGCCAAGGAAGAGAATGAAATTAAGCGTACCTTTGCCAAGAAGCCCCATCCATCCGTTTGTCTGGAGAAAACAGCGGTTCCCCGCATTTTCGCAGATATAGAGATATTGCTGATAGATAACCTCAAATCCATTTTGACGCTCCAGAACCTTCTCTATTTCCCGGCTCTCTTTTTTATATTCACTTTCACTGATCTTCCCGTCATAGTAGTTCTCCAAAAGGCTGTTCTGCCTCTCCTTCGCTTCCGCAATCCTCTCCGCCTCCTGCTCCAGATAAAGGGAAGATTCCTCGGTGCAGTATCCGTTTACCTTTTCCAGATACCATTCATATTCATTTTTATACTGCTCCGCCGCACTGTCATAAGGGTTGTCGGACAAGACAAGCCAGACCGTGCCAAAGAGCAGGACAAGGGCAATATAGAACAGCCCCCTTTGCCAGAGCATAATCTTTTTTACTTCGTACATAAATCCAGACATTTTGTCCTCCTCTCCCGGCAATAAGAGTTCCTTTTAGAAAGCATCATCATTGCCGTTATGGAAACCACCCCTACGGTTATGGCAAAAATAATTGCTGCCTGGAAACTCTGTACCGGATATCCTGCCAAACCAATAAACTCGGTCTTGCCAAATAGTATGCGGTTAGCAAGCAGCGAATATGGGTTTATAATCTTGAGCCAGGCATTGCTGAAACAGCTCTGCGACGCACCTGTAATAATGAAACACAGGGCTGCTCCAAAATCAGCGACAAACGGAACAAGAGCATTACGCCCAAACATGGAAATCAATAGAAACACCATGCTCATCGTCCATACGCCCACTGCCCTTATCACTGCGGACAGAATCGCATATTGCCATAAATTACAGTTTACCGCAGCTGTGCTGAAATTGCGGACAGCATACAGCGGAAGACCCCCTCCTTCCGCTGTTCCGAAGAAATACGCAAAACCAATATAATCCACAACAGAAAACCATATGGCCACACTGATTGCAAACAAAGAAGCCGCAGCAATTTTAGCAAATGTGGTCTTTTTACCGCCGCCCGGACTTGTCAGCAGCAGCATATCCATCTGTGTTTCCTTTTCGCAGACAAAGGTACTGACAACCCCGTACAGACAAAGAAATAAAACCAATATGCCCGAAAAATCATAGTTCAGATAATAGTTATACATTTCCTCATAGGCAAAGGCTTTTATGCTCCGCCCGGAATAAAGGTGATAGATCACACTGTTTTTGCGTGCTTCATACGTCTGCCCCCGTTCTTTGTAAACAGCGGCATTTTCTTTTGCCCTCTCTGCCACTTGAAGCGCATAAGTCCGATAATGATAGAAATATTCCATAGGCTCCACATAGTATTTTTCCAGGATATTCCGGTCACTGTATATATTCCCCGTCATCATATCCGGATTATCTTTGGCTGTGCTTGCTGTCATATCAGCCGTAGCGTCTGCTAACGGCTGATATATGGAAAGAAGATGATTGATTTTTTCAGCAGTGATCTCCCCTCTGTAATCCTCATAAAGCTGCCAATACACGCTGTTCCAGCTGCGGCTGTCATTTCCGTCCGCCAGGTAGGAATACGAGTGGAATTCGCTGTTTATTTTGAACAGGTTCACTACACTGAACAATATGAGCACAACAAGTATTGACCGCTTGCAGAATAATTTGTAAAATTCATATTTGATTAAGCGTGTCATGTTATCTCTCCCTTAACTCATTGCCCACGGAGGGTCTTGCGACTCTTGCGGCATTCGCCAAATGGACATGCAAGCATGTCCGCCTGGCTCATTGCCCACGGAAGTAATACAGAAATACATCTTCCAGGTTAGGGGAAACCTTTACTGCGTCTGAAGCAGGCAACATATCGCTTACGATTCTTACTAAAAAGCGTTCCCCCTGCTGTTTCATATTGCTGACATAATATTGGCTGCCAAGTCTGGCAGCGTCTTCCCCGTTTACTGTCACCTCCCACACTTTCCCATAGATATTCTGTTCTAATGTGTCGGTAGTCCCCTGGGTTATTAAGGAGCCTTCCTTTAAGATCATAATCTCCTTTGCGATACACTCCACATCGGAAACGATATGGGTGGCCAGCAAAATGGTCCGCCCCTGTGCGAATTTTGAGATCAGGTTGCGGAAACGGATACGTTCACTGGGATCAAGCCCTGCTGTCGGCTCATCCAAAATAAGAATTTCAGGATCGCCCAACATCGCCTGGACAATGCCGACCCTCTGCCGCATGCCGCCGGAAAGAGCGCCAATCTTTTTATCTTTAGCATCTGAAAGATTGACAATGTCCAGAAGCTCCAAAGCCCGTTTTTTTCCCTGTTCGTCAGGGATCCCTTTCAGCGCACACATATACAGCAGAAAATCCATCACTGTAAAATCCCGGTAGAAGACAGGATATTGCGGCATATATCCGATTTTTGACAGGAAGTCCTTACCCAAAGTTCCTGCATCCTGTCCGTCAATCAAAACCGTTCCGCCATCGCTTCCCAAAATACCCACAAATATATTGATCAGTGTCGTCTTTCCCGCACCGTTAGCGCCCAAAAGCCCATAGACCCCATCCGTAAGTTCCGTGGTAAAATCCTTCAGGGCATACTTGCCCTTATACTGCTTTGAAACATTTCGTAATGATATTTTCATCAAGAATTACCCCATAAAGCCAAAGGTTGTTATCAAGGTGCTTACCTCGTCAATACCCCGTCCAAGCACAACGATACAGGTGCCGGATTCATCCAAAATCAAAATCTGTGGAACACGCAGGAAATAGGTACTGTTGCTGTCCTGAACGGTTTCCGTATGGATACTTTTTCCCGATGCTGTATCATAAATGTTGATTGTAACACTGCTTTCCTCCAAAATAGCAGTAGCCACATATTTTCCCTGCCCGGAGCAGTAAACACCGTCTTTTCCCTCACTGCGGCTTGAGAACGACATCGTTTTTTCTGTATTGGATACGGTATCAAGCATCAGCAGGGTTCCATTATTTTTGTCAAAGCTCTGGGGCATAATAAGCAGGTTTCCGCCCTTTTGCACTTCTTCCGTATCTACCTTGTAATCCCCCATTTGGGTAATCGTGAAATTTGCGCTGTCTGTGGATACTGTACCATAAACACTGACCCCATCCCCGCCAATGGAGGTATCTGTAGCCATGCCTGCATAGACCAAAGTGTTGTTCTCCGTAAAGGTAAGGCTGTCCATGGTTACAATCTGCATATTACCTGCCGTGCCTTCTTCGGAATAGTTCAGAATGGTACGAACCTTCCGGGAAGAAATATCATAAAGGTAAAGCCCCTGAAGTCCGCCGAAAGCAACCTTTTTTCCGTCCTGTGAAATAGCAACCCCTGTAATCTGCACAATAAAATCGTCACTTAATAATCCGCTAAAGGAAATGGTATCCTGAACAGTAAAGTCCTTATTCAGTATGTATCCAATGATACCGTCGCTTTCTGATGTGGCAAATGAACCGTTGCTGCCGCCAGCCTTTCCCTGGCCCACAACAAAGTAGCCGTCTGTAAAAGTCTGTACGCATAAATCTCCCATGGAAATATCCGCACTTGCGATTGCTTCGCCTTTCCCCGTATCGTAAAGATAAAGCTGGTCCGCTGCAACGATAATCCGGCTTCCACCGGCATAATAGCAGCCGCTGACCTTTCCTGAAAAAGCGGAATCCTTAACCGTGCTGACCGTCATAATATTTTTATCTGTACCGTTATCCTGCAGATCAATCACGTTCATTTCGCTGCTTTCATTTCCGGTATTTTCCGATGAATCATCTTCTACGGATTGCGGCTCAATGTTTATAGCTCCATTTTCAGAGCTGTTCCCATTCTCCTGTCTGTTTCCACAGGCCGACAAATTAAGAGACAAAGCAAACATAAGTATCATATACATCCATTTTGTTTTCATTTTTTACACCTCCTGCATATTGCAAGCGCAGCTTGCGATACTGCCATCAATAATTAGTTTGGAAGTTTACTTCCAAACATAGTCCTCCTTGTATAATAAAATTGAACCTGTTTTACTTGTAACTGAATTTCCGTCCGCTGCGACGGCTGTCGCATAAAAAGTATTGAAACCATCCAGCTTAGCGGTATCTATGGTTGCTTCAACGATCCACACATTTCCTTTGCTTAATGTGACATCACAGGAAACCACTCCATCAAAAGATATGGGCTTATGGTTTAAGAAAAATGATATGCCATATCTTGCGCCTGGCGTTCCGCAAAGTGTGTAGCGCACGATAAGCGTATCTTTCCCGGTAAGGTTGATATTGTCATACACCACCTCGCCGTCATAGTCAAGCGTCCAATAGACACTGTTATCCAGGGTATCCATCGCAACGCCATTCCATCCTGCTCTCATAAGCTCATTCTCAATAAAAGAGGAAGTGACTTTTTCCTCTGAAATGCTGACATCACGAAAAGCAGTTATACTTTCTCCATTAATGCTGTCATTTTCCTGAGCATCCTCATTAAAATGCAGTTTCAGCACCCTTTCAAAACTCTGATGATACCAGCCATAGCTTGAGGTTTCTTTCATATCAGGCTGGAAATCGGGCCTGGTGACGCTCACGACCGTCATATTCAGGGTATCTCCCTTTTTCCCTGTGTCCGGTGTGAACACAAAGGAAAATTTCTCCTCGTGCTTTTCTGATGTCCGGAAGCAGTGGAGATACTCATATTCCGCCCCCGTGTCGTTCACCTTGTAGGCTTGCGGCTTTCCGTCCAAAAAAAGCAGGAAGCCAATGCTATCCAATTTCCCCTCTGATGAAAACTGATAGTCCAGGACAAATTCTCCGCCATTATACTCATAAGGCAAAACACTCTGATCATCCGCTCTGGCGGGACTGGCTTCCCCATGGCTGAGAAACCCTAAATCTCCGTCCTCCTGCGCCCCGGCGAATGGGTCTTCTTCTACATTTTGCGGCGGGGCATTCTCGTCCGCAATGTTATAGTTTCCGCAGGCCGCCACAGCAAAGGACAAAACAAAAATCATAGCTAATGATAAGAATCGCTTTCGCATCGTCTATCCTCCTACTTGTTTTAGATTCGACTTTCATTATAAAAACCAAAAGTCAAAATGTGGTCAAGGAATAGAAAAAAGTTTATGGAAAAACAGCTTAGTTCTTTACATAAAGAGAGCCAACAAACTGTAATTTCTCACAAGTCTGTTGGCTCTGCATCTGTATGTCTGGCTCTTTGATGAGGTATTTGTTCTTTTCAAGCGGCGATACGGGCAAAATCAACGCTTCGTTAATATTTTATCAATCAGGCCAAAATCCATTGCTTCTTTTGCTGTCATATAATTATCACGTTCGGTTGCAATAGCAACTTCATCAATACTTTTTCCTGTATTTTCTGATAAAATGGTATTTAATCGTTTTTTACTTTTTTGTATATGGCCAGATGTAATTTTTATATCGGTTGCCTGTCCCTGAATTCCATTTCCATGAATGGCAGGTTGATGTATCATAATTTCTGCATTAGGCAAAGCAAGACGTTTTCCCTTTGTACCTCCTGCCAATAAAAAGGCTCCAAAACTTGCGGCAAGACCTATACATATTGTTGATACATCACATTTGATATATTGCATTGTGTCATAAATAGCAAAACCCGCCGAAACAGAGCCGCCTGGACTATTTATATATAATTGAATGTCTTTTCCTGGGTCTTGGGCTTCTAAAAACAGCATTTGTGCAATAATCAAACTTGCCGAAACATCACTTACTTCTTCTCCTAAAAAAACAATTCTATCAGACAATAGTCTTGAAAAAATATCATAACTTCGTTCTCCTCGGCTTGTCTGTTCAATAACATACGGAATTGATCTACCCGCCAGATTATTTCTTGCTCAGATATATCATATGGCATTGGGGCAATATCTTCAAAACAGTAATTTGAAGCATAAGAATGATTATCAGTCCACTCTAATGCCCAAAAGTCTGTTAATGTAGATACTTTAAAAAATTCTCCGTTCATTGTCCAACAAATACCTGACGGATATAATTCTAATTGTTTTGCACCAAGTTCACGGAACCTATTTTCAACAACTGCTTTTATATCTGCTTTTTTCATAAGAAACACCTTCCGCAAATCCCGGTTTTTCGCTTCCTACACCTTCCCGACAAACAGGGAATCATGCTTCTCTTTTTAGTAGTGAGTACATTATCATATCAATGACTTTACCATTCTTTACGGCATTACTTCTCAAAGTACCTTCATACTGGAAACCTGCTTTTTCAAGCACTCTGCAAGACGCACTATTATGTGCAAACGGTTCTGCATAAATGCGGATAATATCGCTACTGTCAAACACATACTCACAGATCTGTTTTACAGCCTCGGTCATAATTCCTTTGCCCCAGTATTCTTGTGCAATGTAATATCCCAATTCAGCAGTTCGTTTATGTATATTTTCCTGGCGAAAAACGCCAATGCTTCCAATCACTTTATTGTCTGCTGTAACAGCAAAAGAAAAGGTTTCGTTTTCATTTGCAGAAAGCATTGCAGAGATATAATCCTTTCCGTCCTGTTCGGTGTAAGGATAAGGTAATCCATCCCGAAGATTATTTTGTATTTCTTTATTGGAAAGTGCCAATGCTAAATCTTTTGCGTCTGATAATTCCCATTTTCTTATTTTAACAATCATTTTCTTTTATCCCTCCTAATAAACCTTGGCTTGCCTCTTTGTCAATCACTTTTTGCTCCAAACCTTTTAATAAATAAAAATATCAATTCATTTTGCGGACTGCAAGTTTAATTGTTACACAAGCTCCACTGGGAGCAATATTTGAAAGTTCTAAACTTCCGCCGTGTTTCTGGCTAAGGACACGGCTTGTAGCCAATCCCAGGCCCATATGCTCTCCCGTTTTATCCTCAGAATAAAGAAAGGTGTTCTTTTTACGGAGCATTGCCCTTGAAAAACCTTTGCCATCGTCTGATATGGTTATCATAAGCATACCATCGGTAAGGGAGTACCCAAAATTCACCTTGTTTTTGGCATATCGAATGGCATTAGAAAAGATATTCTCGACAATACGGTAAAAGATCTGCTCGTCTAATTTCACCTGACATTCGGATATGGCAGAATGGTATGCAATCTCCAGGCTATGTTGTTCTGCAAGAAACGAAAGACTTTCCGTAGCTCTTCTTAAAAAGTCCGGTAACTGAACTACGGAATACTTTGTTTCCGTTTCTTCAATCGCATTCAGGTCACGGATATAATCTGTATAATGTTCAAGCCGTTTTGCCGTTACCGCAAGGTTAGACAGTGTATGCCGCAATTCTTCGTCATTCAGATTTCCATCTGCCAGGCATTGCTGCATATATTCCACATATCCCTCAACAATCGCAATGGGATTTCTGAGGTCATGTGCCACTGATGCCTGCAGGATTCTGCGCTGCTCAATCATGTTCCATAGCTGACGGTTGTTATCATAGAGCGCCTGCCGCATTTCTTCAAAAGCGGTGCAGAGCCTTCCTAATTCATCATTCCTGTTATAATCAACCGTAAAGTCAAGGTCTTGCTCCCGAATATGTTTTGTTGCATCGGCAAGAACCTGAATGGGCGGTGACAGTTCTTTCCTGTAAAACCACCATGCGCACAGCATGATACCTGTAATGGAATAGACAAAAGGAAACAGCACCATAGAAATGCCTGCCATTCTGTATACGAACTTTTGCTTTGGGCGAAGCGCCACGAAGCCGGACTCAATTTTCTCTATTACGAATTCCGTATTCTCCAAAGTTACATCCACTCCGGTAGGAACGAGCATACCCACCTGGGCAGGTTCGTCAAGGATAACCCTCTGCCCTCCCTCTAATACCCTCCCGTCCGCTGTGACCGTCCGGGTATTCAGCCAGACTTCCTGTGAATCGGGAAGTATCACTTTCTGTATACGGTAGCATCCATAAATCGTCAGGACAGATGCCGCAAAAACAAGAAACATTGTAGCAGCTACCGCACAGATAAAAGCTCTTTTCATTGATCCGGGTTTCCTCATTTTTTCCATCTGTAACCCATCCCCCAGACTGTTTCGATATATTCCCTGCCGGTAGCTTCCTTCAGTTTATTCCTGATCTTTCGGATATGCTCTTTTATGACTCCACTATCTCCTTCGGCATTCAGCCCCCACACGGCTTCATAAATCCGCTCCCTGTCGAATATCTGATTGGCGTTACGCATCAGAAACTCCACAATGTCAAACTCACGGTTTGACATGTTCAGCGGCTTTTCCCCATAAAAAATTGTATGTTCCGCAAGATTTACGATTAAGCCCTGGGAAGAAACGATTTTAGGCGTACACTTGCTCCGTTCATCCCTTCGCAGGTGAGCCGCCACTCTTGCAGTCAACTCTTTCAGGCTGAACGGCTTGGTTATATAATCATCACCGCCAGCCTGCAAGCCGTTTATTTTGTCCTGTTCCGTAATCCGGGCTGTCAGAAACAAAATGGGGCAGACGACATTCTGGCGGATCATTTTACATAGCTCCAGTCCGTCTATTTCCGGCATATTGATGTCAAGCAGAATCAAATCCGGATAGACATTCAGCATGGATATTGTCTGCTGTGCATTTTCCGCTACAAAAGCCTCATATCCACACTTCTGTAAGTGACTTGACAATAACTCTGTCAGCATTTTTTCATCATCAACAATGAGTATTTTGTATGCCATAGTAACCTCCTCTCCCAGAGCGTGTTTGAAAATTGCTTTCTGGCAGATGTGCGTCACAATTTGCGGGAGACTTGTGCCAAATGAAGGGCGCATAGGAGGCAAATGCATAAAGGACAATGCCTTATGTAACCTGAATTTGGCGCAAATATCACGCAAAGCGGGGCGTGCAGATGTCAGGAATGAATTTTCAAACACGCTCTAGAATATGATACTGCAAATAAGTCAAAAAGTGGTCAATTTCCTGCTTTTCAGAGCGTTCTCAACCGCTTTTTTTATGACAGTGCTTGAATTTGTTGCGCCTGATATTGCGTCTACATCTATTTTCTGTTCATCAACTATGCTGTCAGTGATAACTTCTGCGGTCTTTCCACGTTCATGCCTGTACTCCAAAATGTTAATATTTGTGATTTCTCCATTTTGCACGGTAACTTCCACTTTGGCATATATAAAATCCACGTCATATTCGCCAACATAAACTCCGTCAGGAGTATCAGAAATATTTATATCTTCAAAGATGGTTTCCCTTACTGCCTGTCTATAGTCCGCAACGCTTTTAAGGTAGAGGATTCCCAAAACGAAACCGGCAAGCAAAAGGAACATGATAGCAAATAATACTGTACTCTTTTTCGATATTTTCACTAACATAAGGACAGTTCGCGAAGTGTGCTGTCCGTTGTTTCATCACTCTCCACTATCTGCAATAGAACAATACAACATATGAAAACCATGCTCTAAAAACTGGACTTTTGATAATCCCATTGCTTTTTTAATATATTCTTCTTTATTTTCTGCAAGCTGAATAAGCCCGGACAACATACCCCAGAAAACAAAAATAGTAGGCATGATTTTCAGATCGCTTCGCAGATCGCCTTTATCTATGCCGGATATTAAAAATTCCTTTATCTTTTCGTTTATTTCTTCTCCTATTTGATAAGTTTCTTTTTCTTCGGGAAGATAATCATGGCGCTCAAAATCAATATTGATTTTATCCAATACCATTTTGAAGTAGAACGGAAATTCTTCCTGATACTGAACCAATCCACGACAAATGAAATTGTACTGTTCTTTTGTGGTTTGCTGCTGCTCCAGTGCAGAAGCGATGTAATGATAAAGTTTTTTCATGCTGTCCAGCGCTAAGATACCAACAATTTCTTCTTTGTTCTCAAAATACACGTATAAAGTCGCTTTGCTGTATCCGGCCGCTTTGGCTATATCGTCCATAGAGGTTGCCGCTATGCCTCTCTCCATGAATAATACTGACGCAGCGGAAGCAATTTTTTCCCGGTGTACACTTTTCGGCTCTTTTTTTCTTCGTGCCATTTTCTGCCTCCCATAATTGAACTTAAGGTTTAATTATAAAAGTTTTAAAGAATACTGTCAACTTTTACCTCCAAAATAATCTGGAAATTATCAATTCATAACTAAAAGCAAAATGAAAACAATTCAAAAAGAAAGCAAAGGACGAAAATAAAATACTAAAGTCCGTGACAACGCTAAAAATCGCTGATACCCAATAAATTCAAGGGATACAGCGATTTTTTCTTTAAACAACTGCCAAAGACGGGATTATACCACATGTAAACTGACATGTGCATCAACACTATTAATGTTTATAAAGTTTCCTGGTGGGTATACAAAAATTTTTCTAAAACCGCTTCATATAATGCCTAAAACCTTTTAGATTACCTACAGATTTTTGATTAGAATAATTAGATGTACTAAAATAATTATCAGTAATAGTCCACCGTAAAGTGACTTGTCTGTCCATAAATTTTGTTTCTTGAAAAAGCCTTTAGTCACGGAAATCGTAACAGTTCAGACTTAATGACATTGGTTCAGTTCTTACAGATGCAGCGGGCAGCGTATCCGAGAGGACGGGCGGTATAGTTTCCGGTAAGGCGAGCCTACACAGCGTTCGGTTTTCATGCTACTTTTACTCTTAGCCCCAAAAACGGACTAGTTCTTCACTTCCCCTTCGTGGTGCATCAAGGTCACGCTGACCACCCCTTCTATCTTGGAAATTTCATTGGTCAGGCTGCTATAATCCTTAACCCTGATTTCCATAATCAGGTTCTCCCTGCCATTGGTAATGCTTTTGGAATCTATTTTATATTTCTGAGTGGATTTTTTCACTGTGGACAGCACCGTTTCTTCCTTATCTATATTGTTCAATTTAATGACTAACAGCATAGGGCTTGCCATCACCGGCACCAGCTGCAGCACCAAAAGGCCAAAAGTTACCACCAAAGCAATCACAATTGCCAGTTCATACAAACCGGCCCCACACATAATCCCTGTTCCAATGGACCAGAATAAAAACAGCAAATCCATGGGCTCTTTAATAGCTGTCCTGAAACGAACGATGGACAACGCGCCCACCATACCCAGGGATATTACAAAATTTGACTGCATGGCGATAACGATTCCTGCAGTAACCACTGAAATGATTGCCATCGTGATATTAAAATTTTTGTTGTAAAAAGTGCTCCTTGTGATAAACCGGTATACAAAAAAGATATACACCGCTATCAGGAAAGTTAACCCCAAAGTTACTGCCATCTTCGTTGTGGAAAAATCCGCATACGAAAAGCCTTCTAAAACCGATTTTTTAATAATGTCGCTGTAACTCATTTTTTATGTACTCCTTTCCGAGTCCTGAACCTTTTATGTATTGCTAAGATTTATACTGCTTTGCTCTCACTGCTGCCCGGGATTATTCAAAAACAACCATTTTCTCTCACCAGACAATATTTCGAAACTGCCTGCCTCTGCAAGGTATTTAAATCTACCGCCTGTAAGATGTACCGGGGAAGCAATTCATCATACTTCACTTCCAGAATATGAATACCCGGCGGCATGGCATCGTCAAAATAGTCCGATGAGCCGCCTGGAAAAAGTTCTGGCCTGGAACATCCCCTGATATTCATATCGAAGGTAATTCTTACATTCCCCACCTCGCTTACCATAGCGCACCTGTCATATTCTACGATACATTTGGGCCGCATGCCCTTGGACTGCCTTTTATAGAAAAATTCTTCCATTAAAGCGCCTTGCCCGTCCATTTCCTCTTCCCGAATCAATGCCTGACATTCCTCCAGGGAAATTTCTTCCCTCTGTTTTCCGGTCAGTTCCCGCTCTTTATACTTCTTTTCCAGATGAATCCAATCCATGTTCCCATTGTATGTCCGGATTCTATACTTCGCCCGTTTGCCAATCCCGGACTCATTTTCGAAAAGGCAGGAATCATACATATCATCAAAATACAGGCTTCTCACCGTATAAAACTCTCCGGGCTGATGGCTGTCATAAGTTAAAACAGACTCCAGGCGGTACTTGATTTTCTCCAATTCCATCAAAGAAACCTGGAATTTCAGTTCGTGTCTATATACCATCGTTTCCCCCATTTCTGCACATCTTTTTGTATGCGAGCATATTTTTCTTTTGCCGGTTTATAACTGTCGATTCGCAATAAACCGGACTATATATAACATATCGTTCTGCAAATAACTACACGCATCACTTGCCGAATGGCGTGCTGGCATTTTTCATCCTCTCAACCGCCGCCTGCACATATTCCGCTCCCACATACTGCCCCATCATCTGGTAAATAAAATCCCTTCTCTGCTTCAAAAAAGTACGCGTGTCCTCAATGTTCGCGATTCCTTCATCCCGCAGTTCAATTGCAATAAACCTCACATTATTGCTGCATATAGGCTCTATCATCTCTTCCAGATAAGCATCCACAAATTGGTCCACCTTCTCATCCGCATATACCTCCTCCGCAATGTAAACCATCCGTTCCACAAACCGTTCCCTGAATGCCGGGCTTTTGAACAGAGAGCCAAATACACTGTCCCCCCACATTACATTGCTCAGCGTGTCTACTTCCAATTGGCTTGTGGCCAGACTCCCCGAATTCACATCAAAAAGCATCCAGCGCCAGCGGCCATCCCCGTATTCGTTATCCGAAAGCACATTCCTAGTTCGCCATGCCGCCTCGTTCTTCACCGGCCAGTCGCCGTACCTTCCGATAAAAATCTGCGCCGCATAATAATCAATATAGCTATCCATATCAATCAGGCTCTTCGCTTTTTCATAGTTTTCTTCTACCGACATATCATTCTCTGATATAAAAGTCCTCATTTCCTGGAATAATTCGATTTCCTTTTCCATCCCCTCTTCCAGCACCTCTTCTTTTACAAAGATAACCTCTTCCTGAGGTACGTCATAATGATCTGAGATAAAATCCGCATTATAGCTTTCCGTTATATAATACATCCCCCAGTATTCACCGTCCAGAAACAGCATCGCCGGACGAAATTGCATCGTGCTGAAATTCAGTTCCGCTTCCAGCGTATGTGCCAGATAGTCCTTTATTTTATAAGCGGAATCGTCCGCCCCTGAAAATATGACAAACTTATGGGAATTTCCCCCTATTCCAAAAATATCCTCCGAAAACTCTTCGCTCCCCGAATATTCCCTGCGGGCATATACGCTCAAACTCTTTGGATTCTTCCCCCTGCTTCCGCGCCCCTGAATCCGGATTCCGCAGTCATCGGACAGCACTCTCTGCCTTTCCGGGTTAAAAATCTCCACATGGGCCGGTCGCTCGGACTCCTTGCCCCTGATTCTGTAATTGGCATCCCACCACCACCAAGTACCCCTATTGGGGGTATTTTCATCCGGCAGCAATTGGGCATATTCATCAAAGACCTTGCCGGTCACATAAATCCCCGTCTCATAATCGAATAAATTCTTCGGGTCTGTAATGAGCGAAACCATCCACATGTTCTGATATAATATCTTTTGGTCAAATCCGATAAAATAGGAGCCCGTAATAGAATCCACGCAATTCCCGCTCCTGTCAAAAGCCGCCGCCCTTACAATATTGCATTTATCCACCGGGCCAGCCGGCACGATATATCCCGGGAATTCGGCGGAATACTCTTCCACCAGTTCCTGATAAAATCCTGTAGAAGTATCCGTCCGCTCCGAATACACATTGCTATGAAGGGAAGCATCTTCCAAATAAAACTCCCCGTCATAAGGAATGGAATTCTGTGTAGGCTCCGTTCCATCTAGGGTATAATAAATACTGTACCTGTCCGCGCCTTGTATTTCCAGGTAGATCGGCTCCTCATAGTACCCAGACTCCAGGGAAAATGCCAGTTTCTCATCTGAATCAAAACATGGGATTAGCAGAAATATCATTAACAGAAAAAGAGAAAGAAAAATGTACTTGTGCTTTCCTGATTTTTTTATCTTAAATAATCCATTGTCCAATGAATCACCTCGTTTGTGTATTATCAAATATGGTAAAATATGTAATTGCACAGCCGGGCCTATATACTTGCACCAGCTGTGCTAAAAATGCCATTTTGTCAATTATACGTTTTTCATGGCGAGGTGTCAATCATTCAAATGTAACGAAAATTCCAAATATTGTAACAGTTCAGCCTTCGGCTTCTCCGTTACAGAATCTGCCCATTCCAAATCCCCTTCGGTGAGGGGCAGATTCATTCATGGCTCAATTTATGCATTCGCGGGAGTTTGACAGTTGAATAATCCAAAAATACCTGCAGGTCGCATAAAACCTGCTTTTTTTTGTGTCAAATATTTCGTTTTTATATCTGTTATTTTATGTTATTGTATATTATAATAAAGAGTAGAAGGGATGATATATGAATCTTCACATAACAAAATCTAAATGAATATTATCCCCCTTGGGAGCCGCCCAGTTTCCTGCTTGGGAGCCGCCCAGAAGTTTCTGCCTTGGGAGCCACCCCAGACACAAGATGTAGTGGTACTGCCCCTGTCATGACTGTGTGGTTATTTGTTCAAAAGCGGCTATGCCGCTTTCCAATCTGTCCGATGCTGCCTGTAGTATTCCTCCGGCGCCAGATAGCCGTTTGCTTCATGAATACGCTTACGGTTATAAAATATCCATATATACTCAAATACGGAATAATACTCTCCAAGTGAAAGATAGGCTTCATTTAGTATGATTTCTCCTCTTTTGGGATGTGAGGTCACGCCGGTCTTCAGGTTATTACAGACAATTTTTACCGGCGTACCGCCAAAGAACTGAAATATGTTCACATGACATGATAACCATGCTTTTTCATTCATACTGGCTGTGGCTTCCACGTAGATCATCTGGCTGTAGGGCATTGCTGCAACAGACAGGTATGCCGTTGTACACCCACCGGTATCAGGTTCCATATAGCTTTTTTTAATTCTTTATGGACGTAAGAATAATCAACCGGAGCATATCTGGGTTTATATTTGAACTTGTCCGGATAGAACAGTTCATAAAGTCTGTCATCATCCCATTCAGAAATATCATCCCATGATTTGTCTGATTGTAAAAGCAATACCTGAACCTCAGCTACAGTGTTTCTGGATACACCTAAAATCTTTGACGCCTCCCTTGCGCTCAGATTTTTTCCCAGAAGCTCCAGAATGCTTCTGACTTTTGTCTTCTTAAACATAAAAAGACCTCCTTATAGATTATTTGGTGGTACTGCATCAGCAGTTCTCCATGAATAACTATAAGGAGATTTATAGCGAAATTAAACATGTATGCTGCCACAATATGTTGTGGTGGCTCTGAAGATGGAAAATACCATTTCCAGGCGGCTCCCAAGGGGGATAATATTCAGCAGCTTTTCCAATACCCTCTGCTTCCGTGAAGATACCGTTGTCCTGCTCTCATTCTTCGATTTTGCAAACTCGCTGACCTGCATTTCCTCCCCGAACACCTTCATGGCAAGCTCCCGTTCTTCCGGCAGGAGGGAATCCATCGCATCCTACAGGACACCAAGCAGCATCCGCTTTTCCGCCAGTTCCTCCATGCTCTCCGCAAAAAGCTCCGTCCGCATATCATTCTCTTTCCATTCCTCGTAGGATTCTTCCGTATAACCGTTCTGCTCCATCGCCTCCTGGTTCCGCTGTTCTTTTTTCTTCATCTGCCACCACGGGCGGTAATATTTCTGATATTCCTCTTCCGTAACATTCATTGTGGTTTCTTCGTTCCCTGACTTGATCCTGATGATTTTTTCAGACATAAAAGCGTTCCTTTCTTTACGCCTTCATAAAGCCAGAAACGCTTCTATTTTTGATATGAAATTGATTGAAAATGGAAAAATGGCCGGAGTAAGCTAAGGCTCATTGTCTCTAGCTTCACTCCGGCCATTCGTGACTCGATGTCCCCTGGTTCCACTCGCTCGGTAGTAAGTCCTATTTAGCTGTCTCCGTGACCTGTAGTAGCCATTCCAATTTGACTATCCTCCCGCATTCGGGGCACCTTACCTCTAAGACTACGCGCCCTCCCGCGGTGGCAATAATATCGCAGATCCGTCCTTTGCAAGCGGGGCATCTGACCATACACATACCGTATTCCTCCACAACCTGTTTTGGAGGACAAAGCCATGTTATGCACGCAACATAAAATGTCCCATCGGTGGAAATTATCAAAAATTTCCATTGTCTGTTACCAGTATGGCCCGGAGTGCCGCCCCCTAATCACGGAATGCATAAAAAAACAGCAGAATCACCTCCGCCGTTTCTTCCTCTCATATATGCCCGCCTCTACCCCTTCCGGGCCGAAGTGCAGCCTTACCAGTTTTCCGCAGTGCTGGCATTTGATCTCAAGGACCGTCCACTCCGTCTCTGTTCCCTCATCGTCCAAAATGCGCCGCCTGCATTTGGGGTTGGGGCATCTGATCACTTCCATCTGCCACCGCCTCCTTTACTCCACTCCGGCCAGTAACCGGCCTTATTTTCCGCCTCCCCGTACTGATATGTAACAAGGGAACCAGCCTGCCTCTGCTGGTTCCCTTTTATCATTTGTGTATTATATCCGCCTATGCCCTCGCGTCAAAGCCACCCTGCACTTCCATTCCGGCAATGCCGGAATTTATCTCCTGCCTTGCCGCATGGTACGCATCATAGTAGGCAGCCTTCAAAGCCCCGTGTACCTGCGTCTCCGCCTTCGACTCCTTCTCATGCCAGCCCACGCCCGCCGTGTAGGTCAGTACCTCGTCTCCGTTCCCGTCATACACATGGACTCCCCCGGACTGGAACTCCGCTTCATACGGCTCCCCGAACAGAAGACGCAGCCACCGCTCATCGGCTTCCCGTATTTCCTTCATATCAATCTTTCCCATCAGCGCCGCCCTGTCCGGTGCGACTTTGGCGACCTCGCTTTTGCGCAGGGCAAGGAACTTATTCCCCATATAGACGTTCTGCGCCGCATCCTCCCTGGCGTATTCGGCTATCTGCTCCCGGAGGGAGTCAGACAGCTTCCATTCCTTCTTGGATGATGGCTTTGGGATGCCCGCATGATGGCTTTTTGCTATTCCTGTTATATCCATTTCAA
Source organism: Lachnospiraceae bacterium 28-4 (assembly GCA_000403275.2). GTDB lineage: Bacteria > Bacillota > Clostridia > Lachnospirales > Lachnospiraceae > Kineothrix. The sequence continues at coordinate 1,626,297 of KE159598.1, forward strand.
TCACCTCTCTCTGCTTTGACGGAACGCCGGGGATGCCTGCCCTGCCTTGTCAGACTGTGGCTTATCGGGGATATACGTCTATTGGATTCTATTTCTTGTTCATGAAATCCCAATACGCCTGCATACTGTACTGGTAATATGCCGCAGCTTTTTTCTGGCTCAACAGTTTCATATCGCTAATCTGCTTTTGGAACATATCCATGAAATTGGTCCTATCGTTCAATCCCATCATTCCCGTTTCAGGCGGTAATGATGTAAGCCCTCCATTCTTATCTACACCCATATAGGATTCCAATGCTGTCATTTCCACTAATGAAGCATTCCGGGGATTTATCTTGTTGATATGTATGGTCTGCTCAAATTCATTCCCATTCTCATCAACACCTTTTGCAATCACAGTCGGATCATCCTCTGTTGAGCCTTCCGCATATTTGATGTAGAAAGACAGCCCTGTCCCGTTACCGCCAGAGTACAGCATATCATCCGTTTTCATATAGACAATAGATGTATGTGGCTTTGCGCCTGCCACATTGTTTACCTGCTCCGCAAAACTCCTTCCTGCCGCATTCTGCTGTGCCTTTCTTGCTCCCTGCCATGCCGGATATCCTGTTGTTCCTATTCCATTTACGTTCATTTTTCAAATCCTCCATTGTTATTAATTATTTTAATGGCAGCCCTTCTGTCGTTCAGAGCCGCCCCTGCTCCCATGTAATAAGTCCGAGCGGTTCATTACCTCCATGCAGACATACCGCCTAACTTCCCCTGTCAAACTTCATGACAAACACCTCCCTAGCTGAAATTACTGCAATTACTTTTTTCATTCCGCACTCCCTTTATGCGGTTCCGCCGAAATGATCTCCCCCTGCACGTTGGATTCATCCGAATCCCTATCCAGCTCATCTTCGTCAAGCTGCGGCTCCACCGCTATCGGGTCATCATCATAGACCGCCGGACTGCCATCCTCAATCTGATGCACGGCATCCGGGGCGGGGCTTCCCTGTGTAGTGCATCCGCTGATCGCGGGAATCATCATTGCCGTAATAAGTAATGTTGGTATTCTGCTGACACGCATTTTTCAAGCCCTCCGATTTCCTTTTATGTAACAGCCATATCTGAGCCGTCTGCTGCGGAATATCCCTTACGCCTTTAAATCAAAACTTGCCCCTGTGGGTGATGATGTGCCGGATACCGTTTCCATGAGGTTCTGCGTGACGCTTTTTGTATCCGTGCCAGTGGCAGATACCGTGAACGTACCTTCCATCCTCTCTTTTCTTTCTGCCCGCCGTTCCGCTGCCTTTTCTTCCTCCGCCTTTTTCTCCTTGCGCCTCTCGGCGGCCTTTTCCTCGGCTGCTTTCTTCTCTTTCGCCCGCCGTTCCGCATTTTCTTTTGCTATCTTCCCATCGGGGTCACTTGTTCCGGAGATTGCTACTGAAATATTCCCATTTGCATCAACACTGTAGCTGAGATTTGTCAGAGTTCCTCGACAGCCTGCTACTGCGCTTTTCGCACAATCCGGAATCGCCGCCAGATTTTCTTCCAGATACTTTGCTTTTTCCGGATCGTTCATACATTTCTTCAGGAAAGCGCCCGATACGGATACCGTTGTCGGAACACCCTGCATGGAGGTTGTACCCGAATTCATATAGCTGTACTTACCTTGCAGATATTTGGAATAGTCATTGACATTGCTGTACCCCGTCTTAATCTGCTCTGTTTTTGTTCCCCCGGTTGAGGTTTTCAGTTCCACCGTTCTTGTCGTCACATTTCCTTCCTTTGCAGTATTTGTGTAGCCTTTCCCATAATCGCTGTAATTGTTTGTGATCTCCATTGACATAATAATCATCCTCCTTCAAAAAATCTTACCTGCGGCCCCTCTGTCATTCGGAGCCGCCCATGCCCCCTTGCGGTAAGTCCGGGCATGATGCCCTTCATTAACCAAGCAGCGAATCACCGCCTGCGGCATTACACACTAACTGTACAGATTGTCTCCCCGTCAACAGCATATCTTGCACTGAATCCTCCCAGCAGACCGTTTCCATTCATCCTTTCATAATTCTTGATTGCAAGTATGTCTGCCCTGTAATCAAGGTATGTCTGGTTCTGCCCCGGATCATTGAGCAGTTTATCAAGTGGCGCATCCAGCCCTTTTATCCTGCCGTTCTCCACTGTGATGTCTGACAGCGCCACTTTGCCGCCCGTTGCTTTCTGCAAAAATGCCTCAATCCCCATTGCCGCCTTCAATATGTACTGCTCTTGTTTATTCATCCCCTGCATACCCGCATTTATGGAAATATATGTATCCATCAGTTCCCCGGAAAAACCGTTCAGGATGTCCTCCACTTTTTCCTTCACAGCCGCATCTTCAATCCCCTTTACTTCCGCCTTGCCGTCTATGCCAATGCTGACTTCAAAAGAAGGTATGGGGGAAATGCCGGACTGCCCCATCTGCCGGAAGATTTCTTCACCGATATCTGCCTGCAGTTTTGCGGACGCTGTGGCGCTGTCAATTTCCTGTGCAGATGCAAAGATATTGGCCAGCCCTTTCTCCTGCTCCGTCAGTTCCCCGCCCGCCGCCATTTTGGAAAGAAGTTCAGCCTTACGGCTTTCGTCAAAAACTTCCCCTTCCGGCAGATATTCCGCCGCCTGTGCTTTATGCAGCCCATCCATCTGCTGTGCATAATACGCCCCGTACTTTTCCCTGATCTGCTGGAGCGCCTGTTTTTCTTCTGCTGCGTCCTGCCCGTCATGCAGTTTCCGGCGCAGCGCACCGGCGTATTCCTGCATTTCCTTTGCCTGCTGCCTGAGTACATTGTCCCCTGCCGCCTTCTGCGTCTGGAAGGAAAGGTGGTAATATTCCTCCGCATTTACCGGGGAGCCGTCCTTTGCCAGCACCTTTACCGTATACTCCCGGTTCTCCAGGTTCCAGTTCGGCACGGTCACGCTCTTGCCGCCATTTCCATTATCCCTGCCAATCCCTGCCTGGTTCCCGTCGCCGTCATACAGGATAAGGTCATAATCACAGCCTTCCGGGATGTGGTCGAGTGTCACTGTTATCTCAAGGTTATGCTTGTCGGACACAGTGCCTAAAATCCTGTATTCCGCTATATTGAACTGATAATAGTCTGCATCGTCCACATCCGACAGGCTCCCCTGCAAATAATATCCATCCGGCTTATTGATAAGCGTGGTCAGGTCAAGCGCCCTCCCGAAGCAGTCCACGCCCTCAGACTTATTGCTTTTCCAGTAATAATCATTGGAAACCTTTTCATTCTCCCGGATTACCTTGTTGAAATTCTGGCTCACGGCAAAATCCTTCGGATTCCAATGTATCACTTTGTTTGATAACGATACGCCATTCATTTTACTTTACCTCACCGCCTGCCGCTGTCTCCATCATTATATTCGATTCATAGGCACCAGAAGCCGCCGCCATCCGCTGCTTACTGCTCCACGCCTTTGCCAGCCTGCTTCTCTCCTGCTCCGCCTTTGCAACCTTTTCATCCAATAACTCCTGCTGCTGTCTCTTAGCCTGCGCCCGCTTTTCCAGATATTCTTCCAGCAGTTCCTTCTGCCTTGCCTTTTTCTCCCGCCCGGCATCAGGCTTCTTTGCGGAAGAACTCCCGGAATAACCCACATTCTCCTTCATGCCCTGCGTATAGCCGTAGCATTTTTCCCATGTGTCGTCTATGTGCATATATGCAATCACCGGAATATTTCCCCCGAAATTAACAGCCTTATTTTGTGCCAACGCATCCAGAATCTTCTTCTCATATTCCGGGTCTGTCTGCATCCTCTTATATGCTGCGTCCGTTATGTCAATTACGTCATTCATATTCCGCTGTGAGGGATGGGTATACAGGCTGTTCATCTTCTCGTTAAAATATGCCTTGTACTCATCCAGCGTCATGTCCTTTGGGGAAACAGCGCCTTTCTCCGCAACCTTTCCCGCGAATCCGGCATCTGCCCGCTTTTCTTCCTTCCTCACGCCCTCATAGCCTTTTGCCCCATAATAGCCGCCATAAACTGTACCTACTTCCATTGTCACATTCTCCTTCCTTTTTCATAAAATTATTATTATATTTCCTTCTGCTGCAGCATGACCGTGACCTTGAACACACCCCTCCCCGCCTTGATATCCATATAACCCAGATAGCGTTCCGCCACGTCCCTTACATTTTTCAGGCCAACGCCATGCTCCATCAGTATCTCCGGCAGGCTGCTGTGCTTCACCGTTGCCGGTACCGCCTCCCCGTCCTGCCATTCCAGCTTCCCGTCAAAACTGTTCTCCACCTCCACCAGCAGGAAATGGTTCTTCCTTTTCAGCGTAAGGCTGATGCGGCGTTTCTCCTGTTCCAGTTTCTCACAGGCTTCTATGGCATTCTCTAAAAGATTGTTCAGGATGATCCCCATGTCAAAGGCAGAGATGGTATCCGTCTCCCTGTATTCAAACTTCACCCGGAATGCAGTCCCGGATTTTGCCGCCCTCCGGTATTTGTCATTGATGATGACATCCGTCACTGCATTTCCCGTGCTGAACTTATAATCCAGCTCCTGCACGGTCTCATCCAGTTTGTCAATGTACCTCTCCACCTCCCCGTATTTTTCCCCGGCGACAAGGCCTTTGATATTTGCCATGTGGCTTTTCATTTCATGCCTTACTTTACGGATGCTGCCATAGAAATTTTCCGCTTCCTCCAGCCTCCTTTTCATGGCCTTCATCTGCTGTTCTTCCGCAAAATGCCTCTCCCTCTCGCCCTGCAGTTCCTTGTTCTTCTGGAAAATACAGACTGCCGAAATTTCCCCGGCGCTGAGAAGGACCGCGATCATTGGTATCTTCCACACCATCTCCTTCCTCTGGGCAAAAAGGAAAAATATCTCCTTATCAATCTGAACCATCGAAATATCCATAATCATCCATACCAGCATACTGCCAACGACATTAAGGGCGGAAAGGAAAATGGCATCCTGCCAGCTCATGGACACAGGGCTTTTTACAATCCTTTTCAGAATCCAGACCATGGAAACAAATGAGATCGTGTATATTAAAAAATTACAGCCCTGGCCTATCACCTGGCTCTTATACATATGGAGCATATACCCTGCATCCCGGACGTCCAGCCTCCCCATCAGGCCATCCATTAAAAACTGGTAAAGGCTGTTTGAGACCAGAAAACTCATCCCGTGGAAATTGTAAAGCAGCAGCAGCGTGAAAACAGCCTTTTCCAGACAGCCCTTATATCTGATACGGCAGTACCCCAATACAGCAGCAGCCGATACCGCATACCTCGCCCATCCCGGAACACCGGGGCATAAACGCAGGAGTACATTGGCTGCTGCAAATATGCCTGCGGACAACGCTTCCTTTTTTCCCCTTTCCGGCCTGAAAAAAATGTCCCAAACCACCAAAAAGAGCATGACCTGCAGGAGTACAAGATATAAGTCGCATATATTTATGAATAATCTATAACCCTCCTGACTCATCTGCCGTCCTCCGCAATGAATTCCAGATACGCCTTTATAAAATCCTGGTACTTGTACTTGGAGATCAGGAGGCGTTTCCCGTTCTTCATCTGCACTTCCGTCCGGCTGTATCTTTCCACATATTTCATATTGACCAGATACCCCTTGTGAATCCGGAAAAAGCCTTCCCGCAGTTCATCCTCCATCTCACTTATCTTTCCATAGCATTCTATTTCCTCATCCCGCATGGATACGATGATCTTCCTGTTGCTGCTCTCAATATAGTAAATATCATCAACCGGGACATTCCTTGTGATGTTCCCGCTCCTGACCAGTATTTCCCCTGGCTCAGTGTTCTTTTTCCTGTTCAGGCAGCGGCACTCCCTGACTGCCCGCGCAAACACATCTTCAAATTCCTTTTCGTCTACAGGCTTCACTAAATATTGGAAGGCATTGACGGAAAAAGCCTTCGGCATATACTCCGGGTAACCTGTCACAAATATCAGCAGGGGCAGGCTCCCCCATAAAACTTCTTCCCTTTCTTCCTTCCAGTCCCTGATCTGTTCCGCCGTTTCCATTCCATCAGTTCCATCCATAGAAATATCAAGGAACAGGATATCTAACTGCTCCCTGTCCTCCTGCTCCCAAAACCGCAGCAGTTCCTCCCCGGACGAAAATTCCATAATCCGGCAGGATGCATCCTGCTTTTCTATCAGCCGTTTTATCAAATAACGGATATTTTCTTCATCATCGCAAACCGCTATGTTCAATCTGATTCACCCCATATCAATGTTTTATTGCCAATAAGGACTATTATTTCCCGTCCACCTATTTTATCGGCAGATACCAGCAAAAAGGAAGAACGGGTGTTGTATCTGGACACTTGGCGGTAGTGACTGGACATTTCAAAAAAAATGCCTTCATCCCACGCAAGGGCGACACAAACGCGAACCGCCGTGTAAGCATATTAACTCTGATTCCCCCGCTTTCCAAATCAGGCCGCCCGGCCTGCCTGCGGAAACGGCAGACCGCCGCACATAGAAAAAGGGCCTGTGAGCCCTCTTCCTCTTTATCCTTAGTACAGTATCTTTATCCAGCCTTTCCTCTAAAGTCTCAATGATTCAATCATCTCATGGGCAATACTGATATCCGTCAATTCATCCGGAAGTCTGGAACGCAGATGCCACTCTGCCGCCGCCAGCTCCTTCCTGTCAAGGCGTATCCCATCAGGGCCGTCCAGCCTTGCGGTATAGCCTGCGATCACGGAGCCGGAGAACCCCCACGGCTGGCTGCCAAAATACTGCAAATCCCGGATACGGATGCCTGTCTCCTCATAGGCCTCCCTCTCCGCCGCTTCCTCCAGCGTCTCCCCCGCCTCCACGAAACCGGATATGAGTACCCACTGCGGGAGGGAGCGGTCTGCATACTTTGTCATCAGCAGCCTGTCCCCGTCCGTGACCGCCACCATTACCACCGGGGCGATGCCGGGATATACCGTGTTCCCGCATTCCGGGCAGGCAAGCGCCCTCTGCCCTGGCTTCCTTTCCATCCTCCCGCCGCACCTGCCGCAGTACCTGTTCCCTTCATACCAGCGGCTTAAGTGCAGGGCCGTGGCCCCGGCAAAGAAAGCCCATTCCGGCAGGACGCCCTTTAATTCACAGATGGGGAAATACCCAAGCCCCCGGCATCCGTTTACCTCCTGCCCCAGCAGGTAAACGGGTTCTCTGCCCGCCCGGAACAGGAATACCGCCCTGCTTTCCATTTTTCCTGCCGGATATCCCAAATCCCGGAAGGACGGGAGGCTCCTGCGCCCGTCCCCCATATCCCGCAAAAGCACATCCTCTCCCCGGAAGGAGAAAAAGCAGTCATCCGGGGCCGGGGCTGTACCGCGGTATGCCATATCCAGCCTGCAAGGGGAGATATCCTGTATCATGGCTCCCCTCCTTACAGGTGCCGCAGGTTCTCACGGTACCTGCGCAGTTCCTTTTCGTCCACAGCGCCGATGACCTCATCCAGCCACTTGACCATCCGTCCCCTGTCCTTCGGCAGATGCCCCTCCACGTTGATGCAGTTCGATGCGCCCATCGTTGCAAAATAGGTGTCTATGTCAAGGCTGCCGATCAGCGTTCTCAGTTCATACAGCTTTTCTATCTCCGTTTCCTCCGTCCAGTTCCCATCCCGGATTTCCTGGTACAGTTCCGAGGTCGGGTAGACCGTCAGCATGGAGGAAACAATGACCTTCGGGTGGAGCTGGTTGAACACCTCCGCCGTGTTCTTTACCCCTTCCTCCATATGCCCGGAGCCGTATATCCCGGCAAGGTAGAAGAAGTTATAGTCCATCCCTGCCTCATCCAGCCTTTTGCATTCTTCTATGATCTCCTTCGTGCCGAACCCTTTATGCATGAAGGACAGGGATTCCTCGTCTCCCGCCTCCACGCCGATGGTAAGGCTGTTGTACCCAAGCCCCCGCAGCTCCCGTAGCTGCTCCGTGGTCTTCGGCGTGATGTCCGTGATGCGGGCGAAACAGCCGATGGACTGCACTTTCGGGTAATATTTCCGTACCAGTTCCGCCAGCGTTTTCAGCTTGTCAAAACTTAATACGAACGGGTTCGCCCCGGTGAAGAATACCCTCTTTGCGTTCCGGTAGTAGCGGCTGATCTCCTTTAAGTCCGCCTCCACCTCGGATAAAGGCGACATACGGAACTTAAACGGCACGTCCTCATAAAGCGTGCAGAACTTGCACTTGTGGTGGGTACAGCCCGCCGTCGCCTGTACCAGTGCGCTCCCCGCCTCATAGGGCGGCCTCCATATCGTTCCCGTGTAATGCATGAACCATCTCTCCTTCCTGTCTGTAAAAATCTAACTGACGATACCCCTGATCTCCTTTAAGTCCCGGATACCGTTTTCCTCCATGTACTTTTCCAGCCCGCCGATGATCTCCGGCATGGCATAGGGGTTCCTGAAATTCGCCGTCCCCACCGCCACCGCAGCGGCACCGGCCATGATGAACTCCAGCGCATCCTCCGCCGTCTGAATCCCTCCCATCCCGATGACCGGAATGCTTACCGCCCGGCAGGTCTGCCAGACCATCCGCAGCGCAACCGGCTTTATGGCAGGCCCGGACAGGCCGCCCGTCTTATTTGCCACGCAGAACGCCCTTTTCTTCACGTCAATCCTCATACCCGTGATGGTGTTGATCAGCGAGAGCGCGTCCGCGCCGCCGGCCTCCGCCGCCTTTGCGATCTCCGTTATGTCCGTGACATTCGGCGTCAGCTTCATGGAAACGGGCTGCGCCGCTTTCTTTTTTATCTCCTTCGTGATGTACTCCACCATCCCCGGCTCCTGCCCGAAAGCGATCCCGCCATGCTCCACGTTGGGGCAGGAGATGTTTGCCTCCAGCATGTCTATCTCCTGCCCGGACAGCCGTTCCACCACTTCCAGGTAATCCGCCACGGTGCCGCCGCATATGTTCACAATGACCTTCGTGTCAAACTGTCTGAGGAAAGGGAGGCCCTTTCTATAAAGACGTCTATCCCCGGATTCTGCAGCCCCACCGCGTTTATCATCCCGCTGGCCGTCTCCGTGATCCTTGGGGCCGGGTTCCCCTCCCACGGGACGCATGAGACGCCTTTCGTGACCACCGCGCCTAGCCGGTTCAAATCCACGAACCCGCTGTATTCCTGCCCGGAGCCGAATGTCCCGGACGCAGGCATCACCGGGTTCTTTAACCTGATGCCCGCTATATCCACTGATGTGTTTATCCCGTCCGCCTCCTTCCTGAATCACATTATAGCAACTGGCGCGGAAAAGAAAAGTACTGTCTTTTTTCGTTTATAGTGCGGAAAATGATACCGGTATCAAAAATCATAGTACCTTGAACAGATGGGACCGATATAGTATAATGCCGTTAGAAGGAGGAACGCCTATGAGCAACATGAAAGCGCCGCTGCCCCAATGCGCGGCTATGGTCAGGGTACAGAACATCTTAAGCGGGAAATGGAAGATAACGATATTATGGTACATCGCGGAATATGAGGTGCAGAGGTTCGGGGAACTGAGGCGGAGGCTTGGGGACATCACGCAGTCCACCCTTACCAAGCAGCTCCGGGAACTGGAACAGGACGGCTTCATCTCCCGCTATATCTATCAGGAAGTGCCGCCGAAGGTGGAGTATTCCCTGACTGGCCTGGGGAAAAGTTTCATCCCTATTTTGAGAGATATGAAAAGCTGGAGCGACACGCATCTGATGTAATTTCCCATAAAGGGTACAAATTTGGATTCATTTGAGCATATGTATTAGCAAAACAACGAAAAAAGGACTGCCAAAGCAGTCCCTTTTCTTACAATTACTCCATCTCTCTGAACGTGCCAGCCATTCCACCCACAAAGTTCCACTGGCGCTGCATATAGGATTTCAGATTTTCTGTACTTTGCCGATATGCCTCCCGGACTGTTTCCGGGTTGTCGAAATGTTTCATGACTGCACTGGCGGCACAGTACCCGCTCTCCATCCCGGCAGATATGCCCTCTCCCATCGGGTTTAAGAACCCGGCGACTTCCCCCGCAAAAAGGATGCGCCCCACGCCATAGTCCACACGGCATCCCGGACGGATATGCGGCATCAGCCACTTTTCCTCTTTCGTCTGCCTGTCAATCCGCAGGTAATGCTTTTCCTCCATATAGGCAATGAATCGCCCATAATAATATCTGATTTTATCCATATCCTTCACGGACACCCCAAGCACCAGCAGGTCATCCTTCACGTTGAACCATGCGTCATATTCCGAAAGCTCCGGCTGCAGGTACGCATAGAAGTAATGCGGGTCTAAATCTATGCTGCCCTCGTTAAAGGTCTGGTATGTGGTTATATATCCGGGAACCTCCCCGGTAATCTTCCGCTTCAATGCCCCGACAACGCCCTCGCAGTCAATGACATACCTTGCGCCCTCTGTAAAATTCCTCTGCCCATGCAGGCTGACTTCCACAAACCCGTCCTTTTCCGTGCAGGAAAGAGCCGCCACGCCATCCCTGACCGCTGCACCGCTCTCCTTTGCTTTTTCCACAAGCCACCCATCAAAATGGCTGCGCCATACATTAAGCCCCTCCTGTTCGAAGCGGTATTCCTTCCCCGCATCATTTGTGAAGATCATGCCCCTGTTATCTGTCGGGGTACACATGACATACTCCGGTACGGCCTCCCCGAAATACTTCTTTACAAGCTCCATTGATTTCTTTATCAGCACGCCCGAACAGGACTTGTACCTTGGCATCTTGAACTTTTCCACCAAGAGAACCTTATAGCCTTTTTCCGCTAAAGCCTTGGCAGCCGTGCATCCCGCAGGCCCCGCCCCGACCACTATCACATCATACATCCGTATATCACCCTTTCCGCTGTTTCCTATTACTTCGGCAGAAAGCCGTTCCCGCTAAAGTAAAAGCATCCACTGAATTATACCATAAAAATTTTCTGTTTTTCACCCGATGGCACGAAACGACTATTTTCTGGGAATGGAAAGCAAAAAAGGTAAACGTCAAATCCCCCGCCTTTTCCTAAAACCATTTTTAGTCCATACTTGAAAAAAACAATAGATTTTTTCAAGGAGGCTAATGATTATGGATCAGTGCACTCATGAAGTACGCGCCGAATACTGGAAAGGCATTATCAAAGCCTGCGGACGGCGTCCCGCAGGTCAGTCCGCTAAAAGCTGGATGGACGAAAACGGCATATGTGAACAGAGTTACTATCATTGGCAGCGAAAATTCCGAAAACAGGCTTATGGACTGATAAAAGAAAGCGCTGCTGTCCCGGCAGTACCGGAAAATGCGGATATTGCATTCGTGGAGATCCCTTATAAGCCGGTGGCAGAAGATACAGTGGAAACCGTTTCCGGCGTTGCTGTGATCCAGACTTCTTCCGTGAGGATAGAGATCACGAATGATATTTCGGACCCGGTTCTTACACGGATCTTAAGGGAGGTGTCCCATGCTTGAAGATGCCGCGGGGATCCGCCGTGTAGTGCTTGCCTGCGGCACGGTCGATCTCAGAAAGGGGATCGATGGCCTGGCAATGGTCATCGGGGACAAATATAAGCAGAACCCTTTTGAGAAAGGAACCCTCTTCCTGTTCTGTGGGAAACGTTCGGATCGATGCAAGGGGCGCTTGTGGATGGGGACAGGATTCCTGCTCCTCTATAAGCGGTTTGAGGACGGGCGTATGTCGTGGCCGAGAAATACAGAACAAGCCGCGGAACTGACGGAAGAACAATACCGATACCTCATGCTGGGTTTAAACCCGTTGGATCTCAAGATCAAGGATGTGGATCCGTCAAAAATATGCTGACATTTGTGCAAAAGGGGCTGTCGGTTAATGCCGATTTTGGCCCCTGATTCCTAAGAAAAAGAGAATCCCATGAAATTCAGGCTTTTCCAAATCCTGACATTCCGTGGGATTCCTTCTTTTCTTTTCGCTGAACTTATTTTAGGGCGCAATACCCCCTTGACCTTATTTTTTTCAGGTATCCTTTTCCCTAAGCTGTTTTCTGCT
>KE159598.1:1640320-1640821 GCA_000403275.2 Lachnospiraceae bacterium 28-4
CCTTATATCCCATCAAGCGTTTCCCGCATTCTTCCAGTTCTTCATAAAGCTGCTGGATCTGTGGTTTCCTTTGTCCTTTTCCATAAACAAACCCGTTCTGCTCCATTGCCTCACGGTTCCTCTGATCATGCTTTTTCTGCTGCCACCACGGCCTAAAGTAATTCCTGTATTCCTCTTCCGTAACATTCATTGTGATTTCTTCGTCTCCAGATTTGACTGTGATTTTCCTAAAAGACATAAAGCGTTCCTTCCTTTACGGCTTCGTAAAGTTAGGAACGCTCTCATTCAGATGTGGGACTGGCTTTGAAAAAAAGGCAAAAAATGGCCCTGAGAAAGCTCTTTGTAAGAAATCTAAAATAATTCACTAGTATTTCATCTTTTAATTAAATCGACTTTTTGACAGGCAGAGTATCAACAATGATTTCTTCCGATACATCAATGTCATCAAGTTTATATTTCCAGGGGAACACAATCGGTTCTTCGTTTATTTCTGCAAAATAG
>KE159599.1:0-397380 GCA_000403275.2 Lachnospiraceae bacterium 28-4
GGAAACCGGGGAGAAGCCCTGTCCGGCGCAACTTTTGCGACCTCGCTTTTCCGCAGGGTGAGGAACTTATTTCCCATATAGACGTTCTGTGCCGCATCCTCTCTGGCATATTCCGTTATCTTCTCCCGGAGGGCATCGGACAACTTCCAGTCCTTCTTGGATGATAGCCTTCCCGTTGCAATACGGTTCGCCTGATGGCTTTTTGCTATTCCTGTAATATCCATTTTTCAATCGCCTCTCGCTGTTTTGCCGGAACGCCGGGGAAGCCTGCCCTGCCCTGTCAAGCTGTGGCTTATTGGGGATATTCAGCCGATGGAATTTATTTCTTATTCATAAAATCCCAATATGCCTGCATACTGTACTGATAATATGCCGCCGTCTTTTTCTGGAGCAACAGCTTCATGTCGCCGATCTGCTTCTGGAACATATCCATGAAATCTGTCCTGTCATTTAATCCCATAGCCCCGGCTTCCATCGGAAGGGAAGTAAATCCCCCCAGCTTCTTTACCCCCATATGTGCTTCCAAAGCACGCATCTCCACAACAGTCGCTGACTTGGGATTTATCTCGTTGATATGTATGGTCTTTTCAAATTCATTCCCATTCTCATCAACACCCTTTGCAATGATTGTCGGATCATCCTCTGTTGAATCTTCCGCATACTTAAGATAATAAGACAGCCCTGTACCGTTCCCTCCTGTCCACAACATATCTTCATCTGTAAAAATATTATAGACTTTTGGAGTATCTGCCACATTGTTTACCTGCTCCGCAAAACTCCTTTTTACCGCATTCTGCTGTGCCTTTCTTGTTCCCTGCCATGCCTGATATCCTGCTGTCCCTATTCCATTTACATTCATTTTTTCAAATCCTCCGCTATTGTCATTTATTCAATACTGTGGCTGGGAGTGATATGTTTCCACCCCCAGCTACGCTGTGCCAGTCTGAATATGTAAAGCATCACTGTTCTACAGAAAACATAGCTTTCTGGATACTTTTCTGCCAATATGAGCTGTCAAAATAATTCCCGCTTTTGGGCCGATTACTGAACATATTCATGATCATGTCATAAGTCATGGATGACGTATCTATAAACAGTTCCTTTCCGTCCTTTGATTTAATCGCTGTACCGTTTGTTCCCACATAGGCAGTTGTATTGTCATCAAGGTACTGTATCGTTCCTGTCATTTCCGCAAACTTTTTCAGCCACGACTCTCCCGTTTCCTTGCACATTTCCTTAAATTTCTTAGCATCCTCCCCCGTCATATAAGGGTGCTTCCCATCCCTGACATACCATGAAAAACCTGTTGCTTTGTCCGTATATTTCGGGTCTGTTGCCGCCCATTCTTCCAAGGTCTTATCGCCATACCACACTGTCAGCCCGCTGTCATTTGATACGGTGTTTTCCTCCTGCCCCATTATTGGATTTGTTGATTTAAGTGCGTCATATATATCCTGCACATTGGCATTCTGCCTTGCACTTCCGGGAGCGGATTCCTCTGCCGCCTGTTTCTGCGGGTAGAACTGTCCTGCCCTGCTCCTATTGTATCTATTCGCTGATACATTGTTCTGATAATAATTCTGTCCTATTCCATTTACGTTCATTTTTTCAAATCCTCCATTTTCATCAATTATTTTAATGGCAGCCCCTCTGTCGTTCAGAGCCGCCCCTGCTCCCATGTAATAAGTCCGAGCAGTTTATGCCTCCATGCAGACATACCCACCTAACTTTCCCTGCCAAACTTCATGACAAACACCCCCTTTCGCTGAAATTGTTTGTTCTCCGATTCTCAGTATAACAAAAAGCTTCTCTCCATTGTTTCCATATATTTTATGGTGGCTTTTTTGTCATAAATTGAAAGAATCTATCATCCGTTAATAATACGAACCAGCCCTCAAATAAGTTTCATCTCTCTTATCACCAACAGTGTATCCCTCTCGCTCAGAGTGTCATTTACGCCTTGATGTCAACAGGCTTATGGTACGCATCCGATATGACGGTCGTCGGCTGCGCTGAAACCTGAATCTTTTCCAGCCGTTCTTCTTCCTGTTCCTTCTGCTCTTTTCTCTTTTCCTCGGCGCGTTCCTGCTCCTTTTTCTCCTTTAATTTTTCCTCCCGTTCCTCTGCCAGTTCCTTCCAGCCTTTTACCCCGCTGTCGGAAGTTACCGTGGTGGACGCCATCATGGTTATATTCCCTGTGCTGTCGATGCTCCAGCTTTCCGTATGGTCCACCACCCTTGCCCCGATAGCCCTTGCATTGGCCTGGGCACTCTTAAGGCCGCTTTCATAACCTTCTTTGAAGTAAGCAAGGCTTTCTTCCAGTTCTTTCGCCTTTTCCGGGTTCTTTGCACACTCCTTCAGATAAGAACCGGAAATTGCCACACTGCCATTCTTTACACAGTCATAATTCTTCTGCAGGTAGGAATAATAATCCGATACGCTGTCTGTCCCTGTGTTCTTCGCTTGTGCAGGTGCATTTTCCTTCGTTTCTGTTTTCTTTACTGCCTCATTTTTCTGTGCCGTGTATGTACTCCCATACACATTGCTGTAGTTGCTTCCAATTCCTGAAATTGCCATGATTTCGTCCTCCTTATGATTTTATTTTATCGGCGGCCCCTCTGTCATTCGGAGCCGCCCATGCCCCCTTATGGTAAGTCCGGGCATGATCTTCCTTACTTCAAAATGCCCGCCGCTTCATATGGCACATCCACAACTTCCTGTATATCCTGGCAGTCTCAGATCAAATGGATGAATTATCTGCCATGACGAAATTTGCTTCATAAGCAGCATTTGCTGTTGCCGCAGTCCCCGATCTTGCCAGAACGGAATCGGAATATACGGCCTCTTTTGCCCACTGTGACATCAGCCGCCTGTGCGCATCGCTTTTTTCCATCGCCGCCTTCGCATTGATTTCTTCCTGCATCCTTTTCTTCTCCTGCTCCTTTTTTATCTGCGCCTCCGTCCGTTTTTTCTGCTCTGTCCTGCGTTCCCAAAAGCTGTCTTTTGCCCTGCCGTCAAACAGGCTTTTCCCGCTTCCGTTCTGGTATCCTGCGCTCCACATCTGCGCATGGCACTCCTCTTTTGTTGCCCCGTAATAGATGGTGGAATAAGCCCCTCCGCAGACGCCTGCCCATCTGTCCGGCTGCGCCCATCCTGTCCGCAGGTCATTCAGCACCCACGCCTCATACTCCGGGTCATTTTTCATCGCTTCAAACCCCGCTTCTGAAATATGGATGGAAATATTCTCCGACATACGGGTCGGGTGCATGGGGATCTGTGAAATCTTTTCATGGATATACTGCTTATACTCATCCATTGTCATGTCCTTTGTTGAAACAGCCCCCGCCTTTCCCGTTTCTGATACATTCTGGCTCTTTTCCACCACCCTGTCACAAAAAGACGGGCTTTCAGCCTTGCCGCCCTTTGCTTCATTGTTTTTCAAGAAATTGCTGTACGTTCTTGTCATGTAGTTTACATTGATCGTGTTATTCATGGTTGCTCCTTTCCTGTAACAGCACTGTTACGCTGAACTCATTTTTCCTGACTTTAATGTCCACATTTCCCAGGTATTTCGCCGCCTCACGCCTGACATTCGATAAACCTATGCCATGCAGCGGGGCCGGGCCTCCCGGTACATCCGGCGCTTTCGTGGAAACCGGAAGATTCGTGCTTTTATCAAATACCACCTCCCCCTCAAAGGAATTCTTTACAGATATGAGAAAAAATCTGTTTTTCCTGCTGCCGGAAAGGGAGATATATCTTTCCCCCGACGTCATCCTCCCACAGGCTTCCAGCGCATTCTGCAGCAGGTTGTTTACAATGATCGCAATGTCATACGCATTATACCTGTCCGATGCCGGGTACACGAAATCAGACCTGAACCGTATGCCCATCCTTTCTGCGGCTTTCTGCTTGTCATTCACGATCACATCTGTAACAGCGTTCCCTGTCCTGACAGACATCTCAAACGCATCCATGCTCTCGTCCATCCTGGCAATATACTGTTCCATTTCCTCATAACTGCCGCTCCCCGCCAAACCCTTTATGTTTGTGAGATGGTTTTTCATCTCATGCTTCATCCGGCGTATCCCGTCATAGAACTGCTCCACTTCCCCTATCCGTTCCCTTATGGCCGCAAGCTGCTGCTGTTCCACGAAATACTTCTTTTTCTCCTCCTGCAGCCCTACCATCTCCTGCCATGACGCCACCGTGACCACCATGCCTGCATAAAACAGGGCTGCTATCAACGGCACCAGCCCGATAAATGCAGGGTACTGACCATAAAGCGAGAAAACCACATTTTCCTTAACAGTAAAGAGCAGGCGGAAAATGATATTCTCAAACAGAATGCCCACAACTGGCGTCAGACATAGATAGCATAGTTCTTTTGTATGCAGTTCCGGCGGCCCCTTCTCCAGTTTTTTACTTAAGAACAGCAGCATGGCAAGCAGCAGTATGATCCTCAATACCATGAATGCAGAATACCCTGCCGCGACATTACGGTATATCATATTTTCATTGTCCAGCCCCTGCACGATTTTCCCATTGAAAAGATAATACAGGCTTTCCGTTATCAGCCTGCCCATATCCCTGGTGCAAAAGAACAGTATGCCATACAAAAAAACCTGTTTTCTTTCCATGCACAGCCATCTGCCGCCTGCCATCAACAGGAGGATCACGATCACCATGCACAGCCAGCCTGAAACAGAAAACGCTTCCCCCATCAAATACACCATCCCATAGGCCAGAAAAACTGCAATATTTTTTTGCATCCTATTTTTGCGTCCTGCCGTATATGGGCGGAAAAAGACAGCCATACAGAACGCACATAAAACCGTTTCACCCCCTGACGCTATATGCTGAAACAGCATAAAACCCATTTCGCTCAAATTTTCTTCTCCCCCCTTACTGCACAAATTGAAGGTATGCCGCCGCAAAGTCCTCATATCTTTTTGAAAGGGGCAGCCTGATGCCGTTGGTAAGCGTCACCTCTGTTTTGTCATACCCCTCGACATAGGCGAGGTTGACGAGATACCCCCTGTGTATCCGGAAAAACTGCCCCTGCAGTTCTTCCTCCAGCCTGCCGATCTTCTCATAATATTCCAGTTCCCCATCTTTGAGGTACAGCACCACCTTATGGTTACGGCTCTCAATATAATAAATGCTATGAATTGGTACAGCCCTGCTTTCACACCCATACTGGATGACCAGCGTTTTCTTTTTCTGTTCCGCCTCAAATATGATCTGCGCCGCCGCCCGGTCAAAAACCTCGGCAAATCTCTGTTCGTCAATAGGTTTCAGGAGATATTGGAATGCCCCCACGTCAAAAGCGTCATACACATACTTTTCGTATCCCGTAACAAAAATAATGACCGGCTGCCTCTCCAGTTCCATGCCTCTTATCCGCCTTGCCAGTTCCATCCCGTCCATACCGGATGCCGCTCCATCCAGCTCTATATCTAAGAACAGCAGGTCATACTCCGTTTGATCCAGCAAATATTCGTCCGCAGACGCATACTCTGCAATTTCACACTCCGCCCCCTGTTTCCTGACCAGAGAGGATAAGTAAGCCCTTATATTCTTTTCATCATCACAGATCGCAATTTTTATAAAATCCACCTCCTCCGGCTCTCACTTTTTATATCGTAAAAAACGGGAAATAGTCTAACGCCGATAGCGTGAATAGCGGATTTGACAGCGTGAATTCTTTTCCTCCCATCACCCCAAAACGCCAAATGCAATTTCGCCATTCGTCCGATATGGGGGAAACGCAAACCGCCGTGTAAGCATATTACCTCTTATTTCGCCGCTTTCCAAGTAATTTCCGTTATCAGGCCGCCTTGCCTGCCTGGGAAAAAAGCAGACCGCCGCATATGGTAGATGAAGGCCATTGTGCGGCAGTTTGTCTTTTGTATGGTTCCTTTCTTACTGCTCCTTATCCTATGTAACTTAAGGTTTATTTCTCTTTGTCATATACCCATATACTTTTAATCTGATTTTCAATCTCACTGAATGCCCATCTCCTGCCGCTCCTTGCTACACAGTTAGGATCGTTTACCATAAATCCTTCGTTATCATACCCATATATGACAATGTAATGACCGGATATTGTGAAATCCCCTTTCCCCATAGCACATATGATGATTCCGCCATTATCAAGCACTGCCCTCATATTATTTGCACTTGAGCTTATGGATGAGACTTTAATGCCATACAGCTTTGGTAAATCCTCCATCAAGGCCCATGATGTGCCGGTTCCTTCCACATAATATCCATTTTCCACACTGTATGCGGCGATTTTGTCTGGAGTGTACGATTCATCTTTAGCTTTTGTGTATTCTACTTTTCTGGCGGTAGAAATATTCAAAAAGAAAGTTTATAATTTTGTAAATGTACAGGGAATATCATTCCTGAAATGTCGTCTTTATAAGTGAAAGCTTTCAAGAACATAATTCTTGCGGAGGGGGATTGAAATGGAGGACTTACAAATCATTAGCTTATATTTTAAGCGTGATGAAGCTGCAATTTCAGAAACAGCAACGAAATATGGAGCCTTTTGCCACAGGATTGCATTGAACATACTGTCAACAAGTTCCGACGCTGACGAATGTGTTAATGATACATATTTGCGGGCTTGGAACTCAATACCACCACAGAAGCCCGACAAACTTGGCGCATGGCTTGGTAAAGTAGTCCGAAATATCGCTTTTGACCTTTGGAAGAAAAATCACCGCCAAAAACGCTATGCGGGCATGGAGCAGCTTCTAAATGAGTTGGAGGACTGCATACCGTCCCCTGCTACTGTTGAACACCAAATTGAAGAACAAGAGTTAACCAACATCATAAACACATGGCTTGCGTCATTACCGCAAAATGACCGTATTCTTTTCATGCGTCGTTATTGGAATGGTGAAACAGTAAATACACTTGCACAAGAAAGCGGTATGTCCCCGGCAAATATGGCGAAGAAAATGTACCGACTTAGGCAAAATCTAAAATCCAAACTTGAAAAGGAGGGCTATTCCCTATGAAAGAAAAGGAAATCTCAAAGCTGTATAACAGCATTACGAATGTCGATAATCAGTTTATTGAGGAAGCTCAAACAAAGACGAAGAAAAAGAATGGTTGGCTCAAATGGGCGGCTATGGCGGCTTGCTTATGCGTAGCTTTGGTAGCCGGAGTGCTTTTCAAAATTTCTGTTCCAGACGTTATCATTGCGCCGGGCTTTTTGACAATCACAGTGTATGCCGCTTCATCAGATGAAGAAATAACCATGCAGGAAGGTATAGGGTTGCCAACAGATTATAAGTGGAGCCTTGCTATGAGCAGCCGACCGGGACTTCCATTAAAACTATCCGTTACGGAATACGACGATTTAAGTTTTGAAGTATCAGTTGATGGCGGGACATTGCTTCTTTGGGAGGGCAACAAAATAACATATTTAGGCTCATCGTTCAACACTAGAAATGATACTACTGTATATTGGACTAACCTATCTCGAACAGGCGAGAGCGATTTTGAACGGTATATGGGAACTACGGCATATATCAATATCATAATTCACGAAGGAGAAAACATTGTTGGATATGCTGTTGTTGAAATATACACAAATGACCTTGAAAATGAACCTGCACAGACTTACTCTGCCAAGTTGCTCAAGTCAGTATCTTTCCCAAAAGCTAATGGGGAATATCAAAAGATAACCGCTGAATATGTAGCAACTGAAATGGAACAAATCAAAAGCGAAACACAAGCTGGACAAAGGTAAAACAACTACAATTTATCGAGCAACACCTTAAAATCCAAGTGCAATTTTATAAGGGCAGCCGACGTTAATTCGACTGTCCTTTTTCTATACCGCAGATAGAAAGGAGCGACAATGACAAGAAAGAAAACACCACAGACCATTGAAGAATAAGCTCCTTGCTGTCTTTTGTTATTGAAGCGAAGCCATATGATGTATAATCTCGTCATAAAAATCACCCTGATTACCATTCCTGACACATGGCCGGCCTACTCTTCCTTCATCCAAGAAATATATTTTCTTACAGTAACTTGCAATATGAGGATCATGTGTCACTAATACAACTGCCTTATCCATGCCTTCCATGTTGATGTCAAGGAACACTATGCTGCATTCCCGTACATATCCCATATCCGCATACAGCTCTTCGCCAGAGCCGTATTCCCTTATCTCAAAATCATGCCCGCAGGCTTCCAGCAGCGCCCGTAGCGCGCCCCTGTCCTCCCTGCTGTCATCACAGACCGCTATCTTCATCGCATTTCCCTCAATTCTGTGTTTTTCTCCACTATAAATTATATCGGATTATGGGGTATCCTATCAAATCCCATTGCACGAAACTCCCATAAATTGCACGAAATGACTATAAGCGCACAGCCCATACTGGCCGTGTAAGCATATTACCTCTTATTTCCCCGCTTTCCAAATCAGACCGCCCGGCCTGCCTGCGGAAAAGGCAGACCGCCGCATATGGCGGATGATGGCCATAGTGCGGCGGTTTGTCTTTTGTCTATTTCCAATTAAAAATTTAAGCCATATGAAGGCTGCCGCGTTTTAAGTTCAAAACAACATCTGCCTGCGCTGCCAGTTCGTTTGAATGGGTTACAACTATCACGCATTTATTCAGCTCATGTGCGCTTTCTTTCAATATGCCCGTAATTTCGCCCGCCGTGTCCCCGTCGAGGTTTCCTGTCGGTTCATCCGCTAAAATGACCGGGGTATCTGAGGCCAGGGCGCGGGCGATTGCCACACGCTGTTGCTGCCCTCCGGACAGTTTCATTACATTTCGTTTTGCTTCCTCGGCTGTCAGCCCAAGCCGCAGGAGCAGGGGCAGGACATCCTTTTTCGCTGTCAATGCCACATTTTCCATTGGTGTCATATAGTCAATGAGGTTGTAGCTTTGAAATATCAATGAAACGTGGCTGCGTCTGTGACAGGCAAGCCCGCACTGTGAAATATTTTCACCACTAAAGAGGATTTCACCTTTTTGCGGAATATCCAGCCCGCCGATCAGTGACAGCATAGTTGTCTTGCCGGAACCGGACGGTCCAAGAACAGCATACATTTTCCCAACTTCAAATTCAGTATTTATGTCTGACAATATTGGCCTGCCTTTCTCATAGGCATAACATATCCCTTTCATTTCTAATACAGCCATTTTCTATTTTCTCCTTTTCCTTAACTCATTTTTGACAAGATTTCACGGGGTTTCAGGCGCATTACCGACAACGAGGAAATTCCCACTGAAAGAATGATAACGATAATGCCTATAAGATAGAGCTGCAGCATATTGTAAAAATCAATCGTAACGCTGATCTGCTCCGTGTCTGCCTCTGCCCCATCTACCGAAACTTCAGCGTCCGGGACAGTATCCTGACCAGATGGCATATCAGACAGGGCTGCATCATCTTTTATGCTGACCACCACATCCTCACTAAATCCATCCTTTTTTGTTATGGTCACTCCCGCGGCCTGTTCCTCGCTTACCGAAATATTCTGCTGCATCAGTCCATTTGCAAGCCGCCCTGCCACCAAGTTGCTTGTAAAATAAGAGCATCCAAAGGCGATTACCGCAATCATCAAAACCTCAGCAAGATACTGCCCGATAATCCTCATCTTTCCAATGCCAAGGGATAGGAACACACCTGTCTCGTGGATACGGCTTCTTCCCCACATGGTGAGTATCAATGAAAGGATGACAACGCTCACCAATGCAATCACCCATATTGTGGATGACACCAAAGCCTGCAGTTTCTGCAATGGTGCGGCGGCATCCAGATAAGTCTGGTTATCTGCCGCCACTTCAAAAGCCCGCCAGTCAATAGCAAATAAACCTTTCACTTCTGACATAATGCTGTCAAGCTGTGCAGGATCATATACGGAAAATGCCACCTCGTAAAATCCCACCGGCATATCCCCAAATAAATCCTGTAAGGCGCTTGTGTCAATAAAAATCTGGTTTTCCAGTTTTTCATAAGTGACAATACTCGCATATGCTGGATCTGGCTTTCGGATTTCATAAATACCAATAATCTTAACTTTTGCCTCCTCATCGGCCTGTAAGGAAATGCTATCACCTATCTGCAGGCTGTTCTGGTCTGCCATATCCCTGCTGATAACCGCTGCATTACTTTCATTTCCCGTAATGTGTTTTCCTTCAGTCAGTTCCATTATTCCCGACTGAAAAAAGCTGTTATTTTCAGTTCCGGCGACAGTCCGGGCATATATCTTGTTATTAAGCTCCCCTTTCAAAGGAACATTACCGGGAAAGATTGTAAGGTTTGTAGAAACAAGCGTCTGGGCTGATGCATCATATTTTTCAATGCCGCCTATTTCCATAATGGCATTAATCATATCCCGTGTGACGGGAAGCTCCGTGTAAAGGTCAAGAGCGCCTTCCCCATCATCAACCCTCCTGAAATAAGGATTGCTTTCCGATAGTTCAACTGAAACATAGAATTCACCGCCTAAAGCCTCCCGCAGATTCTTTTGTGCCTCCTGCGATGCTTTTTGGGTAGAAAGCCCGGTCAATACAAAAGTTGACATGATAAGAAGAATGAAAAAGAGCAGGATACTTTTCCCCTTTTTCCGTGCGACGTAGAGAAACGCCCGTTTGATAGTTCCCATTTTGATACCTCCGTTTTCTGGTGTTATTCATTCTGACGTTGATATCTTACACTCCCAATATGGAACCAGTATGAAACGTATGTGAAATTGAAAAGAAATTAAAAAACTCCCCGGTCTGCCAGAGAGCTTTTCCTATTCATGGTTTTCATTGAATTGTTATAAATGAATTGTAAATCTCATTCCCTGCGGTTCTTCCATCGGGCAGAATGAGTAAGAAATGTCCATTGTCTTTAATAATGTGTCTACAATATACAGCCCAAGCCCGTTCCCGCCCTTGTCACGGTCCCTTGCAAAATCAGGACGATAAAATGGCTCGAATATATGCCGCAGCGCTTCTTTGGATATAGGGACGCACTCGTTTTCTATAAGGATATCGCGCCTGTCAAAATATACGGAAACTGTTCTTCCCGGTTCTGTGTATGCCACGGCGTTGGCAAGGATATTTGACACTGCTTTTCCAAACATCTGAGGCGGCAGCACTGTTTCAAAACTGTCCGGCAGCCCAAGCCGGAAGATGATTCCTTTTGCCTTAGCGATCAGCATATACGGCTCGCATAAGGAGGAAAGCATCTCTGACAGATCACCTTCCGCTACCTCTTCATTTTCTGCGATCATCCCTGCCTTTGAGGTTTCGAGGATATCATGTATCATATCTGCGAGGTGTCCTGTCATTTCCCTGCACTCCGGCAGATAAGTGTCATAATCCTTATATTTCCCGACACCGAGTATCATGTTTTCCAGCGTGGCATTCAGCGCAGTGACCGGCGTCTTCAATTCATGGGAAGCCACCCGCAGGAAATCAGCCTTTGACCTCTCGCTCTCGCTTACACGCTGTTTCTCAATCTCAAGGCTCTCGATAGCCGACAGCAGGCTTTGGTATAAATGGTTGATATTATCTGCCAGTATGCCTATTTCATCTTTTGAACTGATTTTGCAGGCAGCATCCCTTTCCATCCGTGCCATCTGCTCCGTCACCGCCCCAATCTGTTTTATGGGAACCGTGATCTTTCGTGAAAATACAAAAGAACAGGCTATGGAAATAACCACACAGCAAATCAGGGATAGTGGCAGGGCTTTCAGAACAGTCTGCGTAACATAGTCTGCCACATTCAAACTTGTGTCGAGGGACAATTCATCGTGCGGGCTGACTGAGATCACAAGCCATTCCGGTTTCGTAAATAAATGGAGCAGTAAGTGGGCAATCCCGACGATAAAGAGCATCAGCCCTAATGTATAAAAAAAGGTTTTAGGGAATAACTTCATCTTTTTCATTGCTCCACCTCGTATTTGTATCCTATGCCTTTGACGGTGACAATACAGTCAAGCCGGAGCTTCTTCCGCAGGTTTTTAATATAAGTATCAACCGTCCGGTCAATGATCGGGTAGCTGTCTCCCCACAGTTCATCCAGTATCTGTGAGCGGGTAAGCACCAGCCCTTTATGCTCCACAAGCAACCTTAGCAGATCTATCTCTTTCGGGGTAATGTCAATCCTGCCATTTTTGTCCTTTGCCGTGTAGCCGGAGAAATTTACCGTTACATCCCCAAAAGTCATGATGTCAGATACCGCTCCTTTTCCGCACCGCCGTAAAAGTGCTGTGATGCGCCGCCCCAACAGAATCATGGAAAAGGGCTTTGTGATGTAATCATCCGCCTGTTCATCAAAACTTGTCACCTGCGTATATTCATCTTCAAGCGCCGTAAGCATAAGGATGGGCACTGAACTTTTCTGCCTTATCTCATGCAGGACGGAAAGCCCCGATGCTTTGGGTAGCATGATATCAAGTACAACAAGGTCAATACCCCCCTTTCCAAATATCTGCAATGCCTCGTCACCGTCATAAGCGGGAATGATTTCATGTCCTGCCGATCTCAAATATTCACATATTGCCTCGTTTGTTTTTCCGTCATCTTCCACAATAAGCAATGCCGCCATATAAGCACCTCCCGATATTTTGAGTTTACCATATCAATGTGGAATGTATGTGAAATCATTTGATTTTGCAGGACTTTTCATTCCATCTCCCTAAACGTACCGGCCATTTCCCCGACAAAACTCCACTGGCGCTGCATATAGGATTTCAGATTTTCCGTGCTTTGCCTATATGCCTCCCAGACTGTTTCCCATTACTTCGGCAGAAAGCCGCTCCCTCTAAAGTAAAAACTCTCTCTGAATTATACCATAAAAATTTTCTGTTTTTCACCCGATAGCATGAAACGACTATTTTTCGGGAATGGAAAGCAAAAAAGAGCCATCAACCAGCCCTTGTCCTCCCGCTAATATTTTTCAATTTTACTGTATACTATCACGCAAAACCCCATATTATCACGGAAACTCATATACAAACACGAAAACTCTGAGCAGTTTCCGTGCTTGTATCATATCCCCCGTTTTTCAACAGCATTTTCAGCCAAACCGCTACCCTTTTCCGCAAAAACCGACAATACCCTACACCTTTTTACCTTTCCGCTTTATACTATCACGGAAACCCCTGACTTTTGCGTGATAGTATACTTTTGCCTGATAGTACGATTTTTTCCCCTATCGCCACCCTATCAGCGGCATCCAAAAACAAAAAAATGGGGGCCCACCATCCACCGTGATGAACCCCACCAAGCCTTAAAAACCTTGATTTTAAGCCATTCTTCAATACTTTCGCCTGCGAGTACCCCAAATCCTATGGCATCATTTGGAAATAGCCGCCTGTGCCGCTGTTAGATTATGATGACTTTTACCCCGGGGTAAATAATTTACCCCCTTTTACCCCATAGTCTAACCAAATGAAAAATCACCCAATAAGCGCAGACATATTTTCAAAAACAATATCCTCTATATCTTTTACATTATAAAATTCTTCAAAAGCTTCATATATCATTTTCAAATGCATCGGTTCTGCAATATTACCATTAAATTTTGAAAATGGCCCATCTGTTTCAATTAATATTCTATTTAAAGGTACTTCTTTTAATATTCCTTTTCCTTTATTCGTCCTTAACATTGTAGGATTTACAGAAAAGTAATACCCCGCCTCCACAATCTCATGCACTAATTCTTTGGAGCCAGTGTACCAATGAAAAATTGCATTCTCAACTTTATACTTCAATAAAATATCCAATACATCTTCTTCTGCTTGTCTACTATGAATTGATAATATATGACTATTTACAGACTTACATATCTGCTCAAAAATCCTTTTTTGTTTACTCCGACTTTTTTCAGTTCGAGCCACTGAATAATCTAATCCTACCTCTCCTACAAATTTCGTGCTTTTAAGTGCATTATAAAATAAACTTTGCTTAAACTCATATTCGTTAAATAGTATTGGATGAAATCCAACTGCTAAAAAAATTTGAGGAATACCCTCAATTGCAATTTTTTGCTTTTCATACAGTTCTGGTAAATGCGTTACAAAAATTGCATAAATATCCTCACGCATTATTTCGCGAATAACCCTAGCTGGCTTATCGTAAAAATCAATATGGATATGTGCGTCTATCATAAACATCACCCTCCATACTTTTTTATGAACACCTCAAATTCCACTGAAAATTTTTTCAACATTTCAAATGTCCTTTCATAATAATCTACATTATGATAATATCTTTGCTTTATTACTAATTCTGAAAAAATTTCCCCGGACTTAATATAATCATAAAAAGTTGTATAATAATTTAAAGATGATCTATACTCTTCCTCATCCATATTGCCTTCATAGGGTATGTCATACTCATTATCGTATTTCTCTAAATCATAAGCCGCCATTGATATTTTTCGTAACAAACACGGAACACAAGTTCCGCATGATACTTTTGTACTCGTATCATAACGAGGGTCATGCATAGACCTACTACAAGAACGTGTATCCTTTATATGTCTTTTATAATCTAAACTTAGTAAATTTACCATTTCTCCCTTCGTCATAAAAAGAAAAGGGTGATTTAGTTGCACTCTAATTCCAACATTCTTCAATATAGTTTGATACAAATAAATAGTTTTAGGATGAGTTGTCTTAGTCGTTCCTCGCGACTGAAAAGACGGATTTAATGTCATAATTCCATTCTCGTTAATATTAACAATTCCAATTCCTTCTTTTACCGCTGTCATAACTGCTAACGAAAAAAACAACAAGGATCTTGTCCTTTGAGTATATGTAAACTTTTTCTGATTTACTCTTGAATAAGTTCGAATACCCAAATTTCCAATCCTATTATTTAAAAAATTGGCTACATTATTTATAGCAGAAGTATCTACATTGCTTGTCTTATAACCACAATATAAAGTTTTTTTGCCTTCTATTTCATTTCTATAAGCACCACAAAATGAATCCAGACCTCCTGAAAGTAAGGAAATATTATCCGCCGTGGTTTTGATAAAAGATAATTGCTGTGCCTCAAATTCATACTCTACAGGCTCAATATCTATTTGCCATTTATCTCCATCACCTTCTGTGACAAATCCAGCTAATTTTTCAATCAGTTTAGTGTTTTCTCGCCATATAGGGCAATTTTTTGAATCAACGTATGCTATAATTTGTAGAAAACGTGGATGATCTGATTGTCTTTTAAATGAAATATCTGCCACATAAATCTCTAAAAATATATTCAGCAAATCTATAACCATAGTATTATCTATTTCTACAAAAGACATATCAGATATTAATTGATTTAATCTAAGCTCTACAACACCATCTTGAGTATGAGCAATAATCATGTTTATCACTCCCTACTTCTTATTCAATGTATCTTGCAACTTTTTTATCAATTCCTCAATTTGGATTTCTCCATTGCTACAATTTTCAATTAGTACCATAAAATTTTCTTTAACATACCTTTTAGAGAACTCTTCAATACTTTTGTTAAATGTTTCTGTCGAGATATCTCTAAACATACTTGTTAACGCTTCATTTGCATCTTCCCTAATTATCATACTAATAAATATTTCACAAAAAATACTCAAGAACTCTGTAGGCTCAGTTAGTTTGCCTAATAGCATATTTGCCATAGCACTCTGAAAAGCAGATAATATTAATATCGAATCAATTTCTCCATTCTCTTCTTCTATTCTATCCAAAATAACCTCTATTATTTTTTGAACCTCAATAACAGTCAATTCTTCTCTTTGAATATTATAATCCTGTAAAAATGTATCTAATCCAACTTCTTTTACTCTCTTAAAACAGGCAAATCCGCCACCTGCAAGCACCACAAAATCTTTATCCCCAAAATAACCCTTAGTCTTCTTTGAACGTAAAGTTTCAACAGCAACCTGCGGAATTACTTCTTTGCAATCTACTGATGGATTTAATTCTATCGTGTCTTTCAACAATTTCTTTATTTTTGCAGAAGTCTTTCTAACCGATGAGCCCATATCATTTGACGTTCAAAATCTAATAAATTGATTTCACAACTCCAATTATTCCCTTGTATACAATAATAATAATTTACCATCTCTTGCTACCTTCCTCATCAAAATAAAGCCATCGTTTTTCTATACATACTGCGTTTTTCGTTTTATCAACAAACCCTCTTGCTTTTGTGTGCAATCCAGCATAAAATGATTTCAGCGGAACGCTCCGCTAGATTTGACAATTCCGTATAAATCTGCTAAGATATATTTACATAAAGGTACTGCCGATAGACGGCTAGTCCAAATTATTAGTTGCAAAAATAGCCGCTAAGTTTTCCAGACTGGGGCGGCTATTTTTGTGGTTTATTATTATCCTTGCTTCCGATGGCGTATCCGAGACCGAAGCAGGTCAGGCATAAGCCAAGCACTGAAATCAATCCTTCAATCGTCAACATCCACTTAGCCCTCCTTTCCTAGATTCCTGCAAGCAGGTTTCTATGTAATCGGAGGGTCACAGTCCCTCCGTAGAAGAACTAGCCGCCTACCGTTATGGCAGTACCCGTATGAATATTTTATCAGAAAATGTCGGACGCTACAAGATGGTTTTCCGGCTTTTTTCTTTTTCCGCTTGCAATCCCGCCAAAACAGAGGTAAGCTACGACACCACAGAGAGGAGGGATTGGATTGGAAAAAGATTCTGCATTGTACCAGCTCATGGACACCTGCATGCACAGCGTCATGAACGGCATTGTAAGCAGTGACGGGGAATACCAGGCGATTCTCCGAAAGTCTGACGTATACTCCGGCGAACTGGAAAGGATGGATTTATCAAAAGAAATCCGGCTGCTGATTGACCGCTACGTCAGCGAGCAGAACGCGCTGGGCTCCCGGTTTGGGATGCTCGCCTACCTGCTGGAATTTTCCGACTGCAAGGCCATGTTTTTGGGGAAATGCCTGCCGACAGACGCAAAAGAAATGACCACAGAATTGTAACCGCAAAGTGCCGGACAGGACGGAAAGGCTGCGCCACAGCCCTTCCGCCCTGTCCCTCTTTCGTTTAGATGAATATCCATACCTCCAGTTCCGCATACCTGTTGGATTTTGACCACTGCGGGTGTTTCCTGAACCACGCCCGCTCGTCATCCGGCGTGACCGTTATCTTCTTAAAATAAACAGGGGAACCGGCATCATCCAGTCCCCCTCCCGCATCGGGGCTTAAGTTTAAGAGCCACTCGAAGCGGTCTTCATAAACCCTCACCCCTGACACATATTTATCCATTTCCTCTTCCGAAAACTCGCCATCCTCCGGCATGGCGGACTGCCCCATGAGCCTTTGCAGGTTTTCCAGCTTGCCGCTCACATCCGCCTCCGTGGCGGGCTCCACGTCCCCGTACTGCGCCATCCGCTGCTCCAGTTCCGCGATCCGCTCCCCAACCTCCTGCTGCTTGCGGCTGAATACCTCTTTCGGTATCTCGTTGTTCATCCTCATGTCGAGCAGCGTCTCGTAGCGCCCCTGCTCCTTTTTCAGCTTTTCCTCTATGATGGATTTATCCCGCAGCACTTCCGTCTGCCCCACCCCTGCCGCGCCGAGGCCGAGGATTGCCGCCGCTTCCCGGAGCGTCCCCTCCGGGTCATCGAAAACGGCGTGGAGGACTTTCTGCGCCATCGTGTGTATCTTCCAGTCCTGCACCAGCGGCGCCCGGCAGACGCCCTCGATACTCAGGCCGTTTTTCAGCCTTGCCGGAACCGTCCCCGTCCGGGTCTGGTCATAGCACTTGTAGGTGTAGGTGGTGAAGTCCCTTGACTTGGAGTGCCACCTGGTCTTTGCGAAAGCATGCCCGCACTGGCAGCGCAGCTTCCTGCGCCAGAGGTCATCCGAGTGGACGCCCCTGCTCTTCAGGCACTGCTCCATCTGCGGCCTCTTTTCCTCTATCAGTTTCTGCACCCGTTCGAATTCCTCTTTGGTGACGATGGGCTGGTGCCTGCCCTCCACGATGATGCGGTCAAGCTCCCCGTTGTTCTTCGCCCTTTTCTGTTCGAGGTAGTCCGGCACATATTCCTTCCGGTATTCCAGCTCCCCGCAGTAGAGGCGGTTCTTTAAGATATGGCTGATGGTGGCGTAATGCCACAGGCTCTTTCCCATCGCCGTAAGGTCGCCGTCTTTTTCAAGCTGCTTCTTAATCTTCTGGCTGCCGTTGCCCGCAAGGTACATATCGAAAATCTTCCTGACCGTTTTCGCCTGCGCCTCATTGATGACGTATTCCGGCCCCACCTTGTCATAGCCAAGCACGTTCCCGGTGCCGTAGACCCCCTTTCTGGAAGGTGACCATCTGCCCCGCCTTCACCCGCATGGAGGTCTTTTTCGATTCGTTCTGTGCGAGGGTCGCCATGATGGTCAGCCGCAGCTCCCCGTCCTCATCGTTCATGGTCCATATGCCGTCCTCGGTGAAATACACCTCTATGCCCATCCGCTTCAAAAGCCGCGTCTGTTGGAGGGCGTCCACCGTGTTCCTTGCGAACCTCGACACCTCCCTCGTGACGATTAAATCAAAATGCCTTTTTTATTTTGCCTTCAAAGGGGGTTCAAATGGAAAAACAAGCCAAAATTCAATAGATTTATCCTTTATTTTATGGTATCATGTTTTAACAAAACTGGAAGTTGTAAAGGTAAGAGTGAAAGAACTTAACAAAAATTTCACAACTCGTTTATGCCTTGGAATGGTATGGTGAAAAATATGAAAGAATATACTTATGTTACTTTAAGACAAAAATCCGAATTAAAAGAAGCCGCAGCGGCATGGTTTCATGATAAATGGGGAGTACCACAAGAAGCTTATCTTGAATGTATGAAAGCCTATATCAATAATGAAACAGAATATGGTTGGTATCTTTGTTTAGACAGCGGGCGCATTGCAGGCGGTCTTGGTGTAATTGAAAATGATTTTCATGACAGGAAAGACCTTGCGCCAAATGTATGTGCGGTATATACAGAAAAGGAATATCGTTGTCAAGGAATTGCGGGACAATTACTTGATATTGTTGTGAAGGATATGAAGTCCAAAGGAATTACTCCTATTTATTTGATTACAGACCATACAAGTTTTTACGAAAGATATGGCTGGGAATTTTTGTGTATGGTTCAAGGGGATAATGAGCCTGATATGACAAGAATGTATATCCATAGATAAAATTCGTTTTATGAGTCGAAAGGAGAACTTATGAAAAAAGTTAGTCTGTTTATAGCGATGAGCCTTGACGGATATATTGCAGACAGTAAAGGCAGCGTGAGTTGGCTGGCCGGACAGGGCAACGATGATGATAACATTGACTCATATTCGAAATTTGTGAATGATATTGATACTGTAATAATGGGCTGGAACACCTATCATCAAATTGTCACTGAACTTTCACCGAATGAATGGGTCTATCATGATTTTACAACCTATGTTGTAACACACAACCCCAAAATATCTTCTGATAAAATTCATTTTACCAATGAATGCCCCGTTGCGCTGGTAAAAAAACTACGAGAAGAAAATGGAAAAGGTATTTGGATATGTGGTGGTGCAAACCTAATCCAGCAGTTAGTAAAAAAGGATGTCATTGATTGTTATTATATTACTGTGATTCCGACGATTTTGGGTTCGGGCATTCGGCTTTTCGAAAAAGCTGACCATGAAATTAAGTTAAAGCTGCTCAAAACACAATCGTATAATGGTATGACGGATTTGCTCTATATAAAAAGATAACTTCCAGTTTGGATTTAAATCCCCTGCGGCAGTATGTCGCAGGGGATTACGCTTTAATCTCCATCCCGTTTTTAAAGGTAAACCGCACATCGTCCTTGCCGTAGACCGTCATGAAATCCACCATGGCATACCATGCCGCCTCGTCAAAATAATCCACCTGCTCCGGCAGACCCCGCAGCACATCCATGAAGTTCTCCATTATTTTCCGCTGCGCTTGTTTCTCCGTGATGGCTGCCTGCACTTCCTCCAGCCGTAATTTCGCCGTTTCAAACCGCCCCACCAGGGCATCGTAGCGTTTTGCGTATTCGCCCTGGTTCTGTGCGACGCGGGCATTCTCACCGATACATTTCTGTATTAATTCCGCCGCCACGTTCATCTCCCCGTTAAGCTGCCGAGCCTCCGCCTCCAGCTCCCCGGTTTCAAATGCCGTGTCTTTGACTTCCCCAAAGCCTACAAGGATGAGGTCTTTCTCTTTCCCTATGATGTTCAGTGCCTTTATGAAAAGCCGTTTGATGGTTTCCTCGTCCAGATGCGGCGTGGTGCATTTCTCCCCGCCGTCAAATTTATGGTTGCACTGCCAGACCACCCTGCGGTATTTGTCGTTGGAAAAAATCTTTCTGCAGATTTTGATATCGGTATCATTATATGCAATCAGCCGAATAACATCAAGTATTGCTTTATAAGATATTAGGGCTTTTCCGAATGTAGAAAAGCATATTCTGAAATGCCAGGTTATAAGAAAAGAACTACGCAAGCAACCCTTTTCTCCTGCTATCGATATTTCATTCTATTTTTGCTATTTTTTCTGTATACTATCACGCAAAACTACCATATTATCACGTAAACTCATATACAAACACGAAAACTCCGAGCCATTTCCGTGTTTATATCATATCCCCCGTCTTTCAACAGCATTTTCAGCCAAACTGATACCCTTTTCCACAAAAACCAACAATATCCTACCCCCTTTTACCTTTCCGCTTTATACTATCACGGAGACCCCTGACTTTTGCGTGATAGTATACTTTTGCCTGATAGTACGATTTTCTCCCCAATCGCCACCTTTTCAGCAGCGTTAAAAAACACAAAAATAGGGGCCCACCACCCACCGTGATGAACCCCACCAAACCTCAAAATCCCTTGATTTTAAGCCATTCTTCAATACTTTTGCCTGTTAGTACCAAAATTCCTATGGCATCAATTTAAGATTGCCGCCTGTGCCGCTGCCAACCTTGCAATCGGTACACGGAACGGTGAACAGGACACATAATTCAACCCAACCTTATGACAGAACTCTACGGAAGAAGGATCTCCGCCATGCTCGCCGCAGATGCCAAGCTTCAGATCCGGCCTTGTAGCCCTTCCTTTTTCCGCTGCCATCTTAACAAGCTGTCCTACGCCATTCTGATCCAGTTTTGCAAACGGATCGGACTCATAAATCTTGCTCTTATAGTAAGATGTCAGGAATTTGCCCGCATCGTCACGTGAGAAACCAAAGGTCATCTGAGTCAGATCGTTGGTTCCGAAGGAGAAGAATTCGGCCTCCTCCGCTACCTCATTTGCCAGAAGCGCTGCTCTCGGAATCTCGATCATCGTACCTACATGATACTTAATATCCGAATTTTTCTCTTTCTTAACCGCTTCCGCAACATCTACAACCACTTCTTTTACATATTTCAATTCTTTCTTATCGCCTACCAGGGGAATCATGATCTCGGGCACAACATCATAGCCTTTTTCTTCCTTTACTTCGATAGCTGCTTCCATTACCGCACGTGTCTGCATTCTCGCTATTTCAGGATAGGTTACGGACAGACGGCACCCTCTATGGCCCATCATAGGATTGAACTCATGCAGCGCATCACAGGTAGCCTTTACTTCCTCTACCGTAAGATTCATATCCTTTGCCAGATCTTCAATATCCTTCTCGTCCGTAGGAACGAATTCGTGAAGCGGAGGATCAAGGAAACGAATCGTTACCGGTCTTCCTTCCATTACTTCATACAAGGCTTTAAAGTCACCTTTCTGGAAAGGAATCAACTCTGATAAAGCCGCCTCTCTCGCCTCTACCGTCGATGAAAGGATCATCTTACGGATCTTTGGAATCCTCTCCGGCTCAAAGAACATATGCTCTGTACGGCAAAGGCCGATGCCTTCTGCGCCAAGCTTCACTGCATTGGCAGCATCCATCGGAGTATCCGCATTCGTGCGTACTTTCAAGGTACGGAACTGATCCGCCCAAGCCATAATTCTTCGGAAGTTTCCAGTAATACCAGCTTCTACCGTTTTAATATCGCCTTTATAGATCTTACCGGTAGAACCATCCAGGGATATATAATCGCCTTCTTTAAAATGATATCCGCCGAGTTCAAAGGTCTTGCCCGCCTCGTCTATAATAATATCCCCGCATCCTGATACGCAGCAGGTTCCCATACCGCGTGCAACTACCGCCGCATGGCTTGTCATACCGCCTCTGACCGTCAGAACTCCTTCTGCCGCATGCATTCCTTCGATATCTTCCGGCGAAGTCTCAAGACGCACCAGAATAACTCTTTCATCCCTTTCATGCGCCAGCACCGCATCCTCCGCGTTAAAGTATACTTTTCCTGCCGCTGCCCCGGGAGATGCCGGAAGAGCCTGTCCAATCACTTCGCCTTTCTTCAGCGCATCTACGTCAAAGTTCGGATGAAGCAGCTGATCCAAAGATTTTGCTTCGATTCGGCATACCGCCTCTTCCGGTGTGATCATACCTTCATCCACCAGATCACAGGCAATCTGAATCGCTGCCCCTGCGGTACGTTTTCCGTTACGCGTCTGAAGGAAGAACAATTTGCCGTCTTCAATGGTAAATTCCATATCCTGCATATCTTTGTAATGTGCTTCCAGTTTATTTGCGATCTCCATGAATTTCCCGTAGCATTCCGGCATATCTTCCTGTAATTTCGTAATGGGCTGAGGAGTACGAATTCCTGCCACAACGTCTTCACCCTGTGCATTGATCAGATATTCCCCGTAAATTCCCTTTGCTCCCGTGGAAGGATTCCTTGTAAATGCAACGCCTGTTCCTGATGTATTTCCCATATTGCCGAATACCATCGCCTGAACATTTACCGCCGTACCCCAGTCACCCGGAATATCGTTCATCCTGCGGTATACGATAGCCCTGTCATTATCCCATGAACGGAATACCGCTTTCACGGCTTCCATCAGCTGCACTCTCGGCTCCTGCGGGAAATCGCTGCCCATTTTATCCTTGTAAATCTGTTTAAATTTCTTAATGACTTCCTGTAAATCTTCTGCAGTCAGTTCCGTATCAAAATTAACCCCCTTGCTGTCCTTGATCTCATCGAGAATTCTTTCAAAATAAGACTTGGGTATTTCCATTACCACGTCGGAGAACATCTGGATGAATCTACGGTAGGAATCATATGCAAATCTGGGATTTCCGGTCTTTTTTGCAAATCCTTCCACCGCCACATCTGTAAGTCCCAGATTCAGGATTGTGTCCATCATTCCGGGCATGGACGCCCTTGCGCCGGAACGCACGGATACCAGAAGCGGATTCTCCGTATCCCCGAATTTCTTTCCCTGCTTTTGCTCAAGCCCTTCCAAAGCTTCAAAAATCTGCGCCTCAATCTCTTCCGAGATTTTTCTCCCCTGATTATAATAATCAGTACATGCTTCCGTCGTTACCGTAAATCCTTGCGGTATCGGCAGACCCAGCCTTGTCATCTCAGCCAGATTCGCCCCCTTCCCCCCTAAAAGGTTCCTCATGTCCGCACTGCCTTCTTCAAATAAGTAAACCCATTTTGCCATTTCTTGCCCTCTCTTTACTTAAAATTTTCCTTAGGTAAATACCCCGGTCCGCACATTCATGCGATCTTTTTACATTATACCATATTATAGCAACTTTGTACTCCAAAATGGAAAAAAAATTCAGAAACCGTAAACCACCCCTTCAACAACTCGCTTTCTCCTCCCGACACGGGAATACGGTAAAAATAATCGTTATTTCCCGTTTCTTCATCCGTTTCCGCAATGGCTTCATAATAAAGATAGCCGTCCCCAGGAATAAAATGCATAATTCCCCAGTATTCCCTTTCCTTCAGACTCCCGATCTTCCTTATGCCGCCTTCCATGGAAACCGCCACAATCTCTCCCGCCAAAACCATATATGCTTCGTCCTCCCATATCAAAACAGAATAATTGGCAGAACCGGTAAAATCTACGGGAATCTCTTTTTCCACTTTCCCCGTCTCCCCGTTTCTAATCTGTAAACGATAGATGTAAGTACGGTAATCATAGCCTTCCGGCGTTTGGGCAAGGGTAAAGCAATAAAATTTTCCGTCCGCAAAAGAAACGTTCTCTATATACCCTTGCTCATTCTCCCTCCCATACAAAGCCACAGTCTCATCCCTGCCGGTTGTTAAATGGATACGGCCCAAAAGATTCCCATCCTCCGCATCCATCCCCTTATAATACATATAATTCCCATCATAGCCGAGAATCTCATCAATACGATCGGAATCAAGTTCTCTGCGTTCCTTCGTATTCACATCCACACAGGCATAGCGCATACGGTAATTTCCATCATACTCATAGCCGTAAAACAGCTTATCCCCCACCAGCTTTTCATGTCCGGCCCCGGCCAGAAACACGTCTCCCGCCAGCGTTTCCTCATGGCTTCCATCCAAATCAGAGCGCTTGATCTCCAGCAATTCATCCGTCAGGCTGTCATATGCCTCCTGCACCTTTTCCACATAATAAATTTTGTCCTCCCATATGGTAAAAATGCTGCTTTCCTGATGAATCGGCTCCCCATAGGGCGCGTTTACCCCCGCATATACCTTTCCATCATAAGCACACATATTGGAAAAACCTCTTATGGGCCGGTAGACGGGTTCCTCTTCCCGGCTATCCCTTCCTGCAAAAAATACAATTCCTGCCGCCAGTAAAAGAACCGCCGCCCCTATGATCCCTGCTCTGCCTCTGTCCGCTCTGTCTTTTATCCTCATCTTCGTAACCATGCCTTTTCCGTTCCCTGTAAACTCTCACGCCGCTTCCCAGCTTCCCATGTCCGTATCTTCTACCGGATAAAATTCGTTTTAACCGGAGTCTCTGCTTCCGGTGCATCGATTCCCGCCTTTTTTCCTGCTTCTATACACTTTAACATCCAAGCCATATTTCTGCCAAGCGTGCGCATAATCTGCATTCCCTCCAAATCCTGCTTCACTTCCTCCGGCGTATTCCCATGCACCATCGTCCAATATTTCGATGATACTACAGGCATATTTCTTATGGAAAAATATTTATTGATCTCATCAATGCTCGCCGTAGTTCCTGCCCTCCTTGCGGAAACTACCGCTGCTGCCGGCTTATATACAAAGCATTTTCCAGCCGCATAAAACATCCGGTCGAGCAGCGCGATCAAAGCGCCGTTGGCCGATGCAAAATATACCGGCGACCCTATGATGTAGCCGTCCGCGCCTTCCGCCTTCTCGATCGCCCGATTTACCGCGTCATCATCAAAAACGCAGCGCCCTTTGTTGACACATCCTCCGCAGCCGATGCACCCCCGGATCGGTTTTTTCCCAAGCTGGAACATTTCCGTCTCTATTCCTTCCTCTTCCAATATACGCGCCGCTTCGCTGAGGGCGGTAAAAGTACAGCCCGCCTCATTCGGGCTTCCATTGATCAATAATACTTTCATGTCATTTGCTCCCTTCCTGAATATTACTCCTGTTACAACAATATGCGTTTTCTATTCTTCTATTTCCACCTCCACATCCAAAGCTTCCATCGTCTGCCTGATATTCCTCGCCGTTTTCGACACTCTGGAAATAATCCAGAGATCGGATATCCCATCGTAAACAAGAAAAATGCCAATCAACATGATTGCCGTATTCACCGCTTCAAAGGGATTGCAGACAAGCAAAACCCCCAGACCGACCGTCACCCCTCCAAGAAGCATGGCGACCCACCATTTACTGTAATCATTCTTAAACAATTCCAACGCCTGAATCAGATTGTGTACGCCATGCACTGTCACAACCACTCCAATCACCACAGGAATAATCATAATCAGCACGCCGGGATTAAAAATAATCCATCCGCCCAGCACCGTCAATATGATTCCCACAAGAAGAAGGATCTGTGAAACCAGCCGGCCATCCCTTTGCATAAAATATGTCACCAAATTAACGATCCCGCTCAATGCCAGCACCGCCCCCAGGCCCATGCACACAACCCTGGAAGATACATCCGGCCATACTGCCAGAGTCAGCCCAAACAAAATGCAAAAGACCGCCGATAAAATATAATTCGCCTTCAATTCCTTAAAAAACTGATACATCCGCATCCTCTCCTTTTCATAGAACTATTTTTTCGATATCCGCAATCAGCAGATCCACGTCTTCCTGCCTCGTCGCCCAGCTCGTGCAGAACCTTACCGCGCTCTGTTTCTCATCCATTCTCTGCTGATAGGAAAAACTATATTTTTCCTTCCATTCCTCCAGAATCCGGTCCGGCAATACCGGAAACAGCTGATTGGTCGTATTTTCCACCAAAAAGGGAATCCCTGCTTTGTGGAATGCTTCCCGAAGCCGCTCCGCCAGTTCATCCGCATAACGGGCAATCTCCATATATAAGCCGTCCTCCAGCAAGGCGAGGAACTGCAGTCCAAGAAGCCTTCCTTTTGCCAGCATCCCTCCCTTTTGTTTGATCATATAACGGAAGTCCTCCTTTAAAGAGGGCGCGGTAATGACTACGGCTTCCCCGAACAATGCGCCCACCTTCGTTCCTCCAATATAAAATACATCGCACAGACGGGCGATATCCTCCAGCGTCATCGTATTCCCCGCCGCAGCCAGGGCATATCCCAGCCTGGCCCCGTCCATGAACAAAAACAATCCGTTTCTCTTACAGGTTTCCGACATCTCCTCCAGTTCTTCTTTGCTGTAAACCGTCCCAAGCTCCGTAGATTGGGAAATATATACCATTTTGGGCTGTACCGTATGTTCACGGTCTCCATCGTCTCTGTGTGCTTTGCAGCAAGCCTCCACCTGCCCGGCGGTAATCTTGCCATCGCTGGACGGGAGCGCCAGAATCTTATGCCCGCAAGCTTCAATCGCCCCTGTTTCATGCACGTTAATATGCCCCGTATCCGCCGCTATCACTCCCTGGTAAGGCCGTAATCCGGCCGAAATCACCGTCAGGTTTGCCTGTGTCCCGCCTACGAGAAAATGCACATCCGCATCCATTCTCCCACAGAGGCGGCGAATCAGCTCTTTCGCCTGTACCGAATAATGATCTGTTCCATACCCCTGCGTCTGCTCCCTGTTGGTCGCAATTAGCCTTTCCAGTACCTTTTCGTGTGCGCCTTCGCTATAATCACAATTAAAACGTATCATTGCCGCTTGTCTCCTCTTCCCTGTCTTTTTCTATTCTATACAAACACCCTTCTGTTCTGACCGGCACAACGCCGTTTTCATTTAATATTTTACTAAATTTCCCATATAATACAAGCCTTATCGCACTATTTATTCAAGTCCTGCAAGAATCATGCATGGAAATACCTCTTGGAAGAGATGCGCATAACGGGGAGGAATGGGAAAGGGGACGGGCGGCGGAAGGAGGGCGGGACGGGAAAGGGCAGGTGGCAAGTGGTTTTCCGTGCCGGTTTCGGAAAATGGATTTTCTAAATATCCCGGTAAAATAGCGTGAACCGGACGCAACCGCCCATTATGCCCAGGCTCTTCCAGGTAATTTTCCGCATGCGATTCTTGCAAGTCCATTGTATCCTTTTATATCTTACGTTATAATTAAGATTATGAAATATTAAATAATCAAAATGGAGGAATTTGCCATGACAACATCTGTTACAAGAGAGGACGCCCTTTCCCTTCTCAAAAAATATAACAAAGAACCTTTCCATCTCCTGCACGCCTATACGGTAGAAGGCGTTATGAGATGGTATGCGAAGGAAATGGGTTATGCGGAAGAAGAAGAGTATTGGGCGCTTACGGGGCTGCTTCATGATGTGGATTTTGAAGTCTATCCGGAAGAACATTGCAAAAAAGCGCCGGAACTTCTTGCGGAAATCGATGCCGGCGAAGATATGATTCATTCCGTCTGCAGCCACGGATACGGCCTGTGCTGTGACATCGAACCGGTACATCCGATGGAAAAAATTCTTTTCGCCGCAGACGAACTGACCGGGCTGATCGGAGCAGCAGCCAGAATGCGCCCTTCCAAAAGCGTTATGGATATGGAAGTTTCCAGTCTGAAAAAGAAATTCAAAGACAAACGTTTTGCCGCTGGATGTTCCAGGGATGTCATTCGGCAAGGCGCGGAAAAGCTGGGCTGGGAGCTGGATGAACTTTTTTCCAAAACTATCGAAGCCATGAAGTCCTGCGAGGCGGAAGTAGCCCGTCAGATGGAGGAGGTATAAAAAGCCATGGATAAGAAACAGACCGATTCCCCCGGCGGCCCTTACCGAAAGCCCAAGCAAATTGCCGCCTGGATATGCATCATTTCCCTCGTCGCCCTATATATCGCCACCTTCCTGACCGCGATCCTGGATGCTCCTGGCTCCGGCACCCTCTTCCGTACCTGCCTCGGTGCCACCATCGTCCTTCCCACGCTTTTATGGATGTATCTGTGGCTTTACCGCAGACTGAGAGACAGGGATAAGTAAACTTTCTGCCTTGTAAATATCTGTATTATATGAATCAAAATAAAATTAAGGATGGAAAAGCAATGGAAAACGGACAAAGAGAAACGGATTACCGGGAAACAGCAAATGATGACCAGATAAATAATGGCGGTTATACAGAAAATCCTTTTGAAAATATGGAGGACGGGTTATGCAAGAGATGCAGATGCAGAACCATAGACCTGAGTGAAAACCCGGAGTCCATTTTATGCCGGGACTGCCGGGAAGAATTGATCCGGTTGAAAATTCCGCGTTTATTTTACTTGATTGGCGCCGTCGTCATTCTATTGGCAGCGCTTACATTCGCGACTTCCATGAAAGGGTTGAACAATCTGTCCGCCTACCACAAGTCTAAAGGCATGGCGGAAGACGGCTATATCATTACGGTATTGGACAATCTGCTGTATATTTTAGAGGAAAATCCCCAGAACAAAAATCTTGCCATAAGGCTTGCGGATTTGGGGATGAAATATGCCTATTACGATTACGCGGCCTATGCCATAGACAATTATCTGGCTGGAAAAGAAGTTTCGGACAGCGAGTATGATAAGCTAACTTCATACATAAGAAAATTAGATGCTTATTATGCCACATATGATTTATACGAAGAAATCGGAGAAAAAATTCTTAGCAATGCAGCCAATACAGAAGATACGGACAGAATTCTGGAAGAATTCAGGCGTGAATTATCCGAATACATCGGCGAAGGCGGATATGACCAGGCATTACTCTATTATTACCTTGGGTATATGTCCATCGATGAAAAAGAAAGAATCTCCTATCTGCAAGAGTGTATCAGCCGGAATCCTTACTTTTATGATGCACAGGCGCAGATTGCCACCTACTACCGCCGAAACGGCGAACTGGAAAAAGCAAGACGGCAGCTGGAAGAAATATATCAAGTAAATAAAGAGGATTATGCCGTCCTAAGGTCTTATGCCACGTTAGAACTTGTGGAAGGAAATCTGGCACAAGGACTCGATTACGCATCCCAAGCCTATGCCATTTATCCGGAAGGGGACTACGTTATAGATACTTATATCGTTGCCCTGGCGGCAAACGGCATGATGGAAGAAGCACAAAGACTTGTAGAACAATATGAAAAAGATTATATGTTCGATGATGACCTGTATGATTTTCTGGACGGGAATATGACGCTGGAAGAATATTATATAGGATAAAAAGCAAAGGAGTTTTATCGTTATGATTATACCAGGAATACTAATATCCCTGCTAACCTTTCCGGGAGTTGCCGTCCATGAACTGGCCCATCAAATCTGCTGCAGCATATGCCGGATTCCGGTTTATGAAGTAAAATACTTCCAGCTAAAAAACCCTTGCGGCTATGTTCTGCACGAAACGACTTCCAATCCCTGGAAAAACCTGCTCACCGGCCTCGGCCCATTTTTTGTCAACACGCTTTTAGGGATTCTGGTCACCCTGCCCGCTTATGCCAATGTCTTCGGCTACGGCTCCGACCTCCATCCATTCATAAAACTGTGCAGCTATCTCCTCTACTGGCTTGGCGTATCCATCCTGATGCACGCCTTCCCCAGCACCGGAGACGCGCAATCACTGGTCAGGAACGTCCTGAAAAACAAAGACGTCCACATCCTCGCCAAAGCAGTAACCGCGCCTTTTATCGGACTCATATACCTTGGCGCATTCGGCTCCACGTTCTGGCTGGACTTAGCCTACGGCATCAGCATATCCATGCTTCTCCCCAGACTAATCAGCACATGGCTGTTCTAGAGATGTACAGCAAATTATAAACACTGAAGTGATAAACTAAAATTGTACCCCCCAATACCCCCCAAAACGAACAGGCATAATATCAGGCGGATGGGAATAGAAAGGGCATCTGGCGGCGGAGTGTTGGTGAGAACGGTTTTTGCACGATGGAGATGAGACTCTTCCCAAGAGGCTCATCGGAATGTCCCGTGCAACAAGTGATCACCAACATCTCTGCCGTCAGATGCCCTTTCTATTCCCATCCGCCGGGATTCTCCAATTCCCCTCTCATTCAACCCCCATTCCCCTAAGTTCTTCCACTGCCTGTTCCTTATTCCTAAAGTGGATCGTCCGCATCCCCAGCGCTTCCGCCGGCTGCAGATTTTTCTCCGTATCATCCAAAAAAACGCACTCTTCCGCCTTCAAATCATACCGTTCCAGCAAAAGCCGGTAGATCTCCGGTTCCGGCTTTACCACCTTATCCCGGAAGGAAAGGATACCTCCATCCACATAATCCAGAAAATCCAGGACATCTTTACAGTCCTCATATGCCTTATGAGCAAAATTAGAAAGCACCAGTACCCGGTATCCTTTTTCTTTCAGTTCCTGTATCCACGGTATGGCATAGTCATACCTGACCAGCATCCCGTTAATGTTATCCAACGTTTCCCTCAATTCCTTTTCGATACCCGGATCGTTTTCTATAAATAAATTTAAAATCTCCTCATCGGACAACGCTCCTCTGTCATGTTCCTGCCAGGAACTGTTTCCTACCGTTGCCTTTACCAATCTTTGGAAAATCTCTTCCGAATATCCGAATCTTAGAAAATATTCCTTCCAGGCAAATCCGGCAAGTACGTTTCCAATATCAAAAATAACCGTCGTTATCATCTTTCTTTTTTGCCTCCTTGTATTCTGCCCCACCGCTGCTTGGCATATCACCGCCGGAAATCAGCCCCAGCAGCTTTCTTCCCGCCGCAGACAGCGGGTTTTTCT
Source organism: Lachnospiraceae bacterium 28-4 (assembly GCA_000403275.2). Taxonomy (GTDB): domain Bacteria; phylum Bacillota; class Clostridia; order Lachnospirales; family Lachnospiraceae; genus Kineothrix. The sequence continues at coordinate 31,183 of KE159599.1, forward strand.
CATCCGTTACCACGCAAAAATACCTTTGGGGAATGATTTTATTAAACCGCAGGGCAAACAGCCTTCCCGTTTCCAAATATTCCTCCGCAAACTCTTTCATAACGCATCCAACACCCATATTGCGCAAGGTAAACTGCACGATCATGTCGCTGGTCGCCAGCTCAAATTCCGGATTCATCATGACCCCGTTTTCTGCCAGAAAAGAGTCCATAAACTTTCTCGTACTCGTTTTTTTCTCCAGCGAAATGATCGGCAGACTTTCCAACTCCTGCAAATCCAACGTCCTGTTTTTGTAGGAGATAAATTTTAATCCGCCGATAAAAATATCTTCGATCGCTTTCACCCTCATCATCCTGATACCCTGTACGCTGTCGAAAGGCGTACTCACCACGCCGAAATCAATCTTCCCTTTCAGCAGGGAGGCCAGCGTTTCCGGAGTGGGCGCGTTGGATACTGTCACTTTTATTCCCGGATACTTCTCATGGAACCGCTCCAGATAGGGCAATAGATAAAAACGCAGCGTCATGTCGCTGGCTCCGATGCGCAGTTCCCCGATCTCCAGATCCAGCATCTGCATCAGCTTTTTTTCCCCAAGTTCTATTTGTTCATATCCCGCCGATACATATCCGGCCAGGAGTTCTCCCTCCGCCGTCAGCCGCACGCCTCTGGAAGTACGGATAAACAGCCTGGTTCCCACCGCGCTTTCCAGCATTTTTATCGACTGGCTTACCGCCGGCTGGGAGATGGCCAGATGTTCTGCCGCCACAGTCAGGCTCCGGTACTTCGCCACATAATAAAAGACCTTATAATACTCCAGGTGATTTGTCATTTTTTTATTTCTTTCTATATATGATATCGTCTCTCCCCGGCCCGTTGCTTACCATCGTAATCGGATAACCGATCTGCTCCTCAATAAATTCCACATAAGCTTTGCAGTTTTCCGGTAATTTTTCATATTCCCTGATTCCACGAATATCACATTTCCATCCGGGAAGTGTCCGCAGTACCGGTTTTGCCTTTTCCAGCTTTACCGTTACGGGGAAGTCCGTCACTTCTTCCCCATCGATTTCGTACGCCACACAGACGGGGATCTCATCCAGATAACCGAGTACATCCAATACTGTAAAAGCAACATCCGTAGTTCCTTGCAGCCGGCATCCGTATTTGGAAGCCACGCAGTCGAACCATCCCATCCTCCTTGGACGCCCGGTGGTCGCTCCATATTCGCCGCCGTCCCCGCCGCGCCGTCTCAACTCCTCCGCCTCTGCGCCAAAAATTTCCGATACAAAGGCACCCGCGCCCACCGCCGAAGAGTATGCCTTGCAGACCGTAATGATCTCTTTGATCTCATAGGGCGGAATCCCTGCCCCGATAGCCCCATATGCCGCCAGCGTGGAAGAAGACGTCACCATAGGATAAATGCCGTGATCGGGATCTTTTAAAGTTCCCAACTGTCCTTCTAAAAGAATTGTCTTATTTTCCTTCAATGCCCGGTTCAGGTAAGCGGATACATCGCATACGTAAGGCGTTACCATCTCCCGATAATCGCACAGAGTGGCAAAAAGCTCCTCTTTATCGATGGGCGGCTTATGGTAGAGATGCTCCAATAGCACATTTTTCATCTCCAAGGTCTTCTCCACCTTTTCTTTCAGCCGTTCCTCATCAAAGAGCTCGCTCACCTGGAATCCTGTCTTTGCATATTTATCGGAATAAAAAGGCGCTATGCCTGATTTCGTGGAACCAAAAGAATTTTTTCCTAACCGCTCTTCCTCATATTGGTCAAATAGAATATGGTATGGCATCACGATCTGCGCCCTGTCTGACACTAAAATCTTGGGCATAGGAACCCCTCTGCCCGTCAAAGTTTCTATTTCCCGGAAAAGCACCGGAATATTCAGGGCGACCCCGTTGCCGATCACGCTGGTGGTATGCCCGTAAAATACCCCTGACGGCAATGTATGAAGTGCAAATTTGCCATAATCGTTCACAATCGTATGCCCTGCGTTCGCGCCTCCTTGAAAACGGACGATAATATCCGCCTCTTTCGCCAGCATATCCGTAATCTTTCCTTTTCCTTCGTCGCCCCAGTTAGCGCCTGCTACTGCTTTTACCATAATATGATTCCTCCCGTATCCATCTGCTTTTCAGTACTTCTCACATTATTATACCCGATATCATATTATAAGTAAAATCAATATATATTATACTTGTTATAAGAATAAATTATTTCTTTTTTAACATAGGGCAATCCCCAGTATTTATTCCTTCCCATCCCAGCAATAAGTGCAAAGCTTGCACCGGTCAATCCCCACTGACTCTATCATATCATCCAGCCGGTGATAACGCAGGGAAGTAAAATTAAGTTTCTCTCCCACACGCTTTACCATTTCTTTATATTCCTCCGTCTCCGGATTGGAATAAGCTTCCAGCCGGGTATACCTGCCCTCCCTTTCCAGCTCTTTCAAAACCTGGCGGGTGATCAGATCCATCTCCGAGGTGGAACGTGAAAAATTCAAGTACTTACAACCATACAGCAAAGGCGGACAGGCCGGGCGGATATGCACTTCTTTTGCGCCGCTCTGATAAAGGAATTCCGTGGTCTCCCTCATCTGTGTTCCCCGGACGATGGAATCATCAATCAGCAGAAGGCTCTTATTCTGAATAAGGTCATGCACCGGTATCAACTTCATTTTCGCGATCAGATTCCTTTTGCTCTGTATCGTAGGCGTAAAAGACCGGGGCCAGGTAGGCGTATACTTAATAAAGGGACGGGAAAACGGGATACCCGACTCATTGGAATATCCGATGGCATGCGCCGTGCCGGAATCCGGCACCCCGGCCACAATATCCGGCTTTATATCGTCCCGCTTCGCCAGCAGGGAACCGCACCGGTAACGCATTTCCTCCACGCTGATGCCCTCATAAGAAGAAGAAGGATAGCCATAATATACCCATAAAAACGTGCATATTTTCATATCCTTTCCGGGAGCTGCCAAAGTGTGGATACTATCCGGGGTCACGATAACGATTTCGCCCGGACCCAATTCCTTTTCTTCCACATATCCCAGATTCAGATAGGCAAAGCTTTCGAAGGATATGCAATAAGAATCTTCTTTTTTCCCGATGGACACCGGAGTTCTTCCAAGCCTGTCCCTCGCCGCATAGATTCCCTTTGGCGTCATCAGAAGGATCGTCATGGAACCCTCGATCAATTCCTGCGCATATTGAATGCCTTCCACCAGATTTTCCCTTTGATTGATGATCGCCGCTACCAATTCCGTAGCATTGATATCCCCGCCGCTCATTTCCAGGAAATGCGCATTCCCGTTTTTGAATATCCGATCCACGATCTGATCCGTATTATTGATTTTCCCCACCGTCTCTATCGCATAAGTTCCGTGATGGGAACGGACGATCAGAGGCTGCGGCTCATAATCGGAAATACAGCCGATCCCCATATATCCTTCCATCTCGTTCACATCTTTATCAAATTTGGTACGGAAAGGCGCGTTCTCAATATTATGTATGGAACGGTCAAACCCTTTTTCTCCATAAACTGCCATTCCGGCTCTTCTCGTTCCCAGATGGGAATGATAGTCCGTCCCGAAAAACAGGTCAAACATGCAATCGTTCTTCGACGCCACTCCAAAAAATCCACCCATACCTCTAACTTTACTCCTTTCTGTCTCTTCCATTGCAAGTGCAAAAAGCGCATCCTCAAAGCCGCCGCAACACTGAGGCCTTAAAAATACGCTTATTTCCGTCTCTTTTTATACATGAATCTCCGCTTTTATGCCAAGCAGTTCTTCATTTTCTTTCAAAACCGGCTCCATTACATTTTTCAGGAAAGCTTCTACCTGTTCTCGGGAGCGACCGATATATCTGGAAGGATCCATCGTCTTGCGCAGATCTTCCAAAGTCATATTGAATGCAGGATCTGCCGCGATCAGCTCCAGCAGATTGTTTTCCCCGCCTTCCACTTTCACATTCCTTCCCGCTTCCATGGAAAGAATGCGAATCCTTTCATGCAATTCCTGCCTGTCGCCTCCGGCCTTTACCGCATCCATCATGATATTTTCCGTCGCCATAAAAGGCAGTTCGCTCATCAGTCTTTTCTCGATCACTTTCGGATATACCACAAGCCCGTCCACCACATTCAGGCACAGATCCAATATCCCGTCTACAGCAAGAAATCCTTCCGGAATGGAAAGCCTCTTATTGGCCGAATCGTCCAAGGTTCGTTCAAACCACTGGGTCGCCGAAGTGATCGCCGGATTTAAGGCGTCTATCATCACATATCTGGATAAAGAAGCAATTCGCTCGCTCCTCATGGGATTGCGTTTATATGCCATAGCGGAAGAACCGATCTGCCCTTTTTCAAAAGGCTCCTCCACTTCTTTCAAATGCTGTAAAAGGCGGATATCATTGGACATCTTATGAGCGCTGGCCGCAATGCCCGCCAGCACATTTGCCACTCTCGTATCCACTTTCCGCGAATAAGTCTGGCCCGATACGGGATAGCATTCCCGGAACCCCATTTTTTCCGCAATCATGGGATCAATCTTGTCAATCAACTCCTGATTTCCATCAAACAGTTCCAGAAAAGAAGCCTGTGTCCCTGTCGTTCCCTTCGACCCGAGCAGCTTCATATGGGACAGCACATGATCCAGGTCTTCCAGATCCAGGCAAAACTCCTGCAGCCATAAAGTCGCCCTTTTTCCAACGGAAGTCGGCTGGGCCGGCTGGAAATGAGTAAATGCCAGCGTAGGCTGCGCCTTATATCTGTCCGCAAAGTCCGCCAGTTCTTTCATCACATTCACCAGCTTCTTCTTCACCAGTTCCAGCGCCTTCGTCATTACGATAATATCCGTATTATCGCCCACATAGCAGGAGGTCGCTCCCAGATGGATGATCCCCTTCGCCTTGGGACATTGCACGCCATACGCATATACATGGCTCATGACATCGTGGCGCACTTCCTTTTCCCGCGCTTTTGCTACATCATAATTAATATCCTCCGCATGGGCTTTCAATTCGTCGATCTGCTCCTGCGTAATATTGAGTCCCAATTCCTTTTCCGTTTCCGCCAAAGCGATCCACAGCTTCCTCCACGTCCTGAATTTCATATCAGGGGAAAAAATATACTGCATCTCCTTACTGGCATAGCGCTCGGAAAGAGGGCTCTGATATCTGTCCGTACTCATATGGCCTCTCCTTTTACCAATTTTTTATCCCGGAAATTCTCTTTATGCCAAACCGAGGCGTTTGAATACCTCGTTATATGCTTCTTCCACATTGCCAAGATCCCTGCGGAAACGGTCTTTATCCAATTTTTCATTCGTATGTACGTCCCAGAGTCTGCAAGTATCCGGCGATGTTTCGTCCGCCAGCAGAATTTCCCCATGGAAACGCCCAAACTCGATCTTAAAATCGATCAGTTTTATATCGGCCTGAAGGAAATATGCCTTCAACACTTCGTTCACCTTAAAAGCATACTTTTTAATGGTTTCTATCTCATCCCAGTCCGCAAGGCCAAGAGCTACTGCAAAATAGCTGTTGATCAGCGGATCGCCCAGTTCGTCATTTTTATAGCTGAATTCAATGGTCGGCTCTTTAAACGGAGTTCCCTCCGGCACGCCCAGCCTTTTAGAAAAACTGCCCGCCGCCACATTACGAATAATCACTTCAAGAGGCACGATCTCCACTTTCTTTACTGCGGTTTCCCTGTCGCTCAATTCCTCAATAAAATGAGTTGGCACCCCTTCTTTTTCCAGCATCTGAAATACATGGTTCGTCATGCGGTTGTTGATAACGCCTTTCCCCACGATCGTCCCTTTTTTCTCTCCGTTAAAAGCCGTAGCATCGTCTTTATAATCCACGATGACAACATCAGGATCTTCCGTCGCAAATACCTTCTTCGCTTTTCCTTCATAAAGCTGTTCCAGTTTCTTCATTCTTTCCTCCGTCCTGCCTTGCCGGCAAAATAAATTGCTAACCAACTTTCCATATGAAGTATATAACAGTTGTTTTTATAAGTCAAATATTCATTTTTCCTAAAATTTCAATTTAGTAGTTGACAAAACGACAAAAAACGTTTAAAATAACTTTTGCGTGCAGGAATGGCGGAATTGGCAGACGCGCACGGTTCAGGTCCGTGTGATAGCAATATCATGAGGGTTCAAGTCCCTTTTCCTGCAGTGGAATGAAAAACTCCGAAATGTTGATAGAATCAGTATTTCGGAGTTTTTCTTTTTCTGATATGGTATTATTTTGAGTTGCTATGAAAACCGGTGTCCTATTCTTCGTTACAGTTTATAATTCTTATTTATTCAATGCGCGCCGCTATATACGCATTCTCAAGATTTCCGTTTGGAATATGCACCCATACCCTTGTATTCGGTTTCGGCGCAAGCCCTATCCCATCGTTTACAAGATATTCCCCTCCATCCATCTGTACCATGTATTTTATCTTTCTTCTATGCATTTTTGTTCCTGTAACAACTGCCATGCGGTCATTATTTATGACCCGTTCCAGTTTTTTGTTAATGAACATTTCTATACTGTCAATTATAAATTTATTCGTGTCAAACATAAGTTATCTCCTGTTTATATACTGGTATGTTTCGCGCGGGAGTTCTCTGAGTTCCCTCATCAGCTGTGCCGCCGTACTTTCATTCGTGACATTCGGCAGACTTACGTTATATGTATTGTTTTGGATCTGATGATAATTACTGGTATTGTTAATTGTTTCTATAACTCTATCCATGGATTCCGCAACCTTGAACATGGCATTAGTAGGTCTGAGGAATACATCTCTATTTTCCCTGAAATACTCATCGAATTTCTTTGCCATCCAATATTCTTTGTCACCTTGGTTCAGCGGCCTTATCTCTGTCCCATCAGCAAGCCTTATCGTCCCCTCATCGTATGCCTTTCCGACAATTTTCCCTTCGTTGTTCATAATGTGTTTTGTCTGCTCTTCATTGAAAATGACTGTGCCTTTGGGCAAGCTGCCAAGCACCGGTTCCGTGGTAAGCTCCGGCTGGCCGTATTCGGAACGCAAGGCATATTTCTCGTCATGTGCCAGCCCTTTGTATTTTCCCGTGCCTTCTGCAAATGCATGGCTGGCGGTGCCTTTCGCATGTGGGGAAACAAGGATGGGATTTCCGGATACTGTGTTCCCGGATACGGAGCCTCCTGCTGCGGAAAGGGATGACTCTGCCGTCTTTGCAAGGGAATGCAATGCGCTTGCGGCAGCTTCGCATTTCTTCTGTACGATCTCCGCCATTTTTGTGACAAGATCAATGATTTTGTCGCATATGGTCTGGATGGAGTTGTCGCCGTCCGTTGCAAAGTCGTTGAATGCCTTTAACCACGGGTCTTCCAGCTTTGCGTCAACGGCATTCCCGCCAGTCTGCATAATGTCTATAATGCTTCCCGGCTTCCCGCTGGATGCGGAACCGCCGTCGGTGCTTCCGGCTTCCTGTTTCCCCCTGCCTTCCTTATCCTCACTGTCTCCGCCTTCTACGCCGATGATTTCCGCAAGGCGTGTCCGCAGGTTCTCCCATGCAGGAATATATTCCTCATTGATGACATCGATCTGTCCCGTAAAGTAACTATTTCCTGAATCCAATGCCGTCTTTAACTTGCCCATCTGCTCGTCAATGGATGACACTGCTTCTGAAATGGCAGATGCAAGCCCAAGAAAGCCGGTTCCCGCTGCTCCTTCCATCCCCTCCCCGTCAGGCATTGCGGCACCGTCCGTACTGGGCGCGGATGCAGAGCCGATGATGGAAGAGAAGTCGATGTTTTTGAATCCCTCGCATTTCGAGGCGATTTCACCGAATGCCTGTGCCATGTCCATTAGTTTCTGTGCATAGCCTTCCTCACCGATTTCAGGGAAGGTTATGTCATTTAACAATGCAATGAGTTCGCCGATCAGGGTTTTCAGGTTCCCAAGCTCCGTATTCAGAGGAGCTATGCTTTGGGACATATTGCTGACGCTTTCCTGTATGTTTCCTGCGGCGGCAGATGCTTCTCCCGCACTTGTGGAAAGAGTGCTTGCGGATTCTCCGATACCGCCAATGCTTTCTTCCAGTCCTTCCAGTGTTACAGCGCCAAGGTCCTCAAACGCGCCTTTTGTTGCATTAAGGTAGCTGATAGATTCCGTGCTGATGCCGGACAGTCTGGAGAGCTGCTCGAGTACGCCGTCATTTCCACGGCTCATGTCGGCAAGGATGCCGATATAGGCGGTCTTTAGTTTTTCAAATTCTTCCTGCGAGCCGCTTAACAGGGCGTCCATGTTGATGCCGAGTTCGGAAAGGCTTGCTTCCAGCTGTGCGTTTTCAAGGAGGTCTGTCAATGCCTCGAATTGGGACTTGTAATCCTCCAGGCCTTTTACCATGGCGTCGTAATGCTTTTCCGTCTGGGCAATCAGCTGGTCATAATATTGATTGACCTGTTCCGCCTCTTTGTCCAGCAGGTCGATCCGTTCCTGGAGGAGGTCCTTTTCTTCTTCCAGCCGGTCGATTTCTTTTTCGATTTTGGAGATGTCAATTTCCAGTTTTGCGTCTTCCACTTCCTGTTTGGCATCGCGGATGCCGGAAGTATCGGCTTCGTATACCATCTGGCCGTCCTTATAGACGAAGGAGGTTTTCTGGTTCTGCATGCGCTGGAGTTCATATTCCGCTTTCTGTAAATCGATGGCACGTTTGCGTTCCCCGTTGGCGTCCTGCATAGCCTTGATTTCTTTTTCCTTGGCCTCTATCTGTGCCTCGATGCCTTCGATCTCGTGTTCATACTGTTCCTTTTGAGCCTCTATCGCTTCCAGGCGTACATCGCGCTCCGCCTCTAGGGCGGATATAGCGGCATCCTTTTGACTGTTGACTGCATCTATGCGCTTGTCGATCTGCTTTGTGATGTAGCTGAAAGCGGATTCGTAGAGGGATTTCATGCCTTCCAGGTATTGATGCTCGTATTTCTCGTATTCCTTCAGGTATTTTTTCTTCTGGTTGAAATACTTGACATAGAGCCGCCTTAGGGCATCCAGGTATTGCTTTTCCGTGATTTCTCCTCGGTCTTTTAAATCGTCAAGGTCTTTCAATTCTTTTTCGAATGCTTCCAGATAGGTATCTGCCGCTTCTTTTCCGGCGGTTCCGGCTGATTTAAAACCGCCGCCTACACCTTGGAAATCAATCTGCACATTATTTACGGCATTGTTTACTTCATCTATAAGCATCTGGTAGTCGCTGTCCGTAAATGATGTATGTGCCTTTGCGTTCTGGTCTTCCATATGCGCTATTTTTGCGGCGATTGCGCTCTGTCCATACGCGGTTGCAAGTTCTTTCAGCTTTTCTATCTTCCCATTTACGTCAAGTCCCTGTGCATTGAATACCTGTTCTGCGGCAACTAATTGGAAGAGATAAGTTTTGGCAATTTTTGATGCCCCTGCATGGTTAAGGAATGCAGCTGCATCATCCGCAGTTACATTGGCAAGTTCTTTGCCTGTTTCAGCGAGCAGTTGTTCCTGCAACGCAAGCCCTTCCATCTTGGCGTTGAATGCTTCATATGCCACCTCATTTGCATTGGCAACGCCCATGGACTCTAACATGGATGCGACAAGCTGTACGGTACTTTCATCCATGGAATCCATAACATCCGTACTGTTAAGGACGGATGTTGCAAAGGAATCAAATGCCTTTTGAACTTCCCATGATTTTGAGGAAGAATCAGTAAGTACCCTTACAAGGTTATCAAAAGAAGAGTAATCTATGCTGATGTTCGCGCCTTCCAGTCCGTTTAGTTCGTCCAGTTTGGATTTGATGGAATCTAACATGGACAGGTCTACGTTTTCAAGCGTGAACCCGCCATCCGTGAAGATGTTCTGGTATGCGGATTTCAGGGAATCGAAGGTAGGTTTAAGGCGGGTGTTTAACTGGTTTATTGTTTGGGAAATTGAGAAGGCTGCGGTCTCCCCATTGTCCTGAAGCAAATTGGGAGCCTCCCCCTGTACATATCCCAAGCGAACTAACGCATCAATCAGTTCATTAACATTGACCTTATACCCAGCGGCAGCTTCTTTCAGATTGTCGAAGGATTTATTTTCTCCGACATTTTCATCGAGTGCCTGTAAATCCAGATCGCTAAGGCCTTCCAAATCTTTAGCCAATTCTTGAAGCCCACTATTATCCTTCAATTCCTCATTAAACTCAATCAGTCTTGTGTCTGCCTGTCCGAACACATCATCAAACAGTGTCGAATATTTTCCCCATTCAGCTTCATTGTCTTGGATGGAAGCTTTAACCATATCCAGGGTTTCCTTTGCTTTTGCAACATCCTGATCATCATATGGGTTTTTGGATTTTAATATAGCCTCGTTATATGCTTCTACCGCATTCAAAGCTTCATCATAGGCCTTTGTTTTGACATCATCCAATGCAATTTCCGCTATAAGGGCTTGTTGAAATATATCGCCGTATTTATCAATAGTTTCCTTAGCTTGGTTCAAGGAACCGGAGGACATGTCCAGAACATCGTCAAACATATGCTCATCGCCGAATTCTTTCGCCTTGCCCCTTAAGTCATTTTCAAAGGCATTGATGGTGTCATAGGCTGATTGTGCGTCTGCTTTCAAATGGACAGAAAACTGCGCATAACTGCCATCCCCAAGTTCATCCAATACGGTAATGCCCTGATCTTTATACTTTTCGGCAATTTCCTTTAATGCAGCCCCCTCATCTGTATATGCGGAAATCCCAGTCAGACTAAGATTATAATGACGGTCATCTTTTGTCATCTCTTCTATTGCTTTGTCAATCCCTTCTTTATTCTCATTCAGGAATAATTGGGCTTTTTCTTTATTCAAATTTCTAATAGCTTCTGTCTGTGATTCATACGCATTAGTTACCAGGTCAAGAGTTCCACATTCTTCACCAAATTTACCGTTAAGTTCTGTCTGCAATTCTAACAACTGCTTCTTGATATTATATGTTTCTTCCTCATTGCCTTTTGCGGCGATAAGAGCTTTATGCAATTCTTCATATCTGGAAGCGTAATCCTCTATGGATGACGCGGATCCTTTATATGCGTTTGCGGCTTCTTGGGTGGCTTGGCGGAGGTCTTCTTCCCTCTGGATAAGGTATGTGATGCCTTGTACTGCTGCTTGGATTGCAATGCCGCTCAGCATGGTAATTGCTGAATTAAGCAGGATTGTTTTCAGGCGAAGCGCCTCTGTTGAAACGCCGGATGCATTTAGGTATGATTTATAGCCAGATAATGAAGCCGGTGCATCTTTGGAAGTTGTCTGTAGGTATGCTTTGAATTGTGCGTTATTTTTTACAAGACTACCGCTAAAAGAATCCGAATCAACTTTACCACTTCTTAATTCCTTATTCCAATATTTTATCTCTTCACTGGCCTGTGAAAAATGTTTCTTTAAATTCTTTATTTGAGTAAAGTCTATGCCGAATATATTTCCCTGAATGTCTAATTTTCCATTTTCTTTGTTTACAAACTGGGTAATTCCATAGTCCTTGTTCATCGCAACCATTGCAGAATTTACAGCAGTAAGTACTACTGGTATCTCACCTATTGTATCAGTCAGTGACTCCGCACCCTGAATCAGTCTGTCAAAGAAGAATATTCCGCTAGTTATCGCCGTTTTATTTGTCAATGAATTAATGAAGGAATCCCAACTATTTTGAAGCGAATTCAAGCGCCCTTCCCATGAATTGGCTGTCTTCTCCGCTTCTTCAAGTGCCGATCCTGTGCCCTGGGAAAACTCACCTAGCATCTTCTCGTACAAATCCCACCGGCTCAATAAACTGGATAACGCGTTTGCATGGTACTTGCCGCCAAGGTCGGAAATCAGCCCCTGCTTTTCCGCGCTATTATCAGGCAATGAATTATAGACATCCGCCAAATCCTTCAATACTTCCATCGGATTGCGGAGCGTAGCAATGCCATTCTGCATATATTCCAGTTCCACACCTAAACTGTGACATCTATCTTCCACTTTTTTGAGCTGTTCTTCATCTATCACTTCACCATCAAATTCACCTGACACTTGCTGCAAGTTAAGAACAATGCTTCTGAATGCACGTCCAATTTCGGAACCGCTTCTTTTCGTTACCGCGATCATTGTTGCTTCTGCCGCTGTCAGTTCATCAATAGCAACTCCGGCATTTGCGGCAAATGAAGCGGAAACACGTGTTGCATCGGCGATATCAGTTAATGATGCAGAATTTTTGTTTGAAATATAGTTTGCCCCATCAAGTGCGGCATTCAGTTTCTCAACACTTCCACTATATTTATAGGCTGCATCCGTAGCTAACAGATAATTATTCGCGCTGTCTGCTGTCATATCACCCGCGGACTGTGCCAGAAGTGACAGTTCACCAAGTTCTTTTGAAGCATCCTCATATCCAGAGCGTGCCATTTCCTGTACACCCAGTAAATACCCGGAAGACAGCTGCCCATATTTGCTTGCCGTCCTAAATGCTTCATCCCCAAGTTCCTTTAGCTGCTGTTTCGTCATTTCGCTTGTCTTGGATATCTCAACCAGGATTGTATCATTGGACTTTAATGTCCTTAATGATTTCACAAAATTGTTCACGGCCATTGACGCTATGCCAAAGGCGCTTGAAACCTTTGATACATGCCCCATCATATCTTTAATTTTGTCCGTTGTGCTTTTCGTATTGAACCCCGTTGCGGAAACTTCCGACTTGTAAAGCTGGAAGGCATCTGTTGCTTCCCTCAAAGTTTTCTTGCCATCAATAGCATTGATAAGTTCCCGGACTTTTTCCGCTTCTTCCAACAATATTGAAGATTCATTTATTTTACTATTCTTATTCAGGTATGCAGTCAGGTCATTGTTTAGTTTGTTCTTCTTGGATTCAATATTTACGGTAATCGGTGTTTTCTCCGCATATGCCCTGGCATCCGCAATGGCTTTCCTTATTTTAAGTTTTGTTTTACCCCCGTCAATATTTAAAGCATCAATATCCTTAAATGACATGCCGTTTAAAGCTTTATCCACTTCACTTTTTAAATTCCTGCTGTCAATTTTGGCTGACAGCTTTATGTGGTTAAGCTGTGACTGCAACGACTTAATACAAGCATTCACTTCCTTCTTTGTATCACCTTTTGCAAATGTCCCAGTAAGACGGAGCATATTTATTGTCTTTTCAATCTGCTTTATATCGGAATTGATCTGCTTCCTGCTTCTGCTCTGGTGCAATGCACCTACAATATCTAATGAAAAATGATTATCCACTTATAAGTTTCCTCCTTGTTTTGTGCATAATAAAAGAGAGACTACCTTTAGAATAATCTCTCCTAAATATTTACTTGTCATTATTCAGTTTTCAAATTATCAGAATTTTTTCTTGCATCTGACACACATTCTGTCAAATTTATTAGTTGCAAAGCCGGTTAAAAAGCTAAATTTTCTAGGAACCAACTGTATTTCTGTGCTTCTACACCGGGGACAGACTACCTTTTCAGGTGAACTATCATTTACAAGAGGGCTGTCAGGCAGAACTTCTTTCAGCTGTCTTTCTGCATCTTGCATATCTACGGCATCAAATGTATAAAAAGGTTCTTCATCATCATATAATGTTGTTGTCAATATTCCTCCTGCCCCATTATAATAATACCATTTAGTTGTTTCTTTTGGAATTTCAGCAGAACTTTCCATTAACAATGACCCACCACATACCAAACATATATTTTCACTGTTCCTTTGCTTTAATATATCTTCATTTAATGCCGATTTACAATGCGGACATAAAATAGTTCTTCCCATATCCCAATCCCCCAATTTCCTGCTTATTTATCTACAATTATATCACTTCTTTATCCCTATCGCAATAAAAAGCATCATAAAATCGAACATATTTTCTACTCTACACCATCTCTACTATATTATTTCTCCACTTTTTGCTTACTTCCCCATTCTCAATCCCCTCTCCCTTCTCCACTTCCACCGCATTTTCAAAACTATTCATCATCATTTTATAAACATCTTGAAAAAATCCTTTCTTCTGAAGCATATTCTCACAAAATATCTTCTTATCTATATCTGGCAGACTGTCGTATACCTGCCCCATAGAATCCAATATATCAAAACTTTGTTTTCCCATACTCTGCAACACAACTTTTGTATGAAGGGACATTAAAGCAATCGCCCTGTTAGTATACTCATGAGATACTGCAAAGAGATCATTGATATATTTCTCGTATGTTTCTTTGCTTGAGAGTATATCATACAATTCTATAAACTTATAATTTGCCAAGATATTCATTTGTTGTTCTGGCTCCAGATACCGTATCGCATCATAAATATGCCCCAATTCAATGTTGCTGTTTTCTTGTTTCTTCTCCGTAATTACTACCTCCGTGCTTCTCATAATTCTATTTAGTTTTTTGTTGCACAATCGAACGTCTCATATTGAAACTTTTCATTATCTATAATTTCCATCCTGATACCCCATTTGCATATATCTGTACCTTCTTCCATGGCCTTCAGTATAACTGCCCCTTCAATTTCACCCTCCGCTTTCAAAATGAAGTAAGCCACTGATAGCAGATTTATAATAAAATCATCTTTGTTCTTATAGTTCTCTACATCTGCATATTTTGTAATCTGAAACACATCTTCATATATTGGCTTCTCTGTTTCTGCATCAATGATTTTATCAATTCTTTCTGTCTGGACTGTTTTACCGTTTATAGATGCTTCACCTAGAAAATAAATTCTCTTTTCTGTCATTGTTATTGTCAATATAATACTTCCTCCATATCTCATAATTCTCTCAATCGGACTCCACAAACCCGATTATTCCATTATTTAATTTTCTTATTTAATTTGATTTTCACAGCTTGATTGTGGGCTGCTTTGAATGATATTAGATTTTAATTTGAATTTTATAATTCATCAATTGCAACTCCTGCATTCGCGGCGAACGAAGCAGATACACGGGTAGCATCGGCGATATCTGTAAGTGTAGCACTATTCTTATTTGAAATATAGTTTGCTCCATCAAGAGCCGCACTCAATTTCTCTATACTTCCACCATATTTATATGCTGCATCTGTAGCCTCTCTCAATGTCTTCTTATCACCAATAGCATTGATAAGTTCTCTAACTCGTTCCGCTTCTTTGAGCAGTACAGAAGATTCACTTATTTTAGTATTCCGATTAAGATATGCTGTAAGATCATTATTAAGCTTGTTTTTCTTAAACTCAATATTAACTGTAATAGGTGATTTTTCTGCATACCCCTTGACATCCGCTATAATTTTTCTTATTTTAAGTTTTGTTTTATTTTCATCAACATTCAGCGCATCAATATCTTTAAATGATATATCGTTTAAAGCTTTATCAACTTCTCTTTTCAAATTTTTACTGTCAATTTTAGCTGTCAGCTTAATATGACTAAGTTGTGACTGTAAAGATTTTATATAAGCATTCAACTCTTTCTTGGTATCACCTTTTGAAAATGTTCCAGTGAGACGCAACATATTTATTACTTTTTCAAGTTGCTTAAGGTCTGCATTAATTTGCTTCTTACTCTTGCTTTGATCTAATGCTCCCAAAAGATCTAAAATGTAACTATCGTTCAAATATATTTTCCTCCTTGTTTTGAACATAATAAAAGAGAGACTACGAAAATAATCCCTCTTGGAAATCAAAATCACTATTCAGTTTTAATATTATCAAAATTTTTTCTTACACCTAATGCACATTCTATCAAATTTATTAGTTGCGAAGCCTGTTAATAAACTAAATTTTCTTGGAACCAATTGTATCTCTGTGCTTCTACACCGGGGGCAACGTACTTTTTCTGGTGAATTATCATTTACAAGTGGATTATTGGGTAAAACTTCTTTTAACTGTCTCTTTGCATCCTCTATGTCTACAGCATCAAATGTATATAGTGGAGTAAAATCATCATATAATGTATCATCTAATCCTCCGCCACCTTATAATAATACCATTTAGTTTTCGCTTTTTCTGGTTCATCAAAACCTTCATTATCCCTTAACAACGATTCTCCACAAACCAAGCATACATCCATACTATTTTTCTTTTTCAATATACTTTCATCAAACGTTGATTTACAGTGTGGACAAAGAATTGTTCTACCCATACCCAATCCCCCTACTTCTTATTTAACTACAATTATACCACCTCTTAATTACTGCCGCAATAAAAAGCGTCATAAAACCAGAACATATTTTCTACTCTACACCATCTCTACTATATTATTTCTCTACTTTTTTACTTACTTCCCCATTCTCGACCACCTTCCCTTTCTTTATTTCTTTCGCATTCTGAAAACTATTCATCATCATTTTATAAGCATCTTGAAAAAATTCTTTCTTCTGAAGCATATTCTCACAAAATATCTTCTTATCAATATCTGGTAAGTTATCATATGCTTTTCCCATAGAATCCAAAACATCAAATCTCTGTTTTCCCATACTTTGTAAAAATGCTTCCGTATGAAGTACCGAGAGTGCAATAGCTCTTTTCATGTATCCATCAGACACTGCGAATAAATCATCAATATATTTCTTATAACTTTCATCATCCGCAAGTATGCTATATAATTCCGTAATCTTATAATGATTAAGGATAATTCCCTGTTGTTCTGGATTCAAATACCATATCGCATTATAGATGCTGTCCAAACTGATATTACTATTTACTTGTTTTTCTCCGTAATTACTTCCTCCGTACTTCTCATAATTCTCTCAATCAGACTCCACAAATCCGATTTAATCCTTATTTAATTTTTCGCATTATTCAATTGTCTTGTTTTAATTTTGTTTTGGCAGCTTAGATTATTGTGCTACTTTGAATGATATTAGATTTTAATATGAATTTTATATGTGTTTGATTGGTTGACGGTTGCTTAATTGTTTAGAAGATATGCTTCTAATTTTTCAAATAGATAATCATATAGATCGATATGTCCGTTTCTAAACTGGCTTAATACAGCGGCAATAATACCTGTCTGTTCCGCTATATAACACTGCTTTTCACATTTAAAACGGCTACGTTATAATTCTCTCAATTCTGTCTGGCTCACTTTTTCACCTTCTTTCATACTACTTTATATACAAGTCTTTCTTTATAAAAAGATTATTTGATCTTTTATTTTCATACATCACTGCACGGTGTTTGTGGTGGAAAACACCATGCAGCTTCGTATCTCAAAAAGCTGTATGATACATGAACACTGTTATTGTTTTGTGTCTGTATATCGTTGTGGAGCCGATATACATAATGGCTAATGGGCTGTGACCCCTCATTAGCCTGTGGAGAAGATTGATATATGGATAACTGTAATATTACAGATAATTGTCTAGTATTGGCGGCTTTCTATGATCTGGATTTTTCCACAAATACCAGATACACCGCCAATGCCTGATATTCACAACATTTAACAGATTTATAATAATCCGCATATTGCGGTTATTATCTCTAATCAGGCAAAGACAATTTGTCCAGATAATTTTTAAGATTATTCGCATCATCTACGCATAGGCAGACATACCCGTTCTTAAAACGTGACAATACGTCCGTAGAAACCCCTGTCCTAATTGATATTGCCTTGGCAACAAGACCAGAAGCAATAACATGATTTAATTTCTCCCTAAGTGAATCTTGATTTTCTTGGTTCATGTTACCTCCTTAATAGTTATGTATTCCTTTTGTATTAATAGTTGGGATTGTATCTATTCCCCTCCCTATACAATATTGACACTTTTATCACCAAACCCGTAAATCCTTGAAAACACTGGATTAATGGACACTTTAAAAGTATTCTAAAAATATAAATTTTTTAAGCACTGTATTTATTATTACTTCTTTTTCGATTCTCTTTGCTACACATATCACCACAAGTTACCATGTTTTTTACTTTAACAAATTTCTTACCACATATAACACACCTCTCAACTTTCCTTTCTTTGTTATATTCATAAAATTCAGGGATTGGATTCTTTTGGGTGACTGAAAATGCAATATCCTGTTCTTCAACTTCTGGTACACAAACTTCTATCTCATAATACTTTCGTGCAACAGTCCGAAGTGATATAACACCCATCTTTTGTAAACGATTCAAACCCTTTTTACAGATACATACACCATCTCCAAGCCATTTATCAAGCGTATTACAAGTAAGCTGTTTCTTCTGGTTTATATATATTTTCACATTCCCTTTGTACTGTTTTTGTAACACTAATAATATATACAATAATTCCCTGTCCAGGCTACATCCACGTCTATACTGCATATTTTCAATCCAGTCTATTTCCTCTTTATACACCTCCACCGAATTATCAGGAATTCTTTTTAGGATTTCTACTGTTTTATCTTCTATTTTCTTTATCTTAACCGCGCTCGTTTCGTAATGCTTCCTGCGCTGTTTGATATTCCCAATACACAAATTATTGCATATATTCTTATAAATCAGATCGCCAAAACAATTCCATAAAATATTTTTACTCTTATGCTCATTTTCCCTTTGCAGATATTCCATGTCCAATAAATATTCAACGGCTTCTTCCCTACTATCAAAAATGTTCATAATAGTTTTTTCACACATATGGAAAAACACTTCATATCTACTGATTTTCTCTTTCCATCCTTCAGACCTGTTTAATTCTTTCATGACATCTTTTATAGTAGAAACAAGTGATTGCTCTTTCATTTTAAGAGCAAACACCACTTTTTCTAATTCACGATATTTTTCAGAGTCTATAACAACAGTATTTTCGTTATTAAACAGAATTGATGGATTGAATTTCTTTTCTGAATCCTTCCATGCATAGTTCTTGTTTCCTGTCCGCTTATGGATATAGGCACATACTCTATCTGCATTGCTATTACTTATCTTTTTACATGCATCTTGACTTTTCCCCTTTGCATACCTGAAAAAATGAGGATTCTTTTCAGCTTTTAAAGTATTATATTTCTTTTCATACTGACCAAGTTTAACAATATCCTGTGTTTTGGGATAGTCAATTGATAGGTTATTATAGCAGCATACAATCTTGTTAAATTCCATGTCAGTATCAGAATTGTTATAATTCTTTGTCATTACATTAGAAATATCACCAATCTGCGTATTTTCCATGCATGAAACTATTGCCTGATATATCGCATCATTATTAATCTCTGTTTTTACAGGTTCAAATGGTACATAGTATAAAGGTACAATATCATCTGGCACACACTCTATAATTGTCTTATTCGGAGTCAGTAAAATTTCGTCACCGTCAACATCAAACATCAATAATCTGCATAGCAAATCATGGCTGCTCACAATCGTATCAAAATCATTAAACCACTCCTTACACTTTTCTAATACATCATCTTTTACCAGTTTGCGGATACCATGCTCTACATATAAATGTGGACTCCTGAGACAATCCACAACCTCATATGGCTTATCATTATAAAAACTGTTGTATACATAATTACGCGGAATAATACCCTGTGGATTTTCTATTCCACAAAACAACCATGTACAAAACGCATACAAATCAGGGCAAATATAACTATACAATGAATCCTTTAATATCAGTTTATTTCCTCTTGCATCGCTCCTCTCACTCTTAAACTTGCTTTCTAACTTGCTTTGGATATATTCATCATATACCAAATCTTTATATACTTCTAATGCCATAGATATATAATCATCATCCTTACTTGCAATCTTAATCATGGTATTTAAATCCGTTTTCATTTTATCCAGATATTCTATCGTATCCGCACATAACTCTACTAACTTTTCATCTGTCAACTTTTCGGACGATAATGTCTGTATAAACTGATAGCTTGTTTTAGCATATCCTTTGGGTTCTGTATCTGCAAATTTATTGATTGAAATTCTCATTCCGTTTTCATGAAGCACTCTTTTATAATCTTCCCACGAATCATAATACTTCCACATCTTCAATTGTGATGCTGTAAAGATAACCTGTATATCTTCTTTTATCACATCATGCATATTTTCCCATGCATCCTTGATTACAGGTTCAGGTTTTATTCCTTCTACTTCGTCCTGCTCTAAGAATTTGCGGAAATCGAACGAAAATATCGCACCTTTAAGGTGACTACATCTAATCTGTGCTGACGCTGGCAATACACCTGGAAGAAACATTCCGGCACCATCTGTTTGAGGAATTCTGACATCCTCTTTTCTCCGCTCTATACTAATAAATTCACGTTTCCCATGGTCTATATCTATACATTCTACTTCTTCATCAACCGTTGTGTTAAAATCTGGAACAACAATACATTTATCAATATCAATCTTATATCCTTCTGGCTCTATTGAAGAGGATAACGGTAGTCCTTTATATGCCAGATATTTACCACTATTGCATCCGCCCTTTTGATTAATGATATCATCAGTCAGTCCACACATGAACTTATTCTGGTTTTTCTTGTAGAAGTCTTCCTGTACCAAAACAAATTCACCATTTTTCATCTGGTTTGTTGTCGCTGTATAGAAAACAAATTTCTTATCATCAATCAGCAGCCCTCTCTCTAATATCTGTTTGAACACTAATGTCTGGTATGCAATCTTCATATATACAATATCCATGACAAGAGGAAAACCATCTAAATTATTTTCTGTATAACGTACCATCTCATTTTCAAATAATGCTATCTGTTTATTTATATTTTCTGATTCTGTAATCACTTTTCCGTCTTTATCATACTCATATGTATACAGTTTTTTCCTGTCAATTTTCCTGATACCTTCATAAAATGCAATCTTATTATCCCTGATTTTCTTTAATGTTGCTTTTTCTTTTATGCCAGCATTTTTGTATGCTTCATTTAATGCACGTTCTTCCTCTGTAAATGTATCAAATGTACTTAGCTTATAAATCCTCACTCTTCTTGGTTTATTCAATCTTTCTACCTCCACAAAATTTTCACCCTAATAACAAATGCTCATTACTAACTCTCACTTATACACTTCTCTATTTACTTCCAAACTTTTCACAACTTTTTCTCAAACTTGCAAAAAACATATAAAATCACATTCAAAATCCAAAAAAATCCATAACAAAAATAAAACTTAAAGCAATCCCAAATCTGAACTGCTCTAAATCTACATACTATTTCAATCACTATTAAATTTTTCACATAATGGAATCTCTGAATCTGTGTGTTTGTAAGTTACTAAATCGAAAATCACCGTACTACCATATACGATGATTTTACGTTACCAGATTAGAACAAACGTTCTGTATTTACGATTATATAGAACGTTTGTTCGAGTATCAAGAGTAAAAAAATACCAGCCATCAAAAATAAGAACTGGCAGACTATAAAAAGTATCTCCACCCAATCTATACATAGTACCTTGAGGCGATGCATGAACCAATTGATTGACAAAATTATATTCTTTTTTCCATTCTTTTGTTGCTATCTCACAATTATCTTGTATTGCAGAAAAAGTAATGTATTTTTTATTATAGTCTTTAAAACAATCTGCTTCTCTTGCCCATTCATATCTATCTTCTGTATTTGCAGATTTTATAAAAGCCTTTGCGACATTTTCACCATACTTTTTTATAAAAGTTGCAATAATACTTAATTCATACAAAGAGCGCCATTTAGCGTAGGCTCCGTCCGCAAATCCATTTTTATTTAAACAAACAACTTCTAAGTATATCTGCACATGCCCTTTCTTCAAGAACTTTTTCATACATCATATTTTCGATTGTTTCAAGAGAATCATCAGATGCTTTCTCAATAAGATTTTTATATGCCCTTGATATATTATCCTGACTCAATTTTTCATCGAGTTTTTCGTCTGGAACACGATTTCTAATATCTTCAACAACAACTTCTTCTATAACTTGTTCCATAATATCATGCATTAAATCTCTTGCCATATAGTTCTCCCACATTGATTCAATAATACTATATCCGCTACTACTCTTCTCAAATACTATTCCGATCTATTTCATTTTCATATTGTGACAATTTACGTCCAAGCACATTGCCACATTCATTACAGAACCACATACCACTAATAACAATATCTGTATATTCTCCCCAAACATCCTTTTTATAAACTTTTTGCCCTAATGAAATATTTCTACTATAATATCTTTTTAATAGCTCGACTATATTTAAGACCTGTGCTATAATGTCTTTATAAAAATTTTGGAGGACATTTTCATGGGCAAAAAAGCATCATCAATCGAACTTAGCAATGAAGAAAGAGAATATCTGGAACTTCAAACTCGTGCCAGAACAATTCAAGCTCAAACCGTTACAAGAGCGCGAATTTTATTATTACGTGCGGATGCCATGTCAATAGATGCGATTGCTGATAAAGTAGGTCTCAACCGCTGCAGCGTCATGCTCTGCCTTAAAAAGTTTAAAGAAGGAGGCATTGAAAACGCACTCTTTGATGCTCCCGGCCGTGGAAGAAATGCTGAGATTACAGACGAAGAAAAAGCCTGGATCATTAACACCGCGTGCCAGAAGCCAGTTGATTTTGGATATGCTGCCGAAACCTGGACTTATGCAGGGCTGACCTCACATATTAATAAAACTGCTGAAGCAGCTGGATACACAAGACTTTCCACCATTCATAAAAGTACAGTAAATACGATTCTTGACGAGGCAGACATAAAACCACATAAAATAACTTATTATTGCGAGAACAGAGATCCTGATTTTGATTCCAAAATGCATAATGTACTGCTTGTGTATAAGCAGCTTGAAATGCAGTTTAACGAATCCGGAGAACTTATTGTATCTGATGATTCACCTGTACATGTGCTGTCTTATGATGAAAAGCCTGGAATACAGGCTGTTGCAACAACATCGGATGATTTAATGCCGGACGAAAGGCATCAGGCCATCAGTAGGGATTACGAATACAAACGTTTAGGTACTCTTTCATTATTAGCTGCAATCGATCTCCAAACAGGAGAAGCGATTCCGCTTGTAAGAGACAGGCACAGCAGCAGGGAATACATAGAATTTTTAAAGCTGTTAGACGACAAGTACCAAAAGGGAGACAAAATCCGCATAGTACTCGATAATCTTAAAGTTCATACATCGGAGGCAACCAGAAAATACCTGGCAACCGTACCAGGAAGATTCGAATTTGTATTCACTCCCAAACATGGATCATGGCTTAATATGGTTGAAGGTTTCTTCAGCAAGATGACTCGTCAGATGCTTAAAGGCATCCGTGTCAAATCTAAGGAGGAACTTACTAATCGCATCTACAACTATTTTGCAGAAATAAACGAAGAACCGATTGTGTTCCGCTGGAAATATAAACTTGATGACATTGATGTATCGGAAGAAATCATTGTTGATACTCTGCCTGTCAAAAAGCCGATTTAATTAAAAGATGAAATACTACTTTGGCATTGGGGACAATGAGATGGCTCTTCAAACGTCAATATAGACATAATTTCCCTCTCAAAACTTTTTAAATAATCATACCATGCTAACCAACAACATTCAATTATCAGATAATAATATAGCCAGAAAATACATTATTAAGTTTTGCGGCCGGGAGAAAATTATATACACTGCATAACTTATGACTCTTTCATGTATACACCCTTCTCCTTCCTCATATATAGAATTTCAAAACACCTTATTTACGGGATTTTTAAGCATTTTTTGCAAGAATTTCACACTGATTTTGACCATTTTTTATAAAACAATTCATGAATTCATCCCTATGCAGCTTAAAAAGAAAATTCAGGATCGTTGCACGAACATCTGAATGATCATCATCTGTCGCATAAATCACCAGTTGCATAATAGTTTCCTGATCCAGTTCTTTACTGACTTTTGCAAGAAACTGTGTCATGTTACTGTTTTTCAAAGAGAAAAAAGTTTCTTTACTCATTTCTGCTTCATATTTTTTAAGCCACTTATCAAATTTATTGTAATTTCTTACCTCTTCTACAAACTTATCCTTTTTATACCTGTTTGCCTTCCCAATAATTTCCTTATTCCAAAAATTGCGCAATGGAAGATGCCTTTTGCGATCTGCATATTTCATAACTTTCTCCTCAATGATCCCTGCCATAATATCCATCGGACAGTTCATTGATCTTATTTCTTTACCCTCAAAGTCTTTCTTATTTCTGCTCTTTTTATTACTTGCAAAAAATCGAGGAATTTCCTTTCTTCTCATACAAGGCAAGTTTCTAATACGGCTGATTTCCTTTACAACATCTATATCAAAGCACTTCTTCGCAAGATCAATACTGATCTGTCCTATCACGGATAAAATGATAAAACAGTTTTCCAGCTCCTTGCTGTTCCTGCCACCATCATAATAATAGCTTAATGCGAGCTGAGCGGCATCTGTGGAAGTTCCTATTGCCTCCTGGGCATCTGAAATCTGATTGTCCATTTTTGCATAATCTTCTGGCATAAAATGATAATGATTCGCACCATTTTCATCTATTCCATTTATTATTGTTGGATATTCAATATATGCCCTTTTTGCAAGGCCAGCCAAATCATGATGATTGGTAACATATACGAAATCAGAGTCACAGTCATGTCCCGAAAGCCTGGCTTGTGTATCTGTTTTTATCGCATTAAATACAATCACACTCTGTCCCATAAAATATTCTTAATTTGTGCATTTGTGACATAATCTGCCACACATTCTTTTTTTGTATATCCTACCGATTTATGTTTTCCTGGATATTTCCCATTCATACGAAATCCGTTTTCTTTTAAAGCGTCTTTTGTTTTCTCTGTAATCAGTTTTAGATTCTGCTCCCCCGCCTTTTTCTCATCAAACGTAAATCCCTTTTTATTAATGATGCTCTCTAACGGAATCCGAATATATCCTTTTGCCATTGCTGTAGTTAAAGTCTGGTATGCTGACAATTCTACCAATTTGAAAACCTTCTCCTGATCATTCTTTGACTGTTCATCCATTAAGTCATAGAATCCCATTGTAAGGAAATTAATTGCCTTATGGTGTAAACTGTCCCTAATAAATATACATTCGCCCTGTTTTGCCTTACCGGTAGAGCGCATAAGCATTTTAAAGTGAACTGGTATTCTTTCAATAACCTCACCTTTTCTATTCTTCTTTTCAAAAGTATAAGTCACGCCATTTTTATAAAAAATCCTTCGCAAATCATGTTCCGTTACATTCTCTTCTCTACCGCCAAGTCTATATTCTGCACTATACTTCTCCATTCATCTCAAAATTTTTTCTTCAGAGGCTGTTTGTCTATCTTTTGGGCATAAAAATAAGGCTATCGCTGAATTACACTTTCAGGACAGCCCCTTAAAATCTTATTGCCAATCATAAAGTTGTCATTCTGGCAACTCCATTTCATCATTCATTTTTACAAAACCATATTTTTCATACAAAGGACGCCCCATAGCAGTTGCCTCTAAAGAAATAGATGTGATACCCCTACACTTAGTATCGCAAATCAGTTTGTCCAGTGTTTTATACGCAATGCCCTTTCTTCTATAATCAGGATGTGTATACATATTCATTATATATGCTCTCTTTCCGCTTGGATTATGATAAGTTGGCATTATTTGAAAAAACTGACGCCACCAGTACCTACAAAACAGTTTTCATCAAATATCAAATATGCGATATGTGTGCCATCACAAAGAGCTTTTTCATAATAGTCATAGGATTGCTTTTTCACTTCACTCATATCAATATCACCAGACAACTTATTAACAGCCCTTAATACTTCTATCCTTGTTTCTGTTAATATATCTATATCCTCAATCGTAGCTCTTTTATATGTTAAGTTCAATGCCCTATCCTCTGTCAAATCCCGATTTATTCATTTACTGAAGCCACACCATCTATTTCCCCAGCGATTCATCCTGCAGCCTGTCGAATTCCGCCATGCATTCGTCCACCGTAGCCCCGTTTAACAGTTTACGCACAATAAGGCAGGTATTGCCCCATTGCTCCACTTTCATCCCTGCATTCGATCCAAGGACATAAACATTTTCTTCTACCTTGTCTTTCAACGGTTCTAACGCCGGAATACAATCCACCTCCACATTTTTAGAAGGAGAAATCACTTTATTATTCTCTGCATAGAGCTGGAGCGCTTCATCGGAAAGGATTATTTCCAGAACATCCACCGCATCCTGCTGGTGCTTCGCATTCGCTCCGACGCCATATCCCGTTGTAGGTATGACCGGCATAGAACCCCGGCTGCTCGGCAAACCAATCACGAGAAGTTCAAAGTCCGGGTTGCCATAGGCAGTCTCCGTATTCGCCGCCCCCCAGTATGCCATTACGATCGGCGTTTTCTGTGCCAGGAAATCCGGCCCTTCTCCTTCAATCGCTTCATAAGTGTAAGCCGCTTTTGCATCGATATAACCGCAATCGATCATCTCCTGAAGAAATTCAAAACCAGGGCGCATATAATCGCTGTACCTGCTTTCCCCACGATTCAGCGCTTCTATTTCCGCTTCCGTATTCCCCCCGTTGTACAGATCCGCATACGCCTGGGCAAAAACAAAGAGTTCCAACCACCAGCGGTTCGCGCCGACGGGAGTCTCGATTCCGTTTTCTTTAAACACCCTGCAGCACTCCAGAAAATCCTCCGGCGTTTCGGGCAATGCAAGATTATACTGATCAAACATATCTTTATTAATAAATAAACCATATACTACAATTTCCTGTGGTATCGCCACCAGCTTTCCGTCGACGGTATTCGCTGTTTTTACCACATCCCTCAGATTCTCCACACAGGAAAGCCCCGACAGATCCATTAATTCCCCCTCACTGCCCAACGCTTCTATCGTATCGGGATTCAACAGGTAAATATCGTCCATATCGTTCCTCGCCCTGTCCAGCGTCACGTCGTCATAAGTTTTCTCTTCATAATTTTCTGCCGTATACGTATTGTATTCCACCCTCAGGCCAAGCTCTTCCTCCGCCATGGCAATCGTCAGGTCAAAGGCGCTTCTCGCCACATTCACAGCGTCCGGATTTGTTTTCTCCATAGGCCCGAATAAATTTACGGTCTTCTCGTTGTCCTCCTCGTTATTGAGCAGATTCCTGCTGCCCGTTTCTTCACCGCCGCATGCCGCCAGTACCAATATCGTTATGCCCGCCAGACAGACTGCCGCCCATTTCTTCATACTCCCTCTCTTCATTCCTTTCATTCCTCATTCTCTTCTTTTCACATATTTGCTAACCACTTTTTTCAACAATTCAACATCGATCGGTTTCGCCAAATGAACATTCATGCCGGCTTCCAAAGCTGCTTTTTCGTCTTCCGCAAAAGCATTTGCCGTCATAGCGATAATGGGGATTTCCGCCGCATCTTTCCGTTCCAGCGCCCTGATCGCTTTCGTTGCTTCATAACCGTTCATTACCGGCATCTGCACATCCATTAAGATCGCATCAAATTCTCCCTCTGCCGCATTGCGGAAACGTTCTACCGCTAACTGCCCATTTTCCACGATTTCGCAGCCGGCCCCTTCTATTGTTAAAAATTCCTCTAAAATCTCCGCGTTAATCTCATTGTCTTCCGCTGCTAGGAAATGCATGCCTTCCAGACTGCTGCTCTCTTCCTCTTCCAATTCATCTCTTTTCGCCAGATCCGACCGCATCTCTAAAATACTTTCTTTCAATGCGGATACAAAAAATGGCTTATGCAATATCCCCGTATTTTTTATCCGAAGCGCTTCTTCGATTCCCTCCGTCCCATGATCCGTTAAAAACAGTATCAGGGCTTCCTCCGGCAGCTCTTCCCGCATTTTTTTCACGGTTCCTGCTCCATCCAAATCCGGCACATTGCGATCCAGCAGAACTACCTGATAGTCAGAACCGCCGCGCAAAAGAGCTTCCATAGCTTCTTCGACATTCGGTGCTACATCTACCTCAACATTCATATCTTTCATAAGTTCCTGAATGCCCTGGCAGGCTCCCGCATTGCCATTTACGGCCAAAATCCGGGAAATTCCGCTTTTTTCCCAAAAACTCTTATCCGCCAGGCTTTCCGGTATGCGGAATTCCAATTCCACCTTGAAAATGCTCCCTTTGTTTATCTCACTGGATACATCGATCGTCCCGCCCATAAGTTCCACAATATTTTTTGTAATCGCCATGCCGAGCCCGGTTCCCTGCACCTTATTGGTGGTACTGTTTTCCGCCCTGGTAAACGCATCGAAGATCGTTGTCAAGTATTCCGGCGTCATGCCATAACCATCGTCTTCCACTTCAATTCTGATATGTTCGAATTGAGAGGAACGCTGTTTCAATCCAATGATACGGAACCATATATTTCCCCCCTCCTGCGTATATTTGACCGCATTGGAGAGAAGGTTAATGACAATCTGATTCAGCCTCGTCTCATCCCCGACCAGATATTCATGCTTGATCCCCGTGACCTCCACATGAAATTCCTGATTTTTTGCTCCCGCCATCGGGCGGATGATCGCATCCACTGAAGAAACCAGATCGTTTAAAGTAAATTCTTCCACAGTAAGCACTACTTTCCCGCTTTCGATCTTGGACACATCCAAAATATCGTTGATCAGGCTGAGCAGATGCTGGCCGGACGCCGTGATCTTTTTCGTATATTCCCTTACCTTATCAGGATTCTCCGCATCTCTGGCAAGCAAAGCCGTAAATCCCAGCACTGCGTTCATCGGCGTCCGTATATCATGCGACATATTGGAAAGAAACATTGTCTTCGAATTGCTCGCCATTTGCGCGGCATGCAGGGCTTCCGCCAGCTGCCTGTTATGTATCTCCCTTTCCGCCTCCCGCTCTCTTCTGATCCTTCCCTGCTGGCGCTGGTTAAAATAATACAGCATACAGCACAGGAAAAAGGCGATCAGCATCACTCCCACCACGATAAGGATATTCTGGTTTACGGTTTTTCCTTCCTGTTGGATCGCCTCGATCGGCACATAGCCGATCAGGTAAATCGTTCCATCGTTCACCGCCCACATATAATTCAAAGCATCTTTTTTCCTGATATCGTGATAAAACAGAATATTTTTCCCGTTTTTCACGCATTCAGCCACTTCCGCCTGGAGGTCTTCCTCCATAATATTATTTGCCCGGTAAAAATCCTGCAAATTCAAATGCCCGGCATCCCGCTGCCCCATTCCCTTTGGTTTCAGCACCAGCCTTTCGCTCTTCGCGTCCATAATATAGAGCATGGCCCTTCCATTATAAAATCCGTTCGGAAGAGACTCATCCAAAGAATCATAAATATACTCCACATAAAGCGTTGCGATCTCCTGTCCGTTCTTTATGATGGGACATTTCATAGAATAAGCCCACGTTCCCATATAATTCAAATAGGACTGCGAAACAGGAAGCCCTTCCACACTTCCCCCCGAAGAAAAATCCAGCTCCTCTTCTGAAAAGCTCTCTCCCGTATTGGAAACGCCTACCGTTTCCCCTGCCGGTATCATTGATATTTTTACCATCGTCTGGTTTTTTTCATAGGAGCGGATAAATTCTTCCGGATCTTTTATCGTGGCGATTTCCTGTGCCATCAGCTTTTGGAACTCCGCTTCTTTTATCAGAACCGCCTCAATTGTTCCTTTCATCAAATCCAGGCTTTCACTCAGATTCTGAATGGCCGACGAGGCCATTTCCCGGGAAATTTTCTGCGCCACTGAAAATACAACAGCCCCTAATATACAAAAAACTAATATAATAGAAAAAAGCAAAGGAATCCCTCTATCCTCTTTGCTTCTATTTCGCTTTTCTCCCATTTCAAATCTCCATTTCACCGCTTTGGATTGATTCATATAGCTACAAAACTATTATACCTTTTCGCTTATTTTCATGTCAATATGATTTCCAAACCTTAGGCGGTTGTCCCCCGGCCTTTTCCTGATTGTCATTTTCCCGGCGCAAACCACATAAAATAAAAAACAGCAAGCAGCATCGGGCAGAAAGGAGTTGCATCATGCTTCACAATTACTATTATTCCACCGGTATCCAAGCTGCCATCGTAGGAAGAAGCAAAGATACCTTAAATTATGAAAAAGCCCTGGACGCTATGGGCGTCCATTATCTGACGACCATGGATCCCGGAAAGCTTTCCGATATGGACGCCCTCCTGCTCCCCGGCGGCGGGGATATTACCCCGGCCTTTTTCGGCCAGAAAAACCATGGTTCCCGAAATATCGATATTGAACTGGATATCATACAGCTGCAAGCGCTGGATATCTTTTATAAAGCCAGGAAACCGGTTCTCGGCATATGCAAGGGAATGCAGGTCATCAACGTTTATTTCGGAGGAACGATTACCCAGCATATCAAAGAATCCCCCGAACACGCGTGGGAAAATGGAGATAAGCTGCATGCTACCTCTGTGCGGGAAGACTCTTTTCTTGGAAAGCTCTATGGGAAACGTATGATCACCAACAGCGCCCACCATCAGGCCATAGACAGAACCGGGCGGGAACTCCGGATCGTCCAGACCGCTGACGACGGCATCATCGAAGGCATCGCCCACGACAAACTCCCCATCCTTGGAGTACAATGGCACCCGGAAAGACAATTTTCCAGCCAGGGATATTTCCCGGCCGCACACGCCCCTGCGGACGAACCCGCCGATGGGAGACTCCTTTTCTCCTATTTCCTGTCCTTGTGTTCCTCCGATGCCTGAATTTCCTTCCGTCCCTTGTTCTTCATAACACGGTGTTTTCCCCGGCGCTTCTGTCCGTTTCCTTCCGTCCCGGATTTTCCCTCTCCGGAGCGCCCCTGAAAACCGCTTTTGATCTCTTCCCTAGCCCGTTCTCCGGCCAGTTCGAACAAAGAGGCTATGATCCTCTTCAGCATGGAAGCCGTTTCTTCGTCCAGGCCTTTAAAAGCTGCGGCCACCGCCATCATGCTTTTTTTCCAATCCGCGGTAAAATCGATCAGCGTAACCGCCTTGGATGCCGAAACCACCTCATATAATGTATCCACAAACGAATGTATCTGTTCCTCATTCAAAGACAAAATCCATTCGTTCAGCGTCTCATCCATAAATCTCCTGCCTTTATAGATATCTTTTACCCGGACGAATTCATCCTCCCTCACCAGCCAGCTATACGGATCATGCTGAAGCAGCCCGAATGACCGGCTCTCCACCACCATATATCCCGCCGCATGGGACTCCAGAAGCATCCCTACCAAAGAAGAATGGGGAATAATCTTGACCACCTTTCCGGCGATTTCGTCATAATTGCCCTGTTTCCTTATTTCCGGGCGAAAACCCGGTCCATCATGGTTGTAGATTTTTACAATCCGGTTCCTGATCTCTTCTTTACAGTTCATCGCCGCATAGGTTGCAAAATTTCCCCCTTTCGAATGTCCTCCCATAAAAAAGGGTTTTTCAAATTCAGAAGCCACCTCGTTTAAATATTCCACGCTCCGAAGCTGCCCTGTCACCGGTTTGGAAAAAGCCAGGTTAAAATCCTCTTTCCATCCGACAATCGTTTCGTCCGTCCCTCTGTATGCTGCATATATCGTTCCGTCTTCCAGAAAAAACGTAACGGCTGAAAACTGCGTTTCCTTATCCGTTTCGATCATATTCACATAATAGTTCATGCGCAGGGTAGAAAAACGGGCGCTGTCCAGCATCCCCCGGAACAGCGCCGTATTATTTTCCCGATATCGTTCATCCGCAAAGAGCCTGTCCTTATCCTGATGGCTCTCTAAAAAACTCATGGATACGGCATCCCCATGCTCTCCTGCCCCCGGTACGATGCCGTCGAATTTTAAATAAGCAAACTGGCACAAAACGAGGCTGTCCACCTCGTTCAGCGGCTTCTCGGAAAACGTATAATCCCCATATTCCCTGATATAATCCAATATCGTACCCATACTTAAAACCGCGCCTCCAAATGCCCGATGTTTTTAATCAGCACAGAAACCGTTCCGTCCTCGTTCGTTATGAACTCCACGCTCCCCGGATCTTTATACTGCTCCATGGGAATCTTAATCTCGATCCCCGTATCCGTAAATAAATGCTGTTTCTGGTATTTCCTCGTCGTCGTCTCGCTCTGCGGAAGAACTTCTTCCTTTACCATATTATATTTTTCCATTTTATCCTGAAACGCCGTCTTTAATTCCGGTTTTTCCTCGAAGATCCTTTCCGCGATCTCCTCTACCACAAAACCGCCTTTTTCTTCCAGTTCTTCCTGAATAATACTTTTTGCCCTCATCTGCGCCTCGTACTGCCCCGCCTCGCCGTATCCTTCTTTCTGCACGGCTTCCACCGCCTTCGTCACGATGGACAACTTGGATTTATGGGACATATGGGAAGAACATTTTAAGAATAAATAGGAAAAATAATCCGTTTTTTCCCCGTTCACTTCATACTTTTTTTCCACCACCTGCACCGACAGATCATCCAGTTTTATGATAGCTGCTTCGCTCAACCTCTGGGATTCCGGCGGCAGAATGGATTTATGGCGGATAATCTCGTTTGTATTGCCGCCTTCCTCCAAAGCCATCGTCCTGTGCGTATAGAGCGATTTATAATTCATTTTCAGCAGCCCCAGATATTCCGTTTCCCCATACCGGAAGCGCACCACGATCAGATCGGCCGGCGGAATATCGATATTGCTGTTCATGATGCTATATAAAAATTCCGCCATATCTTTGCTTGCATCCACAAAAAAATCATCGGAATATTGCGCCAGCATCCGGTAAACTTCCGATTCTTCCTTATAAAACCGGCAGCTCTTTCCGTCGTCCCCGGAAAATACCCGGGCGATATGCTCTTTTAAAAAATCCGCAAACTCCGATCCGAATTCCAGTTCCCCGTCCGACAGAACCGGCATTCCCACCGTAGAATCCAAAATATGCACAATCGCTTTTTTTATCCTTATCTCCTCTTTTATCATCCTCTTTTGTCCTCTCTCTTCCCCGCTCCTTTCCCTCTTCCGCGGTTCCTATTTTCTCCACATCCTGGGGGAGAGCAAGACGATCATGGGAATCAGTTCCAGCCGCCCCGCCAGCATGTCAAACATCAGCACCAACTTGGAAAAAACAGAAAAGGCGGAATAGTTTCCGGCAGGCCCCACCATATTGAAGCCGGGCCCCACATTATTAAAAGTCGTGGCCACCGCCGTTATGTTTGTCACAAAATCAAATTCATTCAGCGACACAAGCACGAAGGAACCGAGCAATATCATAACATAGATCATCGTATATACCTGAATCGACTTGATCACCCCATCTTCCACAATACGCCCGTCCATATGCAGTTTTTTTATGCCCCTTGGATGAATTACGGAAAATATTTCATTTTTTATAGAACGCAGCAGCACGATCAGCCTGGAAACCTTAAAACCGCCTCCCGTACTTCCCGCACAGGCTCCTAACAACGTCAGAAGAAATATTATGGCCCTGGAAAATTCCGGCCATACATTATAATCCAACGTGGCAAAACCCGTGGTGGTCATCACTGACACCACCTGAAACATGGAATGATGGAACGCTTCCCATCCGCTTGCAAAAAATCCCCTTACATTAAAAGCAATCAGTAAGGCCGCTGCCAGGACAATTCCGAGATAATACCTGAGTTCCTCGCTGCCAAATGCTTCCTTCGGTTTTTTGATCAGCAATAGATAAAACACCTGGAAATTAATCCCGCACAGCAGCATAAATATAATGAATATCGTCTGTACCGTCATGGAATAACTTCCGATGCTGGAATTCAGCAGACCGAATCCGCCCGTTCCCACTGTGGAAAAAGTAAGGGTGGCTGCCTCATACAAATTTAAGCCGGCAAACATCAGGACGGTGATCTCGATCAGCGTGATCCCCAGATAGATTCCATAAAGGATCATCGCCGTGTTTTTTATCTTGGGCACCAGCTTTCCTACGCTCGGCCCCGGGCTTTCCGCCCTCATCAAATGCATATTATAGCTTCCCGACAAAGGAAGCACCGCCAGAATCAGCACTAATACCCCCATGCCTCCGATCCAGTGGGTAAAACACCGCCAGAACTGGATACACTTCGACAGTTTTTCCACATCGGTAAGTATCGTGGCCCCGGTCGTCGTCAGACCCGATATCGTTTCAAATAAAGCATCCGTATACGTAGGAAACTCACCGCTCAAATAAAAAGGCAGCGCCCCTACCAGGCTTAAAAGAATCCAGCTTAAAGACACCGTCACGAACCCTTCTTTTGCATACAACACCTGATTTTTTGGCTTAAACCTCCTGCCGATCAGGCTCACCGCCAGACAGCCCAAGATTACATACAGAAAATAAAAGGCGCTGCTTTCTCCATAAATCAATCCAACCAATAA
The DNA here is from genome assembly GCA_000403275.2 of Lachnospiraceae bacterium 28-4. Lineage (GTDB taxonomy): Bacteria > Bacillota > Clostridia > Lachnospirales > Lachnospiraceae > Kineothrix. The sequence goes on from KE159599.1 coordinate 65,498, forward strand.
AGGCAATGTCATAAATAAAGCGGCAAACTCCAATACTCTGCACAAGATATAACGGATCACCGAATAATTCATATCTCTTCCCTCTCTTTTCCGTACGCCGCTTTCCGGCGGCACCAATCGTCCACGAGAAGAATGCCCGTATTTTGGGCATTCTTCCAAACATTGAGAAACTCTTAGGCTGCGTCCCTTGCAGCCTTAGTGTTTCTTAATGTTTTTCTCACACTAGGGCTTTAATATATCCTTAATATCATGTAGTCCCGTTATCGTTGTAACGATTACCACCGTGTCCCCTACGGCAATCTCGCTCTGCCCGCCCGGAGTTATGATGTTCCCTTTATGGTTGATGCTGCAAATAAGCATATTGGGTTTTAAACGCAGTTCCTGCAAAGGAATTCCCACCACCGGAGAATCCTCCTTAACGATAAACTCCAAAGCCTCCACCCTGTCATTGCTCATCCTGTAAAGCGTCTCAATATTGCTCCCTATGGAATTATGGAGGGCGCGAACATGCTTAACGATGGACTCCGCCGTAATATACTTCGGATAAATAACGGTGCCAAGCTCCAGTCCGCCGATAATTTCATCATACGCGATCCTGTGTACTTTTGTAATCAGCTTCGCTTTGGAAATACTTTTCACAAAAAGGGAAAGCATGATGTTTTCCTCATCAAAATTCGTCAGCGCCACAAAGGACTCCGCTTTCGGGAGCCCCTCTTCCATCAACAAATTCCTGTCGGTGCCGTCTCCGTGAATAAGCATCGCCTGCGGCAGCAGCTCGCTCAATTCCTCGCATCTCGCTATATCCCTTTCCACGATCTTTACGGACACTCCTATGGAGATCAGCTGTTTTGCAAGATAATACGCCGTTTCACCGCCTCCTACAATAAAAGCGCTCTTCGCCCTCATCGTAGGTACTCCCAGTTTTTTAAAAAACCGGACGCTGTTTTTCACCGATCCCACTACGGAAATTTCATCCTTTGCCCGTAATATAAAATTTCCGTCAGGAATATATACATTTTCTTCCCGCTCCACCATGCAGACGAGTACATCGCACTTCGTCCCGGCGGATACATCTTTTAACGCTTTATCGCAGAGGAAAGATCCCTCCTCTATTCGGTATTTCACCAGCTCAATCCGCCCTTTTGCAAAGGTATCGATCTTGATCGCCGACGGAAATTTCAACACCCTGGCAATCTCCATGGCCGCCGCATCTTCCGGATTAATAACCATGGAAAGCCCTAATTCTTCCTTGATAAAACTAATCTCCCTGCTGTAAACCGGATTGCGGACTCTCGCTATCGTATGGCATCCGCCCGCTTTTTTCGCTATCAGGCAGCACAGCAGATTCAGCTCGTCCGATCCGGTCACGGCGATCATCAGATCCGCGCCTTCTATCCCGGCATCCCTCTGCATGGAATAACCGGCTCCGTTTCCCACCATCCCCATAACATCGTAATTAATGGTAATATTTTTAATGGCATCGGCTTTCGTATCAATAACCGTTATATTATGTCCCTCTTTGCTCAACTTTTCCACGATTGTAGAACCTACGTTCCCACAACCAACAATAATGATCTGCATAGCATCCTCCCCCCTAAGGCACGATCCGCTTCAGCCTTTTGCTGATTTCTTCTTGCTGATGTTTAATGCTCAAATAAAGCCCTATGGTCTCATCCTTCTGTTCCTCATATTTTTCGATCACTTCATCGTAATGTTCCATCAGGCAGTCCACCGTCTGTTTGCTGATCTTATGGTTGTCCGCATCCTCCTGCAGAATCTTCCGTATCTTTCCGCTGTCAAAAGAATCCTTATAACTGCGCTTTCCATACAGGGCGCTTAACATATCGGCCACAGCCGCTATTTGCTGCGGAAGCGTCAAGTCCTTTTCCGTAAGTCCCTTGTGGTATCCCGTCCCGTCCAGCTTTTCATGATGCCTTGCCGCAATCTCCAGCACCTCCTCATCTACCAGACCGGAAAGAATCATCTCCGTGATCCTCACATGGGCCCTCATCACCCGCATGTCCTTTTCTTCCAGCCTTCCCGGCGATTCCAATATATCGAGCGGTATCGCCACTTTGCCCAGATCATGCAGAAGCGCGCCATAATACAAGCTTTGCAGTTCCTTCGCCCCCAGCCCCATCAGCCGCCCGAGCTGCATGGCAAAATTCACCGTAGACATTGTATGTACTACCGTATGCTCGCTTCTGAAATCAATGCTGTAAACGAGCATCTCCAAAAATCCTCGTTTATATTCTTCCGAAAATACGCCCCGCGACATAATATCATTCAGTTCATCCCTGTACGCCCCGCTCGCCAGCTTCGCCGTTATCCCGTATTTCTTTTCCGCCTTATGGAAAAGATCCAGCGCCTCCCCGGAAAACTGAGTGTTACGATATTTTGAAAAATAATCGTCCTTTATCTTCGTTTCGCTGCAACGCATAAAATTATCCATCTTATCCGCCAGGGCGAGGCATTCCGTAATATGGGAATACCGGCTTTTTACCATCCCATACCGGCTGTAATTCAGATGATGGTAAAGCACTATTTCCGCCTTGTCCCCCATAGGAGATAAATATTTCAAAAAAAGAAAGCCATATATGGAATGGGCCCAGGGACTTCCCGCCGTTTCAAAGTCTGCCACATTATGCAGGCCATCTTCCCGGTAAAGCCCTATATCATGCAGCATCCCAAGCATCGCATAATCCAGAAGTTCCTGTTCGCCATAGCGCCCCTCGGACTCCAGCATCTTATAAACCATATAACCCACGATCTCCCCATGTGCTATGATTTTTGGATTAATAATACTCAGCGTCCTTCGGATGATTTCATTTACATTTTGACTGTCAATTACGCCCATAGCTCCATCCCCTAATATTTTTCCGGATAATCCGTCCCTGTCTCCGTCTGCATCAGCTGCTTATATTTTTCCGGTTCTTTTTCCATCTTCAGCATCGTATCAAAGGCTCTTAATACCATTTTGCTTCCATTATTCCTCATACCGGTATTTCCTCTATCCATCTGCGCCTTAAAATGATCAATCTGCCATACCAGAATATCCACCAAAGTATATCCTTCTATTTTTGCCTTACAGGAAAAATCTCCCGTTTCCGCAAAAAAAAGAAACTCCTCCCCTATCCCGGGGGAAGCCGCAAGGCCTGCCGCCAGCTCTTCCAGAAATTCTTCACTCTCTTCCGCCCCGCCGCCAAGCCTCTTCACCTCTTCTTTTACCTTCTGTCCATCCATGCCAACCTCCATGCCGCCCTTTCCCAAAACACTAACCGGCCACGGGAAGAATGCCCTCATTTGGGGCATTCTTCGGTGTAGAAAGACTTGCAAAGCAAGTCTAGAAGTTCTTAGCGAAACGCCCGCTGGCGTGAGCTTAAATTGCTAAAGCAATTAGAACTTCTTTCTACACTAATCATATCAAAAGCAAACATATATTACAAGTCACTCTTATATATTAGAAATAAGTAAACGTACAGGTGTTATATTTTGAAACTATTATCCCTGATCAACGACTTCCTGTGGAGTTTCCCGCTTTTATTCCTGCTTATGGGAACCCATCTGTTCTTTACCTTAAAACTGCGTATTCCCCAACGCCGCATTGGAAAAGCCCTGCTTCTGTCCGTCACTCCGGAAAAACAGAACGGTTCCGGCCGGAATCTTTCCTCCTTTGGAGCCCTGGCGACTACTCTTGCCGCAACTCTCGGCACCGGCAATATCATAGGCGTCTCCACCGCCGTCGCCCTGGGCGGCCCCGGAGCCGTTTTCTGGTGCTGGCTCACAGGCATCCTCGGCATGGCTACTTCCTATGCGGAATGTTATTTAAGCGTCCTGTATAAAGAAAAGAATGAGGAGGGCCTTTTTGTCGGAGGCCCTATGTATGTGCTGAAAAACGGTCTGCATCATAAGGCTCTGGCAAAATTTTATGCATTGTCCACCGTATGCGCCGCTTTCGGTGTGGGATGCACTACCCAGGCCAATTCCCTGACACAGACCACCTCTTCCACCTGGGGACTCTCGCCCCATCTGGTAGGAATCGCCGCTGCCTTTATCTCCGGTCTTGTCATATTAGGAGGCATCCGCTCCATCGGAAATATTTGCATGAAGATCGTCCCCGTCCTCGGCATCCTCTACATCGGAGGCTGCTGCATCCTTCTTTTCCTTCATCATGATGTCCTCGCCCGTTCCATCCTCCTCATCCTAAAATGCGCTCTTGCGCCGAACGCCGTCATAGGCGGAGCCGCCGGCTATACTTTAAAACAGGCGGCAAGATATGGCATTGCCAGAGGACTCTTTACCAACGAGGCTGGCATCGGCACTTCCGCCATTCCTGCGGCTGCTTCCGGCACTAAGAATCCCTCCCGGCAAGCTTACATATCCATGACCGCCGTATTCTGGGACACCGTAGTCATGTGCCTCCTCTCCGGCCTGGTAATCGTCGCCAATATGCTGAAACACCCGGAATCTTTGCTCCATGTGAACGAAACCGGGCTCGCCGACGCAGCTTTTTCTTATCTTCCCTTCGGCGGCAGCCAGTTTCTTTCCCTCGCCCTCGCCGCTTTTGCCATTACTACTCTGATCGGCTGGTCCTATTTTGGCGAAAAAGCATTCGCCTTTTTATGGGGCGACCGGAATATCGGCGTTTATAAGCTGATTTATATCGTCATGATCTATATCGGTGCAGTCATCCCCCTGAATCTCGTATGGGAATGCACGGATTTGATCAATGCTGTCATGGTACTCCCTAACGTTCTGACCCTCTTCCTGCTCCATGATAAAATAAAAACATAAGAAATTTATAAATTTTCTTTTCCTCCCTAAAAAACGCAGAAGGCTTTTTGAATAGAGCCATTCTAAACGCCGAACGTAACCGTTATCCTCGTCCCCTTCCCCTGTTCGCTCTCCAGCGCCAGCACGGCGCGGTTCTTAGCCACGATATGTTTTACGATCGCCAGTCCAAGTCCCGTCCCGCCCGTGGATTTGGACCGGCTTTTATCTACCCGGTAAAAACGTTCGAATATTCTCTCCTGATGTTCCTTCCCGATCCCAATCCCCGTATCTTCCACGCACAGAATGGCCCGGCCCTTTTCACTCCTTACCGCTACCCTTACCTTCCCCCCTTCACGGTTATAACGTATCGCATTATCGCATAAATTATAAACCAGTTCTTCCATCATCCGTTTTTCCGAATAAACAAAACAGCCCTCTCCTTCAAACCGGAGATCCACCCCGTGTTTTTCCGCATGAACCTGCAGCATATTGACACAAGTCTCCGCGATCTCTCCCAGATCAACCATGCCAAATTCTTCTTCCCGTTCTGATGTATCCAGTTCCGAAAGCCGTATCACGTCGTCGATCAATGTCAGCAGCCTATTGGAATTCCTATGGATCTCTCCTGCAAACCGGACGATATCCTTCCCTGAGGCCATACCGTTTTCAATCAATTCCGAATAACCCGATATGACCGTCAGGGGCGTCTTCAGTTCATGGGATACGTTTGCCGTAAATTCCTGCCGTATTCCCGCATTTCTTAAAATATCCTCATGCTGCTTCCGTATGGTCGCCACAAAGGGGACAAGTTCTTCGTAAGCTTCCTCTTCCACAGGATCTTCCGCATTCTGCGCGATTCTTTCGATCGGTGCCAACAGGCTTTTAATCAAAAAGCGGGCGATCACCATACAGAGAATGAGCAGTGACGCCAGAATCGCCAGCATCGCCGGAAAAATTCCTGCAAAAACGCTCCATATGCTGTCCGCCTCTTTTGCTACGCGAACCACGCTTCCGTCTTCGAGCCTGACCGCATAATAAAAAGAATTCTTCTGCACCGTATGGGATCTCCGTACCGCCTCTCCTTCCCCCTCTTCCAGAGCCTGCACAATCTCGGGGCGGCCGCTGTGATTGTTCATCCCTGCGGCATCCGCATAATTTTCAAAAATAACCGCTCCCCGGCCATCCACCCATGTCACCCGTAACAATCGGCCGGAAACGATCTCATCGGATTTAAAAATATTTTCCAGATTATCCGCTTCTTTTAATAAATAAGCATCTGTCCGCAAATCATCCAAAATCTGCCCGCAAAACAATTCGTAACAGACAAAAGCTACCAGCAGCATCGTCGCCAAACTGGCAATCGCCGCAATCGCCGTCATCTGTATATAAATTCTTCTCTTCATCCCGCCCCCTGCCGCAGCTTCGCTACATCATAAACATATATCCAACGTTCCTCACCGTTCTGATCATCTCCCCTGCCCCTTTTAATTTCTGGCGCAAGGTCTTAATATGCATGTCCAGCGTCCTCGACTCCCCTTCATAATCTGTTCCCCACACCCTGTCCAGAATCATATCCCTGGTTGTCACGATACCGGCCCTGTTCATCAGCAATTTCAACAACTCATATTCTTTGTAGGTAAGTTCGCAAGGCTCATCCCCTACCGTCACAAGCCGCCTTTCTTCGTCCAAACAGACCTTTCCTATTTGCAGGGACTTTTCCTGCGACGCCTGGCTCCGCCTGAGCAATGCTTTCACTCTCGATATGAGTTCCATCACCCCAAAAGGTTTCGTCATATAATCATCGGCCCCCGTATCCAGCCCCTTTACCTTATCGATTTCCGACGTTTTTGCCGTTACCATAATAATTGGTATGTTCCTTGTTCCCGCCAGGCTTCTCAGCTTCTTTACTATCGCCAGGCCATCTTCATCGGGAAGCATAATATCCAGCAGGATAATGTCCGGCTTCTCCCGTTCCATTTCACGGTAAAAATCTTTTGCACATGCAAAATCCCGGATATCATATCCCGCATTTTTTAATGCAAACGCCTCTATCTCCCTGATATTCCCATCATCCTCTACAATATATACCAAAGCCATCCTTTTTCATTCCTTTATGGTAAAATATATTTTTCCCTCATTCGCTCCACATCTTCGCCGAATTCCGGATGATCCTCCCCACGGATCAGATCCAGATAGCCATGCGCTCCGAACTCTTCCTCCGCAACTTCGAACAGACTGACCGCAAGATTGGAACAATGGTCTGCCACCCGCTCATAATTCGTCGTAATATCCGAAAGGATAAAGCCCATTTCGATCGTGCATTTTCCCTTTCGCAGCCTTTTAATATGCCGTTTTTTTATTGCCGCGTTTAAAGAATCGATCGCTTCTTCCAAAGGCTCCACCTTTCCCGCGATTTCAAGATCCTCTTCTTCCAGCGCTTTCCATGAAAGATCCACGATATCCCTTACCGCCTGGGAAAATACCTTCAATTCCTCCGATGCCTTATTAGAAAAACACAACTGCTTTTCCGCCAGCTCGGCCGCCGCTTCTTTAATATTCAACGCGTGATCGGAAATCCTCTCCAGGTCGCCGATATTATGCAGCAGAAGCGACAAAATACGGTTCTCCTTCGCCGACAGGTCTCCGCCGCTTAATTTTACCAGATAAGAACCCAGTTCATCCTCATAATCGTCCACTTTCTTTTCCAGCATTTCCACACGCTGCGCTTTTTCCTCATTATAACCGGAAATTAACGACATAGCCAGAAAAATCGCTTCCCTTGCGCAATCCGCCATATCTGCGGCAGCCGCCCGGCACTGCTCCAGCGCCAGCCCGGGCGTCGCAAGAAAACGGGCATCCAATATCTGTAATGTTTCTTCCCCATCGTCGGCAGCCGCCTTTTCCTCTTCCCGGATTGTCAGGCAGGCCAGTTTTTCCAGCCATGCAGAAAAAGGAAGCAAAACCACCGTGGCAAAAATATTAAATATAGTATGCACAACCGCTATCCCTGCCGCGTTTGCGCTGTTCCCCATAAAATCAAACTCTACTATGGCATTCGCCCCATAAAATACGAGCATAAAAACCACCGTACCGATCAAATTAAAATAAAGGTGTATCAGCGCCGCCCGCTTCGCGTTTCTGCTTGCCCCGATTCCCGAAATCATAGCCGTCACACAGGTTCCGATGTTCTGTCCCATAATAATCGGAACGGCCGCTCCATAGGATACCGCCCCCGTTGCGCATAATGCCTGCAGGATGCCCACCGATGCCGAAGAAGACTGGATCACCGCCGTAAGAACCATCCCCGCCAGCACTCCGAGCGCCGGATTGGAAAATGCGGTCAATATGCCTGTAAATTCCGGGACTTCCGCCAAAGGCTTCACCGCCCCCGACATCGTTTCCATCCCGGACATCAGCACCGCAAAACCAATAAAAACCATTCCCGCATTTTTCAATTTTTCCTTTTTGGAAAACAGGAAGAATATCACTCCGAGCGCCGCCAGCACCGGCGCAAAAGAAGAAGGCTTTAAAAGGCGCAGCCAGAAATCATTGCTCTCGATCCCCGCCAGGCTCAGGATCCAGGACGTCACCGTCGTTCCCACATTTGCCCCCATAATGATTCCCACTGCCGAAGACAATTTCATGATCCCCGCATTGACAAAGCCGACCACCATAACCGTTGTCGCGGAGGACGATTGGATTACCGCCGTCACCCCCGCGCCTAACAAAACAGCTTTCCACCTGCTGTTCGTCAGCCTTTCCAGCAGCATTTCCAATCTGCCGCCGGATGCCCTGGAAAGCCCGCTGCCCATAACATCCATGCCATACAAAAAAAACGCCAGTCCTCCCGCCATGGTAAGAATCCCAAAAAAATCCATAATGACCTCACATTCCGCCGCCCATTGCAGCCGTAAAACCGTTTCCCTTTAGTTTCTCATTTTTTTCATTCTATATTACTCATGTAAAATCAAAAACATCTCCATGTAAAAACCATGTAAAATCGTCAGGCCATAAACAATAATTTTTTTCCCTTACCAGTATATTTTTTATATAAGTTTCCTTTCATCTATGATATAATATAAAATATTCCAAACAAGTCAAAGGAGGGTTTACATATGGAAGCAAACATGCAGAAAATTCTCGCGAAAGCGGACCGGCGGATTAAAATGAAGGTATTTACCGGCCATTTCGTTACTCCCCACTCTCATATCACACGCTACCTCGATATGACTACTTTGAAAACAAGGGCTTCGGAAGCTTCGGCCGTTGCCGAGACATTAGCGCAAAGATACACCATGCAGACAATCGTGGACACCATCGTCTGCCTTGACAACACAGAAGTCATCGGCGCTTACCTGGCTGCAGAACTGACCAAAACCGGCATCGTATCCATGAACGCCCATCAGACCATATACGTCATCAAACCGGAAATCATCAGCGGGCAGATCGTATTCCGTGACAATTACAAGCCTATGCTGGAAAAGAAAAATGTATTTATCCTGATGGGAACGGCTTCCACCGGCGAATCCCTGGAAAACTGCTACCACAGCGTGATTTACCATGGCGGCAAAGTAGCGGGTATTTCCGCCGTCTTCAGTGCTATCACAAAAATGGACGGGATACCTATTGAATCTATTTTTTCCACACAGGACATCCCCAACTATGCCAGCCACAAGCCTAATGAATGCCCGCTTTGCAAACAAGGTGAGCCGATCACCGCGCTTGTGAATGGGTATGGCTACTCTAAGTTACAATAACAATAGGATTCATTTCCACACAAAAAATGCTATGCAGCCGGCGAATCTTCTGCATAGCATTTTACTTTTGTCTGTCTGATATTATTTGCCACTAAAACTTCTTCTAGTGATGTCCTCTCCCATGATGTCCTCCGCGTCCATGATGCCCTCTTCTGCCCGAACGGCTGCTTTGGGCAGCTGCCTGCTGGTTCACGCAATGATCACAGATTCCGTCTTCGTTTTCATCGATAAAATAACCGCAAGCATCATTCCCGTGGCCGCATACGCTGTTTCCTTCCGCATCCGTACACCAGCTGTTATCGCAGATCCCGTCTCCATCCTCATCGATAAAGCAATAATTCTCAGCACAATTCTGGCCGCCGCAATGATACGGCTCATGTGCAGATACCGGTAAGGACATGGAAAGCGCCGCTATACATGCAAGCCCTGCCATAACCACTTTCTTCATAACCAATAACCTCCAATCATACTACCCTTGTCGCACTGTTTCCGCATACTACCTTACTCATAAATATGCGCCGTTACTTTTGTTCTCATTATAGCACCCATACCACCTATATTCAACCGCCCCTCGTATTTTTAATTGTATTTCATTGCGTACATTTGGAAAAAAATACATGGAAATTAATTTTGACAGAATGGGATAGGGCGGAACAGGACAGGGAAAGGAAGCGGCGGCGGCCTGGAACGAGCCTGGCTTGGGATGGGATTTTCTGCTGTTGTGCACAATCAGTCATTTCACTTATGAAATAGTCGAAAGCCCAGGGTGAAATTGCCATGGAGGGCAATTTCAGGAAGCGCCGGGCAGGATGCCCGTTGCTTCCGACCCGATCGTTTTCACATCGTTTACCTATTTCATTAGTGAAATCTGATTGGTAACTCCAGCAGAAAATCCCATCCCAAGCCAGGCTCGTTCCAGGCCGCCGCCGCTTCCTTTCCCTGTCCTGTTCCGCCCTATCCCATTCTGTCAAAATTAATTTCCATAAAAAAATACACTTTCTGTTGACAATTCTTTTTAATTGCTATATGATATGAATTGTTTTTCACATTGTGAACTTTTCACTTTATGAACTTTTTAAGTTCTATACAAGAAAAACGAAAGGCAGAGAATATATATGAATGAAGAATTATTGGAAGCATGGCTCAGGCTTTCTACCATACTGTGCAACGACAGGATCGTTTCTGAAATGCCTTATAACGAAGCGCTTATCTGCAATATCCTGCACCGGCGCCAACGGCTGGATAAAAACGGAACGACAACCGCCACCGATCTGTGCCGTCAGACGAAAATGCTGAAATCACAGATGAACCGGACATTGCAAAGCATGGAAGAAAAAAATATTATCACAAGACGCCGTTCCGACACGGATAAGAGGCAGGTCTTTATTTACCTGAATCCGAATGCAAAATCTTTTCAGGAACAGCACGCCAAAAGCTTGCAGCTGATCGACACGCTGGCCCAAAAAGCAGGGCCGGAAAAATCAAAGGAAGCAATGGAACTTTTCACTTTTATCGCCGATATGGCAGAAGAAATCATGGAAGATAAGATTGAAAATTAAAAATTTTCAATCCCAAGTTTGTGTCTGCGCGGCATCCACAAACTTGAAAGCCAGGCTGGCTTTGCGCAATAAAGCCGCGCAGAAATGGAGTAAACAATGATTAAAATATTAGTAGATTCTTCTTCGGACTATGAATTAAAAGAAATTAAAGAAAATAATTTTGAATTTGTCCCAATCCACATTACTTTGGGAGACGAAGATTATATCGACGGAATTTCCCTGAATAAAAATGAATTTTACGAAATACTGGAAAGCAGCGGAGACTTCCCTAAAACCTCCCAGCCTTCCCCCCAGGCGTTTCTGGAGATTTTTAAAACAGCGAAAGAAAATAAGGATACCCTCCTGTGCATCCTTCTCTCTTCTTCTTTGAGCGGCACATGCCAAAGCGCCCAGATCGCAAAGACGATGGCAGACTATGACGATATCCATATTATCGATTCCTTGTCCGCCTCCTGCATGATCAAGATTTTGGCCGATTACGCATGTTCACTGGCAAAAGAAAATATGCCTGCCGGAGAAATTGTTGCCAGAGTGGAAGAATTAAAATCCAGAGTTACGCTCTTCGCCGGACTGGATACGCTGGAATATCTCTGCAAAGGAGGACGGCTTTCCAAATCAGCCGCCGCTATCGGAGAACTGGCCAATATCAAGCCGGTAATTACCGTGACAAAAGAAGGATCTGTAGGCATTCTTGGCAAATGTCTTGGCAAAAACAAAGCCATTACCCAGGTCTTCAAACATATACAAGAAACCGAAGCAGACAGCGCCTTCCCCTTATACACCATATATACCCATGGCACGGAAAACTGCAGCCTTCTGGAAGAAAAGCTCCGTGAAAACGGCTATGAAGTCAGCCAAAGGCTCCAGGTAGGAGCCACAATAGGCGCACATATCGGCCCGGAAGCCTTCGGCGTAGTATTCGTATCGAAATAAGCCAGTTTTTCTACATACCAAGTGGGTTCCGCGTTCTCATCGGATGGAATGACCCGATTGGATATATAACGGAACCCGCCGTTTTCCACAGGCCTGACCGTCACCTCATGGCAAAAGGCCCTCTCCATATTTTCTTTTGGCCAGACCGCATTGACTGTCAGGCAGACAGTCCCATCCTCATTTTCCTCGTAAGAAACCACCTCGGGATATGGAATGTTTGGGGAACTGGCACAGTCGTAAAACCCTCTCGTCCTGTATTCATAAGCCTCTTTTTCTTCCACATATCCCTGCCGTATGCGCAAGGCTTTTTTATCTATGGAAAAATAAGACTGTATTACCGTTTCGTATTCTTTTTCCGGCACCAAATAAGAAGTCCCGTCCACGGACTGCTCATAGGGAATCGGAACGCCGTAGGCACAGGAATACAACTTTGCAAACAAATCATCGAAATCCAATACTTCCCACTCCCCTTCCGTCCAATCCTCCAAAAACATATCATTGGCTCCATATCCTATCGGAAGAATATATTTGCGGTTCCATTCCCTGCATTTTTCATCCAAAGGTTCCACACGGATAGCCGTATATCCTTGAGATCCGTCATATCCTGCCGGAACTTCCTTTCGAAAAAACAGATAACCGTTCTGCGAATATTTCCACTCCCCCGCCGGATAACGTTCTGTATAATCCACTTCCGGCATCCCGCCTTTCCAATGCAGAACACTCCTTGTCACAAAAATCGTTCCTTTCTCCGACTCCAGGTCAAAACGGATAAAACCTCCGTCATCCATAATCGAGAAAATGGTTTGTCTCCCGTCCTTTCCTTCCTCTGCCAGCCCGATCCACTCCTTTACCAGTTCCGGGTGTGTCAGATTCACCTGGTTCTTATTTTCCTGGTCGATCGCGCAATAGCCGTATTCCCCCATTCTGTCCACAATCGCCTTTGTCGTCTCCAGGCTTCCCAGCGCATTCTCCTGCACCGCCCTCTCATAAATATCCCGGTATGCTTCCGCCGCCTTTCCGGATGCTGTCTGCAAGTCTTCCTCCTGTCGGTCTAAGGCCATATCTTCGTCCACAGCTTCCTCTCCGCCGACTTCCCCATCCATGCCCGCATCCTCATAACCCGCTGCTTTCCCGTATCCGTCCGTTTTTCCGTTATTTCCGCACCCCCATACGGCCAGCGCCAGAATCGTACCGGCAAAAGCAACGTTAAGGCGTCTCTCCTTCCGCCGCTTTCCCGCCCTGGTACTCTTTTCGGAACCATACATCCAGCACTTGGCTGACCTTTTCCACCACATAACCGCTTCCTCCCCTCTCTTTCACATCCTCCACCATGCTTACGATCAATATAGGGTTTTCCTCATCCTCCCCGGCGCTGAATACCGCGAACCAGCCAAGTTCCGTGCCGGTTGTATCCTCTTTGGAGTCTTTGATTTCCGCTGTTCCTGTCTTTCCCGCCAGAAGCACATCCTCCCTGCGGGCGGCATATCCCGTCCCTTCCGAATCATTCACCACTCCTTTCAGCCCTTCCAGCACCCGACCCGCAGTATCCGTGGAAATCGCCCCGGATATCCACTGTTGCGGCTGCGCATCCTCCTGATATACCAAATAGGGCTTTACCATATTTCCCCCATTGCGAAAAGCAGTATAAATACAGGCGAGATGCAGCGGATTTACCAATATCTGTCCTTGCCCGTATCCGCTGTCCGCCAGCTGTATCTCCGTTCCTATCGTCTCACCGTTGGAATATTTGGAAGCGGACATATTTATTTCAAAAGGAACCGCTTCATTAAAACCAAGTTTATCCAGATATTCCTGCATATTTTCTGCCCCGATTTTTAAAGCCGCTTTTGCAAAATATATATTGTCGGAGCAAATCAGCGCATTTTCCAACACCGAAGGATCATACTCGTGAAGCGTCGTAATATAATAATCACCCCAGGAGCTATCCTTCTGCCAGCTCAATCCCTCCTGCCCGTAATCCTCCTCAGGATCGACCATCCCGCTTTCCAACCCCACCGCCGCCGTCACAGGTTTGAAAGAAGACCCCGGACACCATACCTGGCGGAACCTATTATATAAAGGCTGACTTTCGTCTCCATTCAGCGCATCCCACTGCGTCTGGGACATTCCCAGAATAAACTGGTTATTGTCATATGCCGGAGTGCTGACCAGGGCAAGCACTTCCCCCGTCTCAGGATCCATTGCCACACTGCAGCTTTCATCTGCTTTAAACTGTCCATACAAAAGAGACTGCACTTGTATATCGATGGTCAGCCTGATATCAAATCCATTTTCCACCTCTCTGTCAGCCAGTTCCTGTTTCACTCCCCCGTCTTCATTCTCTATATAAATCCGACAGCCGTTTTTCCCTTTCAATTCTTTTTCAAAAAGGCTCTCCATACCGCTTCTTCCAATCACACTGTTGGCCGTATAACCTTCCCCCGCATGTTTTTCCAGATCTTCCGCCGTCACATTCTGCACATAGCCAATCAAATGTGATGCGATCTTCCCAAAAGGATATTCCCTCACTTCCGTATCGGAAATCATAACTCCCGGAATAGCGAGCAGCTTGTCCTGCCGTTCCTTTTCCCTTATCAAATCATCCTCCGGCTCCAACGCCATCAAATCCAGTTCTTCTACCTTGGCTACCGTTTTTATTGGAACAAAATAATCATCTTTTACCCAAGAAGCCGATAGCTTTTTTTCTATCGTCTCCCGCTTTACTTCCAGCAATTCCGCAATTTCGTCGATCGCCTGTTCCTTATTCTCCAGTTTGCCCGGCACGATTCCAACGGAAGAAGCAACTCCTTTTCCTGCCAGAAGCACCCCATTCCTGTCATAAATGCTGCCCCTTTCTGCCTGTTCCGTTGATACCCTGACTTTATCCCCTTTTTCCAGACCGGGAAAGATCAGCCCGTCATTCCATGACAGCCAATATCCTTCCTCCCCTTTTATAAAACATGCCTCGTTGTCAAAACTGATATTTCCTGCCGCTGTTTCACAGGAACTGTGGTATTTTACCGCCATCCTTTCTTCATCGTACTCCACCGCGCTTATCCCCAGTGACCGGATTTCGATTCCTTTATAAATCGCCTCATTCCTTTCTATAAAGTCCTCTAAACTCACATTCCCCGAAGTCTCCGCATCCAATATCCCGTACATCTTTTCATATTCTCCATCCAGGACATAGGCCATATATTCTGTTAAAAGTTCCGGCGGTTTCTTCCATCCTCTCTCTTTATTAAAAAAAAGAAAACCTAAAACTGCGCCTCCTGCAAGCAGCACCAATGCAAAAGTCGCAGCCGCCCATAGAAATAAGCGTTTTCCACGTCCGTTCTTCCTCTTTCCACCCCTTTTCCGGTTTCTGTTTCCGCTTTTCCACTTTTTTTTCATCCTGGTCTCCTATACAAAAATGCTCTGAACAGCCAAACCGCTGTCCAGAGCGTCTATTTTCTTATCTTCCTGCCACCCATCCGTTACCGCCGGCATCCTACATGCCGAACAGCTTCGTTATCATGGAATCATTCTGCATTTTCCTGCGGGTGAACATCATGCGGTAATCCTGTAAGAGTTTGTTCTTTTTCTGCTCCGAAACCGCTTTCGGAATATCCAGATCTTCAATACGGCTCCTTGCTCCGACAGTTTCCAATGACGTCCTTGTATTGGAATTGTACGCATGTTCCATAGCGTTCGTCCTTGCCCCTGTCGCGCTTCTGGCAGAACTGATCTTATCCATCGCCGACTCAATCCTGCTAAGATCGAATTTGCCTGTGACATTATATCCGTCAATCCCCAAAGATTTTAACGTCACGTTCTCCATCTGGATCTTCATGCCCGTGCCGTCGGCATTCGATGCAATATGCATATCCGCCATGCTGCCGTCCATCAGCTTCATTTCGTTATATTTGGTTCCTACTGCGGTACTTTCTATATCTTGTAAAAGCTGGTCAACCTCATCCTGGATCATCTGTTTTTCAGAATCTCCGTACATGCTGTTCGATGCCTTGATGCTAAGTTCATAAATCCGTTGCAAGGAATCCTGCATGGTACCCAATGCGCCGTCCTTAATATTGGCAACGCCGATACCGTCCATAATATTATCAGCCGCCACGTCCAATCCGTTGCTTTGGCGTTTCATAATATTCGCAATGGCAAGCCCTGCCGCATCGTCAGCCGCCGTCTGGATCCTTTTTCCGCTGGCTATCTTGCCATATATGGAATTGTAGCCATTGATCGCCGATATCCTCATAACCTCTCCTTTCTGACACAAGCCCTTCACGCTTATGCCACCTCAATACACTTCTCCTTATATGCTTAGTATAATACACCTGCCCTTTCCATGCAAGACTTTTTGTCATATTCTCCCTGATTTTTTATATACCGCTCACTCTTTCGCTATGCCTTCCTTACTTCATCCACCGCTTGCTTTATCCTAAGAAGAGCTTCTTCCAAAATTTTTCTCGGACAGGCAGCATTCACTCTTTGGAAACCTTCTCCGCTTTTTCCGAACATCCTTCCGTCGTCCAGCCAGAGCCTTGCCTTATGGACCATCATTTCCTCCAATTCCTTTGCTGACAATCCCAATTTTCTGAAATCCAGCCAGGCCAAATATGTCCCCTCATGCTCTGCCATAACGACTCCCGCTATATTTTTTTCCACATATTCTTTTATAAACTCCAGATTGGCTTTTACATACCTGCGCATGGCTTCATACCATTCATCGCCGTCCCTGTAGGCCGCCTCACAGGCTGCAAGACCCATCACGTTCACTTCGCCGTACCCCGACAGATCCATTTGTCTGCAAAACGCTTTCCTCATTTCAGGATTGCTGATAAAAATATTGGACAACTGCAGACCCGCCAGATTAAAAGTCTTGCTGGGTGCGGTACATGTCACCGTGATTTCTCCGTACTCTTTCTTCAGATCGGCGAACACATAATGTTTTCTTTCAAAAGCAAAGTCTTGGTGAATCTCATCGCTTACTACGAGTACATGATGTTTGCAGCAAATATCGCCCAGCTTTATCAATTCCTCCGGCGTCCATACCCGTCCCACGGGATTGTGTGGATTACAGAGGATAAACATTTTTACGTTTTGTTTTACAATTTTTTCCTCAAAATCTTCAAAGTCGATATGATACCGCCCAGCCTCATATACGAGATCGCTGCTGACCATCTTTCTCCCGTTTACATCCACAATATTCTGAAAAGGATAATAAACCGGCTGCTGTATCAGCACGCTGTCTCCTGGTTCCGTAAAGGCTTTTACCGCCAGTGCCAGGGCGAAAACAACACTCGGCGTTTTTACGAGCCAGTCCTCGGAAACCTTCCAGCCGTGTTTTCTCTCCATCCATCCTTTTACGATCTCAAAATAGGTCTCCTGTACATCGCTGTATCCAAAGATCCCATGCTCCGTCTGCCGGGCCAATGCCTCCTGTATATAGGACGATACTTGAAAGTCCATGTCCGCCACCCATAAAGGCAGCGTGTCCTCCGGCATTCCCTTTTTTGCTATCCAGTCATATTTGATCGATTTCGTATTTCTTCTGTCTATTATTCTGTCAAAATCCAGATTCTTCTCTGCCATAGTATCTCCATATCCTTTCCGCAATTTTCCAACATCTGCATAATTTCTGCCCCTGTAAAAGCAGGTCTTCCATCTTTTTAAATTTTTCTCTTTTCAGGCCCATCGTATGCCCGCCTACCCAAGCACATAATCCGTAATCTGGTACACATAATAATTCAACCAGTTGGTATACAAATTATTGCTGTGGGAACGCCATTGCAGCTTCGGGCGTTCCGAAGGGTCATTATCAGGATAATAGTTCTTCGGTATATCGATGGGAAGTCCCTTTTCTTTATCCCGCACATATTCATTATGTAACGTCATACGGTCATACTCAGGATGTCCCATAACAAAAATCTGCTTTCCCTCTCCTGCCATACATAAAAGCACACCGGCTTCCTCGGACTCCGCTAGCACAAGCAGCTCCCTGCATCCATGGATGGCGTCTGCCGGAATGGCCGTGTGCCGGCTATGGGGAATCAGAAAATAATCGTCAAACCCTCTTACTAGAGGAATCTTCCGGTTCATTACCTTATGTTCATAAATGCCGAACAGCTTTTGGGGCAGGAGCACTTTATCCAGGCCAAAATGATAATAAAGCCCCGCCTGAGCCCCCCAGCAGATATGAAGGGCGGAGGTCACTTTTCTTTTGGACCATTCCATAATTTCGCACAATTCATCCCAATAATCCACCTCCTGAAAAGGAATCTGCTCCACAGGCGCACCGGTGATCATCAGGCCGTCATATCTGTTTTCCTTCAATTCGTCAAAGGTATGGTAAAACTGATTCAAATGGTTCATGGAAGTGTTCATGGAACGATGACTGTTCATCTTCATGAACGTAACGTTCACCTGGAGCGGCGTATTGGACAAAGCTCTTAAAATCTGCAGCTCCGTATCCTGCTTCACCGGCATCAGATTTAAAATGCATATTTGCAGCGGGCGGATGTCCTGATGGATCGCCCTGTTTTCATCCATAACGAAGATATTCTCATTTTCCAATATCCCCTTAGCCGGCAGACTGTTTTGTGTTTTAATCGGCATCGCTTTGCCCTCCTAAATATTGCTCTATGAATTCCTCTTCCGTAAGAACCGGTATTTGCAGTTCCCTTGCTTTTTTGTTCTTGGATGAAGAGGAAGTATTATCGTTATTGATCAGGCAGACCGTTTTGGAAGTTACGCTCCCCGTTACCTTCCCGCCCTTCTTCTCAATCTCTTCTTTTAACTCTTTCCTGCTTTCATAATGGTTCAGGCTCCCCGTCACCACAAAGGACATACCCGACAGTGTCTGCGTGCTTTCATCGATCTGCTCCTTCTCAATCTCTACTTCTTTCAACAGATTTTCCCACCGTCTCTGATTTTCCTCTTTCTGAAAATATTCGTAAAACCCGGTGGCGATCACTTCGCCCACTCCGTCTATCCCGTTCAGATCTTCCACATCCGCCGAAAGCATTTCTTTCCAGTCGTTATGATAATGCCGGCAGATCATTTTCGCGTTGGCCAGGCCAATATTTGCAATGCCCAAACTGAAAATAAGTCTGGCAAGCGTCGTCTTTCTCGCCGCTTCCACACTGTTCATCAGGTTTTGATAAGATTTCTCCCCAAAACCTTCCATCTCCACAATCTCCTCCTGAAAGCGGTCCAGATGAAAAATATCCGCAAATTCATGGATGTAACCCCTGGCGATAAACTTCTCCAGCGTCGCCTCCGACAGTCCTTCAATATTCATCGCGTCCCGGCTCACAAAAAGGGTGAAAGATTTGATTTTTTTCGCTTCGCATTCTTCGTTGGTGCAATATAATGACTGGACGTCGTTGATCTGGCTGATCTTTGTCTCTCCATGGCATACCGGACATCTTCCCGGTATTTCCACCGTGCCGCTGCCCGTCAGGTTTTCCGCTATCTGAGGAATGATCATATTCGCCTTATATACCGTGATCCGGTCTCCAATTCCCAGCTTCAGGCTTTTCAAAATACTGATATTATGCACGGAAGCGCGGCTGACCGTAGTCCCTTCCAATTCCACCGGTTCAAAAATAGCCACCGGATTGATCAGGCCGGTCCGGCTGGGACTCCATTCGATCTCCTTAAGCACCGTTTCTTTCACCTCATCCGCCCATTTAAAAGCAATGGAATCCCTTGGGAACTTGGCTGTCGTCCCCAGTGACTGCCCATAGGCAATATCATCATAAACCAAAACAAGGCCGTCCGACGGCACATCATAGCTTTCTATTTTCTTTTCAAACTCTCCCACAACCTCCCCGACATTGCTGCTGTCCACCATCCGGTATTCCACCGTTTCAAATCCTAATTTCTGCAAAAAAAGGAACTGTTCTTCCCTGGAATTGTGGAAATCTGCCTCCTCCGCTTTCACTAGGGAAAAAGCAAAAAATTTCACATTCCTCCCCGCCGTCACCTCATTATTCAGCTGTCTGACCGACCCGCTGCAAAGATTTCTGGGATTTTTATATTTGGCGTCGGTATCTTCTATCCGCTTGTTAATCTGTTCAAAATCCGAATAAGTAATAACCGCCTCGCCTCTGAGAACGAGTTCACCGGCATAGGAAATGGAAACCGGAAGGTTATGGAACACTTTTGCATTGTTCGTTACCACTTCTCCGACTTCTCCGTTTCCTCTCGTGACCGCCTTCGCCAATTTTCCATCCTTATAAGTCAGCACTACGGTAAGTCCATCCAGCTTCCATGACAATAGAGCCTTCTGCTCCCCGAGCCATTCCGCCAGTTCTTCCCTGCTTTTCGTCTTCCCGAGGGAAAGCATCGGCCGCTCATGGCGTTCTTTCGGCAGTTCATCCACCGCTTCATAGCCTACGTGAAGAGTAGGGCTGTTAGACAAAATAATCCCTGTCTCCCTTTCCAACGCCTCCAGTTCATCATAGAGCCTGTCATATTCATAATTGCTCATGATCTCCCTGTCTTCCGCATAATATGCCAGAGAAGCCTTATTCAAAAGCTGCGTCAGTTCCCTGATCCGCTCTGCTGTTTTATCCTGTTGGCAATTTTCGTTCTCCATTTCCATAACCACGCCCTTTTCATAATCTGCAAACTTTCACTCCTGCCGTCTTATTCAGATACTTCTTTCGCGACGGCACACTGTTCATAAAGCTCCCTCAATTCGTCTCCCTCCAATACACGATACTGGCCAGGCTCCAAATCCCCCAGCGTAATGTTCAATACCCTGCTCCGTTTCAATGCCCTGACTCTGTAGCCAAAGCTCTCCGTCATCCGCCGCACCTGCCTGTTCAAGCCCTGCGTCAACACCATGCTGAATGAATATCTTCCTCTCCGCCTCACCTTGCACTTTCTCGTTGTCACATCCAGATCCTCCAGATATACTCCCGATGCCATCCCCTGTAAAAAGGAATCCGTCACCACCTTATCGACCCTTACCTGATACTCTTTTTCATGGCAGTTCGCCCCCCGCATCATCCGCTCGATCAGATCCCCGTCGTTCGTCATGATCAATAGCCCCTCCGAATCCTTATCCAGACGGCCAGCATAGGTCAGCCTGACCGGATAATTCAGTTCATCGCATATTTTTCGTTCCGCATGTCTGTCTTTTTCCGTACAGGTAACGCCGACCGGTTTATAATAAGCAAGCACTACTTTTTCATTCTTTCCAAAAACGGGTTTCTTATTAACTATAATCTTTTCCTGCCCGTTGACCTGCATTCCCATCGTAGCCGTTTCGCCGTCCACCGTCACTTTTCCAGCCTCAATCAGCCGGTCTGCTTCCCTTCTGGAACAGACGCCGCAAGCCGCCAGATATTTATTTAAGCGCTCTTTTTTTTCTTCCATTTCCATCCTCCACATTCATTAAAAATATAAATTAAAAATCCTGTTGCTGCCGTTAAGGCAACAGTCAATAGAAACTTAGGCGTAGCAGTAATTTCCTTATGCACCACCCGAAATACTGCCAAAGACAAAGCTTCCATGTAAAGCGGATGCGAATAATAGGTAAAGTCGGCCAAAACCGCACATTTACCGGAAAAATCCTTATAGGCGGGCAAAGGATTTTTCAGCAGAATAAGCATCGTTACCACTACTAAGGGATACAGCCCAAAAGTAAGAATAATGTTGTTCTCCCATTGAAACGCACGCACTATGTAAATCTCCGCCAGCCATATCCCTGTAATAATAACTGCCGGAAAATATAACCTTTTACCTGCTGCCAGACTTTCTATTTTATATACCAGATAGCCGCATAAGAAAAACGGAAGCCCCATGAGCAAGACACGTCTGACCAGATCAAACTGCGGCATCAGAAACAATCCGCCAAGCCCGGGTATCTTTACTGCCAGCTTGTAATAAGAACATCCAAGACAGCCAATCCCATACAAAAAAATGCCTATGGGAATCAGCAGCTTCCCGCCTCCGATTTTAAATAACAGCGTAGTGCAGCAAACGGCAAACAAAAGCGCAGGAAAAAACCAGAAATGCTCATAAGTCCCGGTAATTACAAACCGGTAGACACAACCCGCCAGAAAATGTTTCATATCCGGCTGTTCCCTTGCTATAAAATCCACAATATCATAAATTATGCTCCAGATAAAATAAGGGATCAACAACCTTTTGATATATGGAAAAAAGGGTTTTTGCCCCCTTTCCAGCTTTTGCACATAAAAATATCCTGCCGCTGCAAAAAAGAAAGGTACCGCAATTCTTGGAACAATATTGCTGAATATATAACCTGCCTCATAGCTAAACTCCGACAAGGGCTGCGTATGGATCCCGACAACCATGATTGCGCACACATACCGGAAAATATCTATGGAGCAGTTCCGCACCTTTTCTTTTGCCCTCACAATCTCTCCTCCCGTCCGGTTTCCCGCTTTTTCTCCACAAGGCAAATACCGGCTTATCGCAACAAACGCTGTCACGCTTTGCGAGCCAGCTTATTGTAACAAACGCTGTCACGCTTTGCGCGCCAGCTTATTGTATATAACAAAAGCTTCCCGAAGCCATATACCTCGAAAAGCCTTTATTTTCTATAGTCAGAGCTGCTAACCAGAATCGAACTGGTGACCTCAACACTACCAATTATAGATATTATTCTGCGTAGTTTTGCTTCTCTCTGCGGAATTTCTTATTTTATGGTCTTTTTCAACGGTCAACTCAGCTTATTCCTGCGTACTTCATCATACCACAGTATAACCTTAGTATGGTGATAGTATGACGTCTATACTAAGGTAGTATATCAAAAAGAAGTCTCAACTGCAATAGGTCAAGACTTCTTTTTCTTCAATCCGAAAGTCCCCTGACATTCTGTGAGACGAATATCCAAATACATCCCCAATTCTATTTACCATAAAACCTTGATATTATACATCGGTATTGTTCCGTCCTTTGTAATAATTACCAAGTCTTCTGAAATGGCCTGTGAAATAATCAGTCGGTCAAATGGGTCTCCATGAATTGTGGGCAGTCGTCCGATTTCGTCCAGATGAAACGGTTTTATGGGAAGAATTTCAAATTGTTCATTTTCACAAGTTTCCACAATCTTAGAAATTGAACTTTTAATTTCCAATTTTCCAATGCTTGATTTAATGGCAATTTCCCACATGGAAACGATGCTTACACTGATTTGTTCATCACTATGATAAATTATGTCTGATGCTCTTTTTGAAAGCTTTTCACTATCATATAAAAAGTATAACAGGGCATTGGTGTCCAATAGATACATTATATATACTCCTTAAAGCATTCTGGTGTTTCGTCAAAATCTTCTGCAATAGAAATAAATTCATCCGCTAACGGATTTACCGATCTGTGAAATACGACATCATTACTTATAGAAGGCTTTGTCTGTTTCTTTTTCGATGTGTATTTCAAAAATCTCATAAAATCAATTACCTGCTCTATCATATCTTCTGGAAGGTCTCTCGCTTCTCTGACCAGCGTATCATATGCCATAAAAACACATCCTTTCAACTATATCTGTATTTATATGCTTTAAGAGCGATATAGGAATCTAAAACGACACACAAAATATACTTGCTGCTATTTCATAATTCTATACATTATCAATTAAATTATATCAAACCAATGCAGGAAAAACAATAAACCTGTAGTAAGATGATCTTCGATGATCTAATAAAAATAAAGACGTTTCAAAGAATAATTTCCTTGAAAAGCCTTTATTTTCAACCATTACAGAGCTGCTAACCAGAATCGAACTGGTGACCTCAACACTACCAATGTTGCGCACTACCGACTGTGCTATAGCAGCTTATATCCGGTTCTGTATAGACGCCTCGTCTGCACGTCACCGGACTACCGAAAGCTATTGTATCATATATGAATTTGCTTTGTCAACGTATAAATAAACGATTATAAGAAATCCCAAATTCTATTGAGCTTTCAGCTTAAACTGCCCAACCAAATCTTCCAGGCTCGTTGACTGTGCGGAAAGTTCCTCGCTTGTCGCTGAGGTTTCCTCGGCAGATGCCGAATTGTTCTGTATAACTTCTGCGATTTGTTCCACGCCAATCTCCAGCTGTTTCATTGCATCTGCCTGTGCAACGGACAGGTCGCTGATTTCTTTTGTCGATACGGCCAGCATTTTAATGCCTCCGATTACGGATTCGATCGCCGCAGTCGTTTTCATCGTAATCTCGTTGCCATGTTCAATCTCATGGATAGAATTCTCGATCAGCTTCTTCGTATTGATCGCCGAAGTCGCGCTGTCTGCAGCCAATTTTCCGATCTGGTCAGCCACGACGGCAAAGCCTTTGCCCGCTTCTCCCGCTCTCGCCGCTTCAATGGAAGCATTCAGTGATAACAGGTTTGTCTGGGAAGCGATATCCTCAATCGCCGCAATAATATTAGCGATCTCCTTGGATGTATTGTTAATGCGCTCCATCGCCTGGTTCAGCTCCATAATATCTTCGTTGCTGCGCTCCGCTTCTTGTTCAAACTCCTGCGCGCTGACATATGATTTGTTTGCCTTTTCCGAAGTATCCACTACATTTTCCGTAATATTCTGGATCGTTGCGGTCAGCTCTTCCACCGAACCGGCCTGATCCGTCGCGCCTTCTGCCAGCGCCTGTGCGCTCTCTGCCATCTGAGCAGCCCCCAGCGCCACCTGCTCGGACGCCTCGTTGATCTGCTTTAACGTATAGCTCAAAGATCCTGTAATCTTTACAATGGATTCCTCCAATGCTTTAAAATTGCCTTTAAAATCCACATCCGTATAAATATCAAAGTTGCCTTCGGCAATCTCTCCCAGCCCCCTTGACAATTCTTTGATATAAAGTTTCAACATATTAGCGGCTTCCTTGAAAGATTCCGTCATCTCTCCGATCTCATCCGGATACATTTTCTCAATTTCGATATCGAGATTGCCTTTTGCCAGTTCCGCGGAAGCATCCCTTACCTTGGCGATAGGCTCTGAAAAAAGCCTCGCCACAAAAGCCGCAAAGCGCATGGAAATAATCACTGTGACCAGAATAACGACAGCCATAGCGCCTATCAATATGTAACTTTGGATCGTCAGGTTATCGGAAACTTCATATCCCATCTCCACATTCAGGTCAATCAAGCCCTCCACAGCATCGGTCAGCTTTTTCAATGTAGGCTTCCCCTCCGCTATCAGCAGGTCAAAAGCTTCTTCATCCTGGTTATTCAACGCATATTCCTTTACCTGGTCAAAAATATCCCTGTATAAAGGCAATGTTTCTTTAATCACATTAATATATTCCGCTTCTTCCGGCTTATTACAGTTCGCTATCATCGTCATTGCCGCAGCATTTGTCAATTCCTGTATCTGTGCTAATTCCGCATCCGACTCTTTCATTTCCGCCTCGTCATGCTGCAATATCATTTCCCTGACGATCGAAGGCTCCTTATTCAAATAAGTACTGAAAATTCCTATCTCTCCCTGTGAAAAGCCATTAACAATCAAAGCATTGCTATACGCAATATCGCTGCGCAACAGCATCCCCATGCCTATCACTCCTGAAATACTGGATATGATAACAATTAAAGTAAAACAAAATTTTAGTTTTTCCTCAACCTTCATTCCTTTAATTTTGTCTAACATAAGCTTTCCTCTCTCCTCTTTGTATCTTCTCTAACTGCAATCTTATAATTTGTCATTATCGGCAGCACAAAATATTATAATATTTTATCGTATATGCTTATATATAAATATCGTATTTTTTTCTTTTGAACAGCTCATATGCAACACCTTATTTTTATGTCAAGGTTCTAATACCCCATTTTAAATATATTAATATTTTCATTTTTTATGGTTATGATTTTACTTTACGAGTATAACATTTTTTACCAAACTAAACAACTGTATTTCAAGTGTTTACAACAAATAAATGGAAAAAAATTTTTTCACCATCAAAAAGAGGACATTTTTCCACAAATGTCCTCCTTTTCGCTTCTTTCTTTGCAATTATTGTAATGTTTTTAATAATCCGCTGCAAATCAAATGATGCATCTGGAGTTTGCTGCAGCTTTCTTTCCCCTCTTCATTTAAAATATAAATAATGTAGGTCAATACGCTGGAGGCGATTTCCATGCTGATATAGCTGAAAGGCAGCTCTTTGCTGATTTCGCCGCTTGCCGTTCCTATTTCTATCATCCGTGCGATGACGTCTCTCGGCATGCAGACCTCCTGGTCTTTTTCCCTGATCTTATTTTGAAGCGCTTTTCCAATCGGGCCGTTATCCGATACCAGATGGATAAACTGGACAAAGCAATCCCTTTTCCTGATTTCCGCATCTATGCTGCACAGGATAAATTGCATCGTTTTTTCGAAATCTTTCAGTTCTTCCGCCTTTTCCACCATCTGCCGGCATATCAGGTCGATATGATACAGCAGGGCGCTGCTTATAATCTCTTCCTTATTCCGAAAATATTCATAAGCAGTTCCCTTTCCGATACCGGCTCTTTCCGTGATATCCGAAACCTTAATTCCCTTTACGTCAATATTTTCAAAAATCAGCTCTTCCACCGCTTCATACAGTGCCTTTACTTTCGGAGACAACGTTTTTTCCTTCATTTTTCTTTCTCCTTTTCTCCCGCATAAAGATATCATAAATGCAGGGAACTACAACCAATGTCAGCAAAGTACCGTATACCAATCCCCCGATCGTAACGACGGCCATGGGCCTTCCCATTTCAGAACCCATGTCATTGCCGAATACCATAGTGGAAAGAGCCAGTATCGTCGTCAGCGCCGTCATGAGTACCGGGCGCAGTCTCGTGCGTCCCGCCTCCATAATCGCCTCTTTCTTTTCCATTCCAGCTTCTCTCAACTGGTTAATATAATCCACCAATACAATACCGTTATTTACAATAATACCGGACAGCATGACGAAACCGATCAATGCAATGACGCTCACCTCGCTTCCGCTCAGATAAAGTCCGAAAAACCCTCCGGTAAATGCCAGTGGTACGGTAAACATAATAATAAAAGGCGAGAGCAGCGACTGGAACTGGGCTACCATAATCAAATACATAAACAGCAATGCCAAAACCAGCATCAAAGATACCTGCTCCATCGCTTCGGTAATCATTTCATTTTCCCCGCTCATCACAAGGGTATATCCTTCCGGCATCTCATAAGCATCCAATTTCTTTTGCAGTTCCTGGGATACCAACCCGATATTATATCCGTCCGCTATAGCGGCGCTTACTCCTATGTAACGGTTCTGATCCGCACGGTTCACCGCATTCGGAGACTGCTTCGTTTCAAAATCAGCAATATCGGCAAGGGTTATTTTTTCCTTCGTTCCATCCTTTTTCGTCACATCTATTTTGATCTTTTTAACCGTATCTCTCGTCAGGGCAATATCGTTCGCATTTCTTACATAAACGTCGTACTCCCTGATTTCCGTTTCCAGCGTAGTCGCACTGGAAGCATCCGCCAGCTTGGCCGATATCTGCTGGAAGATCTGCGCTACGGTCAATCCATGTCCGATGGCCTTATCCCTGTCAATAATAATCCTCAGTTCTTCGGTGGAGTCCTCCATTCCGTCCGATACTTCCGTCGTCCCTTCCGTATCCCGGACAATTTGGGCGATGTCCGCCGCAATCGTCTGCAAGGTATCGATCTCACGGCCCCTCACCTGAATCGATATACCGCTTCCTCCCAAAGCGCTCATATCCATGGAAGAAGTATTGATCACCAGCTCCGCCTCTTCGATATCCGCCGTCAGCTCCTCGATCTTTTTCGCCAGCTCGTCCCCTGTCAGTTCCTTATCTTCCCTCAAAGTAACATAAATTTCCGTAGCATTTTTAACACTGTCTCCTCCCCCTGTCAGCAGGAAAAGGCTGGATGTACTCGCCATGGCCCCCACGTCTTCCACATCTTCCAACGTCCTGATCCTTTCGATAATATCATCCGTCGTCCTTGCAGTTTCTTCCAGGGGCGTTCCTTCCGGCATAGTCACGCTGACCGTCATCTGCGTACTTTCCATATCCGGCATAAACGCAGTTCCCCGGGAAACAGCTGCAGCCGCACTGACCGCCAGCAGCACGAGGACGCCGGTCAGAACGACCGGTTTCCACCGCAGGGAAATCTCCAGCACTTTCCCGTATCCGTCAATCACTTTCGTAAAGAACTTATCCTCTTTTTGCTCCTTTGTTTTGGTCAGCATCTTGGAAGCCATAGCCGGAACTACCGTCAGAGCTATAAACAGGCTGGCCAGCAGGGAATAAGCAATGGTCAGTCCCATATCCACAAAAAGCTGCCTTGTAATGCCTTCTGTAAAAACAATAGGCAAAAATACGCAGACGGTCGTCAGCGTGGAAGCCATAATCGCCCCTGCCACTTCCCTTGCCCCCTCTATAGAGGCATCCCGCATACTCTTTCCCTCGCTTCTCATACGGTATATATTCTCGATCACCACGATAGAATTATCCACCAGCATCCCGACGCCCAGCGCCAGCCCTGAAAGGGAAATAATATTCAATGTAATCCCGCTGAAATACATGCATACTACTGCCGTCACAAGGCTGACCGGAATGGAGAGCGCGATAACGAGCGTAGGGCGGATATCCTTTAAAAATATGATCAATATCAGTATGGCAAGCACTGCGCCGAAAAGCACGTTGCTGATTACGGAATCAACGACCATATCGATATAAATGCCCTGATCCATCAGTATGATCATAGACAGGCTTTCATCTTCCGACATCATCTCTTCAAATCTATCCTTTAATTTGTCGGACACATCGCCCGTGGAATATCCGGTCTGCTTCTGTATGGTAAGAAGGACGCCGGGGCTTCCGTTGATGTTTGTATAGATTTCCGCGGAATTATCGGTCATAAACACATCGGCCACATCCGCAAGAGTAATGATATCCACTCCATCCATATCGGGATTCATGATGGGCATCGCCGCCAATTCCTTAATATCCTGTGTTTTATCCCCCACACGAACCAGATAATCAATGCCGTCCTCCGTTACATAACCTCCCGGCATGGAAAAATTCTGTGCCGCAAGCAAGGATTTCACGGTATCTACCGTAAGGATATCGTTCATATCCGCGCTGGCATAAGCATCCTCTCTTGCCTCTTCCAGCTGCTTTGCCCCGTCTTCCAGCTGTTCTTCCCCTTCTTTTAACTGTTCCAGTGCATCTTTCAGCTGTTTAAATCCATCGTCGATTTGTTCCTGTCCGGCCTCGATCTGCTTTTCCCCTGCTTCCAGCTGGGTCTCTGCCAAGTCCATCTGAAACTCTCCCAGATCGATTTTGGACTGGGCATTGGCAAGCTCTGCCGCCGCCTTCAGATTTCCTTTATACAGCTCCTTTAAACCCGCATTGACTTTCTCCAGGTTTTCTTCGATCATACCGAGCGGTTCTCTTATTTTATTCTTTATTTCATCAAAATTAAAATTAAAGTTGGTAATATCGATACCCGCTTGCTGAAGCTGGGATTCGATTTCCTCTTTGATAGCCTCGACCTGCTTCTTTTGCAGTTCCAGTTCCATCTTTTCCTCCTCCAGCTGGATTTTGCTCTCCTCCAGTTCAAGGATTTTCATATCCAGAGCGCTTTTTTCTTCTTCCTTTGCCGCTTTGCGCCCTTCCAGGCTATCGATCAGTTCTCCCACGGACATGTCATTAGGGTATTCATTCAGTACGCCGTCGATCTCTTCCACCGACCCGGAAGAAGGCGGATCGATTTTTAGGTACTCCTGTACATAACCTACCGTCTGATCCGAATAGTTTCCTGCATATTCGATCACCGCATTATAAGTTCCGATCTCTCCATCAATCCGCGCGATCTCCTCCTTTGTCTGGGCAATCTCGCTTTCTGTCTGGGCAATCTGTCCATCTTTTTCGGCGATCTGTTCATCAAACCGGTTCAGCCCGTCCGTCCCTCCTGAATCCTCCAACGCCTCCTCTAATTTCTTCTGCAATTCATCCAACAAGGTAATCTGGGAAGTAATGTTGATTTTTGCCGCTTCCAGATCCGCCTTCGCCGTCAGCAATTCGGCCTCCGCCTCTGCCAGCTTGCTTACCGCCTCTTCCTTTTTCTCCTCCAGCTCCCTCTTTCCGTCCTCCAGTTCCTGCTTTCCTTTTTCCAAATCCGCTTTATTCTCTTCGATTTCCTGCCTGGAGTCCTTCAATTCATTCTGGGCATCTACGAGATCGGCCCTTCCGTCTTCAATTTCCTTCTTGCCGTCTTCTATCTCCTTTCTGGCATCCTCAATCTCCTGTTCCTTCTCCCCCAGTTCGCTGTCTATGTATCCGAAAACCTGCCGGTTAATGGCATCTATCTTGTCCTGCCGGATAATCACATTCACGCTTTCTTCCAAAAGCCCTGTCGCACTCGCCGAAGCAACGCCTTCGATACTTTCCAGTTCGGGTACAATAGTATTTTTCGCCAGATCGCTGATCCCGGCATCATCGACCCCTTCCTGGCCGACCGCGGCAACCATAATCGGCATCATATCGGGATTCATTTTCATAATAATAGGACTTCCCACAGAATCATCCCAATAACTTTTGATCTGATCCAGATTCTCCCTGATTTCCAGCGAAACGGAATTCATATCCGCGTTCTGGGCAAACTCCAGAATAACCATGGAATAATTCTCACCGGATATGGAACTGATATTTTCAATGTTGCTCACCGTAGCCATGGAAGATTCCACCGGCTTTGTCACAACCATTTCCACCGTTTCCGGACTCGCGCCGATATATGTCGTCATTACGATCACATATGGCAGACTGAGATTGGGCAGAAGATCCGTCGTCATCTTTGTGAACGAAACAACTCCCAGCACGATAGCCATAACCACTCCTACCAATACCGTATAAGGTTTTTTTACACTGAATTTTGAAATCATAAGAACCTGGCCTTTCCATAAGCTGCAAATGCTTACTCTATGATCTTCTCATATATTTCTGTCCGACCAGTCGGTCGGCATCGCATAAATTATAATCATTCCTTTTATGTAAGTCAAGAAACCATTCCAAAAAAAGTATAAACTTAGCATAAAATTAACCCGGGCGCCTTCTGCCGCCCGGGCTGAATACGGACTGTTCCATTTCTCATCCGATCACTTTTTTTAGTTTCCCTTTAATTCTCTGCAACGCGTTATCTGCGGACTTCTCGTCCTTCCCCAGCACCTTCGCGATCTGCGCATAACCCATTCCCGTCAGATGCAGATCCAGGACCTCCTTTTCAAAGGTACTCAGTTCTTTTTCTATCGTCCGTTCCAGATTTTTTACGTTTTCCCGGTCTATCACCATCTCTTCCGGGCTAAGTTCTGCCCGGGCGGCAAGGATATTCACCAGTTCAGCCTCTTCCTCCTGTCCTTTTTCCGAAGCCACACGGCTGTATAAGGAAATATAGGAATTCAACGGCGCATGTTTCTGCCGCCTGGACGCCTGTACTGCCGTATACATCTGCCTGGAAATGCACAGATCCGCAAAGGTGAAAAAACTGGCGTCCCTTCCGCTGTCATAATCCCTGACCGCCTTAAACAGACCTATCATTCCTTCCTGAATCAGATCATCGCTGTCCGCGCCAAGAATATACATGGATCTTGCCTTGCTTTTTACCAGATTTTTATATTTATCCATAATATAATCGGTAATATTTTCTTCTCCGTCCCGTAGGCGCAATATCAATTCCTCATCGCCGCACTGACCGTAAAAATCCTGCATCCGCTTCTTTCCCCCGTTTTTCACTGGATAACAATCGCTTCCCCGTCATACTCATAATCGATCATCGGAGCTTCTTCCTCCTCCGGTTTTGTCGAAGAAGCTCCGGGGGCATTTGCCGAAGAGCCTTCCTGTCCTTCTGCCGCCGGACTGTTGTTTTCCGCCGCAGGTTCCACTACCATTGCCTCCTGGGCCGCTTTTTTATTGTTTTCTTCCGCCCTCTGCGCCTCCCGGTCCCGTTCTTCCTCGGACATCATTTCTTCGTCAATCCATTTGCCGTCCTCCATATGGGAAATATTGGTTCCATTGCCGCTGACAGCTTCCCCGCCTTCCGTCACAGGAACACCCGAACTGTTTCCGCTGACGCTTTCATCGATAATGATTCCCTCATTCTCCACATTGTTCCCGCTGACCGTAGGATTTTCCACGGCTTCTTCCTGCATAATCCGTATTACCTGGCTCGCCATATGTTCTGCCAATACCTGGTATCCCGCCGGGTTTCCGTGTACGCCGTCAGGCATATATGTGGAAATAACCTGTACGTCATGGGTATCCAGCAGATTTGAATTATACAGGTCGATCACATCGATGTCATACTGAGCTGCCAGTTCCTTGACCGCATTGGCAAATGTCGCCTGGGGCAGCAGATAATCCCTTTGCTTTCTCAGGTAATCATGAAGTATATTTGGCAAAGGAGTGGCAAAAATGATCTTAGCCTCAGGGTAATTCTCCTTCAGCCCTCTCATCAGCTCATCCACATCGCCATAAAAAGTCGCAGGTTTCTTTTCCGACAGACTCCCAAGTTCTTTTTCCGATGCCGCAAAGCCGTCGTTGGTTCCCCCCATAACCAGAATAATATCCGTATCTGCCGGTATTTCTTTATATCTCTCTACGAACGGCTTATCCCAGTATCTTCCATAAGAAGAACCTCCGATTCCCAAATTATAAACTTCTTCCGCTCCCAAAATATTCTTTAAAACGGAGGGATAGGAATACTGCTTATAATTTTCCATCTTATCCAAATTGCTTCCTTCCGTGATGCTGTCGCCCAGACAGGCAATTTTCTTATTTGAAAAATCATAAGAACTGCTACTTATAATATAACGGTCTTTCCCATTCATCTGTTCCGTTTCCGCATAGGAAGAACGAATGTTACGTCTGGCCTCCAGCGTCAGTTCCGCTTCATCATAGTGAAAAGGAATCACTTTTCCGTCCACGACAGCATTGCCCGATATTGTCTTATAAGGATCTTGTTCCTGGCCGCCGGCCGCATTGCCGGAGATCGTTTCTTCCTCCGGTTCCTGCGTGCTGTTATTGCCGGATACGGTTTCTTCTTCCGGCAATAGCATATTGCCGTTCCCGGATACTGTCTCTTCTTCCGGCAGTGGCGCATTGCCGTTCCCGGATACCGTCTCTTCCTCCGGTAATGGCACAACGCTGTTATCGGATACCGTCTCTTCCTCCGGTAATGGCACAACACTGTTATCGGATACCGCTTCTTCTTCCGGCAATGCCGGCTGCTGAGGCAGCGCCATCTCCGGGATATCGATCAAAATCGCATCCCCGCTTTGCGTCATCCCGTCCCATTCCGCCCCGACAGAGGCATTTTCTTCCGTTGCC
The DNA here is from genome assembly GCA_000403275.2 of Lachnospiraceae bacterium 28-4. GTDB lineage: Bacteria > Bacillota > Clostridia > Lachnospirales > Lachnospiraceae > Kineothrix. The sequence goes on from KE159599.1 coordinate 98,853, forward strand.
TGTCCTTCAGGCAATGCTTCCGCTTCCTGCGAGGGTTCCGCTTCTATTCCCGTAATAGCCTCCGGCTCCGAAACCTCTTCCGGCTCCGCGCCTTCCCCCTGTTCCTGTAGTTCCTCTGAATCCGGAGCCATCCCCGTTTCCCCTTCGTCCATTTTCAGGCTCTCTTCCAAAAAAGTCTGCAAGGCTTCGCTGTCCTCTGACAATTCCTGTATCTTCATACGGACATCATCCACCTCCGCCTGCACTTCCACATGCCTGACTTCCCATTCCTCTTTTTGCAGTTTTTCCTGATGAATCTCATGAACCTTCAGTACCAACACTGCCATAAGCATAATCGATAATATGCCGATCATGAGAAGCAATATCTTTTGCACCAAATGAATATCTTTTTTCATAAATTACCTACTCCAGCTCTATCGCTTACTTGCCTGTTCCGATCCTTTGTCTCACGATCTCATAAGCCAGCACGCCTGCCGCTACCGATGCGTTCAGCGAGTCGATATCTCCTTTCATGGGAATGGCCGCCGAAAAATCGCAAGCCTTTTTCACCATCCTTCCTACGCCCTCTCCTTCGCTGCCGATTACCATGCCGACCGGCCCCTTCAAATCCAGCTGATACATCGATGTGCCGTCCATATCCGCACATACGAACCAGAGGCCGCGCTTCTTCAAGTCTTCGATAGTTTTCGTCAGATTTGTCACCTTTGCCACAGGAGTATAATTTAACGCTCCTGCGGACGCCCTTGCCACGGAAGCTGTCAGGCCAACGGCTCTGTTCTTGGGAATAACCACTCCATGGGCCCCTGCCAGATTCGCTGTCCTGATAATTGCTCCAAGATTATAAGGATCTTCTATATTATCCAGCAAAAAGAGAAACGGAGGCTCCCCTTTTTCCTCCGCTATTCGGAGAATATCTTCCACTTCCGCATATTCATACGCAGCCGCATAGGCGATCACCCCTTGATGCTTTCCGGTTTCCGACATCTGGCCCAGCCGTTCTTTTGTGACAAATCGAACGATACAGTCATGCCTCTTCGCTTCTCTTTTGATCGTTTCTATGGGGCCGTCTTTGCATCCATCCAAAATAAACAGCTTGTCTATCGTTTTTCCCGAACGAAACGCCTCAATTACTGCATGTCTGCCTTCGATTGTAAATTCTTCGTATCTCATTCCCTTATCCTGTTCCTTTCCTGATTGGACATTATTTCTATATCTCAATATCAGCTATCTCATTATATAACCGTATCCTGTAAAACATCCACATATTTTTCGAATATTAAAACATTCTTAAGCAAATATTCATATTTCCAGCCCCAAATACGCGAGTCCCTGTTTTACCAGTTCCACCGCTCTGTCCATCCGGTCCTGCAGGTAAAGATAGCCTATCAAGGCTTCCATCCCCGTCGCCTTTCGATAATCGGTCACGGAAGCATTTTTTGCCGTGGAATTAGATTTTGCATTTCTTCCCCGCCGGTACACCTCTTTCTCTTCTTCCGTCATAATCTCCTGAAGCGCCTCCGCCATCCTCGCCTGAGTACCCGCATTCACATACCGGACCGCCGTTCTGTGAAGCTTCTTTGCGCTTTGGTTTCCCCGTTCCACCACTACGGTACGAATGACCACATCATAAATGCTGTCTCCTATATAGGCAAGCGCAAGGGGGGAATATGTCCGAATATCCACCTCTCTGCAGTCAAATTCTTTTTTTAATTGTCTTAACAGACTTAAGCTCTCTTCCATTTCACACCTTCGCGGGTATCTTCCAGAATGATCCCTTTCTCTAACAGTTCTTTGCGGATTTCATCCGCCCTGGCAAAATTTTTCGCCTTGCGCGCCGCCTGGCGTTCTTCGATCAGCCCTTCGATCTCCTCATCCAGCATCCCCTCTTCTTTCTTTTCCACCAAAAGGCCGCAAATATCCGACAATTCCACAATTTTTTCTTTCAAAGCAGTCAGGAAGGCAGCGCTGCTCTTTTCATTTCCATAAGTATTCGCAAACTTCACCAGCTCAAAAATTGCCGCAATCGCATCCGCCGTATTAAAATCATCGTCCATAGCTTCGTCAAACTTTGCTTCAAAATTCCCGGCCTCTGCCAAAAGCTTCTTTTCTTCCCCGCTCATGTCACCCTGTGCCGCATTTCCTGCCAGATAATTCAGATTGCCCACGCTGGTGACGATCCTCTCATAACCGTTTTTCGCCGCCTCCATCAACTCGGCGCTGAAGTTAAGCGGACTCCTGTAGTGGGCGGAAAGCATAAAAAATCTTAAGACCTGCAAATCATACTTCTCGCTAATATCGCGCACCGTAAAAAAGTTTCCTGCCGATTTCGACATCTTTCTATTATCAATATTTAAAAAAGCATTGTGCATCCAATATCTGGCAAAAGTTTTGCCGTTCGCGGCCTCTGACTGCGCGATCTCATTTTCATGATGAGGGAATACCAGGTCTTCCCCTCCCGCATGAATATCGATCTCATCTCCCAGATACCGTTTGCTCATGACGGAACATTCGATATGCCATCCGGGACGCCCGTTGCACCAGGGCGACTCCCAATAAGGCTCGCCCTCTTTCTTCGGCTTCCATAACACGAAATCGAGCCCATCCTCCTTTTGCCCTTCCCCCGACACAAGGAGGGAACGGTTCCCGCCCTGCAAGTCATCCAGATTTTTGTGGGACAGCTTTCCATATTCCTTAAAATTACGAGTTCTGAAATAAACCGTTCCGTCTTCTGCCTTATAAGCATATCCCTGTTCTACCAATTTTCCGATCATATCCAGCATGCCGTCGATCTCTTCCGTCGCAAGCGGATGCATGGTCGCCGGCCTTACATTCATCGCCTCCATATCTTTCTTGCATTCTTCGATATAGCGCTTTGAAATTACCGCAGCATCCACGCCCTCTTCCACCGCTTTTTTAATGATCTTATCATCCACATCGGTGAAATTCGATACATAATTAACCTCAAGCCCCTTATGCTCCATATACCTTCTGACCGTATCGAATACGATCATCGGCCTGGCATTCCCGATGTGGATCAGATTATAAACCGTGGGCCCGCACACATACATCCTTACTTTTCCTTCCTCAATCGGTACAAATTCTTCTTTTTTCTTCGACAACGTATTATAAATTTTCATCTTGCTAAAACGCTCCTTTCTTTATCCCTCGTGAAAAATTTTAATTTTTTATTTTCCGTATTTCCCTCTCCAGATCCAGCAGCCGGTTCGTCAATTCGCTGTTCGCCTTCTGGAGATTGGCAATATCCTCTTTTACCGGATCCGGCAGATTAATATGATCCATTTCTTCCTGGGGCAAATTCTTCTTTTTCCTCTTTACTACCCTTCCCGGCACACCCACTACCGTAGAACCTGGAGGCACCTCCTCTAAAACTACGCTTCCTGCCCCTATTTTGGAATTATCTCCAATTTTAAAGGAACCTAACACTTTTGCCCCTGCGCTTATCATCACGTTATTTCCCACCGTAGGATGGCGCTTTCCATGTTCTTTTCCCGTTCCTCCCAAAGTCACCCCCTGATACAGCGTCACATTATCTCCAATGATTGTCGTCTCGCCGATAATAACTCCGTTCCCATGATCGATAAAAAACCCTTTTCCTATCACTGCTCCCGGATGGATCTCGATTCCTGTCTTTCTTACTCCCCTCTGCGATATCCACCTTGCCAGAAAATAATGTTTTTTCAAATATAACTTATGGGCCAGCCTGTAATGCAGCATTACTTTAAAGCTGGGATATAAAAATACTTCCATTGCCGTATGAATGGCGGGATCTCTCTGCCTGATCACGGCAATTTCCTCCTTCAGCCTTTTGATTACTCCCATCATTTATGCCTCCATTTTTTCATTTTTACGCCATAACGCATATAAAAAACTCCGCCTCCATTTCAACCTTTGTTAAAATCAAGAGACGAAGCTGATCCGCGGTTCCACTCTTATTAAAGATGATATTCTCACCCTTCCCTCATAAAACGTAACGTGTCTTCCCCGTATGCGGATACCGGGAAAAAATATGCTTCCTTTCCCCGCATCAGCTCACAGACGCACTTCCGCTGCCTTCCCATCGGAACTGCTCTCAGCCAACGGCAATTCCTCTCTGTTATCTTCCGGCTGCGTACTCTTTCTGCTCATAGCCTTTTCTATTCTGACTTCTTCTAATCACAGAATATGCAATATGGCCTGTTTTGTCAACCATAATTTTCCTACATCTGTTTGCGGCCAATTACCCATTTCCATCCTGACATTCAACTGGGTGGTCGATTGGGTAGCTGATTGGGTGGTCGATTGGGTGGCAAATGGAGTCCCATAACCTGAATAAACATCATTCACCAATTATCATTTCGATATTTAGCATTTAAAGGAACAATAAATCAAAGAGAAATTACTTCCAGATCGTCAGGAATATACAGCTTCCCATGAAAATACCGGCTTCCTTCCTCTCCATACAGCTTTTTTCTTTCCTTCAGATTCCGATCCTCCGTATGATAAAGAATCAAATGCTTCACTCCAAGCTTTTCTGCGATTTCGCATGCCTCCTTAACCGTCGAATGATGCTTTTCATAAGGAGAAAATATGTCCGCCTGGGTATACAGGCAGTATGCCTCATGCATGAGCCATTCGCTGTTTTCCACATACGCGCCCGCACAGGGATGGAAGGATTCGTCGCCGCAGCAAGTCAGCTTCTTCCCATTATCCAGCTCCATGCAGAAGCCGAACTGCTTTTCTTTTATCGATCCTATATCAAAGAATGTCGTTTTCCTTCCAAGAATATTCTTCGTTTCCCCATCTTCAACGGCAATCAAATGAATATGACTGCCCGCCTTCTCCCACTGTTCTCTCCACAACAACTTTTTCAGCAGATCCCCGATCAGAACAATGACCTCCACATGGGCATAGATATTCACATCTATCATAGCCGTGCCCTGGGCTATACGCTGACAGATCGTCCGAACCACCCAGACAACTCCTAATAAATGGTCAATATGTTTATGAGTGACAAAAATATCTCTAATATCCGTACAATGATATCCCGCACATTTTAACTGACGCAATATCCCATTTCCGCCACCGCCGTCTACAAGGAAGTTCCGATCGCCCTCCGTCAATAAAAAGCACGTATTATAACATTCCGTCACCATAGCATGTCCCGTTCCCAGCATCGTGATCTGCATTTTCCACCCTCACATTCCTTGCAGCCCTGTCACTGCAAAAACTCCGCCATTACATAATTGCTGATATCCCGTCCATAAGGAGTCAGCCTTACGCTGTCTCCATCCGTCAGCAAGCCCTGCGCGCACAGTTTTTCTATGATTTCCCCATACACGTCCTCTAGGCTCTTTCCAAAAGCATTATAAAAATCTTTTTTTCCGACCCCTTCCGACATCCGCAGCCCAAGGAACATAAATTCCTCCATCTGGTCTCCGATACTCAAAACGCATCGCTCTTCCTTAATATCCCCGGATCCTTCCTCCATACAGCAAAGATAATTTCCCATATCCGCACTGTTCTTCCAACGCACATTTTCTACCATGGACGAGGCCCCCAGGCCAAATCCCGCATAATCACCGCGCCTCCAATATCTTATATTATGCCTACACTCGTATCCGGGCCTTGCATAGTTGGATATCTCATATCTGTAATATCCGCCGGCCTCCAGAATCTCCCCTGTCCGCTCATACATCTCCCGTTCTTCCTCTTCCGTAGGAAGAGCCGAAGGAAGGGCCGAAGGAAGGTGCGTAACAATCCCATCCTTTCTTTTTCCGTCCTCCCCATACCATTCATAAAAAGGGGTTCCCTCTTCCACCATCAGGCTATAGGCCGAAATATGCGCCGGCCCAAGATCAATGACTCTCTTCAAACCGTTCAGATAGCTTTCCGGGTTCTGTCCCGGCAGCGCCGCCATAATGTCCACATTTACATTACGAAATCCCGCTTTCCCCGCCAGGCCGTATGCCTCCAGAAAATCTTTTGCAGAATGCACCCTTCCAAGCAAAGCCAATTCCCCGTCGTCCAAAGACTGCGCGCCGATACTGATCCTGTTTATTCCCGCCCTCCGGCAGCTTTCCAGTTTTTCGATATCCACTGTTCCGGGATTCGCTTCTATGGTGATCTCCGCTTCCTCTCCAAAAGAAAAACCGGCCCTCAGTCCATCCATGATCCTTCCAATCTGTCCTCCTGAAAGAACCGTAGGCGTTCCTCCCCCAAGAAAAACGCTTTCCACTTCATATTTTCCATACCGGGCGGATTCCTTATTAATCTCGCGAAGCAATCCGCTTACATATCTCTCCCGCTCTTTTTCTCCTGCCGGAAAGGAAAGAAAATCACAATAAAAACATTTCCGCACACAAAACGGCACATGAACATAGATCCCTATCTTCTTCACGAAATGAGTATCCTCCGTCTATCTGTCGTCCAGTTTCAAAACGCTCATAAATGCTTTCTGCGGAATCTCCACATTTCCTATCTGGCGCATTCTCTTCTTTCCTTCTTTCTGCTTCTCCAACAGCTTCTTCTTTCGGGTAATGTCGCCGCCATAACATTTTGCCAAAACATCCTTACGCATCGCTTTTACCGTTTCCCTGGCGATGATTTTTCCACCCACCGCCGCCTGGATAGGTATCTCGAACAAATGTCTCGGGATCTCGTCTTTCAACTTCTCGCACATCTTCCGCCCTCTCTCATAAGCGCTGTCCGCATGCACAATAAACGAAAGAGCATCCACTTCCTCCCGGTTGATCAAAATATCCAGTTTTACCAGCTTCGATTCCTCATATCCTTTCAAATCATAATCAAATGACGCATATCCCCTGGAACGGGATTTCAAGGCATCAAAGAAATCGTAAATAATTTCATTCAAGGGAAGTTCGTATTTGAGCAGCGCCCTTGTTTCCTCGATATATTCCATGCCAAGGTAACGCCCTCTTCTCTCCTGGCACAGCTCCATGATCGGCCCTATAAACTCCGTTGTTACCATAATCTCCGCGCTGACCACCGGTTCTTCCATATAAGCGATCTCCGAAGGATCCGGCAGATTTGTCGGATTCGTCAGTTCGATCATTTCTCCGTTATTTTTATATACCCGGTAAATAACCCCCGGAGCTGTCGTCACCAAATCCAGATTATATTCCCGCTCAAGCCTTTCCTGGATAATTTCCAGATGAAGAAGACCAAGAAAACCGCAGCGGAAACCGAACCCGAGAGCCACCGATGTCTCCGGTTCATATTGCAGAGCCGCATCGTTCAACTGAAGCTTTTCAAGGGCATCCCGCAGATCCGGGTATTTCGCCCCATCCGCCGGATACACACCGCAAAACACCATGGAATTTACTTTTTTATAACCGGGCAGCGGTTCCGCACAGGGATTGGCCGCATCCGTCACCGTATCGCCCACCGCCGTATCCTTTACATTTTTAATGGAAGCCGTAATATATCCTACCATGCCGGCAGATAGTTCTTCACAGGGAATGAACTGCCCCGGCCCGAAATAGCCCACTTCCACCACTTCCGCCTTCGCTCCCGTGGCCATCATCAGGATCTGGGTTCCTTTTTTCACCCTTCCTTCCTTGATACGGCAGAATACAATAACTCCTTTATAGGAATCGTACAGGGAATCGAAAATCAAAGCCTGTAAAGGGTTGTCCGGGCTGCCCGAAGGAGCCGGTATCTTATTGACCACCGCTTCCAGCACCTCTTCGATGCCGATCCCGTTCTTCGCGGAAATCATAGGCGCATCCTGCGCTTCCAGGCCAATCACGTCTTCGATTTCATCTTTTACCCACTGGGGCTGGGCGCTTGGCAGGTCGATCTTGTTGATCACCGGAAATACATCCAGATCATGATCCAGCGCCAAATATACATTGGCAAGAGTCTGAGCCTCGATCCCCTGGGCCGCATCCACTACCAGGATCGCACCGTCGCAGGCCGCAAGGCTTCTGCTCACTTCGTAGTTAAAATCCACGTGTCCCGGCGTATCGATCAGATTCAGAATATACTCTTCCCCGTCGTTTGCCTTATAAATGATGCGGACAGTCTGGGCCTTGATCGTAATGCCCCTCTCCCTTTCCAAATCCATATTATCCAATACCTGTGACTGCATTTCCCTGCTCGTCAAAAGTCCTGTTTTTTCTATAATGCGGTCCGCCAGCGTGGACTTTCCGTGGTCGATATGCGCTACAATACAAAAATTCCTTATTTTGCTCTGATCTATACCCGACATTTGTTTCCTCCGTATGTTCCGCCCTTCCGGTCTCCATGGGCGGTTCCTTTATAATCGGAGTAAGTATATCATATATCTGCGGTTATTGTCTATTGTCTGTTTTGTTCACTCCTCCAGCTCCACTCCCGCAGCCTCCCGGGCCTGGGTACCTGTCTCCCCGTAAAGCACCTTGGCCAGCACATGGGCCAATGGATCGCAGGCATTCATGATCTCCTCTACCGTATTGGTCTGCGCGCCCAGTTCGATCAGCATGCATCTTGCCCGCAAATGCATATTATAACGGTATGCCTTCAGATATATCCTTCTGGCAAGCCCCGGATAATATTCGTTACAGGCGATCTGGGCCTGGAACGAAAAGGCCAGGTTATCGTCCACATAAGGGTTCTCCAGATAAGCAATATCCCCGTTTTTCCTTGTTCTGCTCAGGCCGTTGAAAAACATGAACTGGGCTGTCGGCCTCCCTTGCAGGTTCACCGCCAGTTTCCTCCCCTCCGCCACCGCATCCCGGTGCAGGTCGATCACTACCTCAATCGAAGGATTTTCGGCAAGTATCCGTTCAATCGCCGGAAGAGAATTGGAATAAGCATAATCCCTCGCCTCCACATCATATTCCCCCTTATGATGCAATACGTTGAACCCGTATTCTTCCGTCAGTATCTGGGCCAGCCTGTCACCGGCCCCCACGATCGTCGTAGACGCGTCCCCCGCCACGGAATCTACAAAGCCTTCCTGGGAATGGGTGTGGTAAATCAATATCTGGGGAGCCTCCGCCCCTCCCTTTAACGCCATATCCTTTCCAAGAAGATTCTCCAGGTTCAACTGTTCATCCGTGATCGAAGTAGTGCTGTCAATGGCATAAAAAGCGGAAACGATATCATCATATTCCCGCAATCCGCTCCAATCATATGTATAACTTTTATCCAAAGCCTTCCTGAATTCCTTTTCCTCCTCCGGTTCCTCTTCCTCTTCCGGAACCTCTTCCTCCTTTATGTTCTCGTTATAGGAATTATTTTCCTCTCTCATAGCCCTTTCCAGATCCCCGTCTATATGAAGCGCATCCTCACCATATTCCAGCGAACCATCCTCCACTCCCTTGCGATCCTCGTCGGTTCCCTCCTCGCGGATCAACAGATCATAAGTATCCTCGTCTTCTATGCTGATCTGTAATCCCGCCTGTTCTTCGCTGTATCTGTAAAGGGGTGCCTGCCCCAATATCAGTCCTTCCAACAAATCCGGCAGATTCCCATGTATGCCTGTCTCCTCCTCCATAAAAGCAAAAACAGGCAGATATGTCCTGTTCATCTGCCCCTGAATCCATACGGCCGCTTTTTCCCGTAACCCGTTCTCCTTCCCCTTTTTTTCAAAGGGAAATGCGGAAAACAGGGTGCAGAGAACCGCCATCCCCACCAGGCCCCCTATGCAGCCGCTCACTATTTTTTGCTTTATCTTCTTCCTTTTCTCTTTATCTCCCAAATACAACCACGCCACCTCTTTGCCTGTACATAAACTGTACCAGGTAATTATATGCCGGAAAAGAGGTTATAATTCCAATGCCTCGTTGATCGCGTCGCATATGATATGGCTGATCTGCTTCACCTGATAGTCCACATCCTTGCTCGTCACGTACATATTATTCAATTCCGCCAGATTGGAAGGCGCTTTATCCGCCAGGGCATCGTTGACAATCGTAGCCGCATCCACCACGGTAGGAACGCCGATGGCGATCACGGGTGCTCCCAGACTATCCTCCGTCAAAGCATTTCTATGGTTTCCAACCCCGGAGCCGGGATGTATCCCCGTATTGGTAATCTGTATGGTGCGGTTCAGACGTTTCGTGGATCTGGCCGCCAGGGCGTCTATCACAATCACGATATCCGGTTTTGTCTGCTCTACCACGCCTTTTATGATCTCTGCGCTCTCCATCCCTGTCTTGGCCATGACGCCCGGCACAATGCTGCTCACCATATGCATGCGGGCCTTGCTGTACGCCGCCTTTCCATACTCCTTTACCACATGGCGCGTAATAAATAAGTTATCCGCCACATTCGGCCCCAAAGCGTCAGCTGTCACATCCCGGTTCCCAAGCCCAACGATCAATATGGACTGCTCCTTTTCCGCATCCGGTATGATATCTTTTAATTGCTTTGCCAGTTCCGAAGATATTTCCTGATGGTAATTTTCTTCCGGCTCCACCATCCCGGGCGCTTCCAGCGTCACATACACCCCCATAGGTTTTCCCATGGCTTTTGCGCCGTTTTTTGACTCTATTACTACTTTGGTCACTTTGATCTCACTTTTTTCGTTATAGGTCTCTTCCACCCTGACTCCCCGGATGCCGTCTTTCGATTCTTTAATGCCTTCCCGGGCCTCCAGAGCCAGATCCGTCCTTACCTGAAAACAACTCATCTGTCCGCTCCCAAACCTTTTCTTTGTTTAATCTATGCAGGCTAAAAATTGATTGCCCCAAAAAACTTTCAATAGCCATATTTTTTGCAAAAATGAGCAAAATATGTATTGACATACCGAAAGTCTTACTCTACAATATTATACGTATGTTTGCATTAAAACGTCCGTGTCCGCATTTAATGAAACATTCCCGTAAAACTGACGAATCAATCACAATAGGAGGTGTGGGTCTTGGCTAACATCAAATCTGCTAAAAAAAGAATTTTAGTAAACAGAACAAAAGCTGCTAGAAATAAGTCGATCAAAACCGGCGTAAAAACAGCTGTTAAAAAAGTAAGAGTTGCGATCGAAGCGAACGATAAGGCGGCAGCAAGCGCTGCTTTACTGGCCGCTACTTCAACGATCGACAAAGCGGTTACAAAAGGCGTATTCCATAAGAATACCGCTTCCAGAAAAATATCCCGTCTTGCTCAGGCTGTAAACAAGATGGCTTAACTTTAAGTCTCAAAACCGGATTCTAAAATATAAACAAACCCTCCATACCGTCATGTGGAGGGCTTTTTACTGTCTTTTTTATTCTCTTCTCTTACGGCTACCTGCTGTGACCGCCGCCGCCATGATGACCGCCGTGGCTTCTTCCCCCGCCGTGACTGCCTCCCCCGCCTCCGCTGCTTCTCTGGATATGCCTTTTCGTGACGATCTTATTGATAAAAACATCCTCTCTCCTGTACATTTGCGGACTCCCGTTCACATAAGCAGTAGGAACCACCGTCTTTTTACCCTTTTTATAGCTCCAGTGAACCATGACAAAAAGAACCATGGACAAAGCCGCTGCCGCTAGCGGAAGCCAATAAGGCAGATAAAAGGTAAATACTCCGCCGCCCGCCATATCATGATAGAATTCGTTAATATAAGCCTTATACGCCCGATAAGGATCCCTCTCCACATAGCGGTATACGTTATCCAGCAAATGGTTGATTCTGGCCGCCGTATATTTTTTCTCCGCCCTGCCAATGGCAGCCAGCCATGTATACACTCTTCCATCCTCTTCCCTATACCAATTATCCACCAGAACAACGCCATCGCCGATGGGGCCGTTATATCCAAAGGCATTGGAATCATAAAAATCCTCGGCATAAACGCGGACGAATTCCTCATACGGCACATAAGGTTCCTTTCCTCTCGCATATTCCTTTAACGATTCGTTCAACGTAACGAGAACAATATCACAGCCCGTCTGTTTTTCCCTCTTCGCGATCAGGCCGGCCAGCTTTTTTTCCTCCTCCGCGGAAAGCACATCGCCATAATCAAAAACTCTCTGTTGTGTCAGACATTCTTCATTTGTCCGTTCCGGAAATGTCCGTAAGCCATGCAGCAGATTCAATCCTGCATAAATTATGGCAAAGGCTCCCGTTATTATAAATATCCATCGAAAATAACGAACATATTGTTTCATTCCGCTCCTCCATACCGTCCCCGGTCCCTCTTCCTTTTCCGCCTTCTATAAGATCTCCATAATTCCGATCAGAAAGGACAATGCCATCCATACGGCCGCAAATACCGTCCCGCCATACGCCAGCACCTTCTTTTTCGATACCGGAGTGGAGCCGATGATCTTGCCGGTCTGCCCATTCACATAAAAAGGATAGTCCTTTCCCTGATATTTATAAATGTAGCGCCATACAGGGAGAAGCGTATAGCTGACCTCCTTCCTGTTTAAACGGATATCTTTATGCTCCGGCATAAGGGAAGTATAACCGGTCAGCGTTTCTCTCAGCAATGTATCCGCATCGCTTTCCGCTTTCCTTTTCGCCCTTTCCTCCAGGATATCCGCACCTTCGTTATAGATTTCGCCATAAAAGCCCGACATATATTCCGCCTGAAATTCTTTCAATACATTATAATCAAACGGCTCCATCAGATCCATCACATCATCCGGCATCGCTATGGAAGCATCTACGGGTACCTTTCTAAAATCGATCCCCATGTTCCGTCCCACCCGGTAATAAGATGTTTCCGTATACTCCGTGTCCCCTCCGGTCCACACTCTGACTTTCGTTCCTTTTCCTGCATAATCCACATCCGCCTTATAATCATACAGCCAAAAAGGAACATACATCCCTTTCATTTCTTCCAACGTGGACTCTGCCAAAAAAGTACCAGGCGTAAACACGCGGCTTTTAAACTCCTTCTTCAGAAGTTCTACTGCGTGTTTCATCCCAATTTGAAAAGGCAGCACCAGATGAGGTTCGTATTCCCCTTCCACCCTTTCGTCCAATATAATATAACTCCCGCAATACTCGCATTTGCAGGTAGAATTGTACTCTTTGATTTCTAAAGGCGCGCCGCAGTTGACGCACTCCGTCCTCTTTCCGGCACCTTCCGCCTCTCCGCTGTCAATCCCGTCGCAATGAGGGCAGTACATCTTCCCCCTCTCCGGGCTGTACACCGTATTCCCCCCGCAGTTCTTACATCGAAACAGCATACTCCTCCCCCTTATCTTAGTAAATCGTCCTGTCTCTCCCCGCTTCTTTTCCCCTGTAAAGCTTCTTATCCACGTCGTTCACGGAATAATCAATGCCCCTTTCAAAGTCAAATTCGCTCAACCCAAACGTCATCGTCACCTTTATCATGTGTTCCTTGTAATGTATCTCCATCTTTTTCATCTTCCTGTTCAAGTCATTCAGAACCATCATCGCTTCATCACCATTCATATGATGAAATGCGAAAAGGAATTCCTCTCCGCCCCAACGGCTTATTGTTCCTTTATTCTCCAGATTGCTCAGAAAAAAACTGGACAGGCGCTTTAACACCACGTCGCCGCACTCATGCCCATATGTATCATTAATCTTTTTAAAAAAATCAATATCTCCTATGGCGATCGACATGCCTTCTATATGCCCGTCTTTATATGCCCGTATCTTTTTTTCCAGAAATTCCCTCATACTCCGCCTGTTCAGCAGCCCTGTCAGCGGATCCACGGAGGCCAGCCTGTGAAGCTTTTCGTTATACTGGATCAGTTTCTGCTCCATTTCGATAGAGTCCTTGGTAAATACCGATAAAATCCCTGTAATGCCGATAAATACGAATATTGTATTCGTAATTTGGTAAATAACGCTTATTTCATTTCCCAATAGATACCTCGGTTCATACTGCCTGGTATATGCATACAGGGAAAGCCGGAATAAACAGGCGATGGCGCTCATCAAAAGTTTCCATGACAACTTGCGGTAGCTGATGGTAAACCCAAGCACAATGAGGACGAATATAAAATGCTGTATCCCGCAATCCCATCCGAACTGTCTGATAAAAATAAAAATCCATATAGTGGTAAATAACACCGAAAAATATACTGCCAGTTTCGTATCGTTCAAATATGTAGTATAAAACGCCAATCCATATACGCAAAAACACATCAACAGCATGATCAGGGGGGTGCTTTCCCCCACTGTCAGAAAAATTCCCAGCAGACACAGGAAATAAACACACATAATAAGCGCATTCAGCCGCAATATGACCGATACCTTTTTCGTCTCATTTTCATTTTCCACATCTTTAAATATCATTGCGATGAATCTCTGAATCATTTCCTGTCCTCCGAACTTTCCACTCCCCGATGCCTTATCGATATTCAACGACTATTATAACTCAACTGACAAAGTTTATCAATTTTCTTTTCATATTTATTCAAAATAAAACTTTTTATTGCCGCGCTCTGGTCCCCATCCGAAAAAGCAGCGGTCTCCCAACCGCTGCCCGGACAAATTTTGTTTCATCCTTTTTGAATGTTTCCTGATATTTTCCTTATAATTCCTCTCCGTTTGTCTCAATGACGCGCTGATACCAGTGAAAAGATTTTTTCTTTATCCGCTCCAGCGTCCCACTTCCGTCCTCTTGTTTATCCACATAAATGAATCCATACCGCTTTTTCATCTCTCCGGTTCCGGCGCTGATCAGGTCGATAGGCGCCCACGAAGTATATCCCATCAAATCTACGCCGTCTTCTTCCACCGCCGCTTTCATTGCGCGGATATGTTCTCTCAAATATGAGATACGGTAGTCATCCTCTATCCGTCCATCCCCGTCCGGCCTGTCTGTAGCACCCAGTCCGTTTTCCACAACAAATAATGGTTTCTGGTAGCGGTCATAAACTTCGTTTAAAGTAATTCGGAAGCCCAGCGGATCGATCGGCCATCCCCATTCGCTGAACTGTAAATAAGGATTTTTCGCGGATTGGAATAAATTTCCTTCCGCCGTTTCCTGATCGCCGGAGGCGGCAATGCACCGGCTGTTATAATAGGAAAAAGAAACAAAATCCACGGTATGCTTTTTCAAAATCTCCACATCTTCCGGCTCCATTTGGGGAAATACCCCTCTTTTTTCCAGGCGCTTTACCGCATAAGAGGGATAATACCCTCTTGACTGGACATCCACAAAAAAATAATTTTCCTGGTTCATAAGGAGCGCCTCCCACACATCTTCCGGCCGGCAGGAATAGGGATATGCGCTGCCCGCCGCAAACATACACCCTATCTGATTCGCCGGATTTATTTCATGGGCCAGTTTGGTCGCCAGAGCGCTCGCCACCAGTTCATGATGGGCTGCCTGGTATTTGACCGCCTCTTCGTCCTCCCCTTCTTCGAAACAAAGCCCGGCCCCCATAAACGGAGCGTGCAATATCATATTGATCTCATTAAAAGTCAGCCAATGGGTCACATAATCTTTGTAACGTTCAAACAGCGTCCGGCACAGGCGCAAATAAAACCCGATCATCTTCCGGTTTCTCCATCCCCCGTACTTTTCAATCAAGTATACGGGACAATCGAAATGGCAGATTGTTACCAGCGGCCGAATCCCGTTTTTCCGGCACTCCCTGAAGACCTCCTCATAAAAGCGAAGCCCTTCTTCGTTCGGTTCTTCTTCGTCTCCCTTGGGAAAGATCCTCGTCCATGCTATGCTCATCCGGTATACCTGCAATCCCATCCCGCCCAAAAGACGGATATCTTCCCGGAAACGGTGGTAAAAATCAACCGCTTCCGCCGCCGGATAATGATGCCCTTCATCCATTTGCAGCATCTTCCTGTACCCGGTAATTACCGCTCCTCTATCCGCTCCCGACGGGCAGACGTCCACATTGGCAAGCCCTCTTCCCCCTTCAAAAATACCTCCTTCACACTGGTTCGCCGCCGAAGCGCCTCCCCAGAGAAAGTTCTTTGGAAATCCAGCCATTTCATCCACCTCCGTCCTTCCTTATTTTAATACCTGCAGCAGACTGTCGCCCGGCTCCAGCTTTTCCTGCGCCATATCCACTACATCCAGGAAATCATCGGAATTTGTAATAATTACCGGAGTTTCCAGGCAATATCCCTTGCCTTCAATCCATTCTTTATCAAATTTTATCATAAGCTGTCCTTTTTTCACGCGGTCACCGCAGCTGACAGCCGCTTCAAAGCCCTCCCCGTTTAACTGTACCGTATCCAGGCCGATATGAATCAATATTTCCGCACCCTCGTCTGTTTTTATGCCGATCGCATGCATCGTCGGGAACAGCGCTGTCACTTCACCGTCCGCCGGCGCAAAAACCTTCCCTTCTTCCGGCAGTACTGCCGCGCCTTTTCCCAGTACGCCGGATGCAAAGGCGTCATCGCGGATAGACGACAGCTTCAAAGCCTTTCCCTTTACCGGACTCCCTATTTCCGCCCTTTTTAAGATGGCAGAAGCGTTTTCTTCCTTCTCGTTGCTTTCCGCCGTTTCCTCTTTTTCCTCTCCGGTTGTTTCTTTATAAAAAATTATCGTTGCCACAAAGGCGATCGCCATTGTGAGTAACACGCCCGCAATCGCTACTATCAGGTTTCCCATGCTTCCGTCCGGCTCAATCATTGCCGGGAATTCAAAGATGCCCATTCCTCCCATCATGAACTTGCGGAAATTAAACGCCCCATAAAAACCGCCGCCGATACCGCCCGCAATACAGCTTATAATGAAAGGTTTCTTCAAAGGCAGCAAAATTCCGTAAATCGCCGGTTCCGTCACGCCGAAAATACCGGATATAAAGTTAGGCAGAGCCATTTCCTTCAACTGCTTGTTTTTTGTTTTAAAGAAAATTGCCAGTACTACCGCCGAAGTTGCAAAAGTACATGCAAAGAAAGGCATCATAACATTATCGTAGCCATTCGTCATAATATTATTGATATAAACCGGAATAAACCCCCAGTGCAAACCGAAAATAACCAGAATCTGCCAGGTCAGCCCTACGATCGCCCCCGCCAGCAAAGGACTGAAATCCCTGATGGCAATTACGGTTTTTGCCACAACTGCCGAACCGAAGGACGCCAGCGGCCCGATCAGCAAAAATCCCGCCGGAATCGCCACAAGCAGCGTCAGCATCGGCACAAAGAAAAACTTAACCAGATCGGGAATATATCTGCTGAAAAGCTTATCGCACTTGGATGCAAAGTATACGACAAAAATAACCGGTATCACTGTTCCCGTATAATCCATGGCGATCATCGGAATCCCGAAAAATTCCGTATAAACCGCCGATTCGAACATCGTCCCTGTAAACAGCGTATAAAGCGCTTCCCCTCCCTGTGACAAGGCGCTGCTTTGTACGGTTGGATAGCACATAATCGCGCCGATTACCAGACCGATCATCGGTTTCAGGTTGAATTTTTTTGCTGCCGTATATCCTAAAAACAAAGGCATAAAAGTGAACAGTCCGTCGCCGATCGCATTCAATACCAGATAACCGCCGCCAGCATCCGTATAAAGCCCTATCGCCACGAATAAGGCGTTCAATCCCTTTACCATACCGCAAGCCGCCATAATTCCAAGAATCGGCTGAAAGATTCCTGAAATCACATCGATCGCCCGGTTAAACAAATTCCCCTTCGGCGCCTCCCCCTGATCCGCGGCTCCTTCTTCCATGCCGAGCAAAGGCATGACGTCCGCATAAACTTCCGGCACATGATTTCCGATCACTACCTGATACTGGCCGCCGCTTTTCATCACGGTTACAACCCCGTCCATAGCCTTCAGCACATCGTCTTTTGCCTTTCCTTCGTCTTTCAGTTTAAAGCGCAGCCTTGTGATACAATGCGTCAGACTGCTGACGTTTTCCTTTCCTCCTACGTTTCTGACAATCGCCTTTGCCAGTTCTTCATACTTGCCCATCTTCTTTTCCTCCAATTAAAATAAATATTTTTATGAAGGTTTGGCCAACTGAATGTCACCATCCTGGCATACATGAGAATTGTTACCGCCTGACCTTATTCACTACCCGTTCAATATGAATGGTCAGATAAAGCTGCTCCTCTTTGGAAAGCAAATAATTGTATTTCGATTCGATAAACTTTGTGATCTTTTCCACGCAGTTGTACGCTTTCGGATATTTTTCCCTGATAACTCCCCACAAATCCTCCATCTCATCCTCTTCATAAATCCTGCGTTCCACCAGCCGCTGCGCAAAAAATTTCAAATGCGTAATAAAACGGAAGTAATACACATCCTCTTCATCAAAATCTATTTTAAAGAAATATTTTACGATATTAACCACTTCCTGTATAATCCGGGTAATTTCATACATATTATGCATACTCTCCTGATCCATCTGCCCGTTTGCCAGATGAAGGGCGATAAAACCGGCCTCATCTTCCGGAAGCCGTACCTTGCACTTTTCCTGGATCAAATCGAGCGCCCAGAGCCCCACCCGGAATTCTTCCTTATAAAATCTGCGGATATCCCATAAAAGAACATTTTTTACCGTCACGCCCTCCAGAAAACGGACGATAGAAGTATGTACGTGGTCGATCAGGGAAATATAAAGCGTATCATTTAATTTCTTGTCAAGACGCCTCTTTGCCTCCGCAATAATCTCCTCTCCCACCGCTATATGTTCTATCGGAATATCCTGTATCATCGTCTGGAATTTATTATTAGCATCCGCCGTAGAAAGGCAGAAAGTCTTATCCACCGTATCTTCCCCGATCTCCTCCCCCGCCTTTTTATGGAAGCAGATCCCTCTTCCCATAACGATTTTTTCCTGCCCGTTTTCGTCCATGATCACGGCCACATTATTATTCAGAATCTTATATATCCTCATAACACTACCCTGCCACAGCCTTTCTTTTTTGCATTAAAAAACCTATATGCACAAATATATCCTGAATCATCCGAGTCAAGAAATATTTTCACATATAGGTTTGGCTTGCTTAACAATCACCATCCTGAAGATATAAAAATAGTAACATCATTCAGAACATAAGTCAATGATATTTTCTACGTTATTTTATCTAAAAAGCCCCTGGCAATATTAGATATTTTGCATAAATCCTGTCGTTTAACACTCCTCCAACAGCATCCGAAGCAGCATGATATGATACTCTTCGTCCTTGACGATCCTTTCCAGCACCGCATTGACACAATCGTCTTTTATCATTTTCATATGCATTTCATACTGGCGGATCGCTTCCTTTTCCGATTCTATGCCCGCCAGAAGCATCTTCTTCATCTGTTCCGGTAAGACCAGATATTCCGGAGTCCACATGACCGGCCTCCCATTGCGGCCCTTTGCGGTAAAATCCACCGTGCCGCCGAGCAAAACAATCAGTTCGCCCAGTTTCTGCAAGTGCATCATCTCCGCCATGGCGATTCCAAGAATCGTCTTCGCGATCGAACAGTTTTCACCGGATATTCTGTTTTCATTATTAATATACTGCGCGATCGCCGAGAGTTCCGACACCGCCCCGCAATAATCCGCGCGGAGAAGATCCGCATATCCCTGGTTTTCTCCTCTGACCTGAACCGGCGGATATGGGAGGTCTGCCATCACCGGCCTTATTCCTGCAAAATTGCATGTATTGATAAACGGGTTCCTTTTTTCTTCCAAACGAATAATCTCCAATATACTATTTTATAAGATAATATATTGGAGATTGCAAAAAGTGTACCTTTTTTACCAGCTTTTCTGTAATTTTATATTCCAATCCAGATGATAGGGGCTGTCCGGTTCCTCCAGCAGCATCTCATAAACCATCCTTCGAAAATCGCTGCCTTCTCCCGCCCAATATTCATAGCCCATCATATAGCTGTCCGTAAAATCATCCCAGGAGTCAAATTTACTCTGTGCAAGCACCGCTACTTCCAATGATTTGTCCAGCGCTTCCTCCGCTTCATAATAGCCCACGTAATAAAAGCTGGACATCAGCATGATAGCCCGGCTGTAATCCCAGGCCGATATGGCGTCTTCGCCTTTTTCTTCATAAGCCTTATAGAACCGGGCATAGCGTTCCGCTTCCGTTTCATCCATTTCATAATGCTCGCGGAAAAACCTTTCTCTTTCCTCTTCCGCCACATCGCCAAGCCCGTCCGCTTTCAGGCTTTCCATTTCTTCCACAAAAGCTCCCCGGTGTCCTCTGCTTGCCAGCTTGTCCCATTTTTCTTCGGCCGAGGCCCGATCCGTAATTCCCCACTGCCTGGAAAGCATATTTTTATCCATTTCTATCAGTTCCGTATCGGCCGGCGCTCCTCCAAACATCGTATATTCCATCCCGTTCAGACTTGTCAGCACCGCATGGGTTCCATTCATCCAAAGAATCGTATCTGTCATTTCCACAACAGTCCGTTCGGCCTCCTCCGGCGCATTTTCCTCCAGAGAAGCGCATATTTCCTGAATATGGCCCATCTTATCCTCATCGATCTTCTTTGCCGTATAAATGATGGCATAATAAGCATAATCGGTTTCTCCATATACGATATAGCCTTCCCCGTCTACGCCCCCCATATCCAGCTTGCATCGATAGGCTTCCAGCCCTGTCAGCCCCGGTACTGTGCCGGCCCCATCCAGCTTTTCCAGTTCCGAAACCCGGCAGACGGTTTTTACCGCCTCCTGCATATCCTCCGGGCCGGAAAAATCCCTTCCTTTCACGGACTGCAGCACCATAATCCCATCCTGTCCGTTTCTGCCGGCCGCTCCGATCCAGTTATCCGTTCCGGCATCCCTTTCCTGCCAGTCCTCTGCCAGCATAATACTGATGCTTCCGTCCACAGAATAAAATCTCTTCCCGGGAATATCTCCCTTCCCGCATCCGCCCAATGCCAACGCTGCAAAAAGGACGATCATTGCCGCCCGGATCTTCCTGCTTCTCTTCATCCCCCGCTCCTTCACAAATACATGCTGTCCATTTTTCCATAAAAAGAAGATTTGCCGGGAAAATCATCAAATTTCCCCGGCAAATTTTAGATTTTCCAAGACATCGTCTTTCGGATTCTTCGGAAAATCTCTTTACTTTATTTACCAATTTTTTTCCAATGTCAGATTCCAATCCAACTGGTAAGGACTGTCGGGCGCAGCTTTCAGTTCTTCATAAACCGTTCTTCTTTCATCGCTGCTTTCTTCCGCCCAATACTCATATCCAACCATGTAACTGTCGATAAAAGCATCCCAGGAGCCATAAGCGGTCTGGATCACGCTTGCTACTTCCAAAGCCTTATCCAAAGCTTCCGTCTCCGTGTAATATCCGGCAATATAGCAGTTTGCGATCACAGATACCGCGCGGCTGTAATCCCATGCGGACATAACATCTATTCCTTTTTCATCATAACCAGCATAAAACGCTGCATACTGCTGCGCGATCTCATCCGTCATATTCGTATAATTGTTGAGCAGGTAATCCGCCCTTTCCGCTTCCGGCATATCGCCGAATCCATCTTCTGTCAGCATATCCATCATTTCCGCAAAATCCATACGGTGTCCTTCGCTGATCAGCCATTCGATCGTCTCATCCGCCGACGCCTTGTCCGTTACATCCCACCACTCGGACAGCATCGACTGCTGTATCGCCATAGACTCGTCATTAGCAGGCATACCGCCGAACATATTATAATCCCATCCGTTAAGCGCCGTCAGAACCGCATAAGTTCCGTTGATCCAGCGAATCGTATCCGATACTTCCACAGTGGAATTGTTCTCGATTTCCGGTGCATTTTCTTTAAAGCTGCCACATACATTGCGTACATAAGCAATCTTATCGTCGTTCATCTTCTCCGACACATATAATATGGCATAATAAGCGTAATCCGTCTCGCCGTACACGAAATATCCGTCCCCTTTGGTTCCATCTACGCTCATCTTGCATTTATAAGCCTCTATATTTTCGAGTCCCGGCACCAGACCGTTTCCGTCCTCCGCCGTCATTTCCGAAGCGCTGTATGTATCCTCAAAAGCAACCTTTATGTCCTCCAGGGCAGCCGCATCCACACCTTTTACAAACTGTGCGATAATCAGCCCGTCCCTTTCGTCCTTGCTGACCGCTCCGATCCATCCGTCCACTCCTGCGTCTTCCGTTTTCCAGTCTTCCGCCAGCATAACGCTCACGACTCCGTCCGAAGATGCAAATTCCTTCGTAGGCTTCTCCGCCTCTTTTGTTCCGCAGCCAGCCAAAGCCGTCACAAGAAGGACAGCGGCCAGCCACACCAATGCTTTTCTTGCTGTTTTCATTATTCTCTACCTCACTTCTCCTTATTTTCTGATTGTCCCATAAAATTTAAGCCGGTCAATATTATACTCCATTTCGTTATTATATGCAATCTTTATTATATATTATATACAATCCACGGAAATCAATTTTTCTAATTTTTCTAAACGTCATGCCAGACGAAGCGAAACGAAGACAAGCGGTGGCGAGGCAGCGGGGAAAGGGGCTGGCGGGGCTTCGGTTTTCTGCTGTTGCGTACAATCAGCAATTTCACTTATGAAATGGTCAATACCCAGAGCGAAACCGCCAGGACGGCGGTTTCAGGAAGCGCAGGACAGGATGTCCGTTGCTTCCGGCTCGTCCGGTTGGATACCATATATCCATTTCATTAGTGAAATCTGATTGGACGCTCCAGCAGAAAACCGAAGCCCCGCCAGCCCCTTTCCCCGCTGCCCCACCCCCATTTGTCTCCGTTTCGCTTCGTCTACCACGGCGCTTAGAAAAATTAGAAAAATTGATTCCCGTAACCCCCCTCTTTTATAACGGCGGAATCTCACCCGCATACTGCGGATAGCTTTGCGCCAGTTCCTTCATCTCCCCTTTTGTTTTTTCCACGATCATCTCTCTGTTGTAGTCGATCCTCTTTCTAAGCGACTGTCTGCGGATAATCAGGCCGTGGCGGATTTCCACCATTTCCTTGTTGTCCAGAATGGCCGCCGTCTGATGCAGCCAGATAGCAGGATCTTTGACCTGATAACACTTTAATATGTTTAGAAGCTCCCTCTGGCATTCGTCCAGTTCCAGTTCCGCCTCTCTGTAACGCCTCCGCTCCTCCTTTTCCACCTTGTATTTCTCCCACAGGCTTTGGAATTCTTTTGCAGACTTTACCTGATATTTCATGTAAAGATAATCCAGGAGATTTGTATTGTTTACATAACGTATCTTCACCCGGTTATGCAGCATAATGATCCGGTTGATGCCTTTTTCCACCCGCTTCAGTTCTTTTACCGAATCCGTATATTTCAGAAAAACAAGGACGATCACGAGAGCGGCCAAACCCGTAACAAGCAAAAAGCCCAGCTGGATATCCATCCGAAGGGCATATTTCAGCGTAAACAGCACCACATAGCATACCACCAGCGCCACCGAGCAAATCACGGCCATCCCTTTTGCATCCGCGATAATTCCCTTCAATTCGTCCTTGCGGTACAAATAGGCATGTTTCTCCCCGTCCAGCCTTGACATATCCTTCCGTATCAGGTTCTGGTAATCTTCCGTTTCCAGCAGTTTACGGCAGCCCGTTTCGGCATCCTCTTCCATCCGTTCCATCTGATGGTATTTTTCATCGCTCATCCGGTTTCTCTTTTCCAGATAGACGCCCCTCCGGTTTTCCAGCTCCTGGATCTTTTCCGCACTGGCGTTCAATTCCTTGCGTTCTTCTTCCGGCAAAGCCTCTATCTCCTCCATGTCCTTCAGATAAGACGTTACCTTTCCATATTCAAAAGTCAGGTTCTTCAACTCTTCCTGCGCTTCCCGTATACGATCCATGCTGTCTTTTATATATTCTCTCCGCTGCTCCCTGTCATGAATATTCCATTCTTTTCTGTCGTTTTCAATTTTTTCCCAGTCGTCCTCTTCGAATCCTGTTTCATCGATATCCCATCCCTGCCTGGGGCGGAATATTTTTTTCCATAGCTTCATTTCTTTCAATAATTTCATACTTCTCCTCATCCCGTTACCATATTCCGATACTGTTCTTTCAATTCGTCGGTAATTTTCCGCACTTCCTCCTCATAAGAAACGGAATTATCCTCCTCTCCGCACACCTTAAGAGTAAAAAGCATCCTGCTTTCCTGCGTACCCTCAAACGTTTCCAATGCCTCTTCCATGAGTTTTTCCACTTTCAGCGCCAGTTTATGCCCCTGTCCTCCCACCGCCGTAAAGTTCAAATATTCTGCTTCTTCCATATACATGCGGCAGGCTGCAAGATAACCAATGTAAGCATCCTCCCTTTCCACTTGCTCATAAGACTGGCGGAAGCTCTCCGCCGCGTCCCGGAAACGGAACAATCCGGCATATATGACGCCTCTGTTGTACAGGATGTCGGCCCTCAGCTCCTTTTCCCCCTCCGGAAGTTCTTCCACCAATCCCTCATAGACTTTTAAAGCGGAAGCCAGCTTTTTGCTCTCCGCCAGATGATCCGCCCTCGCCTTCCTCTTTTCGTAAAGGCTCAAACCGGTTCCTTTGTTCATCTCCTCCCTGGCTTGCCCGATCTCCTCCCTGCTGCCATAACCGACATAATCCAGAATCGTACCGGCATAATCGCCGGGGCTTTCCCCGGCCTCCTTCACCTGTCGGAGTTTCTCTGCCAGATTCTTCAGCCCGCATTCCCTCTCCAGCCAGTCAGGCAGATTTTCATCCATGATCTCTTCATCTACAAGATAAGCATTCCTGATCAGACAGTAACACAATTCTTCCACCGAATAAACGTTGACATATGCGCGTTCTACAAAATAGGGATTCCTGGCATATCTGCCAAGACAAAGCAATACTCTGCCCAATGTTCTCCTCCTTCCCAGGGGATATTTCCCGCCTCCGTCCCTTGCTCCTCCCGGTATGCCTTCCGGCCGTTTATATTTCAAATACCTTATTCCACTCCCCGCCGGAAGCGGGGAAGAAACTGCCAAAGCCAAGATCCTTCACCCTGACGCTCAGTTCCCTTTCCGAAAGCATCTCCGTTTTTATCTCCAGCCTTGTCGTCCATCGGGGACGTTTCTCAATACTTTCCAATATCATATCTACCTGCTTCGGCTCCTGCCCGTCCAAAGGCGTCAGCAGCAGAGACAAGGCATCCCCATCCTCCAAAATCACATGGAACTCCTTTTTCGTTTCAAACCAGTTGACTCCGGCATCCATCAGGGCGAAGTAAGACTCCTCTCCCCGCCGGAGTACCCGCATACCGATATTGGCTTTCAGCTTATCCAGCCCGAGAAACACATATTCTTCACCGATCGGTTCAATCCCCAATTTTTCTCTGATTCCATAACAAGCGCCTTTGCTGTACAGGTTATTCCCCTGGAATACCCTTCTGCCCCTGCATAGATAGCGCAGGGATTCCGACGCCCAGCCGTCCTTGTATCCGTCGCCGATCAGATATACACAGGAAACCGAAGAAGCGCTGCATCTGTTTTGTACGATTTCCAGAAAGGTTCTGTCCAGCCGGCTCTTTTCCATCTCTTCCATCTCTGTCTTCTCTGCCGCAGGTTCCCCGCGCTCCATCCCTTCGTATTCATTGATATCGATCAGCGCCACCTTCGGGGTTGTCCTGTTATTAACGCCAAATCCGTATATTTTCAGCCTTCTGTTATCATAGTCGCATAAAAGGACTTCCTGCATCCAAAGTTCTTTCGGCTGGTGCAGCATATAATAATAATAACTTTCCACATGGCTCTGGAAATAAACCTGATCCGTCTTTAATTGAAGATTGGCTCCTACCTGTGATAATATTTCCACCATTCGCCCGTCCAGCCGGTCTATGGTAAACATCACCCCTTCCAGGTAATCGGGGGATGCGATCAAAGTAAGAAGCGACAGGCTCCGTTTGATAAACAGAGTCAGAAGCGCCACAGGGTCAAATCTTTCTTCGCCCGCCTCCACCCATTCCCCGGCCCTTGCCAGGCTCACCAGGTTTTTGATTAGAAAGCATTCCCCTTCTTCGGCAAACTTGACCGCCTCTCGGCCAAACAGCCACTGTTTCACTTCCTTTTTCCGGCAAAGAACCGCCGGAATATTATACTGTTCCGTTCCCGCCACCACTGCAAGGGTTTCCACGTCTCCATCCGGGGTCCCCCTCCGTGAACTATCTTTTTTGGAAGCCTCCTTTTGCAGAGCATCTTTGCGGGAATCTTCTCCGCCGGACATATCATCCGCCCTTTGCGCATCTCTATGGAGAAAATAGTAGCTGATCTGTGCATGGGTATCGCCCAGATCATACCCTATCACAATCCGGCCTTTCTTCTTTTTTCCGGCTCCGTCTTTTCTTTCCAAAAGCATTCTTTCTCCCTTACGCTTCCCTTCCGCTCCCGTTTATTTTCCCTGTCCTTAACCGGAACGTCCTGGAAACGATATACTCCTTCTTATAATAATCTTCCAACAAACGGCTCTGCGCCTCGTGATCCTGCAGCGCTCCCGCCGCTATGATCCCGTTCAGCAGACCAAAACGTCCTTCCCCCTCTTCTTGAAAGCTGTCTCCGCCGTTCACGGAAAAACTTTCGCTGAACCTTTTTTCCCCTTCCGACTCCTCCATAATATAATACTGAAGCTGTTCTCCGAAAAAGAGAATAAACGCCTTCGCATAAATGCCCCCGTACATATCCTTCATATCTTCCTGCCGGTACTCGCCTTCCGTATAATTTCCCCGTTCTATTTTATAATGGATCGCCACCCGGCTTCCCGATTCTGCCCGGTACTCGACCACCGTTTTATCCTCAAATCTTTCCATCCCCGGCAATTCCTTCACATATTCCTTAAAAAAGGCAAAGTAAATGCCGGCCTCCTCCAGATCCGATAAAAACAGCCTTGCCGCCATCCGTATTTTCGGAGTAATCTCCTCCTTATTCGCTGCAAAATATTTTAAGAAAGCCATTTTGCATACTTTATGGAGCCTCTCCCCTCTCTCGTATACCCGGACTGCATCTGCAAAAAGATAAGGATCTATCGTTTTATCCTTTACAAAATAATCATAGGAGCATTGTGCCAGAAAAGCCGTTTCCACTTCCGGCTTTGCCCCGCCGGATACATAGGTGCGGAAAACTTCCGCCCTTTCCCCGATAGAAGCGCCTGAAAACAGCATCTGTATGAGCATTCTCTCGCAGATCGCGTAAGTATCCACCTCAAAAGCGGATGCCGATTTCCAGATTTTTTTCAACTGCCAAAGCATCCCTTTATAAAAACAGACCAAGTAGGACAGCAGGTTTCCATCGTATTTCCCTTTATGAAAAGCATAATAAACCATATGCGTCATATCCCGGTCCTCGATAAATCCGTTGCGGGATATGAGGCGGCTGCACATCCGCATCAGCGTTTTAGCATCCGCGCTCTGCATTCCAAACTCCTTCACCCAGTCAAAAGCTTTTTCATACAGGCCGCAGATCACCATAAACCGTATGGCCTCGTTCCGTTCCTTCCGCTTCATTCCTTCCGGTTCCAGATCTTTCAGGTAATCCTCCAGATCCATCAGCGAATCCCTCTCGAAATAATAATGGATCAATTTCAGGTATATTTCGCTCTTTCTTTCCGCCTCAATATAAGGTGATTCCGATATCCGGCGGAACTGCAGCACATTTTCCTCCTTCACCTCCGCCAGCGACCGGTTATTTTCACACATATAAATATCCAGCCCCCCGTGTGCCCTCACAAAAGGCGCGGCCATCTGCAGCAGTTTCTCCGAGTTCATCATCCTCTCCGTCTGAAAAGGCGCGCTGACCGTATAGCGGTTTCCCTCTCCGTCCTCTAATAATATCTTATAGTCATCCCCGTATAACGGCACAGCCGCGCTGCCGTCGCTAAACGGATAACGGTATTCCCTGCTGCTCAATGCATAAGTTACCACTGCCTGGCGGATCTTTTTATTCTCCGTTTTCACCACATGGGTGAAAAGCAGCGTCGTCAGCTGCCCCGCCCTCTCTTCGTTCATCAGGTTCGCTGTCAGCGTATTCTTATATAAATAAGCCAGATCCCGATTAATCCTTCCCTTTTGAAGCTGGTAAAGCACAAAATTTTCAATCTGGGTACAAAATTTGATATAATATTCCGGATGTTCCTTCCTCTGCCTGTAAATATATGCGTATAAAAAGGCGTTTTTCCTGTAATCGAGCTGACTCTGATAAGCAAAATACATCAGCACCATTTTGGGTATTTCCCCCGCAAAATCTGCGGGCAAAGACATCATATAATATTCATAGAGCCTGGTGATGCGAAGCTCCTGCTCCACTCCTAAGCTGTACCAGGAAAAGCTGGCGCTGTCCGTCCGGTTTCCCTTGATCAGCAGAGTACAGATCGCCTGAAGCGTTTCATTGTCCGGAAACTTCCCATAATATTCTTTCAAGATATAAAAAGCCCGCTCCGAATATGCTTTCATCTTCTGTATCTGGTAGCGTACCTGAACGATGATATCCCTTATCAAAAAACCCTTTTTCGCTGCAAAATTCAATACCTGTATTTCAAAGCTCTCCATTTTCATCAGCAATGCCGGGTTCATCTCCAGAAGATGCCATGCCTCAATATATAAAACCGGGCTGGTACACCCTCCCTGGAACTGTTCTTCCAAAAACATCCACCGCCTGGACGGACTTTTCGCATATTCCTCCATGAGATGCAGCATCAGCCACCCGATCCGCCAGTTATCCCTGTTCTTTTTATAAATCCAGGATATTCTTTCCGTAATCTCATCCACGTAAGAATCTTCTTCCGCATATAAAGTCGTCAGATAAAGATAGTAACACCAAATCTCCGGCCGGCATTCCTCCCTGTCGATCGCCGCCTTAATGCGCTCCATTTCCCATTTTGCCTCCTGCATCCGTTCCTGGGTAATCAAAAGCTGCGCCCGGAACAATCCTGTCTGAATATCCCTGCTATCCAGCGCAGAAAGCCTGTCCACCAGTTTTTCCGTCTCTCCCATCCAAATCCTGCTGCTGATTCTTTTTCCCCGGAAAGCGCAGTAACAATCGATGATCTGCATCAGCAGCTTTTTCTTCTCCCGGTACGCACCGTAGCGAACGCCATAAAAACGCCGTTCTCCCGCATGTCGGACAACTGTCACCGGAATCGTAATATCCCTGTGCGGGTCTGAAATGCAAATGCTGCCAAAATTGCGCCCGGCATGAAGCCTTTCGCTGTCTATATAAAAAACCAGGCGGAAGGTATTGCCAAGGAAATCATATTCCGACGCCCTCTCCTTTTCTATCCGAAGAAAATCCCCCTCTGCTTTCAGTTCAAGGGAAGTGTATCCCCAGCCGTTTCTCGCGATCACGATCTCGTGCCTGGAGATATCCACCGGATCTTCAATCAATATTTCCGTTTTTTCCGGCACAAACTCTACTCTTTGCTTTTTATTGATTTCCAGCAAGAATTCTTCCATATTCCGTTCGTTGCCATACACTGCGGACAGCCCTTTATACGCGCTGTAATACTGCCTGTCCAGGCCACCGGAAAAAATATTTTTAAACCGGGGGGAATAGAAGATTTTTACCGCTTCCTCCCAGTTTTCTTTTGCCAAATTGGTAAAATGGAACATATTCTTAATGGTTCCCACGCTGGATTCGATTTCATCGTTTTCGATCTCAACGCGATAAGGGAGTTCGTATTCCCCATAGTTGGTAACGATAAAAAACGCGCCCTCCACTATATCTCCCGGCTCCGTTCCCTTCGCGCTGAAACGATAGGGAATCGTTTCCTTTATTCCTATAAATTCTTCTGCCAGGCATTCCATCCGTATCTGCGATGAAACGATCCATCCTTCCACCGGCACATCTCCGGGAGCATAAACAATAAACGAGCCTTCCGCCGTCTCCCCCTGCTTTAAGGAAAGCTCTAAAGATATGTCAGAAAACTCCAAAACATCCGTTTTTTCCATATTTTGTTTTCCTTTCCATATATACCATTGAATTATATCATCAATGAGCTGTTTTCTGCAACTACTGCGACAATTTCACATGGAAATCAATTATGACAAGCGCCATGGGGAAGGAGGATCAAAGGGAAGGAAGGCAGCGGGGGCGGCAAGACCGGGCGGCACGGGGAATACCAGGCGGAGGCGGGACGGAACAGACGGGGCATGGATTTCCATGCGAGTTTCGGAAAATGGATTTTCTAAATATTCCGGCAAGACAGCGTCCACCGGACGCAACCGCCCGCGATTCGCCATCCAGGCTCATTGCGGGCTTTTGGTGACATCCATGTCACCAAATTGCTGTTTGTTGAACGGAACATTAAGAAAATCTCATTTTCCTTCACAATGCAATGGAAATCCATGCCCCGTCTGTTCCGTCCCGCCTCCGCCTGGTATTCCCCGTGCCGCCCGGTCTTGCCCTGCCATGCGCCAGCCCCGCTGCCTTCTTTCCCTTTGGCCTCCTTCTTCATGGCGCTTATCAAAATTGTTTTCTGCGATAGTTTCAAATTTTCCCTTGACAAATTCTGCCTGATGTTATATTGTATTAATTAAATAATACAATAGTACAAAGTATATACGGAAAGGAAGGATTATATGGCATGGAATTTGAGTACGGATAAGCCTATTTATTCCCAGCTTGTGGAAATCATACAAATACAGATTACTTCAGGCAAGTACAAGGCTGGGGACAGGCTTCCGAGCGTCAGGGAACTGGCTGCGGAAGCAAGTGTCAATCCGAACACAATGCAGAAGGCGCTTGCCGAACTGGAAAGAAACGCTTTAATCATCACGCAGCGCACAAGCGGACGCATCGTTACGGAGGACACGGAATTGATTCAAAAAACACAGGCCAATCTCGCCGATAAATACATTGAAAACTTTTTCCGCGCGATGAAAGAATTAGGATGTTCGGCGGAAGACATTTTATCGCTCGTTCAGAAAACGGTCAACAAGGAATCCGCCAGCAGCCACTGACCACTATGTTCCGGCTGACCGGCGGGCAATGCAAGAATGGAGGGAGAAATATAAATGGAAGCATTAGCAGTAATGCAGGGATTGACAAAAGTATACGGCAATACTCTGGCAGTTAATAATTTAAATCTTACCATACCAAGAGGTAAAATCATCGGGCTGCTCGGCCCTAACGGCAGCGGCAAGACCACCCTGATCAAAATGATCAATGGCCTTCTTACCCCGACTGCGGGCAGTATCTTAATCAACGGCATGGCACCGGGTCCTGAGACAAAAGCAAGGATCGCTTACCTGCCGGAACGGACTTATCTCCAAAGCGGGATGAAAGTATGCGATCTCGTGGATTTTTTTGAGGATTTTTATGCCGATTTCGACAAAAACAGAGCCTTTTCCATGTTGAGCGCTTTAAATATCCAACCCACCGCACAATTAAAGACATTGTCCAAAGGAACAAAAGAAAAAGTACAGCTCATCCTTGTTATGAGCCGGCACGCAGATCTTTTTATCCTGGATGAGCCGATCGCCGGAGTCGATCCTGCTGCCAGGGATTATATCCTGAATACGATTATTACCAATTATAACGAAAATGCCAGCATTCTCTTATCCACTCATCTGATTTCGGATATCGAAAATATACTGGATGAGGTGATCTTTATCCGCAACGGCCAGGTCATTACCCATATGCCGGTGGATCGGATCAGGGAAGAATACGGTCAGTCCGTAGACGCTTATTTTAGGAGGGTATTCGCATGTTAAAAAAATTATTCAAATATGAATGGAAAGCTTTCTGGAAGGTACCGACAGCAATCAATGTATTTCTTGGTATCATCACTTTTATCGGAATCATTTCCCTGGCCTCCCCTTTTTGGGAACTGGATATGCGGGGAATCGAAATTATGCTCGGTCTCGCGGTATTCTTCTATATTCTGGCCATTGCAGCCGGTTCGATCGGAGTAGTGATTGCTATCACCGCCCGTTATTATAGAAACATATATACGGACGAGGGCTATCTTACCAATACCCTGCCTGTTACCGCAAGGCAGATCATTTTGTCCAAGCTTTTTACCGGGGTCATCTGGTCTTTGATTACGGGAGCAGTTGTATCTATCAGCATATTTTCGCTCATATATACCGCCGCTCTTTCTTATTCGGATACAGATATTTTTTATGAATTTCTACATGGTTTCCCTGAATTTTTACGTGCTTTCAAAGAAGAACTGGACATCAGCTTTTTCCTGTTTGCCTTTCTTGGCCTGATCTACATGATATTGTCCACGACTTTATCGATTTTAAAAATCTATACCGCCATCGCCCTCGGCCAGCTTTTTACCCGTCACAAAGTAGCCGGAGCCGTTATGTGGTATATCGGGGAATATGTTTTTTTCGAAATTATTACATCCTTTTTGAGAGGAATTCCGTCTTATTCCTATAGCGGCGGTCTTTTCTCCCTCTTCTTTTCCTATGGGATCAACTATTATAACCGTTATGGATCTTACGGCTATTCCATTCTGCTTTCCATGCTTATAGCGATTGGAGCTTGCCTGGCGGTTTGCGCAGGGTTGTATTTCCTGACTGAGCATATGTTGAAGAATCGGTTGAATTTGGATTAGATTGTTTATTGTGTGACTCCAAAGTCCAAAGTCCGGGAAAAAAGGTTCTGGCCGGGGGCGGGGATTGGGGGGGAGGCAACGGGGGCAGGATTTTTGCCGGAGTTTTTAATCAAATTTTACTAATGAAATGGAGTATGGTTGTAACCATGCGGATGGGTCGGAAGCAACGGACATCCTGTCCGACGCTTCCTAAAATTGCCATCCATGGCAATTTTCCCCTGGGGTTCGACCATTTCATAAGTAAAATTATGATTAAAAACAATAGGCAAAAAATCCTGCCCCCGTTGCCTCCCCCCCAATCCCCGCCCCCGGCCAGAACCTTTTTTCCCTCACATATGGCTAGAAATATTATATACAGCAATAATATTTTTTAATATAATATAGTTATGAAAGCAGGGAAATCCATCGTCCTGAACGGCAAGGCGTAAGGGAACCCCGGGGTTGTCGGAATAGGATTTTCCGGCTGTTGCTTACCATCAGCAATTTTACTTATGAAATGGTCAAAACCCAGGGGAAAATCGCCATGGAGGGCGATTTTAGGAAGTGTCGGACAGGATGTCCGTTGCTTCCGACCCGTCCGCATACCACAACCATACTCCATTTCATTAGTAAAATCTGATGGAAAGCTCCAGCCGAAAAATCCTGTTCTGACAGCCCCGGGGTTCCCTTACGCCTTGCCGTTCAGGACGATGGATTTCCCTGCCTCCGCTCCCATTATTATATCTATAACTATATAACTTCGTTATATTATTTCGCCATATTCCTCTTTTTCTCCCGCCGCGCCTCTACCAGAGACGCCGTAAGGCATACGAGGAAGCAGCTGCCGGTCAGTAACCAGTCCAGTTTCTTTTCCACGTTCTTTTTGCGCGCTTTTACGGCTTTGCGGTGGAGTTTTGCTTTGACTTTCTGCATCTTGATCCGGTTTTTTCCGTCTTGTTTCAGCGTTTTTCTCTGGTTTTGTTCTCTTAGCTTTATGGTCTTCTGCTTCTCTTTCAGTATATCCGCCAGCGGCTTTCCGATCTTTTTCGCATATGGCGGCCATGCAGTGCGTTTTATTCTTTTTGGTCTGCGCATTTTGTTCACTTCGGGCATCCTCCTTTTCAGATGCATGTTTCTTTCAGATTCTATGCCGGTTCCGCTATCCGGCTGACCCCTACGTATATATTGGATATTTGATACCAGGTGGGATAATCCACTATGCCGGACTGCGGCAGATTGAATATCCTCTGGAAAGCCCTCACAGCATCCGCCGTGCGGCTTCCATAGATCCCGTCCGCTGCAATCACCGGAATGGCAGGATAATTCTGGGCGATCCGGTTCAGCTGCTGCTGCATCTGGCGCACCTTATCCCCGCTGGAGCCTATCGTCAGGTTATAGCCCGGCCAGGAAGAGGGTACTCCCGCAATGCTTTCCGCCGAATTGATATACATATCATTTCCAAAATAGTACCGTATTATTTCTATTGCCGAATATCCTTCTTCTCCAAGATATTTGGAACCCCATTGGCTCAATCCGCTGCATGTCACACGGTTTCCGTCACAATAGGAAGTAAAGATCGGCTGGCGGACGCCGGGGCGTGACAAATAATTTGCAAAAATAGTATCTACCAGATAATCGATATTATCAAAAATATTTCTTCCTCGCATCCACTTCTGGTCGTAAGCGGTGGATGATGTAATCGTAAAGTTGTAGCCCTGATTCCGGTACGGCGGAATCAATTCCCAACGATATCCAATGCATGCATATAAGCATCGGAACCGCGCGCGCAAGTCACGGTAAGTTTTTTACCGTTGACAAATGCCTTGCAGTTGCTAATGCTGTTTACCGCATCCAGTTTTAACTCCATGGTTCCTCCGCTGGTGGATAAATAAAGCACGTTCTGTGTCGATCCGCTCGCCACCGTTCCGGTGACAGTTGCCGGAGAAGACTTGTCTATCTCTACCGTTCCCGTATTGTCCTTTACTCCAACGATGCTGGCAGCATGCATATAGGCATCGGAACCACGGTAGCAGGAAACCGTCAGCTTATTGCCCGGTGTAAGGACAACACCGCTCCGGGTATCCGTATTGTTGTCGATTACAAGCTGCATCTCTCCTTCATTGGTGGATAAGTATAAAAGCCCTTCTTTCGTTTTCTCTGTTGCAGTTCCTGACACTGTTACGGTTGAAACGTTTACCGGAGAAGCCGGTGCCGGCGATATGGTTGAAACCGGCGTTGTGGTAGTACCCGGAAGAATCCCCGTAGTCCCGTTCACCGGCGGATTTATCAACGGTGGATTTGTCCCTGGTGTACCTATGGGCGTTGTTGGAGCCGCCACTCCGATATCATAAATCCTCGCCGCATGCATATACGCATCCGATCCGCGCATGCATGTAATATTATAACTTTTCCCCACTACGAGCAGGGAACAACCGCTCACATCGGTAGTCGCATCTAATTTTATTTCCATCTCTCCCTGCGACGTGGAAACATACAATACATTGCCTGTCGTCTTATCGCCTATCTGTCCTGTTATAGTCGCTGTTGCCGAAGAATCCAAAGTTACCGAAGATTCCTGCGTTTCGCTGGTAATCTTCGCCGCATGCAGGTATCCGTCAGAACCATAAGTTACCGCAACGCTTACCCGCTTGTCCGGCAGCAGTATTTTACAGGCAGTGATATCCGTTCCGCTGTCCAGCTTGATCTCCATATAGCCTTCCCTGGTGGAAAGCTTCAGCAATCCGGTATTTGTTCCCGACAAAACGGTTCCATTCACCGTCGCCAGAATCTCAACCGCATGCGCTTCCATCCAGTTCCAGGGAGCAGCGGCTATTCCCAGCACAAGAAAAACCGCTATATATAATTTGACAGCCTTATGCATTTTTACCAATGCATGCTTTTGGGTCCAAGTACATTTCTTCATATCCATACCCTTTCATAGTCTGCAAACAAGGAACCGCATCCTCCTGTAAAATAAGGGATGCGCATTCTGATATCCGAAACACATTATATAGAGCTATCATACAATATTCGCCTCAGAAAAGCAATATATTCCCAATTTCTTAAGAATATTATTGCTTCCGATACCACTCCGTATATACCCTGTTCAAAGTTACGGACATGATCGCAAGCACATTTGCATAAATAGCGCTTTCCGGCCATGTGGCATAGATCTCTGAAGAAGCCACATTTTTAATGTAATCCTTATATTTTACATAATAATTCGAGGCAGAGGCGTCCGAAGGCACGCCGTCGTGAACGACCACATATTCCGGAATGACAACCCTGCTAAGTACAATTTCCCCGGTTTCATCGATCGGCTTGATCTCGTCTTCCGGGATTTTAGGCGGATATTCCCCATACAGTGTATGATCCGGGATAACGATCATTTCTTCCTCCCTCTGCTCTATCTCCATGGGATTCATCTGAATGGGCTGCAATGCCAGGGAATCCGGCAATATCTCCGTTCCTGACACCATCACCGGCTCATACCCCGGCGCATTCACTTCGATATTATATTCCGAATAAGGCTGTTCCGATCCGGGTTCCAAACTGTATTCCAGAGGCGGGGCGGGCAGGGATATTTCTTCCGTCTGCCCTGACATATCGGTATTTAACGTTTCTATTGCGGAATCAGGCATCCCTTTATAGGAAATTTTCACTGTGGCATCCGTAATGGGAATGAGCCCCAGAGAGGAAGTTACGCTGACTTTCAGCCTCCCGGTATCCGGTCCTGCATTCTGTGCGGCATGTATAATATTTACAGACATAATAAAACCTCTGCATATTTGTTTACCCCATTATATGCAGAGGTTTTTCCGCCTGTGAAACTCTTTTCCCGCTTATTCCGCCGGCAGCCGGCCGGCAAACAGCTTCTTTATTTCGTCAGCAGCATCATGATATCATTGCTTCTTGCGATAAACTTCGTCATAGCTTCCGGCTTCAACGGTGCATTCTGTAAAAGCGCCAGATCATACAGCTGTTCGCAGATCATCTTCACGTTGTCGCCTTCTTTGTTATCCAATACGTACTGCACCAGCGGATGGTTCGCGTTCAGCACAAGAGTCTCCCCTTCCTGGCCGAATCCCATATCCATTCCGTTCATGGCGTACATCTTCATCATATCCTGCATCCGTCTGCTTTCCTCGGAAACCGTGATCATGGAAGAAATCTTCTTATTTTTCAATTTCTCCACTTTCACTGCCAGGTTGTCTTTTTTGAGGGCTTTTTTCATAACCTTCGCGATTTCTTCCGCCTGTTCTTCCATTTCCTTTGCAGCCTTCTTGGACGTCTTGGCTTTGAAAGAATCCGTCAAATCCGCATCAATGCGCTGGAACCTGATTCCTTCGTTCTTTGCTTCCAGCTGGGAAATAAAGGGCTGGTCGATATTGTGGGTCAGGATCACCGCATCCATTTTTGCAGCCTTAAACATATTGATGTACTGGCTCTGCTGCTGCTCATCCGTCACGTAATAAACGATCTTTTCCTTTTTCTCTTCCTCTTCTTCTACCGGATTGCCGTCTGCATCCAACACTTCTCCCTCCACGGGATCGCCGTCCGCATCCTGAACTTCCCCTTCTGCCGGAGAGCCGGCTTCTGCACCTGCGGAAGTGCTTGCCGGAGTTTCTACAGCTTCTCCGTCTTCGCCTCCATTTTCTTCCGCGTCCGTCTTATTGACCTCCAGGCATTCTGGCAATGTCAGGTATTTTCCTTCCAGATTCTTAAAAAGAATGTAATCCGTCATTTTCTCGCAGAATTTATCATCCTTTAAGCAGCCGAACTTGATAAACGGGCTGATGTCATCCCAATATTTATCGTATTCTTCTTTTTCCGTCTTGCACATGCCGGACAATTTGTCAGCTACCTTCTTAGAAATATAATCGGAAATCTTCTTCACAAAACCGTCATTTTGCAGCGCGCTTCTGGAAACGTTTAACGGCAGGTCGGGACAGTCGACCACTCCCTTTAACAACAGAAGGAATTCCGGGATCACTTCTTTAATATTATCCGCAATGAACACCTGATTGTTGTATAACTTGATCGTGCCTTCGATGGACTCGTACTCCATATTGATTTTCGGGAAGTACAGAATTCCTTTTAAATTAAAAGGATAGTCCATATTCAAATGAATCCAGAATAACGGCTCTTTGTAATCCTGAAATACCTTGCGGTAAAACTCCAGATATTCTTCCTTCGTGCATTCGTTCGGATGCTTCGTCCAAAGAGGGGTCGTCTCATTCAGCAGTTCCGGCCTCTTTGCGATTTTCAGCTTTTGTTCATCCTCTTCTTTTTCCTTCTTGATCTCTTCTATGACGGTATCCGTATCCAGTTTTTCTTCCGCCTTGATGATCTGTGTTTCCGTCGTATTCGCTTTGGAAAGGTAAATCTCCGTAGGCATAAAGGAACAATATTTCTTAATAACCTCTCTCGCCTTATATTCATTACAGAACTCGAGACAATCTTCGTTAATATAGAGGGTGATCTCTGTTCCTACCTCGGTTCGGCTCCCCTCTTCCATATCGAATTCCGTTCCTCCGTCACATTCCCAATGCACCGGTTCGGCTCCCTCTTTATAGGAAAGCGTATCGATGTGTACCTGATCCGCCACCATAAATGCGGAATAAAAACCAAGGCCAAAATGTCCGATGATCTGATCTTCATTCGTTTTATCCTTATACTTTTCAAAAAAGTCGGTTGCCCCGGAAAAAGCGATCTGGTTAATATACTCTTCCACCTCGTCCGCCGTCATGCCGATACCGTTATCAATAAATTTCAGCGTCTTTTCTTCCGGATTGACTACCACTTCTATCTTTGCCTTATAATCATCCGCCAGAACGCATTCTCCCATCATTTCCAGCTTTTTCCGCTTCGTAATCGCATCGCACCCGTTGGAAATCATCTCTCTCATGAAAATATCATGATCGGAATACAGCCATTTTTTGATAATAGGAAAAATATTATCGCTGTTTATTGATAAATTACCGTGTTTTACTGCCATAATGCGCCACTCCCTTTTTATTTTTTCTTTCACTTCTTAACCTGTTTCCTAGTTTAATTCCAACCTGCCCAAAAGTCAAGAGAAAATTAGCACTCATTTAAAACGAGTGCTAATAATTCTTCATTTCCCCTGTAAAACAGGGGATCTCCTTATTTCTAAAATCTTTCTAAACTTTCCGGCACAGCATTTATTCCCTGAAATATTCCTCATAAATATCAAAGAAATCCGCCGTGCGCACTTCAGGATCATTCAAAAATGCTACGCTGTTCCAAAGTTCCTCGTTCAGATTCCTTGTCAGCGATTTGACAAAAGTATCGTATTCCTGCCCGAATACTTCCTTTTTTCTTTCCTCCACGATCTTCACTTTATTGGCGTCCGTTTCCGCCCTGTCGAAAGTCGTAATGCATTTTATAATGTGATAACCATATTTTGTCTCTACAATATCGCTGACTTCTCCTGTGCCGAGATTGAATGCCGCTTCTTCAAAGTTCTCCTCCATATCCCCCTTGCCAAAGGAATAGGTTCCTTTATTGTCCTCGCTATACTTCGCGATGAGCTGTTCGAAATCCGTCTCTCCGTCCCTGGCCAGCTTTAATACCTCTCTGGCTGTCTTATAAGCTTTCTCTTTGGCATTTTCCGTATATTCCACCCTTGCCCCCGTGCCATCCAGAGCATAGGTTTTGATCAGCACATGCTGAACCGTAATCGTTCTTGCCTCGTCGTCGCTGATTTCCGGGTTGATATCCCGGATAATAAACTGGTAAACCTTATTCGCCAGGGCATACTCCGCATACAGGCCGGTGATCGTCTCCTGGGTTACTCCCATCAGTTCCTTTTCCCTGTCGTTTAAAGAGGAAAAATAAGCGGCAGAGGCTTCCGCCACCATCCCCTGTTCCTGTTCCGACAGTTCCACCTTATATTCCCTGGCCAGCAGGTTCATTGTCTTGATCTGGGCAATCCTGGCAAGCGCGGTATCCTTGATATTCTGCTCCAGCGTAACCCCTTCCGCGTTCGCCTTCCAGATTTCAGAACCGTACACGCTCTCATACTGGTTCTGGGAATTGGTCAAATATACCATGATCTCTGGCACGCGGCAGGATATTCCTTCGATACGGAAAATCTCGTCTTTTTCAAATCCGGTCGTCAGCACTACCTTTGTATTGCCTTCTATGGGAAGGCCGCAGCCGGTAAAAAAAACTGCCAGCACGATTCCAACCGCCAGATATCTTCCAGCCGCCTTTCCCTTCTGTCCGCTCTTCCTTTTCCAAAACACCGCTTCTTAATCCATTCCTTTCAAAATGCTTCTCGCCACACTGATGCCGTTGGCCGACGCCTGCTGCAATCCCCTAGTCACCCCGGCTCCGTCGCCAATCGCCCGAAGCCCTTTGACGCTCGTTTCAAATTCTTTGTTCACTACTACCCGGTTCGAATAAAACTTCACTTCCACGCCGTAAAGCAGCGTTTCATCCGATGCGATACCCGGCGTCACCTTGTCCAGCGCTTCCAGCATTTCCTGAATATCCACCATGATCCGGTGAGGGAATACCAGCGACAAATCTCCTGGCACCGCGTCTTTCAAAGTGGGGATAATATTATTCCTGCAAAGCCTCTCCTCTGTCGTCCTTCTTCCCCTCTTAAAATCGCCGAAAGTCTGCACCATAATCCTGCCGCCGCAAAGCATATTGGACAACTGGGCGATCTGCTTTCCATATTCAATAGGCGTCTTAAAAGGCTTTGT
The DNA here is from genome assembly GCA_000403275.2 of Lachnospiraceae bacterium 28-4. Lineage (GTDB taxonomy): Bacteria > Bacillota > Clostridia > Lachnospirales > Lachnospiraceae > Kineothrix. Next base: position 138,929 of record KE159599.1, read on the forward strand.
AAAGTTTTTAGACACCAGAATAGCAAAATTCGTATTATTTGTTTTATAATCCTGCGACTTATAAGCATGTCCGTTCACGACTGCCAATCCGCCTTCATAATATTCCGTTGCCACTTCCCCGGAAGGATTAGTACAGAAAGTCCTCACTTTATCATCAAAGGTCGGCGTATACAGTATGAGTTTGGCCTCGTACAGATTTTCATTCAAAAACTGCATGACTTCATCTCTTACCTCCACGCGGACTCCGATATCCACCGTGCCCGGCATTGTCTCTATGCCGATCTCCTCACATTTATCTTTAAACCAATCGGCCCCTTCCCGTCCGACCGCAGATACGATCTCCTTTGCATAATAGGATTCCCCTTTGTCGGTCACGATGCCGACCGCCCTTCCATCTTCTATCAGAATATTTTCCACCATCGTCTGGAAAAGAAGCGTCACTCCTTCTTCCTCCAAATGCTGCTGCAGTCTGGAATAGATCTTATATCCTTCTTCCGTACCGAGATGCCGGATCGGACATTCCACCAGTTTTAAATTGGCATTGATCGCCTCCCTGCGGATCTCCCGGATTTCCTTTTCCTTATCGATTCCATATACATTTGTATCCGCTCCGAACTGCAAATAAATATCATCCGATTCCCGGATCAGCCGCACCGTTTCCTCATACCCGAGGATCGCCGGCAGATTGCCGCCCACATCCGGCGACAAGGATAACTTTCCATCCGAAAAAGCTCCTGCTCCTGCAAATCCCGTCGTAATAGAACAAGGCTTACAGCCCACACACTGCTTTGTCACCCTCTTCGGGCAATTCCTCTTTTCAATGGAACGCCCTTTTTCCACTACCAGCACCTTCAGTTCCTTTTTCTGCCGCATCAGCTCATACGCACAAAAAATCCCTCCCGGCCCAGCTCCTATAATAATCACATCATACTTATTTTCCATACTAACCTCCATAATATCATCTTTTTACATAATATCATCTTTTTATAAGATCCATACCCCAACTCCAACAGCACCCATCGCCAACAGGAAGAACGCCCGCCTCCCAACGGTACCTATCGTCAACGGGAAGAATGCCCGCATTTTGGGCATTCTTCGGTGTGAGAAGACTTGCAAAGCAAGTCTAGAGTTTCTCCGCGAAGCAGCCACTGCTGCGAGTGGTTAGAAACTCTTCTCACACTAATATACCACAACTTCCACCCTACTGCCTACATTTGTTTTCGTAACAATAATCTGCTTTTCAATTTTTTCCGACAACTCCGGCACATGGGAAATGATTCCGATCAGCCTGTCCTTTTCCACCAGGGAAAGCAGCGCCTGGCAGGACTGATCCAGCGATTCGCTGTCCAAAGCCCCAAACCCTTCGTCGATAAAGAGCGTATCCACCCGGATACCGCCGCTGTAGCCCTGTACTACATCGCTCATGCCAAGGGCAAGCGCCAGGGATGCTTTAAAGCATTCTCCTCCCGACAGAGTCTTTACCGCCCGGTATTTTCCCGTATAATAATCAAGAACCTGCATTTCCAGATTATCTTTGATTCTTCCGTCGCCGATCTCTTCTCTCCGGGAAAGCTCATAACGCCCCCCTGTCATCTTCGCCAGCCTCACGTTAGCCGCCCGCAAAATCTCTTCAAAATACCCGGCCATAACATATTGTTCAAATACAAGTCTTTTGGAGTTGTTTCCTGATGCCATATTATCCAGATCTTTGACAATCCCATATTCCCTTTCCAAAACCTTCCGCTTCTTCTCCTTCTCCTGCAAAGATTTCCTGATTTTCCTCGCTTCCTGCAGACTATGGTTTTTGGCATTTATCAGTTCTAGCGTCCGCTGTCTCCCGGCCGTTTTTTCCTTCTGACGTGCCTTCAGACTGGCCGTATCTTCCTTTTTCCTCCCTTTCGTTTCCTCTTCCAGAGCAACGATCTGTCCTTCGATCATCTGCGCCCTGGCATAATATTCCCTGATCTGTCTTTCCTTCTTCTCTATTTCCCCGGCCGGTCGCAGCGCTTCTTCATACTCCTGAAGCGAGGCAAATCCCGCCTCCCGGTATCCGTCCGCAAACAATTCCTCCAGCTCCCGCTTTCTCTTCTCCTGTTTTCCGGCTTCCTCCGTTTCCCCGGCAATCTGCTTCTCTTTTTCTTCTATCTGAACCTGCAGCCGGTGATACTGCTGCAAAATATTTTCATATTCCCTCTCTGTCAAAACGTCCAAAATAGCTTTGACTTCCTCCGGTATCTGGCCGATGGCGGACTCCAGCTCTTTTTTCTGCTCTTCCCATTCCTCCCGCTGCTTTTTCTGGTTTTCCGCTTCGCCTTTGCAAACCGCCGCCCTGCTGTGCAGTTCCATCTGCCGTTTCCTTTCCTCTTCATAAAGGTTTTGCAGCCGTTGCAGCTCTTTTTCGTCCGGCGCTTCTTCCGCAGCTGCTGCCACGCAGGGATGCTCCAGGGAGCCGCATACCGGACAGGGTTCCCCTTCCTTTACCTGGCGGGCCGCGATTCCCACTACCGCCCGCTTATAAGCCAAGTCCGCCGTTTCAAACGCCTTCTTTTTCTGCTCCGTCCTTTCTTCCTGTTCCAGATAACGCGTCTGCAGCCTTTTTAACTCCTCTTCCTTTTTCCCTGCACGCCTGTCAGCATCTTTCAACTGCTTCTTCTTCTCCTCATAAGCAGATAATAATCTATAAGAAGCCTTTGCCTCTTCCTGTTTCTCATCATAGACTCTTTTCTCTTCCTGTTTTCCGATATATGCCTCCAGTTCCCTTTGGTTCCGTTTGATTTTCTCCTCTGTGGATGCCAGCGCTTCTTTTGCATTTTTACAGTTGACATAATCTTCTCTCAGGGCGGCCGCCTTTCCGGCCTCCTTTAACTCTTTTTCCGTCCGCCCGACCTGATCCTTCTCTTCCAGCAGCTTCCCTTTCTGCCTCTGCAATTCTTCCAGCTTTTCCAGCTTCCCATTCATCCTCTCCGCCGCATCAATTTCTGCCGCCAGTCCGGCCAATTCTTTTTCATAAAGGGCGTGTTCGCTTTCCGCCCCCGCCAGCTCGTCCCGGTACCGTTCCTCCTCCTCTTCCAGCATCGCAATTATTTTTTCGTAATGATACTTTTGGCCAGGTGCAGGATTGTCCTCTTCCACCAGTCCTGCCCAAACGTCTTTCCGGCCCAGTTCTCCCATTTTCAGCATATGGACATTTTCATCCATCTTATTCCTGCACTCCATAATGCGCTTCAAAAGTTCCCCGGACCGTTCTTTCAGTTCTTTCGCAAAACCGTCATAAACAGACGTCGAAAAAATTTCCCGGAATATTCTTATTTTCTCCGTCGGCGAGGCGGTCAGAAGCTTTGAAAACTCGCCCTGGGCGATCATGGATATCTGTTTAAACTGTCTGTAGTCCAGGACAAGGATCTCCTGTATTTTCCGGCTCACTTCCCCGCTGCCTTCGATGATCCTCCCGTCCGGAAGATAAAGAACCGCATTTTCCTTCTCTTTCGTAAAAGCGCTCTTCCCCCTCTTCTTTTTCTTCGGGCGCATATATTCGGGGTTCCTCACGATACGGTATTCCTCCCCGCCATGCCGCATGGCCAGTTCCACAAAAGTAGGCGTATCTTCATCGGCAAAATCACTTCGCACACTGTTTTTATCCCTCATGCCGCCGCTCATATCTCCGTAAAGGGCATAGGTAATGGCATCAAAAATAGTTGTTTTACCCGCACCGGTAGCTCCTGCAATCAAGAACAGTCCTCTGCCTTCCAGCCCGGTAAAATCTATTTCCACCCGGTCTTTGTACGGCCCCCAGCCGGAAAGCGTCAATTTTTCAGGTTTCATCAGCTCTCCTCCTCCGCTTTTCGGGCGGCTGCCCTGACCGCTTCCATTTTCTCTTCATCCGGTTTTTCTCCCCGTATCATCTCATAAAAATCCTGAAAAAGCTCGGGGATGCTCTTTCGTTTCTCCTGCAAGCGGCTCGTATAGGCCGTATTTTCCTTTTCTTCATTTTTCATCAGCACGATCTGCATAATATTCGGATACACGCTTCGCAGCGTACCGATCGGGTCAATCAATTCCTCTTCGTCCGTCAGTTCTGCACGTATATAATCTCCGGCATCTCCCGCCGCCACGATCTCTGGCCGCATCAGCTCTTCCAGACTTCCTCTTATTCTTCTCATCTCATGCAAAGGCTTCAGTGGAATCCGCCGTACCGTAGTTTCTCCCTCTTCTCCCAGTTCCACCAGATTCACCGACTTCTCCTGCCCGGCCTCCGAAAAGGAGTAGGCCAAAGGCGCCCCTGCATAATAGATATTTCCCCGCCCTATCTTCTGCGCCTTATGAATATGCCCAAGCGCCACATAATCAAATCCTCCAAGGAGAGAAGCTTCCACATTGTCCAGGCCTCCTACATGAACCGTTGTTTCCCCGTCGGAAAGTTCGGGTTCCCTGCCCCCGTCCGTCACAAAACAATGGGAAACCAATATCTCCCTTTCCTTTCCCTTGACTCTTTGGGACAATATCCTCTCCGCTGCCTCTCCGCTGGTTTTCGCCTCCACTGTTGCCGGTCTGACAAAGGGCATCAAAACAAAGGTTACTTCCCCATAACGATCCGTAACCTTTACTTCCTTCAAACAATTTTCATATACGCCCCCGATATGAATCCTCTTATCTTCCAGCAGTTTTGCGGCAAACCCCAGCCTTTCCGGCGAGTCATGGTTCCCGCTTATTAAGAAAACCAAAATGCCAGCCTCTGCCATATCCGTCAGAAAATGATCCAGCAAAACCACCGCTTCAGCCGGAGGAATCGCCCGGTCATAAATATCCCCTGCCAAAATAAGAGCATCCGCTTTTTCCCTGCAGGATATTTCATAAATTTGTTTTAAAATATACTTCTGATCCTCCATCATGGAAAAACCATTTACTATTTTCCCAATGTGCAGATCGCCCGTATGCACTAATTTCATGCAGTTCCTCCGTCCTTACGCTGCCATATCCCCTGCCGCCTCAAAGCGTTATGCGGGAACCGTCTTTTGCAAACCAGTCGTCTCCGTTCGTCAAAAGATAATCTTCCCCGTTTCTCACCGCCTCCATGAAATCCTGTATCGACTCCAGTTTCCTTCGGAATGCCATGCCTCCGCCAAGCAGATCCGTTCTATGGATATCCGATCCCGCAGTCATCGGCAGTCCATGCTGCCTTCCATAGCCAACCGCTTTTTCATCAAATTCCGCCTTGTTGTGGGATTTGCTCCTATGGTTGGAATGAGTGGCATTGATCCCCTCCACAGCATCCACATATTCGGGATACAGACGAATCTCGGGAATATAATATTCCTCCCGGAACGGATGCGCATGCACTACCATCCCTCCCGCTTCGCGGATCATCTGATACTGACGCTCCACCGTCGCCGTCCGCAATTCTTCGTGGGATAACATAAATTCTTTATCCACGCCATAAATTAAAAACTCCGTTCCCCGGTATCCCGCTTCATACCCGAAAAAAACATCCAACCCGATACGGTCCCCCGTCCTCTTTGCATCCTCATAGCCTTTTACAAACGTATTTACCCATTCTTTCCAGGACACATATCTGTTGACCGCCGTGTTACCGCCCCAGTTATGGTCGGTCACTATGATCCCGGTATATCCCGCCTCTTTACATGCCTTCGCCATCTCGCTCCCCGTATGAACCGCACAGGCGCTTCCCTGGGAAGTATGCAAATGCGTTTCATAAAGATAGGGGTATTCCGTAGGCAATTTTATTCGAAAAGCGTTCATAGCGACACCTGTCCTTTCTGCATCATCATAAATCATTATCGATCATTTATCATAACACCATACTGAAAAAGCATGGGAAAATTTTCCCAGGAAAATTCTCCCATGCCCTGTCTTTGCTTTTTTACCGCTATTTGATCTCCACAATCCATCCCTCGGGAGCCTCTATCCTTCCCATCTGGATTCCTGTCAGAGTATCGTACAGTTTTTGCGTAACCGGTCCCATTCCGTCCATGCCGCTAGGCAGACAGATCTCTTTCCCATGGTCTGTAATTTTCCCTACCGGAGAGATAACGGCTGCCGTTCCGCAAAGACCGCATTCCGCAAAGTCCTTCACTTCCTCTAACAGAACTTCCCTTTCTTCCACTTCCAGGCCAAGGTATTCTTTCGCCACATGCATCAGGGAACGCCTTGTAATCGAAGGAAGGATGCTGTCCGACTTCGGCGTGACAACCTTATTGTCTTTTGTTACAAACAGGAAATTAGCGCCTCCCGTTTCTTCCACTTTCGTCCTTGTCCCCGCATCCAGATACATATTTTCATCAAATCCGTTCCTATGTGCCGTCTGGATCGCGTGAAGGCTCATGGCATAATTGAGTCCCGCTTTGATGTGTCCCGTTCCCCTTGGGGCAGCACGGTCAAAATCGCTGATACAGATCGTAAGCGGCTTTACTCCTCCTTTAAAATAAGGCCCTACCGGAGTTGTGAACACGCGGAACTGATACTCATCCGACGGTTTTACGCCAATCACAGGATTGGAACCGAACATATAAGGCCGGATGTAAAGCGTGGCTCCTGATCCGAAAGGAGGAACATATGCCTTGTTCGCCGCCACCGTTTTGATTACCGCATCGATAAACCGTTCTTCGGGAAACACCGGCATTTCCAGCCTTCTTGCCGAATCAGCCATACGGGCCGCATTCAAATCAGGGCGGAAAGTCACGATGCGCCCATCCTCGGTCGTGTAAGCCTTCATTCCCTCAAATACGGTCTGCGCATATTGCAGCACGCCGGCACATTCGTTGATGGCCACCACCGGATCTTTCGTCATCCCGCCTTCGTCCCATGCGCCGTCCTTATAATTGGATACATATCTTTCATCCGTTTCTATATAGTTAAAGCCAATATTCGCCCAGTCTAAATTTTTCTTTTCCATATCCACATCCCTGCCCTTTCCGAAACATGTAAAATTTTCCTTACTTATTATTATACTTTTTGGGGGAAAAGTCAATAAAATTGGTTGCTTTTTCATCTAAGCTTTTTGTCTAAGTTTCTCCATAAGATCACTGATCCAAGCTTCGCAGGGTTCATCAACAGGCGCTATTTCCTGCCTTTTTTGTACAAAAGATTCCACTACGGCTATTAACCATTTATCGGCTATTTCATCTAATTGGTATCTTTTCATTCCTTGAATCTCATATCCAATCCACCTGGCCACTTCAAAAATGGAACTATTTGCTTATTCTGCATTTTACACCTTATTTGCCTCTCTCTTCTGTTTTACCTAAACATTTTTAAAATGCGGCTATTTCAATTTGTTAAAAACATTAATTATCTGGTTCTTCTAAAATCAAAGGTTTCAAACAGGATTTTTCTAAAAATATTCTGACTGTCCTTAACTTATTTAGAGTAGGTCACTACTCCCCTCAATTTCTTTACAAATGACCTTTATAGTCTCCAATATCCCCCTCGTGCACTACCTATTCTTCCCAAAATATTTTTTTCCTGCATCTCCTTAATGCTCTTTTTAACCGCTCTTATAGTAATATTTAATTCCTCCGCCATTTCTTTTTGTGTCACTTTTGGATTATCCAAAATCATCTCTATTATTCTTTGTTGTGTCTGATTCACGCCTTTTGGTGAACTTTTTGGTGAACTTTTTAGTGAACTTTGGTGAACTACACTATAAGATGGTCTGTATAAATTTACTCGGAAACTATCTCCTATTTCAAGTAATTCTGGCTCTCTAATTCCATATTCTCTGCAACTGCTGAACATTCTTTTAATACCAGTTCCCCAACTTTCAATAATTTTCATCCTACTGAATACCTCAGCAATGCATCTATTGCGGATTTTAGAACCTCCTTCTTTGATCTGCTTTATTGTAAGCCCTCCATATAGCATTCCTGGAGAGGTAATTTCCACCCTATCATCATACACTGCCACCTGTACACATGCTCTGTCTAAAAAATTTCTATGCGTTGTTGCATTAACGATAGCCTCTCTGATTGCTTCTGTTGGCAACTCATATGCATCTGTTCTAACCAATCCATTTATTTCTGCTCCAAGATTGATATGCTTTAATACGAATTTATATGCTTCTTCTATCTGCTCATAAAGCGGACCAGAAAAATCTCTTTTATCAATGAAAACAACCCTTTCTGTACCTTTAAATAATGCACATTGGATTTTTGCAAATGGAAATGTATTATTTGTCAAAAGTACAAAGGCATTCGTCGGAACCAAAGTCCCATCTAAACTTTTAACGATTCCCCAATTTATAAGATTCTGCAAAGTAACATCCTTTACTTTCTCCTTTTCACTTTTGGTTTTCGCTGCTTCGACCATATATTTTTTTATAGCAGCACATAACTCTTCTGCTTGCTTAATATCGAATTTCTCCTCAACACAGACTATCTCGTCAAAAGAATGATTAGAACCCTGCAACTCCAAGTCTTTAAGGATTGCCTCATCAGCAGGTCTGGATGTGCCTGATACCCGTATAAAAGTACCTGCCTCTTTTCCAAGGGTTTTCATATAATATGGTCTATTGGCTCCTGGATATATTTCAATAACAATCACACATTTACCCTCAATAGTGTCAACACCAATATTGGGGAAAATTTGTGGGTAACACATATCTGAGATAGTATTTGTTATACTATCCATAATTTTAAATACTTCGTCTTTATCAACACCTACAATTTCATGGCTTTCATCATCAACACCAATGATGATTTTCCTCCTGTTGTATTAGCAAATGCAATGATACTTTTAATATATTTCTCACTTCTTTTGGGTACTTCAACCTTAAATTCGATATTGACTGATTCCCCCGCTTTTATTTCATCTGCTAACATTGCCCTACCTCCTGCGTTTAATATCTGTAACGCTGACAGTAACATTTTCTATAATTACAAGTGCCATACTTTGTCTATATATCCAACATCAATCACACCATCTGAACCCCTTTCATTTTTCTAAGTTTTACAGCTCTCTTACAATATCCATAAATCTCTCATGAGAATATGCCCCTTCATAATCTGGATTCTTTGTCTGAAACACCATATAATACTTATACAATCTTCCTGCCATAGATGCCTTTGCTGCCCATTTAGCGCCTGTTTTTGATTTAATCTTTGACTCATCGTTCTTCAATTGACCGCCTTTCGTCTCAATCAACAGAATCTTTCCACTATTCGTCATAACAATCAAATCCGGATATGCATTAACCGCCCCGTTAATCGCGAACCCTTTTCTTGCGATATTGCGATGCCACCACTTGATATTTTCCAACGCTGATAATTCCCAGACAACTTTTTTCTCATATTCATTATCAAACTGTTCTTCTTCCACATATAATGACTTGGGAATAGAAGATATCATTTTTAACGGAGCAATGGATTTTTCCAAATGATACATAGGCTCGCAGGTAATATGCTCTTGTTCTAACAATTTATCAAATTGACTAGCAGCATATTCATCTAAAAGTCGATTAACTTTCTTTTCTATTGCAGACATATATGGATAATACGATTGCTCCAAATCTGTCACTTGATCCTCCGTCATATTATCATAATACAACCTACATACTCGTCTAATTCATTATCGTTGAATGTATTTTGTTCCTTCCCCATTGAAAATAAAGATATCTGTTCCATCGTACTTGTCATTTCCTCACCAGCGTATACAAATTTCTTCCTCTTCTAAACCAACCACTACCATAACTATACCCTAAACAGTCCAAAAGCGCCAGCCGTTTTTCCCGCCTGGCGCTTTCTTTTATTCGTCTTTCTTTTATTCGATTTCCTTCACTCTTTCATACTTCACAAACTGATAAGCGATATCGAAATACGTCTGTTCCTCGCTGTCCGCCGTGATCTTCCATTCCTCCATCCCATCCAGGTCGGGGAAAAAGGCGTCCGCCTCATACCGGTGGTCGATCCTGGTCACATGGGCCACATCACAGTAAGGCAATAGCTGCCTGTAAACGCTGTCGCCGCCCACGATATAAATATCCTCGCTCCTGTACTTTTTCAATTCTTCCATCAGTTCTTCCAAATTGTGTACCACCACGGCATCCCTTACCTGGTAATCCTGATTGGAGGAAAGGATAATGTTCGTCCTGTTTTTCAAAGGCAGCCCCTGTGGAAAAGTTTCCAACGTTTTCCGTCCGAGTACCACTACTTTGCCCGTCGTTTCCTCCCGGAAAAATTTATGGTCATTGGGTATCCTCACCAGCAGTTCTCCTTTATTTCCAATTCCCCAATGGCTGTCCACTGCCACGATCACATTCATATCCCGTTTTCTCCTCTCTCTTAAATGGCAACGGGAATATCCACTTGCGGTCCCGCCTGATAATTTTCTACTTTTACGTCGTCCCGCGTGAACTGGTAAAAGTCATGAATATCGGGATTCAGCCAAAAAGCCGGCGCTTCCAAAGGCTCGCGCCCGATCAGTTCCTTTATGATGGGAATATGCCTGTCATAAATATGGGCATCCGCAATCACATGCACCAATTCTCCCGCCTTCATACCGCACACTTGTGCCAGCATATGCAGCAGCACTGCATACTGCACTACGTTCCAGTTATTCGCCGTCAGCACATCCTGGGAACGTTGGTTCAATATGGCGTTTAATACCAGTTTTCCACTCTCTTTTTCCTGCGCCGCGCCGGCGGCGGACGTTACGTTAAACGTCATGCTGTAGGCGCACGGATACAGGTTCATCTCATGCAAATCCTGATGCACATACAGATTCGTCATGATCCGGCGGCTGAACGGATTGTTTTTCAAGTCATAAATGACCCGGTCCACCTGGTCCATCATCCCTTCCCTGTACTGGTGCTTCACCCCCATCTGGTAGCCATAAGCCTTGCCGATGCTGCCGTCCGCATCCGCCCATTCGTCCCAGATATGGCTATTCAAATCGTTGATATTGTTGGATTTTTTCTGCCATATCCAAAGCATCTCTTCCGTCGCGCTCTTTAACGCCGTTTTCCGTAACGTCAGTATCGGAAATTCCTTCGACAGATCATACCGGTTCACGACGGCAAACTTTTTCACCGTATAGGCCGGAGTCCCGTCCGCCCAATGGGGGCGCACCTTTTCCCCTTCCGTACTCGTTCCGTTTTCCAGTATGTCCTTACACATTTGAATAAAAATTTTGTCCGCCAGACTCATTTGTTTTCCCTTTCCAATTTATGTTTCCGCGGTTCCATCCTTATTTTCATGGACAGCGCCTTCCGCCGCCATCCTATCTGTCCCACTTATCGCAAAGGGAATTGATCTGATCCGCAAATTTTCCCAAGTCCTTATTTGCCCCGCCTTCGTTCTTCCGAATAACAGCCATAAGCCTTTGCCCTGCCGCCAGCAGACGGTCGAAGATATCCTGAGCCGCCCGTTTTTTCTTCAACGGCTTCGCTTTCGCCACATATTCCGCCTCTCCGGTCAGCAGATCGAAACATGTGCCGCTGTAAGGAGCATAGGCTTCCATCTTGTGTTCTTCTTTCAAACAGGATACGAAAGATTCGCAAATGCTGCTTTCACCGTGTACCACAAAGATTTTTTCCGGTTTCTTCCGAAATCCTTCGATCCAGCGGATCAGGCCGTCTTTATCCGCATGGCCGCTGATCCCCGGCAATGTCCTGATATCCGCCCTCACTTCTATTTTCTCTCCAAAGAGCTTTACTTCCTTTGCTCCCTCGATTAACGACCTTCCCAGCGTGCCGTTTGCCTGATATCCTACAAACAATATCGTACATTCCGGCTTCCACAGATTATGTTTCAGATGATGGCGTATCCTTCCTGCCTCGCACATGCCGGAAGCGGAAATTACTACTTTGGGTGAATCATCGAAATTAATGGCTTTTGATTCGTCGCTGGTGATCGATAAACGAAGTCCCGGAAAACGGATCGGGTTAATTCCCTTTCTCACCAGTTCCATTGCCTCTTCGTCAAAGCATTCCGCCACATTTCTCTGAAAAATATCCGTCGCTTCCACCGCCAGCGGACTATCCACATATACCGTAAAATTCGGGAATCTGTCGATTCTCTTTTCCTCTTTGATCTGCCGGAGGAAATAAAGCATCTCCTGGGTTCTTCCTACCGCAAAGGAAGGTATGACCACATTGCCTCCCCTGTCAAAAGTTTCCTGTAATACCTTTGCCAGATCCGCCACATAATCCGGCCTTCCTGTGGAATGCGCTCTGTTCCCGTAGGTGGACTCCATGACCACATAGTCCGCCTCTTCCGTATAAGCCGGATCTTTAATCAAGGGCTGGTCGATATTTCCAATGTCCCCGGAAAATACGATTTTCTTTTCCGTCCCTTCTTCCGACGCCCATACTTCGATGCTGGCAGAACCGAGCAAATGCCCCACATCGGTAAATCTTATTTTTATTCCTTCGTCTAATTCTATGATGCGGCCATATTTACATGAAACGATATGCTTGATCGCTCCATCCGCGTCTTCCATCGTGTAAAGCGGCTCATAAGGTTCTATTCCCGAATGCCGCTTCGCTTTCCGGTTTTTCCATTCCGTTTCCTGCATCTGTATATGCGCACAGTCGCGCAGCATAATACTGCATAAATCCGCCGTAGCCTCAGTAGCCAGTATTTGTCCTCTGAAGCCCTTAGCATATAATGCGGGCAGCATGCCCGAATGATCCACATGGGCATGGGTCAGCAGGACATAGTCTACCATAGCCTCCCCGACAGGCAGTTCCGCCTTTTCATAGTTCTGAACTCCCTGTTCCATACCGCAATCTATCAGAATATGCTTGCCCCCGGCTTCTAAATAATGACAGCTTCCTGTCACTTCATGGGCAGCACCTATAAAAGTTAATTTCATATAAACGCCTTTCCGTTATTCTTCAAATGGTTTCCAAGCAGATTTTCCATTTCTCCCGCTCTCCCGGCAATATCCGTCCGGTAATACAGATAGTCCACCTTTCCATATTGTCCAATGACCGCCCCCGCAAACAATTCGAGGTCTTCTTCACTATCCGCATCTCCATGGAAGAAAAACATTTTGCTTCCGTATTCCTTTTCCACTTTATCTTTTAGTAATTTACCGTGTTCTTTGTCGTTATCCATTAGGGCAATGTGGTATCTGCGTCCCGCATACTCCTCAACAAGACTGCATCCTCTGCCTTTTGCCCCTCCCACGACTACGCATATTTTCTTCCTCAACATCGTTTTCTCTCCTCGCTTTGAATCATTCTTGTTTTTTCAGTGCGCCTTGCCTGTTCCATCATTATACAAAAATCGACTCTTATTAGCAAGAATGAAAGGGCTTTACGCGATGCTTTACACCCCACATTTACTGTATAACGTCTGCTTTTCCCTATTTCAGTTCGTTCGCCATCGTATAAAACTGATAATAGATTCCGCGTTTTTCCAATAATTCTTCATGGTTCCCCTCCTCCGCGATGCCTTTCTCCGTCAGAACCAAAATCCTATCGGAATTCCGTATGCTCGATAATCTGTGGGCTATGGTGAGCGTAGTTCTCCCTTCCGAAAGCCTTGCCAAAGATTTGGCCACCGCAAACTCGCTTTCGTTATCCAAAGCCGACGTCGCTTCGTCCAGGATAATGATCGGGGGATTTTTCAAAAATACCCTGGCAATGCTGATCCTCTGCTTCTGTCCGCCGGACAATTTCACGCCCCGCTCTCCCACATAGGTATCATAACCGTCCTTCAGATTCAGGATAAATTCATGGGCTCCCGCCCGCTTTGCCGCCTCTATCACCTCCTCTTTTGAGGCATCCTGCCTTCCGTAAACAATATTTTCATAGATCGTCCCCGAGAAAAGATAGACATCCTGCTGGACGATGCCTACATTTTTTCTCAGACTCTTTAACGTAAAATGCCGGATATCCTCTCCGTCGATCAGTATCCTGCCCTCCGTTACATCATAAAACCGGGGAATCAGATTGCACAGAGTCGTCTTTCCTCCGCCGGAAGGCCCCACAATCGCCACCTTCTCCCCATGCCGGATCTTCAAATCCAACCCGGTAAACACGATATTGTGGTCGTCCGGGTATTCGAAGCTGACGTTTTCAAAAGAAATATTCCCTTCCGTCTCCACCATTTCTTCCGCATCCGGCTCGTCAAAAATCTCAATATCCGCTTCCATGATCTGCAAAAAACGTTCAATCCCTGTCATTCCCCGCTGGAACTGCTCCGCAAACTCTATAATCCTGCGGATCGTGGTGATCATCGTCGTTACATAGAGCATATAAGCCACCAGATCTCCCGGCACGATCATCCCTTTCACCATAAAAATCCCTCCGGCCACCAGTACCGTCAGGTACATAAGGCCGTCGAACATTTTCGTAGTCGCCTGAAAAGCCGCCATATAACGGTAAGTTTCTTTTTTTATATCCAGAAACTGTCCGTTATCCTTTTCAAATTTCCTGTTTTCCGCCTCTTCGTTAGTAAACGCCTTCACGACCTTCTGCCCAAGAAGGCTGTCCTCGATCCTGGCATTCAATTCCCCGATGTGATTCCTCTGTTTCCGAAAAGCCCCCCGCATTTTAAAATTCAAGGACATGCATACTCCGATCATCACCGGAACCACGAGAAAAATAAGCAGGGTCAGCGGCAGGTTAATTCCCGCCAGTATGAGAAATGCGATCAATATCTTGATTCCCGCAATAAAAAATTCCTCCGGGCAGTGATGGGCAAATTCCGTCACGTCGAACAAGTCGTTCGTGATCCGCCCCATAATCTGCCCCACCTTCGTATTATTATAATAGGTGTTGGAAAGCTGCTGCAGATGAAAATAAGCATCCCTGCGCATATCCGTCTCGATCTTCGCCCCCATGACATGCCCCATATCGGCCATATAATAGCTGGCCATCGTATCAATGATTCGCAAAACCAGATAAAGCATCCCCAGGCCCGCGATCGTCTGCACCGAAAGTTCCGCCAGGCGGTATAACCCCTCATTGGTAATATAACGCATAATAAGCGGCAGCACCAACTCACATATAGTAGTCAGCGCCGCACAGAACAAGTCGAAAAACAAAGTTTTTCTGTATGGTTTAAAATACGGAATAAATCTTTCCAGCAGTTCTTTTGTCTTATATTGTCTGTTATCCATAATTTTTCTCCTCTAATTTGAAGTCAATTATATCATAACCACATACAATAAAGCAAATAAGAAAGGCATGGAAATCAGTTCCGGCGGAGCGTTAAAAACGCCTGTCGGAAGAAGAAGGAACCGGAGGAAGGCGGCGAGGAAGGGCATGGGTTCGCAGCTGCCTTGCGTAAGGAAATGAGATTTTCTTAATATTCCGTATCGCAAACAGCAATTTGGTGACACGGATGTCACCAAAAGCCCGCAATGAGCCTGGATGGCGAATCGCGGGCGGTTGCGTCCGCCTGATATTGCTTTGCCGGAATATTTTAGAAAATCCATTTCCTGAAGCCGGCGCAAGAACCCATGCCCTTCCTGCCGCCTTCCTCCGGCCCGCTTCCCTCCGGTTCCTTCTTCTTCCGACAGGCGCTCCTCCTAACCTGCCAAAACTAATTTCCATGTAAAAAGGTGATCCCACTTGTTTTTTTCTGTTTCAAAATTAATTATGCTGATTGTGGCTCTTTCTGCCGATGCGTTTACTGCCGGCTTTGCATACGGTACGGATAAGGTGAAGATTCCTCCTCTGTCCGCCGTAATCGTATCTTTGCTGTCTGTTCTGCTTCTCGTTTCTTCCCTGGCCCTTGGCGGCCTCTTCAAAGCATATATCCCTGCCCCGGCCGCTTCCCTCCTGTCATTTTTCATCCTGGCCGTGCTGGCTGTGCTGAAAATTTTTGATAGTTCCCTCAAGAAAACGATTACGGAAGCCAACGGCGGGGATGTGGCCGTCCTCTCTCCTTCGGAAGCCCTTCCTCTCGGTTTTGCCCTCTCCGCGGACAGCGCAGCCGCAGGAATCGGAGCCGCTTCTTTGGAATTCTCCCTTCCCGTCACCGCCGTCCTCACCTTCGCCATCGGCATCCTGGCCATTTACGGCGGCTGCCGCCTGGGAAGGCTTCTGGCTTCCAAATCGGAATTCAACTTTTCCATCGTGGGCGGATTCCTGCTCCTCTTCCTGGCTTTCTCCAAACTGCTGTAACGCGTTTAGTCCCGCTCCATCCAAGCGCTTTTCAGTTCCGGCTCATGAGAAGAGGGCCTTTTCCATGGAGATCCTTCCGCCTGTTCCTCATAAGGCTGGATTTCCTGCGCGGACTCCCCGGCAGGAAAGGCTGTGATCAAGCCCTTTTCTTTCTTATGTCCCAGGCTGTGCTCCGCCATCCCTCCGGCCACCAGCAGTTCATGGACTACCAGCGGCATAAAAGACAGGGCCGCCAGCCAGCCCCATTCATGCAGCGAAAGCTTCACTGTCCCGAACAAGCCGACAAAATACGGAATCTCCGTTACCAATGCCTGCAGCCCTACGCCGGCCGCACAGGCAAATATCATCGAACGATTGGAGAAATGATTCATCTGAAAAACCGATTTATTCACGTCCCGCATCCCGACCGCGTGTACGAGCTGACTCATGCCGAGTACGGTAAAGGCATGGGTCTGCGCCTTGTTGAGCAGCTCCGGCAATGCAAGCATTGCTTTTATATTGTGCAAGTTGACCGGCAGTTCCTGCCTGACAAGTGCTCCATAAGGAACCTGCAAAAATGCGGTAATGCTGATTGCCGCAATCACGGCTCCATAGCAAAGGGTGCATGCCAGCCCGCCATGGGCGAAAAGATTTTCATCGCTTTTTCTCGGTTTCTGCCTCATTAATTCCCTGCCGTCGTTTTCATCCACGCCAAGCGCCAGTGCCGGAAAGGAATCCGTAATCAGATTAATCCATAAAATGTGGCTGGCCTTTAACGGGGAAGGAAACCCGGCCAATATGGCCGCCAGCATAGTAATGATCTCTCCGAAATTGGAAGAGAGCAAAAACAGGATGGCCTTTCGGATATTTTCATAAATACCCCTTCCCTCCTCGATCGCCTTACGAATCGTAGCGAAATTATCGTCCGTAAGGATCATATCCGAAGCATTTTTCGCCACATCCGTGCCGTTCATCCCCATGGCAATGCCGATATCCGCCGCTTTGAGGGAAGGCGCGTCATTGACCCCGTCCCCCGTCATCGCTACGATCCTGCCCTTTTTCTTCAGCGCACTCACAATCTTAACTTTATGCTCCGGCGACACTCTGGCATATACTCTTATGTATTCCGCCTTTTTTTCAAACTCCTCCCCGCTCATTTTATCCAGTTCTCCGCCGCTTAAACATTCCTCCCTGCCCCCGGCGATCCCAAGTTCCTTTGCGATGGCATAAGCGGTGTCCACATGATCGCCTGTAATCATAACCGTATTTACCCCTGCCTGGCGGAATGCTTTCACCGCTTCCGCCGCTTCCGGCCTGGCCGGATCCATCATTCCTACCAGTCCGACGAAAGTCAGTTCCCTTTCCTCCGCATCCGGCGCGTCCCGCCGCGTCGCCACCGCCAATACGCGCAGCGCTTCTGCCGACATCTGCCCCGCCGCATGGAGGATCTCCCGCTTTGCCGATTCTGTCAAAGCCGTTCTTTTTCCCCGGGCGAGCATATATCTGGAATGCCGCAGAACTTCTTCCGTACTTCCCTTCGTATAGGACACCTGCGCATGTAACGAACTGCCGTTCCTTCCCCTGTGAAGGGTTGTCATCATTTTACGGTCGGAATCAAAAGCCTTCTCTCCGATCCTGGGATAATCCCGCTCTATATCCTCCCTTGTCATGCCGTATTTCCCCGCCAGATCCAAAAGGGCCAGTTCCGTAGGGTCTCCGATCCTGCTTCCCTCCGCAATCACACCGTCGTTGCAAAGCACACAGCCGAGCAGTAACTCTCTGTGCCTTTCCATGTCCGCCTTATCTGCAGGAAAGACTCTGCCTTCCGCATAACATTTTTTCACTGTCATCCGGTTCTGTGTCAGCGTACCCGTTTTATCCGAACAGACCACATTGACCGCTCCCAGCGTTTCCACAGAAGGAAGTTTTCGGATAATCGTATTTACCTTCACCATCCTGGATACGCTCAGGGCGAGAACAATAGTCACGATCGCCGGAAGCCCCTCCGGCACAGCCGCCACCGCCAGCGAAATAGCCGTCAGCAGCATATCACCCACATCCCTTTTTTGCATGACCGCCACAAAGAAAAGAAATACACAGATAAAAACCGCCAGGGCGCTCAACACTTTCCCAAGATCCGCCAGCCTTTTCTGAAGAGGTGTTATTTCCTCCTTTGCCTCGCTGATCATCCCGGCAATATGACCGATCTGGGTCTCCATGCCTATAGCAACCACAATTCCTTCCCCTCTTCCATAGGTCACGTTCGTGGACATATAAGCCATATTCCTGCAATCCCCGATATCCGTCTTGCCCTGCGCCACATAGTCCGCATCCTTATCCACCGGTACGGACTCTCCCGTAAGTGCCGACTCTTCAATTTTCAAACTCATCGTTTTGGAAAGGCGCAGATCCGCAGGAACCTGGCGTCCCGCTTCCAGACAGACGATATCCCCCGGCACTAAGTCTCCCGCCGGAACTTCCATTTGTCTGCCGCCTCTTTTTACAATGGCATGAGGGCTTGTCAGTTTTTTCAGCGCTTCAATCGCTTTTCTCGCCTTGCCCTCTTGCACCACCCCTACGAAGGCATTGACCGTAATCACCGTAACGATAATCAGGGCATCTTCCATTTCTCCAAGAAACAGGGATATGGCGGTAGCTACGAAAAGAATAAAGATCAGTGGATCGTTCAGCTGTTCCAGGAACAAAACAATTTTCGTTTTTTCTTTTTGCTCCTTTAACAGATTTTTTCCATATTGCTTTTGCCTCCCGGCGGCTTCCGCATTGCTCAGTCCTTTTTCCGTATCGCATTGTAAAATTTGTCCGACTTCCCGAACCTTCTTGTTTTCATACATATTTTTTCCTTTCCTCCCGCCTGTCCTTTTCTCTTATGCTTTTATATGCTTGTACAAGGTGAAATATGTGTGATTTGATCCGTTGCTTTGTTCCGGGAGCAAGAATCCATCGGTGCAATCCCTGTCCGGGGCGCGGTGCGGCGGGAGGCTATGGCCGGAAAAACAGGAAGCCCAAATCAAATGATGCAGTTATGATGCATTTTTGATGCAACTATGATCTATGGCCTTGGTAAAATTAAATATCAAACGATGTGCCAGACAGACTCATCGTTTATCTTGAAAAAGTAAGGTAATACATAAGAGGACAAAGTTATGAAAAAAAGATGGAAAAAGGGCGGATGGATATTTTTATTTTTACTGGGTATGACGGTCGTTTGCTCCTGTTCGTCCGGCCGGGATATTACGGATATAGAGGGCATGCGTGAGCAGGAATTGGTGCAGGACAGCGGATTGGAAGAAAGCCGGGAGGAGCAGAGGCCGGCAGCAGAGACAGCGGAAACGGATCTATTGGAAGCCGGAGAGGTATTTTCCCCGGAGGAGCAGTCTGCAAAAAATAAATCTCTCTTTTTTGAGGAAGCCAAGAGGCAGAAAACAGGGATAAAACCGGCAGAGGAATTGTATGAACGACTTTTCAGCGATCAGATTTTTCAAAATGGCTATATGGCTCTTACCGGACTCCGGATCGATGATATTGACGGGAATGGGCAGCTGGATATGCTAGTTATGGTCATGGATGCGGAGAAAAAAGCCTTTTATGGTTCGGGGTGCCTCTGGATTTATATGAATGGGGATGAACCCTACTGTTTTAAAGAGGAAGACTGTTCTTTTTATGGCTGGTTTGACGTTTTTTGGGAAGATATCGACAATGACGAAAATGTGGAGATCGTGTTCAGCGCACAGGGAACGGGCTGCGGAGCGGTCGGCGATTCTTATAAAGCCGTTTTTAAATACAGGGATCATGCCATCAAGCGGATGTCGCTTCCTTCTGATTTGGAAGAAGATTATGACTGCGGACTCCAGGTAGATCTGATCCAGGAGCCGGAAATCGACCGTTACAGCGCTTACTGCCCTTATTTTGACGAACAGATTTTTTTCCATGCGGAAAATATAGAGGGATATCCTCCATCCGACAAGGCAAGAATTACGGGAGCCAATGCACGGGGGTTTTTCAATCTATGCATCGCGGAATACGATGGAAAAAAGGTATTACAGGCTTCGGAATATCTGTACGGGGAAGGGGGAACCGTACACAATGTGGCCATCGCACAATTTCTTATCACCTGGGAAAAAGACGGCACCCCAAAGGTAATTAAATGGTGGATCGAAGAAGATAAAACGAGATGGGCCAATAACCACGGCTCCCGGATTTGCTATGCGGACGGCTATTATTATTATTCCAGCCAGCTAGACCATTATTATTTATATCGTGTCAGCGAGGACGGCGGCCAGCCCGAATGCCTGGCAAAAGTCCATGCCGGAAATATCTGCATCCAGGACGATGAAATTTATTTTATTAACCAGAGCGACGGCTATGGAACGATCTGCAAAATGAAAACAGACGGCAGCGGAATGGAAAAATTATGTGAGCAGGGAAACTCCTTACAGCTTAGCGCCGAATATATATATTTTTCCTCTATTTATGAGGCCGAATATGACAAATCAGGAAGGATAAAAGAAGAATCCCAGGAATCTGACAGCGCTTTGAAAATGCCGTACTTTTTATACCGGATGAAAAAAGACGGCTCGGAAAAAGAACTAATCGCCACGGATGTATGGCAGTATACACTGAGCCAGGGAGCCAAGTATGCCGGTTCCGTTTATTGCAGCAAATGGGTAAATAATAAAATCGTTATCGTCAGAATGGATTTGAACGGGCGGAATGAAGAAGAAATCTGCCGTTTTGATACCAGCGGACGAATCACGGCCTATGAAAACAGCATATATTATACCGGGAATTTTTACGGAGAAAGGGAACAAGTCAGCCAATATCATCCAGGATATGGAAAAATCACCGTTTCTGCGGTTCCTGCATATACGGACTGCTGCTTTTACAAGGGATATTTTTATGGTCTGAACGAAGAAATATGCGAGGACGGACGAAAAGTAACAATTTACCGCATGGATTACGGTGAAAATGAATATAAAGTTCTTTACGAAGATTCTTTTTCATGCCAATATCCGGAAGGCGGTTATGTATCGGATATTTATGCTTCCGAAAAAGGTATTTTTTTCCGCAAATTTGTTTCCCCAGAAAAAGGATGCCTCTGGTTTTCGCTGATTCAAAATGCCGAAACCGGCCAATGGACGGCAGACGAATGGGAAGATGCTGAAACAACGCCCGTCGCCCTGCCCGCGGAAAATATAGAATACGGGGAAATTAGAAGCGTCGTCTCTATGTTGGAAAGCACCGAAGGATATGAAGCTTATCTGACGGATTATCTGGAGTATGAAGATTTTTATATCACGGAGGAAAATGAGGAAAAATACAATCCATACCGGGTATGCCTTCCCCAATTTAATGACCGGATCCCCGGATATAAAAAAATCAACCGATATTTCCAGGAAGCTTACCAGACAGCGGTGGCAGAAAAGAAAGATTTTTTTGATATGCTGGAAGAAAACGGCCGTGAATGCGCGCAGAACCAGCCCGAACCGGATCAGCCCGGATCAGATCAGTCCATATCGAACCGGCTTGATGCAAGTTGGTACCAATCGATCGGCTATAACTATATTTATATCGGGGAAAAATATATTACGGCAGGAATCTATGAAGAAGGTTACTTCGGCGGGATACGGAGCTGGATCACCCTTTGTCCGGTCACTTTCGATAAGCAGACCGGCGAAAGAGTCTCTCTGGAGGATATTCTCGGTATGCCTCTTCAGGAAGCCGTTGCCAATCTGACCGGTTCTGTTTACAAGTATATGGAAGGCATCGGGAGGGGAACATTCTTTTTGAAAGAAGATGATATTCTGACGAAAAACTATAACCCGGAACAATTTGTCCTGTTTCCGGAGGGAATCGGCATTTATTATGAGCAATACGCTATCGATTGCGGCGCTGCGGGGGATTATATCTTTGTGATTCCTTCTGCCCCGCCCCCTGAAAAATGAAAATCAGAAAATCAAAAAAATAGCATTGACTTTTTTGCATTAAAATGTTATTATGTTATTCGCGACATGGAAATTACATAATCCCGTGTTCCTGCGGAAGTGTCGGAACTGGCAGACGAGCAAGACTAAGGATCTTGTGATGGTTACATCGTGTGGGTTCAAGTCCCATCTTCCGCATCCTTGTTAGAGGGCTGAAAGCGTTGATTTTTCAAAGTTTTCGGCTCTTTTTAATTTCCTGAATGGAATGATGTTTCGGTCACTTTGGTCACTTTTTGCATCATTTTGTGGGTCTAAGGCACTCAGCACCTTGTTATCTGGGTGTCCACGGCATCCGGCGTAAGGCATCTGCTATTCCTCACAAATAGGAAATCTTCATACTTATGGCCATATTCCTCATTGACCGCCTCAATCCTTTTGATAATCCCCTTCGCCTTTCCAGTCAAAGACAGCCACCTGTCACTATCTTCAGGCTTTGTATAGTGATATTGTCAACCAATATTGACAATATCATTCTCAGGTTCATAAAACCTTGTCCAGTCTGCCATCATCCGTTTAACCGTGCCGCTATTGACCTCATTTGCCTTATGCTTCATGAACTCATAGAACATGCTTTTTATCGAAAAATCCTTTTTCTCCAAATGTTCATTTTGCATAGATACATAAGCTTCCACTTCAATTTCACTTCACCCCGCATATGTGCATATCCTCTAATCTCCCACACGGAACCTTCACCCATACATACTGCCCGATTTTTAAAACAACATTTGGTATGGAACATTTAAGTTTCCGCTCCACGCCGCCATTATCCATAACAGTGTATGTAGAGTCCTTGTTTATGGTTTTTACTACAGATGAAAAAGTTCTGTCATATTTATGTTCGTGGGTTTTGATTAGTGAAGTAATTTCTTTTACGAGTATTTTTACTGCTTCAATATCTTTGTTTAATATATTGTCCATTGATTTTCCTCTTATTATACATATTTTGTCAATTACTATTTTTTTAAATGATTTTCTAAAATACACTGTCCACCAGAAAACTTTAACTCATCCCATCCAAGTTCAACAGCTTTAACCTTAAACCAATCCTGAACTTTTGGTATAACTTTTTGCATATTTTCTTCATTTGGATGCGATTGATTATAAATACCTAATACTTTTTTATTATTTACGACAATACATGGGGCATTGTTTACCGCACCCATATTACAGAGTGCGGTATAAATTACATTTTGTGCATTTCCTGAAGGAGCATGTTGGGCATACGCAGAACTATTTCTTTGGAAAGAGAATTCACGTTCTGTACCTCTTGCAGATTAATATCGCCGATATTAACATGAATATTCCTGTTCATATAGCTGTTGTTATTATTGATTGTCTCAGCAATCCGATCCATGGATTCAGTGGCCTGGAACATGGCATTTGCCGGCATAAGGAGCGCGTCCCTGTTGTTCTTGAAAAACTCGTCGAATTTCTTCACCATCCAGTATTCCTTGTCGCCTGGGTTCAGCGGCCTTAATTCCGTTCCGTCAGCAAGAATTACCGTTCCCTCATCATATGCATTGCCAAGCTCCTCGCCTTTGTTGTCCATGATGCGCTTCGTCTGCTCTTCATTGAAGATCACGGTGCCTTTCGGCAGATCACTCATAACCGGCTCCGTAGTTAGTTCTGTTCTTCCATCTGGATATACTGTTAATTCAGTCTGTCCATATTCGGAACGTAATGCATTCTTCTCGTTATGCGGAAGTCCTTTGTATTCTGTTCCTTTTGCATATGCGTTTCCAACCGTGCCTTCTGCATGAGACGGTATAGTATTCCCAGATACGGAACCACCGACAGAATGAAGGGAAGAGGATGCTGTTTTTGCCAGTGCATTTAATGCGCTCGCGGCAGCTTCACATTTCTCCTGTATGATCCTCGCCATTTCTGATACGAGTTCAATAATTTTATTACATATCGTCTGGATGGAGTTGTCGCCGTCCGTTGCAAAGTCGTTGAATGCCTTTAACCACGGATCTTCCAGCTTTGCGTCAACTTCGTCCCCGCCAGTCTGCATGATATCTATAATGCTTCCCGTCTTCCCGCCGGATGCGGAACCGCTGTCGGTGCTTCCGGCTTCCTGTTTTCCCCTGCCTTCCTTATCCTCACTGTCGCCGACTCCTACGCCGATGATTTCCGCAAGGCGTGTCCGCAGGTTCTCCCATGCAGGGATATATTCCTCATTAATGACATCGATCTGCCCCCTAAAGTAACTATTCCCTAAATCCAATGCCGTCTTTAGCTTGCCCATCTGCTCGTCAATGGATGCCACTGCTTCTGAAATGGCAGATGCAAGCCCCAGAAAGCCGGTTCCCGCTGTTCCTTCCATCCCCTCCCCGCCAGGCATTGCGGCACCGTCCGTGCTGGGCGCGGATGCAGAGCCGATGATGGAAGAGAAGTCGATGTTTTTGAATTCACCGCATTTCGAGGCGATTTCACCGAATGCCTGTGCAATGTCCCTTAGCTTCTGTGCATAGCCTTCATCACTGATTTCAGGGAATGTTATGCTGTTTAACAATGCAATGAGTTCGCCGACCAGGGTTTTTAGACTCTCAAGTTCTGTATTCAGAGGAGCTATGCTTTGGGACATATTGCTGACGCTTTCCTGTATATTGCCTACAGCAGTGGATGCTTCTCCCGCACTTGTAGAAAGAGTGCGGGCGGATTCGCCGATACCGTCAACGCTTTCTTCCAGCCCTTCCAGAGTCACTGATCCAAGGTCATCAAATGCGCTCTTTGTTGCATCAAGGTAGCTGATGGATTCCGTGCTGATGCCGGACAGCCTGGACAGCTGTTCCAGTACGCCGTCATTTCCACGGCTCATGTCCGCAAGGATGCCGGTATAGGCGGTCTTTAGTTTTTCAAATTCTTCCTGCGAGCCGTTTAACAGGGCGTCCATGTTTATGCCGAGTTCGGAGAGGCTTGCTTCCATCTGTGCGTTCTCAAGGAGGTCTGTCAATGCCTCGAATTGGGACCTGTAATCCTCCAGGCCTTTTACCATGGTGTCGTAATGCTTTTCCGTCTGGGCAATCAGCTGGTCATAATATTGATTGACCTGTTCCGCCTCTTTGTCCAGCAGGTCGATCCGTTCCTGGAGGATGTCTTTTTCTTCTTCCAGCAGGCCGATTTCTTTTTCGATTTTGGAGATGTCAATTTCCAGTTTTGCGTCTTCCACTTCCTGTTTGGCATCCCGGATTCCTGAAGTATCGGCTTCGTATACCATCTGGCCGTCCTTATAGACGAAGGAGGTTTTCTGGTTCTGCATGCGCTGGAGTTCATATTCCGCTTTCTGTAAATCGATAGCCTGTTTTCGTTCCCCGTTGGCGTCCTGCATGGCCTTGATTTCTTTTTCCTTGGCGTTTATCTGTTCCTCGATGCTTTCTATTTCGTATTCATACTGTTCCTTTTGAGCCTCTATCGCTTCCAGGCGTGCATCGCGTTCCGCCTCCAGAGCGGATACGGCGGCATCTTTTTGGCTGTTGACTGCGTCTATGCGCTTGTCGATCTGCTTTGTGATGTAGCTGAAAGCGGATTCATAGAGGGATTTCATGCCTTCCAGGTATTGATGCTCGTATTTCTCGTATTCTTTTAAATATTTCTCTTTATCTCGGAAATATTTTAGGTAGAGTCTGCGGAGTGCATCCAGGTATTGTTTTTCCGTGATTTTCCCGCGGTCTTTCAGGTCATCAAGGTTTTTTAGTTCCTTCTCGAATGCTTCGAGATATGCGTCTGCTGCTTCCTTGCCCGCGCTCCCTGCGGATTTGGAACCGCCGCCTATATTTCCGAAACCAACTTGTACATTATTTACAGCATTGTTTACTTCGTCTACAAGCATCTGGTAATCGCTGTCCGTAAATGACGTATGTGCTTTTGCATTCTGGTCTTCCATATGTGCGATTTTTGCAGCGATTGCAGTCTGCCCGTATGCGGTCGCAAGTTCCTTCAGCTTTTCTATCTTCCCGCTTACGTCAAGCCCCTGTGCGTTGAACACCTGTTCTGCGGCAACTAATTGGAAAAGATAAGTTTTTGCAACTTCAGAAGCCCCTGCCTGGTTAAGGAATGCAGCTGCATCATGTGCCGTCACATCGGCAAGTTCTTTGCCTGTTTCCGCAAGTAGTTGTTCCTGCAATGCAAGCCCTTCTATTTTCGCGTTGAATGTTTCATATGCCACCTCATTTGCATTGGCAACGCCCATGGACTCTAACATGGATGCGACAAGCTGTACGGTGCTTTCATCCATGGAATCCATAACATCCGTGCTGTTAAGGACGGATGTTGCAAGGGAATCAAATGCCTTTTGAACTTCCCATGATTTTGAGGAAGAGTCAGTAAGTACCCTTACAAGGTTATCAAAAGAAGAGTAATCTATGCTGATGTTCGCGCCTTCCAGTTCGTTTAGTTCGTCCAATTTGGATTTGATGGAATCTAGCATGGACAGATCTACGTTTTCAAGCGTGAACCCGCCATCCGTGAAGATATCCTGGTATGCGGATTTCAGGGAATCGAAGGTGGGCTTGAGCTGGGTGTTTAGCTGGTCGATTGTCTGAGCGATGGAAACGGCAGCGGCATGTCCATTTTCCTGCTGAGAACCTTGAACTTCTCCCTGTACATATCCCAAACGGACTAATGCATCAATCAGTTCATCCACATTCACCTTATACCCGGCGGCAGCTTCTTTCAGTTTGTCAAACGAACTATTTTCACCTTCATTCCCATCTAATGCTTGTAAATCTATGTTGTCAAGCCCTTCCAGATCATTAGCTAGTTTCTGAAGCCCACTGTCTGTTTTCAATGCTTCATTAAATTTAAGCAGTCTCATGTCAGCCTGTCCAAACACATCGTCAAACAGTACAGAATATTTTCCCCATTCTTCTTCATTGCCTTGTATGGAATCTTTTATTGCATCCAGATTTTCTTTTGCTTTTGCAACATTCTGGTCATCATACGGGTTTTCAGATTTTAATACAGCCTCATTATATGCTTCTACTGCTTTTAATGCTTCGCCGTATGCTTTAGACTTATCATCATCCGAAACGATTTCAGCAACTAAAGCATTTTTATATGTATCACCATAATTTTCAATCGTTTCTTTTGCTTTGTTCAAAGAATCCGATGACATATCAAGCACATCATCAAACATATGCTCATCGCCAAGTTCTTTTGCTTTATTACGCAGATCATTCTCAAAAGCATTGATAGTATCATATGCGGATTGTGCATCTGCTTTCAGATGTATAGAGAACTGTGCATAACTGCCATCCCCGAGTTCATCCAGCAGTGTAATGCCCTGTTCCCTATACTTTTCCGCAGTCTCCTTTAATACCGCCCCTTTGTCTGTATATGCAGACATACCAGTCAGGCTTAGATTATAATGACGGCCTTTTGTCATTTCCTTTTCAGCCTTGTCAATTCCCTTTTTATTTTCATTGCGGAATTTTTGTGCTGTTTCCTTGTTTAAGGCTTTGATTGCTTCTGTCTGATCTTTATACGCATCTGTTACAAGGTTGATTGCACCATATTCATCGGCGAATCTATCATTTAATTCTGCCTGTAATTCCAGTAATTGCTTCTTTACATTGTACGTTTCTTCTTCATTTCCTTTCGCCGCGATAAGGGATTTTTGCAGTTCTTCATATCTGGAAGCGTAATCCTCAATGGAAGATGCTGATTCTTTATATGCGTTTGCGGCCTCCTGGACGGACTGTACCAATTCCTCATTATTCTGTTTAATTCCATTAATAATAGAAGAACCTATACTCCATGCAGTAGATATAGCCGCAAATACAATACTTGCCTTTTGAAATGCAGACATTGCAGCCCATGTTGCCTTAACAGAAGCGGTAAGTCCTGTGAATGCACCTTTTAGTGTGTTTGCAGAAGTCGCATTTGCTGTGTTTGCCGCTGTATTTGCATTTGTGGCAGTTGTCAAGCCCATTTTTTCAAGTTTAGATAATGCTTCCTCTTTTGTTAAATTATGTTTTCCAAGAATTGCCAATTTTTCTATTTCATTTAGTTCCTTCTGAGATAATAACAGTTTCAGATTCTTTTCTGTAAGAGATTTTGTCGCTTCTCCAATATCATCTAATGCACTCTTTCTTAAAACTTTATCTAACGGCAAATTCCTGATCTGCTGTAAAGCCTTGCCCAATGTATTCATCTGTGTAACAGTTCCAGCAATAGCGCCACCAACAGCAGAAATGCCCTGGCCAATTTTTAAAGCCACAATTGCTATCAGGCTATGTTTTAATAAGTCTGTCTTATTAACAAGGTCAAGTACAGCCGTTCCTAAATCAGCTGCATGGGAAATCATATCCCCATTTACAAATGTTGAATATGTCTCAACCAACTTAGCCTGGAATTGCTGGATATGCGCTTCAGTGCTTTCCAAATATGAATCATACTCTTTTTGTGCCGATCCTGCTGCATTAAGGCTGTTTTGTAGAATTTCTTCCGCTTCTGACATATTATTTAAAGTCGCACTGATTGCCGATGCACGGTTCTTTCCAGCTATCAGCTCCAAAAGTGCGCTTGCATTTGTATCCGACATATCCTTGTATACTTTGGATATATCAAGGAAAATATCATAAATACTGCGGAATGTTTCTCCGTCTGCTTCTAAAATAGAAACCCCATCAGTTCCATTGATATTAGTCAGCCCTTTAATCTTCTCTTCAAGTTTTGACGCAGAAGTATAAACGCCCTCCGTTTCTTCCCCCATGGTTTCTAATTCAGTCGAACACCCACGAATACGAAGCGCAGCGGTACGGAGCCCTAATGACAGGTTGTCCGCATCCTGGAATTGGCGGTTTCCTGCACTGAGCAATGCTATAAACTCATCGACACTTGTATTGCTATCCGCAAATACAGAACCTACTTTTTGTACGCCCTGGGCAATTTCAGCAGTTGTAATACTTGCTGTATTTCCAATTTCATTATATTTATCAATCAATGCCTGGGCTTTATCTACAACATCCGTATAGCCGTCTACAGCATCATAAGCCTGTACGCCAGAAATAATTGCCTTTGCAGAATCAGATGCGCTCATATCGCCTACATTGCTTAGTATCGTTGATTTTTCAGTCAGCGCATCACTTGTGGATAAATTATACCCCGACTTTGAAAATTCTGTTGCGCCCTCAATCAGTGCTTTCTGTGTTGTTGCCAATTCCTGGGCTTTCTGGTTGCATCTTGACAGATAATCCGCATAGTCGTTACGGTTTAGCTCATCATTTACCTTTACCAGATCAGTATATACCTTATCCAGGCCAATCGTTGTAGAAACCGCCTGTTTCGCCTGTACAAATACTGTCCTGGTAATACTTGCCGCAGAAAACAGATCCTTGGCACGGTCAATCAGCTTCCTCCATTTGGCACTTGTTGATTCTGCTGCTAACCCATGCGCTTTCAGTTCACTCGTAAAAGCTGAAATTTGTGCCCGTACTTCCTGCAATTGAGATTTGTCCGAAATGGAATATGCTGAATTCAGCAGATTTTCGTATTTCTGAGAAGCAGATACATTGGAAAACAGTTTTGAATATTTCTGCCCAATATAAAGGATATCATTTACTGCCTTTTCCTTGCGCACTTCTACATCCAATGTGATTGATGTTTTGTCTGCATATTTCTGTGCTGTCTTTGCAGCGGATATAACAGAACCAATTGCATTTGAGGAAGCACCTTTCTCTACATTTACCTTTAATTGCAGTTCCGTAAGATTTTTCTGCAATTGTTCAATTTCATTCAATAGCTTATTTCTTGTGTTCTTATCCGTTTTAAATTTTGTTCCAACTTGAACATATAAATTATTCAACTGTTTTAAACTATTTCCTAATTGCTTTTTAGAAAGCACCGTTGCAAGTTTTGCAATTACCTTTACAGAAAGGGTATTATCAATCCCTTTTAAATCATTTTTTAATTGCGCCTTTGATAATTGTTTATTCAATGTTGCAATTATATCTAGCATAAAGTCATTATTACTCAATAAAATTTCCTCCTTTTTCACATATAAAAAAGACAGTCCAGTTTGAACCGTCTTCTCATTATTATTTTCTGTATTCAGTTTTTCATTTAAAATTTAGCACCGCATGTATCGCATTTATACGTTTTGCTCACATGCCCTACTGATAAAACGCCAAAAGCCAATGCTGAAGCTGCCTTGTTCGTCAAACTAATTTTATGTATTTTAATTGATGAACAAATAGGGCATTTAGGTATATTTTCGTAGTCCTTCACCCACATATCACGTTTTCTGGGGTCTGCCCAATCTGCCGGACGTTTAGAAAGAATGTGGTTTTTTAATTCATTACCGCAATGACCACATTTGCTTTTAAATCTTGAATCAATCAATAAATAGTCTTTTGTTTTCGCAACCGGATATGGTACGCTTCCTACAAAATGACCACATTTTGCACAATTTGCTGATACATCTCCATCCGTAAAAGTTATACCTTCCCATACATCACCTGGTTCTATAATCTCATACCACCAGAAATCAATCTTATCTTCATCAAATGAATCATTCTCACCTAATTCAACGCCATCACCAAAACTAAGTACCTTATTCTGAGAAAAATTATCCACTTTTTCAGTCTCCTCAGCAGAATCTTCCCACAGTGGTTTCCCACATACGGGGCAAATTTCCATATCCTTGACTACATTATATAAAAACGATGTACCACATGATTCGCATACCACTTTCGCCATACCACCAATCCCCCTGTTTCCTACCTATTTACCTACAATTATACC
The DNA here is from genome assembly GCA_000403275.2 of Lachnospiraceae bacterium 28-4. Taxonomy (GTDB): domain Bacteria; phylum Bacillota; class Clostridia; order Lachnospirales; family Lachnospiraceae; genus Kineothrix. Next base: position 169,745 of record KE159599.1, read on the forward strand.
ACCCCTTTCATATACTCGCAACAAAAATCGAACATATTTTCTCATTTCTGTATGTCTAATATTTCCCTACTCCTGCACCGCATCTTCCTTTCCCCCGGCGGCATCTTTAAAGGTATCCATAATAAGCCTATATGCATCCTCAAAAAATTTTCTTTTGCCAATCAAATCATGGCATATCTTTTCCTTGGATTCATCCGGCAATACATCATACATTTTACTTATCCCTTCAATAAGGCCACATTTTCTATCCCTGCTTTCTGCAAGCACCCCGTTATAAAGCTCAATAAGTGCATTTATTGCCAGTATATTTGTATTTGCACCATCAAGCAGGCTTTGCAAATATTTCTTAAACTCACCTTCGTGGTTCATCCAATGATGCAGATTGGATAATTTGTAATTGACCGAAATTATGTCCTGGTTCTCTGTTTTCAGGTTTGGCAATGTTCTGTAAATAACATCCATGCTGATATCTTTACAATTTGTCTGGCTTTGTTCCGTACTTAATCCATCCGTACTTCTTAATTCTCTATTTAGTTTTTCTACATTATTCAGTTGTCCTGTTTTAATTTGATTTTTTGCGGCCTTGATTATTAATGCCGCTTTGAATGAATATTAGATTTTAACTTGAAATTTAAATATGTGTGTGCTGTGTGTTTATAGTTACTTTAGGTTTTACTATCGATTTGATTAATGACTATCCAAATAATCATTAAGGGCTTGCAAGGAAGACTCCCACAATTCGCGTTTGCCTGTCTTGAAATTACTTAATATCTGTTTAGGCACTCCGATTTGTTTAGCAATATATTGTTGCTGTCCTTCCTGCATTTTTCTAATTAATTTCTGACGCACTTCATCTTGTGTGATCATTTTCTTCTCCTTTTCGCTTTGATTTTCGTTAATATATGAACCTTAATTCACAAAATAAAAATATTAGATATCCGGCTCTCCCATCACTATTTTCATGCATCACCGCACAGTGCCTGTGGTGGACACCATACGGCTTGTACATGAGTTGTTATTGTGTATCCAGATTGTGGAAGTCCTGGATGAATGCCGATATAAGTTTTGGGGCTCATACCGGCTAAAACTGAATATTTGGAGAAATATATTTGAACTGTAATTACAGTTATTAGCGTTTGGCACTGACAGCTTTCTATGATCCGGATTTTCCACAATACCAGATACTGCCAATGCCGATAGTACGATATTTCACAACATTTTAGAGAGACCCTACTCAGCTTACGTTCTTTTCTCGCCTCTCTTCATAGTCAATCATAAAAACTCCCGTAAAATCAACTGTTTGCGGTTAGAGGGAAGTAATTTCAGGTTAGGCGGTATAGCCCCGATTACAAGGGCTGTACCGTCTTTTTGAGTTCCTATGCGCCTTGCTGTTTGGATTGCGTGGCAGAAAGGAAATTGATTTCCCCAACAAAGTTGAATACAATATCTACTTTCTGTACCCGTTTCCCGTCCATCTTTTCCGGCGCATGGACTATGATTTTCTTGATAAATTCATTGACGATTGCGGGGGTGAGTTCCTTTATCCCCACATACTTACGGATAATCGCGGCGAAGCTGTCAAAATCGCTCTTGTTCTGTTCGTAGGTATCGACTTCCTGCTGGTCTGCCTTGACCTTTTCTTCCAGTTCCCGCTGTTCCGCTTCATACTCTGCGGACAGCTTCAAAAACCTGTCGTGGCTGATTGCGCCGCTTATGTCGTCCTCATAAATCCGCTTGAAGATACGGTCAAGTTCCGCTATACGCTTCCTCGCCTGTCCGACTTCACGCTTCCTGCGTTTCATCTCCTTTTCCGTTTCAGCGGAGCGCTGCTGATACATCATTTCATGGAAAGCCATGATGTCATCAAAGAAAAGGGCAGTCACATCAAATATCCTGCCCCACACTATCTGCTTCAACACTTCCTCGCGGATAAAGTGAGCCGTACAGCTTCCCGTATTGCTCTTGTACTTTGCACAGCGGTAATGGTCTTGTGAACCGTTAAAACTTTTGCAAGTAGCAAAATGCAGCTTACTCCCACAGTCCGCACAATATACCAAGCCGGAAAACAATCCCTGTCTGTCCGCTTTTGTGGGGCGGCGTTTGTTCGCTCTTAGTTCCTGTATCCGTTCAAAAACAGCGTCCTCTACAATCGCTTCATGGGTATTATAGAAAATTGCCTGCTGTTCTTTTGTGGTTGGAATCCGCTTCTTTAATTTGTGGGATTTGGAATAACTTTTGAAATTTACGGTATGTCCGCAATAGTCCATACGTTCCAAAATGCCAACAATCGTGCTGTCTTTCCAGTTGTACGGATTTTCGGGAAGTGCTTTCCCCTTTTTCTTTGCGTAGTGGGCTTTGGCAGTCAGTACCTTATCTTCTTTGAGGATTTTTGCTATCTGCATAGGTCCTTTCCCACCGATACATAAATCAAAAATGCGTTTCACCACAGCGGCGGCTTCCTCGTCCACAATCCATTGCTTCTTGTCGGTAGGGCTTACCATGTAGCCGTAGGGCGGCTTTGTCAGATGTTCCCCTGCCTGTCCCTGCGCCCGTTTGATTGCCCGTACCTTTTTGCTTGTATCTTTGGCATAAAAATCGTTAAACAGGTTACGGAACGGGGTAAAATCGTTGTCGCCTTTTGCGCTGTCTACACCGTCGTTGATTGCGATATATCTCACGTCGCGCTCTACGAAAAAGATTTCCGTATAGTAGCCGACTTTCAGATAATCGCGCCCTAATCTTGACATATCCTTGACAATGACCGTTGCCACGTTTCCGGTTTCAATCTCTGCAATCATGCGGTTAAAATTTGGTCTGTCAAACGTCACACCCGATACGCCGTCGTCAATGAAGAAAACGGGATTTGTAAAGCCGTTGTCCGCCGCATATTTGGAGAGGACTGCTTTCTGGTTCACAATGCTGTTGCTGTCGCCCTCTAACGTATCTTCCTGCGAAAGACGGGCGTATAATGCTGTTATCTGTCCGGGCTTATATGTATTTGCTGTCATGTGTTCATTCCTCCTGTAATGAACGCCCGACAAACAGTAGTGCTAACCTTATTATAGCGTACTTAACCCTGTTTGTCATTGGGCGGTTTGACGGTTTCTGATTTTATGAGCCGTATCATCTTGTCGCGGAGCCGTTCCGATCCGCCGCAGGAGGTAGATACTTCATAGTATGTGCCGCCGATTTTGTAATAGACGGTTTCCTCTGTTGGTTTCCCTTTTTCCGGCAGATAGCCGCTGTCCTTGATTTCCAGTTCCCAATCCATTCTTTTCCCTTCCTTTCCGTATTTTCTAAATGATAAGTTTCGGAGCAAGCATAGGAAAAGGGTACCCTTTTCCGTAAATCTGCCCGTCCGCGCTATGGCTTGCCGGACAGATTTTGCTTGTTGGGAAGCATCCCAAACCCTCTGATAATTCCTCTCACTACCTGCAACACCGCACAGAGCGGTTTTGACGGAGTTTTGAGAGAAATTCTTCAAAAAGTTTTCTTGTTTCTTAATACGGGGGAGTTTCAGAAATGCCAAATATGAATAAAAAATAGCAGAGGTTTTTTGTAAGCTGAAATATGGTTTCAGAGTATGTCTATTCAGTTCTATCAGTTAACTAAAATACTTCCTATAATGTAAGGAATGATTTTCTGATTTTGGGGGTATACGGCATTGCTAAATCAAGTTCCCTACTTGACAATAGTTATCAATCGTGCTATCATTCGTTTTGTGAATATTTATAGCGAATATTCGCAAATACAATTCAGAAGAAAGGAGAAGTGAATCTATGCCGTCAAAGCCAGTCCTTTCGGACGCTGATAAAAAAGCAATCCGCAAAAAGCTGGAAGAACTATGCGAGGAATGTTGGATAGCGCAAGGGTACAAAAAGACAAGCATTAAGAATCTATGCGACAAGGCAGTTATATCTATCGGTACTTTTTATACGCTCTACCCGACAAAGGAAGATTTATTCCTTGAAACAATCACAGACATACAAAGGAGGTTGACAGAAAAGATTATCGACATAAACAGGAACAGCCGGACGAAAGAGGGCTTTGCACAGTCCATGAAAAGACTTTTCCGGGAATACGACAGCAAGCCGTTCCTCTACAATGTCAATACGCCGGATTTTCAGTCTTTTGTGACAAAGCTGCCGGAAGAAACGATTAAGAAAATCAAGTTTGACAGTTTCGATTTTTTCAGACAGGTTATCCATGCCGCAGACCTCAATCTGAAAATGGAGGAAGTACAGGCGTATGGGATTTTGAGTGCGCTGCTGTCAACAATCAATGCAAAAGAAACGCTTTCCGTCACTTGCGATTATTTCGCTGTTTTTGATTTTATGGTGGATAGCCTTGCGGCAGATATTTTTGAGTAAAGGAGATTTTTATGACAGAATTTGAGTACAAAACGATAGTAATTGACAGCAAGGAAACAGAACATTCTGAAAAGTCGCTGTCTGATAAACTGAATCATTACGGTAAGGACGGTTGGGAACTGGTTACTTGTTTTTCTTATCCATGTATAGGCAGCTCCCAATATTCACTTATCGGAATCGCACAGAAAGCAACTCTGATATTCAAAAGGCGGCTATGCCCCGAAAAGGGGGCGAGCAAATGACAAATGCGGTTGAAGTCCGGCATTTATCAAAATCCATAGAGGGCAGCCCCATACTGAATGATATTTGCATGAATGTAAGGCAAGGGGAAGTATACGGATTTCTGGGCGCAAACGGCGCAGGAAAAACTTCGCTGATGAAAACACTGTACCACATCATTTTCCCCGATACAGGTACGGTATGTTTATTAGGCGAAACTATCAACAAGGGCAACAATCCCGTTTTCTCCCGTATCGGCAGCATTATTGAAAGCCCTGTTTTTTACAGCCATTTAAGCGCATACGAGAACATGGAACTCCATTGCCGGTACATGGGCGCAGGCTATGAAAACATCATGGAAACGCTGTCACTGTTAGGGATTGCAGAAACGGCCAAAAAAGCCGTAGGGAAATTCTCTTTGGGAATGAAACAGCGGCTTGCGCTTGCAAGGGCAATGCTCACAAAGCCGGATTTGCTCATTTTAGACGAACCTATAAACGGCTTAGACCCACAGGGAATTATAGAAGTACGGGAGCTGCTGTTGCGAATCAACCATGAATACCACACAAGCATTTTAATATCCAGCCATATCCTTGACGAGCTATCTAAAATTGCCGACACAATCGGAATTATTGACCACGGGGCTATGCTTGCGGAAGTATCAATGAAAGAACTCACAGCCAAAGGGATAGACCTTGAAACCTATTATTTAGGCTTATTGGGAGGAGGTGAAAAAAATGTGGAACCTTATCCGCATGGAAATTAAGAAAGTACCGTTGAAGCCGCATATCGCCGGATTGTTAATCGCTAACTTTATCATTTTTCTGCTTTCGGTCTTTACGTCCAGCCTTTTAACTGCAAGCGGCAATATATCCACACTTCCGGGATTTGCCCCAGTCCAGTTAGATACGGTTACGTTAGCGGCAATGCTTGTAAGGGCTACTCTGATTGTATGGGAAGCGGTACTGATTTCCGTATTTGTGATTGAAGAATACAGAAACAAAACAATCTGTTTGCTTTTCACTTACCCAATCAGTCGCACAAAATTGATTACGGCAAAACTCATTTTGATATGTGGTATCATGTTCCTGTTCCATGTACTATCAAATATCTTCCAATATGCCACAATCTTTCTTGCGGCAAAATGTTTTGATTTTGTCACGTTCAGCTTTGGAAACATAATGACACAGGCAGTTACAACAATATCCGCAATCCTGTTGGGGCTTCTCCCGCTGTATGTTGGAATGATAAAGAAGTCAGCGATTGCAACCGTTGTTTCGTCTATCATCATTGTTGCCATAGCGTCAAATTCACAGGGAAGCAGCGCAGGACTTTTGTCAATTCCCATTGCGGCAATTATTTTCGGCATCATAGGAATCACTTTTTCAGCAATCACAATGAGAAAAATGATTTTATCAGATTTAAGCAATTAAAAGAAAGGGAGACGATAACATGAATTTTCCAATTCCCGATTTTGTACCCGTTCCAAGTGCAGAAATCATGCAGACTATTTCAATCGTATCATTGATTGTCGGTATCTGCCTTGTGGGTGTGGGATTGCTTTTCCTGTTTCTGAACAAGAGAAAAGGGAAAGAAAAGAAAGCCACAGCCCTATGGATTGTCATAGGCGTTGGCGTGTTGCTTATTGTAAATCACGGCATACAGTTATTGTTTTAAGGAGGACAAAATGATTAAAGAAGTAAATCAGGCTTGCGAAAAGTTGAATGACACACTGGGAATATCCGTAGAGCTTCCCAACCCGAAAAAGAAAGCGTTAAAAACGGCAGCGGTATGTAACTTAGTTGTCGGCGCTGGTCTTGTGGCGGCAGGAATCCTTTTTCCGTCAAAATCTTGTGCGTTATTGGGCGGTATCAGCGTTATCAGCAGTGCTGTACTGAAAAAGGAAAGCAAGAATAAAACCCATGAATCATAACGAGAGCGAGCAATTCAAATGGTTATTATGCCCTGTTTGCGGGAGCAAGACACGTATTAAAATGCGGTTAGATACAGAGCTTCGGAACTTCCCGCTGTTCTGCCCCAAATGTAAGCAGGAAATTTTAATCAATGTAACACAATTTCATATTTCGGTTATCAAAGAGCCGGACGCACAGACGCAGAGCCGATAACACGCAGATTTGAACTGCTGTTATCGGCTCCTTTTTTGATAATTCAATCCAATCTGCTGAATGACGACAAAGAAAAAACTGTTGTTCAGCAGAGAGCTTTTTACACGTTCCTTTTGACGCGATGTCTAAAAAGAGGTACCGCCATGAAGCATAAATCATATCGACAAAATCCAACAATCAAAAAATCCAAGCCATTAACGAGGATTATTGCGCCTATGAGTATGAATACACATATCATTTAGTATGTCTTAATAACTCATATTACTCAAGAACCTATGCGGATATATTCTGCATGGGTTCTTGTTGTAATAGCCCCCTACTGGGAAGAAAGGGGGTGAGAGAAAATGAGATATTCTGAACAGTTCATGGAGCATATTGAATATGCTTTCCATGCGTTCTGCAAGGTTGTCCTGCGCCATGAAGCAATCAACGCATGGAGGGATTTGAAGCGGAAAATGGAACGGGAAATATCCCTTGACTATCTGATGTCAGAACGATATTTTGAACCGTCTGCTATGGACAGCTACTTTGAAAAGCAGGACAAGCCGACCGTATTTCATGTGTTGGGAAAGGAAGTTATCGTTGATGATGAACGGTTAGCGACGACATTAGCAAAGTTGCCGGAGTTAAGGCAAGAAGTTTTGTTGCTATATTACTTCATCGGTTATCGTGATGAAGCAATCGGCAGACTGTATGGGCGTTGTAGAAGTACGATAAATCACAGAAGAAATGTCGCGCTGAAACAGTTGCGGAAAGAATGGGAGAGATTGGAACATGAGGAACAAAAAGCTGATACCTTTTGAAGTAATCGAAAAAGCCGTTGCCGGAGAGCCGGAAGCGGTAGACGCAGTATTGCAGCACTACACCGCACACATCAAATACCTGTCTATGTATAAGGGGCATATCAATGACGACACACAGGACAGATTAAAGGCAAAACTGGTTGAAGCCATATTGAAATTCCGCTTCGACCGATAGGAAGTAGCAAAGACGTGAAAAGCTGTCAAGGGTAAACTTCGCGCTACGCGCCCTTGACAGCTTTTCCCGCCTTTGCTAATGGGCAGTCAAGAGGACGAAATCAGTAGACTGCTTTCGCCCTCAATCCAGTATGGAATGATTGTTACACGATAGAGGGTGTTTCTCGCTTGATTTAAGCGCATTACAGCGGCGATAAGGACAAGGGTAAGGGTTTTATACTCCTACCCTTAAAAACGGTGTTCTATTGCGTAACATAGTAAACAATATTTCTTTATACTGCCGTTTCCGTTCCATTCTTTTCCATTCTTGCAGCTCTGTCACTATATTGTGCTTCAAAGGAAAGGGGTTAGGGGAAAGGATAGGAAAGGAATAGATATTTGATTAAGTCTGTATTTGGTTTTTCTTTAGTTAGTTATATCTTTATTTAATTGCGTTGGATTTTCCGATGTCGGATAACCCGGTGTCGGAAAATCCAATATCGGATAATCCAACACCGGGAGTTGTTACGGTGTTCAAAATCCGTCTAATCCAATCGCTTTATAAAACTAATGCTTTCTTGGGTAGGTATGTTACGCAGTAGAGGTTAAAAAGTCCTTGATTTATGCGGCTTTCAGAGCATGGAAAACACTTAGACGATATTTTATATCCCTACCCTCAAAAACAGCGTTCTATTGCGTAACAAAAAGCAGAGAACCGACCACTAATGAAAGTGATGTGTTCTCTGTTCTTGCTTGCACCCTGTTTGTCAGCGTTGATGATAAGTTAGTTTCTATACTTCCTTATCACCGTAAAGCGAATACTTTCAGCCCCTTTTTGTGAACTTTTTTCAGTTTTTTTGAAACAGTTCAAGAACGCTTTTTTATCTTTATCATATAAAACAGTTAACATGCTATCCCTCAAATCTTCATTTCCAGGCTTAAACGCATATGCAATCAAAGTATACATAGTATCGCCTTTAATAGTAAGATTTTTCAATTTTTCCATGCAGATCTCAAACTCATTAAGTCGCTCATTATGATAAGTATTTCCTTCCCTGTTCAAACTACTTATTCGCATGTCATATTCCTTTACTATATCAATCACCTTTTTATATTGCTTTCGTTCTACATTAACCTTGTCCGCTTTATATTCAAAGATAGGTTTTACACCATACTCACCTTCTCTATAGGTCTTGGTATTTAGCTCTTTATGCTTGCGGAGGTCAATGACCCCATCTTCAATAATTTGATAAAGCAAATCCATAGGGCAATTGAAAAACCCAACATCATCTTTTTTAATTTCCAGCTTGTTACCTTTTTTCTTCTTATTATTGTGTTCCTGCACATCAGCATAAAAAACAGGGTATCTTGGATCATGTTTCATGCACTGCATTTTCTCAATCCTTGCTAATTCACTTCCTACTTTTATTTCAAAACTTCTTTTACATGAATCAATTGCCACTTGCGCTAATACGCTACATATTATAAAAACATCCTCCAATTCCTTATCTCCACACCCACTATCAAACCAATAACTCAAAGCCAACTGTGCTATATTACTTGCGGAACCGATATTATATTGCGCAGAGGAAATATTTGCGTCCATTTTTGAATATGACTTCATACTTTTATCATACTCGTTTGTACCATACTTTATATCATTGATGATCGTTGGATGTTCATTATATGCCTTCTTCGCAAGCTCAACAATATTTTTCTGGTTTGTGGTATAAATCGAATCCGTGTCCAAATCCTGCCCATTCAAACGGCTTTGTACATCAGTTCCAATCCCATTTATTATAATGACATTATCACCTAAATTCGGAAAATATCTCCGAATTTTATCAGGATATACATTCTCTAAATATACAATATTATTGGGGCTATTATGCGGACTCCGAAACCCTGCAAGCATTTCACCTTCCCCAAATCTGCTTGTACAACATTGAATTCTGTCTTCCGCTTGCACAAAACAATTTTCATCAAGATAACTTTGTCCTGTAACTGCCATCAGCATAGCTACCGGATTTCCGCATATAACTAAATTATCGCCATACTGGAACAGCTTCCCAAGTTTGAGCCTCTGATCTTTAAGCTCATTGATTTTTGCTTTTTTCTTATTTTTAAACCATTCCATATACCTAAATTCATCATTCCATCTATACAGAGCAATCAAAACATTATTGATACTATACCTTGCAGAACCGGTTATCTCCAGATATTTCAGGAAAGCTTCATCATCCGTCTTTAGTTTATTACAGTATTCAATGCTTGGGGCTGCAATTTCCCCTAACACACTCTTATCAGTGGTAAGCAGTGTATTATTCATCTGGAAAGAGCTTCTTTGCAATTCATCATATTTGCTGCTATGGGCAGTCTTTACAATTGCAAACATTTCACCATCTTTTTTCATTACCCTACTGTAATATTTAAAACCGTCTTCCATCGTTCCGCTTTTGCTCATTAGTTCAAGGAATTTTATCCATTTCAGGGAATTTTCTGTAACGACCACTTTTATATCTGTTACTTTCATCCTTCTCCCTGTCATATCCATTTCATATGCTGTATCATAATCATCACCATAATAATCCTTGAAATACCTTTGCATATTCCCCCGGAATAAGCATGACTTAAAGAAATGGCTTCTACAATATATGAACCCTTCCATGTTTTCAGGAAAAATCGAATCATCAATTATGCCCATTCCATCCCATAGGGTATTTGTAATTTCAGATTTTTCCTGTTCCCTATCACAGTAACATCCCTTTTTATAATATGTAACATCTTTTTCAGGACACAGATCCGCATCAATTCCATATCCAGCTAAAGCCTTTTTGCTTCTCTCAACAAATTTTAATTGCGGATTTTCATTAGCGGTTTTCTTATAGAATGTCAACCCATGTTGATTGATATATTCCTCAAACGCTGGATAGTTTTTTGCTTTTCTGGTATGCTCAACTTCTTTGGTTTTTACAACAACCGCCTTTTTATAGCAAGAACTTTTCTGATCTTTTAATACAAAAATGTTCCCCATAGGAATATGAATATAATCTATCGCCGTTGCTGTAATGAGTGGTGCATAGGCAGACATTTCAACTATCTTTGCACCTTTTACATTTGGCATCTTCTTCCATAGACCCATTGTGAGATAATTAAAAACCTTCGCATGAAACTCTTTTCTAATAAAAAGGCAATGCCCTTCTTTTGCTTTTCCGGGAGTCCTTAAAAGCATTTTATAAGTTATGGTCTTTTCTTTTGCCTTTATCTCTTTGCCAGTTTTGGAATCATATGTTTTCCATATCACTGTAGCATCATTCTCATAATAGTAATCTCTTAACTCTTGCGTTGTCATAGCTGGCTTTATATCTTCCTTATTGGAATCATCTTCATCTACTCCCCAATCAAATTTCATCATCAGGAAGTCATAACTTCCTTTAAATTTATTGACAATAACACCATGCTTACGGACATATTTTGCAAACAAGCTATTATTAATAACTGCATTCCCAAAATCAAGAAAAGGCTTTTTATATTCTTTTAAACCATTATAGCTTCCATCTTCATTTTTCTTTTTTATTACAAACTTGTAATTATTAGTGACTCTGTATAAACTTGCCGCCTGAATACCCTTAATTTTTATTGCACTGCTTTCCTGCTCATTTGTAATCGCTACATTGTTTTTACTCAATATCCACTACCTCCACACAATTTATAAATCTAAAATCCACAATAACAATAAATCAATAGTTACACCTATATCTTCTCCATTCACTCAAAACTTCTTATAACTTTTTTCCAAACTTGCTAAAAACTCATAAATTTACATCAAATCTCAAAAAATCCGTAACAAAAATAAAACCTAAAGCAATCCCAATTCTGAAACTGCTTTAAATTAATTTCCATATGCTACAATCACTATTAAATTTTCACTTACTAATGGAATTTCTGAATTTGTGTGTTGTGTGTATGTTAGCAATTTCGGATGTCAATATTTTTGGCATCTGAATCTCACGCAATTCTTGTACTACCAATATAATAAATTGCACATTTTTCGAACATATATTCTATATTCATAATTATAACGAACATATGTTTGCATGCCAAGTGTGAAAAAATACCAGCTACCCTTTTATTTTTGATAACTGGTAATATTAGTTAATTTGAATAGCTTTCAAATAATAACTGGATGGCTCTATAGAAATCTTATGAACAGGAATTCCCTTTTGAAAATACTTTTCCTTAATCTTATCAATTTTTTCTTTATGATATTCCAAACTTTTTAGCCCCAAATAAATACCTGATATTCCCTCATGAAAATCAGCAAAATATTCTTTATCTGTTACCACGTTCTCTGGAATAACCATTCGCCATTCCTTTTCATATTTCCAATGTGATGATTTAAAATAATAAGGATTCATTAATAAGTTTTCATTACGAGTAACAATATCATTAGTTGCATCATACCGCTTATCGGTATATATAACTGGAAGTATTCCATATCTATAACCTTTAGGAAGCTTTTCTAAATCATATTCTAAGCAAAATCCCATATGGCTATCGGAATAATGCGCCCACATTAATGGAGAAGTATTGTTTTCTGTAAAACATGCAACTCTAAACTTTTTCTTCATATTATATAATTGTTTGTCTATTTCCTCGTTAATAGAAGATTTTACCGTTTCTCTCAAAACTCCTCTATCAATTTGCGGAAATATCTTACATACACTTTGGAACATATGCTCTATATATGCCTTATGGTTAATATATACTAAGCAATCAAATGGATCATTCAAATTAGCTGCCTCAGATAAATAAACTTGTCCATCAAAAATATTCTTTTCCCAATAATCATCAAAACGCATATATCTGTATAGTTTTTTAGGACGAAACTGTTCCATTACCTTTCCCAACTCACTATATGATAAATCAGCATCATACAAATATTTTCTATAAACCTTTTCCCATTTATTGCTCATATGTCAATCACCATTTAATTTTTTCTATTAGCAACTACTTATTTAACCCTACAGTAGCTTCAATTCTTCTAAAGAGTCTATTTTCCAAATCTTCTTCATCTTTCCATACAATTGAAGATTTCTGTGCTATGTCAAAATGAGGCTTCTGATTACTGTTAAACACATCCTCTCGGCAACAAATAATTACTTCTTTTCCCAACGCTTCCGCATAGCCTGCTTCGTAGTAAGCTCCATAATTTGGATATGTAACATCTACTACAACAAATTTACTTCTGGATATTTCAAATAGAATTTCTGGTACGATCTGATTATTATGTTCTTTTTCATCTATCCGCCTTGGAATATAACCACATTTGTTAATTGCCTTTTTGAAGGATTCACTAATTGTCTTTGTCCCATCACTAAAAGACATAGCAATAAATCCTTGATTGTTGGATTCTGTTTGCTCCATCTCTGATACTTTTTCCCAGCCTTTAGCAGAAATACGATAATTAGATAGATCATGGTCTAAATATCCCAACTCACATAATATATCTAATGTTCCGCTTACCTGTGTTGCATACTCCGTATACTCCACTCCCTCACAGTAAAGCAAATGCGTCATTTCAAAATTTCCCCCAAAAATATATCCATAAATAGGATAAGCTTTGCTAAGATTATATAAAGCCTTTTCCATTTTATCCATAAAAGTTTTAGGATAACTTTTCATCAATGTTGCAACATTTATATTATAAGGAGTATTAATATCACTACCTGTTAATCTCACATCATAATAGAAATGATACTTATGCTCAATTCCATCTATATTTATATTAGGTGACTCAAACTTCCCACACCAGTTGGTGTGCTGAACCTTGAAAAATCAATACTGTAGCCCATAAAAAAGGCACAAACCTGCACTTGATGGTATAATTGAATTGCGAATAACAATCGTACAGCAAGGAGATTTATGCCATGTCAAGTATACCACAAAATGCTGAAAACGGAAATGAGATTTCTAACTCTGTCATAAATTTTATGACCCAATTCCAAATCGGGAAACTTCTTTTCAAATGTAATGCCGGTAAAGCAAAAGGGATTCCGGTAATCGAAGTGTTTCGATATCTGTTCTGTCTCATTTTCTCGGATCGAAGCATGTATATGCAGTGGAAAACAGGCATATTGGATGGTTCATTCTGCAAGAACACCGTTTATCGCTTCCTCAATAATGCGAAGATTAACTGGTCTCGGTTCACAACCTTGCTTTCAAGCCGGATCATTAACGATTTCATGAAGCCGCTTACGGATGAGAGCCGCAAAGATGTCTTCATTATTGATGACAGCCTGTTTGACCGTTCCCGTTCAAATAAAACGGAACTTCTGGCGAAAGTCTTCGACCACTGCTCTATGAAGTACAAGAGAGGTTACCGTATGTTGACACTTGGATGGTCCGATGGCAACTCCTTTGTTCCGATCAGCCATCGTCTTCTGTCGGCAGCGGATGATAAAAATCTGCTCTGCAAAGCTGCAAACTTCGATGGACGTTCTCTTGCCGGGAAAAGGCGGAAAGAATCCAGACGAAAAGCAACGGAAGTCTTGATTGACCTGATCAGAGCAGCACAATCATCCGGAGTTTCTGCAAAATATGTGCTGTTCGACAGCTGGTTTTCATCCCCCAAGACCATCACCGCCTTAAAGACAAACTGCGAATTGGACACAATCGCAATGGTTAAGAAAAGCAGTAAAATCAAATATGGCTATCAGGGTGGCAGATACAGCATCAAAGAAATCCATAAACAGTGCAAAAAGCGCAGAGGCCGCTCCAAGTACCTGCTTTCGGTTGATGTAACCGTTGGTGATGAAGCAATTCCGGCAAAAATCGTCTGTGTCCGGAACAAAGGCAAGAGAAAAGACTGGCTTGCCATCATCAGCACGGACACAGCTATCTCAGCGGAAGAAATCATCCGTATTTATGGGAAACGCTGGGATATAGAGGTGTTTTTCAAAACCTGTAAATCCTATCTGCATCTGGTAAAGGAGTGCCGGAGTCTGTCCTATGATGCTTTGACTGCGCATGTATCCATTGTTTTTGCGCGATATATGATGCTTGCAGTTACACAGCGGTGCAATACCGATGACAAAACGATTTGTGAACTATTTTTCCGTCTCATGGATGAACTGGATGACATCACTTTGAGTCAGTCAATGAGGATTATCATAGATGCACTAATGGGTGTCGTTATGGAATATTTCCACATCACAGAACAACAGCTGGAGAAATTGACCGCCAGCTTTGTTCAGAGACTGCCAAAGTACATGCAAAAAGCATTGGAGTATGGTTCAGCGGCTGCTTGATTGCTATTTTATGATCTATAGTATTGATTTTTCAAGGAGCAAATCCCATTTTTAATGTGGGAAGTTTGAGTACTTAATTTATAAATTCTTATTCTTCTTGGTTTATTCAATCCTTCTACCTCCACAAAATTTTCCACAAATAACAAATGCTCATTTACAACTTCTACTTATATATTCTCTATCTGAAATCAAATTCACCCTGAAATTTCAATTCACTAATAAATTGCTTCATAAAAAATAATCCAAATCAAAAAAGAATTATCTACCTTTTACTTCTCCATTCATCCCAACATTTTTCTCAAACTTGCGAAAAATACATTAAACCTCAAAATCAATCATGGAAATTTCATATTTTCCACGAAAATAGCATCCAAAATCAAAAAAACCGTAACAAAAATAAAACCTAGAGCAAATAACGCCATTTGCTTTAAGAAATTTTCTACAATCACTATTAAATTTTCACTTACCAATGGAATTTTGAATCTGTGTGTTATATGTTAATTGTTACCGTTTTCGGATGCCATTTTTCCTGACATCCCACTTTCTACAATTCTTGTACTGCCAATACAATGAATTGTTATGCTTATTCTCCAAACTTATGTTCTGTATTTGCGATTATATCGAATGTATGTTTGCATGTCAAGTGTAAAAAAATACCAGCCATCTTGTTATTGTTTTTGATGGCTGGCATTAAAAATTTCTTTCTATCATATTTATGACTGTTTCTATTTTGTCTATATTATCTATAAAATCAGGAGAAAGGCTATGAAATCGCATCATTATGTGCATTAGCCGGGATTCCCCGCGTTTCTTACTATAAATGGCTTAACTGGGAGACCTGTGCCTCCGAAAAAGAAAACGGCCTCTTGCTGGAAGAACTTATCCGTTTATACAGTGAAGTAAATGGCATCTACGGGTATCGCCGCATGACGCTGAATGTGAACAGCCGGCTGAAAAGAAATTACAACCGCAAGCGGATTTACCGACGGATGAAAAGCGTGCATGTGCATTGGGCCACCCCAACAACAATCAGCTTCAAGCTAAGTTAAAGGGCCTGGCTCCCCTTGCTTTCAGGAACCAGACCCTCGTGGCCTAATTTTCTTTTTTTCACTTGTCTACTTGACAGGGGGCGGTTTTATCATTTTACTGCAACAGTTCATTTTGTAAGAATCTTTTGATATAAGGTGTGCTTTCTTCGGTTATAGAAGGCATAAAAGCCATATATCTACATTTTTGATAGCGTTCCTTATCCATGATGAAGTCATATCCCATAACACATTTAGGATTGCAATCATTAGGATTCACAAGGCGTTTGCAGACAGACGCTTTTGCAATTTCTTTTTTCATCTTTGCCGGAAGCGTCTCTAAAAACCCCATGTACTCATTAAGATGCTGTGGGAAAATTCTAATCTTTATTCCCGTTTTTCTGCAAACGAAAGTGGCTAATGTCTTTTTTGTATCCCGAAAAAGATAGGAAACAGTAAAACCGCTTTTAGCTGTTTTGATTTCACGTTTGCAGTTGCTATCCAGAAGAAGATTATTTATATCTTCTACGAGATTTCTGCTTGCACCGGTAGTCTCTAAAAATTCATCATAATTTTTATCTGTCATGTTGTAACCTCATATTTTTCTGATTGGCAGCCAAACTTCATATTGCATATTATTCGGGTCAGGGTTTAGATAAACCTCTATATCAGGAGCATTAGCCAATTCAAATCCAGAGGCTGGAAGCCATTCTGTTATAATGCGTTGTTCCAATTCTTGAATGGATATCCCTGTACCAATTCCGCTAAAAATAGCCCATGTACAAGCAGGAACAACATATTCATCTAAGGAATTGTCGATTTCAGCGGAGGAAGATACAGCTATAAAATATCGCCAGTCCTCTTCGTCATTGCACACGCTTACACCCAAGACACCCATAGGCTGATTATTCATAAGCGGTGCCATTTTTTCTAATGTACCGTTTACAGCTGCATTTTGCCATATTTGCGGTACGGCTGCGAAATTGTTTTCTATTTCCTTATCCAGTGGATGAGATACTCCCACAATGCGAAAGGCTGCTTTTTCTTCAATGCGATAATTCAATTCTTCTACTCCTTTTACGGTTATTTTAAAGCTGATAGGGGAATAAGACTTCATAGGAACGCCTCCTTTTTTTGCCATTGATGGCGCTATGCCATGCACATTTTGAAATGCCCTGTTAAATGCAGTCGGGGAAGAATACCCATATTTCATACCAATATCAATAATTTTTTCAGTTCCGCTTTGCAGATCGATAGCGGCTAAAGACATTCGCCTACGACGGATATATTCCGAAAGCGGAATACCTGCCATATATGCAAACATTCTTTGAAAGTGGTATGTAGAGCAGCATGCTATGCGCGCAAGTTCATCATAGCTTATTTCTTCTGCAAGATGTTCCTCAATATAAGAAATTGTTTTATTCAGTTTTTCTATCCATTCCATTTTTCTACTCCTTTCCAGTGATAATTATATTTCTTTGGATTGATTATTTCCTCTCTTTTCATGCACAAAAAAGAGAGTGTCAGAAGTTTATACTTGCTTTTTTTGCCTGATTGCATAAATCACGGCCTTTTAATGTATATAATTTATCATCTTTAATAAAGTGTGTACCGCATTGCCTAAACTCAAAATGTACGTTATGGGAAATAATATTTTTATGCCTAATAGGAAGGCTGGAAAAAATGTGTAATCGGTAATCGGCATTTTCTTGATTTTCAACCGTACAGCCAACCGTAACATTTTCGTACCCACTTTCCCAATCATGCGGGACACAATCCAAAAATCTTTCAATTCTTTTTGTCAGAAAGAGAAAATGTAAGTCGGAGCGTTCTCGTATCATTTCCCAGCATTCAGTACGCCATTTATCTGCATCCTCTATCAAGAAGTCTGATGAAAAACATACATAAACCATTTGCCCCGATTTCATTTTGTAAGTTCCATTTTTGTTTTTTTCAATAGGGGCATAAAATTTTTCGGTTTGCTTAATAATGTTTGTGTCAATTCCCTTTTTATAATCTCCCTTATGTATGTAGCAAAATTTGCAGCCTGCACTGTAACGATGACAGCCACGCCAAGGATTCCATATCGCCATTTTTATCCTCCAATCTACTATTCTATATAACTTTATACGGATTTTTTCCCCCTCTTACCCATAAAAAAGAGCCAGCCACCGGCCAGCTCTCAAATTTACTATGTATCACCTATAGCGCCACTTTTCCATTATTCTACTTCCTTTGCAGGAAATCCGGGATTTTCAAAGTTTTTTCTTCCACCGTACTCCTGATATCCCCAGGCTTGTTGATGCCGGGAATATTTTTCAGCGGTACGGTTCCCATATTATTCGGGGTCACGCCAAAGCCTTGTCCTGTCGTTCCGGGCATGGGCATACCTGCTCCTCTGGAAGTTTTGCCCTGCAACGTCGAGGGGGAAATATATCCTGGCTTGTATGCAGGAAATCCCTGTGCTGCCTTGGAAGCCGCATCTTCCAGTCCTGTCGCGATTACTGTGATCGTACAGGTATCCGCCTTATTGGCATCATACATTGCCCCAAAAATGATATTTACTTCATCGCCGGCAAGGTTTTGAACATAATCCACCGCATCTGCCGCATCCGCCAGCGTAATATCGCCGGATACGTTGATAATGACATGAGTCGCCCCCGATATCGTGGTCTCCAGAAGAGGACTTTCCACAGCCATTTTAACGGCCTCGTTGGCCTTGTCGTCTCCCTTACCATAACCGATACCGATATGGGCAATGCCCTTATCCTTCATAACGGTCTGCACATCTGCAAAATCCAGGTTGATGATCGCAGGCACGTTAATCAGATCCGTAATTCCCTGCACTGCCTGCTGCAATACCTCATCCGCTTTTTTCAAAGCATCCGGCATCGTTGTCCGCCTGTCCACAATCTCCAAAAGCTTATCGTTAGGTATTACGATAAGCGTGTCCACATTATCTTTAATTCTTTCTATACCGTTTAAAGCATTTACCATGCGGGCTTTCGCTTCAAAACGAAACGGTTTTGTCACAACGCCCACCGTCAATATTCCCATATCCTTCGCGATCTTCGCTACCACAGGAGCCGCGCCCGTTCCGGTTCCGCCGCCCATGCCGCAGGTAACAAAAACCATATCCGATCCTTTCAGCGCCGCCGTTATCTCTTCGCTGCTTTCTTCGGCAGCTTTCTCACCGATCTCCGGCTTCGCGCCGGCTCCCAGACCCTTTGTCAGCTTTTCCCCGATCTGCAGAAGCCTGGGCGCTTTGCATAACTGCAAGGCCTGCTTGTCCGTATTAATGCCGATAAATTCCACTCCGTCTATGTTTTCGTCAACCATTCTATTAACAGCATTATTGCCTGCACCGCCAACTCCTACCACTATGATCTTTGCTGCAGCCTCAGCTTCGTTTGTCTTAATTTCAAGCAAGGTGTGACCTCCTTCATTATCCCTTTTCCAATCAGTATGAATGCATACTGGATCCCTGATAAACTCCTACATGTTATCATATAATTATTTCAACAAATTAGCAACCCATTTTTCGCTTTTTTCGTGGGCTTTTTTTTCCGTTTGAATTTTATCTGTATTTTATTCCTGATGGAATGTAATATTTTTTGTATCCTCCGTATAGTTCTCCATTTGCAGTGTTCCGCTCTTTCCCTCTAATTCGGGAAGAATATTCTTCAATTTTATGATTTTCTGGTCAATCTCGGAACTGGAACCAAGCGTTACCCTGACCTCTTCAAAAAACAAAGTCAGGTTGTAAGAAGAATCAAAAAATATCTTGTCCGCCGTAAGTTCATATTTATTCAACAGCTGGGTAATATCCAGAATCCGTTTGAAAATCTCGTCGTTCTCCACGGGCAGGGGTTCGTTCACTACCACATAGTCGAACCTGAGGCCCGTAACCTGCGGAATTCCGCGGGTTCTCTCCGAAGAGCTTTCCACCACTGTTCCGTCTCTGTCAAAATACATATATCTTCCAAGATATTCCACATACCCCGCCAGCGCTTTTTCATATACGCTGATCCGTATCGTATTCGGCGTGAGGATATTCACATCCATTTTCTCGACAAAGGGTATGCCCTCCACGCCTTTATCTTTGTATTTCATAGCAAGATAAAGGGAATTCTTCCCATACCTTCCTTTCATTACCATATCCATTACTTCTTCATTCGTATAATGGACATTGCCGTCCACATATACCGTCGTCACCTTATAAGCGGTGGTTATGTAATAATAAATACCTGCCAGAAAGGCGCAGCATGCAAAAATCGTAAAACCGATAATTACCAGGCTTCTATGCTGAACAAACCATTCTCCCAGTTCCGGCTTGTCCCGATAGACATCCCTGTCTTTTTTCCTGCTGTCCGTTTTCAGGCTTTTTTTCTTTTCTGTTGTCTCTTTTTTCTTCCCCGGTTTTTTCCTCTTTTTCCCTGTTTTCTTTTTTTCCCCTTCCGGCTTCTCTTTTTCTCCGCCCTCTTTCTTTTCTCCTCCCAACGCCGTTTTTCCGCCGGCCTTTTTCGTTTCCCCTTCCGGCTCCGCTTTCCCTTGAGCCTTCTTTGCCTCGCTCTCCGGCTCCGCTTTCCCTTTGGCCTTCTTTGCCTCGCTCTCCGGCTCCGCTTTCCCTTTGGCCTTTTTCGCATCGCCTCCTGGCTCCGCTTTCCCTTTGGTTTTCTTCGCCCCGCCTCCCGGTCTCGCTTTCCCTTGGGCCTTCTTTGCCTCGCCCTCCGGTTCCGCTTTCCCTTGGGTTTTCTTCGCCCCGTCTCTCGGTTCCGCTTTTCCTTTCGCTCCCTTTATTTTTCCTTCCGGCGCTGCTTTCTCTCCGGTCTCCTTCTTTTCTTCCTCCGGCGTCTTTTTCTTTCCGCTTCTTCTTACTTTCCCTTCCGCAGATTTCTGCCCTTCCGCCGTTTTTTTCTTCTTTTCCCCGGAAACCCTCTTTCGCTTACGTGTAGATTTCTTTGTTTCCCCCGTTCCTTTTTTCTCCCCGGCTTTCTTCTCCGGTTTTGCCTCTGCCTTTTCCTGCTGCGCGCCTTTCTTCGCTTCCTCCGGCTCTTTTCTTCCTTTTTGAACCGCTTTCTTCGTCTCTCCGGCTTCCTTCTCTCCAAAGGAGCCCCTTGCCCCTTTGGATGAATTTTCTTCCTTTACCAGCTTATCTCCGTTTTTAACCAGTCTTAAATTAGGATTACGCCGCCTGGCGCTCTGTTTTATTTTCTGTCCACTGTTTTGTTTTGTATTTTTCCCGTTACCGTCCATATATTCTACCTTAATGTGATATCTGCATCCGTCCCTCATTCCAAAAGGGCACATTATATAATTATATAGTTATATAATTATATAGTTATATAGTTATATAATGTTAATATCCGCCCCCAGATTCCGCAGGTCTTTGCAAATATTTTCATATCCGCGTTCAATAAAATGCCTGTTTCTTACTACGCTTTTCCCTTCCGCAGCCAGGCCCGCCACTACAAGTGCCGCGCCTCCCCTTAATTCTTCCGCTTCCACATCCGCGCCCTTTAATCTCTCCACACCGTTAATGTATGCCTTATTTTTAATGACTTCAATATTTGCGCCCATGCGGAGCAGGTCGTTTACGATCCGAAAACGGTTTTCAAATATATTTTCCTCAATGACACTTTGCCCCCGGGCTATGGACAGGGCCGCCATAAGCGGCGACTGCAGATCCGTGGGAAATCCCGGATGCACTTCTGTTTTCAGATAAGAGCATGCCTTTAATTTATGAATCACATCCACGCCGACGCCTTCATCATTGACCGTTACACAGGCTCCCATTTCTTCTGCCACGGCCAGCAACGTCTGCATTTGCCCGGCGGGAGCGTTTTCCAGGAAAATGCTTCCTCCGGCCGCCAGAGCCGCCGTAAGATATGTTCCTGCCACGATCCTGTCCGCCGGCACTTTGTACTTGGCTTCGTGCAGTTTTTCCACGCCTTTGATCTTAAGACAGTCCTTGCCGATTCCTTCGATATCCGCCCCGGCTGCCGCTAAAAATTCACATAACGCCTCAATCTCCGGCTCCTTTGCCGCGTTTTCCAGCACTGTTGTTCCTTCCGCTGTCACTGCCGCAAGAACAACATTTTCCGTTGCCCCTACGCTTGGGAATGGCAGCCTGATCTCCGCTCCCTGCAGCCGTTTTGCCTTTGCGGTAAAAAACTGCTCCTGTTCTTCGATCTCTACTCCCATTTTCCTAAGGGCGGACAAATGGATATCGATCGGCCGTCTTCCTATCACACATCCTCCCGGATACGCCATCGTCACTTCCCCAAACCTTCCAAGCGCCGCTCCGAGAAGCATAACGGAAGAACGCATGCGTGTCACGGACTCTCCGCTGATCCGCCTGTCGTTTACATGAAAAGCGTTTACCGTCACCGTACTGCCCGCCCAGGATACAAAGCACCCCAGTTCCTGCAAAAGATTCTGCATCAGATAAACATCCGCAATGCGCGGACAATTTTTTATCACACAGGTTCCCTTCACCAGTAAAGAAGCGGCAAGAATGGGCAGCACCGCATTTTTAGAACCTTGTATCTTCGTCTCTCCTCTCAGGAAGTTCCCGCCATAAATATAAATAGAATCCAATGATTCACCTTCTAAACCATTTTTTTAAATGATGACCTATTTTATATATATGGTAATCGCTGCCATCGCGTACCTTGTCCATTTTGAAACCTTAGCATGCGGTTCGTTCCCTTTGGCTCCCCTTTCCTGCTTTTGTCAGATGTCCTTTAAGCGAATTCCCTTTGCCACACTCAGAACGATCCCGACCTCAATCATAAGGAACAGCACCGCCGAACCTCCATAACTGATGAATGGCAGGGAAATACCCGTATTGGGTATCGTATTGGTCACAACGGCAATATTCAGGATTACCTGAATCGCAATATGCCCCATCACGCCCACCACAAGCAACGCGCCAAACAAGTCGGAAGCGTTATTGGCAATCACCATAAAACGCCATATGAGCAAAAGGAACATAAGAATAATCGAAATGGCTCCGAAAAGCCCGAGTTCTTCACAAATAATGGAAAAAATCATATCGTTCTGCGCTTCCGGCAGGAAACCCAGCTTCTGCATGCTCTGTCCAAGCCCTTTTCCCAGAATACCGCCGGAACCAATAGCGTACAATGCCTGTAAAGTCTGGAATCCCTTTCCGCTGGCATATGCTTCCGGATCCAGCCACGCCAAGATACGCTCGCTTCGGAATCCCATGCCTTCCGCAGAAGCGGCCTGGGAAATAAAAAATATCACTACCGCGATTACCGCCGCTCCCCCGGCGGCCAGAATAATAAATTTTTTATATTCCGGACTGGCCACAAACAGCATCAGCGCCGCAATGCCAAATACAATAATCGCAGAACTCATATTGTTGGTAATCTGCCATATCATCACGCATATGGGCGCCGGTATTAACAGAACCATAAAAAAACCTTTGGTCGTCCGTATCGCCCTTCCCATCCGGCATACCAGGCTGGCTAAAAAAAGAATCATGCCCAGCTTTGCCACCTCCGCCGGCTGCAATGTCAAAGGGCCGACCTTGATCCATCTGGTCGCGCCGTTTGCGGAATATTGAAGCTGCGGAACAAGTACCATCACGATCAGCACCGCCGAACCTATGTATGCGATCGTGGCAAACTGCTCCCAAAAATGATAGGGAATATTCGCCACCACGATCATAGCTGCCAGGCCGATTACTGTAGCCATTACCTGTTTTTTCAAATAAAAAGTGGATTCATGCCCTTGCAGGGTCGCTTCATAAGAACTGGTGGAATAGATCATCACCAGACCAAACCCCAGCAAAAACAAAACAATAAACAAAAGGCTGTAATCAAAATAATTTTCCGCCGGCCTCTTTCTCTGTCTTCCTGCCATTTTTCTTTTCCTTTCATCCTCTCCCAAGCAGGATCATTGCGCCGCCCGTTTAAAGGCTGTTCACATAATCCTTAAATACTTTTCCCCTCACTTCATAATTGGGGAACATCCCCCAGCTGGCACATGCCGGCGAGAGCAAAACCGCATCCCCGCTCCGGGCCGTTTCCGTGCATATACGGAGAGCCTCCTCAAAACTGCCCGCACGGACGATATTTTCCATACCGTGTTTTCTGGCGCATTCCTCTATCTTCCCCGCTGTCTCTCCTACCAGCACCAGGCATTTTACCTTGTCCCCGCAAGCTTCTATCCATTCATCATACTCGCTTTGTTTATCATAACCGCCGCCGATCAGCACCGTAGGTCTGCTCATGGCCCGGATCCCCTGAATCGCAGCGTCCGGATTCGTCCCTTTGGAATCATTATAGTAATCCACTCCGTTTTTCGTAGCCACGAACTCAATCCGGTGTTCCACCGCCCGGAACCGTTTTACCGTATCCAGTATATGCTCCATCGGCAGACCCATAGAAAAGGCAATGGCAATAGCTGCCATGACATTTTCCACATTGCACATTCCCACCAGCTTCATATCGTGGATATTCATGAGTTTTTTTATTTCTCCGCCCACGGCCATGCAGATTTCCTCTCCTTCCAGATACAGCCCCTCTTCCAGCCTTCTCTTCGAAGAAAAGAAAATCACCCGCGCAGGGCATCTTCCGCCGAATTCCCGCGTATATTTATCTTCATAGTTTAAAACACATACATCTTCTTTCGTCTGTTTTCCGGCGATCCGCTCCTTCACCGCCACATAATTTCCCATATTATGGTGCCTGTTCAGATGATCCGGGGTAATATTCAAAATCGCGGATACATCGGGCCGGAAAGCATCTGTTGTTTCCAGCTGGAAACTGCTCACTTCCGCCACTGTCACCGTCTGTTCCGTTGTATTGAGAGCCATCTCGGTATAAGGCGTTCCGATGTTTCCCACCACGTAAACGGAATCATAATATTCCTTCATCATCTGTCCTACCAGGGTGGTTGTCGTCGTTTTTCCATTGGTTCCCGTGATCGCGGCCAGTCTGCCCTTCGCATACCGATAACCCAGCTCCAGCTCTCCCCATATGGGGATGCCCCTTTCTCCCAGCCCTTCCATAAATTCCGTATCTACCGGCACTCCCGGACTTGGAACCGCCAGGCAGATCTCTTCCACGATGCTTTCCGGCAGTCTGCCGACAAAGATCTCCGCTTTACCGCCTTCCGGCAGTCTGCCCCGTATCTCCTCCGGTTTTGCGTTCTCATTCTCATCATAAAGGACAGGGATAGCCCCTGCTTCCAAAAGAAGCTTCGCCGCCCCTGTTCCGCTGATTCCCGTTCCTATTATTAATACCTTTTTATTCATCAGTTCCATAACGCCAGCCATCCCTTTTTAAATTCCAAGGCAAAGCGCTGCCAGGCAGAGCATTGCCGTAATGATCGTAAATACCGCCACTACCCTTGTTTCCGACCATCCGCACAGTTCAAAATGATGATGGATCGGTGCCATTTTGAAAAACCGCTTTCCTCCGCTTACTTTAAAATAACCTACCTGTATGATCACCGAAATTACTTCCAGCGCATATATAAGACCTACAATAGGAATGAACAACGGCATCTGGAGCATATATGCCGTGGCTGCCACGAATCCTCCGAGGGCTAGCGATCCCGTATCCCCCATAAACACTCTGGCCGGATATACATTAAAGAGCAGGAATCCCAAAAGCGCTCCTACTACCGCACACGTAATCGGCTCGATCCCGCTGGCAGTCCCTATGGCTACCGCCGTAAAAAAGGTAGCGATCATCACCGTCACGCTGCTCGCCAGCCCATCCAGCCCATCCGTAAAATTCGCCCCGTTCACGGTGGCAATCACGACAAAGAACAACACCGGAATGTTTAAAATGCCCCAATCCACATATTTTCCCGGCCAGAAAGGTATCTTCATAGCCAGGGATACTCCGGCATAGTTTACCATATAATAAGCGAATACTCCCGTTACAACAATCTGCCCAAGCATCTTCTGCCATGCCCGCAGTCCCATGGAACGGTGCAATACCACCTTGATATAATCGTCCAGAAACCCGATCAGCCCAAATCCAAGGGTAACAAAGAGAATCGGCATAATCTTAGGGTAATCTTTCATATAAACCACGGAAGTCGCGGCTACACCTATGAGAATCAATATCCCTCCCATCGTGGGCGTACCCGATTTTTTCAAATGGCTTTCAGGTCCGTCATCCCTTTCGGTCTGGCCCACTTTCAACCTTTTTAAAAAAGGTATAATCACCGGGCCCAATACCACGCTTATAGAGAAAGCTATCGCTACGGACATTATTATTGTGTAATGATTCATCACTATATGATTCATCTGTTCCAACCTATCCTTTCCGAACCAGAATCGCCGCATTCCTGCCTCCGCAGTCCTGTAACATCCTATGTATTATAATCCATTCCTTCCAAATATGGAAGAATATTTTCAAAAAGCTGTCGCACGACCGGTGCCGCTATCTGCCCCCCATAATAAACGCCCTGGGGATTGTTGATGATTGCCACGGCAAGCACCTTCGGATCGTCTGCCGGGGCAAATCCCAAAAAGGAAGAAATATACCGGCCGCTTCCCCTGGGAAGCGTCTGGCTGGTAGCCGTCTTGCCGCCTACCCGGTAGCCTTCCACATAACCGTTTTTCCCGCTGCCGTTCTCCACCACCTGTTCCAGAATATACCGCATGGTTTCGGAAGTCTGTTCGGAAACAACGCCTTTTTTCACGGGGTATTGCAGGTTTTCCACCGTTTCTCCTTTTCCGTTTACCACTTTTACCCCAAAATGGGGCGTTACCCGATTGCCTCCGTTTACAATGGATGAAGCCGTTGTCGCCAGCTGTATCGGCGTGATCTGGAAAGATTGGCCGAATGATATTGTCGCCAGCTCCACCGCCCCTATATTTTCTTTTTTATGCATAATAGTTCCCGCTTCTCCGGGCAGATCCACGCCCGTTTTTGTCAGAAGCCCGAACTTTTGGAAGTAATCATAATACCGATCCACGCCGATTCGCATTCCCACCGTAATAAAAACGGGATTGCAGGAATTCATCGTACCCTGTACAAAATTTTCCGCTCCATGCCCTCCGACCTTATGGCAGCGTATTCTCCTGTCCTCCACCATAATATAGCCCGGGCAGCTGAAGCTGTCGTTTACCGTCACCTCTCCTGACTCCAGCCCTGCCGCTGCCGTAATAATCTTAAAAGTAGAACCCGGTTCGTAAGTATCATTGATACAGCCGTTCCTCCACATTTGATTTAAAGCATTTTGTTTTTCCTCCTGGCTGGCCGGCTGCGGGACTCCCTCTGGCAATGTATAAGGATCGTTCAGATCGAACTCCGGTACGTTCACCATGGCCAGTATTTCCCCATTCTGCGGATTCATCACCAGAATGGATACGCTGTCCGCCTGTTTCGTCTCCATCGCCTGCATGGCGAGCTGTGTCGCATAGCTTTGAATATTGATATCCAGACTTACATATACATCATTGCCGCTTTCCGGCTCGATCCTTTCCTCTCCTGCTTCGGCAATTTCTACCCCTTTGGCATCCGTCACTGTTAGGATGGTTCCCTCTTTTCCCTTTAAATATTCCTCGTAGATCACTTCCAGGCCGATAATTCCCTGGTTATCCCCCCCTGTAAATCCCAATACTTTCGAGGCCAGCGTTTCATAAGGATAGTAACGTTTATAGTCCTCATCCACTTTTACCCCGTCTAAATCGTATTCTCTTATTTTATCCCCTATGGATTTATCTACGTTGCTTTTGATTCTTTCAATAGCAGAATATTTTTCTACCCTTTGTGATACATATTCTTCCGACAGTTCAAGTTCTTTGGAAAGGACTTCCACCACCCTTTGCGGATCGCTGATCTGGTTGTGGATAACGGATATGGTGCATACTGTCCGGTTATCCGCCAGTACGGCCCCAGTGGAATCGATGATCCTTCCCCTGGCCGCCTTGATGGACCGTTCCCTTTCATGCAGATCCTTTGCCGCCTCCGTATAATGCCCGGAGCGGCCCACCATCAAATAAACAAGCCTCCCGATCAGCATAAGGAACGCCGCCGCACAGAGGAAAAAAGTCACCACGATCTTTTTCCTTATATAAGTCTTATTCTTCATCGCCATCATGACCTCATAATAAGGGATTACTACAATCTATTATCCCATTTATGAGGTTATTCTTTTTTTCAGCGCCTGAAATAATTATTTTGCCTGTCTTAGAAAGGGCTGTTATCTTCCGTATCTCCCCCTGGCATGCCGCCTCCCAAACCGGTCGGCGCGCTGCCGCCTCCGAATACTACATTGCCTGTTTCCGGATCAACGAGTTTGCCCGTCTCCGGGTCTTTCGCATATCCAGTTTCCGGATCGATCGGAAAGCTTTTCCATGCTTCCGAATGGGTGTCGCTTTCGCCGCCCTCTCCTTCTCCGCCTTCTCCTGTTTCGCCTCCGGTTTCTCCTTCTCCGGTTCCATTTTCTCCGGTTCCGTTTTCTCCGCTGCCGTTTTCTCCTGTTTCCGTTTCGCCCTCGTTTTCCCCGGTTTCGGTTCCGCCTTCTTCTCCTTCTGCCTCTCCCTCTGCGTCCTCCGGCGCTACCGGTGACATAATTTCTTCCTGCAGCGCTTCCAATTCCTCTCTTTCCTTGTCCGTCACCTCTTCTGTCATGAAAATCCCCATATAAGGAAGCACTTCCGTCAGTATATTGCGGACAATACCGGTCGCAAACTTGGCGTCATCCTGAATGATGATATTGGGCCTGTCCACCACGACATAAATAGCTATCTGGGGGTCGTCCGCCGGCGCATACCCCATAAAAGAAACCACATATTCATTATTGCCACGGGGAAGAGTCTCTGCCGTCCCTGTTTTGCCGCCGATCATATATCCTGCCGGACGGGCCGTTTTTCCCGTGCCTTTTTCCCCCGCCACTACCAGATTACAATATTCCTTTATTTTTTCGGAAACCGATGCCGATACCGTCTGCTTCAGCAGCCGTGGTTCGATATTCTGTACCGTCGCCCCGCTCGGGCTGATAATTTTGCTCACCACGTGGGGTTCATAATAATTCCCGCCGTTGATCAGGGAGCAGAATCCCGTGATCATCTGTATCATCGTCACGTTAAACCCCTGTCCGAAAGAATTGGTCGCCAACTCCGTAGGTCCCATTGTATTTTTGTTATATACAAGGCTTGCCGTTCTTGATTCTCCCCAAAGATCAATATTGGTTTTTAAGCCGAAATTAAAAATATGCTGATAATCGATATATGTACTTCGGCCGACAATCTCAGCAATGCGCATCATAACAACATTGCAGGATCTTTCCACTCCCTGGGCCACCGTCAGCTCGCCGTCGCCCCATTCGTTATGGCAGTCGATATCGTAATCCCCCACGTGCAGATATCCGTTGCAGACAAAAGATTCGTTTCCGGTGATCTTTCCGGAGTCCAGGGCCGCAGCCACCGTAAAGGGTTTGGATACAGATCCCGGCTCATACGTATCATTGATGCAGAAATTCCTCCACAATGCATTGAACTGCTGCATCTGCAAGTCGTGATCCATATTATTAAAATTCTCCGGGGTAATATATTCCCCCGGCACTACATTGCCTACCTCATTCACCATAGCCATTCCATACAAATCCTCCGGATTCATACGGTTATTCAGGTCAAAATCAGGGTAACTTGCCATAGCGAGAATATTCCCCGTATTTACTTCCATAATAATGCATGCCGTATTATTGCTTCCGTTTCTTTCCAGGTAATTGTTCTTCATTTCATCATTGAACTTCTTTAAATATTTCTCTACAATCCTCTGGATATTTACGTCTATCGTAGTGACGATGGAATTACCGTCCACGGCGGAAATGGTCGTTCTTTCCAGCGCCGCGTCATCATTCAGATACCCATATTCCCTTCCGGGAGTGCCGCTCAAAACATCATTATAATACTGTTCAAGGCCAAACAGACCGCTATTGTCGCTCCTTGTAAATCCGATCACATCACAGGCCAGTCTGTTGTTCGGGTATATTCTCTTATATTCCTCCTCAAACCAGATCCCTTTGATGTCCGCTCCCGCCTCTTCATCGGCCTGCAGTTCCTTAAACCCTCTTACTTCCTCGTACGTCATCTGCTTGGCAAGCACATAATAAGAAGAACCCGGATGGGATTCCAGCCGGGAACGAATGATCCCCGTATCCAGCCCAAGCTCCCTTTGCACCGCTTCCAGCGTAGGTTCTACGTATTTCCCATCCCGATCCAACATCACCTTCGCATCCAGAATCACATTATAGACCTTTTCACTGGCTGCAAGTTTTGTGCCGTTGCTGTCCAGAATGTCTCCCCGCCGGAAAGGAATCGTCGTGCTGTCATAGGCTTGTTGGGAAAGCACCTGTTTCTCATATCTTGCCCCGTTATCCTTGTTAATCCGCACTAACTGGAGACTTAATCCGATGAAAGCTGACAGTACCGCTAAAAAGAGTACCACCAGCTTTTTCTGCATCCTTAACGTAAATCTGCTATAAATTCCACGCTTTGTCTTATTCTCTCTCACTCGCATCTGTCTGCTCAAAAATACCACCTGCTTTACTGCGGAATATCCGCCACCTGTCTCATATAATCGCTGCCTCCCCCTGTAATGGTAACGATTTGTCCTTCTTCCGCATATTTCATCCCTAACTCCTGGATCGCCACACGTTTTACCTCATCCAGATCAACACTGTTCGTGATCCTGCTGTATTCTTCGTCGTTATCCAGTTTCAAAGAATTCAACTGGCTCTCCAGCCTGGATATATTTTTAATGCTGTTAGTAATGTCTGACTGAAGCCCGATATATATCGTCAAAATAAACCCTGCCGCAATAACCGCACAGGATAAAAAGAACACATACCCAAGACTCATATGCCTTGCCTTTTCCCTGTTTTTCCTCGCCGTATTGCTCAGCTGTTTCCTGGGCCGCCGGGGTGCGTATATTTCTTCGTCCAGTCTCCTTACGACATTTCCATGCACATAAACGCCGTTTCTTCCCGTGTATGCCTGCTGTCTTCTGTTGTCACCTCTTGCCCTATACTGCGCCATAACACTATTCCTTTTCAAATACTCTTAATTTTGCACTTTTTGCGCGTTTATTTGCTGTCGTTTCTTCTTCCGCCGGGAATATCGGTTTTCTTGTCACCGTTTTTCCCTTAGGTCTCCTGCCGCATACACATACCGGAAAATCCGGCGGGCATGTACACGGGTTCTCGTAATTTCTGAATGCGGTCTTTACGATCCTGTCCTCCAGAGAATGAAACGTAATGATGCAAAGCCGTCCGCCGGGCTTCAAACAGTCCGTCAGATCATCCAGGGAATCTTTCAATACTTCCAGCTCCCTGTTACACGCAATGCGAATTGCCTGAAATGTTTTCTTGGAAGGGTGTCCTCCCGTCTGGCGCATTTTTGCCGGAATGGCTGCTTTTATAATCTCATTCAGCTCTCCCGTCGTCTCGATCTCTTTTTCCTGCCTGGCTCGGACGATATGCTTCGCAATATTTTTTGCAAACTTATCCTCTCCGTAATCCCTTATGATCCGAAACAGTTCTCCTTCCGTATAACCGTTTATGATATCTCTGGCG
Organism: Lachnospiraceae bacterium 28-4; assembly: GCA_000403275.2. GTDB lineage: Bacteria > Bacillota > Clostridia > Lachnospirales > Lachnospiraceae > Kineothrix. The sequence continues at coordinate 201,321 of KE159599.1, forward strand.
TTCAACTCCTGCCTCGTATCCATCCGCATATCGAGCGCGGTGTCATACTTGTAGGAGAATCCCCGTTCCAGAGCATCCAGCTGGTAGGAGGAAACCCCCAGATCCAGAAGAATACCGTCCACCTTTTCCACACCAAGGCTTTTTAATACTTGTTTTGCATTACAATAGTTGTCCCTTACGATTGTCACCTTATCCGAAAACGGTAAAAGCCTTTTTCCGGCGGCCTCTATTGCCGCTCCGTCCTGGTCGATGCCGACCAGCCTTCCGTTTTCTCCAAGGCGCCCGGCGATCTCATAAGAATGTCCGCCGCCGCCCAGGGTACCGTCCACATAAATTCCGTCATTTTTTATCTTTAAATTGTCTATTGTTTCTTTCAGTAGAACAGAGCAATGTTCAAATTCCATTCATCTTCCCCCGCGTGTCCCTCACTTGCATGTGCCTCACTTGCATGTGCCACGCTTGCATGTTCGCTCTATATGCCCAGTCCCAGTTCAGACATATGTTCTGCGATACTCTCCATATCTTCATAAGCGGACTCGCCTTCCCATCTTTCTTTGCTCCAGATTTCAATCCTGCTTGCCACGCCTATCAGAGCAACTTCTTTGTTGATTCCTGCAAATTCTTTTAATACCGAGGGGATCAGTATCCTTCCCTGCTTGTCCACTTCCACACTGGCTGCCCCCGCCAGAAAAAAACGGACAAAGGTTCTCGCATCTTTATTGGTAAGAGGCAGACTGCGCAGCTTTTCTTCGAAGGAGGCCCATTCCTCGTTATCGTATACAAATAAACAGCCGTCCAGCCCCTTTGTCACAACAAACTCATCACCGAGAGTTTCCCGGAACTTGGAGGGGATGATCAGCCGGTTTTTTGCATCGATCGTATGGTTGTACTCTCCCATAAACATAAAGCTCACCCGCCGTCCTATAAGAACCTTTGGTTCCTCAAAAACTAATAATAAAAAAGTGGGCTGCCACTTGTTGATATGAATATCTTTTATTTGGAAATATTGGAATTTATCCCCACTTCATTCCACTTCATACCACTTTCCACCACTTTTATATAGATTCTATACTAATACGGAACGTTTGACAAGCAATTTTCAGGAATTTATTTATAAAAAATGCACTTTACAATAGCTTGTAAAGTGCATTTTTTCGGCATTTTCTATATGTGGTAGGAACATTCGTTCGCTATACGAGATATGGATTTATACATTAAAGCGGAAAAGAATCACATCTCCATCTTTTACTACATACTCTTTTCCTTCCATCCCGACCAGTCCTTTCTCCCTGGCCGCCGCCAGAGAACCCTGTTCCAGCAAGTCTTTATAGTTTACGACTTCCGCTTTGATAAACCCTCTCTCAAAATCCGTATGGATTTTGCCGGCCGCTGCCGGCGCTTTCGTTCCGACTTTGATGGTCCAGGCCCTCGTTTCGTCTTCCCCGGCCGTCAAAAAGCTATGCAGTCCTAAAATGCGGTAGCTCGCCTTGATCAGTTTTTCCAGCCCGGATTCCTTTAAACCGAGATCTTCAAGAAACATCGCCTTTTCTTCCTCATCCAGTTCGGCGATCTCCTGTTCTATCTGGGCACAGATCACGAATACTTCGCTGCCGCTTTCCTGTGCAAAAGCGCGCACTCTGGCAACGCCTTCATTGCCCGCTCCGTCGTCCGCCAGCTCTTCTTCGGCTACGTTCGCGGCAAAAATCACCGGTTTTCCGGTCAGAAGATTGTAAGAAGCCAGCAGAGACAGCTCGTCCTCATCTTCCGTCTGAAAAGTAAGAGCCAGCTTTCCTTCTTCCAGATGCGCTTTGAGCCTTTCCAAAAGCCCTTGCTCTTTCGCAAGTCCCTTATCCATTCTGGCTCCTTTTCCCACCTTCGCGATCCTCCGCTCCAGAATTTCCAGATCAGAAAAAATAAGCTCCAGATCAATCGTCTCGATATCCCTCAAAGGATTCACGCTGCCGTCCACATGTACTACATTGGAATCTTCAAAACAGCGCACCACATGGACAATCGCATCTACCTCCCGAATATTGCTCAAAAACTGGTTTCCGAGTCCCTCCCCTTTGGATGCGCCCTTTACCAGTCCGGCAATGTCCACAAATTCAATCACCGCCGGCGTAACCTTTTTCGACTGATACATATCCCCTAAAAGCTTCAACCGCTCATCCGGCACGGCTACGATCCCGACATTGGGATCAATCGTGCAAAACGGGTAGTTGGCGGATTCGGCTCCCGCCTTTGTCAACGAATTAAATAAAGTGCTTTTGCCCACATTGGGCAGTCCTACGATTCCTAGTTTCATGATATTTTACTCCTCCGTGTTTGCTCAGTTCATTTTTATTACACATCATTACAATATAATCCTATTACAAAATGTTCCAAATCAAAGAACCTTAACAGCTATGATAGTATAGCACAGCAAAGCTTTATTCACCAAGCATTATCGTCCCTTTTTTCGCCTTTGCTCTCAGCCCCACCATCTGCTCTCTTTCAATCTCTTGAATACTTTTTTCAGATATTGGCAAATCCTCCGGCATCGTTCCTCCAATTTTCTCAATAACTGTACGCACTTCTTTTCCTGGGTCTCCGTTTTGCACAATCAAATAACAGGCATATTTCTCATAAAATATAAAGAATTTACTACTGTGAACTCCGGTAGATTACACTCAATCAGAAAATTATAAAACCGTTTCGCTTAACTGTCTGCGTACATTCCTGCCTCCATACATAATTCGAACAATATTTACTGTATTCTAAGGTTCTTCCGGCAGATAGAGCAAGTCTTGTCTTGCCTGTGCTGTATATACAATATTCCAGCTCATACGCCAAAATCTCTCCTCATTTCCGCTTCAATGGTATCTGCCGAATAAACCCTGCCCGCTTTAACATCAGCCATGCCTTTTTCCATTTCCGCATCAAACTGTTCTCTGGTAAGAGAGCTGTAATTCAGCAATTCTGTCTGCGGCAGCTTCATTTCAAACGGAATACCTCTCTGCAATACCACCTGTCTTAAAAACATACTCACTGCATTGGACATTGGGATTCCCAAACGTTCAAGCACCTGTTCCGCCTGCTCTTTGATTTCAGGTTCTACTCGTGCAAATACATTTGATGTTCGTGCCATAACAATCGCCTCTTTTATTTTTAGTATATCCATTTCGCTTGCGAAATGCAAGCGCTTCGCATAAACAGATAGCGTAAGTTTATTGTAGGAATAGGATAGACAGAATAGTCCCTTGATCTGGTCAGACTGATTGACCTTCTTTACTATACCTGTTCTTTTCTCTTCCTACAAGCCCCAGATATGATTCTTTAGCGCCGCGATCTTTCTGATCTGTGTATACGGTATCGTGTAGACAGGCAGCTCTGCCAGCGCTCCCTGTGCCTTTCGGTTCTTTCGCTCGCTCTTTAATACTTCTTCCGCTGAACAGATCACTTCTTCCATCCCCGCAGCCCTTGGCAGTTCCTGTTTCTGGTATCTTACGAGCGTCAGCATATCCCCGCCATTCTTTTTATACACCCTAAGGCGCGCCATCTTATCCGCTCCTGTCTTTGACCACCCAAGGGGTCTTGAACTCATCCTGTCCGCATAGATGTGGCTGATATGCCCTTCTGCGCTACAATGAATGTCATCCTCTTTGTTCCTCACCCCGTTCATGATCGCAGACCAGTGCCCCAGGATATAATCCCTGGATGCCCCTACCGCTTTCTGTTTGCTCTCTGTATCTGTGATGCCGATGATCCTCTCAAAGACCTCCGCCGCATCCTTTTTCCTCTTCCCGTTTATCGCGCCCCATATCTCACTCCGGGCATCCTGCGCACTGTCCCCCAGATGGGAGGTCGCCGCCATGATGTACTTATGCATGTGGTATCTGTCAAGCACAAACTTCGCCTTGGCATGTACCTTCGCCCCTGTCTTGATCCATTCTGCCCCGTCCCCGTTCACATAGATGCGTTCCAGCACTTCTTCATCATAAGTCCCTGCTATATAGTCATATACCTCTCTCCATAACCGCTGCGTCCCCTCTGTCCCTTCACAGCCGCCGCCAAAGTATCTTACTCCAACAAGTTCATGTCTGTCTCCCTCTGCCCGTATGCCTTCGTAGACATACACCAGTTTTGGCATGAAGGTATGTTTCAGGGCGCTTTTTGTATCTCCCTTTTTCTCCAGATACTGCAATGCCACATGGTCTTCATCCGCATCTATGTAGAGCACCTTTACCTGTCTCTTTTCTTTTGTATCTTCTGCTTTGGGAAACTGTAGGCAGTGCAGCTTCTCCATCACGGTCTCCTTGCTCACTGCCACACCTGATATGCTGGCATTCATGCCGCCTTTCCTGTAACTGCTGTCCGCCGCCTCTTCGTAGATCCTTGCCACGGCATCCTCTGTCATGCGTTCCCCTGATCCTAATCCCATCAGCCTGTCTAACAGGTAGCATCTTTCCCCCGTCTGAGGATTATGAAAGTAAGTCTTTTTATAGGTCACTTCACCAAGGGATGTCAGTTTGGACACTTCATCCCTGCGCACCACCCGCCATCCCGGTCTCAGTTCTTTTCTGTCATGGAGTAGGGTATCATAGAACTCCCATTCCTCCGCAATCATGGACAGTCCCAATCCAATGACACTGTCCGTCACTCCCTGTACCATCTCCGCAACCTTTGTCATGTCTGATGCATAGCTGTTAAAAACTTTTTCTAACTTTTTTACCCCTTCTGCCTGAAACTGTTGTATACTGTTGATCATGGAAGCACCTCTTTCTTTGGATTTTTTCGCCAATCAAATCCTAACACAGAAAAAGGTGCTTTCCTATTTCTTTCTATTCTGTTTTCCTACAAAAACTTTACCCTAGCGCATAAACACCTTCCAGAACGATTTCAGTAACTCCGCCAATATCTACGATTCTGCTGACCGCATCAAAATCGTAAGATACGCAGAAAGGAAGCATATCACAATTAGTGCGACAGCCCCCTTGTATTGACACTCTTTTCCTTTATCTTGTATAACAAGCTGCTAACCGCTTGCCAGCATCACTATTTTTCTCACAAATGGTATATGGCCAGCTACAAATGCACCGAACAGGCTGACTATGAAAATAAATACCGTCATGACAGGTATGGAAATAACCGCCGGATATGAAACCGTTGTGATCCCCACCAGATTCAGCTTTTCAAGCACGAACATGTGGGACATGTATACAAAAAATGTATAGCGGGACAGCTTTCCCCATATATCCGCCCTTTTTACCTGCTCAAATGCCTTACCATACTGAAAGAAGACAAAGACGGCAATGGTCATGACCAAAATATTCAACGATCCCGGACTGAACCATTTCTCCACATAGGTGCCGGACTTTATGCAGCTCCCGATTGTAAGAAATGGGGTGAGAATCCATGCGCCAATCCCCATTGCATAAATACACCACCTGACTTTTTTCCTGATATTTGTTGTGTTCAGATAATATCCTAATAAAAAGTAACCAAAATTTCCAACCAGCATATCGAGCCCCAGGCTGTCAATCCGTGCCTGGAGTGTGGCCAGGCCAAAAGCTTCCGTCAAAGTCGGTACCAGGAACCGGAAGACGATCCACAGAAGCAGGTAATACCGCAATGTTTCCCTTTTTGCGCTTATCTGCCTTGCGATCGGAATCAACAGATAAAATCCGCACAAAATCTGAAGAAACCACATATGGATATGGCCGAAGATAAAACGCTCTACCGCCGCTCTGAATACTTCCATTGAAAATGCGCCCTTCAGCGTATCCACCGCGATTCCCTGAAAGGCATAAAATGCTGACCAGACATAAAATAACATCACAAGCCTTAAAACCCGCTTTCCTATTGCCACATTTTCCCGTTCAGGCGCAACCAGAAAAAGTCCGCTTAACATGAAGAAAACAGGCACCGCAAAACGGGTTAAACTATTATAAACCGTCATAACCAAAAATTCCCCGCCCCGGACATCCACTACGCTCCAATAACTGGCCGATACATGCACCCCATTCTGTCAATACTAATACCCCTTATAGATGTTTCAATCTATCATGATGACATTCTAAAATAAACAGTGAGGTGATCATATGGACTATAAGAGATTGGGAAAAAGAATCCGCGAAGAGCGTCAGAGGTTAAATCTCACACAGGCGCAGCTGGCAGAAGATATTGATATATCGGATACTTATATGGGAGCTATCGAACGGGGCGAACGGAGCCTCACATTGGATACGCTTGTGAAGCTTGTCAACAGGCTTGGCGTGTCCGTCGATTACATGCTGTCCGATTCCGTAAGAGACAGCAACGCCAATATCATAAATCAGTTCCTTCAGATTACCGACTGCCAGCCATTGGAACGTAAACAGATGGCGATCAATGTTTTGCGCACTATCTTTTCTCATTTCGACAAGGATAAAACATAGCGAACTATCTTCCTCCTGTTTTTTGTTCCGAAGACTTCTTACAAAATCAACGCTGTTGCGCCCAATCAGTCATTTCACTTATGAATAGAAATCGTAAAATAAAGGAGACTGCTATGTTTTACCATGCCCATAATGGAAGTGTCCGTGTCGGAAATTCTGAAATGGATTATATATCTTTTGGAAATGGAGATAAAAATCTTATTATGCTGCCCGGATTGGGAGATGGACTGTCTACGGTAAAGGGAATGGCTCTTGTTTTTTCCATCATGTATAGGATATATGCCAAAAAATTTACCGTGTACGTTTTCAGCCGGAAAAATCATTTGCAGGAGGGATATTCTACAAGGAAAATGGCCAAAGACCATGCAGAAGCTATGGCCGTTCTTGGTATTTCAAAAGCAGATATTTTAGGCATATCCCAGGGCGGTATGATAGCGCAATATCTTGCGATTGATTATCCCGATTTGGTCAACAAACTCATCCTGGCGGTAACAAGTGCAAAACCCAATGAACTCATCAAAAAAGTGGTTGGTGTTTGGATTGAAATGGCAATGCAGGGAAATTATAAGGATTTAATAATAGATACAGCAGAAAAATCATACTCAGAAAAATATTTGAAAAAGTATCGGAAAATTTATCCGTTCATTGGAAGAATAGGAAAGCCAAAAAGCTTTCAGCGCTTTCTCATCCAGGCAGCTTCTTGCATCAGCCACAATTCTTATGCGGAATTAAACAAAATAGTATGCCCTGCATTAGTGATTGGCGGGGATTGCGATAAAATCGTTGGAACAACTGCGGCTTCTGCAATCGCTGAAAACATTAATCAGAGCGAGTTGTTTATTTATCATGGTCTTGGTCATGGATTATATGAAGAAGCAAAAGATTTTAATGAACGGGTTTTGAATTTTCTAATAAGATAAGCAAATCGGCACTATGGCAAATCGGTGTTTGGAGGGAGAAAATGGAATTTAAACTAATTTCCATAGCGAGCCTTATAGCTTTCTATGGTTGCTATTATGTGAAAATATTTCATCAGAAAACGATAAGGGGTTCCTTTTCGTTTTCCGCCGGTTCCTTGTGCCGGCGCTTCCTTGTTTCACACATTCTCGCGTCTCTTTCTTTCATATTTCCTGCGTTCCTTTAATTCCTCATACAGCTCTTTGTAATTTCCATACCTGACGCCGCTGATCTTCCCTTCCGCCAAAGCTTCTTTGACCCTGCAGTCCGGTTCGTTCAGGTGGGAACAGCCGGAGAAGCGGCAATACTCCGAATAGCGGACGAATTCAGGATAATATCCTTGCAAGTCCTCCTTATCCAAACCGAACAGGCCGAGAGAAGTAAATCCTGGCGTGTCCATAATAAAAGTATTTTTCTGTAAAGCAATGATTTCCGAATGTCTCGTCGTATGCTTCCCCCGCCCGATTTTCTTGCTGATCTCTCCGGTCTCCATCCCGGCGTCGGGATTCAGACGGTTAATGATGGAAGATTTTCCTGCCCCGCTGGGGCCCGCGACCGCCGTCGTCTTCCCTTTCAACACTTCTTCCAGCTCTTCCATGCCATCCCCTCTGGAAGCGCTGGAAAACAAAATCCTGCTGCCACAGAAACCATAAGCTTCCCGCAGCGCTTTCTGTTCTTCCTCCGAAGCAATATCCTTTTTATTAAAGCAAAGAATACTGGAAAGCCCCTGCTGTTCCATCATAATAAGAAACCGGTCCAACAGGTTATAATTTGGTTCCGGTTTCACTATCGCAAATATAACAAGCGCCTGGTCGATGTTCGCCACCGCCGGACGTACCAGTTCATTCTTTCTCGGAAGAATGCGGACAATATTTCCGGTTCTCCCCTCCTGATCCAGCACTTCCATGCATACGTTATCACCGACCAGCGGTTTTTTATTTTCTTTGCGGAAAATCCCCTTTGCCTTGCATTCGTATACCTTTCCGTCGTCTTCCGCATACACATAATAAAATCCTGCGATCCCTTTAATGATCTTTCCCTGCATATTCTCCGCCCTTTATGTCTCAGGGGTAAACTGCAGTTCCCTGGCTATCGTCTTTTGCACGGATGTTCCTTCCGTCGTCGTCACTTCTCCTGTTTCCGGATTCGTATCCGTCACGGCATCCGTCGTTACCGTGTAGGTAAATGTCACTGTCCCTGTCGCGGAACGGATTCCCGTATAATTCACCGAGATCGGAAAAGAAGCCGTATTCGTATTCAAAAGCTGCACTCCGTCTTCCGTATCGATCGTCACCGTAACATCCAATCCATCCCTGTATTCCGGGTCTTCCGCCGCAGAAGGAGCTTCGATGCTTCCGGTAAAACTGTAAGTCGCCTGTTTCGGCCCTATGCTCACTTGCAGGTCAATGGCCGTTCCCGGTTCCACATAAGAACCTACCGAATAACTTTGATAGCAGACAAGCCCGTTCAAAGCGGGATCTTCGTTATTCACTTCCGTAACGCTGCCTACTACCAGCCCGCTTTCCGTTATGGAAGCCATCGCGTCCATCTCGGATATGGCGATCAGGTTGGGAACCCTCACTTTCGTATCTTCCGCTCCCAGACTGATTTTAATCGTTACCGCCGATCCGCTGGGAGCCTTGGTTCCCCCTTCCGGAGTCTGTGAAATGATATTTCCTTTTGGCACCTCCGCATCATAGCTCTCCGTGCGATTTACAACGAACCCTTTCTGTTCCAGCTCGGACACCCCCTGCGCCGTAGACACTCCCGTTACCTTTGGCACTTCTACTCCGCTGGCCCCCGCGCTGACCGTTAATACGATATCCGTTTTGGAATCCACCATCTGGCCGATTCCTATATTGCATTCCAGAATCAGGCCGGCCTCATATTCGTCCGTTTCTTTATAGGTAATCTCCGGCATCAGCCCAAGACCCATCAATTCCGTCTTTACTTCTTCCAGCTGCCTTCCTACTACTTTTGGCATCTCCACCTGCCCTGAATCCTCTTCCGTAGTCTCCTCTTCCCCTGTTTCTCCCCCAAAAGGCAGTATGCCCAATGTTTTTCCTACGAGGAAAAGCACGATACACCCAATCAACAAAGCCGCTATTACGGCTAAAACGGTAGTAATACGTTCCATTTTGGAATCGTACTCTTCTTCTTCCTCGTCGATATCTTCCTCGATATCCTCTTCTTCCACTTCTTCTATGATGTCCTCTTCGTCGTCCTCTTCCTCTTCCTGATATTTCCGGCGGACATCCTTTTTCAGACGAAGGGCCTCATCCATGGAATCCCTTCGGTCGGACTGCCTTTTAATCTGAACCATGTCTTTATCGGTAATCATCCGGGTAGAAGCCTCTTCGTCGGGATTGACCAGCTTTACAAAGTCTTCATCGGGATTGATCAACGACTGTTTCAGATCCGCTACCAGATCCGCCATCGTCTGGTACCGCCTGTCAGGACTTTTCTGGCAGCACTTAACCACGATCCGCTCCACGCTGACCGGAATCTCCGGGATGTATTCCCTCGGAGACGGGAGCTGCTCCTGAATATGTTTAATGGCGATCGCCACCGTCGTTTCCCCGTTAAACGGCACTCTTCCCGTAAGCATTTCGAACATGGTAATACCAAGGGAATAAATGTCGCTCTTTTCGTCGCTATAGCCTCCCCTCGCCTGTTCGGGAGATGTATAATGCACGGACCCCATGACATTTGAAGTAATCGTATTGCTGGTCGCCGCCTTCGCAATGCCGAAATCCGTTACTTTGACCTTGCCCTCCTTGGAAATAATTATGTTCTGTGGTTTGATATCCCTGTGTATAATATGGTTGTTGTGGGCAGCCTCAATGCCCATGGAAACCTGGATCGCGATGCTGATCGCCTCTTTAACGGAAAGCCTGGCCTTTTTTTCAATATACTTCTTCAAAGTAATGCCTTCCACCAATTCCATGACAATATAATAAACATCGTTCTCTTCGCCTACATCATAGACATTCACCACATTAGGATGTGCCAAACCTGCCGCCGCCTGTGCCTCCACCTGGAATTTGGAAACAAAATTCGCATTTTCCGAAAATTCCTGTTTCAACACTTTGACCGCCACGTATCGGTTCAACTTGTGATCCTTCGATTTATATACGTCCGACATTCCACCGGTTCCAATTTTTTCCAGTATTTCATACCGGTTTCCAATCATCATTCCAATTTTAATCATTTTCCACCTCATTTACAAACGGCTCAATAAGAATCACTGCAATATTATCTCTGCCGCCGTTATGATTGGCTGCCTTCACCAATTCCTCCGCTTTTTTCTCCACGCTTTCCTGACTGCTCACTATCATATGGATTTCTCCGTCCTCGAGCATATTCGTCAGGCCGTCGGAACACATAAGTACGGTATCGCCCGGCTTTAGTTCCACATCAAAAAAATCAGCCACCACAGCATCTTCCGCGCCGATCGCCCTGGTGATGATGTTTTTATCCGGGTGAACTCTTGCCGCCTCCCTGTCAATGCCGCCTCTGCGTACCATTTCTTCTACAAGGGAATGATCCCTTGTGATCTGCTCTATCTTCTCGTCATTAATCACATACAGTCTGCTGTCACCTACATTAGCAACCTGCAAGTATCTGCCTTGTAAACAGGTGGCCGCCACCAATGTAGTACCCATGCCCCTTAAGTCCGCCTCTTCCATTGCCTTTTGCCGGACATAGCTGTTAGCGGCTTCGATCGCCTTTCCCAATATTTTCACCGGATTCTTTTCCAGGGACCGGCCGATCTCTTCCTTTATCGTCTCCACCGCGCATTTGGACGCATAATCCCCCGCATTATGCCCGCCCATTCCGTCAGCCACAATAAATAAATTCGGAAGGTTGCCCAAAGGCTTATCCGATACGAACACATAATCCTGATTCAGTTTTCTCCTTTTTCCGATATCCGTAATGGAAAATGTCTTTAACACAACGAAACCTCCTGCATTACCGATGAAGCTCCCGGCGCCTGAGCTGGCCGCACGCTCCATCGATATCTCTCCCCATTTCCCTTCTTATAGTAACATTTATTCCATTTTTTTCAAGCTTATTTTTAAATGCAATCGCTTTTTGCGGGGAACCCGGCGCAAAATCCCTCTCTTTTACAGGATTTACCGGAATCAAATTCACATGGCAGTTCATTCCCCTGACCAGTTCCGCCAGTTCCTGCGCATCCATTTGCGAGTCATTGATGCCGTCGATCAGGCTATATTCAAAGCTAATACGTCTGCCCGTTCTTTCAAAATAGTATGCACTGGCATCCATCAATTCATCCAGCCTGTATTTTTTCGCTATGGGCATCAATTCGCGCCTTTTTTTATCGTTTGCCCCATGTAAGGAAAGAGCCAGTGTAATCTGAAGTTCCTCTTCCGCCAGCCTCCTCATCTGCGGAACTAAACCGCAGGTAGATACCGTCACATTCCGCTGGCTGATATGCAGCCCGTTTTCATCTGTTAAAAGCCGGATAAATTTCAGTAAATGGTCATAATTGTCCAAAGGTTCCCCCATTCCCATTACAACCACATTGGAAACTCTCTCTTTTGTCAGAAGCGTAACCGCATAGACCTGGTCGAGCATTTCCGAAGGCAGCAGCGGACGAACCAAACCATCCAGCGTGGAGGCACAGAAACGGCAGCCCATCCGGCAGCCCACCTGGGAAGAAATACAGACCGAATTTCCATGCTTATATTTCATCCATACGCTTTCCACCGTATTCCCATCCGACAGCCGAAACAAAAATTTCTTTGTTCCGTCCACCGCTGATTCCTGTATCCGTACCGGCTCCAGGGCGGTAAAAGAATAGTCCTTCCGGCATCTTTCCCGCAGCGCTTTCGGAATGTTGCTCATCTCATCAAAATCCCTCGCCAGTTTTTGGTGCATCCATTCATAGAGCTGCTTTGCACGGAAAGCTTTTTCTCCGGCCGCCCCCATTTCTCTTTTCAATTCTTCCAAATCCATAGATTTGATATCTGCTTTTGTATCTTTCATCTTAACACATATTTCCTTTCCTGCGGAACACCGCGATGAAAAAACCATCCGCGCTATGTATCCCGGGAAGCAGCTGCAAATATCCGTCCGCCGCCGTACCGGTCTGCGGGATATGGGCAACGCTTCTTCTTATATCCTCTCCCTGAAACGGAAATTTCCCCAAAAACCACCTGACATTTTCTTCGTTCTCTTCCCTGCGTATGGTGCATGTGCTGTAAACCAGTATTCCTCCCGGTTTTACATACCGCTGCGCCTTCTCCAATATTTTTCTTTGTATTCCGGGCAGTTCCGCCAGCGTTGCCCGGGTCATATGGTATTTAATATCCCGTTTCCTTCCAAGTATCCCCAAGCCGGAACAAGGAACATCCGCCAGGACAACATCCGCTTTCCCGTCCAGCTCCGCATCGTATTCCGTAGCATCAAAAACCTCCGCCTCTATATTCTCCAGACGCAGCCTTTCGGCATTCTCCCGGATCATGTCCACTTTCTCCTCCGAAATATCCCTGGCCAGCACTCTGCCTTTTTCTCCCGTTTTTTCCGCCCCGTGGGCGCTCTTTCCTCCCGGCGCGGCACAGACATCCACAACAAAACTTCCTTTTTCTATTCCCGCACACTCGACGCTTATCATGGAACTTACATCTTGTACCGCAAACAGCCCTTCGTCAAATCCGGGAATATTCCTGACACCCTCCGCATGTTCCAGCATATAGGCATAAGGCAGATATGGATGCTGCTCCGCCCCGATCCCGGCCTCCCCCATATCCCGCAGAAGGGCTTCCTTTTCTTTTTCCGTCAGCGATTCCCTGATTCGGATCGTAACGGGCCGGACTTCCAACATGGCCTGAAGCATCTTCTCCGTCCGCTCCATCCCATATTCCTCCAGCCACATCACAATAAAATATTCCGGCATGGAATAAAAAACCGACAAATAGGCGAGAGGTTCTTTTTCCCTGTCCGGATAAAATCCTTCTTTCCCTCCTGCGGACAGGATCATATCTTTTTCCCTGGCAATATTGCGCAATACTCCGTTGACAAACCCCTTCAACGATTGGAACTTCCTCTTCGCCGCCAGCTTTACCGCCTCATTGCATGCCGCCGAATCGGGAACTGCATCCATAAAAAGAATCTGATATACGCTCATCCTTAGCAAATTGCGTATCAAAGGTTTCATTTTCCCTGACGGCGTTTTCGAAAACTGATCCATAATATAATCGATCTGTATCCGCCTCTCCAGCGTCCCTTCCGTCACGCGCTTGATAAACGCCTTATCTTTCCCCGGCAGGTCATCATATTTATCCAACACCCTTCGGATTAAAAGATTGCTGTAAACCCGCTCCCTTTCCATCTCCAACAACATATCCAGAACCAATTCCCTTATGTTCATCCCAACCTCCATGATGCCGCCAGGCGGCACAAACCATCAACGAGAAGAATGCCCGTATTTTGGGCATTCTTCCAAACATTAAGAAACTCTTAAGCTGCGTCCCTTGCAGCCTTAGTGTTTCTTAATGTTTTTCTCACGCTAATCGTCGTTTCTCCTGTTTCCAAATAAAAGCACCAGCCTCAGCAGCTGCAAAATCGAGGCCGCCGCTCCCGCCACATACGTAAGCGCCGCCGCCCGAAGCACTTTCCTGCAATGCCCCGTTTCCTCCCCTCCGGTAATGCCATAATCCTGCAACATGGCTAAAGCTCTGGAAGAAGCATTGAATTCCACAGGCAGCGTAACGATCTGAAACAGAACCGACAGGGAAAAAACCCATATCCCTACCTGTACCAGCGTGTCGCTAAGCCCCAGCAATATGCCCAGCAAAATCAGAGGTATCCCTATCCTGGAACCGATATTGGCCGCCGGTACCAAAGCGCTTCTGATCTTCAGGGGGGCATATCCCTTCTGATGCTGTACGGCATGTCCGCACTCGTGTGCCGCTACGCCGATCGCCGCTATCGAACTGGACTGATATGTGCTGTCGGAAAGACGCAGCACCTTGTTTTTCGGATCGTAATGATCCGTCAGCCTCCCGCCGGTATGCTCGATTCTTACATCATGAATCCCCGAATAACTTAAGATTCTGGCCGCCGCTTCCGCTCCTGTTATTCCGCTCATACTGCGCACCTTCGCATATTTTCCGTATGTGCTGTTCAGGCTGCTGCTGGCCGCCATACACAAAATTGCTCCCAATAATACGAGAAAATATGTGGGGTCAAAATAATAACCATAATATCCATACATAGCAATACCATTCCCTTTCTATTCTCCAAGCGCAAGCCCTTCTTCCAAAGGATATCCCAGGAGAAAATCCTTTACCGGCATTCTCCTTTTTCCTTCCAGCTGCACCTGCGTCACTTTCAAAAGCCCGTCGCCCGTTCTTACATAAAAAGCGTCCTTCTCCACTCTTTCCACGCATCCTGCCTCCCACTTTTCTTCGCAGGAATGATCCTTTACGGGTTCGCTTTCCCAGATTTTCAAATTTTTCTTATGATAATAAGTATACGCACTGGGCCAGGAATTTAGTCCCCGCACCAGCCTGTCGATCGAACACGCATCCCCTGTCCAGTCGATTCTGCCCAGAGATTTTTTTAACGTTCCTACGTAACTGGCCTCTTCCTCCTTTTGTTTCTCCGGCACCAGTTCCCCTCTTTCGATCTTCGGCAAAGCTTCCACGATCAGTTCCGCTCCCGCCTGGCACAGTTTATCGTGCAAAGATTCCCCTGTTTCCTTTTCTTCAATAGGAACTACTCTTTTCAACAACATGTCCCCGGTATCCAGTCCCCGATCCATCTGCATGATCGTAATTCCCGTCTCCTTCTCCCCGTTCAGAATCACCCACTGAATCGGCGCAGCCCCTCTGTATTTCGGCAGCAGGGAAGCATGGATGTTCACGCATCCGAACCTGGGAAGCCGTAATATCTCCTCCGGCAGTATCTGCCCGAAAGCAGCCACCACGAAAATATCCGCCCCGAACTGTGCCAATTTCTCTATCTCCTCCGGTTCTCTCACCTTTTTAGGCTGAAGCACCGGAATTCCATGCTTCAGCGCGCACGCTTTTACCGGCGTCATCTGCATTTCTTTTCCTCTTCCCTTCGGCTTATCCGGCTGTGTTACCACGGCCGCCACCTCATGCCCGGCTGCCACGATAGCCTCCAGCGCTCCCACCGCAAAATCCGGCGTTCCCATAAATATCAATTTCATATCAACAACCTTGCCTTTCTACACTAACTTTCCATTTCGTCATCATCCTCTAAATCTTCCAGGTTCATCAGCGGGCCTTCCACTTTATCTACGTAAAGATTTCCTTCCAGATGATCCAGTTCATGGCAGATCGCCCTTGCCAGCAATTCGGTTCCCTCTATTTCATACAACTCCATATTTTCGTTATAAGCCACCGCTTTTACATAATTGGGTCTGGTAACAATTCCTGATTTCCCCGGCACGCTCAGGCAGCCTTCATGGCCGGTCTGTTCCCCGCTCATTTCCAGTATTCTTGGATTGATCATCACATACGGATCCTCTCCCGTCACGTCGATCACCACGATCCGTTTTAAAATGCCCACCTGGGGCGCCGCCAGCCCGACGCCGCACGCTTCATACATGGTTTCGAGCATATCCTCGATCAACTCCTTCACCCTGGGCGTAATTTCCTTTACTTCCTTGCATTTCTTATTTAATACCGCATCGCCAATTTCTCTTATGTTTCTGATTGCCATTTCGATTCTGTCCTTTCTTAACCTTTTACTTATTAATAGGAGCGAAGGGGATCGAAGTCAAACTGAACGGTCTCTTTTCCCGTTTTTCCCTTCTCCTGCCGCTCCTCCAAAAATGCCTCTATGGCATTTTTTGCCTCTATCAGCTTTCTTTTATCCATATGTTTTATATAAACCATAAAGCGGTAGACATCCTGTATCTTCCCTATGGAAGCCGCCGCCGGCCCAATCACCCGAAGAGGATCTCCGTGGATATCCGCCCCGCTTTCTTTTAACAGTTTCCCAATCTTTGCCGCCAGCTCCATTCCCTCTTTCTCTACGGGCGAAGATACAAGAATCGCAAGCATGTGCGCCGCCGGCGGGTATAAAAGCATCTCCCGGTACATCATTTCCTCTTCATAAAATCCCTGATAATCCTGATTGGCCGCATGCACAATGCTATAATGCCCCGGATCATAAGTCTGTATCACTACTTCTCCGGGTCTTTTTCCCCTGCCGGCCCTTCCCGCCGCCTGGGTCAGAAGCTGGAACGTCCGCTCGCCTGCCCGGTAATCGTTCACATGGAGGGAGAGATCCGCAGCCAATATGCCGACTAACGTAACGTCCGGAAAATCATGACCCTTTACGATCATCTGGGTACCAAGAAGAATATCCGCCTCCCTGTTGGCAAAACCGTTCAATATCTCTTCATAGCTGTCTTTTGTCCGTGTGCTGTCCGCATCCATCCGAAGAACCCTTGCCCCCGGGAACTCTCTGTGAACCGCCTCTTCGATCTGCTGCGTTCCCGCACGGAAACCAAGAATATATTTGGAACCGCATTCCGGGCAGCTTCCGGCTCCCGGCCTGGTGTAACCGCAGTAATGGCATACCAGCTTCCCGCCCGCATGTTCCGAAAGAGACACATCACAATGGGGGCATTTCATCACATATCCGCACGAACGGCAGGAAACAAATCCGGCATATCCCCTCCGGTTCAAAAACAGGATGCTCTGTTCCCCCTTTGCCAGCCTTTCCTCCAACAGTTCCCGCAGCTTTCTGCTGAAAATCGAACGGTTTCCCTGTCTCAGCTCTTCCCTCAAATCTACCGTCCGAACCGACGGCAACTCCTTTCCAGGCTGCCTTTGCTTTAGTTCATAAAGCCTGTATTTGCCTGTTTTTGCCCTGTAATATGCTTCCAAAGAAGGGGTCGCGGAACCGAGTACCACCACCGCGCCCTGCATGGACGCTATTTTTTCCGCCGTCTCCCTGGCATGGTATTTCGGCATGGATTCGCTTTTATATGTACTCTCATGCTCTTCATCGATAATAATCGCGCCAAGCCTGGAAAACGGGGTAAACAGCGCGGATCTTGGGCCGATCATAACATCTATTTCCCCTTTTTTCGCCCTTTCGCACTGATCGTATTTTTCTCCCTGGGACAGCGTGGAGTTCATCACCGACACCCTGTCGCCAAAGCGTACATAAAAGCGCAGCAACGTTTGATAAGTCAGGGCAATTTCAGGAATCAGCACGATTGCCTGTTTTCCTCTTTTTATCATTCCCTCAATAATCTCCAGATATACTTCCGTCTTTCCGCTTCCTGTAATTCCGTGGATCAGCGAAGTATCTTTCCTGCCCGCGTCAAAATCCGCCAGAATTCCGTCCGCTGCCGCCCTCTGTTCTTCGTTCAGGCATTTTTTCTTCCTATACGCTTCCATCCGGGCGTCCGAAGCATTATTTTCTATTTTTACGGGATTCCGGTAGCTGCTTTCTGAAAGAATCTCCACCGCCGCCTGTCTCTCCAGGCTTTTTATTGTCTGGGAGGATATATGGAGCTTGCCGGTAATCCATGGCATAGGCAGCTCCCCCGCCTGTATCAGCTCCTTTAACAGTCTTGCCTTCGCCGTCTGCTTTTTCTTTTCACAGCTTTGCAGCAGCTGTTTCGCCTCTTCGGCATCCAGCAGAAGCTTACAGCTCTTTCTTTCCAGCTTTCTTACTTTCTGTTTGATGGGAAGAACCGTTTTCAAAGCAGCGATCAGTGTGGAACCGTATTGTTCTTTCATCCATGCCGCCAGCGCGATATAACGCTCCTCGGCTCCTATGGAATTTTTTTCCACATCCGCTATTTCTTTCAGCCTTCCCGGCTCATAGGATGCCTGTTCGCCGATAGACGCCACATATCCTTTTCTGAGCCGGTTCCCCTTTCCAAAAGGCACGGAGACGCAGCTTCCGATCCCCACCGCTTCCCATAACCGTTCCGGAATCACATACTGGAATGTCTTATCCAGTTTTTCATGGGAAATATCTATAATAATGTCCGCATATTTTCTTTCCATCCCCGCTCCTTTAAGATATCCCGGATCAGGTCTCTTTCATCCATCGGGTATTTGACTCCTTTGATCTCCTGATAATCTTCATGGCCCTTCCCGGCGAGAACTATAATATCCCCCGGCTCTCCGTGATCGATCGCATAGGCAATCGCTTCTTTGCGGTCGCAGATCTCCACATATTTTCCCCCTGTCTTTCCGATGCCGGTCTTAATATCTTCGATAATCGCCTGTGGCTCTTCAAATCTGGGGTTATCCGAAGTAATGATCGTCAGGTCGGCCAGCTTCCCGCTGACTTCCCCCATCTCATATCTCCGCAGCCTGGAACGGTTTCCCCCGCAGCCAAAAAGGCAGACCAGGCGGTGCGGCTCGTATTCTTTCAGCGTACCCAGCAGGCTTTCCAGGCTCATCGCATTATGGGCATAATCGATCATCAGCGTAAAGTCATCGGATACCTTTACCATTTCGATCCGGCCTTTGACCTTTGCTTCCGAAAAGGCTTTTTTTATCTGTTCCGTCTCCACCCCGAAATGACGGCATATCGCAATAGCTGTCAGGGCATTATACACGCTGAACCTTCCGGGCGTAGTGACCTCCACCGAAAAATCCATCAACCCCTTTACATCAAAAACCACGCCCAGTTCTCCCGGCTTTTTGACAAGCTGCAGATTTTCCGCTCTCAGGTCGGCCCCTTCACTGAATCCGTAAGTTTCTATCCCGCAAGTATGCCCTTCGATCACCTTCTCAAAATGCGCATCGTCCCGATTCACAATACCAGTTCTGCACTGCCGGAACAACAGCCCCTTGCATTTTAAATATTCATCAAAATCCGCATGCTCGTTCGGTCCGATATGATCCGGTTCAATATTGGTAAAAATACCGATATCAAACAAAAATCCCTGTGTCCTGTGAAGTTTCAGCCCTTGGGAAGAAACCTCCATCACTACTGCATCGCAGCCTTCCTGCGCCATCTGGTAAAGATATTCCTGCAAAAGATAAGATTCCGGGGTGGTATTCACCGCATGAATCCGTTTTTTCCCGATAATCACCTCTATCGTCCCGATCAGTCCTACCTTGTGCCCCGAATTTTCCAAAATGGATTTGACCAGGTAAGTAGTGGTCGTCTTTCCCTTCGTCCCCGTTATCCCGATCACTTTCATTTTTTCCGCCGGATTTTCAAACCAGGCCGCCGCGATATATGCCATGGCATAGCGCGTATCCTTCACACGGATTACCGTCACATCCTCCGCGCCTTCCATCGGGATATCTTTTTCCGTTACAAGGACTCTCGCCCCCTTTTCCACCGCATCCAAGGCAAAATCATGGCCGTCCGCATTGGCTCCGGCGATACAGAGGAACAAACATCCCTTTGTTATTTTCCTCGAATCATATACTACCGCATCCACGCAGACATCCATGGAACCTGCAATGCATTGGTATTCTATTTTTTCTATAAGTTGTTTTAGTTTTTTCATCATTTTTTTAACTCCATTTCTGTGGGGATTGGGGGGATCGTTGGATGAGGGTTGCGGGGGGAGGTAAGTTGTGAGAATATTCTGATCAGATCTTCCGTAAAAATCTAACTGTGCCAGACATTCCACCAAGCCCATAACATCATAGCGGCTCCCCCGCCATGATGTTACGGTCTTGGTTCCATGGCACAAAAAAGATTTTTACGGAAGATCTGATCAGAATATTCGGCAAATTTATCCTTCCCGCAATGATCTAATCTTTAATCCTGCTATAGCAATTCAAATCTCTCTTTACAATGCCGCCTCCATTCATAGGAAAAACGCTGGTCAGTGTGAGATTTAGTACTTCTTAGCGAAACGCCCTTTGGCGTGAGCTTTTAGAAGTACTTCTCACACCTCTCACACTTCATACTAAGATTTTAGAAAAGAATAGCATGTAAGCTTATATTTTTCAACTTAATCCTGTCATTTCCGTATTGATCGTGAAAAGCTTTAAAAGTATTTTATAAAGTTTATTTTTTTTATATATTTCAAACACACTTTGAACACATTTATATTTTATAGTATAGACAAGATAGTTGAAAAAGTTGCTACAAGGCCTACGGCTAAGCAACAAAAAACACTCACTATCTCCCCCCTCATAAGATAAACAACATGAAAAGTCCGGTTTTCCGGGCTTTTCTGTTTTTATGGCATCTATTGCCAGGATTGCGGTTAAAAAGTCCCTGTCCACAGGGGCGGCCTGGCCCGGCCAAAGGGAGCAAAAGGCTTGCGGGGCGCAGGGGCGAAAAGGTTTTGTAAGCACGGCTTAATGCACGACGGAAAGGAGACTTCCCCAGAAGGCTCCTTGGAGTGTTTCGTGCATCAGAGTGCGCACAAAACCTTTTTCGCCCCCTGCGCCCCGCAAGTCTTCCGCTCCCTTTGGCCGGGCCAGGACGCCCCTGTGGACAGGGACTTTTTAACCGCAATCCGTCCTCCCCAGAACCTTTACCGCCTCTCTATCTCCACTCTCTCCAACAGGTCCTCCGCCAGTTCCAGCGTAATGTCCCCGCTTTCCAGTGTAGCCGTATTTGCTGCCGATATGGCCGCCGCTCTTTTTAATGCCGTGTAATTGTCCTCCCCTTTTAACAGCGACATTGCATAGGAAGCTACCACGCTGTCCCCGCAGCCTACCGTATTGACTGCCTTTACCGCAGGCGGTTTGGCCCAGAGCGTCTCTCCCTCCGTCACCGACAGCAGTCCTTTTTTTCCAAGGGAAACAAGAACATGCTCTATGCCTGTTCCGCGCAGTTTTTCCGCCGCCCTGCCGATTTCTCCTATATCTTTTAGCTTATGCCCGACCAGATATTCCAGTTCCTTCTGATTCGGCTTGATCATAAACGGCGCGGCTTTGATTCCATGGAGAAGAGCCTCTCCGCTCGTATCCAGAATGCATCTCCGGCCGGCTTTTTTCCCGGTCTCCACCAATTTCCGGTAAATGTCCGCCGGTATTCCCTTGGCCACGCTTCCCGACATAATCACCAGGTCGCAGTTTTCCACCTCTTTCTCATAATCGGCGGTAAAACATTCCAATTCCTGCGCCGATATTACCGGCCCCGGTTCCAGTATTTCCGTTACATAACCGTCCTCCGCAATCACGTTGATGCTGCTCCTCGTCTCCCCTGCAACCTTGGTAAAGCGGCACAGGGCATGAATCTCCTGCATACAGTTTTCGATAAACTGCCCCGTATATCCGCCGAGAAATCCTGCCGTTGCCACCTCGTATCCATACTGGCGCAGGATCTTTGCCACATTAATGCCTTTTCCCCCCGCAATATTATTTACCGTGCGCATACGGTTCACCTGGCCGAGCATCAAGGCTCCCGTCGTATATGTCTTATCCACCGCCGGATTCAACGTTATCGTTAATATCATATCTTCCCTCATTTCCGCTGCTCCGCAGCTGGCAAAATTTTTTCTATTGGTATCCGCGCATAACGATCTGAACGCTTTCCCTTCCTCCGTATCTGTTGATATCCGGATAGTAAATAATGCTGACCGGGATGTCTACCCTTTCTCCCTGATACAGCCGGTTTACCATATATTCCCCCGCCTTTTCCACGAGAAAATCATGGAAGGCCTCCAGATCCCCAAAATATACCATGTCATAAAATCCCCCATTTCCATCCGTTATTCCATACTTCCCTACATTTCTGTTTTTCCCCACAATCCTTCCGTTTATGATATGTATATCTTTCTGGGCAAAAACAGGCTTGACATTGCCGGCACCGAAAGGTTCCAACAGCCCCAGCTGTTCAATCAGCCCTTTGGAAATATAAGCCAGGGGCATTGCCACGTCGATATGGATTTTTTCCTCCAGGTCTTTCTCCGTCAACTGGCACTTTTCGTTGATCTTTTTTCGGAAAGCATCCACATCCCCTTCCCGCATCGACAATCCGGCCGCCATTTTATGACCGCCATATTTTGTAAAAAACTCTTTACATCCGGTCAATTCTTCATACATATGGTAGCTTTCGACAGAGCGCCCGGAACCCTTGACCCCGTCTTCCCCCCTGGTCAGCACAAACGCCGGCTTTCCATACTTTTCACGTATCCTTCCCGCAATGATTCCTGCCAGGCTTTCATGCACTTCGGGCAGATAAACCACAAGAACTCTGTCCTTCCGCAGACCTTCCCTTTCTATGACAGCCACCGCTTCTTCCGTTCCTTTTACCGTCATTTCCTTTCGAATGTCGTTCAGGTTTTTAAGTTCTGCGGCAATCCTTACCGCTTCCTCCCTTTCCCTGCTCTGTAAAAGCTCCAGCGCCCGCTTCGCCGTATCCAGCCTCCCCGTAGCATTCATGCACGGGCCAAGGATAAACCCTATATGATATGCTGATATCTGCCGCCGTTCCACGCCGCATACTTCCATCAGAGCCCGCAGCCCCGGGTTTCTCGTATTTCGCATGTTCTCCAGTCCCTGCTTTACAATAATGCGGTTTTCATCCCTAAGCTCCATCAGATCGCATACGGTCGCGAAAGCGGCCACCTCCAGCAGTTCCTCCGAAAGTTCCTCTCTCTCCCTTTCCGAAACCACATCACAAAACTCATGCAAAAGCTGTTGTACCAGTTTAAAAGCCACTACTGCGCCGCATATATTTTTGCAAGGATAAAGGCAGTCCGGCCTTTTCGGATCTACCACGGCAGCAGCTTCCGGCAGCAGATATTTCCTCTCTCCATCCTCCATCTCTTCATAAGGAATCTCGTGATGATCCGTCACCACTACTGTCATGCCAAGCCTTTTCCCATAATCGATCTGGGCCGCCGCCGCGATCCCGTTATCACAGGTAACGATCGTATCGACCCCTTCCGCCAAAGCCTCTTCCATCAGAACTTCGTTCAATCCATAACCGTCCCTGATCCGGTGGGGAATCACCGTATCCACCAGCGCTCCGCAGACCGTCAGCCCTTTGAGCAGAATATAAGAAGCGCAAATACCGTCCGCGTCATAATCCCCGATCACCCTTATCTTTGCTCCTGCTGCAATTTTATCCTTCAATATGGAGGCCGCCTTGTCCATATCCTTTAACAGCGAAGGATCGTAAAGATCCTTTTTCCCCCCAGTCAGATACTTGCGGATATCCTCCTCTTCTATGATATCCCGGTTACGGATCAAACGGGCGATCACAGGGTCTATCCCATATTTTTCGGCTATACCCTGAAAATCCGCTCTTTTCGCCGCAATCAGCCATTGTGCCATAACTCATCCCCTCTTTTCAACCAAAGCCCCGCCGAAAGCAATTTTAATATTGCCGCCGGCGGGGAAATTTATCTTATCTTATGCTTTCTTTTCAAACTTTGTCCTGAACACATACCACAGCGCTCCCGTAATGCATACCGAAGAATACGTTCCGCATACAATACCTACCATAAGGGGCAGCGCAAACTCGCGGATACTCGTAACTCCGAAAATATAAAGGGAAGCTACCATAAAGAACGTCGTCAGGGAAGTAAAAATGCTCCTCGACAAAGTCTTGCTGACGCTGTCGTTTACCACATCTTCCAGGCTGTCCTTTTTGCCCATCAGAGCCATATTCTCCCTGATCCTGTCAAAGATAACGATCGTCGCATTAATGGAATATCCTACGATTGTCAGCATACACGCGATAAACGTACTGCTTACGGACACTTTTGCCGCCGCATAGAATGCCAGTACCACGAGAACATCATGCACGAGAGCCAGCACCGCGCTCGCTCCGAAACGGATATCCTTAAAGCGGAACCAAATGTAAAGAAGCATGCACGCTGTCGCTACCAGAATAGCCACTACCGCATCGGACTGCATTTCGCTGCTGATCGTCGAACTGATGGTCTCCGCCGTAATTTTTTCCGCATCCGCAGAGAAATTATTTACCATCGTATCTTTAAACTGCTCTCTTTCCGCTACCGTCAAAGTCCTCGTCTTAAAGATCACTTCATTGGTTCCTGCCACCTTCTGCGTCTGTACGTTTCCGTCGCCGGTAATCGCCTCAATCGAAGGCACGATATCCTGATCGATCTTTTCAATCGTCATATCCTCATTAAAGGTTACGTTCGTGGAAGTACCGCCCACAAATTCCAGACTGTAGTTCAAAGCGCTTCCGCCGGACGACTTATTCACGCCCATCACAATGAATCCTGCTGCGATAATAGCCAGGGAAACGGCGAAAAATACTTTTCTCCTGGATAAGAAAGCGATCGCTTTGCTTTCCTTTCCGATGCCATAAAGGGATACTTTTTTCAATCCTGCCGCATACATGGCTTTCATAATCGATTTCGTAATGACCAATGCGGTAAACATGGATACCACGATACCAAGCCCCAGAGTCTGTGCAAATCCTTTGATCGTTCCGGACCCTATAAATCCAAGTACAAGGGCCGCGATCAACGTAGTCACATTTCCGTCCAGGATAGCGGAAAACGCCTTCTCAAAACCGATTTTCACTGCCGACTGCACGGTTTTTCCTGTCGCCAGCTCTTCCCTGATCCTGGCAAAAATAATGACATTCGCATCCACCGCCATACCGATTGAAAGGATGATGCCGGCAATACCCGGCAAGGTCAAGGTGATTTCAAATAAATTCAGGAGTACGACGATCATCGCCGTATAAATTGCCAGCGCAAGGCCTGCCGCCACACCCATAAGCCAGTAGACCGCGATCATAAAGATCACCACAAGGCCGAAGCCCACAGCCGCCGCCTTAAGGCTCGTACTGATCGCCGCGCTTCCCAGCTGGGCGCCTACCACGTTAGAACGCAGTTCTTCCAGCTCCAGCTTCAATCCGCCGATACGTATCGTGGACGCAAGCATGTCCGCCTCTTCAAAAGTAAAACTTCCCGTAATCTGGGCATTTCCGTCAGTGATCGCCGCATTTACCATAGGCGCGCTGATGATTTCGTTATCGTAATAGATTGCGATGCTTTCTCCCTTTTCATATGCCTTTCTGGTAGCATCCGCAAACTTCTTTGTCCCCTCCTGGGTCATCGTCAGGTCTACCCCGAACTGGCTGCCCTGCATATTGTCATTGATGCTGCCGGCACGGGCATCCTTCACATCCGTTCCCGCCAGCACCGTAGAACCGTCGGCCTGGAGTTCCGAAATATCTCTCAGCATAATATAGACCAATTCCCCGTTTTCATCCATAGTCGCCGTATAATTCAGGCCGCCTTCCGGATCTGTTTCCGAAAGAAAGAACAAGGAACCAGGTTTGCCCAACTCCTCCAGAATCGCATTGGCATCGGATACACCTGGTATTTCGATGCTGATTCTGTCATTCCCTTCCTGATACACCTGAGCTTCCGTGCTGTATTTTTCCACACGTTTCTGAAGTTTGTAAATCGTATCCGCCATATCTTCTTTGGAAGGATTTTCTTCCCCCACCACCTGATAAGTGATGCTGACACCGCCGGCCAGATCAAGCCCCAGCTTGATGCCCGACGCCGCTCCCGCTTTCTCGGTTCCGATTCCCTCTACCGCGGTATAGGATAAACCGCCTAAAAGCAGAACCATCACAAGCAGGACAATAATCGCCTTATTTTTTTTCATCTTCGTTTCTCCTCTTTTTTATTGAATATGCGCCTTATTCTGCCAAAGCCGCTTTTATCATAATCGCGCATTCAATGCGCTTTCTCTGCAATTCACAGCCAAGATCATATGCATCGTTAATATTTTTATGGAAATTATAGGAATTTGCCGCACAGCCTCCGCTGCAATAAAATTTGGCGAAACAATCCCGGCATTTTTCCTTGGCATATACATTGCATGTCTTAAATTCATCCCTGATATCGGTACGCGTAATGCCTTCCTCCACATTGCCCATCAAAAATTCTTCTTTTCCCACAAATTGATGGCATGGGTACAAATCGCCCCAAGGCGTTACCGCCAAATATTCCGTACCCGATCCGCAGCCGGAAAGCCTCTTAGCCACACAGGGACCCCCTTCCAGATCGATCATAAAATGGAAGAAATTCACCGGTTTTCCCGCCTTCCTTCTTTCCAGCAGTTCCACGGCCAGCCGGTCATATTCCGCCAGAAGGGTTTCCAGGTCTTCCTCCCTCAAGGCATAGTCATCGGAAGGCTCCGCCACCACTGGCTCCACCGAAATCTGTTCAAATCCCAGATCGGCCAGGTGCTCCACATCCTTCGAAAAATCCAGGTTATTCCTCGTAAAAGTCCCTCTCACATAATAATTCATCTGCTTTCTGCTCTCAGCCAGCTTCTGAAACTTCGGAACGATCTCCTCATAGCTGCCCTGTCCTCCCCTGTGGGGACGCATCCTGTCGTTGACTTCTTTTCTCCCGTCGATGCTGAGAACTACATTGCTCATTTCTTTATTGACAAATTCCATAACTTCTTCGTTCAGAAGAACGCCGTTGGTCGTCAGCGTAAAGCGGAATTTTTTATGAAAAGTCTCCTCCAGGCTCCTTCCGTATGCCACCAGATCCTTTACCACCTGCCAGTTCATCAGCGGCTCCCCGCCGAAAAAATCCACTTCCAGGTTGACCCGGTTCCCCGAATTCGCCACAAGGAAATCCAGCGCCTTTCTCCCCGTTTCATAGCTCATCAAAGCCCGTCTTCCATGATATTCTCCTTCTTCTGCAAAACAATATCTGCAAGCCAGGTTACAGTCATGAGCCACATGCAGACAAAGCGCCTTGACTACCGTTTCCCTTTTTTTAAAATCACCGATATAGCCTTCATAAATATCCGGCGCATAAAGCTGCCCCGCTTCCTTTAATGCAAGGATCTCTCCCAGCGCCTCCCGGATCTCCTCCTCCGCATAAGGCAGATGCAGCCCTTCTATCTTTTCCATCCATGCCCCGCTGCATAGCTGCGAACCGCATGACTGCTCACTGCAATGCTGTGAACTGCAATGCTGCGCGCTGCATTCCTCACCGAGCAATTCTTCCACCACACGAATCAAATCGTAAACAACATCATCCACCACATGCACGGAACCGCTGTTTACGTCCAATACGATATTGTATCCATTGTTTTTATACTGATGTACCACTTCACCAATCCCTTTCCGGTCAAAGCTTCGCAGCATGCTCCCTCGGCTGCACAAAGAAGTTTTCCCTTCGCGTGCCGTACATCCCCTGCGGCATATTCTCCCTGCATGGGCCTGTGCATACAATAAGCAGCGATGTCAATCCAATCGCTGCTTACGAAGTCTTTATTCTCAGCCTGTCCAAATGTCAAACTGCGACGTTATTTCACCTTTTCGCAGCTCTGATTGCCTACGGTACAAGATGTCTTGCAAGCTGACTGGCAAGAAGTCTGGCACTCGCCGCATCCGCCCTTTTTCATAGATTCTTTATAGTCTCTTGTGCTTAATGTCTTTATATGTTTCATCACAAAGCCTCCTA
This sequence comes from Lachnospiraceae bacterium 28-4, assembly GCA_000403275.2. GTDB lineage: Bacteria > Bacillota > Clostridia > Lachnospirales > Lachnospiraceae > Kineothrix. Next base: position 229,074 of record KE159599.1, read on the forward strand.
ATATTTTATGAACTTTCTACACATTTACTGTAGTATAGCATAGATTCTCCGCAAGGAAAAGGATTTTTTTGATAAAATCACGGAAATCCATTTTGAAGGTCCAGGGCATGGCAGGGAGGGTGCAGACAGCAGGGGAAAGGGCGGGCGGAGACGGGACGGGGAAAGACAGACAGAGGCGGGACGGAACAGGCGGTGCATGGATTTCCGCTGCTTTACGCAGGGAAATAAGATTTTCTTAATATTCCGTTCTGCAAACAGCAATTTGGGGACATGGATGTCACCAAAAGCCAGCGATGAGCCAGGATGGCGAATAGCTGGCGGTTGCGTCCGGCTGCTATTGTTTTCCCGGAATATTTAGAAAATCCATTTCCCGAAGCCGGCACGGAAATCCATGCACCGCCTGTTCCGTCCCGCCTCTGTCTGTCTTTCCCCGTCCCGTCTCCGCCCGCCCTTTCCCCTGCTGTCTGCACCCTCCCTGCCATGCCCTGGACCTTCAAAATGGATTTCCGTTTGGTAAAATCCTCCTAAAATGCAAAAGAGCGCAACCCGCAAGCCACGCCCTTTCCAAATATCTCAATGCGCCAGCATCCCGCCCAGCATCCCGCTTCCCGCGCAAAGACAGAACACCGTTACAAAATTGGTCGCCACATCCGCTATGCTCCTGTTTACCGCCAAAGATACGAGAGCCAGAACCGCGAAGTAAAGCGTCCCCATGCAAAGCCCCCATAAAAATTTCCTGCTTCCGGCGCGTTTTCCTGCCAACAGCCCCGCCAGAAAGGTAACCGCTATGTAAATCACAATAATTCCGATATTCACAATTTTTTCCTGCAAGCTGAAACGATACAGCAAAAGAGCCAGCAAAAGCAACAGCCCTGCGGTCAGCACATAGGAAAAAAGCAGACATTTCATTATAAAAAGGATTCCCTCCCCGCTCAGCATATTGCCCATTTGGGGTTCTCCTTTATTTTTCGATCGCATCCTCCCCATTCTTTCCATAATCAATCTCCTTCCGCTATTTCTATCTTTTTAATATATATTCCCCTTCTTCCCGTAAATTGCCTGAATCATGAAATATCTTGACACCCAACATACAATATTGTAATATTTCATATATGCTTTCGGCCATTGCGGGCGGAAGACGGCAACACAAAATTATTAAGTTACATAAGGAGTGAGAAAATTTTGGATACCACTGGTGTCATACAACTTGTTACTATCTTAGTTTTAGTCGGTCTTTCGGCCTTTTTTTCTTCCGCCGAAACGGCCTTTACCACGGTGAACCGCGTGCGCATGAAAGCCCTTGCGGACGAAGGCAATTCCCGCGCTTCCGCCGTCCTTACTGTTTTGGATCATTACAGTAAAATGTTAAGCACCATTTTAATCGGCAATAATATTGTCAATCTGACAGCTTCCTCCCTGACTACCATCCTTGCGTCTAAAGTCTTCGGGAGTTATGCGGTCGGGATTGCTACCGGCATCCTGACTCTGACCATTCTTATTTTCGGGGAAATCATCCCAAAAAATACCGCCATGATCTATTCAGATAAAATATCGTTAATATATGCCAAAATCATTCTTTTCCTCATGAAGATATTCACCCCTGTGGTCTTTATTATCGACAGGCTGTCCATGGGTATTTCCCGGCTGCTGCATATCGATATGAGCAAAAAGGGAAGCGTCATGACGGAAAATGAGCTGAAGACCTATGTGGATGTCAGCCATGAGGACGGCGTTATCGAATCCGAAGAAAGAGAGATTATCTATAATATTTTCGATTTCAGCGATGCGGTGGCCAAAGATATTATGATTCCCCGCATCGACATGGTAAGCATCGGCCTGGATATGGGTTATGAGGAAGTCCTTAACATTTTTAAAGAATATATGTATACACGGCTCCCCGTCTATGAAAACGATAAGGATAATATTGTGGGCCTCATTAATATCAAGGATTTTATCCTGTTATCCGATAAGGAACATTTCCAGGTAAAAGATATTCTGCGGGAAGCGTACTATACTTATGAATACAAAAAAACGGCCGATTTGATGATCGAAATGCGGGAAATCACCGCCAACGCAGCCTTTGTACTGAACGAATACGGAGCAACGGTAGGCATGATCACTCTGGAAGACTTGCTGGAAGAAATCGTGGGAGAAATCCGGGACGAATACGATGCGGATGAAGAAGAATTGATCCAACAGATCGACGGGCATACCTATCTCGTGGAGGGCGGCATGAAACTGGATGATATTAACGATGCTCTGGATATTTCCCTTCATTCGGAAGATTATGATTCCATCGGCGGCCTTATCATCGAGCATCTGGATCGTCTTCCGGAAGCCGATGAAACCATTATTACCGAAGACGGAATTACTTTACAGGTAAAAGAAATCAACCAGAACCGCATTAAAAAAGTATCCATGACTCTTCCGGAAGAAACCGGGGAAGATTCCGATACCGGAGCATCCGAGGAAGATTCCACTCCGTCTGCTGAGCAGGAGCAGGAAAACCAGGCTGGCTCATAGAAAGGAGCTGATCCATTGAACGAGTTGGAAAAATGCATGGCGGGAGAATGCTATAATTGCCACGACAAAATTTTTACCGGCTTCAAAGCCTCTGCCAGAAAATTGCTGGCGGAGTATCATGCCCTGGCATATGAGCAAAAAGAAGAAAAGACGGCTGTCCTGAAACGGTTATTCCATAAAGTCGGAACAAACGTGTCTGTCGCATCGCCGTTTCTCTGCGATTACGGACGAAACATTTCGATCGGCAATCATGTGTCCGTCAATATGAATTGTACATTTGTAGACTGTAATACGATCACTATCGGGGATAATGTTCTGATCGCATCCAATGTCCAGCTTTACACCGCAACCCATCCCGTGGAACTGGCGGAAAGGCTCACGCCGGACTGGGATCCTGAATCGGAGCAGTACTTTTGCCGCACTTACGCGTTGCCGATTCGGATCGGAAACGGCTGCTGGCTCGGCGGAGGCGTCATCGTCCTTCCGGGCGTAACGATAGGCGATGGTTCCGTTATAGGAGCCGGAAGCGTTGTAACGAAAGACATTCCAAAAAATTCCCTGGCGGTCGGAAACCCGTGCCGCGTCATCAAAAAAATCAATCAACCCAAGTCCTAAACTAATTTCAGGATATCCAAAGGCGTATCGGCAAATACTTTGCCGCCCGCCTTTTTCTGTTCCTCCCTCGTGCGGAATCCCCAGGCAACGGCAATGCAGTCCATCCCCGTATTTTCTGCCGTGGCAATGTCCACTTCGGAATCCCCTACATATACCGCATCTTCCTTATCGATTCCCAATTCCCGCAAAGCCTCTACCACCGTATCCTTTGCCGGCTTCCTGCGTATTCCTTCTTTTTCCCCTATCGCTATTTCAATATATTCTTCAAAATAAAGCTTTCTTAGTTCTTGTACCGCGTCATAAAATTTATTGGAAACCACTGCCATTTGATAACCTCTTTTTTTCAATTCCGACAGCAATTCCATAATATAGGGATAAGGCGCTGTCTTATCATTGCAGTGCAAAGCATAGTGCTTTTTAAAATCTTCAAATACCTTATCGAACTCCGGGTTTTCCTCCCCAGACGGCACGGCAAGCTCCATCAGCCGCCGCACGCCGTTCCCTACAAAAGTCCTCACTTCTTCCAGCGAACGTAACGGCATCCCCGCGTTTTCCAATGCATAGTTTACGCTGTCCTTCAAATCTTCCAAAGTATCCAGCAGCGTGCCATCCAGATCAAAAATAACCGCTTTGTATTTTTTCATAAGTTTTTTCTCCCTATTTTCCCTTTTTTCTTATATCCATTATTATCCATTGTCCGAACTATTATCCATTTGTATTATGTATGATCCGCCCTCAAAATGCAAGAAACAAGTTATGCAAAATCATAGGGAACAAACATTAACAAATTTATAATTTTATCCGATATAATGATATATTACATAATGTATCTCATAAAAAACAAGAAAGGGAGGATGGAATATGGGAATAGATATTACGAACACATACAACAGCTATGCATCTCAGATCATGGCAGAAAACAATACGCCGCGCGGCACAAAGAAAAAAGAAGCGGAAAAATCTTCGCCGACAGCCAAAAACGATATGGATGAGAGTATGGCCGATTATGTCCGCCAACTGGCCAAACTCGTTCCCAGCGTAGAATTCCGGGTCGGAAATTCTTTTTCTTCCGCCAAAACCGGCCTGACTCTGGCCGTAAACCCTAAACTGATCGAAAAAATGCGCAATAACCCGGAGCAGGAAAAGGAAACGAAAGAGCTGATCCGCGGCGTCGAAACGATGACGAAATGGGTGGAAAGCCTGAATAAAGCCACAGGCTGGAAAACCGTGTTCCGGCATAGTTATATCGATGAAAACGGAAAATACTATTCCTGCTCCCTTACCGTAAACGAGTTCGGCTATAAAATGAGCGAAAAGCTCCGAAAAGAAAGACAGGAAAACGCCAAAAAACTGATCGAAAAAACAAGAGAAAAGACGGCAGAAAGGAAAAATAACCAAAAAGAAAAGATAGAAGAAACAAAAGCCGAAAAAAAGAAAACAGAAAAGGCGCCAGAACAATCTGCCAAAGATAAAGCAATACATCTTTTAAACCAGAAAATGAATGCATCCCCTGACGGTATCATTTATATGAACCATACCGATATGCTGACTATTTTAGAAGCTGCAAAGACGGACGCTAAAGATCAAACAGCGGAAGATGACGCCGGCAAACCAGGCACAAAGCCCCAAGCCGCTGCCGGTGCAAATCTGGATCTGCAAGTATAGCAAATATCCGGGACACGGAAAACAATTTTTATAAGCGCCATGGGAAGGAAGGCGAAGGGGACAAGGGCGGCTGCGTCAAGGGCGGGCGGGGGCCGGTTTTCTGCCGTTGCGTACAATCAGTAATTTCACTTATGAAATGGTCGAAATAGTAGGGAAAAACCGCATGGAGGCAGTTTTAGGGAGCCCAGGACAGGATGTCCGTGGCTCCCGGCCCGGCCTCTTCCGTAATCTTGATCCATTTCATTAGTGAAATCTGATTGGAAGCTTCGGCAGAAAACCGGCCCCCGCCCGCCCTTGACGCAGCCGCCCCTGTCCCCTTCGCCTTCCTTCCCATGGCGCTTATAAAAATTGTTTTCCGTTCACCAACTATATTCTCCATTGAAAAAAACGGGAAAGGATGATAAAATAAATGAAAATAAATCGTTGGCACTAAGGACAAACATCATGAAAATAATCAAACGCTTTTTCTACATAATATTTGGAATCTTATTAATTGGCACCATATCTCTGACGGGCATTATGCTTTATGCGGAATATAGCGGCCGCCGCTTCCATCCCGGCTCGCTGGAAGAAATAACAGGAAACAAGGAAGAGGACTCTCGTCTTGCTTACGACAGCGAAGGCAATATTATCGAACTGCCAGGGAATTCGCAGCCTTCTTCTCCCGAAGCGGAAGCCGTGCCTTCAAGCGGCATGGATACCTCCGTTCTCCCGGAAACTTCTGTCGCAGATACGATGGGTACGGATGTTTCCAATGTCGGGGAAACGGCCGCTCCCGCTTCTGATCCGGGCGAGTCCCCCAATTCGGAAAGTTCCGGTACGGAACCGGCCGAAGCGCCCGCCGAGGCTCCTGCTGCGCAGCCGGCATCCGATCCCGATACCGAACAGCTCTATATTATGGATTTGGGAACCGGGCTATTCCATATTGCCGACTGTTCCGATGCTGCCGAGATCCCGGTGGATAAGCGGTCCGAGCGCACCGCCCTCAGGAATAAGATCCTCGATGCCGGCTACCAATCCTGTCCCCATTGCAATCCATAATTATATCATTCATAGGAAATGCACCGTTTTCACGCTCCATCATAAAGTAAAATAAGTAACGATTGGAGCAATTCCTATGGCATATACCATTGTTTTAGATGCCGGGCATGGCGGAGCCAATCCCGGCGCTACTTATAACGGAAGGCAGGAAAAAACAGATGCCCTCAACCTTACGCTTGCAGTAGGACGCCTGTTAGAAAATGCCGGCGTAAACGTAGTTTATACGAGGACATCGGACATTTACGACAGCCCGGCCCGCAAAGCGGAAAAAGCCAATGAATCGGGTGCCGACTACTTTGTATCCATCCACCGTAATTCCAGCGTTTATCCTAACCAGTATACGGGAATAGAATCCCTCGTATACAACCGTTATGGCGATGCGGCCCGTATGGCGGAGAATATTAACGAAAACCTGCAGGCCCTCGGTTTTATCAATCATGGAGTAAATGAAAGAACCAATCTGGTCGTGCTGAACCGCACGCAGATGCCCGCCCTTTTAATAGAAGCGGGATTTATCAATAATGACAGCGATAACGCCCTGTTTGACAACCGTTTTGATGAGCTTGCCCAGGCTATCGCAGATGGAATTTTAGACAGCTTGCCATGATCCGCGGCAAGCTGTTATTTTAATGCCCGGCGATAAGTCGCCACTCAGCCTTTCGCCCGGAAACTCCCTTCCAGGCTCCTGTCCTTCGCCAGCGTACTGTATTCTCCTTCACGGTTATAAGAATCCAGCAAAAAGCTGTTGTCCCCTATGTTAAAATCCGCTTCGCTTTCCGCAAGTCCTGATTCCATTTTCTTTTTTCTTTTCAGGAACTGGCCCGCCTTTGCCGCAGTCTCTTCGAATTTTCGGAGAAATTTCCGTATTCCTCCCTGCTCCTTTTTCAATCCCCCTCCTACAGCCCCTTCTATATTTTCTACTCTCCGTTCCGTCTCCTCTTCCGTCTCTTTTTTCTCCGTTTCAGTTCTGATCATTGCGGTGGACATCACCGCCGCCGACACGCCGCTGGCCGGAGAAAGGATATTCTTTGCTTCTTCCGTCACTCCGGCTGCCGACCCGGATCCCCTTCTATCTTCCGCGGCCAATTCATTCCGGTCGCCTGTTCCTTCTTCTCCCATTCTTCTCCAGAACCCGGATACTCTCGAAAGCAGATCCCGCATACCGTCTGTCAGCCATTCCTGTAAGGAAAAAGTTTTCCTCTCCTGTCTCATCTGTGAAGAAGAAGCATTCATTCCTGCTCTCATTTTTCCTCCGTCTTCAATTTTTGCTGCTCCTGATTCATGTATGCATTTTGTCACCTCATGTTTATGGTAGTTGCCGGAATTTACCTTTCCGCTGCCTCCGATCATAAATATTTCTCCTCTTTTTCCTTCGAATAACCGATGTCAATAAAACTATGTTCCTGTAAAATCTTAAGCCCCGTCAGCGCATTCTCCTTCTCCCCTACCGATACGCCGAACCGCTTTTTTTCCCTGGTCGCCAGCATCAGAAAATGCGTCTCCGCATCGGCTTCCTTCCCTTTCTTTCCCGGGATCTCCCCCAGCCGCCTATATGCCCAGACAATATCATCATAACCTATGTACATCCATTTTTCTATACCGGGAAAAAATACGAAATATCTTCCATATCGCACATTTCCTACCTTCCTCGCCCTGTTAAAATCTCTCCGAATCCCCCTCAGCTCCCGCTGCAAGCCCAATACATGCTCAAATCCATGGATACCCTTCATATCGATCGCTGCCCCCAGTTTCTGTCCTTTCCCGCATGGCCTATCCGCCGTAAATGCTATATTCGTACTTCCTCTCTTTGTATATCGTCATCTCTGTCGTAACTGCACACCGCCATGCTGTACTTGCTTATTTTATCCCTCTCCTCATAAATTTTAAAATATGCCGCTCCTTTTCCCGCCTTTTTCCTGATTCTCCCCTGCTTCCATATACCATCCGCATCTCTTTCCAGCGTCGTCCCGGCGTCGTCCTCCATTTCTATGACCGTCGAATCCAGCCCCTGCCTCATTCCTTCCCCGGTCAGCTTCATATAGGCTTCCTTTACCGTCCACATGGAAAAAAATATTTCTTCCGAACTTCTTTCTTCACCGGCCAGTTTTTCCATCAATGCCCTGTCTTCCATGGAAAAAAATCGCTGGGCGATATCCCCTTTTCCCTTCTTATGAACCTGTATATCGATGCCCACCTCTCTGTCCGAAAAGGCGCAGACCACATAATTTTTAGAATGGGAAATATTGAAATACAGATTCTTTTCTCCCCTTAAATATGGTTTTCCATATTCAGAATAGACATAAGACAAAAAAAGCGGTTTTGCATCCCCCTGCAAGCCGCCCTCTTTTGTCCTCCACTCTTTTGCCCCCTCCCGGATCAAATATCCCGCAAGGAGGCTCCTTTTTTTATCTTCTAAATTTTTACACTGCCATACCTTCCGCTTCCGCCCTTCATCCAAAAATACCATATTTCTCAGAACCGCTTCTTCATCGGGCAGCAGGGCAGTGTCTGCCCTGTATATCCTTATCATACCCTTCCCCCAATACCTGCTTCCGCAAAAAAATGTTCCTTCCTTACCCCTGAACTTCTATCGTTTCAATCCCCAACTCTTTTAATTGTCCTTCATCCACCACATCCGGCGCATTCGTCAGCAGACAGGACGCATCCTTGATCTTCGGAAATGCCATCACGTCCCTGATGCTCTCTCCATGCACGAGCAGCATTACCAGGCGGTCCAGCCCGTAAGCCAGTCCCGCGTGGGGCGGAACCCCGTATTTAAACGCATTCAGCAAAAAGCCGAAACGGTTATAAGCATCCTCTTTTTCAAACCCTAATACTTCAAACATCCTCTCCTGTACATCGTTCTGGAAGATTCGAACCGAACCGCCGCCCAGCTCCACGCCATTCAGCACGATATCGTACGCCTTGGCGCGCACTCTCCCCGGATCGGAATCCAAATATTCCAGATCTTCGTCCATCGGCATCGTAAAGGGGTGATGCATCGCCACAAAACGATTCTCCTCTTCATTCCATTCCAATAAAGGAAATTCCGTTACCCAGAGGAATTGGAACCGGTTCTCGTCGATCAGCCCCATCTGCTTCCCGAGTTCCAGACGCAGGGCACCCAACACGCTCCACACGATGGCGTTTTTATCCGCCGCAAACAAGAGCAGATCTCCGTTTTCCCCATCCATAGCCTTAACCAATGCCGTCAGTTCTTCTTCCGTCATAAACTTTGCGAAAGAAGACTTGTAGCTCCCGTCTTCGCCAATGCAAAGATAGGCCAGCCCTTTTGCGCCGTAACCCTTTGCCATATCCACAAGGGCATCTATTTTCTTCCGCGGCATAGTTCCCTGCCCTTTGGCGTTGATTCCCCTGACGGAACCTCCCTGCTCCAAAGCGGAAGCAAATACGCCGAAGCCGCAGCCCCTTACCGTCTCCGATACATCCGTGAGTTCCATGCCGAAACGGGTATCCGGTTTGTCGGAACCATAGCGGTTCATTGCATCGATCCAGCGGATGCGCGGAAGAGGAAGTTCCACTTCCAGTCCGATCGCTTCCCGGCATACGAACTGTATCAGCCTTTCATTCACATCAATGACATCTTCCACATCCACAAAGGAAAGCTCCATGTCCACCTGTGTAAATTCCGGCTGTCTGTCCGCCCGCAGATCTTCATCCCTGAAACATTTTGCTATCTGGAAATAGCGGTCATAACCGGAACACATCAATAACTGTTTGAACAGCTGAGGCGACTGGGGAAGCCCGTAAAAAGTTCCCGGATGGACGCGGCTCGGAACCAGATAATCCCTCGCGCCTTCCGGTGTGGACTTACCGAGGATCGGCGTCTCTATCTCCAGAAAACCTTCCTCCGTCAAAAACTTACGGATATTAGCGGTGATCGCGCTGCGCAGGATCAGATTCCGCTGCAGATCCGGTCTGCGCAGATCCAGATAGCGGTATTTCAGCCTCAGTTCTTCCTTCGTCCTGGAATCCGCCTCGATGGGAAATGGAGGCGTCTCCGCTTCCGACAGAATGCGCGTCTCCTTCGCGCGGATCTCGATCTCGCCGGTAGCCAGGTTTTCATTGACTGCCCCGGCCCTTTTCTCCACCGTTCCCACTACCGCCACGACAAACTCGCTTCTCATCTTTTCCGCTTTGGCAAAGTTTTCCCCTCCGCAATCGCTTTCTTCAAATATAATCTGAAGCAGCCCGGAACGATCGCGCAAATCTACAAAAATAATTCCTCCCTTGTTTCTCTGTTTCTGCACCCAGCCCATCACGGTCACTGTTTCACCCGCATGAGCCAGGGAAAGCTCCCCGCAACGGTGCGTCCTCTTTAATCCTCTCATCGCTTCTGCCATAATCAATATTCCCTCGCCTTCTGCTTTTTTGTCCTTCTATTTCTTTAACGGATCTTTGTAGAACTCGCGGAACTCCATATATCCTTCCGCATTTAACTGTTCTTTTTGAAATTTTTTATTTTTGTTCATACGAGCCACCAGCACTTGCGTTCCATCCGCCCGCTCTTCCTGAGCCTTCGCAATAATGGAACAAAGTTCTTCCGTGGCAACGCCTTTTTCGATCAAATAAGCGACTTTTTTATTCCCGTCCGGAATCGGAAAGCCGTTTTCCATCATAATGAGGATAATTCTTTCAAATCCGATGGAAAAACCGCAGGCCGGCACGTCCTTGCCCGTAAATCTTCCCACCATTTTATCATAACGCCCGCCGCCTCCGCAGCTCCCGCCAAATTCCGGCATGGCAATCTCAAAAATCGTTCCCGTATAATAAGACATCCCCCTGACTAACGTGGGATCAAAAACAATCTCAAATTCCGAAGCTTTCGTCGCTTTTACGCTGGCAATGATCTCTTTCAGACTCTGGCCTACCTCTGCGTCCAGCGTCCCTTCCAGTTTTTCCGTCAGATAAACCAAGCCGTTCTCCGACTCTTCCATCCCCTGGAAGAGTTCCATGTATTTTTCCACGCTTTCTTCACCGAAACCGTTTCCTTTCAGTTCCGCCGCCACGCCATCCAGCCCTATTTTGTCCATCTTATCCAAAATAATAAATACCTGGTCATAGGACTCCTCCGGAAATCCGCTGTAAGCGGCCATCGCTTTTAATATCCTTCTTTCATTAATGCGTATCTGAAACCCGCGAAATCCCAGTTTCCCCAGCGTAGTAGTAGTTGCCAGTATCAGCTCGATCTCCGCTAAGTTGGAAGGCTCGCCCAAAATATCGATATCGCATTGCATAAACTGGCGGTAGCGTCCCTTCTGGGGCCGGTCCGCCCTCCATACATTCCCCATCTGCAATGCCTTAAAAGGAGATGGAAGTTCATTGGCATGATTGGAATAATAACGCACCAAAGGCACGGTCAGGTCATATCTTAACCCCCCGTCCACCAGATCTTCCTCTCCCTTCGCCGTTTCCAGATTCAGCTTTTCCCCTCTCTTCAATATTTTAAAAATCAGCTTTTCATTTTCTCCCCCTTGCTTACTGCTCAAATTAGCTATATTTTCCACGCAGGGAGTCTCTATAGACGTAAAACCAAATTTCCCATAAGTTTCTTTAATGACTCCGATAACATAATCCCGAAGCTGCATTTCCGCTGGCATAATATCTTTCATGCCTGTAACCGGCTTTTTACTAAGCGCCATATGAATAACCGTATCCTTTCCGCAATTAATTTGCAAACTTTCACTTATGAAACGATTTTACACCGTTTGACAAGGTTTTTCAACCACGGAAATCAATTTTTATAAGCGCCATGGCGGAGGGAGGCCAAACGGGCCGGAACAGCTGGGAAAAGGGGCTGGCAGGACTGCGGTTTTCTGCTGGAGCTTCCAATCAGATTTTACTAATGAAATGGATATATAATATCCAACCGGACGAGCCGGCAGCAACGGCATCCATGCCTATGCTTCCTGAAGCCGCCATCCCTGGCGGCTTCGCTCTGACTATTGACCATTTCATAAGTAAAATGACTGATTGTACGCAACAGCAGAAAACCGCAGTCCTGCCAGCCCCTTTTCCCAGCTGTTCCGGCCCGTTTGGCCTCCCTCCGCCATGGCGCTTATAAAAATTGATTTCCGTGGTTTTCAACTCCTTCATCTATCTTTTTCCATCCCGTTTTGATATAATATTTTATCATACACTATTACGAGGTAAATCAATGGTTCATTTATGTACAAATCCTGACTGCAATCTGCCGATACATCATAAAGGCAAACATTCTTTTATTTATAAAAAGGCATGGGAAGCCCTTTTCCGCACCGATGACATAAATAAAATCCAAAAAGCCGGCTATTGTACGCCTCGTGGCGGAGCTAAAGGCGGCTATCAAAATCATGTCAACAGAAACAGCAAAGTCATCATTCCTTATGAAAAGCTTTCTGAGGTGACTTTGGACAACTATAAAGATGGATATGTGATCCGGTTTTTCCCTTCACAGTATTTTTCAGAAAAACATATTGTGAAAGAAGAATTTATAAATGATCCATCTATCGTGGTCGGCAGCAATGCCTTTGTATTATACCGAACTTATGAAGATTTTGAATCATTGCCGCCGCTTCCCGACTGGCAAATACGTTCCATATTAAAATATGATAAAAAAACAAAAACCCATTGCATCCCTTCCAATGACAGAAGAGGGGACATCATTGACCGCGGACACTATTTGCTAAGAATTTCCAACAGTGGTACAAATAAAAAACAAAATTTATTTGAAGGACCTGCACAGGGTATTTTTGCCCCTGAATATGCAGATGCAAATACCAATTTTCTATGTCAAGCCGTTCTTGCCTGGCTAATAATCAAAACCGAAAACTCTCCTTATAAAGAAGATGATTTTGAACATTTAAAGGCTATTTTGGAAAAACATCATTTACTTCATTCGCCCCATTACGAAAATAACTACATATTACATAATGGTAAAACGACATGTCCGCTATGCCAGCGTGTCATCATGCACAAAGAACTGAGCGAACTGATTTCCTTTGATGATGAAGAGGGTCTGACCAATTCAACGGAGCAAGCCGGTTCTACACGTTCGACGAAAGTAAATCTTTTCCATATGGTTCCGCTATGTTATTCTTCATTGGAAAACATTCCCACACAGGTCGCATGGGGACACGCTACCTGCAACACTCGTTTGGGGCAGCGCCAATGTTTTTCATACCATAGCTTGCTCCAAACAGATCTCACAATCGAAATTCACAATGGCCAGGAGCGGCGGTTTCTTGGTTACGCAAATGCAGAACAAAACTTTATACGTTCGCAAAATGGAGATGTCTGGATTCGAATTTCAAAAGGCGATCCTTCTCCTAAATAACAACGAGGTTATCACTATATGTGCTAACCTCGCTGTCTAAAATTTTGTTTCTAAAATCTTCATTTTTAATTGGGAAATAATATTGTTTTCCTTCACTAAGCTCTCATAAAAACCAAACAGCTTCTTTGTCTGTTTTTCAAATAAATCTCCTGCTTCTTCCTGTACTTTGACCGGCAGCTTTCCCAAATCCTTTTTATATATTTCTTTAAATATGCTTCCGTTGGCATTAGCAGCTATAAATTTCTTATTCCGTTTCATCCAGAAATATATTTGAAGAGCCGTAACTCTGTTATCCTTTGGGACAAGAGACAGCATTCCCTGGTTGGTGGTCGCCTCATTCAGATTAATGACTGCTTCTCCAATTGTCGCTCTGCTTGTCATAATGACCGAATTGGCAGGAACCAATTTTGCCCCGCTATTCTCCAACCCCGAAACACTTATCTTTTTTTCGGCCGACAAAGTTATGAGATTTCCGCAGGTTGTTACATCCGTTGGCGTATACCAATCATACACCCCATTCTTCCAATACATTTCATTTTTTGTTGAGGGAGTCCCGCCGGTTACAATTTCAACTGCATCCGCTACATGTATTTCATCATATTTCCTCGTATCATCTTCGAAGAATTTATAGTATAAATGTTCCATCAAAAGTTCCAGGCTGGCAATAAGGTTACAATTATCCTCATATTTTTCATCCAGCATTACCAGTTCTTTGACTGTACGTTTCTGTTCGTCTATGGAAGGCAGTTCAATCTCATAATCGGCTAAAGTTTTGCGCGATACTTCCTTAAATGTACTTCCATTTCCCAACGCGGCAATTTTTTCCCGGTTCTTCGTCAAATAATAATATAAATATTGATTTGATAAAAATTTATCATTACATACAAAGCTTTTAAATCCCTGATTGGTACAAAGTTCCTGACCAGCAATAGCTACATATCCAATAGGCGCCCTGGATGAAAATAGCACCGTTCCTTTTGGCAAAAGTTTGGTAGAGCAGCTTTGATATCCTTCTTCGGTAATGCTTCTCTGACCTGAAAAAATATATTTGTGTTTAAATCCCGACAGGTCCTTGGGCGTAATCCATGCAATACTGCCATTCTCATAGTAAGACTTATTTTTCGTCAATGGAGTTGCGCCGCTATAAATCTCAGCAACTTCTTTTAAATGCCATCTCTTCATTCAATCAGCTCCTTAAAAACAGCACCAGACATTTGAAGCGATATTTCAATTTGTTTTCTCAGTTGATCTTTCAAATCACTAATTGCTTTTTCATTCGCTTCACGATCTGTTTTTTCCTCCTTCACCCCCGTATATATTCCAGGCATCAGTTTGCATCCGTTTCCAATCACATCGGAAACGGCAGTTACCCAGGAATATCCTTTTTTATTATATTTTATCTTTTTGCCCTGCTTGTAAGAATGATATAATTTACAGATTCGGGTAATATCCCTTTCCGGCAATATTTTTTGTGTCCTACTAATGTTTTTTCCAAAGTCGCCCGCATCGATAAACAGTATTTTATCCCTTTCTCCCCTTGCCTTATCCAAAAAAATCAATGCGCTCGGAATAGCCGTGCCTAAAAACATCTTATCAGGAAGCTGGACAACGCAATCAACGATATTCTGCTCAAGCATTTTCTTCCTTGTATCGAAGTCTGCTTCATTTGAACTCGTTAGCGCCCCGTTGGAAATAACAAAACCAGCTTTCCCATCTTCTTTTAAATGATAAATAAAATGTTGCATCCACATATAATTGGCATTATTTTTATTTATTTTTCCAAATACTCTCGGGTCATCCTCCGGCAACTGTTCAGCGCCCCAATCTTTCATATTAAAAGGAGGATTGCTAATGACATAGTCCGCTTTTAGTTCATGGAAACGGTCATCAAGCAATGTATCGCCATTTTTCATCTGCAAGTCCAATCCGTGCAGTACACCATTCATATACGCGAGCATAATTGTTTTGCAGTTCTGTTCTTGTCCAATAAATTTCATCCCTTTTTTTCCATATTTATTGGATTGTATAAATATTCCTCCTGTTCCGCAAGCCGGATCATATACAATTCCTTCCTGCGGATTCAACATCTGTACAAGAAGTTCCACAACAGAAGCGGGTGTAAAAAACTCTCCTCCCCTGTTCCCTTCCGTTGCCGCAAAATTACTTATGAAATACTCATAAATTCTTCCTAAATAATCCACTTTTTTCCCTTGGCCATTTATGTCAATTTCATGAATCAAATCGACCAATTCCTTTATCGTCCTGACCGGTAAATTACTTTCTGAATATATATTTTCATACGGATTCTTTACCTGGTCAAATCCGGGCAGTATTTTTTTCAGTTCTTGATCCAAGAGCGTTGCTATTCCTTCCTGGCCGCTCTCATCAACGATTTTCTCCCAAACATTGCTTTTATTCTTTTCCGACATGTATCTAATAAAAACCAATGGCAAAACGTAAAATTTATAATCCGATGGCGGAATTTTTCCACGCAATTTATTTGCAGTCTTAAACAAATTATTTTCGTAGTTCTCCATCTCATATCTCCTTCTGTCTTACTCTCCTGAAAAGTCCGATCACCCATTCAGCAGCAAACGTTTCTTCCGTTCTATCATTTCATCTATTTTCTCTATATATAGGGCTACATCCTTTACGTTATCGCACCGCTCGATCCGTCCGTCCCCGTATACCCGCTTGGTAATGGATCCCGCGCCCAAAGCCACGATCGTCTGCATTTCCTCCATAATCAAAATATTATAAATGCCATACTTTCCCGGAAGGGCATAACCCACGTTCTCAAAATTACCGGACATATTTTTCTGCCGGTACAGATAATAGGGCTCCATCCCCATATTCTTTGCCGCCTCCGCTGCGATCCCCATCGTGGCGTCCGTATTTTTCAATGCGGCCATTCCATTTTTTTCGATCCACTGGTTTAGCCCGGATGCCCTTTTAATGGCCAAAGAATGCACGGTCAGGCTGTCCGGGGACAGCTTCTTGATCTCTGCCGCCGTATATCTCACATCCTCCTGCGTCTCTCCGGGAAGCCCCAGAATAATATCCATATTGATGTTATCGAACCCTTCTTCCCTGGCAAGGGCAAACGCCTCCTTTACCTGCTCCGGCGAATGTTTTCTCCCTATGATGCGCAAAGTCTCCTCCCTCATCGTCTGCGGATTAATGGATATTCTCGTAATCCCATGTTTTTTCAATACCCGAAGCTTTTCCACCGTTATACTGTCCGCCCGGCCGGCCTCCACCGTAAATTCCTGTACACGGCCCAAATCAAAATACCGATATACCGCTGCCAGCAGCCGATCCAGCTCTTCCGGCTCCAAGGTGGTCGGCGTACCGCCCCCTATATAAACGGTATCCACGATCCTGTCTCCATATGTCTCCCCCACATATGCCATCTCCTTTTCCAAGGCATCCAAATAATCCCCGACACGCTTTTTCCATGACACAATCGGATAAGAAGTAAAAGAACAGTAAAGACATGTAGTCGGGCAAAAAGGTATCCCGATATACAAGCTGTATCCGTCTTTATAATGCAGGGAAGACAAAATCTCCGTCTCCCGTTTCGCAATCTCAATACTCAACCGGCCCTTTGCGTCGCTGATAAAATAAGTTCTCTTCATAGCCTCCAGTATTTCTTCCTCCGTCCACCCCTCTTCTATCATGCCCATAGAAATTTTCGTAGGACGTATTCCCGTCAGGGTTCCCCAAGGCAGTTCTTTATTCAAATGTTCGGATAATGTCCCATAGATCAACTGCTTTAGAACATTTTTCCTCTCTCCCCGACCCGCATCGGCAGCGCATTCCTCCCACGCACCCTCTTCCTCTGCTTCCTCTCCCAGCCGCATCCTCATCCCGTTTTCCTCAAAGTCAATGCGAAAGACCATGCCTTCCCCTGCTTCCTCCCCGCAGTACACCTTCACATCCTCCTCCGGATAAAAAGCCTTGACAAGAGAATGGATATCATATTCAAACTCCGGTTTATTGATCAATATTGTAATCATCTGTTTTCTCCTCATTTATTTTTATTATAGTGCGGAACCCCATAAAAATCAAACATATACCGCCAGCAACAAGCAGAAATCAATTTTAGCAGGATAGGACACAGCAAAGCTTGGCAGGAAAGAAGAAAGGCGGCAGGAGAACGGCGGGACGGAGTAGGCGGAAAATGGTTTTACCGCTGCTTTGCGCAGGGAAATGAGATTTTCTTAATATTCCGTATATAAACAGCAATTTGGTGACACGGATGTCACCAAAAGCCAGCTATGAGCCCGGACGGCGAATTGCTGGCGGTTGCGTCCGGCCGACACCGCCTGGCCGGAATATTTAGAAAATCCATTTCCCGCAGCCAGCACGGAAAACCATTTTCCGCCTGCCCCGTCCCGCCGTTCTCCTGCCGCCTTTCCTCCCTCATTCTATCTTTCTCATTCCATCCTTCCAAAACCCCTTTCCACAATAGTAACATTTGATTTATACATTCCAATCTTATATAATATGGTAAGCATACATCCAAAAGAAACGAGGTATCACAATGACTGCAACAGCTGAAAAGACAACCTTAATGACCGAAGGCTCCATCGGGAGAAAAATCATCGCTTTCGCCCTTCCTCTTTTTCTGGGAAACCTTTTCCAGCAATTATATAATACCGCCGATTCCCTTATCGTAGGCAACTTCCTCGGCAGCAACGCGCTCGCCGCCGTAAGTTCCTCCGGAAACCTTATTTTTCTCATGGTCGGTTTCTTCCACGGCATTGCCGCAGGCGCCGGCGTAGTCATCGCCAGATATTATGGGGCGAGAGAACTGAAATCAGTAAAAAAAGCGGTACATACGACCATTGCTTTCGGACTCGCCGCCGGAATCTTTCTGACGATAACCGGCGTCCTCCTCACTTCCCATATCCTCATATGGATGGGAACGCCGGCGGACGTACTGCCGGAATCTACCGTTTATTTCCGCATCTATTTTATGGGTTCCCTCTCCTTCGTTATGTACAATGTATTCGTGGGAATCCTGCAATCCGTAGGCGACAGCAGACACCCTCTTGTCTATCTGATCGTATCTTCTGTTATTAATATTCTGCTGGATCTGCTGTTTGTTGGCGTTCTCGGTTTCGGAGTCGGGGCGGCGGCCTTCGCCACCATCCTTTCTCAGTTTATCAGCGCTTTTTTATGCCTCTTCCGCCTGATTTTCAAAAGTCCCGAAGATTACCAGGTATCTCTGCGGCTGATCCGTTTTGACCTCCCTATGTTAAGACAGATCATCGCCAACGGCCTCCCCGCAGGGTTCCAGAACTCTATCATTGCCCTCGCCAACGTGGTCGTCCAAAGCAATATTAACAAATTTGGCAAAATGGCGGTGGCCGGGTGCGGCGCTTATTCCAAGATCGAAGGCTTTGGTTTCCTGCCCATCACCTGTTTTTCTCTCGCCCTCACCACCTTTATCAGCCAGAACCTCGGGGCAAAACAGTATGAACGGGCAAAAAAAGGCGCCCGGTTCGGCATCCTCTGTTCTATCACTATGGCGGAGGTAGTAGGTATTTTCATCTACTTTGCCATTCCCATCCTTATTTCTGCCTTCAACCGCACGCCGGAAGTCATCGCCTACGGCACAACCCAGGCGAGAACCGTCACGCTTTTTTACTTTTTGCTTTCCTTTTCCCATTGTATCGCCGGTATTCTGCGAGGCGCCGGAAAAGCTTCCGTTCCCATGATTACTATGCTTTGTTTCTGGTGTATCGTCCGGGTATCCTACATCACCCTTATCGTCCGTTTTATCCCGGTGATCAACGTTATTTTCTGGGCTTATCCCCTTACCTGGTCGCTCAGCTCCATCGTTTTTTTGATTTACTTTTTAAAAGCCGACTGGGTGCATGGTTTTGAAAAATAGCGGGTTCCCGCCTTCCATAGCCTGTAAGCCTGTTCTGCCGTAACGGACAGATTTTTTTCCGCGGTCTGCGGTTCCATCGCTTCTTCCAGGGCCGCCGGTTGCTGTAAAATGGAAAAATATGCGTCAATTTCCTCTTGTCCGCATCCTTCCTCCGCGCTTCCCGCCAAAGCGATAACCGTCTTCCTATATTTTTTTGCCAGCCTCGCCACTCCCAAAGGCGCCTTTCCCATAGCCGTCTGCTTATCCATCCTGCCTTCTCCGGTTATGACAAGATCTGCTTCTTTGAGATGGCGTTCTATTCCCGTCTCGTCCAATATAATATTCACTCCGGGTTCCAAAGTTCCGTTCAAAAAAGTGAGGAAGGCAAAGCCAAGCCCTCCGGCCGCTCCTGTTCCTTCCTTCCACATATCCGCTTCCGCATATTTTTCTTTCGCCAGCAGGGCATACCTTTCCATCCACCGGTCCATCCAGGCAGCCATGGATGCATCCGCGCCTTTCTGGGGGCCGTATACCGCACTGCAGCCGTCGGGCCCGCAAAGCGGGTTCGAAACATCACAGGCAATGCGGAACCGGCACTCTTTCAATTCTTTCATCGCATCGGTATCTGTAATACAAGCCAAATCGGCCAGTCCTTTCGCCCCAAACGCCGTCTGTCTCCCGTCTTTATCCAGAAATCCGAACCCAAGAGCCTGCAGCATACCAATCCCGCCGTCGTTGGTAGCGCTTCCCCCGATGCCTATAATAAAATTCCGGCATCCTTTTCCGATCGCATCTTTAATTATTTCCCCTACCCCGTAAGTCGTGGTATCCATCGGATTTCTTTTTTCCGGCGGCACCAGTGGAAGCCCCGCAACGCATGCCATTTCCATAACCGCAGTCCTGTTCTCCCCGATCATGCCATATCCGCAGTCCACCATAGCGCCCAAAGGCCCCGTCGCCCTTACCTTCCGCTCTTTTCCGCCCATCCCCATAATCAGAGAGTCCGCCGTGCCTTCGCCCCCGTCCGCCAGGGGCATTACTTTTATATCCGCTTCCGGATCCGCACGCCGTATCCCTTCTGCCACCGCCTTTCCGGCCTCCATGGAAGTCAGGCAGCCTTTCAGCGAATCCATCACTATCACTATTTTCATTTTTAACCCCATTTCCTGCGCGGCTTTTTCTCTTCCCACATTTTTACTGCAAAAAAGGGTTATATTTCTTCTCCGAACCGATATCCGTCATATCCCCATGGCCGGGATATACTTTCGTCTCATCAGGCAGCACAAATAATTTTTCCTTAATGGAACGAACGAGGCTGCCCATGCTTCCGGTAGGAAAGTCCGTCCTTCCCACAGATTCCTGGAACAAAGTATCCCCGCTGATCAGAATGCCGTCTTCTTCAAAATAATAACAGCAGCTTCCGATCGTATGCCCGGGAGTCGCTATCAGCTTGCAAGTCATGCCCGCAATCGTTATTTCTTCCCCGTCTTTCAAATAATGGTTGGGCTTCACCGTATAAGCGCGCCCCGCCTGTTCCGACACGTTATTCACCGCATCTTCACATACGTTTTTTTCTTCTTCACAGGCATATATTTTGGCACCGCTCAACTCTCTCAGTTTCCTGCTGCCCCATATATGGTCAAAATGCCCGTGTGTCAGAAGAATGCCCGCCACCTCCAGGCCCTTTCCTTTTAGCGTCTCATAAATGTGGTCTCCCGCATCCGCAGGATCAAAGCAAATAACTTCTTTGCTTCCCTCTCTATATACAAAATAACAGTTGGTCTGGCAAATTCCGAGAACCATCCTGCCTATTTTCAGTTCCGCCATTTCCTCTCCGCTCCTTTCTCTGTCAGCCCGTCGTCCTCTCAATGCCGACGACGCTCTCCACCGTGCTGATTTTATCGATAATACGGTTCAGTTCTTCCCGGCTCCTCACCTCAAAGGACGTTGACAACGTAGCGATACCCTGTTTGCTTATTCTCGTATTCAAAGAAAGAATATCTATATTCTTCTCCGTCAGCGTTTTCGCGATATCTGCCAGAAGGCCGTTCCTGTTGTTTGCAAAAATCCTGATCTCGGCAAAATACTTTTCTCCCGTCACCTCTTCCGGCGACTGCTGCCACTCCGCATCGATCAGCCTTACCCTTTCTATCTCCGGCATATTGATAATGTTAATACAATCAGTCCTGTGTATGGACACTCCCCTGCCCCTGGTGACAAATCCTACGATTTCATCCCCGGGCACCGGGCTGCAGCACTTGGAAAAGCGCACCGCTACATCATGAATACCTTTTACGACAATGCCTCCCTGGGATTTTGCCCGCACGAACTTTCCCTGGTTCTCGACAACCGAAGCCAGCGCTTCTTCATCGGTCATCGCTTTTTTATGAGCCTTGTCGTATAATTCCTGCAGCTTATTAATAATCTGCCCTTCCTTCAGGCCGCCATGTCCGACCGCCGCGCAGACAGAATCCCAATCCTTAAATCCATACTTCTTCATGATGCCGTCCATATATTCCGGCTTCATGATCTCCTGCATATTGATGGCCTTTGTCTTGCAATAGGAAGCCATCATTTCCTTGCCTTTTATAATATTTTCTTCTTTCAGTTCATTCCTGAACCACTGATTGATTTTATTTTTCGCCTGAGTACTTTTTACCACATTCAGCCAGTCCATGCTGGGCCCTTTGGAATTCTGGGAAGTCAAAATCTCCACGCGGTCGCCGTTTTGTATTTCATAATCGATCGTTACCAATTTTCCGTTCACTCTGGCTCCGATCATCCGATTTCCCACCGCGCTGTGAATATTATAGGCAAAATCGATCGGCGTAGATCCTGCCGGAAGATTTTTCACCTCTCCCCTTGGGGTAAAACAATATACACTATCAGAAAACAGGTCAAGATCGTTCTTCAACAGATTCATAAATTCCCTGTTGTCGGACATATCCTGCTGCCATTCCAAAATCTGTCTGAGCCAGGTGAGTTTTTCTTCCTCCTGGGCCTCCACTTTCTTGCCATCGGCCGCCTCTTTATATTTCCAATGGGCCGCGATTCCGTATTCCGCCGCTTTATGCATCTCATGGGTTCTGATCTGTATTTCAAAAGGCTGCCCGTTAGAACCGATCAATGTGGTATGCAGCGACTGGTAACGATTCGGCTTCGGCATAGCGATATAATCTTTAAAACGCCCCGGAATCGGCTTATACATCTCATGGATCACGCCCAGCGCCCCGTAGCAGTCCTTGATCGTATCCACTATGATGCGTACTGCAAACAGATCATAAATCTGGTCGATCGTCTTATCCTGATTCTTCATTTTTTTATAAATGCTGAAAAAATGCTTGACGCGGCCGTCAATCTGAGCTTTAATACCCGCATTTTCGATATGTTTACTTACTTCATTGACAATATTCTGGATATATCTTTCCCGTTCGCTCTTACGGACGGCGATCTTATCCACCAGATCGTAATAAACTTCCGGTTCCAGATATTTTAAAGAAAGGTCATCCAACTCCACCTTAATCTTAGAAATCCCCAGTCTTTGGGCAATAGGAGCATAAATATCCAAGGTTTCCTTCGCTATCCTCTGCTGCTTTTCCGACGGCATATGTTTCAATGTCCGCATATTGTGCAGCCTGTCAGCCAGTTTAATAATAATAACCCGGATATCCTTCGCCATGGCAAGAAACATTTTCCTCAGATTCTCCGCCTGCATTTCCAGCTTATCCGCCGTTTTCCCTTCGTTGTCCCCGGACAACTGCAAAAGCTGCAGCTTCGTAACACCATCTACCAGCAGAGCTACATCGGAGCCAAACTCGGCCTTTATCTCCTCATCGGTCATAATCGTGTCTTCCACTACATCGTGCAGAAGACCGGACGCAATCGTTTCCTTATCCATTTCCAGGTCTGCCAAGATAATCGCCACGCAGAGAGGATGGATAATATAAGGTTCTCCTGACTTCCTGACCTGCGTTTTATGGGCATCATAAGCAATCCGATATGCCTTTTCTATTAAAGAAATATCATCCGAAGGGTGATATTTCCTTACCCGGGCAATCAGATCCTGATACAGCTGGTCGGGACTCTGGAATTCCTGAATCAATTCAATCCTGCCATCGTCAAATATCAGACCTTTTTTTTCAGTTGTTACATGATCCTTTTCTTCTGTCATACACATCTCCGGCCATTATTTTTTCTTGCTTTCTTATTTCTTTATAGTCCAAAACCCCTATCTACATTATTTTCCTTCATACCTGATCGCGGATTCCAGCCGGTAGCCTCCCAGCCGTTCACGCCCTTTTAATCCTGCCAGTTCCATTAAAACTACAATCCCTGTTACTTCTCCTCCCAGGGACTCGATCAATCTGACCATCGCTTCCGTCGTTCCCCCGGTGGCGATCAGGTCATCTACAATTAATACCTTCTGCCCTTCCCGTACCGAGTCCTTATGCATTTCGATCGTTGCCTTGCCATATTCAAGGTCATAATCAATGGAAACCGTCTCACAAGGAAGTTTTCCTTTCTTGCGTATCAAAACAAAGGGCTTTTTTAAATTATATGCAATAGGCATACCAAAAATAAATCCCCTTGATTCCGGCCCGACAATCACATCAAATTCCAAATCTTTTACCTTCTCCTGCATGGTATCCACAGCAAGCTGCAGACCTTCCGCATCCTGGAGAACGCTTGTCACATCTCTGAAAATAATGCCTTCCTCCGGGAAATCCGGTATACTCCTTACATATTCTTCCAATCTTTTCATTTTTTATCCCCATTCCGGCCACAGACGCCGCCTAAAAATTCTTATTGCAATGTACCATAAAATATTGTTGCTCCGTAATCATCTGTTCCTTCACGTGAAGGCACTCTTTGATCCGGTCCTCTATATTCAAAAACTCATTCACCAGTTCAGGATCAAACTCTATGCCACTTTTTTCAGCGATCATTATCATCGCTCTTTCATGGCTGAACGGCTCCTTATATGGCCTTTTTGATGTCAAAGCATCGTATACATCCACAATGCTCATGATCCTGGCCACCAATGGGATGTTCTTTCCTTTCAGTCCATCCGGATATCCGCTTCCATTCCATTTCTCATGATGGCATCTGGCTATTTGCTCCGCCACTTCGGCAAATTCCCTGTCCGGAATCCTTCCTTTAATAAAAGCAAAAATATCTCCTCCTATGACAGAGTGCATTTTCATCTGTTCAAATTCTTCTTTGCTCAAGCCTCCTGCTTTTCGAAGCACAGCATCCTCGATCGCTATCTTTCCCACATCATGAAGCGGTGCCGAGCGACATGCCCTTCTTACAAGGCTCTCAGGCAGTTCATCTCTATATTTGGGAAGCTCCATCAAATATTCAATAAACAATTTGAAAAATAAAGACGTATTTTTCAGATGCCCTCCCGTTACGCCGTCTCTGGACTCCACCAGTCCGGCAAAACTAATGGTCATCAGATCATACATGCTCTCGATCTCTTCTACTTTTTCCGCCACTTTTTCTTCCAGGCTCCGTTCATACTCAGCCAAAGCAATCTGAGTTTCAATTCTTTTTTTCATAACAATGGGAACAAAGGGTTTGGTGATATAATCCACGATTCCGCAGTTGAATCCTTCCACTTCCGACTCGGCCCTCGTCTCCGCCGTAAGGAAAATCACCGGAATTGTTTTATAGCAAGGTGTCGATTTCAAAATCCTCATCATTTCATAGCCGTCCATCCCCGGCATGATTACATCCAGAAGAATTAAATCCGGCCGTACCGTTTCCATAATCTCGAAGGCTTCCTTTGCAGACAACGCTTCATACAATTCATACGTATCCTGTAAAACCAGGCTTGCCGCCTTATGGTTAAGCTGTACATCATCCACCATCAATATTATCTTTTTCTTCATATGATCACCCTTATCCCCGTTTTCCGCCGCCATGAACAACGCGCCGGTAAATAAATGGTTTCCATAAAAATCATATCAATATATTATTTTCTTGTCAACGGATTTTAATGCCCCGCAAGGGGTTTCCTGTAGCCGGTCACTGTCATGACAGCTACCTGGTTTCCAAGCTCATCCGCAATATCAATATTGTAATAACTCGTGGTGCGCCCGTTTTTTATGCATTGTGCCCGGGCCGTCAGCTTTTCCCCTTTTGCAGTTCCCAGATAAGCAATATTGGAACTGAGGGACACCACCCCCGGATCCTGCCAGTTGGCAGCCACTGCAAACGCAAAATCGGCCAATGTAAAAATAGCTCCTCCCATTACAGCCCCAAGGGCATTCCTATGGGAATCCGATAGTTTCAGACTACATTTCGCATATCGTTCGCCGATCTCATCGATAACGGCTCCGCTTTCCGTCGCAAACCTATCCTTTTTAAACAATTTTCTGACTTCATCCAATGTTTTCTGCATTCCCTGCTTATCACTCCCGGCCTGTTTCTAAAAAACGGATATGGAAAGCGCCATGCCTTCCCCAATGATAGTTCCTTCTTAATTATAACCGCTCCCGCCGCCTATGACAACCGCTTTCCCGGCCAATATCGGCAAATACTATTTTCAAAATATTTTTTCACCAGCTTGGATAATATGAACAACCGCGCCAATAACTGGAAATTATCGACGCGGCTGTCTTTTGCCTTTTTTGTTATTCAATCAATTCTATTACATCATACCGCCCATTCCGCCGCCTGCGGGCATAGCGGGCGCATCTTCTTTAATATTTGCCACAACGGATTCTGTGGTAAGGAGCGTAGATGCCACGCTGGTCGCATTCTGAAGAGCGCTTCTTGTTACCTTTGCGGGATCAAGGATGCCTTCCGCCACCATATCCACATATTCTTCACGCAGAGCGTCAAATCCTGTGCCAACCTCGGATTCCCTTACTTTATTGATGATAACGGAACCTTCCAGTCCTGCATTTGCAACGATGTGGTATAAAGGAGACTCTAACGCTTTCAATACGATTTTCGCGCCTGTCTTTTCATCGCCTTCCAGGCTTTCCGCCAGTTTTTCTACTTCTTTCGCTGCGTGGATATAAGCGGATCCGCCTCCTGCGATGATTCCCTCTTCTGCTGCCGCTCTCGTCGCATTCAAAGCATCTTCCATACGAAGCTTTGCTTCTTTCATTTCTGTCTCCGTCGCAGCACCTACACGGATCACTGCAACACCGCCCGCCAGTTTTGCAAGGCGCTCCTGCAATTTTTCCCTGTCGAAATCAGAAGTAGTTTCTTCAATCTGCTTTTTGATCTGGGCGATCCTTGCCTGAATTGCTTCTTTATCGCCTTCGCCGTCAACGATAACCGTATTTTCCTTTTGTACCTTTACGGACTTCGCACGTCCTAACTGATCCATAGTGATTTCTTTCAAATCAAGCCCCAGTTCTTCGCTGATCACCTGGCCGCCTGTCAGGATAGCGATATCCTCCAGCATTGCTTTCCTTCTGTCACCGTATCCGGGAGCTTTTACCGCTACTACGTTGAAGGTTCCGCGCAGTTTATTCACAATCAATGTAGTCAGAGCTTCCCCTTCCACATCCTCTGCTACGATCAGCAGTTTTGCGCCGGACTGAACTACCTGCTCCAGCAACGGAAGGATTTCCTGGATATTGGAGATTTTCTTATCCGTAATCAATATATAAGGATCATCCAGCACCGCTTCCATTTTATCCATATCGGTTGCCATATATGCGGAAATATATCCTCTGTCAAACTGCATACCTTCTACCAGATCCAGTTCTGTCAGCATCGTTTTGGACTCTTCAATCGTAATTACGCCGTCGCCGGATACCTTCTCCATAGCATCCGCAACCATCGTTCCTACTTCTTCGTCGCCGGAAGAAACTGCCGCAACCCTCGCGAACTGTTCTTTGCCGCTTACTTTTGAACTCATCTTTGCGATCGCTTCTACTGCGCAGTCCGTCGCCTTCTTCATACCTTTTCTTAAGATAATCGGATTAGCGCCTGCCGCCAGGTTCTTAATTCCCTCATTTACCATTGCCTGTGCAAGTACGGTCGCTGTCGTAGTTCCGTCGCCAGCCACATCGTTTGTCTTCGTTGCCACTTCCTTTACAAGCTGTGCTCCCATATTCTCAAAAGCATCTTCCAATTCGATTTCTTTGGCAATCGTAACGCCATCGTTGGTAATCAACGGAGCGCCGAAAGATTTATCCAAAACCACGTTTCTTCCTTTGGGACCCAATGTCACCCTTACCGTATTTGCCAGTTTATTTACGCCTGTTTCCAATGCTGCACGGGCTTCTGCCCCATATTTTAATTCCTTTGCCATGATTAACAACCTCCTGTTTGTCTGAATAAAGTGAATGCATGCGCCTTACGGCGCTGTCTCTTATAAAGCAAAAATATTTACCGCTTCATTTATTCGATCACTGCCAATATATCGCTCTGCTTTACAATAATGAATTCTTCTTCGTCAATCTTAACATCCGTCCCCGCATACTTAGAATAGATGACATGATCTCCGGCTTTTACTTCCATCTTCACTTCTTTGCCGTCCACCGTTCCGCCCGGCCCCACTGCCACTACTTCCGCCTGCTGCGGCTTCTCCTTATTCTGCCCCGGAAGGACAATACCCGATTTCGTCGTTTCTTCTGCTACTAACTGCTTTAATACAACTCTGTCGCCTAAAGGTACTAATTTCATTTTAAAAGCCTCCTTATGTCAATTTTCATTTTTTTCGTCTTATTAGCACTCTTTTTCATTGAGTGCTAATCACTAACCCATATATTAAATTCATATGCAACGGTTTGCAAATGCAATTATAAAGGCAAGAATCTCCATTTCTTTATTTTTCTCATCTTTTCTTTATTTTACTCTTATTTACTCACTTTTAATATATTTCATTTTTTAATAATTATTTTATAAAGTTTATAGGAAATTATAATGCCCTATCGCACAAAGGATTTCATATACTCACCGTACATGAAATCCTCTTTAAAAATCCCTCTTATTTTTTCAGCCCTCTTCGAAGTCTCTCCTGATACCCCGGCGCGCTTTTAATTTCCAGTTTGTGGTTAAACATCTCATATTCCGCATCGGATATTTTATCTTCCAGAAGTTCCTCCACATTGGTCTTATATACGATGCCTGTCGCTACGGAAGGCGCGAGCGCCTCATCTTCATCATAAGCCAGGCATGCATCCTGTATCCTTTGGCAGTAATCCTCTGCTTCCCCGTCTTCCGCCATGGGAATCAGCACAAGAAATACGTCCCCGTCGATCCTTCCGATCATATACTCGCTTTTCGCCTCTTTTTTTATAATAGAAGCAATCAGTTGGATCAGACTGTCGCTCTTCTCGACTCCAAAATTGTCATATACAAATTTCCAGTCGTTAATATTTATATTGATCACTGCTACCGGTATTGTTTCGGAACGCTCCAATACCTGCATTTTACTTTCTATGTAATTCTTATTATAAACTCCGGTCAGGACATCCTCCGTCTCACCGCATCTCCTTTGTTGCCTTCCCTTCCCCAGCCTTACTTCCAGCTCATCGATATAGGCGGCGGATTCCCTGTGCATATATACTTCATTTCCCAAAGATGTCAGGAGTCGTATAGATGCTTTCAGCATTTTCCCGGCCTCTTCTCTTTTTTCCTCCTGTACCTTGTCATATTTTACATAAATATGGGCAACAGTGCGATCCGCAATGCGCAGTTTCTCCCCCGGTTCCGCTTCCACATCCGGTTGAAACCCTGCAAAATCTCCCACTTCCAATATCTTCTCCCCATGGCGGCCCGTAAGGAGTATTTCCATATCATAAGAACCGGCCAGAACTTGAAGATATTCTTCCAACAGATCCATGGCATACAGATTTTTTATTGCATAATTTTTAATATTTTCTTTGATCCTTTTTTCAAAAGCAATCTCTTGATAACTCATAGTTCATCCCTCTTCTGCATTCCATATTTACAGTTAAAAAATCTAAGATTTTTCAACTGTTGTCTCTGTAACAGTATACCTTTTTTTATGAAGTTTGTCTATGAATTTTCCTGTTGTTTTCAGCGAAATTCGTAATCCGGATGCCATCTATGCATCCGCCTCAAAGGATTCCTCCGCCCCCTCCGCTATGTATGCTTCCTGATATCCGTTCCCGTTTCGCACAAACTCTAACGGCATCTTTTCTTTTGCCTCTTCTTCCGTCTCCGGCAGCCTCTGATATTCGCCGCTTTCCTGAAACTCCCGGAACGCCTGGTTCAATGCCTGGATAATCATATCCCTGTCCGGGTCTTTCTCGCTGATGCTCCCGACAAAAGCAGAAAATACTTCCTGCGCCTCCTGTTTGGAACGGCAGCTTTTCAGTCTGCTTTCCATTTCCTTTCGTATCCTCTGGGCACGTAATACTTTCTGGTACAATTCTGGATTGGTTCTCGCAAGAAAACTCATTTCATCCGCAGTCAGCTTCTGCCCGGACCGTGCCTTCGCATATACCCTTGCTGCATAGGCTTCCTTTGTTTCCCCCCGCAGCCCTTCCTCTCTGATGCTGCGTGCATACTCCATCAGCTGCTGCTCAATCGGCATCCGCTGTTTTTCTTCCGTCATACCCGGTGCCGCTGTTTTTCCTTTTCCTATCATGTTCGTAATCATATCCGCACTCCCGCCTCCTCATTATAAAATATCTAAAGTTCCGAACAAATCGCCATGATTTCAGCAACGCTCAGGCTTTTACTCAAAGGAGCTTTTTCGATATATACATCTTCTCCTACCGCCCGCTCCAAAGATATTTTTTCATTCATCTGCATAATCTCATCCTGTCTGGCCAGATATTTTTTCAGCGCCAGTTTTTCCCACAATTTCCTCTGTATCCGTCTCTTCCTGAGCCGTTCTTCCTGGAGCCTTTTACTCTCCCTCCGGTTTCTCTCCCTGACCCGTTTCATCTCCTCATCCCATTTTTTCAGCTTTTCCTCCCAATCCTCTTCGGAACATTCTTCCCCCTCGCCGCCATACTCCTTCCTATAGCGCTCATTGATCCCCTCTTTCCGGTTCATTTGCTCCCAAAACGGATTCCCCTGTCTGCCTCTGTTCTCTTGCAAATATTCTTTTGCCGTCTTATCACAATATGACCTGCCGCTCCCACATTTTTTTTCATAACCATAGTTCTTTTCCAAATCATGAATATGCATATGCTGTCTCCTCCTACCCTCTGATTGACAACGAGCGCAGATACTTCGGACTCCGTCCTCTATCTGCGCTCTCCCTAGCTTTCCTTATTTCGTGGAACCAATTTCCCTGGTCTTCCGTTTTCCTTATATATAACGCTACAGTATAGCGCGCTACATAACATCGTTTACCACGAGTCCTTTCATGTCCTCCTCCAACAGTTCCGCTTCCGCCAGTATCTTCTTGATCTCGCCCTGAAGTTTCTCCTGTTCCGATGCGGTCTCCCGAATAGCTTCCGTCATTTCTTCCTGTTCTTCTTTCTCTTCCTTGCTTTCCTCCAGTTTTTCTTCCTGCTCTTCTTTCTTCTCCGCCTGCTCCTTCGCCGCCTCGACCAGTTTCTCCATCTCCTCGTCCACGTGTTTCTTGGCATCCTGCCAGAGCATCCCGATAATGGAATCGGAAGCAGCATCGAGAATAGATTCCGCCGCCTCTTTCGCCGCCCGGATTCCTTTGCCGCCCGCTTCCAGAATCGCCTGTTTGGCAGCCGTAATGGAACTGGTATTCCCCATTTTTTCTCCATTCAGCTTTGTTTCTATACTTGTAATATGTTCTATGATCGCATCGTATTCCAAAGCCCGCTGCTGGTATTCCGTCCTTTCTCCCATATTCGCCAGCCTTTCCAGCTCATCCTTGGTCAATATGGCAAGATTGCCCGATTCGAAATAATTATTTGCCTTGCGCAGCAATTCCAGATCTTTCTGTTCCTGGCTGTCCGGGTCAATTCCGAATTTCTCCTGCAGGGCGTCCCGCTCCTCCATAAAACCTTTTTTCTGTTCGGCCAGACCGTTAAGTTCCCCCATAATCTCCGCATTCCTGGCCCGCATCTCATTCATATTATCCGTTATCTTATTATCCCTGGCAAACTGATCCCGCAGTACCTTTGTCGCCTGTTTTCTTGCCTGTGCCCGCTTTTGCTCAATCAGATCAGAAATTCCGCCCTTCTTATTCCCTATAAAAACCGATCCGTTTTTTACCTGGCTGCCGTCTCCTTTTTCCGTATTGGAGTCGTTCGCCGCATGAATGCCATAACCCGGGGTTCCATTTATTCCCGCCAAATTAATCGTTACTGTCGCCATCCCGTATCCTCCCTGAAGCTACAATGTTCGAAACAAATCCTTTTGTTTCTGTCAAATTTCCTGTTTCCTGTTCTTTATATCGGCTTTTCTTCCCATTTTATGAATATCGCACCGCCTATTTTCTGAATTCTTCCTTTAAAAAGCCAGCTTCCCCGTAGGGAATCACGAAGTCCATGATCCCTGCCGCATGAGGAGAGATAATATATTCATTCACAATAATATGAAATCCTTCATCCCCAAGATACCAGCTGTCTTCCGTCAAAATATCTCCAATGCTCTCCTCATATCCTTCGAAAAACATTCCTCCATATTCTTCCTTTTTTGTTTCTTCCAAAATAAAATCGTTAATTGCCGCTGTGGCCGCTTCTTTATCTATCACGACATCTTCCAGTGTCAGTATTTTTCCGGTCTCCGTGCTAAAGTTCAATCCGCACCTCCCACTGTTCGGATGCGCTCCCCCCATATCCCAATAATAGGTAGCGGTAAAGCTGATCACCGCCGAATCCGTCCTCTCCGAAGCAAAAGTTTCCCCTGACGCATATCCGCGCCAGTTCTCTTTTCCAAGATCCGCATAAGTCTCTTTTGCTATTTCCAACATCTCCTCATCGTATTCCGGAAAAGCGCTGTTAATATATTCATTAATAGCTTCCGCGCTTTCCGCATGGTTCGATATGGTAACAACCGGAACCGTACGGTCAACCGTCAGCACTACCGTACCGTCTTCCGCCTCGAATTCCATTTTGGATTGTTTTACTTCCACATAAATATTTCCTCCAGCCTCCGTGGTTTCCTCTTCCGCCGCCGCATCCTCCGGCTTCTGCTCTTCCTGCCTTTCCTCTTCCGGTTCCTGAGAAACTTCTTCCATATTTTTATTTTCGTTCCCTGTCCCACATGCTCCCAGCGCCATCGTTCCAAATATAAGGGCCATTGCCAGCCAAATATTTTTTCTCATCTTTTACTCCATTTCTGCGCGGCTTTATTGCGCAAAGCCAGCCTGGCTTTCAAGTTTGTGGATGCCGCGCAGACACAAACTTGGGATTTAACCTCCATGATTCTATTCTTCCGGAATAAAACTGTCAAAAATGAATAAATCAAAATCCTTTCTTCTCGCATCCAGCTCCTTCTGACTCTTTATCGTCCATGCTACCGCAAGATTCCTGTATAATTTCTTACAGATCTGCCTCGACAGCGTCCAGTAATACTTATGATTATATGCGATAAAATCCGGCTTGGTCATAAAGTTCAGCAGCATATGCTCCAACACAAAATAAAGAAGCCCTTTCAACCCCTCTTCTTGTAAAAAAGCATCGGAAAGCTGCCCCCGCATTATATTGTTTCTGTTTTTCCTGTACCAGATCAGCGCCAAAGGATTAAAGGATTCTATACAGTATGCCCCATGATAGCCGCTCAATATTCCATCCGCCAGCGGGCATACTGAAATATCTGTCCATTCCACCTTTAGTTCCACGATCAGAGGCACCCTTCCGTCCACCATCTTCAAAAAGTCTTCCAGTTTCGGAATCTTTTCCTCCGTTCCATACAAAGAAAATTTGTTCAGCTCTTCATAGGTATAGTCGTATACCCTTCCTTCCTTTCCGCAAACTCTCTCCAATGTAAAATCATGAAAAATAACCGGAACCTTATCTTTGGAAAGCTGTACATCCAGCTCGATTCCATAACCGCCCTCCACCGCTTTTTCAAATGCCTTCATGGAATTTTCCGGCGCATCGCCCCTGTTATCGTGCAAGCCTCTGTGGGCATACAGGACGCCCTGGAAAGGAGTCTTGTCCGGTTTATGGCACATCCGCGGCATAAGCGCCAACAGATACAGAGCCGCCAGCACTGCTACTATAGTAAAAATAATCGTCATTTCCTTCACCTTCGTATTTTAGTCATCTACATCAAAATTTTCCAGCATGTCCTTCTTTTTTTCCGGCCGCGAGTCCCCGTGATGCACCTGAATCATTGTCACAAAGGCCAGCATCGAAAAGAGGAACGCATACGGGAACAACGTCCTGTATGAAACGTTCTCCAGAAGAAAGCCGGACAGCACTGGAGTAAATATCTGCGCCGCCATGGAAAAAGTGTAATAAGTTCCCGTAAACTTCCCGATATCGCACCCCTTGCTCATTTCCACGATCATCGGGTAAGAGTTTACATTGATGGCCGCCCATCCTACCCCGATCGCCGCAAAGGCAATGTTGACCAGCGGATGATATGCCCCCACGAACACGGCGGCAAAATAGCAAAGGCTCATCAGCGCAATGCCCGCTAAAATTGTTTTTTTCCTTCCTACGCGGCTCGCAATATTTCCAATCGGTATATAACTGCAGATCGCGGCCACCGTCGCCACCATCAGGCAGTCGGCAAAGCTTCCTCCCTCCATATGCCAGACGACTCTCGTATACCTGGAAAATGCCGTCGTCACCGCATTATACGCCGTAAACCAAAGGAAGATGGATATAAGCAGAAAAATCATGCTGCGTTTTACTTCCTTCGGCATCGCCGTCTTTTGGGGAACGGCTCTGTCTTCTTTTCCCTCTCCGCTTTCCGCCCCCTGCTTTTTTATTTCCTCCTCAATCCTTTTTTCCTTTACCGTAGCAAACAGCACGGCAACTGCCACCATCATCAAACCGCCGATACTTATAAACAAAGGGAGGTAATCCGGCCTCTCCCCGGCCCCTACCAATAGTTTTATCATGATCAGGGCATATACTCCGCCCACCGCCCCCATCAGGTTGATCACAGCATTCGCTTTGCTCCTTAAGCGGTTCGGCGTCAGATCCGGCATCAATGCCACCGCCGGGGAACGGTACAATCCCATGGAAAGCAGCAGTAAAAATAAAGTAGAAAGAAACATCACAAGGCTCTGCTTTTTATCCGCCGCCGAGAGCAACAGCAAAAATGTAACTGCCAGCAGCGTGCCGCCTACAATAAAAGGCATCCTCTTTCCGATCTTCGTATCCGCCTTGTCCGACAGCGTGCCGAACAAAGGCAGCAAAAAAATAGCCAGCACATTATCCATCGCCATCAGCGCCCCCGTCACCGTCTCTCCCAGATGAAAAGTGTTCTGCAGCATCAGCGGAATAATGCTGTCGTACATCTGCCAAAAACCCGAAATGGAAAGAAATGCAAGCCCGATAAAAAATGTCCGTTTATAATTTAATTTCATAGTCCCCATAACGATTTCAGCCCCTTTCTTTCTCCGATAAGCCCTCTGTTATTTTTCAGTATATCACCTGGCCAAAAGCTTCACAATAGCTAAAAACATCCCGAAAATGAATTTTGACAGGCCGGAAAAGCGGTATGGCGGGAGGCGGAATGGAAGGATCGGTGGTTGACGCTGGGGGCGGACTGTTCTGACGGAGCTTCCAATCAGATTTTACTAATGAAATGGGTAAATAATATCATGCCGTACGGGTCGAAAGCAACGGGCATCCTGCCCATGCTTTCTAAAATTGCCCTCCATGGTAATGTCATTAAGTTAGGCTTTGTAATACCGAAGTGATCACAGCGATTGCTTCGGTATTATTTTGCTTTTTTTGAAAAAGGTATTGACAAATCATCAAAAATGTGTGGCGGAGCCCTTGATGAAAACATACCAAGGAGGACTCCATGAAACATATCACACATATTAAGGCCAGCCTTAGGAAGGCCATCAGGCACATATCCGACCAGAAAGAACAATTCGTCTGGAACAGCAAAACCGATTTTACCCGCAGAAAAAAACTCGACTTCCCTACCATGCTGCGCTTCCTTCTCCAGATGGAAGGCAGCACCATCCGCAACGAACTCACCGATTATTTTCATGACAGCCCGGACTGCCCTTCCCCTTCTGCCTTCTACCAGCAGCGCTTAAAGATAAAGCCCGATGCGCTCTATATGCTTTTCCGTACTTTTACCGCCCAGTATAAAGGGACCCGCTGGAAGGGATACCGCCTGCTGGCTGTGGATGGGTCCACGATTTATACCCCCAGGAACGAAAAGGATGCTTCCTCTTATCTCTTTAACGGCGCCGGAAAGAAGGGATGGAACTGCGTACATATGAATGCCCTTTATGACCTTATGGACGGCCTGTATGTGGACGCGGCCGTCCATCCCGGGAAGAAGCCGGGGGAGCAGGCGGCGCTGAAGCCTATGCTGGACCGGCTCAGCGACCCGGGGCATTCCATCATCATCGGGGACCGCGGCTATGAATCCTTCCAGATGGTTGCCGACCTCGAGGCCCGCGGCATCCCGTTTGTCATCCGGGTCAAAAAGCCTTCCAGCAACTGGGGGTTCCTTGCAAAGGCAGACTTCCCGGAGCAAAAGGAGTTTGACCTTCCATTCACCTGCAAAATAGCCCATGCCAATTCCTTCAAGGGAAACAAGAGCCGCGCCAGAATGCTGGGGGAGGGATACCGGCCTGGCAACCGCTGCTTTTCCTATGTTTCCAAGGACTCCCCCACTTACCACTTCCAGCCCATGAGGGTGGTCAGATGCGGCAACGACCTGCAGGAGGGGGAACCGGTATACCTCCTTACGAACCTGCCGGAAGGACGCTTTGGCTTATCGGAAATCAAAGAGCTGTACAAGCTGCGCTGGGGGATAGAGACTTCTTTCCGGGAATTAAAATATGCCCTTTCGCTGCTCCATTTCCATTCAAAAAAGATGGACCTTATGATGCAGGAGATCTTTGCAAGGCTTACCATGTACAACTTCAGCCACATGATTACCAGTCAGTTGAAGCCTGAAGTGAAACCGGGGAAAAAACACGCCCGGCAGATCAATCATACATATGCGGCAAAAATATGCAAGGAATACTTCCGCAATAAAATCGGCCCATCCCATTTGAAAGCACTTATACTGCGCCATACATTGCCCATCCGCCCTGACAGGCATTACGAACGTAAGGCCAACAAAAAGCAGCCAAGGACTTTCCACTACAGGATATCATAATTCAGATAAAATTTATAGATAAAATTCAGGCAGTGGAAACTGTCTTTTTGGCATGCAAAAAAGGGAGAAGAAAAATGCGAATTGTATGGTCTCAGTTATTCTCAAAGCCTAACTTAATGACATTGCCCTCCATGGCAATTTTCCCCTGATCATCCGCCATTTCATAAGTAAAATAACTGATTGTACGCAACCGTCAGAACAGTCCGCCCCCAGCGTCAACCACCGATCCTTCCATTCCGCCTCCCGCCATACCGCTTTTCCGGCCTGTCAAAATTCATTTGAAAAAACATAAGAACCTCTTGCAAATTCAGCAATTTTCTGTACAATAAGGAATAGCGGCCTGTGCCAACGGCATACGCCTCCGGCAAAACTTTCAAGCAAATAATAGTATAGAAGAAAAATAAAGAAAGGTTTATCCCCTATGATCAGTGCAAACAATGTAACATTAAGATTAGGAAAAAAAGCATTATTCGAAGATGTAAACATCAAATTCACCGAAGGAAACTGTTACGGGCTTATCGGCGCAAACGGAGCCGGTAAATCCACGTTTTTGAAAATATTGTCCGGCAAACTGGAAACAACAAAAGGCGATATTTTCATCACTCCCGGGCAGCGTATGTCCGTTCTGGAGCAGGATCATTTCAAATATGACGACTATCCCGTTATGGATGTAGTCATTATGGGCAACGAACGCCTTTACCAGATCATGAAAGAAAAAGACGCTATTTATGCCAAAGAAGATTTCACCGATGAAGACGGTCTCCGCGCCAGCGAGCTAGAAGGCGAATTCGCCGAAATGAACGGCTGGGAAGCGGAATCCGACGCTGCCATGCTGTTGAACGGCCTTGGCATCAATACGGAACTCCACAATTCCATTATGAATACTTTGAACGGTAATGAAAAGGTAAAAGTTCTGCTTGCCAAAGCTCTGTTTGGCAATCCCGATATCCTTCTTCTTGACGAACCTACAAACCACCTGGATCTGGATGCTATCTCCTGGCTGGAAGATTTCCTGATCGATTTCGAAAATACCGTCATTGTCGTATCCCATGACCGTTATTTTCTGAACAAAGTGTGTACCCATACTGCCGACATCGACTACGGCAAGATCCAGCTCTATGCTGGCAATTATGATTTCTGGTATGAATCCAGCCAGCTCCTCATTCGCCAGATGAAAGAAGCCAATAAGAAAAAGGAAGAGAAAATCAAGGAATTGCAGGAATTTATTTCCCGTTTCTCCGCCAATGCTTCCAAATCCAAACAGGCAACCAGCAGAAAGCGGGCGCTGGAAAAAATCGAACTGGACGAAATCAAGCCTTCCAGCAGGAAGTATCCTTATGTGGATTTCCGCCCGGATCGCGAAATCGGCAATGAAGTCCTTACCGTAGAGGGTATTTCCAAGACGATAGACGGTGTAAAAATCCTTGACAATATTACCTTTACTGTAGGACATAACGATAAGATCGCCTTTGTAGGCGGCAACGAGCTTGCCAAGACCACTCTTTTCCAGATCCTGATGGACGAACTGGAGCCGGACGAAGGCAGCTACAAATGGGGTGTAACCACTTCACAGGCTTATTTCCCCAAAGACAGCACAAAAGAATTCGATAATGACTATACGATCGTGGACTGGCTGACCGGCTACTCTCCCGTCAAAGACGTTACTTATGTCCGCGGCTTCTTAGGGCGTATGCTGTTTGCCGGAGAAGACGGCGTGAAAAAAGTAAACATTCTGTCCGGCGGTGAAAAAGTCAGATGCCTTCTGTCCAAAATGATGATCAGCGGCGCTAACTGCCTGATATTGGACGAACCTACGAATCATCTGGATATGGAATCCATCACCGCTCTGAACAACGGCCTGATCAAATTCCCCGGCGTGGAACTTTTTTCCTGCCATGACCACCAGTTTGTCCAGACTACCGCCAACCGCATTATGGAAATCCTTCCTAACGGGCAGCTGGTAGATAAGATCACCACTTATGACGAATATCTTGCCAGCGATGAAATGGCAAGAAAACGTACCGTTTATACCAATAAAAACACGGAAGACGACAACTAAAATTTTTTATCCGCTCCTGTCTGACCCACTGTCAGACAGGAGCTTCCATTCACAGGGAAAGGAGACCAATAGGCAATGAATATCGTAGATCTTCACGTACATTCCAACAAATCCGACGGAAGCCTGACACCCTCCCGCCTGGTAGAGCTTGCAGTGGAAAAAAGACTTTCCGCATTCGCCCTCACCGACCACGATACGACGGAGGGAATTTCCGAAGCCATGGGCGCGGCGGCAGCGCATAATCTTCGTCTGCAAGAGGGACAAATCCCCCTTCTTCCTTCCGGCGATCCCGCATTACCCCTCGAAGTCGTCCCCGGCATCGAGTTCTCCACCGAATACAATGGCAAAGATATTCATATACTTGGACTTTATATCGAATATGAAGCTCCCTTTTTCAAGCAGCAGCTTCAGGAGTTCGTAGACTCCCGCATTGCCAGAAACCAGAAAATGTGCGCCAATCTACAGGGAGCGGGCATCGATATTTCTTATGAAAAATTACAGGCTGCCTTCCCCGGATCGGTCATTACAAGGGGGCACTATGCAAAATATCTTTTGGATCACGGTTATATCAAAAGCATTCCTGAGGCTTTCGAGCGATATATCGGCGACCGCGCCAAATATTTTGTCCCCAGGGAAAAAGTGACCCCCTCCCAGGCAGTACAACTGATCCTGAAAGCGAACGGTCTGCCGGTTCTTGCCCATCCGCCCCTTTATCATATGAGTGATGCATCCCTGGACACGCTTGTAAACACTCTGGCCGAAGACGGATTGGCCGGCATTGAAGCCATTTACAGCACTTACCATCAGGCAGAAGAACGCCATATGCATTCCCTCGCTAAGAAATACGGCCTGTGCATCAGCGGCGGTTCCGATTTCCATGGTTCCTCCAAGCCCGGACTGGAAATGGCTACAGGCTACGGAAAACTGTGTGTTCCTGAAAAAGTTCTGGACGACCTCAAAGCCATACAAAAGAAGAGAAAGGAAATGTATCATGAATAAGCAGCCCTATCCACAAATATTTTTCACCGACTTAGACGGCACCCTTCTGACAACGGACAAAAAAATCACTCCCGCCACCATGGACGCCTTGGGGCAATGGACGGAAGCCGGCAACAAACTGGCTCTCAGCTCCGGGCGGGCCATCGAAAGCGTAAACCATGTGCGCACCACGCTCGGTTTAGACTTCCCCGGCATGTATCTGATTGGATGCAATGGCAGCGAGATCTATGACTGCGACAGCAATACCGTTATTTCCCGCACCGCCCTCACCTTCCCCCAAACCGCCCTTATTATGGAAACTGCCAGGCAGCAGGGGGTTCATTGCCATACCTATACGGATACCCATATCATCAGCCCTGCCGATACGGAAGAACTCCATTATTACCGGCGCGGCATCCTCACACCGGTTATCATCTGCGAAGATGTTCTGAGCGCTCTCGACAAAGAACCCTGTAAATGCATAGCGATTGAAATACATGAAAAAGAAAAATTGGAGCATTTCCGGCAAACCCTGCTTCCTCTCGTCAAAGATGAGGTCAGCCTTCTATACTCCAACGACCAATATCTTGAAATTTTTCCCGGCTCCTCCGGCAAGGGTTCCGCCATACAAAAACTTTGTTCCCTGTTAAATATCCCCCTCTCCCGCACCATAGCGGCCGGCGATGAGGCCAACGATATATCCATGCTTCAGGCTGCCGCCCTCGGCATCGCTATGTCCAACGCCAAAAGCTATGTCAAGCAAGCCGCCAATCTCATAACCGAAACCGACAACGACCACGACGGCCTCGCCCCCATCCTCCTACAATACAAATAACCCCTCATCATCCCCCACTCCCCCCTCATACCGCATCCTCAAACCCAACTGGAACCCAACTGAAAAATGCCCGAAAACGGGCATTTTTCGGTGTGAGAAAGACTTGCCAAAGCAAGTCTTAGTACTTCTTAGCGAAATGCCCTCTGGCATGAGCTCTAGAAGTACTTCTCACACTCCCCCTCCGGCCTTCACCATATTATCCAGCAGCACATACTGCCCTACCGGCACGGCTCTTTCCACGTCGCCGGATTCTATGAACTCTCTTTGCTGTATTTCATAAAATCTGGCCACGTCGCCTTTTTTAGCGCCCACGCTCACAAAACCCGACGTCAGCCACTGGGCATCTTTTCGCTGTTCATATGCGCTCTTCTTATCGATAGACGTAACCTCCCCGATCCAGTCCGCAACTTTTCTCACATTCTCCTCTATTGCCCTGTAATTCATCCCGCCATAAATAGCCCGTGTAAAGCGCAGCACCTCACCGGGATGTTCCTTTACATATCCGGGCAGGGCGATCCATGAAGAGATCGAGGCCGTCTTGCTGCAATAAGTCATATTATTCGCAATCACCGCCACATCATTGCCCAGCTGCTTTAAGATCTCCAGCGTATACGGAGACCAGACGGCACAGGCATCGATCCGTCCCTGTTTCATGGCTTCCAGCACTTCTTCCGGCTTCATATTGACGATATCCACGTCCTGGAAAGACATTCCCTCCGTTTCCAGCGCAATACGCAAAATCGTTTCGCTGGACGCGTGTTCCACATTTCCGATCCTCTTTCCCCTCAAGTCCGCGATCGTTCTTACTTCATGCTTTCTGTTTCCGATGATCGCTTCCGCATTGGATAAATGGGACATTGCCACAATACATGCCCGCCCCTTGATACAGAACTTATGGGCGCCGTTGCCGATATAACCGAAGTCTATCTTTCCCTCTTCCATCGCTTTTATGATCTCCAGCCCGTTTCCATAGGCATAAAGCTTTACCTCATAATTCTCCCTGTCAAAATATCCCATCCTGATTGCCGGAATAACAGAGCAGAGACTGCCGTAATTAGGCATATAGGCCACCCGGATTTCTTCCTTCTTCCTCTTCTCCTTCTTCTTTTCCCCCGTCAGTCCGCCGAAGCAAATCCCTCTCATCTCATCATAAATATTCGTCAGCGCTAACGATTTCGCCCCAATGCCAATCGCATTGCTCACAATACTTTTAAATCTGGAAACAATATTCTCCGTTGCCGAGTAATTGCTGTCACTAAGCTTTTCCAAGGATTCCATGTTTTCAATAATAAAGCTTTTCTCCTGATCCAGTTCCCGCGAATTCGTTTCAATCTGCTTTACCTTCTCCGCCACATCCTGAATCAGACGATTCGTCTGCGCCACCATAGCATCTGTTTTTCCCAAACTCTCCGTCTGCTTTTTAAAAGCATTCTGCACTCTTTGAATATTATCCACAGATTCATTGGATTTCGCTTCCAAAGTAGCGATGATCTTTCCGATCGCTTCCGCGCTTTGTCTGCTTTGTTCCGCCAGGGCGCGTATTTCCCCCGCTACGACTGCAAATCCCTTCCCAGCTTCGCCCGCCCTCGCCGCCTCTATGGATGCATTCAGGCTAAGAAGGTTCGTTTTGCTGGCAATGCTGTTAATCATATTAATCGCCTGTTGAATCTCCTGGCTCGCCTTATTGGTTTCCATCGTATTCACCGCGATTTCCTGAATACAATTT
This sequence comes from Lachnospiraceae bacterium 28-4, assembly GCA_000403275.2. Lineage (GTDB taxonomy): Bacteria > Bacillota > Clostridia > Lachnospirales > Lachnospiraceae > Kineothrix. Next base: position 270,917 of record KE159599.1, read on the forward strand.
TCGGTATCGGCATTTTCTTCTATCAGATCATGAAAAATCCCTATGACTTCCTCGTTATTATTTAACATGCTCTGAGTAGCCATATTCAGTTCTTCCACATAACCGCCTGTTTTTTCGATGGCCCTTCCCATCTTTACCGTGATCTGGTTAATCTCTTTTGTCCTGGACGCCAGCTCGCTATTGCCATCGCTGATCGTATCGATGGAATTGCCTACCGCATTAATAGCCACATTGGTATCATCCGCAACATAGTTCATCTCCATAACAGTTTTATTCAGACTGCCCAGCTTGCTCTGTATGCCATTTACCAGGTCTCCCTGTATCTCCTGCCGCGCGATCCATCTGTCGTTTTTTATTTCTTCCTGTTTTTTACTCGCGAACAATTTCATAGAATACCTCTTTCAACACTTTTTCAGCAAATTCTCCAATCTAAAATCCTTATAAAAAAAGATGTGTAATATTCAAATCACTGATTATTTTTATCACTTCTTTTGTCCTGTTACAGCCGAATTTTCTTAAAAGCCCTTTAATTTGTGTTTTTACCGTTACCGTTTCCACACATCTTTCTTTCGCAATCTCTTTTATCGTTTTTCCTTCCAGAAGCTTCTTGATCAGCTCTCTTTCCGTCGCCGTCAGGCGGGATATATTATGGATAAAGAATAAAAGGCTTTTCTCACTTTTCTGGAGCCTCACATATTCCTGCATCACAACGTCGTGAACCTTTCTCTCCATAATCGGATTCCCTGCATAGGCGCTGCGGATATGAGCCAATATCTCCTCTTCCCCGCACCCTTTTACAATATAATCGACCGCTCCGGCTCCCATCGCCGTTAAAATCATATCGTTTGTATCATGCACTGTCAGAAAGATCACGTTTGCATTTTCCTGCCGCTCCCGAATCTGCTCTGTCGCGGTAATTCCTGCATTGAGATTTTCCATTTCTATATCCATAAGAATAATATCAAATTCCTTCTCTTTTGCCAGCTCTACGATTCCTTTGCCGCTCTGAGCCGTCCCCACTACCTCCATATCATCCTGACTGTCGATAAGTTCACACATGTCCTCCAGCAACAGCCGAATGTCGTCGGCAATCATAATCCTTATCTTTTTTCCGTCTTTTTTTTCTTCCATTGCTGCTTCCTGATGCTCAGGCAGACATATATTTTGGTAATAAAATATAAAAACTGCTGCCTTTTCCTTCCTTGCTCTCTACCCTCAAGCTTCCCAAGTGCCCCTTTACGATCGCCCGCACATAATACAGCCCCATTCCCCAATTATGGTTTCTGTTTTTGCTCGTATAAAAGGGTTCAAATATCTTTTTCATCATCGCTTTCGGGATTCCTACCCCATTATCCTTAATTTCAATGACCGTATAAAGCCTCTCATCATGGCTCAGCAAAGAGATCCTTCCTTCCTTTCCCCTTTCCGCCGCTTCTACCGCATCCTGCGCGTTCACCAGCAGATTATAGATCGCTTCGCATAGATGGGCTTTATCCGCCAAAACTGCCGCATCGGATTCCAACGCCACTTCCACAGGTATATCCGGGCATTTTTTATGGAACCGCTCCAAAGCGTTTGCCACGATCTCTTCCATCCGGCAGACTACCATAAAAATAGAGTTGGATTTTACCGAGCGGTAAAGTTCTTCCATACGCTCTAACAACGATTCATTAATGTCGCCCAGCACGGTTATGTATTCCTGCATCTTGCGTATGTTTTCTTCTTTGCTCATATCCATTCCGCCCAGCCGCTTAAAAATAACACGGTTAGCCAGAAGCTGGTTTTTTGTGCTGTGGACAAATACCAGCGTTCCTACCCGGGCCGTATTGTATTTCCGTTCCAGCACTACCTCTTCCATATCATTTGCATAATTCTCCTGCGTATAACGCAACAGGCTGATAAAACCTAAAATACCGCAGACAATATTGACAAACATCAGAAGATAGTATGCCTTAATATCCCATACATGCTGCAAATAACCGATTCCCCTCCGCCACTTATAAGTGGCATTGTAAAACCGGTATACCTGCCCCGGATCCTGTCCGCAATAAAGCAGATACAGGCCGGAAATGGCGATCATACAAACCACGATCAGACTGAACTGACGGCGGAAAAAAAACATCGTTATCGAAAAATACTCATGGATCAACAAAATCAGCGCAATCGATATATACATCAATATCCAGAAATAAGAAAACTCCGACAGGATATCCTGCAGCCCTGGATTTTGCCTTGTGATCATCTTATAAACGCCCGGATAATAGACCACCAAAGAGACAAACGGCAAAATCACGGTAAGTTTTTTTATCAAGGGATCGCGGCGAATCACGGAAATCATGGAATACCGCATAGCGATCTGCAAAAGGAAGAGCGGAAACAGATATCTTCCAAGAGCTATCATATAACCAATCACATTTAACGGGATCACCAGATATTGTATCTTCGTCTTTAATTCCATGGATACGAAAAGAAACTCCAGCATTTCTCTGGAATAACCGCCTTTCTTTGCCACAAAAATCAGAATCCCGCAAAATTGCAATATCAGGCTGATACACATCCCTGAAAGAAAAAAGGACTCCATGCTTCTTTTTCGGTACAGCACAAAACAAGAAGCAATTAAAAAAGCTCCCAGCAGTAAAACCAGCATTGGCCTTCCCTCCTTTCCCTCCCCGCCACCGCCAATATGCGTTTGAGAGTAGTATACCATAAAGGCAGACTACTCTCAATCCATGTTACATTATTTCAAAACGTTTTTTTGTGTTTTGTGGTTTCCTGATTACTGTCCTGCTTCTACCATGACATCCAGCATTACATAATCGGCAACTGCCGGAACAGGATCAACCTCTACCGCACCTGCATCCACGAAGCCCTGTTTCTGGATTTCATAATATTTTTCCACTTCGCCATTTGCTGCGCCTTCGGAAACTTCCTTACCTGTCAACCAGTCAGCATCGCCTCTCTGTGCGTATACGCTGTCGTAATCCTGGGCTACCTGAGTCGCCACATATTCGGATACTTCATCATAATGATCATCTGCCGCATAGTCCATTGCTTTGAATAAAGCCTTAGTAAACCTTACAAGGATGTCTCTGTTTTCTGCCGCATAAGAAGGCATTACGATCCAGCTTGCAAGGGATACTGTCTTATCGGAGAACGACATATTATCGGTCAGTTTGGTTGCATCGCTCATTTCTTCCAAAATCTTCAGGCTGTTCGGAGACCATGTTGCACAAGCGTCTACGCCGCCGGAAAGCATTGCTGTCACGATTGCGGAAGCATCCATATCCACTGCTTCAATGTCATCCATGGACATGCCAACGGAATTCAGAGAGTCTACAAGGATAGTTTCGCTGGAACTTCCGGAAGAATATGCTACTTTTTTACCTGCCAGATCTTCTACCTTTGCGATTCCAGGTCCGCCGATCAGAGCGTCACCGTTAGAAATATGGGAAAGTGCAAAAATAGATGCCCGTCCGTTGATACAAAGCTTATGTGCGCCCTGTCCGATATATCCGATATCGATGCTTCCGGACTCCATAGCTGCAATGATAGTAGGACCATCTGCAAACTCAACCATTTCTACCGTAATGCCTACTTCTTCAAAGAAGCCTTTTTCCTTTGCAGTCAATACTGACCAAAGACTTCCGTAGTTAGGCATATAAGCGATATTCAGAGTAACAGGATCATAACTTTCCGTCGCTGCTGCTTCTTCTGCAGGAGCTGCTTCTTCTGCGGGTGCTTCCTCTTCAGCAGGAGCCGCTTCTTCTGCAGGAGCTGCTTCCTCAGCTGCAGGAGCCGCTTCTTCCGTAGGTGCTGCCGCCGGTGCGGGTTCCTGGGTATTGCCACAGCCGACAAAGGTTGCTACCATTGCCAGAGTCAACAGCAAACTTAATACTTTTTTCATTTTTTATCCTCCTTATGATAAGCTGATTTATAGATAAACGCCCACCGCAAAAATTGAGCGGACGGTTTAACTATCCTTTTTATTTCCTTACTTCCAGGTATTCCTGGTATACCTGGCTCCAGATATGGTTCTTCAGTTCCAGGAATTCAGGAGCCATCTTCGTTTCCTGTGTACGGGGATATGGAATATTAATATCCACGATCTCTTTAATCCGCCCCGGCCTTGCGCTCATAATAATAACTTTCTGTGCCAGGATAATTGCTTCGTCCACGTCATGAGTAATAAAGAAACAGGTCTTCCTTTCTTTTTCCCATGTCTCCAGAAGCTCCGACTGCAGCTGCGTCCTCGTCTGCGCATCCAGAGCCCCGAAAGGCTCATCCATCAGAAGCACCGAAGGATTTACCGCATATGCCCTCGCAATAGCCACCCTCTGTTTCATACCGCCGGACAGTTCCTTCGGATAATGGTCGAGGAAGTCTTCCAGCTGCACCATTTTTATGTATTTCATAGCCTTTTCTTCCGCTTCCGCACCTTTGATGCCCTGAAGGTTCAGGCCGAACATTACATTCTTCTTCACCGTCATCCATGGGAATAAAGCATACTGCTGGAAGACAACGCCTCTCTCCGTCCCTGTGCCTACCACTTCCTTGCCGTCGCAGTACACTTTGCCCGAGGAAGGCTCCAGCAGACCGGCGATAATATTGAGCAGCGTAGACTTTCCGCAGCCGGAAGGGCCTACCACGCAGATGAATTCATTCTCATAAATATCGAGGCTTACGCCGTTTAATGCAATCATTTCCCCGTTGCGGGAATTATATATCTTTTTTACATTATCAATTTTTACTTTTATATTTCTCTCTTCTCCTGCCATCCCGTCAGCTTCCTTTCTAATAGTTTAATTACTTTTTCTACCGTAATACCGATGATACCGATGATGATAATATATAACAACATCGGCTCCGACTCAAAACTGTTATTCAAGGAGCGAATACGCATCCCCAGACCGGCAACGGCGCCTGTGGATTCCGCCGCGATCAGCGTCGTCAGGGCAACGGATGCCCCCAGCCTTACCGCCGTCATAATAAACGGGAGAGTCGCCGGAGCAATAACTTTGAGAAAGATATCCTTATCCGTAGCGCCAAGCACTCTGGCCGCTTTGATCAGCGTTTCGTCGATATTGATAACGCCCTGGTAGATCGTAATCGTCATAATCAGGAAAGTAGCAATCGTAATAACTATAATCTGAGGTTTTCTGCCTACGCCCGCAGAAATAACAATCAACGGAACATACGCCAGAGGAGGAATGTTTCTGACAAACTGGATCCAAGGCTCGATAATATTCCTTACCGGCCGGTACCATGCCATCAAAATAGCGGTGGGCAGAGATAATATAAAGCCAAGGACAAAACCTGCGCTTACGGAAATCAGGCTGCTCTGGATATCTTTCCAGAAGACCCCTCTTCCGATCATCGTTTTCACTGCCCCGAACGTCACCACTATGTTCGGGAAGCTTCTTGCCGTCTTAGGATTCAGGGACAGCAAATACCATAAAATCATAGCTGTCAGAAAAGAAATCAACAGCCATACTTTATTCGGGATTTTTCCACCTTTACTTTTTTCTTTCATCGCAGTCTTCCTTTCTTTTTGTTTTTTTGTACATATTTTGAATATATTATACTACAAAATGTACAGAAAAAATAGTATGAAATTTTTTCATACTGATCATATTCAACAAAAAGGAAGACCGCGATTGTTTCAACCGTTCCATCTATTCCTAAATACCGGCTTTTTTATACCTTTCGGCCATTTCATCCAAAGTTACGCGCTCTACCAACGGTGCTTTTCCTACGGAGCCAAACTGCACGATCAGCGTTCCGACCACTTCTTTTACGCCGGCCTCGATACATCCCGTAATGGCCGCAACGTCTTCGTCAGGAACCACGCCTTTCATCAAAGTTTCCATAATAGGCGTCAGGAATACCCTTGGATCCACCTGCGTCTTATTTTTCTCCAGCAGTTCATAGATCCCCCCGATGGACGGGCTGTTCTGTTTTTCCGGATATTTTGCAAAAAATTCTTTCATGTTTCTCGTCACCGCCAGGCGGATATCCGTATCCACATTAATTTTCCCGATTCCGCATGGAATCGCCTGTTTCAATTCTTCTACGGAAATGCCGTATGCGTTCTGTACATCGCCGCCCAGGGCGTTGATTTCATCCACGATATATTGGGGAACTGTAGAGGAACCGTGGGATACGAGTACTCCAAAAATATTTTCATGGTTCATGCATTCTTTAATCGCTATCGCGATTTCCTTCCGAAGCTTAACATTCTTGCCCTTGGAAGGCCCGTGCATGGTGCCGTAAGAAATAGCCAGGCAGTCCACTCCCGTCTTGCGGAAAAATTCCACGGCATTCATCGGATTCGTATAAGTGGAAGATGCCGCAAACACATGATCCTCCACGCCGGCGAGTACGCCCAGTTCCCCCTCTACCGTGATGCCCCTTTCGTGAGCATATTTTACCACTTCCCTTGTCAGCTCAATATTTTCCTCAAAGGGAAGGGAGGAACCGTCTATCATAACCGATGTATAACCGCCGTCGATCGCCGCTTTCACCGAATCGAAATCCTTGCCATGATCCAGATGAAGGACTACCGGAATGGGAGAGTCTTCCCCATATTTCTTTACTGCCGCGGCGATATTCTTCGCTCCTGCTTTCTTATCCTCCAGAGTCGCGTTCAAAAAGTCGGTTCTGCCCCCCATAAATCCATTGGCAAGATCCGCTCCCTGCAGGATCGCCGCCGAACGGAACATTTCATGTACTTCGATCACTGCCTTTGCCTGTGCCACCGCATTGACATTAAAAGCGCCCTGCGCAAAATGATATTTATCCGTTGTTTCCAGCAACGGTCTTAAAGGTATTAACGCCATGTCTTATCTCCTTATGATTCTTTGTTTACCTGTTTTCCTCTTACAAATGTATCCTTTACGTTGTTTTCTTCATCCAGGATAACGAGATCCGCATCTTTTCCGTCAGCGATCGAACCCTTTTTGCCAAAAACACCGATCAGTTTCGCCGGATTCACGGTCAGGAGCTGAAGCACTTCTTCTATGGGCCTTCCTGTAAACTTCATAATATTCTTCAGCGCCTGTCCGGTCGTCAGCGTACTTCCCGCGCGCACTCCGTTGGAAGCCAGCTTCGCATCGCCGTCCACAACCACAACATCATTCACACCCAGTTTATAGTTGCCGTCGGGAAGCCCTGCCGCCATAATGGAATCGGTAATCGCCACCACTCTGTCGAGTCCCTTTGTTTTGATCAGCAGACGCACTACGCCCGGATGCAGATGACGCCCGTCGCAGATTGCCTCGCAATAAATATCGGACTCCATCGCCGCCCCCATGATCGCCGGAAAATGCTGGTGCAGCAGTTTCATAGCGTTAAAGATATGAGTACAGCTTGCAGCGCCGTTTTCAATCGCTTTCATGGAAGTATCGTAATCTGCCCCGGAATGCCCGATGGCCACCACGATTCCAAGATCCCTGACCGCCGGAATCGCATCCACGATTCCTTCGATTTCAGGGGAAACCGTCAAATACCTGATATTTCCTTCCGCCGCTTCCTGATATTCCTTTAAAAGCTCCACATCCGCATCACGAAGAAGATGTTCCGGCATAGCCCCTTTGAATTCTTTTGCAAGGAACGGGCCTTCCAAATGGATGCCAAGGAGATCCGCGCCGTCATTTTCCAGCTTTTTATGCTTTTTGAACTCATCGATGCACCACAAAGTCTGCTCTTTCGTATCCGTCAGCACGGAACAAAGCCAGGAAGTGGTTCCCTGGGTCGCCATAAAATGTCCTATTTTTCCGAGTTCCTCTGCCGTCGCCGCATTTACATCCACGCCTACGGCTCCATGGGTATGTATATCGAGGAACCCCGGGACTACCTTTTTCCCTTCCGCATCATATACCTTTGCCCCGCCTTCCAAATCTGCGTCTTTCGGCAGGATACGTATGCATCCCCCCTCAACGCCTATTGTTTTTTCCTGAAAACTCCCATCCAAAAATACTTTCCCATTTACAATATACTGTTCCATTTTCCCTCCATTTCCACGCAGCTCTCGTCCAACTTTAAAACCACGCGCGGGCAAGTTTGTGGATGCTGCGCAAATACAAACTTATTCCTTCCCCGTTTTTATTCCGGAAGATTTGCCACAAACTCCGTAAACTTAAGATTGATGTCCGGGTGGTTCTGCAACAGGCTCACCGGAAAATGAGCCGTCGGCTCGCCGTGTGCCGTGCGGCGCACCACGCTCCTGTGCCAGTCGCGGAAACAGCCCAGGCGGATCTTTCTGGCATGGGAAATCTCGTAAATACCAATCGTAATGCAGTAATGGGGCATATCGTCCAGCGCGCCGTTCAAATCGCCGATAGAGTTCACCGCCCTGGTTTCTTTGGAAATATCCAGCACTCTTGTTTTCAGCGCAAGGAATTCCTCCCCTGTCAGCTCGTCCTGCGGCTCATTAAACGCCACGTGTCCGTTGATCCCGATTCCTCCGAAAGCAATATCCACGCCGCCCAGCTTTTCAATCAGTTCAGGAATATACCCTACATTTTTCGGATCCGGGAACACCCTTTGCTCCTCCGGCATAACCAGCTCCGGCTTTATCTTCGTATAAACAGCCCTGTCCATAAACCCCCGGAAACTCAACTTATGCTCTTTATCAATCCACTCCTTGTCATCCGTCAAATATTCATCCATATTAATAAACCACACGTTTTTCAAATCCACGTTCTTTTCATTCACCATATCCACAAAATAAGGATACTGGCCCACCGGCCCTACCGGGCAGATAAACACCGTCTTCTCGCCCAACGCGTTCTTCCTCTCGATCTCTTCCACCATTTCCTCCGCCATCGACTGGAACACCTTCGCATTATCTTCCATTACGATCAGCGGAATCTTCGGATTTTTCAACAATTCCTCTTTTGTGTAGTAATAATAATCATGCATCTTTCCTACTTCCTTTCCTTTATATTTATTATGTAGTTGCGAAGCTGCAAGTTATGGGAATATTCTGATAATATATTCCCTGAAAATCCAACTGCGCCGAACATTCCGCCAGGCCTGGAAAAACAAAAACACTCGGGCAGAGGCCCTCCTGTTTTACAGTCCTGGCTCCATGGCGCAAAAAGGATTTTCATGAAATATATTATCAGAATATTCAGCAAATTTACCTCCCCCGCAACTAATTAATATTTCTATTAAACCAATATTTCTATGATGAGGAATTATGAAATCGATAGCCTTGCCGGATATTCTGTCCATCTGTTCCATGAAAATCCTTTTGCGCCATGGAGCCAGAACCGTAAAACAGGAGGGCCTCTGCCCGAGTGTTTTCGTTTTTCCGGGTCTGGTGGAATGTCCGGCGCAGTTGGATTTTCATGGAACAGATGGACAGAATATCCATACACAGCCTCTCAATTCACAATTCCCTCATCATCCCTATCCGTTGTAAACTTCGTCTTTCATCATCAGATGCACCGCGCTTTTCTTAAAGGTCAGCGGCAGAGCCAAAATATTCGGATTCTCCCCGACATATTTCTTCTTCGCATCCTCCAGCGCTTCCTCTATCGTCGCCCTCGTCTTCAATCCCATGCCTCTCGCATATCCCGGTTCCTGAGCGCCGCAAATATAAATGGCGGAAGTATTCATCTCCGCGATATGTCCACAGGCAATCATGGAAAATCCGTGGAACGGATGGAAAGCGTTGGTATAACGGTACTTGCGGATGTATTCTTCGTTTGTCGCAAAATACTCGCCCAGTCTGTTCATATCCGGCAGTGTATTCATCTGATCTTTCTGGAACATGTCGTACATTTCCCTCAAATAAGGCCATAATTCATCATGGAAATAGCCGTTACAGATCGAAGCACAAATAATCACGCAGTTATCGCTCATGATCCTCTTATGGCGGATCACCTGTGCGGAAAGCGCCTGCATCATCATGATCGGATTCGTCCCCATTCCCTCGCCATAGTGGAAAAACTGAGGCATGCCGAATATCATCACATCATATTTTTTCTCTGCAAAAGGTACATAAGTCCTCTTGTCAGCCACTTTCCATGACTCGGGCTGCATTTCTTTCGCATAGCCGGAGAAAATAGCGATCTGTCTGGAAGAAGTATCCAGGACGGCGTCACAGCAGAAGAATTTTTTACCCATGCATTTCTCCATGTGCTGTCCGATCTCATCGAACTTCGTCCTCATCAGAGAATGACCGCTTACCGGCACAAAGTCCTCCCTATGCATTACCTTCGGCACATGGTGGGAAGCGATGGACCTCCAATGGGTAATGCCCGTCGCGCAATGCTTGTATCCGCCGGAATACCCGCCATAAGGATTGCCTTGCGTATGCCCGATCAAAATCGCCACGTCGCTGTCGTATACATATTTATTCATCAACACCGGGTCGCCCCTGTCCGTCAGCCCAAGATCTACCAAATGGTCATAATCTTCGCTGTCATGGTTGATGATCTGCCCGCAGTACCAGAACTCCTCGAACAATTCTTTCCCTAGTACGCCCCGTATTTCCTGTTCCGTGTTTTTTCTGTGCAGACCATTGGAGCAGATCAAAAGAATGTCTTTCTTCTCCACGCCCGCCGCATACAGTTCTTTTAAAATCAGTTTGATCGAAACCTTCCTGTGGGAAGTCGGCTGTTCGCCGCCTTTTACCCTGTCAGGAAATACGATCGTTACTTTGGAGCCCTTTTTCGCCAGCTTGGAAAGAGGCTCCATCCCCATAGGATTCCTCAAAGACTCCAGCGTCTTAGCCTCCAGTTCTTCCTCCGGAATATACGGCGGGTCAGCCACCGTCACTCCCGGAATAAACACATCCGTACTTTCCGGCAGCTCCGCCGCCATCGTTCCTTGTCCATACTCAAATTCCAGTCTCATGTTTTTATCCCTTCCTTTCCCTTTTCTTTTTTATTTACCCATGTATGTCCGTATAATTTCCAAATATTCCTCAGGATAAAAACCGATATCTCCCTGGAATCTTGTCAAAGCGATCAGGCCGCCGTCGATCTCCGGTATGGATGCCAGCATCGCCGCATTGTCCACTTTCAGGCCGCCGCCATAAGCAACCGGCAGACCTCCGGTGCGTTCCTTCACAAAACGGGCGATCATCTGGATATAATCCTTCCCCGCCGGCGTTTTTCCCGGCCCGATGGACCAGATCGGTTCATAGGCGATCGCCACTTTGGAAGTATCCACATCTTTTAAGCCGATTTCCAACTGTTTTCCTAGCACTTCCTGCCATCTCTCCTGCTCTTCCTCGCTCTCGCCGATGCAGTATAGCACGGTAAGCCCCGCTTCCACCGCCGCTCTGACTTCCTGATTCAGTATCCGGTTCACCGCATCCGTATCTCCGGCTCCAGCCTCCGCCATGATACCCAATTTATCCCTCCGCTCCTCGCAATGTCCGATCAAAACGCTGGAACAGCCTAAAGCTTTCACTGCCTTCCCCGTCCTATTCGCAGTAAAAGCACCAAAATTACCGCCTGCCTTCACATCTTCCCTATGTATCCCTTGGGAACCGATTGCCAGATTCCTGCTTCCATCCATTGCTCCTGCGGCGGAAAGCAGATGCGCCTCCGGCAGATACATAACAAATTCCACCTCATCTTCCCCATATTCCGCCAGAGCCTTCTTCGTATTCTCCACAATATACGCCCCCCATTCCTTCACCGGCGCGATACTGTTCACCCCTCCCATCTCTCTTGGAATATCAAATCTCTTCAAATTCAAATAAATATGTTTCATACAAATTACTCCTTCCTTAATTATTTCTTTCTTCTATCCATACTTATCTACACTGTAAGTGATTGCGAAACCGATAACTTCTGCGAATCTTCTGACAATATATTTCATGAAAATCTCTTTTGTGCCATGGAGCCAAGACCGCCCCGCCGGGCTTGGCGGAATGTTCGGCACGGTGAGATTTTCATGAAATATATTGTCAGAAGATTTCCACAGCCCCGGCCTCCGCAACCACCTATATCCTGCTTCTTAACACCTGTCCCGCCTCTTCTTTAAAACTGATCATTTCCGGCAGATCCCCGTCAATCAAAGGTTTACACCACCGGGCAAACGACTCCGTAATATCGTTTCCTCTCTCGTTGATATAATCTTCCGGCATCACCCGCTCGTTTAACATCACCTCTTCGATCGGTATGAGCGGAGTCTCTATTCCATATTCCTCTCCGCCTTTCCTCCGAATGCCTACCATAACGCCCGTATGCCCTGCTACGGCCGCCTTTACCGCTTCTCTTCCGACTAAAACCGCCTCTTCCCTGTCCACCTTTGACTGCAGCAGCATGGAAGTTCTTCCGCAAAGCCCCGGCTTCTCGCTCCTCGCCTTGATACCCAGTTTTTTAATAACCAGTTCGGCCAGGTATGCGCTTACATCCCCATAATAAACCGCCCTGTCCGTTTTGAAAATCGGCGGCACGATCGACTCTCCTTTTTCATTGCGCAGCCCTTCGCTGACAACCACCACTACGCCGCCCAGCTCATCATAAAGTCTTTTGACGTCTTCCAGGAACTCTTCTTCTTTGAAATTGCGCTCTGGAAGGTATACCAGATGAGGCGCATCGCCCGGCTCTTTCCTCGCCAGAACCGAAGCCGCCGTGATCCACCCCGCATTCCGTCCCATAGCTTCTATCACACATACGTGGATCGGCAGAGACTTCACATCCGCGCCCACTTCCTTCGTTACGGTAGCGATATATTTTGCCGCGCTGGGAAAACCGGGCGCATGATCTATAATCGAAATATCATTATCCATTGTTTTCGGAATACCGACTACATAAATCCCCTCATCCGCACACACCTTGCTCACCTTGCCGCAGGTATCCATGGAACCATTTCCTCCGTTAAACAGCACATATTTAATATCGTTTTTCTTCAGGATGTCCACCATCGCCTCATACTGTTCCTGTTCCAGCGGAAACCTTGAAGAGCCGATTGCCGTCCCCGGCGTCTGCAGCAGCAGTTCTATCTTCTCATCTTCCAATTCCCCCATATCCAGAAAATTTTCCGTCAGAATCGCCTCGGAACCACCGATCGCACCATATATCTTCTTTATATCAGGATTCTTCTGCGCTTCCCTTATTACCCCATATAAAGAAGCGTTCAAAACTGCGGTTGGACCGCCTCCATGCACTACCAGCAAATTACCTTCCATACCAGCCAATACTCCTTTCTCTTTCTATTCATAATAGTAGCACATTCCTTCCGTTTCCCGCTATAATTTTTACCCAAACGTTTGCGTAAACTTTCTCCTCATGCTACAATAAATGATATACAATGTTAAACAGAAGGTGTGCTTATGACGCTGAAAGAAATTGCCGCCCTGGCGGGCGTATCCCCCTCTACCGTTTCCCGGGTCATCAATCACCCTGGAACGAAAGCGGCCAGCAGAGAAGTGGAAAACAAAATATGGCAGATCATCCGGGAAACTGGTTATATTCCCGATCCATCGGCCAGAAACCTTAAAATGCATAAACCGCAGAAAGGCGCCCCTCCGAAGGCCATCGGCTGCATCCTGGCCCGCACCCATACTACGGATCCTTTTTTCTCTAAAGTGACAAGGGGGCTGGAGCGGGAAGCGCTGCGCAGCGGTTACAATGTCAAATACATTTTTTCTTATCAGGATATTCAGAAGCCGGATATCCAACAGGCTATCCAGCAGACGCGTGTAGAAGGCGTCGCCCTTCTGGGCCGCCCGGACTCCAGAATGCGTTCCTTTTTAAAGACAAACTACAAAAAAATTATTTATACCGGTTTAAACAATATCGATTCGGAATTCGACCAGATCACCTGCAACGCTTATCTGGCCTCCAAAACGGCAGTGAGTTATCTGGCAGAACTGGGGCATGTCCACATTGCCTATCTGGGAGAACGAAAAAACGAAATCCGTTACCGGGGCTATTGGGATGCGCTGTCCCAGCTCGCCCTGCCCTTGAACAGGGATCATATTATCGATACCCCGCTTTCCACGGAAGGCGGCTACCGGGCCGCCGCCAGGCTTCTGTCTTCCGGCAGCAATATTACCGCCCTGTTCTGCGCCAACGACCTGACTGCCATCGGCGCCATGCAGGCGGCCGGAGAGCTGGGACGCCGGGTTCCCGAAGAGTTGTCGGTCATAGGCATTGACGATATCGAAACCTGCCAGTACACCACTCCTATGCTCACCACCATCCACATACCGATGGAAGATCTGGGGATTATGACGGCTAAAATACTGATCGACCGGATAGAAACCGGAAAGAGAATCCCTATGCGTGTGGAACTACCCTTCCGGCTTATCAAAAGAGGAAGCTGTATGGCTCCTCCTTTATAAATTTTACAAATACAAAATAAAAATAAGAAAGGATGAAACAAGTATGCTGCTCACATTAAAAAACCAAGGCTATACGGTCACATTGGAAACCGTAGGCGCCGAATTAAAATCCTACAAAAGCGAAGCGGGCAAGGAGTTCGTATGGAATTCCGATCCCAAATTCTGGCCCCGCTCCTCACCGCTTCTTTTTCCTTCCATCGGCAATCTGAGGAATGGAAAGACGATAATAAACGGACAGGAATACGAGATTCCCAGACATGGTTTTGTGAGGGATATTGATATGGACTATGAAATGGAAGGGGAAAATAAAGTGACTTTTTCCTGCCAGTCCAACGGAGAAACGTTAAAATGTTATCCTTTCCGTTTCCGTTTCCAGCAGACTTATGAACTGGACGGCGCCAGCCTCCATACCTCCTACATAATTACCAACGAAGATGAGAAGGATATGTACTATCATATCGGTGCCCATCCCGGCTTTATGTGTCCTCTGGAAGAAGGCGAAAAATTCTCAGATTATATTCTGAAATTCCCTTTTGCGGAGACATGCGACAGCCCGATTTACGACCTGGATAACTTGCAGTTTAACCCGGACAACACAAAAAGATATCTGGATAACAGCGACACCCTGCCGCTGGATTATTCCCTTTTTGATATCGACGCCATCGTCTTTCCCCATATGAAATCGAAAAGCGTCCAGCTGATCCACTCCGTTACCGGCAAGGGAATCCAGATGGATTATCCTGACTTCGCTACCATCGCTTTCTGGACTCCGGCCGGCGTACAGGCTCCTTTCCTTTGCCTGGAACCGTGGAACGGAGCGGCCATTTTTGCAGACGAAGATAACGAATTCATCCATAAAAGGGATATTCAGACATTAAAAGCAGGGGAAAGCAGAACTTACCGCTTATCCATCCATTTGCTTGTATAAAGGTAACGGTTATTATGACAGAAAATATATTGATTTCCATTATTGACGGGCAGGGAGGCGGCATCGGGAAGCAGCTGGTCGAAAAGCTTGCCCCCCGCCTGTCAAAAGAAAAAAATGTAACGATCCGCGCCCTCGGCACTAACGCCCTGGCTACGAATGCCATGCTGAAAGCGGGGGCCGACGACGGAGCTACAGGCGAAAATGCCATCGTACTGAATGCGGGAAAATCCCATATTATCGCCGGCGTAATGCCTATCGTGATGCCCCACTCCATTTTAGGGGAGGTGACGCCGCGCATGGCGGAGGCAATCGGAAAAAGCGACGCGCTGAAGGTTTTGATCCCCATGCCAAGATGCAACATTATGGTTGCCGTTCCTGAAATGGCTCCCTTGGGACAGTGCATTGACCGGGCTGTGGAAATCATTGAGGAATATATGAAAACTTGATTTTATCCCAATATTATTGATACTATTAATATTTTTCTTATCAAAGGAGGATTTAATTATGAAATACGAAAAGAAAAAAATTATTGTTTTTGTATGGCTCTTGGTTTAATTTTTTCTCCCATTACATCCATGAAAGCAATTGCCTCTAATCATAACTTTAAAAGCTATGAAGCTGTAATTGATCAGGTAAATGAAATGTATGGTACAAATATTGCTATAACCGATTTTAATCTATTCTCACAAAATGTATATAACAAAATAGCACCAGAAGAATTTATGAGTATCCTGACTAATACTCCTACTGATAATAGATCTGTAAAAGCCAGTATGGAAGCCTCTATTCCTCCAACAAGAGCCACTAATGAAGTGGTGTCTTATTATGCTACGGTCAATCATGGAAATTAAACCACATTCGTCACCTGCAAATTTATTTTATTAATATAAGTTTACAGGTGAAAAAGTAAGGTTTATAGTAAATTAAAACAGAAGGAAGCAGATTTAAGGAGAAATTTTAAATGCGAAAAAGTTTTTTAGTAATACTCTTAACACTATTTATGCTCCAATGTATCATCCGATTTGTCCCGTCTATAGAAAATAGAGCACTCCCGGATCTGAAGAAATCTGAAGAGGAAGTCTCCATTCCGCAAGAAAACCTCTCGAACGAAACACAGCATATTTATTGCCCTTCCGAGGATAATGCGGATGGTATAACTAATACCGATCATGAATGGATTTACTTAAATTAAGCCAGATTTTACCTTCATCTACTGACCAAAAAACTTAACAAATGCACGGAAATCAATTTTTATAGTGCCATAACAGGCGAAGCAAAACGGGGCTGGGGCAACCGGAAAGGAGGCGGGCGGAGGCAGTTTTTTACTTGCGCTTCCAATCAGATTTCACTAATGAAATGGATATATGATGTCCAGCCGGACGAGCCGGAAGCAACGCATCCATGCCTACGCTTCCTGAAACCGCCCTTCCTGGCGGTTTCGCTCTGGTCATCCACCATTTCATAAGTGAAATAACTGATTGCAGGATGCCCTTACGACAACGCACCTATGGAAAGGTATTTCAACACACTGAAAAACGAATGCGTCAATCTGTACGAGTGCCAGACAGAGGAGGCGCTGTACCAGGCAGTGGAAGAATTTGCCTATGTCACATACAACCATGTTCGTCCGCACAGCTATAATGGATACCGTACGCCTTACAGGCACGGACTGCTTCATAACTTGGAAACTAATTTTATTAGCCATAAGCGTTACAAAAATGCTTGACCACAACAGAGATTGTCATTTCAAGGCTCCTTCAGAAATGGTGTAGTAGTGGTATAGTAAGCAGCTTTACCAATGATTTTTAAGCGTTCACTCGCCGGCGCAATTCTTCTTTCGCGTCATCAAAGTCCACATGGGTTGATTACTTTATCACATACTTAGTACCCCTTCCTCTGCCTTCAATTTTCACAACACCTTTTTTACCCATCTCTTTCAGTAATTGTGTTGTCTTTGATTTACCAAACGGGACGTAAGGAGCAATTTCGCTAATTGATTTCAGCATTGTTTTGCTTAAGATTTTATATATTTTTCTTTCGTCTTCCGTTAAATTCAGGTTTTTCTCAAAAACCGGAAGTACAATCTTAATTGTATTTTTCGACACTTCAAAATCCGGCTGCTTCAGTCCTTCTTCATAGAGCTGCTTTATCCGTGTAATTCCTGTACCGAATATTTCGACAAACCCCAGCCTGTAAAACACATTTGCAAGATTTCTATTTCTTAAGACTGAAAGTTTCCCCGATAAATACTCATCTTCCGTTATTCCAGAAGGCAGTCCTCCCGGAGAAATAATTTCTATTCTGTCGTCAAACATCGAAACTTTTATCTGTGATTCCACATCCCACACCCTATGAATCAGCGCGTTTGCGATTGCTTCTCTAAACGCGGCCTCCGGTATTTTTTCTACTTTTTTCCTTTCGGTGCCTTGTATTTCTTCATATTGATAATAATCTTTGAATACCTCTGATACTTTTTCGTAGTCTGACAAAATGGATATATGATCAAATGTTGCTCTCTTATGAATCACACTGATGTTCTCACCGAACCTTATTATATCAATTCCCGGAAAATGATTTTTATCCGCCAAAATACCAGCCGCATTATTATATCCGGTAGCGCTGTTATATAAATTCAGTGTTTTCAAGGTATCCTGATTAAAAGTTTCAATTTGAATACATTCTTTTAATTTTTGACATAGCGTATCAAAAGTTAGTTCTTGATCTTTACATGGCAATTCTTCAAACCTAATATTTTTTCCTTCTAAAATCAGTCTTGACAGCTCCAGTGTGTCAGCCTCTATTGTTGCAGTATCATTTCGCTTATATGCTTTCGATTTATATAAATATGGCTTTTGAAGCCCGCTTTTTACAGTCAATTTTATCGTTCTGTCATTATTCTGCAATTCCAGTGTGTAATCAGGCTGCGGAGTAATGCTGTCATTAATTTTATTTTCGATATCCAGACACGCTTGTTTTACATCCGACAATCCTTTGATATTGCCATTGTCATCAATGCCAAAAAATATTTCTCCACCATCATAATTCGAAAAGGCACTTACTGTTTTTAAAAATGTATTTGTAATCATTTCTTTGAACTCTGTTGTTCTTGTTTCACGCATACACTGCTCTCCCTTTCCAATTTTATTGCTCATATTATACACAGAAATATGCAAAAAATCAATCGTATTTTTTTACGATTGATTTTCTAAGTGTAGGTAATTCCCAAGCTATTTATAGCTTTTTTCTCCCACATAGGGCGTTCCTTTATCCATTGTTCTACATAGGAATTATTGGCTGGTAAAGCTGCCCGAAACTCAATCCTGCAGCGTAAATAAATTAGTATACTTCTCCAATCACACTTCCGTCATAAGCATTGATCACATAGGAAAGATTCTGCAGGGAATTTCCCCCAATACTTTCTTGGACAGTAAAAATCCACGCCGGAACCAACCATGCATGCTCCGGCTCCTGATAGGCTGTGGTATAAGTATACTGCAGCTTCGCGTTTACCACATCATATTCCAGCAAAGTAGTATCGTTGGCGGACTGCCCTTTTCCGGAATACCAATAAAAGATCTGATCCGTCAGCTTTGCCTGTATTTTTTCAAAAGGCAGAAGCTTTGTATTTTCCGTCACTGTACGGACTTCCTCCGCTATCCCATCCCATTTAAAATACTTAACTCCTTCCTCTGTGATCAGAATGGAGATTGTTTCTATCTGGAACGGCGGCACATAGCTGTCCACTGTTCCTTCCGCAGCCATACCCTCGGAAACTGAGGTAAGCCCCTCTACGCTTCTTGAAAAAGAATACAGGTATCCTGGCAATCCCTTATCCAGATCCCCCTGCCACAAGGCATCACTGCCAAGGCCCAGACCATTTTTCTCCGAACATGCGCCCTTCGGGAACCACACAGCACGGCCGGAATCTACAATACCCATGTCATCGATACCGAGATCCTCTAAAATTTGTTCCGCCTGTTCCTTTCCATCTTCCTCTGTGAAGGTGATCTTATCCATGCACTCTCGGTACGCATCTGCCAGCTCATGAAATTTCTCTGTATAGCCGTTGGTATCCATGCCGAAGCTGCTGTAATACTCGCTCTGCATTTCCTCATCCTCTATTGTTTCTTCCTCTATAAAATTAGAGCCCTCCATCCAGAGAAAGCTGCTGTCATTGTCAATTTTCTGATTATACCGCTCTGCTTTTATATGTGCTGCCCTGTCCTCTCCCAAATCCACAGCAAAATAATCCTCTGTATCTGTGTTTTCCGGTTCAGCACCCATCCAGCTCCGCGCCGCCTCCACGCCGGGATCCTCTGATTTTTTATAAAATCCTATCTCCGCCTTTTCCGGGGCAGACGTCTCGTCCGGCGCAAGCTCCATCCCTTCCCGGGTTGCATTTTGATGTAAGTTTGTCAAACATATGTTACACCGACTGTACTTGACCGCGAATTTCTTTTATCTCAATTAATAAATTTACCTCTACAACTTCCGATTTGTCGCTTTATTATTCAGCTATGTGCTTTCGTTCCAAATCCTTTAATAACTGTTACCCTTAAATCCTTTGCGTCAATCAAACTTTCCTGCTTGCATTTCGGACAGTAGAGGGGATAATTCTCCAAAACCGTATCTTCTCTAAGCCTGTCACGGGTTTTATTACCGCAAACAGGACAATATATCCATTCTGATTTATTCAATTTATTACCTGTCCTTTCTGCATTTCTGATGCCTATTTTTTCAAAAAATCCATTAATGGGATTAAATACTTTTTATCTGTCCAGTCACAATCTTGTCCTACCGCACACATAAGAGCTTTCATCCACGGTTCGTATGTATTTGGGTCTTTTTTTGCTACAGATTTTTGTAACATTTTGCATAAAGTTCTGTCCATAAATTTCATTTTACTTTCGTTCCATGCACCTCGCCCATAAAAAAGTGGAATATCTCTTAAATTACCCGTCAAATTATGCTCTTTAATTGCTGTAAATGCCCCCTCATCATAAGGAGACGCACCTACACATAATATAGCAATTTTTTTGCTTTTCAGCTTATCTATATTCTTTTTCAAAAATGATAATCCAGATATTCCAGAAGCATATATGCCGCCGCACAATATGATTATTTCATACTGTGCCACTTCATTTACCGCTGCTTTTGATGTTTCTACACAATGATAATCCGTCATTGCTTGAAGCCACTCGGCATATTTTTTTGTTGCCCCATATTTTGACTGATAAACAATAATTCCTTTTTCCATAATGATTTCCTTTCAGTGTAACACTTATATTTTATTTGCTCCCACTTTGCAATGCGTTCTCGATAGCTTTTATAATACATTTACTGCTCACGGTGGCCCCAGATACCGCACCGACTTCTAATGATTGTCTGCTGATTACATTATCAACAATTTTTTCGGCTTTACCACCTAACCCGTTTTCATGTTCGATAATTTTTATATTGGTTATCTTATGCTCTGTTACCGATACTTCTACTTCGACATAAACAGGCGTAATAGAATATTCTCCCACATATATTCCGTCTGTAATATTAGCCATATTGAGATTTGAAACCGTAATACTATTAACATCATTAACTAACGTCTTTAAATAAAGACTTGCACCTATCAAAGCAAACAGTATGGTACACAATAGTATTATGAGTATTTTCTTCTTCATCATCATTCCTCATTTCTCAATGCCTGTTTTAAAAACGCCTCATAAGCAACTTCCTGCTGTGTATATATTTCGTCTGTTGAAATTCCCGGCGTCGTTACTGAAAAAATAGTACCAATGCCAATCGTATAAATTAGCATATTTAAATGTAACTGTTTTGCTCGCTCTACATTAATGTTTAACTCCTTAGCAATGACCTCAGCGGTATGTGGATTAGCTTCTGCTTGATATAAATCATTTAGTGAAGAAATTCCCTCACGCTGATGTAAAATAAAAATCCTAAATAAATGAGGTTCCTCTTGCGCTAATCGAATGTAAGATTTACCCGTACTGCGAAACAAGTCATCCTTGTTTATATGACTCACTACATACTCTTGTATAAAGTGATTAACCTGCTCAATTACATCTTGTCGTAAGCCATCCATATTTTTGCAATAACTATAAATCGGCTGTACGGAACATCCTATTTTATCTGCAATATTTTTTACCATAACTTGCTCCATACCGCTGCTTCTTGCAATTTCAAAAGCGGCATCAACAACCATTTCTTTTGTAATTCTTTGTTTTGGCATTGTACTCCTCCTTATAATCAAGTTATATAAATCGTTTATATAACTTGATTATAAATTTGCAATGGATTTTGTCAATCACCATAATACAAAATGCGGCAAAGATTTCTCCCTGCCGCTTGTCAGCAGATTGATATATGTACCTCTGCGACACTCTTTCAGATACCGCAAATGCCACTGTCCCCATACGCTGATAGATATTTCTTTTTCGTCGGGTAAGGTATGGCGTGGGATTAAATAGTCGCCCTGTCTTTCGTATCTACCGCCCATTTCCTCAAATAATGATTTTGCCATTTTGCAATTCCTCCAAATAAGATTATTCACTCCACCTTATTATGTCTGCTGTCTTAAACACAATTTTAAGTTTTCTCCTTATCTGGGTTCAGAGAGAGATTGTCAAGTGTGTTTGTAAATTTTTTCTTTGATGTTATATTTTATGAACAAAGACAAAAATGCCTGACTCTGATCCAAACGAATTCGGTCATTTTGGTTCCACGAGCAGCCCTGCAAGTACTGGTGCAGAGCACTAGACAACGGTCTTAACAATGGTATACTGGATCCGCAGATTAAAGCCCTTCTCCTCTACAATTTGAACTTTTTCATAACTTCTATATTCACTGGCGATAACTCTATCTGTTGCTTACTTTTCGTCTTCTCATGTAAACCGTGCGCAATCTGTGTGGTCAAAATGACATTTTTTCCATCAAATTCCGATTTTATCATCGTACTCCTCAATCTTTGACAGCAGTATGAACATGCAACCGTAATAATATATGGAACTTCCATGTTAGTATCAGGATTTTCATTTTCTAACAGAACTATCCTTCTACTATGTTTCTTTTTTATATCCTCTCCATAATCAAAAGTTTCCATAGGAATATCTGAACATATTGGGCAAAAAATGTCATAGCTACCACGTGCTGTGAGTAAACGGTACAAAATCTCTGTATCATTAATAGATGATATTCCTTCCGATAATTCAGCCCACTCTAGCAAAAGTTTCTTCTTTACTTTAGCAAGATTCCTTCTTCGAGACATATAACTCATTGTCTTTGTTGTATTTCCGTTATGAATATATCCTTCTAGAAGTTCCAGATTCTTTGTGCTCACACCAATTTCATCAAGAACATTTGTAATAGCCTGCTGAGTATCATTCGGAATATTATCATAAAAAATATACACATTCTTATCCGTCAAAGAAGACCTTGCAACCTCTTTGAACTTTCTAGCTGCATCTGTTTTTACTTGGCATTTTCCTTCTCCAAAATATGCCAATATCTTTCTTCTGGAATTAGATACAAATCTATAAACATGAACACGATATCCAGTAATCTTTTGAACAAACTCAGCGTTCTCGATTGGAACCTCATTATTACTATTTTCAATTATCTCTGCTATCTCTACATCAGATGGTGCAAATTCATCAAGTAGATATCTCTTATTCTCTCCTTCTGGACTTTCAACCATAACAGGTAATACATCCTCAACTATGTCTTTTGTTGAAATTGATTCCTCTCGACACGAGATATGGATATACTTCTGCAGTTCTTCGGTTAACATACATCTGTACTTAATAGCATTAATAAATTCCACAAAACTATCTAAATTAATATCTCTTATGCATGACAGTTGAATAATCTGCTGCTCATCAATCATATAATTTTTGAACTGGTAATCCCTCCTCCACATTCCTTTTGATTTTTTTTCAAAAAGTTTAAGTTCTGTTCCAGACAATCTTAATCCTGTAAACTTCTCATCAATAGCCATTCTTTCTAGTAATAACTCTGGCTCTGAAAGTTTATCTCGGAAATTCTGAGATGTACACATTTCATAATAATCATATGTACCATCCCAACCAGCAACTGATTTTCCCACTGGACGAATGCAACGAATCATATATGAATTCTTTTTATTACCAAAATCCTGATATCTTTTTTCAATAATTCCTGTTTCAATTTGAAATACTTCTCATCATAGAACTGATTCTGATACTGTGACAAAAGCCCATGACTTGAGGTCAGTATTCCATTAAACAGATAATCTTTGAAACTAAGATTTGTATGTCGAATGCTACCATCATAAGCAATAGCATCATTCAATCCATATCTACCTACAAGTTTCAGGAACATTCCGGCATCAAAATACTTACCAACTTCTTCCTGGAGGCCAAGAAGCCAACTATCAATTTCTGCATCTGAAACAAATAATTCTTCTCTATGTTCTCCACATATTTCGTAAACTAAATACTCTCCTATGGAAGAAAAATGATTTGTTATTCTAGAAGCAATTACTCTATTTTGTTCAGGAATTTCATTACTTTGGTCTGAAAGTAATCCGTACACTTTACAAACACCATAAATACATTCTGAATCCAGTATTAACTCTTGCAAATCATATGTGTTTTTCTTCTCAACAAACTCGAAATAATTCTCCTTAAGTTCCTTGACAACATCGCCTTCCTGATAAGAAACACTATCATAAGCCTCCTTACGCTTATGCTCTATAACAAAAGCCTTAGCTTTCTCTTTATATTTTTTAGGTAAAAACGAATTGCTGTAATAATCTTCAAATAAAGGAGTTTCAGGATAATCTTTTCTATCCAGCATCAAATATCTTGCAACTATATTATGAAACACATCACTTACTGCCTCAGCACAAGATAAACGTGCAATTTCTTCTGAACACATGAATCCATACAGGTTCTTCATATATCCTCTTAATTTATCATAAACTTCATTAATCTTTTCTTCGCTATCACCAACATCATTCCTATGTATGTTTGCATATTTAGAATCAACCAGCATACCAATTGGCAGAAGTTGCTCTTTAATATCTGCCTTCAAATAATAGGTTGAATACATTCTATTATAATCTGTAGAAAACTCTGACACTGGAAATGCCACCGAAATACTGTTATTAGAAAAAACAATATATTGCTTTTCATATCTGACATTTTGGTCTAGTTTTACTTTAAGCTGAAGTACACCGGTTCGCCAACTTTCTTCAGCTACTGTAATCGTCTTTACCTTTATTACATCCTCACAGCTTACCTTTACACTGTGATTTTTTCCCTTAAACTCTAGATTTGAAATGCTTCGCTTCGTCTTTCCATTCAACTGCATAAATATCAAAGATCGTATATCAAATACCATCTCCGAATCATCCCCTGTCAGGAAAAACCTAAAAACATCCGCATTTTGCTTACCACATAAGTATTCTATAAGTGAAGACAACTTTCTTATATTGAACTCGCTTTCAACTTTTGGGTCATAACTAATAAAAAGCGATGTCTGTTCACCAGACCATGCACTATTTATCTTCGTACTTCCTACTATATTGTTATCGTTAATCGACCTATTAATTGAAAAATCAAAAAGAACATTGCTCTCTATTCTTAGATTTTCAACAAACTTGAAGAATGACTTTATTCCAACTCCAAATTTTCCAGTTTGACTATCATCGTCTGTTTTATCTGACATTTCTCTATTCAAAAAAGCATAAATATTAGACAACGAAAAACCTTTATCATCATACTGACACTCAAGAGTAAGTTTATTCCCATCTTCCCCTGTAATTATGCATATAGAGTCACCACAATGAAGATCATTTGCATTTTGAATAATTTCATTAAAATATCCTTCCCTATATCCTTGAAGTGACGATATCCCCTGAGCCACTGAAGTTGCCCTACATATTGTCTCGACCAACTTACATCGGTTAGAATCTAAAAAGCCGTCTAACCATACCGGTTTTTCTCCAGATCTTTTCATCAAATATGCATTAGCATCTGAGATAGCCCTCACATAATCCGGAGACATATTTTCAGTTTTTATTCCTTTTGCAAGAATCTCATTAATGTCCTGATAATGCATACATACAACATCATAACCGCTAAAAAATGCTTGCGGCACTTTGGAGATTGTGGTATATTGAACATAAAGAAGGACATCTGCGCTAACAGATGCCCAACAGGAGCTACCGATAGACGGTTAGCCCGGTTAAATGATTATGACAAAAATAGTCGCCTCACTTTAGCGGAGCAGGGCGGCTATTTCTGTGTCTTGTTACTATCTTTACCGATAGAGTATCCTATTCCGAAGCAGGTCAAGCCAAAGCTCAACACTGCCATAAGTCCTAAAATATCCATTGGCTCAGCCCTCCTTTCTCCAGATTCCCTTGCGGGTTTCTATGTAATCGGAGGGTCACAGTCCCTCCGGAGAGGGCTAACCGCCTACCATCCTGGTAGTTCCAAAGAAATATTACCATATTTCGACAAGAACTTCAATCTGATTTTCCCACGTCCCGCGAAAATTCCGGCAACATTTGTAATAAAATCCCGCCATTGGCATTTTTAATGCAATGGGGGAACTTTGTTCCCCTTGACTGCCTCTTAGCAGGATACACAGATAATGTCAAGACCGCCGCAGGCGAGGCGGAGCCGCTGTCTTGACATTATCTGTGTATCCTGCTACAAAACCAGAATTGTATTGAAATATTTTAGCAAAAATACAGACTGCCGTATCAAAACAACAGCCTGTACGATTGTCAGTGATTGGCATTAAAGGGAATATATCAGATCGTGCAGCACTACTTCCTCCGCCCTGCTCCTAATGCTGTTCATCTTTTGAAGCCAACAGATCCAGTCATCGGATTTAAGCTGCTCCGTCACGCTCTCCTTTTTTGCCATCTGCCTTACAAGCCTGTCGATCATTTCATTGCATTCTTCATCGACTTCCGCAAGATGCTTCCAAAGGGTTTCCGATAAAATCATATATGAATAAATGCCTCCGTGATTCTCCTTTAAAAAACGCTGCCTCATTCTCCCGTACTTTCCGATCTGATACTCCGTTGTATCCGAAAGTTTGAGGTCGGGAATCAGATAATCTCCTTCCCAATGATAAGTAATTTGCATATACAACCGCCTTTCTCTGTGCTAAACTGTTTACAGATACGAATAAAAGGATTATCACCTTCTTCCTTTACCACAACATCTGCAAGTTTCCATTCACCACAAATGAGCCAGCCGCATATGTTGTTTTTTGCAGATGCGCATTTCCGCTAAAATACAGCGTTTTACGGAAATGTTTACATCTACAGTTCACAACATATCACATCATTCATGTATTGTAATCCTGCAAACTGCGGAAACTCAAGTATATACCCTTGAGTTTCCGCAAATTGTAATTCCAAAATGAATATAATCTCCCAAAGCACCAATCTGCCGAATTTTGAAAAGATATAGAGCAGCAGTCTTATGAATAGAGGCACTTTAATAAGCCCCGCCGGAACCGGACTTTGGGTGACATATTCTTTTATCTATTCAAACAGCCAGCTTAAGGCAAAGTTGACGGTATGCAGGGCGCCTTGTCCTGAACCAGCGTTTGATGCCCTCTTTTGCATACGACAGTATGCCTGGGATGCCTTTTGCCAGCCGGTAATAGCAGAATGCTATTTTTCCTTTAATCGGATCGGCAGTTCGTATAATTGCAACTTTTAACATATTGGTTTCTGATTTCATAGAAATACGTCCCAGAAATGCCATGCACAAAGTGATGTAAAAATTTAATGCATTGATTGCCTTTAGTTTCCGCACCCGGAAATTTTCTAACTGGAACACCTGCTTTTTACAACGGAAATATTCTTCGATTTTCCATCTGGAAAAATAAAGTTTTGCAGCCTTTATTACATCATCTTTCGATTGGATCTCTTTGTTTGTTGCAAGCATCATTGGATGTTCCGTAATGCCATAAACAAGGAATACCCACTTATTGTGGTACAGAAGCTTACGCTTTGCAGTCAGACGTATCACATAATCCTGCCCCATGGAATCCAACTTCAGGAACATTTTATTATCATCATAACCACGGTCCATGACAAAGGCTGCTTTTCCGAACAGCGCTTTCGCACGTTCCATTGCAGAGAAGGTTACATCATTGATGGAAGTGAAATTCTTCTCTTTAGAAGAATGGATCTCTGAAAAAATGCTGACAGGATGATTGCTGCCTGTAAGTACAGTCGCTTCCGTTACATGATATCCCTTTTTATAAACATTCTTTGCTGCGGTGCTCCCTGAGCCATCGCGCACCCAGCCGAGGGATTCAAATTTGTAACCGTCAGGTTTGACAACGTCACTGTCATCGATATGGATAACTGGCTGGTCCGGGCACCATTTCTTCGCTTGTGCCAGATAAGCTTTCAGAGCCTCTTTTGGGGTTCCTTTTGCAAGATGCCTGGAAAGACGGTCAACAATGTTAATCTTTCTGGAAGGTTCCTGTAACTGGTCAACGATATCGGTAAGAATACAGCTACCGGAGGAAAGAATACCATAATTCATGTCAGCAATAAACTTTCTTTCTGGCTTGGGAAGGTTTCTGGAAATTTTATTAGAAAAAGATAAAATTTCCCGTTTCATTTGATAAGTATTTGATGTAAAATTAACCACAGGGAATCCTCCTTCTTTTTGTTTAGTATGATTTTTTTGTGGTGATTAAATTTTACATCAAAAAGGAATAGGATTCCTTATATTTTGGGCGTTTTTTGAAAGTTGTGTATAATCCGCATAGCCGATCGACGGTTTTGTGGACAGAACTGCGGAAACTCAAGTATATACCCCCTTGACACGCCCCGCCTTCCCGGTTTATAATAACTACACTGTGCAATCTGAAGATTGTAATTCTTTATGTAAAAGATATCTCGTAATGGACATTGATCGATACCATGAAGGTATTAGCCTTTTTTCGAAGGATTCCTTTAGAAAAAGGATAATTTCTTTATGGTATTTTTATATTCCGCCATAAAGAAAACAAACATAATCATCAAGAAAGGATTGCCTGATATGAAAACAAACAAAAACAATCAACAAGAACCAAAGACCAACAATGAAAATGTAAGAAATGTAGTAAACGCCGCCTTATGCCTCGCGCTCTGCATGGTGCTGCCCTTTCTGACCGGGCAGATCCCGCAGATCGGGAGCGCCCTGTCACCGATGCACATACCCGCTCTTCTCTGCGGTTTTATTTGCGGATGGCCTTATGCGCTTGTCGTAGGGTTTGCGGCTCCGTTGCTGCGTTTTATGCTGTTCGGCATGCCGCCCCTTTTTCCTACGGGGACTGCAATGGCTTTCGAGCTTGCTGCCTATGGCGCGGCAGCCGGAATTCTTTATAAGAAACTGCCCAGGACCATTCCCTGCATTTATATCTCCCTGATCGGGGCCATGCTGGCCGGACGTGTTGTCTGGGGAACCGCAATGGCTGTCATAGCAGGAGTCAGCCAGGTTCAGTTTTCCTTCCAGGCATTTCTTGCCGGTGCATTCCTCAACGCAGTGCCCGGCATCATCTGCCACATTATATTGATACCCGTTATTATCATCGCCTTACAGAAAGCGCATTTTATCGATCATGAATACTACTCATCAGCTCGTCCGGACACACTTAACTAAATACCCGCTTATGAAGCTTACCGATGCGGTAAAGCTTCTCTATCAAAGCGAATTTGGCCCAGGGCATATGATCCCGGACGAGTCCGCCAGTCTGCAAAGGCTTTATGAGGAATGGGAAAATACATCCCATTCCTCTTCAGAGCCTTTTTCAGAAGCTATCGGGAACGGCCTTGTACGGATTTATCTGGATACATTAAAAAAAGAAGAACTTCCTGTTTTAAATGCTATGTTCTGCCAAACTGCCTCCCGGGTGCATGGCAGCCGGGAAAAATTCATACGGGATCTGGATTTCCTTTCCCTGTATTTCCCCGACACGGAAAGCTTTTTTTCCGAATACAAAAAAATGGGATATCCTCCTGTCAGCCATAGCGCTTCTTACCGGCTTGCCTACAACCCTTCCTACCGGGTCGTGATGCAAAGCCATGCCGATTTCCTACGGCTGATCCGCACTTTGGACTCCTTTTTACAGAAAAATATCCCTTTTATTCTTGCGATCGACGGAAACTGCGCTTCCGGCAAAACAACGCTGAGCCGTCTGCTCGCTATGTATTTTGACTGCAATATCATCCCTATGGATGATTTCTTTCTCCCGCCCGGTCTCCGCACTGACGAACGCCTTGCTCTGACGGGGGGAAATGTTCATTATGAGCGTTTTATAGAAGAAGTAATGAAGCCTCTGCAAAACGGTTCCGAAGTATCCTACCGCCGTTTCCGCTGCGATATCATGGACTACGGAGACACCATCGTTCTCCCGCCCAAGCCTTTTACTATTGTGGAAGGCTCTTACTGCATGCGCCCGGAACTGCGCGGCCTTTACCATTACTCCGTATTTTTATCCTGTTCTTACGAGAATCAGACTGCCCGCATCCGCACACGCAACGGGGAGGAAATGTTAAAGAACTTCGTTTCCCGATGGATCCCCCTGGAAAACGCCTACTTTGACGCTTTCCAGGTAAAAAACGCCTGTTCCATGGTCATAAAAACCGGCTAAACCGGCCACCATGACACAGCTTTGCTGCGACACAAATCTGGATGAAAAATGCCGTATTTCAGGCATTTTCCGGTGTGGACCACACTACTAACCTTCTACGATCAGATACCTTCCGTCGCCGATGTCGAACACCTCATCCGCACCCAATATTTCTTCCTCGTCCGCGCCTTCCGTATCGATGCCAGCTTCTTTAAAATATTCCAATACTTCCTGCACCGATGCCACGACGACCGCCATACAATCCTCCAGAAAAGCTTCCGCCTCTTCCGGAGTTTCCGCTACATCTTCCGGAAAAAGCTGCTTCTGTTTTTTCAGGAAACATGCCAAAACGGCATCATCATATTCGTGCATATCCGCCCCTCCTTTCCCGACAAAATTCAACTCTCTTTTTCACTATATACTGTCCTCACGTAAGAATCAAGTCTTTTACTATTCGATATACTCCTTTTTCCAGATAGGACGGGCAGATATGTTTTGCCGCGGTTTTTACCTCTTCCCTGGCATTCTCCACCGCATAGCTTTCCGCAGCTGCTCTCATCATACCGATATCGTTATTGTTATCCCCAAAGGCCATCGTCTCTTCCTTCGATATATGAAAATAATCCTGTATAAAAGCAAGCGCCTTCCCTTTATCTACGGACAGATCCATAAAGTCCACCCATTCATCGCCGGACATGCACGCTTTTACCTTATCCCCCCATTGGGGAATCAGCACGCTCTCCCCCAGTTCCCGTATGCTGTCCTTTTGGTATACGGCGATCTTGATGATCTCCGCCCCCTCTTCCAGCACATCATCCACTAAGGTGAATTTATTCCGGTATCCGTAGGTCAGCAAATCCACAAATGCCTTATTCCTCGATTCCACCAGGCCGCCATTCGGCGTGGAAACCATAATATCGCACATGCCTTCATACTCTCTGAGCTGCCGGATAATAGCTTCCGCATACTCCCTCCGCATCAATGTCAGCCGGATATCCTTCTCCTGATACCTGATCTGTGCGCCGTTTTCCGCAATAAATACAATGCCTTCCTTAATATCCCGAAAAACGTTGCGGATGCTCTCATACTGTCTGCCGCTTGCCGCGCAGAATAAAATATCCCGTTTTTTCAATTCCCGAATGGCATCCGCCATTTCAGGATAGAGGTCCGGTGTCGAATCCTTTATCAGTGTGCCGTCTATATCGCTCGCTATCAATCGAATCATTTTTTTCGTTTTATCCTTTCATTTCCAGGGTACACCCTCTGTTTTCCAGTCTCAGTTCCTGCCAGAGCCTTCCCACCGGCAGCCCCACCACATTGTTATAATCTCCGCAAATGCCTTTAATATACGCCGCGCATCTGCCCTGCACCGCATAAGCTCCCGCCTTATCCATCGGTTCCCCTGTTGCCACGTAATCCCTGATTTCTTCTTCGGACATCGGATACATGGATACATCCGTTTTTTCGTAAAAGGTATGGAACCGAACCGGCTTCCCACGCTCTTTCATACACAGAGTCACGCCTGTGTACACCTGATGGACATTGCCTTGCAAAATCCCCAGCATCCTTTTGGCATCCCCCTCGTCCTCCGGTTTTCCCATCACCATTCCCCGAAAAGAAACTACCGTATCCGCGCCGATCACCGTATACCCGTCTTCTTTTTCCTTCTCCAGCCTGGCATGGATATCCGATGCCTTTCGGATGGACAGTTCGCAAACCATCTCTTCCGGCGGCTTCTTCCCTATATTTTCGTCGGCGCCGCTTGGCATTACTTCATATACTACGCCGATCTGTTCCAACAACTCTTTCCGCCTGGGCGACGCCGAGGCCAAAATCACACGTCCTGTCTTATTCATGATGTATCTCCGGTATAAATACGCGGTCATCCGCCGCCTTTTTCCCCAGTCCGGCCGCCGCTTTCGCCTCCAGTGAAAACTCCAGCTGGGAATTGTAGATAACTTTTCCCCGTTTATCTACCTTGTCATAGTTTCCGTCCGGTTTCAGCACATGGGCTTTTACCGTATCTTTCAATTCTCCTTCCAGAATGTGCATCAACTTCTCCCGCAGGCCCATTTCCTCTATCGGAAAGAGAATCTCCACCCGCCGTTCCAGATTCCGGGGCATCCAGTCGGCGCTGGCGCAATACATTTCCGGCGAACCATCGTTTTCAAAGTAAAAGATCCTGCTATGCTCCAAAAAATTACCGACGATGGAACGCACGCTGATATTCTCGCTTACGCCCGGGATACCTACCTTCAGGCAGCAGATTCCCCGGATAATCAGTTCTATTTTCACTCCTGCCGCGCTGGCTTCATATAATGCCTCAATAATATCCTTATCGCAAAGAGAATTCATCTTGGCAATGATATGGGCCGGGCGGCCGGCTTTTGCATAATTTTTTTCCCTGCCGATCATATAGAGGAATTTATCCTTCAGCCAAAGAGGCGCAAGGGACAGCTTATTCCATGTACGGGGTTCCGAATAGCCGGAAAGCATATTGAATACCGCCGTAGCATCCTCCCCGATCTGTCTGCTGCATGTAAACATGCCCACATCCGTGTATAGCTTTGCCGTAGCGTCATTATAATTGCCCGTTCCCAAATGGACATAACGGCGGATGCCGTCTTCCTCTCTTCTTACCACCAGCGTGATCTTGCTATGGGTCTTTAAGCCTACCAGGCCGTAAATTACATGGCAGCCCGCCTTCTCCAGCATCTTCGCCCATACGATATTGTTCTCTTCATCAAAACGCGCCTTTAACTCCACCAGCACGGATACCTGTTTCCCATTTTCCGCTGCCAGAGCCAGAGCCGCTATGATCGGCGAATTGCCGCTGACGCGGTACAAAGTCTGTTTGATCGCCAGTACATCGGGATCTTTCGCCGCCGTCCTGATAAAATTCACCACCGGCGTAAAACTCTGGTACGGATGATGAAGAAGGATATCCCCTTTCCTTATCTCATCAAAAATATTGCAATCTTCCGGCAGTTCCGGCACTGGCTGAGGAGGCAGATATGCGGACTCCTTCAGCCGGCCGAATCCTTCCAGACCATACATTTTCATTAAAAAGGTCAGATCCAGAGGCCCGTCGATCTGGTAAATATCCTCTGTTTCAATGGACAAATCATCTTTGATGATCTTCAATAAGCGCTTATCGATGCCGCCTTCCACCTCCAGCCGGATCGCCTGTCCCCACTGTCTCTTCTTCAGCTGTTTTTCGATCTCTTTGAGCAAATCCTCGGCCTCATCCTCCTCGATCGTCAAATCCGCATTACGCATGATCCGAAAAGGGCTGGTGCAAACGATATGGTAGTTCAGAAACAGCTTTTCAATATTTCTTTCGATGATTTCTTCTAACAGAATGACAACCTTTTCCCCTTCTTTTTCCGATGGAACCGGCACGATCCTCGGAAGAACGCTGGGAACCTGAACCGTAGCGAATTCCAGTTCCGTTTTATTTTCTTTTTCGGCTTTGCCCTCTTTCGCCGCCTTGCCTTCCTTTACAGCTTTCCCTTCTTTTTCCGCCTTCCCTTCCTTTTTCTTTACAAGAGCCCCTATATTTAAAGTCTTATTCCTGATCAGTGGAAAGGGCCGGGAGGAGTCCACCGCCATAGGCGTTAAAACCGGATATACATTTTCTTCAAAATATTTATCCACGTAGGCGGCTTCCTTTGCCGTCATTTCCTCATGATGTTCTATGATCCGGAGTCCGTTTGACAAAAGCAGCGGCAACAGCGATCTGTTGTATGTACTGTACTGCTGGTTCACTAAATCGTGGGTCGCTTCGTTGAGCATCTTCAACTGCTCGGACGGATTCAGCCCCGCAATGTCCGGCTTCGTATATCCGGCATGAACCATATCCTTCAAAGACGCCACTCTTATCATAAAAAACTCGTCCAGGTTCGAAGCCGTAATGCTCAGAAATTTCAGCCTTTCAAAAAGGGGAATATGCTTATCCCTCGCCTCGCTCAACACTCTTTTATTGAATAAAATCCAGCTCAGTTCACGATTCGTATAATAGCGGGGATCAGAAAAAGTGATCGCCCCATTTTTTTTATCCATTTCCTTCCCATTCATATTTCCTGCTTTCCTCCATCAAAAATTCCTTCTCTGTTTGATTACCGGTTTCACGCTGTAAACCTCTTCAAAAAAGTCGGCTCTGTGGCTGAACATCCCTTTTTCAAGAGTAATATCTTCATTCGTGTCCACAGTGATCGTCAGCACATCGTCTTTCAGCACGGTTTTTACATCTTTAAATTTCTGCTTGTGGCTTCTGTCCAGCCCGTTCGCCACCCGGAGGATGGCTGTCAGTTTAGCGATTTTCAAATATGCCTCCCTGTCCATAATCGATGTCCGCAGCACTTCATAATATTCGAATTCCTCATGGTTGAATTTGACCACATTCGCCACGATCTCCCGTTCCATATGGGACAGCCCTATGATCTCCGTCGCCATGATGATGCTATAGGAACACTCGCCCAGATTGACCATGCTGACATATTTGCCGCAGTCGTGCAGCAGCGCCGCCAGCCGCAGGAGCAGCCGTTCCCTCTGCCCGAGGCCATGAACTTTCTTCATGCTGTCAAAAATAGTCAGGGCGATCTTCTCCAACGTCTCTCCCCGTTTCCTGCTTCCCATATAACGCTTGCTGATATTTCGGACACAGACGAGTATATCCTGCTCAAAATCATGCTCCGGCAATATTACTTTATGATCCTGGGCATATTCGTAGGCAATACCGTCGCACAAAGTTACGCCCGGCGCCCATAGCATCTCCACATCCATCACGCCTATTACTCTTTTCAGCAGTACATAGGATATGTATAACAGTTCAATGCTCTCCTGGGACATGTCGAATATCCTCGTCAGCTCCTGGGGCGTTCTCTCTTCCACCAGTTTCATCAGCTTCTGGAAAGATTTGACCTCGATCGGCTCTCCCACTTTTTCCGAAAAAAATCTCTTCTGTACCAAAGCGTTAATATAATCATCCACGATAATTACGTTACTGATCTGTTTGTCTTTCAGGTACAGTTTTTTGAATACCGACAGCTGGGAATTCGCCATTTCCGTAATCACCGCTTCATATTGGGCTGCCCCCACATCCAAATGGCTCAATATCTCCCTCAGCCGCAGGACTCCGAGACGCATATTCTGAGTTGCCATCAGCTTGTCGTTATCGAACAGGGATATCTGTATGCTTCCCCCGCCAATATCCACGATCGCCGTCCCCTTTTCTATAAATTTATTAAAATCCTCTCCTTTAAACGCGATCGCCTTATAGCCGAGGAATCTCTGCTCCGAGTTGCTGAGTACCCCTATTTTGATCCCCGTGCGCTGCTGGATCTGATCCAGAATAATGCTTGTATTTTCCGTCTCGCGGATAGCGCTCGTGCCGTAGGCCCTGTATTCCGATACCCTGTAACTTTTCATAATCTTCGTATACTCGTTCAGGTAGCGGCACAATTCATCCACCCTTTCGCGCGCCATTTTTCCCGTAGCATAGGTTTCCGTTCCCAGGTCGATCCGGTGGCTGATATGATCGATCTCCCGCATACCGGACTTGGAAGATATTTCGAATATCTTCATGGACAGTTCAAAAGAACCCACATCAATCGCCGCAAATGTTTTCATCCCATCTCCTGCCTTTCCCTTATTATCATCCCTGCTTTCCCAATCCTGACAAATAATCGATAAACTGCTGCGCCGTCCTTCCCGAAAGCCCGCCGTGGTACAGCTCCCACTGGTTAGCTTCTGCCAAAAGTTCCTCTTCCGGCATCTCTATGCCGTTCCTTTCCGCCAGCACACTGACAATCTCCTGGAACTGGCGTTTGTCCGGCGCGCAGAAGAAGACCGTCACCCCGAACCGGGATGCCAGAGACAATTTTTCCTGCACCGTATCGCTGGCATGGAGCTGATCCCTGCGCCCTTCCTTGTCCGCAAAGGTTTCCTTAACTAAGTGTCTTCTGTTGGAAGTGGCATAAATCAATACATTTTCCGGTTTTTTCTCCAGCCCTCCTTCGATCACGGCTTTTAAATATTTGTATTCCGTTTCGAACTCCTCAAAACTTAAATCATCCATATAAATAATAAACTTGTAATTGCGGTTCTTGATCTGCCCGATCACATCATTCAAATCCCTGAACTGATGCTTATACACTTCGATCATACGAAGTCCTTTATCATAATACATATTGGCAATCGCCTTCATGCTGGAAGACTTCCCTGTTCCTGCATCCCCGAACAGCAGACAATTATTCGCCCTCCTCCCCTCCACGAAAGCCTCCGTATTTTCCACCAGCTTCTTTTTAGGGATATCATATCCTACCAGGTCGTCCAGGCACACATGAGCCATATTCAATATGGGAACCATATTGACCCCATGATCATCACGTACAATGCGGAATGCCTTATGAAGCCCGAGTTTCCCCACTCCGTACTCTTTGTAAAATTCCGTCAGGGTCGCCTTCATCGCTTCCGGGGAGCGATCCTGCCTAAGCTGCTCCGTCAGGTCACAGATCCTTTTACAGATACGGCGGTTATACACCTTGCTTTCCCGCTCACAGCTATCGTAATCCAGGACAAGCTCAAATTCCCATGCATCCAGGCAATCCATCACCCCCCTGAAATCATAATTGTACCATTCCTTAAATATGGCAATGTCGTGAAGTACCGCGCGGTTGACCGTCCCCTGCACTTCCCCTCTCATTTCACAGGCCAGGCTGTAACTATTTTCGTTATTTACAAGAAGATCAGCCAGATAGCAGTGCCACAAGTTCCCGTAAAAACCGTAGTGTCCTGCCATTTCCAGCAGCCGGTGCATGCAGCTGTACAACAGGGAACGGTTTTTCTCCCTTTCTCCCGCAGTCTGCAAACTCCGGTCGGCCTCTCCGCCCCCGCAATGTTCCATCAGCCAGATCATATCATCCAAAAGTTCTCTGTTTTCCGTTTCCCTGTATATCAATAATTCCCTCTTTTTCACTTTCCACTCCTTATATCATTAATAGTTTCCTAAAATCCTCATATTCCTCGCCTCTTCCCGAAGCCCCCGCAAAGCGTTCTTTACCGCGCCGTCTCCCAGATTTCCGTCGAAATCGATGAAGAAACGATACTCCCAATTCCTGTCTTCTATAGGCCGGCTTTCTATCCTGTTCATATTCAGGTTATTATAAATAATGTGGGAAAGCATATGGTAAAGCGATCCGCTTTCGTGGGGTACTTCGAAGCATATGCTGACCTTTCCCGCATCCTTTAAAAAGATCTTCCGGTTTGTCACGATAATGAAACGAGTGGAGTTGGCGCTTGACCGGTTCACTCCTTTTTCCAATATCTCCAGCCCGTATGTCTCCGCAGCATGGAAGCCGGCTATCGCCGCCTGCGTCCTGTCGCCATCCTCCGCTACCTTTCTGGCCGCAAAAGCGTTGTTATCCATGCCGATCTGCCGCCATGAACTATGTTCCCGCAAATATTTGGAGCTTTGCATCAGCGACTGCGGATGGGAATAGACAGTCTTTATGTCTTCCGGCCCGGTTCCCGGCAGCGCCATCAGGCAATGCTCTATCTTTATGATCTGTTCCCCTACGATATAATTCTCGAATTCCACCAGCATATCATATATTTCATTTACGATGCCCGCCGTGGAATTCTCGATGGGCAGCACCGCATAATCCGCACTTCCTTCATCGATGGCTATCATCGCATCCCGAAAAGTATCCACATGGAAGCTGTTCACATTTTTTCCAAAATACCGTTTCATAGCCTCCTGTGTATAAGCGCCCTCCGCCCCCGGAAAAACCACTCTCGCTTTTTCTTTGCCAAGGCTGTCC
Organism: Lachnospiraceae bacterium 28-4; assembly: GCA_000403275.2. Classification (GTDB taxonomy): domain Bacteria; phylum Bacillota; class Clostridia; order Lachnospirales; family Lachnospiraceae; genus Kineothrix. The sequence continues at coordinate 308,628 of KE159599.1, forward strand.
ACTTCCATAAAAGGAAGCCTTCCTATGCTTCCTTTTTCCGCCAGCATTTTATACTGGAGTTTTCTGCTCATGGACATAATCTGCTCGAACAGCTCTTCCACTCCATGGCGGCTGAACTCATCGCTCGTCAAAGACTTTACTTTTCTCAGCTTTTCTTCTTCCCTTTCCTTATCGAAAACTTTTTTCCCCGTTTCGATCTTGTATTCCGCTACCTGCCTGGAAATATCCATTCTCCGTTCATAGAGTTCCACAATCTGTTGATCGATCCCGTCGATCTGTTCCCTCAAATCCGTCAAATCCATATTCCACATTCCTTTCACAGTCCTTAAATCATTTTTAATCTTATAACAAAACCTACTTGATAGCAAGTAGATAAACGTTTATAATTTATTTGACAATACTAGTGCAGCTACGAGGTTAAAATAATGAAAAACAAAAAGAAAACCAAAACAATTATCATCGCCGTAATCGCCGTACTTATCTTCGCTTCAGCCATGGTATTCATGCTTCTTTCCCAGAAAGTCAAAATGAACAAAGGCTATGTTACCGGCAATACGGCAGGAAATTTGAATAACGGAGGGCTTTTCTGCGAATCAGAAGGCATCGTTTATTTTTCTAATCTTTATGACGATGGCTGCCTCTATTCCATGAACGCCGATGGAACAGACATGAAAAAGCTGAGTACTTCCAAAGTAACCTCCATCAATGCCGACTCCAACTATGTCTATTATTATATGGACAGCGCCAAAAAGGGGGAAAGCTATGTACAGCGTAATTACGGCATCTTCCGCAGCAAGCGCAACGGAAAAGACTCTCATTGCCTGAAAAGAGGGAATGCCATCACCATTCAGCTTTGCGGCAATTATCTTTTTTACCAGAGTTTCAGCAACTACAACCAAAACGGCACGGAGCTTTATAAAATCAAAATCGACAAATCCGAAGATATACTGGTAGCGGATTATCTAGTCAATCCGGCCTGTATCGTAGACGGCGTTATGTATTTCAGCGGCACCCAGGACGACCACTATCTGTATACTCTGAACACCTATAACCATTCCGTTGCCGTCCAATGGATCGGAGCCGATGTATGGAATCCTATCTATTACGAAGGGTATTACTATTATATGGACGTCGCTAACAACTATCGTTTGTGCCGTTATTTCCCGGTGGAAAACAGTATCGAAGTGTTGACCGAAGACAGGGTGGATTGCTTTAACGTCTATGGAGACTATATTTATTATCAGAAAAACTCCCAAAGCGAACCCGCCCTTAAGCGTATGTATATCGATGGCAGCGGGAACGAAGTGGTAGCCTCCGGCAATTACACCAATATCAATATGACCGCCGATTACGTTTATTTCACCGTTTTCGGCAGCAATACTCCCATGTACCGGACTCCTACCATGGGGCCTGTCAATGTCACCGTTTTTGACGCGGCTGAAACAGCCGCCATTGCGGAACAGGCGAAGGAAGCGAAGAAGAAATAATGAAAAAAGCAGGGAAAGGCCGGCTATCCCTGCAAATTCCTGTTATTTATACCGTATCTTCCGGTATATTTCCCTAAAAACAGGAAATACTATGCCTATGAAAAAATTAGTGCATAACTTCATCCATTGCGGTATTCTCGGCTGGTGCCTGGAGATTTCCTTTACCGCCCTGAACTCCTTCCGCCGGAGGGAATTCACCCTAAACGGAAACACCTCCGTCTGGATGTTTCCCATATATGGCATGGCCGCCTTTCTGGCCCCCGTGTGCCGCATCGTCAGGAAGCGCGGTTTCCTCGTGCGCGGTTTCCTGTATGCGCTTCTCATTTTCGCCGGAGAATTCATCACCGGTTCCCTTTTAATGCGCCGCGAACTCTGCCCCTGGAATTACGAACGTTCCAAATGGAATATTAAAAAAGTCGTCCGCCTGGACTACCTGCCCTGCTGGATCTTTGCCGGGCTTCTTTTTGAGCGCCTGATGAAAGAAACCGATGAAAACTGACCGCCCGCTCATCTTAGAGCCTATTTGAACTTTCAACCCTAATCCATCTCGTCTATTCCTTCGGAACCGATGTCCAGCGTATTCAATGTCCTTCTCTTCCTTCTCGCCTCTTCCGATTCTTTCAATATATAATCCTTAATTTCTTTTGCATTTTTAATTCGTTCCAGCAGCAAGCGCGGATGGGTCGTATCGCCGGTATAACATACTACCGTTCCAAGCCCGAAGATTCTTTCTATCAAAGAAGCCTGGAGTTCCACATCCTGAATCTTATACATATAGCAGTTATTTTCACAGGTTTTCAGAAAGCCGCTGTTGATCACAACATCGTCCTCCCTTATCGTATACTTTGTAAATGTCCATGGCAAACCGAAAAACAGCAGCCGTTTTCTTTCCCTATATTCCATCGTTTTCTCTCCTTTTCCTTATTCTGGCTCCGCATTATACCTGCTTATTTTAGGAATTCCGTTTCCGTGGATAATCGCCGATTTTGCAAGCTCATCCGCCATATCATTATACCTGTTATTGGAATGGGCTGCAATCTTTAAAAAGGAAATGCGTATGGAGCGCTTCCAATCGTTCATTGCCGCCGCATATTTCTGCGCCAGTTCATTTTTCGCTTTCCATATTCCCTGCACCCATTTTTCAATTCCTTCATAATCATAACGCAGTTCCACTTCCGAATATCCGTTGATCATCGCCCATTTTACCGCATACATCGCGCCAAGCATTTCCCCTGCCACATTGCGTATCGCCAGCGATTCCGGATTATTCCCGTTTCCTGATTCCTTTACAATGTCGCCGGAAGGCAGAAGCAGAATGCACCCAAAAGAATATTTTTTCAGCTTATCGTCATAGCTCCCATCCACATAAGCTATAACCTTTTCAGGCCCCTGCTCAAAATTCTCTTCCGCAGCCGCCTCTTCCTTCCCTCCATCCGTTCCTCCCAGATAGTTCCGCGCTTCTTCCCTGGTGGAAAAGCTCTTATATTCCGCGCTCCCATATCCCGACACAACGGCCTGGCATTCCTGCCAGCTTTCAAATATTCCCGTCCGCAGCCCTTTTCTGACCGCATAATATTTCTTTTTCGCCATCCGAGCCTCCTGATTTTCTGATCCATTCTGTCTACCCAGTATACTATCTCGCCGCCAGGATTTCAAGCACAGGAAAAAGCCCGGAACACGGGAATCCATTTTTGCAAATTTTTTAAGGGAATTCCCATTTCGAGTTGAAAGCGTTCCTTCGTTATGTTATCATAAGGCAGGAAAGATTTTATGAAAAACGTTTGATAAGCAAAACCAATTTAAAGGAGGTAACGAATGACAGCAAAAGAATGTATCAAAGGACGCAGGAGCATCCGTAAATTCACTGACCAGCCGATCGACCATTCCCTGCTTGAAGAGATCATCGAAACGGCATCTTATTCTCCCAGCTGGAAAAATACACAGATCGCGCGTTATATCGCCGTCGAAGGAGAATTGAAAGATAAGATTGCTGACGAATGTACTTCCGCATTTCCCAATAACGGCTCTATTATCAAAGGCGCGCCGATGTTAATTGTCATCGCTGCCATCAAAAACAGATGCGGCTATGAAAGGGATGGTTCTTTTACTACAAGAAGAGGTGATTCCTGGCAGATGTTCGACGCCGGCATCGCATCCCAGTCTTTTTGCCTCGCTGCTTACGAGCATGGCATCGGAAGCGTAATCGAAGGTATTTTTGATGATGAAAAAGTAGGTGAACTTTTGAATCTTCCCGAAGACCGGGAGGTTGTCGCACTGATTCCGATCGGTTATCCGGCAGAGGAACCCGCAGCGCCCCGGCGTAAATCCGTGGAAGATCTGTTATCTTATACATAGAAATAAAAACATCCGTAAATCGGAGAGAACACCGTTTCTCTTCGATTTTGTTACGATCAGAAAGGAATAGTTATCATGAGACATTTAATGAGTCCCCTTGATTTCACCGTCGAAGAATTGGACCAGCTTTTCGACCTTGCCAATGATATCGAAAACAATATGCAAAAATATGCAAAAATGTGCGAAGGCAAGAAGCTTGCCACTTGTTTTTACGAACCCAGTACCCGAACAAGACTCAGTTTTGAAGCAGCCATGCTGAATCTGGGCGGCAGCGTCATCGGTTTTTCTGACGCTTCCTCCTCCTCGGCTTCCAAAGGCGAAAGCGTATCCGACACCATCCGGGTCATTTCCTGTTTTGCGGATATATGCGCCATGCGCCATCATAAAGAAGGCGCTCCCATGGTGGCGGCGGAAAAATCTTCCATTCCTGTCATTAATGCCGGAGACGGCGGCCATCAGCATCCTACCCAGACATTGACGGATCTGCTCACCATCCGTTCTTTAAAAGGCTCCCTTGGTAATTTTACCATCGGCCTTTGCGGGGATTTGAAATTCGGAAGAACCGTCCACTCGCTGATCAATGCGCTCGTGCGTTACCCTAACGTACATTTTATCTTTATCTCCCCCCAGGAATTACGGGTTCCCGACTATATTACGGAAATGCTGAGAGAAAAAAATATTTCTTACGAGGAAGTAATCCGGCTGGAGGAAATCATGCCGCGCCTGGACTTCCTCTACATGACGAGAGTACAAAAAGAGCGGTTCTTCAACGAAGAAGATTATGTCCGCCTGAAAGATTTTTATATTTTAAACAAAGAAAAAATGGCGCTTGCCAAGCAGGACATGCTGGTTCTCCATCCGCTTCCCCGCGTCAACGAGATTTCCGTGGAAGTGGACGACGATCCGAGAGCCGCTTATTTTAAACAAGTGCAGTACGGCGTGTACGTCCGTATGGCCCTGATTCTGACTTTGCTCGAATATACGAAGTAAAAACGGCATACACTTCTGCAAGAGTCCGTCTTCGTGCAGAAGCCAGCAGCCCCGCAGGAATCAAAAACCGCTAAAGGAGGTATACTGATACCATGTTAAATGTAGGAAAAATCGAAGAAGGTTTCGTTTTAGATCATATCGCCGCGGGCAAAAGCCTGTCCATCTATCATCATCTTCAGTTGGATAAGCTGGATTGTACCGTTGCCATTATCAAAAATGCCAGAAGCAATAAAATGGGAAAAAAAGATATTCTGAAAGTAGAATGCGATATCAACACTTTAGACCTTGACGTCCTTGCTTTTATCGACCATAATATTACGGTAAACGTCATAAAGGACGGAAAGATCGTGGACAAAAAAGAACTCGCGCTTCCCAAAGAGATCCGAAATATCATCAAATGCAAAAACCCGAGATGCATTACCTCTATCGAACAGGAACTGCCGCACATATTCATTCTCTCCGATGAGCAAAAGGAAATCTACCGCTGCAAATACTGTGAAGAGAAATGCGGCAAACGGTTATAAGGGAGGCGCAGCAGATAACCGCATCAACCGATCGCAGCAAACTATTGCAGCAAACTATTGCAGCAAACTATTGCAGCAAACCACTGTAACGGATAACCGCCGGCAATTTTCCGGCCGCCATCTATCCACAAAGAAAGAAGGTATCACTTGAAACTGGATATGCACTGCCATACGAAGGAAGGCTCTTTAGACGGCAAAATCACACTTTATGAAACCATTCTCGCTTTGCGCGAAAAAGGATATCAGGGTATGCTTATTACCGATCATAATTCTTACAAGGCATATCGTCATTACCAAAAAAATATTCAGAATACGGATAAAGCCTTCCAGGACTTCGTCGTCCTGAAAGGCATCGAATATGACACTATTGACGCGGGACATATTATCGTCATTATGCCTACGGGAGTTAAACTGCCCATTTTAGAACTTCGCGGGCTTCCTGTAGGCCTGTTGATCGACATCGTCCATCATTTCGGCGGAGTCCTCGGTCCTGCGCACCCCTGCGGAGAAAAATATTTAAGCCTTATGAATACCAGGCGGGGAAAGAAATCACGGGATCTGATCTCCCGCTTTGATTTTATCGAGACCTATAACGCCTGTGAAGAACCGGAATCCAACCGTGCGGCCTCCGAACTGGCCAAACGTTTTCATAAGCCGGAGGTAGGCGGCAGCGATTCCCACAAAGAACTTTGCGCCGGCATGGGCTACACTCTGATAGACGCCGAAATCAAAAACGAAACCGACCTGATCCATGCCCTCCGTTCCGACACCGCCATCTCTTCCGGCGGAGAACGGTATATGTTTACTACGAAGCAAAGGATCGGGAAGATCAATAACGTTCTCGTTTATTCCTTCTGGGTTTATAACAAATTCCTGGCCTTATATAAGGGACATAAGCGCAAGACGTTGCTGCATCTGACCGCGAATTCCCATATGAATCATATGAACCATATGGACCATATGCAGCATATAGATCATATGCATCAAAAAGGGGCCTGATCAAATTGACACGCCCCTTTTTCCTGTTTCCCGTTCAAATTCCATATTCATTTTTATTGCATTAAGCTGGCTGGGAACAGGCCTTCCCTTCTTACCGCTTGTCCACCATATCTTTTAACTCCTGAAGCGCATCCTTAAAACGCTTTGATACCATCGTCGGATTTCCCTTGATCATCTGGCGCTTATAAAAGTCCTTCAATGTTCCAAACTGCATCCTGCTTTCCACATATATTCTGTATTTCATGCGCAGTTCCTGAATCTCCTCTTTTATATTATCAGGATATAAAGAACTCTGTATTTTTTCCTTCAGGCCGCCTAAACGCTCTTCTATCCCGGCAGCCAGTTCGTCCATCCTTGCGCTGCGCTCTTGTTTTCTCTCATTGTATTCCCGCACCTTCGTTTCCCATTCCTCGTTGGAAACTGCGATGATCACATCCAAACGTTTCTGTACACGTTCCAGTTCTTCCCGGGCTGCCTCCATTTTAACAAGAATATCCCGCAGATCGATGGCTGTCTTGAATGACAGGGTAAAGTCCGCCACGATATATACGGTCAATACAAAGGTGACGACGGAAAGAATGCTCTCTGGTATGGCCAATACCAGCTGCCCCACCGGCTTATGCACCACTCTCGTCATCAATATAGTCAATCCGCCCCATGCCAGCGTAGAACTCAAACAAATATAACCCTGAAAATGGAACTTCTGATTGGAATAATCCCAATACCTCACCTTAAACAAGGCTTCCATCACCACTCCCGTCACATATTCCAGCGCTGTCGCTCCGATACATCCTGCAAAATAAGTCAGTACCAGATTATGCTGGAACGGCATGGATACGATCAGCATCATGATCGCCCCGCTTCCGTACAAAGGGAGAAACGGCCCCCGCATAAACCCACGGTTTACCGGATGCCTGTTCTTCAAAGACACATAGGCCGATTCAAAGCACCATCCAAAAAAGCAGTAAAAATAAAAGAAAAACAACCACTGTGCCATGGTATACGAATACATATCTTTCCTCCTTCGTCTTCCGCCTCACCGGTATATGCCCGCCGACACGCTCCACTTTCCTTTTTTCGTCTCATGAGCCGCCCCGTAGTACACAAATCTTCCAAATCCCCGGACGGAAACAATATCCCCGCTCTTCATCGCATAGCTGTTGTTCTCATTCAGTCTGCCGTTTACATATATCTTTTTTCCCCGGAAAAGTTCCAGGCTTTGATTCCTGGATAAATTATAAATCTTTGCCACCACCCCGTCCGCCCGCTCCGAGGCCACCGTAAAATGCATTTCCTCCGGCTCTTTTGCAGGCAGCTCCTTTCCGGCATCCGCCATGCCGCATGTTACGTTGGTATGCCTTACCTTATGAAGATTCTCTATGAGATAAGGCGCTATTTTCTCCGTACAAAACAGCCAGGCCGACTTTCCTTCTACAAAAATATCCCCCAGGTTGCTCCTGTCTATGCCAAGGTTCATCAAGGCTCCCAGAATATCCCTGTGGGCCAGCGCTTCCGCAAACTTTTCCGACAAAGGCTTTACCGCCAGGCAGACGATGGGGAAATCCTCCTCATAACCAAGGCTCCCGGGGCTGCCGAACCGAAGCATCTGCCGCTCGCAGCCCTCCCGCCCGCCGGACAATGCATAATCCTTTCCCTTCTCCTCCATGGGCATTCCGTAAAAAATATCCTGTTCCGCCATGCTTAAAAAACCGGTATAAGTATAAATATTATGTTCATAAGACTTTCTTGAGAGCTCCGCCAGCCGCTTTTTCAGCTGGAGCAGCTCTCTTTCGCTTTCTGCCGCCATATTCCTTTTCCCTTCGGGATCATTTCATATCCCTCAATAGTTCCATCTCCTGTTCCTATAAGAAACTAATGATTTCCTCTTCCGGCGCTTCCGCATTCTCTACGTTGAGCGCTTCCAATATGGGGCCTTCTCCCCCGTAATCCGCAAAATATTCTTTTCTGACAAGAGCCGTCACCCTTACCCACTGCTTCTCCTCCAGATCTTCCGCCCCTTCGTAAGCACAGGCAAATCCAAGAAAGGCCATATCATCCGCGCAGCAGGTCATCGCCATCCTTCCCGGAACAAAATACCCTTTGGGAAAGCTTCCGGGTTTTAATACCATTCCCGTAAACTGTACTTTCTTCCCGATATATCTCTCCAGATGATCCAGAGAGTCCAGATACCATATGCCATAAGCCTGATTATCCAGCTCCAGCAATTCATCGCCAAGGTCATAGGGAAGATCATCCTCCATGATCTCATTGACCTCTCCGTCGGAATTTTCAAACACAATATCTGCCTTCTGGTTGATCGCCTTAATATTTCTCTTATAACTGTTCAGATCTTCAATACCGTCACAGCGGTTAAAAATAATAAGCTCTGATTTCCGCACCATCTCTGCCAGAAAAGTTTTCATGTTATTGTAATACATGGGAAACGTGGAAGCATCGATGGTCGTCACTTGCTGCTCTACCGTCCAATGCCAGGGCAGTTTCATATTTTTATAGTTCCACATGCCGTTATACTCTATGATAATGCGCTCCGGCTTGTGTTTTTTTTCCAGTTCAATCAGATGGGAAGGAGTGAAATCCTCTTCATCCTCTATCAACTCCAGCTCCGTCCTGCTGCTCCTTAAAAGAAAATCATCGTATTCGATCTCCCCCTCTTCGCAAAGAATGAGCAGCGTCTTTCCTTTTATGTGAAAATAAGGCTGTCCCAATGTATAGGAAATAAACTCCGTTTTACCGCTTTCCAAAAATCCGTTAATTATATAAACCGATTTCATTCGCAAACCTCCGCAATCCCTTCACTAACGGGAAAATAGTTTTTTCAGGTTATCTTCCGCCAGTTTGGAACCGATCACGCAGATCCTGCCTGTCACGTCCGGCCGCCCTTCCCGGATATCACACTCGCCCGGCACATAATCGAAATAAACCCATGTCCCGTTGCCGGCAGAAACCATCCCTTTTGCACGGAGTACCAAACCGTATTCGTCCTCATGTTCCAGTTCCGCCAGCAGTCTGCCGATCTCCTCTGCCGTATAAGCCGCCGGTGTCTCCATACCCCAGCTCATGAATACCTCATCCGCGTGATGTCCATGATGGTGATGGCCGTCTTGATGATGGTGGTGGTCATGGCAGCATTCTTCATGATGATCGTCATGGTCATGCATGTGGTCGTGGCAGCATTCTTCATGATGATGATCGTCATGGTCATGCACGTGGCCGTGGCAGCATTCCCCCTCATGATGGCCGTGGTTGCCATGGTCATCATGGTCATGACAACCGCAGGTACAGTCCGGCCCATGATCATGATGATGGCAGTCTTCCTGTTCATGCTTTCTGCGGACTTCCTCCATCAATTCCGCTTCCAGATCCTTCGCCCCTTCGATCGTCTCCAGAATATCCTTTCCATCCAGTTCTTCCCAGGGGGTGGTAACAATCGTTGCCCTGGGGTTATGCTCCCTGATCATTTCCACACAGACAGCGAGTTTTTCCGGGCTGATCTTTCCTGTTCTGCTTAGGATCACCGTCCCCGCATGTTCGATCTGATTGATAAAAAACTCCCCGAAATTTTTCATATACATTTTGCATTTCGCAGCATCCACTACCGCTACCGCACTGTTAAGCCTTACTTCCGTCTCCGATACCACATCCTGAACCGCCTTCATTACATCCGAAAGCTTTCCTACCCCCGAAGGCTCGATCAATATTCTTTCCGGTTCATAAGTATCCAGCACTTCTTTCAGAGACGCTCCGAAATCCCCTACCAGCGAACAACAGATACAGCCGGAATTCATTTCCTTGATTTCGATACCCGCCTCCTTCAAAAATCCTCCGTCAATGCCAATTTCCCCAAATTCATTTTCTATCAGCACTACTTTTGTATCAGCGAAAGCCTCTTTTAACAGCTTCTTTATCAATGTTGTCTTTCCAGCCCCTAAAAAGCCGGATACGATATCAATTTTTGCCATTGCTCTGTCCGCTCCTTTCCAAACTCTTTGCTCCTATGTATTTTGCGCTTGTTTTCCATTAATGTCAAGACTTTGCGAAAACCAGCCGCGGAAATCAATCCAAACTCCCGACAATTAACGGAAGAAAACGATAAATACCAGTGGCTAAAACAGGGGAATGGTATCTTCCAATTTCATATACCAGCTGTATCCTGTAAAAATCAAAGTTTTCTTTTCCTTATGAAAAATCGGCGCAAGAGACTTTTCAAACCATTTTTTCACTTCTTCCGACTCCCTGCCCCCTCCTTCGATCTTAGCATTTACATTGGACTGCAGCATCATAAACCGGACAAAGGAACTGCTGTCAAATTCATACTCCATTTCATACCGCTCCTGCCCAAGCATGGAAAAACCATACTGTCTTACATCCTCCGCCGTCCATACATACTCGTTTCGGAAAGGCCGAGGAAATTCCTTCAAATAATCATCCCGCCACCATCCGGTATAGGCCGCATTCCCTTTCATTCGATCAGAAATACCGAAATCATAGATGAGTACATAACCATTTTTGCACATAATTTTCCTGAGGTTCCGTAAAAAATCCTCCATCGCCACCCACTGTATCACACCAGCCGCCGACACAATATCATAGCCCCCATCCGAAGCCGGAATTTCTTCCGCTTTACTTACGATAAAGTCGTATCCTTCTTCATCTCCGTACATTTCCCTGGCAGCTCTTATCATTTCATCTGAAATATCCGCTCCCGTTACATGATTGCAAATCATCTTCAAAGCTCTCGATGACAATCCGGCCCCGCACCCGGCATCCAGTCCCTTATCGAACCTCCGATCCGTCACTTTCCTTTGAAATCCCTCTATCACCTGTTTATGCAGAAAAGGCCTGTCTTTGTAGCCCTGTGCAATCCTTTGAAAGTTAAAATCATTCTGATCCATCTTCCGCCCCCTCATATCATCAGTTTTTCCACACTAACTAAAATGGTACAACATCAATTTGCTATTTTGCCACTGAGCTATCAAACTATATCCCGATTTTGATATACCGCTACTGCAATTCGGTATGAGATGAAAAAACAAACACCAGAAATTACAAGAACGATATTAAAAGCCAACAGGATATTGTTTTTTACAGGAATAAAAAGATTTGTGAGAAGCACAAGCCCAACAATAATACCTGTCGATGCCATAAAAGACATCATAAAGACAATCTGGGATTTTTCCGGGTCAAACAAATAGGCACATGGCAAGCTAATGCCGCCCGCCAGTAAAGTAGCACTCATACCGATAGCAGCATATAAGCACAAAGAATGAACTGTTATATCTGCTCCCGCTAACATAAGCACAATACATGGAATAAGTGCTGTAATTAGACCGGCTACCGCAAGCAAGATATAAAAGATAAATTTCTCGCTGATAATCTGATTTCTTGATACGGGCATGGTAATCACATTTTTATTCCATTTTGAGCCTGCGTCACTTGTGATACTGATAAAAACCGCTGTGGTGGAAGCTACCGGGGCTAAAATCAGAAGCGCGCTTGTTTCCAGTAAAAAAGACAATCCAAAACCTAAAACACTTAAGCTGACGATAGTTACAAGGATATTGCTCTTTGCAATATAGAAGTCTTTTAGTAAAACGCCTTTCATCATCTTTCCCCCTTTACATAGAGAAGCATAATTTCATCAATCGTAGCTGGTACAATCAATGCTTTCGGATATTTTTTCTGCATTTTATCCCGCTCAGAAACTAAAATCTGCCATTCGTAATCCATTTTTCTGTATGTGATAATATCCGATTTATCCAATGCGTCAAATTGTGCCGCTCCGCATTTTATCACGCCATATTGTTCAATCAGTTCATCTTTCGGTTTGGAAAAAACAACTTTTCCCTCATGGATAAAAACAATGTAATCGGCAATTTTTTCTAAATCGCTGGTAATGTGGGAAGATACCAGTATGGAGTGTTCTTCGTCCTGCACAAAGTCCAAAAGCATATCCAGAATATCGTCCCGAATAACAGGGTCAAGCCCGCTGGTTGCTTCGTCCAAAATCAGCAGCTTAGAATGGTGTGAAAGGGCTACAGAAATAGCCAACTTCATTTTCATTCCCTTGGAAAGCTGTTTAATCTGCTTATCAAGGGGCAAAGAAAATTGTTTCAGCAGCCGAAAATAGGCTTGCTCGTCCCATGAGCCATAGATATTTTTCATTATCTGGTTGATTTTCTTGGGAGAAAGAATTTCCGGGTAGTTGCTTCCGTCAAATACTACTCCAGTCTGTTCTTTTGTTTCATTGTCCAGTTCATCTTTTCCAAATACCGAAACATAACCGTCTTCTTTTTGGATAATCCCCAAAGCTGCATTTATTGTTGTGCTTTTCCCTGCGCCATTTTCTCCAATCAGTCCGACAATAGAACCACTTGGAACGCTAAAGGAAACATTGTCCAAAACAAAATCTTTATATGTTTTGGTAAGACCTGAAATAATCAAAGCATTGTTCATTGTCAATCCTCCTCATACAATAGTGTCAACAAATTGAGTAATTTATTAAGTGGTATTCCACTTGTGCGGGCTATCTCAATAGCCTCATTAAATCGTTCCTCTATTTTTTTCTGCTGTTCTTCAAGATAAAAATCTTGATTTTGCACTGATACATAGCAACCTTTTCCGGCTGTCGTTTCTATAAAACCGTCTGTTTGAAGAAGGTCGTATGCCTTTTGTACCGTCAAAACACTAATCTGCAATGATTTTGCAAGAGAACGGATAGAGGGAAGCGCTTCTCCGGCTTTCAGTTCGCCATTCATAATCTGCGATTTAATTTGTGTTGAAATTTGCTCATACAGAGGGCGACTTGTTTTGTTGCTCACGACAATTTCCAAAGTCCCACCGCCTTTCTGTCTCTAACTGTATTGTTTATGCAAGCACAGTATAATGCAGTACATAGCGGCTGTCAAGAGAGGAATATAAAAAAGCAGGCAAACGATTTGTGTTTGTCCTGCTCTTTACTGTTTATAAAATTCAGAATAGTGGGGCCGCTGTCTATCAAATTCTTGTGTGTTACTTTACGGCACATGAGCATTATCCGCCGCAATATATACGAATCGCTTCCCTTGCAAACTCAGCGGTACCGTCACCGCCAGCCCGGTCAATATTCTGTTTCATGCGTTCATCGGATACATACATCTCTCCGAGCCCGCTTAATATCTCATCGGTACAATGATAAAAATTCTCCGTAATAAAATCCTGCAACGCCTTTACCCTCTCCTGCACCTCCTCTTCTGAGGGCTGTCTGCCCCGGAACGCGCCGAGTTCTGCAAATAAGGTCCTCATCTCTTCCCTTGCTGCTTGGCAGTCCTCGCCGCCCTTTTCCTTTCTTCTCTCTTCAAATTCCTTATATGCATCGGCAGTCCCCCATCGTTCTCTGACTTCCTCCGCATACTGTTCCACTTCCTCATTCCAAAACGCATCAAAATTCATCTTTTCCACTCCTTTTTCCTGAATCTCGCGGGCAAAAGCAATAAGCCCTCCGATATGTTCCCTTTGCAGTTCCAGCAATCGGATCTGTTGCGCAAGCGCCTCTTTCCGGTCAAAATCCGGGCTTTCCATAATCTTTTTAATTTCTTTCAATGGAAAACGCAGTTCGCGGAACATTAAAATGATCTGCAAACGCCCCAGAGCCGCGTCATCATAGAGCCGATATCCCGCTTCCGTCACCTCTGCCGGCTTTAAAAGACCGATTGCATCATAGTGATGCAGGGTGCGGACGCTTACTCCTGTGAATCTGCTTACTTCATGCACTGTTTTCATTTTTTTCAATTTCTTCTTGTTTCTCCTTTCTTTCGCCATAATACACTATAACGCAACGTAAGAGTCAATAGGATACAATCAAATTTTATAAAATATAGAAAAAGAACTTGAAAATTCCCATTCGACGATGTTATTCACATGCCATTTGTGGTATGCTCTTTTTAGCAAACGGATTTCTTTATTTGGAAAGTATCCGTCATGCCATCAAAAACTCATGGCCGGAAAGGAACATTCTTATGATACCAAATACGATAAAACTTTATGATAACGATGCATACCAAACCAGTTTCAATGCCTCCGTCCTCTCCTGCGAACGGCGGGACAAACCGCTGAGCAAGCCCCAAAGCCAGCCAAATGACGGGGCAAAAGAGGACTGCGGAAAGCCTCTCTATGATATTATCCTGGATCAGACCCTGTTCTTTCCCGAAGAGGGCGGGCAAAATGCTGACGGCGGCACCTTAAATTCCCATCCCGTACTCGACGTACAAATCAAAGACGGGATCATCCGACATACAACGGATATTCCATTTTCCCCCGGAAGCCAGGTAGAAGGACAAATCCACTGGCAGCCCCGCTATTCCAATATGCAGCAGCATTCCGGGGAACACATTATATCAGGACTGGTTCACGCCCGTTTCGGTTATGATAACGTCGGTTTCCATCTCGGCATAAAAAATGTCACTCTTGATTTTAACGGCATTCTGACCCCGGAACAACTCGAACAGATCGAAAGCCTTGCCAACGAAGCAATCTGGAAAAATATTGATATTAGCGCCGCCTATCTTCCCAGTAAACAGCTGGATACTCTGGAATACCGGAGCAAAATAGCATTGGCCGGCCCGGTGCGCATCGTAACGATCCCTGGATACGATATTTGCGCCTGTTGTGCCCCCCATGTCAGGCAAACCGGTGAGATCGGCATCATCAAAATCACCGATGCCATCAAATACAAAGGCGGCATGCGCATCAGCATTCAATGCGGCGACCGCGCATTGGAAGATTACCGCATGAAGCAGCAACAGTTAAGCGCCGTCTCCGTCCTCCTATCCTCCAAACTGGAAACGTCTTCAGACGCTGTTGGCCGGCTGAAAGATGAAAATTTCGCGCTCAAAGGCCAGATCATGGCTCTACAGACTGTTTTGATGGAACAAAAAGCGAACGCCGTTCCGGCGGACGCCGCCAACCTGTTGCTTTTCGAACCCCAGATGGAATCCGGCGTACATAAAAAATATGTGAACCTTCTGACGGCAAAATGCCCCGGTATCTGCGCCGTC
This sequence comes from Lachnospiraceae bacterium 28-4, assembly GCA_000403275.2. Classification (GTDB taxonomy): domain Bacteria; phylum Bacillota; class Clostridia; order Lachnospirales; family Lachnospiraceae; genus Kineothrix. The sequence goes on from KE159599.1 coordinate 324,036, forward strand.
TTTGCCGGAAGCGATACGGAAGGCTACCGCTATATGATCGCCTCTTCCTGCCAGGATGTCCGTCCGCTCAATGATCGGCTGAAAAAAGAGCTTTCCGCCAAAGGCGGCGGCAGCAAAGAAATGGTACAAGGCTCCTGTTCTGCTTCCAGGGCGCAATTATATTCCCTGTTTGACGGCTGCAACATGTCTTTCTACCGCACGGATCAGTTTGTTCGATAGGTACCGCAAGCTTATAGCCACGCGGGGCGTGTGCAGCAAAGCTGCTAATTTCCTTACGCATCCCTGCGCATCGCACCCCGGTGCATAAAAAAGAGGATTGCTTTATTCCGCAATCCTCTTATCCGTTTCCATAATATGTTCTACCAGCCAGTCAGTCACGAACTTTAACAAATCCTTAATCGCTTCCTCCTGGTTCTCATCAATAACATCCAGATCCATCTCGCTCAGTTTGCGCCTGAAATTATCATGCTGGACTTTTTGCGTAAACATCCGTTTATACTGAATGCTTTCCATATAAGCTTCCTCGTTGGAAAGATGCATTTCCGCATAATCCTTCAGCCGCTGAACAAGCGCCGCTATATTATCGTATTTATCCGGCACAAACTCATTGATGCATAACTCATATATTTCATCCGCTATTTCAAACAACACCTTGTGTTCGTTATCAATAGCCTCGATCCCCACCAGATATTCATCTTTTAATTCGTACATATAAAACCGCCTTTCTTATCACTATGCTTATACATTTCTATCATAACACAGATGGCGCCAAAAATGAATATCTTATTTTACATGATTACTTGAATTGCCCCTCTACTCCACCCGTACTACCACATTATTTTCGATCTCCTTATCGCTTCCCGTTATGACCTCCTCTTCCTTTGCCACCGCCCCGTTCTCCAGGGCCGCATAACTTTCGTTCATGTCCATGACTTTTACATACCGTATTTCCACATACCGCTCTCTTCCCAATATTCCTTCTCTTTCCCCTGCCAAAAAAATATAGTAGCGCTGCCCCATTCCTTCTTTATGCAAAGCTTCTATAGGAATGCAGCAATCGTAGCTTTCCGAAACTTCCCGTTTCATCAATGTGCCGCTCATGCCAAGGGTTCCTTTTCCCTCGGGCAGATAAACGACTGCCCGGTAAGAACCGGAAGCATCCTCCTCCAGATAATTGATCTCCAGTTCGTTTTTTCCCTCCGGGGTATCCAGCGTCACCGGATCTCCCTGGTTCACGTATTTTTTCTGCTCTCTGGCGATCAGCGTTTCAAACTGGTAAGGCACTTCTTTATCCGCACACACTATCGCCGCTCCGTCTACGGTTCTCTCCCCTACCGTCACATTTACTTTTGTCACCGTTCCGCTTCTGTCGCTGACTACCTTGCCGTCGGCCTTATAAATTTCCCGGTACTTTTCAATCTCCCTTTTCAGGCTTTCCAACTCCATCCGGGCAATCTCCAAAGCGCTGTCCGCCCGATCCGGCGTATTCGCGTCTTCCAGATTCCTGTCCGCATCGCGCAGACTGTCCGCATTGCCGGTCAACGCATCTTCTTTTCCATATCCGGCGCTCTGCACATTCTTCTGCAAAGCCTCCTTTTCGTTTTCCCAGGCTTTCTTTGCGCTGTCCTCCCCGGTAAAATCCGGTTGTTGTTTCGGATTGGCCTTATAATTCTCATAATTGCTTTGGGAAGCCGCCAGCCGGTCTTTCGCCTCCTTTAACTCCGCTTCCGCTTTCTGTATCTCCGCTTCGTTTCCCTGCCCCTTCATCTCCTCCAAATACTTTTCCTTTTCCGATACGCTGATCTGGTTGCCGGATACGGTAGCCTCCATCCGCTTTCCCTGTTCCAGCCAGTCATTGTATGCCGCATAAGCCTTTTGTTTCTCCTCTTCTGAGGTCACAGGCGGCCCCGACCGGTTAAAACTATCCAGCTTTCCTTCCGCCTGCCTCAACTCCTCCTCCGCCCGTTCCAGCGCTGTTCCCGCTTTATTTCCCGCCGTCTCCCGGTCTTCTTCGGCCCGCCGTATTCCCTTCTGTCGCTCCATCTCATCCAGCGCCCGGTTCTCTTTCAAATCCTCTATCTGATACTCCATTTTTGCCGCTTCCAGCTTCTTCGCCTCTATCAATTCCTCCAGATCTTCCTTGTCCAGCCAGAACAACTCGCTCCCCTCTTCCACCTCGTCGCCCACGCGCACGCATATTTTCCGCACACGCAGCCCCGGCATGGTATGCACTGCCATATCGCTCCCCTGCTTTACGATCCCGTCCGCTTCCACCACATGTTCTATCCGCTTCTTTTCCGCCAATACCGTTGTTACCCGGGGAAGCTGCGAAGCATATATACTTTTGGAAATCAGAGTACACATCCACATAACGGCTAAAAAAATCAAAAAACCAGCCGCTATTTTCTCTTTTCTCTTCATTTCTTTCCTTCTCCTTTTCTACCCCTTTAATCCCGCGTAAACAATTCCCTGCTCCAGATATTCCTGCCCCATCAGAAACACAAAAACAGGCGGTATCAGAGTGATCAGCGACGCGGCAAACGCATATCCCGCCTGTTGCCAGGATATCTCCGGCAGATACAGCGACAAAGGCCATAGCTCTTTGCTCTCCAGAAAGGCAAGGGGCTGCTCCATCAAATTCCAATACTCCAGAAACCCCAGCGTCATAGCGGAAAGAATTCCTCCTCTTCCCAGGGGAAGCCCTATCCTGAAAAAGACGCAGACCTCCCCCGCCCCGTCTATCCTCGCCGATTCCAGCATGGCCGCCGGTATCTGTTTAAAACCCCCGTAACAAATAAAAACCGGAAACGTGGAAAATACGGCGGGGCCTATCACCGCCCACTGGGTGTTCATCAAGTGCAGACCGTCCAGAACCAGGTAATTCGACAGCATCATTACCTGGAACGGCAAAAGCATCAGAACTACATAAACCGTAAAAAGAGCTTTGCCCATGGGAAAGCGGTATACCGCAAAAGCCCATGCTGCCGGCACCCCTATCAAAAGCTGTCCGGCCAGGATGCATCCCGTCATTTTTACGGAATTCCAGAACAGCACGAAAAACTGCGGTGTTTCAAACAGCATCTTTCTGTAATTCTCAAAAGTGGGATAATCCGGCATCAAACTCCACCGGATATAATTCCCCATGCCCGTAAATACAGGACTCAATCCTTCCCTCAGTTCATCCCTGGCCATAAACCCTCCTGTCAAAATCAGCAGGATAGGAATGCAGACTAGAAATACCGGAAAAAACAAAACCGCCTCCAGCAGCATTTTTCTGATACCTGTCCGGACTCTCCTCATTTTTTTCTTATTCATTTTCCTTCCAATCCCTTCTGCCGCCCTGCCCGCACTTTTACGTTTCCCCAGGCGCTACGCCTCTCTGTCCCACAAACCTTGCAGCAACAAAATAAATACGAGGAAAAACATAGTGCATACTACCGCTGCCGCCGCCATTTTATCCAAATCCAGATTGACAAACCAATTATTAAATAAGTGTTGCAACATATAAATGCTGTCATGGGGATAAGCCCCCGCCACCAAATAAGCCTCTCTGTATATCTTAAAAGAATTTAAAAAGGAAATGACCACAATAATATACAAACTTCCCTTTAAGTTAGGAAGCAGCACATACCAAAACCTTTGCATCTTTCCCGCGCCGTCCACTCTGGCCGCCTCCATCATATCCCCGTTTACTCCCATGATCCCCGCCAGCCACAGCACAATGGTATAGCCCAGATTCTTCCATATATAGGTTCCCGCCAGCACATAAAATGCAGCGCCGCTTCCTATGTAATCCACGCCTCCCCCAATGCCGAACTGTTCCAGATACTTATTCAGGAATCCTTTTTCATAAAAGACCATCTTCCATACAACCGCCACCGCCGCCGTCGGCATGGCCAGCGGAAACAAATAAAGGGATTTTACTGCCTGCATATGCCGGATGCTTCCCATGGCCAAAGCTATGGCCAGGCCAAGCGCCACCATCAGCGGAATGCAGACAAGGGTAAATTTTAACGTATTCTTTACCGCCAGTAAAAAAGCGCTGTTGGTAAATACAATCTTATAATTCTTCACCCCCGCCGCCTCCTTCGTGACCGCCGTCATAAAAGACCTTCTGACCACATCGCCAAACGGAAGGATCACAAAAAGCAGCACCCCAAGCAGACTGGGAACCAAAAAAACAGCACCCGCCCATTTCCTCCCTATCTTTCTCTTCATCTTCCTGTTTTCCCTTCTATTCGGACATATAAATCTCCGTCTTCCCCATCACTTCTTCCACGGCCGCAGCAATATCCATCTCTCCCCTCAGCACTTTCTTTCCTGCTTCGCATACCGCGCCCTCCAGAACGGAATCCCTGACATACGGTGTGTTCCCTTCTTCCGCTATTTTCATCAAAAGGCCAATCTCTTCCTCCGAGGCCGGATAAATATCCAGTCCTATATAGTTGCTTCCATCCAGGTTCTCAACGCCCATGGATCCATAACTCCCGCCATCTTCCGTAGCGTTTGTGAGAAACCGTTCCCTGCATTTCTCCCTGTTCACCGGTATCCCTCTCCAGCCGTCATCTTCCAGCATTTCCATCAACAGTTCCACCGCAATATCCTGATGGGCAGAAGTCCGGCTGATTCCCATAATACTGTCAGGCACAAAGACTCCTTTCGCCTGTCCGCTATAGGGTACGAAACCTCCGTCCGTTTTGCCTTTTATCTTAAAGCAGGAAATCATCTCGTCAAAACCAAAGCTATCGCTTATCACGCCAGGAACAAATTCCTGGTCCCCCACCAGGTAATTAAGCATTTTGCCGCCCATAGAGCGCTGGTACTCCTGTATTTCCTCTTCCGTAATGCCTGATGCCCGCATATCCTCCAGCCACTCTTCATACGCTTCCCTGGCTTCCTCTCTTAATCCTTCGTTTTCCGCCGCCCATATCCTTTTTGCCAGCGTATAAAACTCCGTCAGTGCTTCCCCATCTATCTTCCCGTCTTCCGTCTTCCAGGCCGGCGCACAGACAGGCAGAAGCGCATTCAGCATTTCTTCCTCTCCTCTCGCTCCGAAAATCATGCCATCCGGATTCTTTTCCCTGTATGCCTCCGCCATTTCAGCAATCGCTTCCAAATCCGTCATTTTCTCTATGTCTTCCTGTTTCCCCGCCAACAAGGCAATTTGAAACTGGGCGGGTACTCCATAGATGCCCTCCGGCGTCCAAAAGGAACGAATAATATTCGTAAAATAACGATCCTCTCCCATTCCTTCCAAATAAGGAGTCAGATCTGCAAGCACTCCCTTTTCCACATAAGAATCCATCGGCATATCATCCAAAATAAAAATATCCGGTCCTTTCCCCGCCGCAATTTCTGTATTCAGTTTCTTCAATGCATCATCCCTTGTTGCAGACAGATTCTTATCCATTCCTATCTCATATCGTATATAAACTTCCGGATGGCCGGCCTGATAAGAAGAGATCACCGTCCGCAGCTGCTCATTTTCCATCAGACTGTATGCCCTAAGCTGTACCTCCGGCACGGCGGCCAGATTCGGATCATAAGTATACTTCGCGATCTCCCCGCTGGAAAACAAAATTAAAAAGACATCATTTTCCAGCAAAACGCCGCCCGCCAGCCCATAAGACGGATTGCCCAGGGAAGTAAGCGCGCCGTCCACCACCTGTTCTATTAAGTTGCCGCCGATTACATGCCGATAAATTCCTTTTTCAAAAACAAGGTACAAAATCCCTTCCTCACCGGGCAGAATCAGAAGAGGATTGATTCCTGTTGTATGATATTCGAGGCTGTCCCCCTGTTCTTTCATAAAATCATCCAGAACCGGATCCTCTACAAGCTCTCCGGAAGACAAATCCAGAATCGTCACTCCCCTTCCGTCCGCCATCATCAGTTTATCGTCTTTTGCCACCATATACTGGACCCATTGGGGGAGTTCTATCCATTCCTTGCAAGAGCCGCTTTCCCTGTCGATCTCATATACTTTTCCGCCCAGGGCAGACCCGAACAGCCTTCCGTCATCGGAAAAAACGAAGCGGTTTACATATTCCTCATTTTGATAAGGAATTTCTATTTCCTGAAAGGAACCATCCGGCGCTATCAGCCTGTAACGAGGATGAGTGGAAAAATCCATCGTCGTCATGTCGATTCCTTCCTCTTCCCCGGCAGCTGGATCTTCTCCGCCCTCAGCCGCAGGATCTTCTCCGCTATCCGCGCCATCTCCCTCCGCTTCCCCAGCGGCCGGATCCTCTTCGTTCTCTTCCCCAGCGGCCGAATCATCTTCGTTCTCTTCCCCAGCAGCCGGATCCTCTTCGTTCTCTTCCCCAGCGGTCGAATCGTCTCCGCCCTCAGCCGCATCTTTTGCCTCATAAATAACCGCCGTATAACCATCCTTCGCCACAGCGATATCCAGCAGCCAGTTGGATGCATTCAGCTCCGCATACCATGCCAGTTCTTCTTTCTCCCAGGTAGCCCCATTGTCCCTGGATACCCATTTCCCGCTTCTTTTTGACAGGAGCACCAGGCTCCCGTCATCCATTTGTACCAGTTTGCTTTCCACGTTCAATTCTTCTTTCAAAGAATCGTCCATCTGCTCCAGATAACGTCCCATCACTTTTTCCTGGTTTGTCTCTCCTGCGCTTTTGTCCCCATCGTTGACCGTCAACGGCGTTTCCGTCCTATCGTTTCCCGACGGGGCATCATCTGCCCGTCCACAGCCGGCGACGCCAAGCGTTCCCGCTATCATGGCAAGAGCCAGCAGCCACGCCGCTCCTCTGCCCGATTTTCTTTTCCTTATCATATTTCCGCTCCTTCCAAACTATTGACCAGTTTTGTCAATGAAACATGCTTGCCGCGTTTTCTAATACGTTTCCTGATAGCACTTATTTCGATATAAATATACTAATTTTGTCCGCCAGGAAGATTTCCCCCTCCCAGCTTCCCGTTATTTCCAACAACGAATCCATCTCCAATTCCCCGCTGCTTCCTTCTCTTTTCGTACTCGTAATTCCTCCGTCTGTCGTTGTAGACACGATAAATTCCGTATCATCGCTATATTTTACCGTTACCAACGCATCTTCCCCTTCATATCCGGTAGATGCCATCACCATAATATCCCCTCCGCCGTCCTCCAGCGTTCCGGTCATCGCCTGTTCTATCGCAAAGCTGCCCGCTTCCAGTTTTCTTATATTTCCATGTATTGTTTGTATTCCTTCTCCCGTCGGATCATCCCATACAATAGAATCCTCCGGAGCCGTTTCGCCTTCCTCCGTTTCCTGCCCATTCTCCGTTGAAATATTTTCCTGTGCCGGAACATCTCCCTGTGCCGCATCCTCTTCCTGATCCGGCATATTTTCTTCCTGGGAAACCTCTTCCTGCACCGAAATATTTTCTATCGCATTCAGCGTTTCAGCATCCCCATCATTTCCTGCTTTTCCATCTCCGCAGCCACACATCAATATGGCTGCGGCAGCCGCTATTAACATACTCTTGTTTCTGAATTTTTTTATCATCTTTTACTCCATTTCTGCTCGGCTTTATTGCGCAAAGCCAGCCTGGCTTTCAAGTTTGTGGATGCCGAGCAGACACAAACTTGGGATTGAAAGTTTTCAGTTTTCACACCCTTCCCGTCTCTTATTCGGACATATAAATTGCCGTTTTTTGAATAACCTCTTCCGCTCCGCCCGAAGCGCTCATTTCCCCGGCCAGGACTTTTTCCCCTGTTTCACAAACCGCATTTTCCAGCAGGGAATTCTTTACATATGGTGTTTTCCCTGCCTCCACTATTTTCATCATCTGTTCTATCTCCGCTTCGGAAGCCGGATAAATATCGATATAATAATACAATTCCTTTTCCTCTCCCTTGCTTCCGCCCATTGATGCATAGCTGCTGCCATCCCCCGTCGCATTTTGATGGAATTTTTCCACCCATTTTTCCTTATTGACTGGCATACCCAGCCATCCGTCATCATCCAGCATTTTTTCCAGCAGTTCCAGAGCCGTCTCCTGATAAGGGGAAGCTGCATTGATCCCCAGCAGGTTTCTCGGCATAAATACTTCTTTTGCCTGTCCGTTATAAGCCGCAAAACTATAGTCTTCCTTCCCTGGAAACTTAAAGCAGGAAATCAATACATCGAAATTGTAGGAATCGCTTATCATACCGGCTGCAAACTCCTTTTCCTCCGTGATCAACCCTGTCTCCGATAGTTGGATCTGATATTCTCTTTTCGCTTCTTCCGATACGCCAGCCATCTGCCTCTCTTTCTCCCATATTTCATACTCCCTCTTTTGTTCCTCGCTCATTCTGGCTTCTTCCACATCCCACATTCTTTTTGCCGACTCATAAAATTCCGTCAGCAATTCCTTATCTATTTTTCCATCCCCGTTCATCCATGCGGGCAGACAGACCGGAAGCAGCACATTTAACAGCTCGCTCTCGTTTTTCACCCCGAGAATAATTCCTTCTTCTTTCTTTGTATCATACTCTTCCACGATCCCGGCAATGGCTTCCAAATCGGTCATTCTTTCTATATCCGACTGTCTGCCCGCAGCAATACCCATATAAAACTGCGACGGCACTGCATAAGTACCCTCCGCCGTATGGAAAGCATTGACTACATTGGTAAAATATCGATCTCCTGTCTTTGTCCCCAGCCAGGAAGTCAAATCCATCAGTACTCCTTTTTCCACATAGGAATCCATCGGCATATCATCCAAAATCAAAATATCCGGTCCCTTTCCCGCGGCGATCTCCGTATTCAGCTTCTTTAGCGCATCATCTCTTGTTACAGGCGAATTCTCCTCCATTCCGATCTCATACCGGATATAAATTTCCGGATGCTCCGACTGAAAAGCGCTGATCACCTTTTTCATCTGCGGATTATCTTTCAAACTATATGCCTTTAACTGTATTTCCGGCGTGGACGGCATATTCGGATCATAGGTATATCTCATAAGTCTGCCATCCGAAAGCAGCAAGAGAAATACATCGTTTTCCAAAAGTATGCCATCCAATATCCCATACGACGGATCGCTGAAAGAAGTGATCGTTCCGTCCACCACCTGTTCTATCACATTCCCTTCCATCACATGCCGGTAAACCCCCTTTTCACAGGCGAGATACAAGATTCCGTTTTCTCCGGGTATAAGCAGAAGAGGTACGACGCCCTCCACATCACTGCTGATATGGGCTCCCAGCTGTTCATGCAAAAAATCGTTCATCACCTGATCCGTTATCGTTTCCCCCGTCGCCAGATCAAGAATGGTTATGCCGTCACTATTCAAAAACATGAGCCTGTTATCTTTTTCTACCATATACTGCGCCCATTCGGACAACTCTGCAAATTCCTTTATCGTTCCGTTTTCTTTGTCCACCTCGTATACTTTGCCGTCATAGGCGCTTCCGAAAAGTCTTCCGTCTTCAGAAAAAGCAAAGCAGTTCACATATTCGGAATCCTTGAAGGAAAATTCCAGTTTTTGAAAAGTTCCGTCCGCAGAAGCGATCCCATATTTGGGCAAAAAACTGCCGCCGATTTCTTCCTCTTCATCGCCGTTTTCCGCATCGTTCCCTCCTCCGGAATATATAATGGCAATATCGCCATTCTTCGCAACCGCCGTATCCATGACCCAGCATTTGGCTGCCATCAACTCCTCATGCCATGCCATTTTTTCCCGTTCCCATGTCGCTCCGTCATCTTTGGATACCCATTTTCCATTGTTTCCCGACATAATTACGAGACTTCCGTCTTCCATTTGTGCGATATCTCCCCCGCTTCCCACTTCTCCTTTCAAAGTCTCATCCACGCTTTCCAGATAACGTCCCATTACTTTTTCCTTCTCTCCCGCTCCGTCCAAACTATCTGCGGAATTCTCTTCTCCATAAGCATCATTTCCAACTGACGCCTCTTCGGTCGGCCCTCTTCCGCCTTCCGAACCGCTGCCGCTGCCGCCCTTCCCTTCCGTCGTTCCGCAGCCAGTTATCCCAACTGCTCCAATGGCCATGGCGGCCACAAGCAGCCACGCAAATATTCCCTTCATCCCTCTTTTCTTTTTCATAGTGATACCCTTTCCAAACATATTTTTTATCCTTCCCAAAACAGATACAGTGTTTGCAGTCCCCTTTTCTTTCTGCCATCTTACCAGGCCAATCTCTAAAAAATCTCTAAAACTAAAAAAAGAAAGCCGGAAACCTGTTTTCCGGTTTCCGGCTTGTCCACGATCTATATTTTTTCTATTTACCCTCTGTTATTTTTTGATACCGCTCTCCCCTTCTTTTATGAACCAATCTTTATTCATTTATTCCGCATCTTTATAAATCAGCGCATAAGCATAAAATTTATCAGTACTGAAGGTTATGGTATCGGGATCCTTATCTTTATCATCAAAGATAAATGGGATACCGTCTTGCGAAACGCAAATCATTTTAAATTCCCGGTTTTGTTTCCGTAAGGTTTCCGGTACAACCAGCGATATTGTAACCTTCTCTTCCGTTGCATATTTTTCCTTGCTGCCAAGAGGATAAATATTATATGTTCTTGCTATAGTATAATTCCCAGCTGCATTTTCAAATACCTCAAAACATTGTTTCCCCTGCATCGCATTTTGGATATTCACATCAAACAGTTGATCATTTTTTGTTGTATATTCTACTTTTTCTTTACCATAGCACAAATAACGGGTTTTTTCCTCCTCCGTAGTTGGCGTCCAGGCAACCTCTACAGGTTCTTCACTGGCAGAATAGGTATTCGGAACATAGTTGCCAGAATCATCAGAAGCATTATTTTCATTACCGAAATTACCGGAGCCGGTATAATAATACTCTTCCGTTACTGCATAATCGCTATGCGTATATAAATTTATATTGTCACTATAAACTTTAATACGAACTTTATAGGTTTTTCCGGGTTCCATGACACTTGAAAAATCCTCTTCAGGAATGTCATAGTTCGTTCCACTAACCATTGTCCATGATTGAAAATCATCATTGCTTATATTTACTAAATATCCGGATGAATGATCAACAAAATTCCATCTGACTGTTCCCGGATTATCCAAATCCCATTTTATCTCCGGTGATTCTATTTTTTGTTCGGGTTTCACATAATGAAATACATCACTATAATCGGACAAAACTCCCTTGCTCTCATCAAACATATCGCTATTATCTGATAATACATGTATTCTAAACATATAATCACCGGATTCCTCAATAGAATAGGAAATATCCGTATTACAGATCACATTATAAAAACCTTCTGCATCATGTGCAAATTCACGCTTCCCATCTTTGTATATATACGCGCAAACTTTAGTATCTGGCGAATTGTTCTTATTGAAAGAAAAACTCCCTGGTTTATCCGGGTTCCATTTTAAATCCGTAGGCTTGTTTGGTTTTGTGTCAGATACCATATCCGCATTAACCGTTGATGATTCCGCACTTATTGGCTCCTCTTGTAATTGGGAATCATTTTCCGACTCTGTTTCCGTTATATTCTTGATCTCCGAATCGACTTCCGTTTGTGATAACGTTTCATCATCAGTATCCGCATCTTTTTGCATTTCTTGCGGATTACTGTTTAAATTCTCCTCCTTTTCTTCGTCGGCATCAAACGCCTCGGAAGTATTTGTTTGCTCCGGTTTTAATTCAGACGCATTCGCTTGGATACTTAAATAATTTGAAATCAAAAATCCCGCAATCAATACAGCCAATAATTGTTTCCTCATTTGTCATTTCTCCTCTCCTATCCCTTTAATATAAAAAATTTTAACACATTTTATAAGTAATTAAAACACTGTATTTTGTTGTTTTTACACAAGTATAAAAAATTCTTGGCTATGAACTTTATTTTCGTAGCAAGGTTCGGTAGTTGGGCTTTTGACCCCAGCATCATGTCATATAATTTAGAAATTTTCAATAAAACTTCTAAATTAGGAATAGTCGTTCCATTTTCCCATTTTGACACTGCCTACCTTGATATTCCTAATTCTTTTGCTAAATCATCTTGTGTATAGTTGTTGCTTTTACGCAAAAACTGTAAGTATTTCGATATAATATTCATATTCATAAAAATCACCCTTCTTATTGCCATTATAAGGTATATGGCAATAAGAATAAAGAACTTGACAAGTGCTAAAAAGCAAATAATTATACAAAATATTGATTTTTTTATTGACAATTACCAAATATTGAAGTACGCTTGAAAAATACACAAAGTAGTCATTATTATTGCTAATAAGCAATCAAAAAGGGGAAGGAGGGGATTCCAATGCAGGGACAAATGGAATCACTGGCACATGAATTGATATACCGTTTTTCATACAGGACATGAGATAGGAGGAATTCATTCATGATCATAAAAACCTGGATTATTCTGGCAGTTATTTCAGCTTTCATACAGATTGTCTTAGCAGTAAAGAAAATGCCTCATTGGGTAGGCATGCTTTTGCCGGCCGCTTTTTTGGCCTTTGCCATTTATGCATGGGCGGATCTGTTTTGGGTCGGCATCCCGGTCGGCAAATTGCTTGCCTTTATGATTCCCCCCATTTTCCTTGCTTGCCTGTTTGAAATGGTTTATTGGAGAACACGATGGAAAGAGAGGCAGAAGGAATATGAAAAATATAAAAAATAAAAGAGTTTATGTCTTGCTCTTAGCGGCCGTTATTTGTATCCTGACCATAGGAACAACCTGTTTGGCCGCCGAAACAAATGTAACGCCCCGAAGCTACCGGGAGGATCTTCTTGTATCTTATAAGGAGTACTGGTATACGGATGGTGCGGGAGTAGAAAGCCATGTAAGATATGGGGAACAATACAGATCATTTACATTTTTAAACGGATACCGGCCATTGAGACAAACCATAACGCAACTTCCATTAGATGCAGACGATTTGCCTCACGCTGTCACCATACATCGACATCAGCAGGTTCAGATTCAATACGAATTCTATTAACAGGGAGAAACCATGATTTATAATGAATTAAAATTATTATTGATAATAACTATTATACTAACCATTATCCAAATATGGCTTTCCAAGAAAGAATGCTGGTGGAAAGGATTATTTGTCCCTGCTTTATACTTGGTTTTTGCCATTCCATATGTATGCACCAAGCTTTTACCCACTAGCAGCATTCGCCTGAGACCTGACTACTATCATACAGCCACCTATATTTTCCCTGGTATCTGGTTTTTCATGATCTATTTTACCTTTTATTACTACAAACAATATAAGAAAGAAATAAAATAAATGATGTTAAAAAAAAATTGTAGAAAAAATATTATTATTATAAGCTTTTTATGTGGAGTGATAGTTCGTTGCCTATTAGTCATTTTGAAAGGACGCTTCCCATTCTTCTCTCTCTCAACAGGATTTCCAGAGTATATGCTAAGACGCATACCATACGGAATTTCAAGCTGTATACTATATGGGATTTTAGGATCTTTGGTTGGCACAGCATTCTATTTTATAAGGAGGAAAATATAATATGCGTAAGTTTAAAAAAAGTTATTCTCTATTAATTGTTCCAATTATAGCTATATTATTTACAATTCCTACATATGCATCTGAACAGACACTGACATTTACTGTCGCTCCAGCAGAAGATTTACCCTCTGCAGATGCACAAGCAATTCAGATGACCGCAGACATTCCAATGCCTACTATCAACAGTGATGGAACATTTACTTTTGAAACATCCGGCGGAGTCGGAGAAACCTTGGTTTCCTCCACTTTCAAATTCTCTGGTACAACATCCAAAATCACTCTTGGCGCTTATAGCACAAAAGCAAAATCTTACACTGTTTATTTAGAAAAAAAGAGTGGATTAATCTGGACAACCGTTAAAACAGTTACATATTATACCGGCGGGGACTATGAATATACCTTTACCAATTTAGATACATCAGCAACATATCGATTACGTTTTTTCAGTCCCGATGGCAAAGTCATAGGCACAGGTTCCATTAGTAATTACGCAGGTTAATAAACAAAATACAATAATAAGGCTGGGAACCTGTTTTTCAATTCCCGGCCTTATTAATTTTCCCCTATCTGTTTCGCTCTGCCTTTAGTTGCTTCATTTCTTAAAAGTATATCCCCCACTCCTCCAACTTTTAGAGATTTTTTAGAGATTTACTTGCTACAATAAAACCCGTATAATAAACAGGAAGCTGCTACATGCTATTTCCGAAAGGAGAAATTTTTATGCGCGTGCTGTTAGTGGAAGACGATCCAAAACTAAACCATTCCCTAAAATACCAGTTGGAAAAAGAAAATTTTATTGTGGATTCCTGCTCCGATGGAGAGGAAGCGCTTTTTTATATTGACCAGAATATCCATGACGTTATTTTGCTGGACCGGATGCTCCCGCTTCTGGAGGGAACCGAAATCCTCACCTCAATGCGCCGGAAAAACAACAGCACTCCCGTCATTCTGATCACTGCCCTGGGAACTTTAAATGACAAAATCACAGGTCTTGACCTAGGGGCCGACGATTATCTCGTCAAACCCTTTGATTTCGAAGAACTGCTGGCCCGCATCCGATGCGTCACGCGGCGCTCTCCCATGATCCAGGGCGATGACATCCTCTCCCTTGGCGACCTGACGCTGCATATCGGAGAAAGCCGCCTGACCGGTCCCGCTGCCTCCTGTTCCCTGTCGAAAAAAGAAAATGAACTTTTTCAATCTTTTTTTCGCAATTCCGGTCAAATTCTCACCAGGGAACAATTACTCGCCCGGGTCTGGGGGTTGGATGCGGAAATTGAAGACGGCAACCTGGACAACTATATCCATTTTCTCCGCCGCCGTCTAAACACCGTTGGAAGCACCGTAACCCTGCGTACCGTCAGAGGCGTCGGATACCGCATGCTTGTATCCCCATCAACCGCCAAATGACATCTGCGTAAGCAGACATATCCGTTCAGAAAGGTATCCTATGTTCCGCAAAGTACACTATCTCCTTACACTTTTATGCGCCGGAACCACCGCCGCCATATTGCTTGTTATGTCCTTCATATATCTTTATGTTTCTGAAACTGGGCTGAAACAGAGCCAGTTTCTTTCTTTTCAGCACGCTATGGATAATTTCGTCAATAACTTCAAACAACAAAATGTAGTTACCCATGAATGGCTTTCCCGCATGGAAACCAATAACTCCTATTTTATACGAATCATGGACAACGGAGTTCCACTGCTCTTTAACCAAAGAAAACTCGACCAGAACCGTCTGAACATTGAAGAGGAAGCACTGGATTGCTTTTCCTCCTCCTTTTCCGTCGAAACTGCAGATCCCTCCATGGAAGAAACCGACTCCCATTTGGAGTTCCCATTTACGGCATCCACAGGAGAAAACTACTATGCCTGTGTGGCCCGGATCATCCGTGAAAAACAAAATACGGAGATTCTTGTCCTGTATCCCTTGCGGGATCTGAACGCCAAAATCAAAAACCAGCGCATTCATTTTGCCCTGATCGATCTGGCGGCCGTTTTTCTGCTTACTCTCTTCTCCTTCTTTTTTACTAGAAAACTGCTCGCTCCCATTGAGCGGAACCGGAAGGAGCAAATACAGTTCGTGGCGGCGGCATCCCACGAACTTCGCACGCCCCTGGCTGTCATCCTTTCTTCCGTCTCCGCCATGAAAAAAGCTTCTCCCGAAGAAAAAGAGAACTTCCTTTCCACCATAGATTCCGAAGGCAAGCGGATGTCGCGCCTGATCGACGATATGCTTCTTCTTTCCCAGGCGGATGCCCACGCATTCCCCATTCGTTTGCAGCCGGTGGAATGCGATACCTTGCTTTTAAATTCTTTCGAAACCTTCGAACCGATGGCAAAAGAAAAAAATATTTCTTTCACGGTCTCCCTGCCCCGCACGGCTTTGCCGCCCTGCCTTTCCGACGGAGAACGCTTAAGCCAGGTAATCGCCATACTCCTGCACAATGCTATCAGCTATACGCCCTCCGGCGGAAGCATTTCCCTGACCCTATCGTCAAATAGCACGAAAAAACCGGAAGCCCTTACCCTGTCCATTGCGGATAACGGCATCGGCATCCCCGATGAAGAAAAAGATAAAATATTCCAGCGTTTCTACCGCTCTGACCGATCCCGCAGCGTCAAAAATCACTTCGGCCTCGGTCTGCCCATCGCCAGCGAGATCATCCGCTCTTTGGACGGAACGATACGCGTCGTGGATACGCCGGGCGGCGGCAGCACCTTCCTCGTCCGTCTGCCTTTCCGCTCCTGATTTACCCCTTTCTCATAATTTTATCCAGCGGTTTTCCTTTGGCAAGTTCATCCACCAGCTTATCGAGATAGCGAATCTCACGCATCAGCGGTTCCTCAATCGTTTCCACCCTCACGCCGCAGACCACGCCTTTTATCATTTTCCTGTTCTCATTCATTTCAGGTGCCTTCCGAAAAAAATCCCCATAGCTGATTTCTTCCTCCAGTGCTCTCTCCAGTTCCTCCTGGCTATATCCTGTCAGCCATTGGATGACCTCATCCACTTCCTCTTTCGTCCGCCCCTTTTTTACAGCCTTATTCACAAGAAGCGGATATATCTTCGAAAGCCTCATTTCGTACACCTTATTGTTGTCCATCGTTTCCTCCTTTTCCATGGCCTCACTTCACTGATCCGGTTTGGAAACTTATTTTCTCTCATCTATCCAAGCGCCACGTCCAACGCCATCATGATAACGAATCCGATGGCAAATCCAATAGTTCCCATATTCGAATGCTCGCCTTCTGCCGATTCCGGTATCAGCTCTTCCACCACCACATAAAGCATGGCTCCTGCCGCAAAAGCCAGGGTATAGGGAATAAAAGGGTCGATCAGGCCGGCCAGCAGCAGAGTCACCCCGGCCGCCAGCGGTTCCACGATTCCCGACAGCGTCCCCAGCACAAAAGCCTTTCCCTTTCCGACTTCCTCTTTCAACGGAAGTGATATGATCGCTCCTTCCGGGAAATTCTGTATGGCGATCCCCACCGATAAAGCGATAGCCCCGGCCATAGTGATCGGGCTGCCCCCAGCCATTGCCCCAGCCAAAACAATTCCCACGGACGCCCCCTCCGGTATATTATGGATCGTCACTGCCAATATCAGCATCGTCGATTTCTTCCAATTACTCTTAATTCCCTCTTGCTCTTCGCTGTTCAAATGCAAATGGGGTACCGCCCGGTCTAAAACAAGCAGAAAAACAATCCCAAGCAAAAACCCTGCCGCCGCAGGAACAAACGCGAACTTCCCCATAGGTTCCGACAAATCCATTGCCGGAATCAACAGCGACCAGACCGATGCCGCCACCATTACTCCCGAGGCAAATCCCAGCATCGTTTTACGCATGACTGCATTCATTTCCCCTTTTAATAGGAAAACACAGGCCGCCCCCAGCGTTGTCCCTAAAAACGGAATACTGATCCCGATAAGTATACTGCTATTCACGCTAATCTCCTCCTCTTCCGATTTCTTTTTTCAGTCTGAAATCCTTTCTCTATCCCAAAGTTTCTCCCCCGATCGAAGTTTCTTCTTCAACTCATATCCAAGCTCCGTCTGCTCTACCATAAACTTATGCTTCGGCAGATATCTTTCCCAATATGCCAAAACGTCCTCTATATACTTCTTCCATTCCGTATTATAGTAAAAGCGAATCTCCTCTTCCTTTGTCATTGCTTTTCTTTTATAAAATACGGGGCAAATTACACATTGCAGTTTTCCCCTTCTGTCGCTTACCATAGATCCATCCTTTTGTACATAGACCTCCAGAACAGATACATAGTCCTCCGGCAGTTCTTCCCCGGCCCGGATCATCCGCTGCATCTCCGCTCCCGGATCGATCAGGCTGCCATAATATTCCCCGAATCCATAAAGCAGCCCCGCCCCCAGTTTCCGGTTCCTCTCCTTCCATTCCTCCAGCATCATTCCGGCTTCTTCATACACTTTTCCTGATAATTCCGGCAGACTTTCCTCCTCAATGATTTCCTGGGAAAATATCCCAATCTCGGACGGCATAGCATCTCCTGTCGCCTGTTTCACGCCCTTTCCCATTCGGATATCTACCTCATTGTCATGGAGGCACAAAAGCATACGGTGCGCATCCCTCATCCCCGCCTCCAGGCGGCATATCTTCTTTCCCTGCCTGTCGTACAGCACATAATCCAGCCCACATGACGGGCTGGCGACCGCTTTTGCAAAACCGATATCTTCTGTCTCAAACCGCTTTATTTTTCCAAACATATTGCAATAATACAGGCCATTCCTGGTTACCGCAAGCTGCCGGTTCTTCGCCTCCAGGCAAACCAGCAGCCCAAGCAGGAAAGTCAGCAGGATCACCGCATACATCCATAACACTATTGGGGAAACATGATATATCATTTCCAAAATCAGAAAGAAAATGCCCATACCTATGATTACAATTCCTATCCCGTATGCTGCTTTATGCTGCCGGACCGTAAATTTCCGATCCGCCTCCTCCGGCAAGTTATTTGCTTTTTCCACAGCCATACCCAATTCGCCTCTCTCCTATGATTCAAAAATCCCTCCGTCTCCGGAGAGATTTTTCTAATCCTAAAATTTTTTTCGTTTATGGCAAAATTTATAAAAACAAGGTACTAAGCAGAACGATAAGCCGGGTTATGTCGTGAATGATCATCTATCTAGAATTACCGTTGCCGGCAATTTCAAGCGACCTACCTGAAAGCAGGCCGGGCAAGCCTGTCGCTTTCTGTTTGGTCTTGCTTCGGATGGGGTTTACATGGCTCTGCCTGTTACCAGACAAACGGTAGTCTCTTACACTGCCTTTCCACCCTTACCGACGCACCATGCCAAATGGCCTGGTGCGTCAAAGAATCCGTTGCCGGATTCTTTCCGGGGAAGAGTACATGCTCCTCCCCGGGGCGGTTTATTTCTGTTGCACTAGCCTTGGAGTCGCCTCCACCGGACGTTATCCGGCATCCTGCCCTGCGAAGCCCGGACTTTCCTCACCCGCATCTTGCGATGCGGCCGCGATCATTTATTCTACTTAGTACCTGTTGTTTTTTATCCCGCTTGAAAATTTTCATTTTCAAGCTCTTATACATTGAAACAGCTTCCTCCTACAAACTCTCTGCAAATGGAATTTTTCGGAAGGTTGTCGCTGCTGACGCCGATAAAATATTCCAAAAACTTTAAAAGCCTTTTCGCTTCATAATATTCCGGCTCCCCTTTCCCTATCCCAAACAGCAGGGGTTCCGCATATTGTTTCAGCACCGCCAGCTCATAGATCAGTACAGAATTGAACATGGCGTCCGCGCTCTCCTGGAACGGGAAAATATATTCTTCTTCCCCTTTTCTCACGGAAGCCCACATTTCGATCGTCCGTTTTGCCGACGTCCCACGCGTCCGCGCGTCCCTTACCATACGGCGCAGAAGCCTCCCGTCGGTAGTCGGAATCCGGTTATGGTCATCGATATTAATGCTCGTAAGGGCGCTGATATAGATTTTATATTTGCTTTCATTGGGAAGCGCATAGGACATGGCATCATTCAATCCATGGATGCCCTCGATTACGAGAACGTCTTCCGGCCCCAATGTCTTATAATCGCCCTTGTACTCCCTCTTGCCGGTTTTAAAATTAAAGCTGGGAAGTTCCACGGTTTTTCCCGACAGCAGGTCGAGCATATCTTTGTTAAATTGTTTTACGTCGATCGCTTCCAGGCATTCAAAGTTATAGTCCCCGTTTTCGTCCCTGGGCGTATCCTCCCTGTTTACAAAATAATTGTCCAGCGCGATCGGATGGGGCGACAGCCCATAAGTGCGCAGCTGTATCGACAGTCTGTGGGAAAATGTAGTTTTTCCCGAAGAAGAGGGGCCTGCGATCATAACAAATTTTACCCCTTTCCGTTCCACAATCTCCCGTGCGATCTCACCGATCCGCCTCTCCTGAAGCGCCTCCTGCACGAGAATCAGATCATTGATATTCCCCTTGCAGATCTGATCATTCAGATCCCCCACCGTCCCTACATTGACCATATTTCCCCAATCGTCGGACTGTTTGAGCGTTTGAAACAATTTTTTCCTCGGTTCCATCGAAGGCAGTTTTTCCGGCGATTTAGGATCCGGAAGCAAAAGCATCAAACCATCCTCATAAGCAAATACCTGGAAATATTTCACATATCCCGTACTCGGCAGCATATAGCCGTAATAATAATCATAATATCCGTCCAGACAGTACACATTTACATAAGAACTTCTTCTATATCGGAACAGCTTTTCTTTCTCTTTCATATTCTGGCTGCGGAAGATCTCCACCGCGTCGTTCAAAGGATAAGATTTTTTCACATAAGGCAGGTCAGCCTCCACCAACTCCCGCATCCGCCCGTTTAATCTGTCAATAAACTCCTGATCCAGCCTTACCTTTCCTTTTACGCTGCAATAATACCCGGAACCGATGGCAAACTCCACCTTTACCTTTTCCAAACTACCCTCTTCCGCCACATCCTGCATCGCTCTGATCATCAGCATGATCGCCGTCCTTACATAAGATTTGTGTCCCACGGCATCGCTGATCGTAAAAAAGGAAACCTCACAGTCCTTTTTCACCTTTTTAAACAATTCCCGTATCTTCCCATTAACCGTAACCAGCGCGATCCTGTTATTATATTTCTCCTGATATTCCCTGACGATCGTTTCATACGTCGTACCCTCTTCGTACTGCCTTCTCTCACCGTCGATCGTTACCGTTACCATACGCCGCCTCCTGTTCCGAATGCTTTCCACCTGCACGCTCCGGCAGACTTCAAACCTTCTATTCACTCATACCCTTTACAAATTCATTCTCAAATTCTGCTTCTGTATATGTAAAAACTCTTTGAAAATACAACTGTTCAAACCTTTCCAGGCCAAACCTGATAAAATGCCCCTTCCCTTTCCGGTGAAAATATTTGCCAATCTTCACCCTTGATGCGGACTCCTGTAATCCTCCCTCTTCCCTTTCTTCTTTTGCTTCATCATTTTTTGTTTCATTATAAACCAGTATAAACTCGGCATGATCCCTGCAAAAAGAAATGCTTTCCCCTGTAATATCACAAAAAATCAATAAACTTTCATAGATTTTCTGGTAAACGTTATATTTTTGTTTGTCATTTATTTTTCCGTTTTTAAATTCAATAAAACTAACGCTTCCTTCTCTCCCTATATAAAGCGCATCGCTGGAACAAGGCAGGAATTTCGGCTTGGGTTCCAGGCTTCTGACATATGCCTTCTTCACTCTGTCAAAATGAATCACCGAAACCTCCGCATCTGTCATATATTGCTTTACCGTATTTTCATCGTCCAGCGAAGTTTTCTTAAGCGTAGAAATATTATTGCGGAATATCTCTATTTCATCATACCGTATTTCCATTCCCATACCCCATATTTTCCAAGTCCTGCAATGGCCTCGCCAATTTTGCGTAAATACGTTCTACCTCGTTTGTGACATCCTCCATTCCCACTCTGCCATCTTTTTCTTCTGCCAAATAATATCTGCACTTATCCCCGATTCCATACTTATTCGTATAAACTTCAATGGCATTCAAAAAATACGGGCTATGCGTATTCAGCAAAACATGAACGCCGAATTCAATCTGCAGCAATACAATAATTTCCGCAAATTTCAACTGCCACTCAGGATGCAAATGAATCTCCGGCTCATCGAGAATCACAATTCCATTCTCATCAATGCTCCCATTCTGCAAAAGCTGTTTTAATATCACGAAATTTTTCATGCCTGTGGATAAATTGGTCATCTTCAGATTCCCCTGCAACCCTTCTGCCCGATAGGCATAATTGCCATAAGGCTCTATCACAATTTCTCCATCACAGACTCCCTGCATAACATTCAAAATATTCTGCATCTTCTTCTGAACCGTCAGTTCTTCCAATATATTCTCCAGCCCGCCCTTACCTCTCACCAATTTCCTCTGTAAATCGCTCCGATGATCCAATGTATTAAATACACTGGAATTATTGTCATACAAATTATCAACTACAAACGGATCATCTATATAAATAATCTCCTTTATCAAGCTGATAAAATGCCGTATCTCTATTTCCCCATCCGCCAACACCTGAAAATCAACGGCATCATCCCTTATTTTAATTGAAATATGGCTTTCTTCCTCTGGAAAATTCAAATGCCCTATCTTCTTCCCAAATTCTGCCCCCAAGCTTTTTTTAAGAATAAGCTTAATCAGCTCCTCATCTTCCATATATAAGTATTCATTGATCTTTTTCGCTTTTACCTCTAAATCCTCCCCATGCCCTTTGTTCAAAGGGTGGGAAAACAATTCCTTGTGATAAGCCTCTAATTTTTCTACAATCTTATCTTCATTTCCCCTATATGCATCTGGTTCATCAAGCATTTCATAAGTTGCATCAAAAACCAAAGTTTTCAAAGAATGCCCTAATGGAACAATAGCCCCTTTTTTAAATACATTATAAATTGCATCCGCCCTTTCCTCCCTGATGTGTTTCTCCACCTTATAAAACGCCTTAAATACGCTGAAAAGCATCTTCCCCACAGTACTCTTTCCCGTACTATTCTCGCCCGCAATCACCGTAACCCCATCCAATTCAATCCGCGCCCGTCCAATTTTCCCCACATTTTCCAGCTCAATCCTCATCCAATCCTCCATAACCTCCTTATACCACAAAGAATTTATGTCATAAGGAATTTATGCCATAATAACCACCTTCCAACACCTAAAACTATCCACGGGAAGAATGCCCCTCTGGGCATTCTTCCGTGTGAAGAGCGGTTCGCAACGCAAATTTGCGTTGCGAACCCTAGAAGTTCTTGGCGAAACAGCCACTGCTGTGAGCCTTAGAACTTCTCTTCACACTAATAACCAGAACGGATTCCCCTCCCTGGCCGCAAATACCGCGATCTGCGGGAATTCTCTCTCGATATATTCTATCATATAAGGCACAAATATCTTCTCCAGCCCATAATGCCCCGCATCGATGATCGCCAGTCCCTGGGCCACCGCGTCCAATCCTTCATGATGGTCGATGTCTCCGGTAATCAGCACTTCCGCCCCGGCCTCCACTGCAGGACGTATCATGGATTTGCCCGATCCCGGCGATACAGCGGCGCATTCCACCGCCATATCCCTTTCCCCATATACCTTCACGCTCTCCAAATGAAATACATCCTTTACATAAGAGGCGCATTCTTCCAATGTCATGACCTGGGGCAGCTTCCCGTATCTGCCGATTCCCTCTTTGGCGATCTCATCCTCGTAAGTAATGCTCAACACCTGTCGCTCTTTCAGCCGGATCTCATCCGCTGCCGCGTCCGCCATTCCCATAACATCAAAATTTGTATGCATCGCATAATAGCTGATATCGTTTCCTATCAGCTTCACCAGACGCCTTCCGACAAAGTCATCCGTATTGATCTTTTTCATGGAAGAAAAAATAAGCGGATGATGGGTGAGGAGCATATCGGCTCCTTTTCTCACAGCCTCTTCCACGACCCCATCCGTAGCATCCAAAGCGATGCATATTTTCCCCACTTCCTTATCCCGGCGTCCTGCCAGCAATCCCACATTATCCCAATTTTCTGCGAACACCGGGGCGCATAACTGTTCCAGGCTTTTTATCACTGTGCCGCATTCCACACTTTTTTTACTTTCCATACGAATGCCCATGCCTTTCCACTATTTACCGGTAACAGGAAAGCGCCGCCTCGACTCCCCGTATCCTGTCTGCGATCTCTTCCTGCCGTCCTTCCGTTTCCCTGCCGTTTTCGCGGAGATTTTCCATGATCTGCATACAAAGACTGTATTCCCTCCGCAGGTAATCCTCCAGTACGGGATCTTTCTTTTTCAACAACACCGGCCCATATTTATCTTCTATTTTCCGCCATCCGGCGTCTTCCGGTTCTCCGCCCTGCTCCGGCTCCGCGCTGTCCGCCTCTTCCCGCCGTCCGCCGTCCTTTTTTTCCCAATCCTCTTGCACGGAAAATACCGGCAGCGCCTTTATGACCGGATAATATTTCCCTTCTTCCAAAACCATCTTTTCATCCGCGACAGCATATCCTTCTTTCCGCAGATATTCTCTTACCGTCGCTATTTCCGACTGCGGCTGCAGGATGACCTCCCTCATTTGCCGGATCTTTTCCTTCCCCTCTTCCATGATCCGTTTGATCAGTCTGCCTCCCATGCCCCCACAGATCAATGTATCCGCCTCGCCTGTGCCGAGGGCCGCCACTCCGTCGGACAGCCTGGTTTCTATGTAGTCCGACAAGCCAAACTCTCCCACATGTTCCCCGGCTGCCCGCAGCGGCCCTTCGTTGACATCCATCGCAATCACTCTGGCGCTGATTCCCTTTTGGATCAAATAAATAGATACAAAACCATGATCGCACCCTACGTCGCATACCATATTGCCTTCCGTTACCATTCCTGCTACTGCCAGCAGCCTTTTGGAAAGTTTTACGGCCTTATGTCCTTCTCCCATCAGTCCAGATAATCCTTTAATTTCCGGCTTCTGCTTGGATGGCGGAGCTTGCGCAGCGCCTTCGCCTCAATCTGGCGGATGCGCTCGCGGGTTACGTTGAATTCTTTTCCCACTTCTTCCAAAGTCCTCGCGCGCCCGTCATCCAGGCCAAAGCGAAGCCTGAGTACCTTCTGCTCCCGTTCTGTCAATGTTCCCAGCACCTCTACCAACTGCTCTTTTAGCAAGGTAAAAGCGGCCGCATCTGCCGGCACCGGTACATTATCGTCCTGTATAAAATCTCCAAGATGGCTGTCCTCTTCTTCGCCGATCGGCGTCTCCAGGGAAACCGGCTCCTGGGAAATCTTTAATATTTCCCGCACTCTGTCCACAGGCATATTCATCTCTTCCGCAATTTCCTCCGGGGTAGGTTCTCTCCCAAGCTCCTGAAGAAGCTGTCTGCTGACACGGATCAATTTATTAATCGTCTCCACCATATGCACCGGAATACGGATCGTCCTCGCCTGATCCGCAATCGCCCTCGTAATCGCCTGGCGGATCCACCAAGTCGCATAGGTGGAAAACTTATAGCCCTTCCGGTAATCGAATTTTTCCACGGCTTTAATAAGGCCAAGGTTCCCCTCCTGAATCAAATCGAGGAAAAGCATACCTCTGCCCACATATCTTTTCGCGATGCTGACAACAAGACGCAGATTGGCTTCCGCAAGGCGCTTTTTCGCATCTTCGTCTCCCATCTCCATCTTTTTCGCCAGTTCGATTTCTTCCTCCGCGCTGAGGAGGGGAACCTTTCCGATCTCTTTCAGATACATTCTGACCGGATCTTCGATGCTGATGCCGTCCGGCACGGACAAGTCGATGTTCTCCACATCCACCTCATCCTCTTCCGTCAGGATGATTTCCTCGTCATCCACATCGTCCTCCTCCGTGATACGGAGTACATCCACGTTATTCTGTTCTAATGTTTCCAATATCCTGTCAAACTGTTCCTCTTCCAGCGTCATGTCTGTGAAGAAGTCGCTGATCTCCTGATATTCCAAAACATTCTTCTTCTTTTTCGCAGCGTTCAGAAGCTCTTTCAACCGCTCCTCAAACTTTGCTTGTGTGTTTTCATCCATTTTTTGGTTCCATCCTTCCTCATGTAGTCATAGTATTATCATTCATCCAGAGAAATATGCGTTTTGCTAAGTTCTTCCAGCGCTTTTTTTCCTGCAATTACCTTATTCAGAGCATCCATGTCTGCTCCCATTCTCCCGGAATAATATTCATAGCTGTTTCTCTTTACCGTATATATAATATCGTGGAGAGCTTTTTCCCGCTCTTTTTTTGTTTCCAGCTCCTCCAGCTTCGCATTAAAAAGGGCCGCTACTTCGCGTTGTTCCTCCTCATCTTCAAACATGCTGACCAGCGCCGCCGGACTGAACTCTCCTTTTGAAAGCCCCTCAAACAGCTTGTCCGCCACCTTTCGGTACAGTTCATCCGTAAAATCCCCGGCATTGATATATTTCTTTATCTTAGGATATATCCCCGGTTCGTCCGTTATCCATGTGATCAGCAGCCGCTGGGCCTTTTTCCGGTTTTCCTCCGGCGTGTTTTTCTTCTCCGCCAGCCCCGATTTCGGGCGTATGACAGGACTCGCCAGCCCGGTCTGCGCCGCATAAGACGCCACCAGCTTTCGCAGGTTTTCAAAGCCTATGTGATACTTATCAGCCACCGCCTCAAGATAATTTTCACGCTCCACCTCTTCCGAAAATCCGCAAAGCTTTTTGGCGATCTCCCGGTGGAACCTTGTCTTGGACTCCGGGTCTTTCAGATCATACTCCCGTTCCAGCATCCGCAGTTCGAAGAAAAAGCTGTTTTCAGCGCCCTCTATCCTCTTCACGAACTCCTCCGCCCCCAGATTCTTCACAAATTCATCCGGGTCTTTATAGGGTTCCATATTAATGACTTTTCCGCTCAACCCCGCTTCTTTCAATATACCGATCGCCCGCAGGGCGGCATTTGTTCCCGCCCCGTCGCTGTCATAGGCAAGCAGCACTTCTTTTACATATCTTTTGATCAGATTCGCCTGTCCTATAGTAAATGCCGTTCCAAGCGACGCCGCCGCCTGTGTAAATCCCGCCTGGTGCATGGCAATCACATCCATATATCCTTCGCAGAGGATGATATGGCTCTGCCTTGACGTCCTTGCAAAATTTAAGCCGTACAAATTGCGGCTTTTATCAAAAATCATCGTTTCCGGAGAATTCAGGTATTTGGGCTTGCCGTCGCCCATCACCCGCCCCCCGAAGCCAATAACGCGATGATTGATATCCTGAATGGGAAATATAACCCTGTTCCAGAACTTGTCATGAAGCCCGTATTTTTCGTCGAATACCGCCACTCCCGCTTCCTGTATCAGATCGTCCCCGTATCCTTTGGAACGAAGATATTGCACCAAATCGCTGCTGGACACCGCCGCATAGCCGAGGCCGAACTTTTTCATCGTCTCTTCGCCAAGCCCCCGGTCCGCCAAATAACGGTATCCCTTCTCCCCCCGGCCGGACCGGAGCTGGTAATAGAAATACCTGGCGGCTTCTTTATTGATTTCCAACAGCCTGTTTTTACGGCTCTCTTTCTTTTTCACTTCCTCGGAATACTCGATCTCAGGCAGATTCACCCCCGCCCTGTCCGCCAGCAGCTTCACCGCCTCCCGAAACGTATAATTTTCATATTCCATAATAAACGTAAAAACATTCCCGCCGGCCCCGCAGCCAAAGCAATAATACATCTGCTTGCCGCCAGAAACCGAAAAAGACGGCGATTTTTCATTATGGAAAGGACACAATCCAAAATGATTCGCCCCTTTCTTCTGCAGCCTGACATAACCGGAAATCACATCCACAATATCATTTTTCATCCGTACTTCTTCTACAATCTCATCCGGATAATACATCCCATCCCCCTCTGTCATTTTCTCCTAATAGTGCCAAGACTTCGGTATAAACAATTCTTCATATTGTGCAATGGCAAATCTGTCCGTCATGGCACCGACATAATCGCACACAATAATCTCCGGCGCCTCTCCGAATTTATCCATTCTTTCTTTCAAATGTTCCGGCAGTTTCCCCAAATGCCCGAAATAATATTCATAAAGCGATTTCATCAGCGTCTCCGCCTTCTCCTCTTCCTTTTTCGCCGCCTTATTCTGATATACCCGTTCAAACATAAAACTTCTCAGCTTCCGCATCGCCCCTTCCACTTCAGGAGACATGCGAATCTCGTTCTTTTCATAACTGTAAGTCACCAGATCATGAATAAAATGATCCAGCCTTTCCCCCGTGGTAAAGCCAATCACTTCCGCGATCTCTTTCGGCACATCGGATTCTTTTAAAATTCCGCCCCGCACGGCATCGTCCATATCGTGATGGATATAGGCGATCTTATCCGAATAACGCACAATCTTTCCCTCCAAGGTAGAAGGCGTTCCCTTTGTCTGATGATTCCGTATTCCGTCCCTGGCCTCCTGTGTCAGATTCAGCCCCTGCCCGTTTTTTTCCAGCACATCCACCGTCCGCACGCTTTGTTCGCTGTGGCAGAATCCATAAGGGCATACTTCGTTTAACGCCCTTTCCCCTGCATGGCCGAACGGCGTATGGCCCAGATCATGTCCAAGGGCGATCGCCTCCACCAGATCTTCGTTCAACCTGAGCGCCTTTGCAATCGTTCTGGCATTCTGGGAAACTTCCAATGTATGCGTCAGCCTCGTCCGATAATGGTCGCCCTCAGGAGTCAGGAAAACCTGCGTCTTGTCCTTCAATCTGCGAAACGACTTGCTATGTAATATCCTGTCCCGATCCCTTTGATAAACCGGACGGATATCGCATTGTTCTTCCTCCCTGGACCGTCCTCTGGAATTCATGCTCAAAGAAGCATACGGACTCAGATACTTCTTCTCCCACTGTTCCAGCTTTTCACGAATCAACATTCCCAAAGCCGAACCTCCTTCCTTACATTTACAATATTCGGCGTTCAGTCGGAAAATCCTTTTTTTATTTCAAAGTTCTTAAATTTCCGGCCATTTTAAACTCTTTTTCCTTTTCTAACGGCATATATTATAAATAAACTCGGCATTTTTATCCATCGCTTCATAAGCCGTCTTAAACGGCGACATCTGGAATACATGCCACATTCCCTCAAAAATATCCATCCTTACCGGCACGTTCGCCTTGATCATCTTTTTATGAAGCATGATGGAGTCCTCTAAAAGCACCTCATTGCTCCCCACCTGGATATATGTGGAAGGAAAATCCACAAAATTCCCGAAGATGGGAGAGATGAGAGGATTCTCCAATTCCTGCCCTTCCGCATAGTTATGAACCATTTGACCAATATATTCCGCGTCCAGCACCGGATCCACTTCCTTCTTTGTCTGATAAGACTTCCCTGACGCCGTGAGATCGGTCCACGGCGACATTAACAGAAGTCCTCTCGGCAGCAGCCTGTTTTCGCTCTTTAATTTATGCACAAGAGCCAGCGCCAGATTTCCTCCCGCCGAATCTCCCGCCACCATGACGTCCCTCGCTCCATAACCAAGCAGCATCAAATAATTCCATGCCTTCATCGCATCCTCCAAAGCAGCCGGATACGGATGCTCCGGTGCAAGACGATAATCAAAGCAAAGCACATCCATGGAAGTAGACATCGCCAGTTTTGTTGTCAGCGTCCTCGCATATAGACTGCTTCCCGTAGAATATCCTCCCCCATGGCAGTAAAGAATCACATATTTTTTCATATGCGCTCTGTTCACCGAGATCCATTCCGCATAGATATCCTCAATCACCATTTCACGAACCAGCATATCCCGGCTGTTCCCAAGAAGCGCCCCGAAATGATCCTGTGATTGCCTGTGTTTCTCAATATCCGTATTCTCCACAACGCTGTGCACCCTTTTTATCAGATTCATCAAATTCATATTTCTTTTTTCCGTCATCGCCATAAGAACAACTCCGTCCTTTCCGTATCTGTAAACTGTTTTCCGCAGAAATCAATTTTGAAAGACTGGGGCGGAGCAGAAAGGGAAGACGGAGCGGCAGGAGCGGGAAGGCGGGGGAAGGGCGGCGAAAAGGCGGCGGAAACCGGGCGGCAGGAGTTTCGTCTGCGACTCCGGAAAATGGATTTTCTAAATATTCCGGGTAAATTATAGCACTGGGACGCAACCGCCCGCTATTCGCCATCCGGGCTCATTGCGGGCTTTTGGTGACATCCATGTCACCAAATTGCTGATTGTTGAACGGAATATTAAGAAAATCTCACTTTCCTGCGCGAAGCAGAGGCGAAACTCTTGCCGCCCGGTTTCCGCCGCCTTTTCGCCGCCCTTCCCCCGCCTTCCCGCTCCTGCCGCTCCGCCTTCCCTTTCTGCCCCGCCCCAGTCTTTCAAAATTGATTTCCGTAGTTATTTATCCAATTTTACCACATAATCCGTAAATTGTGGTATACTCTAAAATAAAAAGAGTTGGCCTGGCGGTCAATTTTTCGAAAAGAGGATTTTCTATGGCGATCAGCAAAAAAGGATCGAAAAAAATTTGGTATAAACTGGACTTGTCGGCCATCGTTTACCCCACGTTGCAGCGTAAGGATTTTTCTTCCGTTTACCGGCTCTCCGTCGTGCTGAAGGAAACTATAGACCCGGATGTCCTGCAAAAAGCGGTGGATATCGCCCTGCGGCGCTTTCCTACTTATAAGGTAGCTATACGTAAGGGGCTTTTCTGGCGCTATTTGGAAAGCAACGAGCGGCCAGGACCCTTTGTACAGCCCGATATTAAAAATCCTTGCATGCCCATGCCTTTCAAGGCGAATAACCGCTACCTCATCCGTATTTATTACCACGAATGCCGGATCGCGCTGGAAGCCCACCACAGTCTGGGAGACGGCTCCGGCGGTATGTATGTGCTGCAGACGATTACCGCCGTATACTTAAGGCTGCTTGGGCATTCCATCTCCACAGGGGGGTTCGTACTCGATGTGGACAGCCCTCCCGACCCGGAAGAATTGGAAGACGCTTATATGCGTTATGCCAATGCCCAGGTTCGCCCGCCCCGTCCCGGGGAAAAAGCTTACCGGGTCAGAGGGACCAAGGAACCTTTTTATACTCTGAATATTATCGACGGCATCATGTCTGTCAAACAGGTGATGGCAGTAGCCGCAAAATATAATGCTACTATCACGGAATACCTGAACTCCGTTTTGCTCTACGCCCTCCTGCAAAAGCAGTCCCACGACTGGCATCCGAAGCTGCGGCCTGTGAAAATAGCCATGCCCGTCAACTTGAGGCGCTTTTTTCCGTCAAAGACGCTGCGCAATTTTATTACTATGGTATATCCCTCCATTGATCCCAGGCTTGGGGAATATACTTTTGATGAAATCGTTATCCATGTGCGGAATTATATGCGATATTATATTAACGAAAAATTCCTCCGGGGCGACATCACTACGAATGCCTCCACCCAGAGAAATCCTTTGATACGCGTTGTCCCGCTTTTTATCAAGGATTACACCGTCCGCCTTTTTTATACGAAAGTACAGGACCGGAACTCCTCTGCGGGGCTGACGAACATGGGCGCCCTCAAGACGCCGGAAGATATGAAGCCTTACATCGACCGGTTTGACATCTATATGGGGCAGCCCTTTTCCTCCAGAACAAACTGCGCCATCGCCAGCTTTGAGGATACTCTTACCATCAACTTTGCCAGCAGCATTATAGAGGCGGACGTGGAACGGTATTTCTTCCGCAAACTGGTGCAGGACGGCATCCATGTAAAAATAGAAAGCAACCGATAGTCAGCGCCCTCCCGGGCGCCAGAAAGGAACGGTGAATCGAATGTCATATTGTGTAAACTGCGGGGTAGAACTGGATTCTTCTTTGCCATCCTGCCCCCTCTGTAATACCCCTGTCATCCATCCGGGACAGCTGCGCCAGGTTTCCTCCGCTTCCCCTTATCCCCTGGAACGGGGGCAGGTCGAAACGGTGAAAAGAAAAGACCTCGGCATCCTCTTAACCATCGTATTATCGGCCACTTCCATTGGCTGCGCGCTATTAAACCTGTTTGTTTTCAATAACCGCTTGTGGTCGCTGCTGATTATCGGTATCTGCATTATATTGTTTGTGCTGTCCATACCGGCAGTGATCTATACGAAACAGCCTATTTACCTGTCGCTCCTTCTGGACGGCATCGCAATCGGCGCCTATCTGTATATGATCACTTATCTGACCGCATCCGACCGATGGTTCTGGCAGCTCGCCGTGCCCATTATAGCCTTGGCAACTCTGCTTGTGGAGATCCTCGCTCTCTGCATTCGGAAACTGCCGGTTTCCATCATTGCCACGGCGCTTTATATTTTCGCGGAAGCAGCCGTTCTCTGCGTCGGCATTGAGTTGTTCATCGATCATTACTTCGACAAACCCCTCTCTCCGTCCTGGTCCGCCATTGTCCTTACTGTCTGTGGTATTATCGTCATTGCGCTTATTACCCTGCTCTCCAAGAGAAGGCTCCGGGATGCCGTGAGGCGCAGGCTTCATTTTTAAATTGAAAAAGAGCTGGCCTGGGAGCCAACTCTTTTTATTCCATAAACTATACTTTTGAAAAGTATACTCAAAGCGTGACAATGTTTAATTATTTCCCATGCTTTTTCTCCGCATCCTCGATACTGCTGTACCCGTAAAACTTTGTTTCATTCTCGATAATCTGCTTTTCCAGATTCATTCCCTGTTTGTATGCTTCCCGCATCTGTTTCAAAATCAGTTCCACCGTCCGGTCCGAATAAGTCAGCAGTTCGCCGCGCAGATAACTTTCCGTAGAAGAGCCGTTGCTGACCGAATCTTCCTCCGTCGTCATTACCCTCCCCTGCGCCCGCAGATTCGGATAATGCTCCGCCATATATTTGTCCCATTCCATATGGATTTTAATAATCTCCTCCGCCATCCGCTTCTTTTCCGGGCTTACCTCCGGCAAATGTTCCTTTACTTTTTCAAACTCTTCCGGATACGTCACTTCCATCATTCTTGCATACTTCTCGAACAGCAGGTTCCTCCCCTCCGCATACGCCCGGCGGATATCTTCCACGTAACTTTCCAGGATCTCGTCTTCGTATACCATCCACTGGCTCATCCGCATGCGGAAAAATGTATCGGGATCTTCCTGGCAGGAAGCCCTGCCTCCCGTATTATAAACATGCTGGAACATGTCCCACTCCGCTTGTACGATATCGAATATCATCTGCTCCTTTTCTGTCACACATGCCTCTGCCGCTGTCATTGTCTCCTCTGTTCTCTTCTCCATCCCAACATCACACCTTTCCATTATTTTTTTGAATAGAACAAAATTGCGGCGTAATACCACGTCGCAATTTTGCACTGTAATTATACCGTAACATCAATGCTGCCGCCCGTCGCCTCTACCGGCGCTTCCGGCATGGATGCGGCCATCTCCACTCCCGCGAGTTCCAAAGAAACCCCGCTTCCGTTACCGCTGGCGCTGTTGCCGCTCCCGCCGGCCCCGGATGCGTTTTCCCGTCTTTCCTTTTCCAGCTGGTAAAAAAGAGCTTTCAAATACTTCATATCGGCTTCCATGATCTCTTTGAGTTCTTTCGACCTGTGTTTTTTCTTCAGAAGCTTCAAATCCTCGGGATCCATATCTTCCTGTACGCCCGTCGCCACTTCCTCCAGCTCTCCCATCTGCTCCATCCGGTCTATCTCTTCCAGCGTTGCCTCCAGTTCTTCCATAAGCCTTTCGATCTCTTCGCTGTCCAGTTTCGTATTCTCCGCATTTTCCATTCCCGGCATTTCAGTTCCGGCCTCTTCGCTCTCTTCCTCCATCTCCGCTTCGCAGGAGCCGCCTTTCTTTAATCTCTCTTCCTCCTGCAAATGCTTCATTCTTTTTTTCGCCACCATGGCAATCTGTTCTGCATGCGCAATCGCTCTCTCTACTTCTTTTTCGCTATAATCGCCGCTCTTAAGCTTTCTGTAAAGAGTGCCCACCTTTTGAAAAGCCCTCACCATTACCACGCGCGCGCCCACGGACGTAGCCGTTCTCATAAGCTGCCCCGATATTTCCCTGTAATTATAATTCAGTTTCTTCTTCTTTTTATTTTTTGACCCCGTCCTGTTTACCCTCGCCACTACAGTTCCGTCTGCTTTTTTTATGGCGATCGAATTATCCTTCGGACTGCCGACTCCCGTAACCCCCATACTATCATCCTCCTTGATAATGCATGTTCTGGTCTGCCTGTTCCTTCTATAATAATTATATATTATATATATTATTTATATATTTATATCGGTGCTTTTTACCCAAAAGTGAATAGCAATCCAGGGAATAACGGCTCCTGCCAGCAGCAAAATCGGAAAAATACCGCAAAACGGAAGCAAGGTATACCGATAACTGAAAAACCATAACGCAGAAAATAATTGGCGGATGACGGAAAAAGCCAAAACCGTTCCTGTAAGAAAAGCCGCGATTCCTGCCAAAACCGTATAAAGCAGTCCTTCCATAATAAGCATTTTCCGAAGCTGCCCGCCTGTCATACCAATGGAACACAATACGGCAAACTCCCGCCGTCTTGCAATGATGCTGGTGAGTATGGAATTGATAAAGTTCAGAATGCCGATCAGTCCCATGATAAAGCTAAGCACGCCTCCGACCAGCAATACCATATTTCTAATTCCCTGGAACTCCGTCACCCTCTTACCCTTTGAAGTATAGCTCATTTCCGGCGCTTCTTTTTCCGTATAATTTTTTAAGAACGCCTCCATCCCCGCCTCTCCTTCCGGGCTTACATTGCATACGTAATTCATAACCGCAGGATGTGACACCATCTCTTTATATGTTTCTGCCGGAAGATAAAAATTATAATTAAAACCTATACCACAGGAATTCGTATAAGTTTCTACCTTCACCTTCGCCATCACTTCAAATTCATAGTCTGTCAGCCGGTTTTCACTGCGCACATCGGATTCTCCCCTATAGTTGTGCAGAACTGCCTTATCCCCGATGGAATAGTGGGAAGCTTCCGGCAATGGTCTTCCGCTATCGTCACATGGCAGGCCCTCCAAAATATAACGGCCCGTTTTCAGCTTTTCCACATCGATCTCACCTTCCACAACCTCCAGTTTTTCCAAGGGGAAATCCTCCATCCCATAAACGGCGCACTGCATCGTTCCATCCTCGGACGTTGTCTCCGGGTATATATTCCTGCCTCCTTCCACCGGATCTACCGAAAAAAACTCCACATCCCTAATATTGGCGTACATTCTTCCCCCTTCTTCAAACCCCTCCTGCTCCATCATGGCCTCTATCATACTTTCCGGTACTGCCGTATCCCTTCCCGAATACTGGTAATTAAAATAAGCGGCATGCGCTGCCAGAAAATCGGTTTTTACAAACCTGGCGAGAAATTTATCCATGTCAAAGCCAATGCTGAAAGTATAAACTCCGTGAAGCAGCACAATACTTAACGACATGGAGAGCAATACGAGAAATGTCCGTTTTTTATCCCGCCAAAAATTAGCCGCCGCCATAGAAAACAGCACGTTTCCACGTCTTTTTCTCCCGCTTCCCCTTCCGCCTTCCATTCCTTCCGTATAACGCACCGCCTCCACCGGCGACACTCTCGCGGCTATCCTGCCCGGCCTTGTCGTGCTAATCGTTACCGTAATCAGCGAAAAAAGAGCGCTCCCTGCAAAAATCACCGGATTCGCCGATATTTCCGTGCGGAATCCTTTCCCGCCCACTACCATAGCTTCCATGACTACCGGCACCAACCCGCATCCTATGACATATCCGACAGCAAGCCCCAAAGGAATACCCACGCACGACAGCACGAGCGCCTGCCGGCGGATAATCTGCCTGATCTGTCTTCCGGTCGTTCCAATCGTTTTTAATAAACCATAAAACCTGATATCCTTTACCACCGAAATCCGAAAAATATTATAAATGATCAGATAACCGGTAAATATAATGAGAAGAAGGGCGATAACGGCTCCCGCCGCCGTAACGGGATCGCTGCCAAAACTGCCGGAAATATAAGACCAGTTCACATTGCTTTCTATATAATTTTCCGCATTTTCATCCATGGAAAAACCGCTTCCCACGATCACCCGCTCCATCTTCTTTTCCAGCCCCCAGGCGTTGCGGAACATAATATAGCTGTTGATCAGCCCCGTCGTTTTCCAGTTCTCACCGGCGTCATAGTTTTTACAAAGCTCATCTATATGTGCTTCCACATAAGCCCTGGAAGTGATCAGCAAGGATACGTTAAATACCGGATCCGCTTCCCACCATCCCGAAAGCACGAAATCCCTTTTTACCTCTTTTCCATGGACAATAAGTTCCAAAGTAACCGGAGAGCCTACCGCCTTCTCAATACCGAGCATTTGTATCGTCCTGGTATCCATCATAATTTCATTTTCCGCCTCCGGCTTATGGCCCTCCACCGGTTCGCAAAATCCCAGTTGGATACCGGTATCATCCATATAATAAAATTCTCCATGGCGTTTCAGAAGTTCCTCGTTCTCCACGCTGTCGCTCAAAATACGATTATAAGAAATTTTTTCGATGAGTTCATGGCCTTTGACTCTTTCATACTCCTCATCCGTAATATATTTTAATACTCCCATCCCGTCGCCGCCCGCCTGACGCATCGTCTGGCGCTGGAGGTTTTCCATCATGCCGCTCCCTATTGTAAATACCGTCGTAAATAAAATCGAGGTTAATGCGATCGCCATAACCGCAATCGTATTTCTCGCTTTATTGGACCAAAAACTTTTATCGCCTATCCGCCGGATCGCTTTTTTACTATTTACCCGAAACATATGGATCTATTGCCTCCTTTCCTTATTTGCTACAAGTTTTCCATCCTCAATACGCACGATCCGGTCCGCCATCTGGGCAATCTCTTCGTTATGCGTAATCATTACGATTGTCTGCCTGAATTTATCGCTGGTCACTTTTAAAAATCCCATCACATCCTGGCTGGTTTTGCTGTCCAGATTGCCGGTGGGTTCATCCGCCAGTATAATAGCCGGTTTGGAAAGCAGCGCCCGGGCAATGGCCACCCTCTGCTGCTGCCCTCCGGAAAGCTGGTTCGGCAAATTATGGATCTTCTCCTCCAACCCAAGCGTTTTTATAATCCGGTCCATATATTCCCCGTCCGGCCTTTGCCCATCCAGTTCCACGGGCAAAGCAATGTTTTCATATACATTCAGCACAGGAACCAAGTTGTAGCTCTGAAAAATAAATCCTATCTTTCTGCGCCGGAAAATAGTCAGTTCGTCATCCATCAGGGAAAAGATATCTTTCCCAGCCACTTCCACCCTGCCCTCCGTCGGTCTGTCCAATCCTCCCATCATGTGCAGAAGCGTAGACTTGCCGCTGCCGGAAGTCCCCACGACCGCCACGAATTCTCCATTTTCCACCGAAAGATCCACTCCGTCCAGCGCCTTTACCAGCGGAGCCTTTTCCGGCCCTTTTTGATTCATATTTCCATAATATTTTTTTAAACCTTCTGTTTTTAAAATTTCCATTTGCGGATACCTCCTATTCCGTCCATTGGCCTATGTCCTCACATACACAATATAACCGATAAATCTTTCCAGAATCTTTCCGCAATCTTACGGTATTGAAAGAATCTCCATCATATCCTTCCCAAAAAAACAGAAAATACCGATCCCTTCCCCGGCCTGGAAGCCACCTTAACATAACCGCCCTCCCGGCCCAATATCTCGCGAACCAGATAAAGCCCGATTCCCACGCCGCTTTCCCCGCTGACCGCAGGAGAACGATAAAAACGCGCGAATATTTTCGCCGTTTCCTCCTCTTCCATCCCGATCCCCGTATCTTCGATATCGATGCGCGCAAACATTTCATATTCTTTCACCGATATTGCAACGCTTCCTCCTGCCGGCGTATATTTGATGGCATTATCCACAATATTAGACAACGCCTCCAGCGTCCATTTCAGGTCAAAAAAGGCGGTCAGTTCCGGCACTTCCCCTACGGACAAGGAGATTCCCTTTTGCTCCGCTGCCGCCGCATAATCCAGTCCTGCGATCAATTTTCTTATCTTATTCTTTTCCGGCCTTACTTCCAGCATGCCGCTCTCCAGGCGGGAAAGCTTCACCAGCGACTGGATCAAAAAATTTAATTTATTGACTTGTTCCTCGATCTGAAAAGCAATGCTCTGCGCGTTTCCATCCAGGCTCCCGTTTTCCTCCAGCAGCTGCGTATAAAGCATCATATTGGCGATCGGAGTCTTTGTCTGGTGGGAAATATCGCTTACCAGGGCTTTTATCTTTTCCCTCTCCTCCTCCATCCGCCGCCTGGAAGTCTGGCCGGAGACCAGATATTGATACATTTTGGACTCCAAACGGGATAAACGGCCTTCATCGAAGGCCGTCTCCACAAAAATACCATCTCTTGCCGCTTCTACCATGCGCTCTACGCTGTTCCACATCCGATTTGATTTCATATAAAGAAAAACCAGCGCTGCCGCAAGCAGGACAAGCGCCGCCATTAAAAAAATACAAAGCTCCATCAATTTCTCTCCCACATATAGCCAATTCCGTATATCGTCTTCACGGGCGCGCCCGGCAGTTTGGAACGAAGACGGTTCATCGTAACCGACAACGCATTTTCTTCCACGAATTCGGCTCCGTCGGACCAAATACGGTCGATCAGCATGTCCCTGGAAACGATATTCCCGCAGTTGGAAACGAGAATTTTTAACAATTTCTGTTCTGTTTTGCTCAGTTCCACGGCATTTCCTTCCACGGTAAATACCATGGACTCAAAATCGAAAAAGAAGCCGTCCTGTCGGAAGCCTCCCGCCCTCTCCTGCTTCCTGCGGAAAACTGCGTTGACCCTGGCCCGCAATACCATTAGGGAAAAAGGTTTTGTTATATAATCGTCCGCCCCTGTTTCCAATCCGGTTACGATATCGGTCTCCATGTCATTTGCCGTCAGAAAAATAATTGCCACTCCGCTTTCCTTCCGTACCTCTTTGCAATAGTCCAGGCCGCTTCCATCGGGAAGATTGATATCCAAAATAATCAGATCAACGCTCCCGTTAAACAGGCTTCGCGCCTGGGCGATGCTATAAGCCTGAAGGCACTCCTCGCCTCCCAGGGACAGGGCGATACCGTTATTCAAAGCGCGGTCATCCTCTACGATAAGAATTTTCATTTCTTCTTTATTCCTCTCCGATCTGAAACACATAATCCGTATGATAAGTCCTCACGAACAATTTTCCATCTTTATAAACAATATAATTCGCCATTGAAGCCAGCGGCGTCTGCCCGATCCGCCTTCCCGTCTTGCTGTCTATCTGGTAAAGATAATCATCCTCCGCCGTAAAACCATAGCCGCACAGGATTACATCCCCCACGATCTCAAAGTTCAATGAATTACATGTTAAAGGCTCTGTTTTCCATAACACGCGATAATCATCCAGGCTGACGGCAGTCATATATGCCGTATGGGGCGAACTTTCCGCATAAGTATAGTGGAAGGTGGACAGATATAAAATCCCCTCCCTGACCGCCGCGCCATGTATCTCCTGACCGATAAATGCCATTTCTTCCGGCCGGAAATCATCCGCATACCTGTAATCCGAAAAATCCAGCGTCACCTCCGTCTCTCCGTTCTTTATAATATCGATCATCACGCGGTCATCATGGACAAAGCATTCATATCCTTCTTCGTTCAGATCCGGCAGCACCAGCCCGTTTTTGGCAAACCATTGTTCCTCGTCCGTGATTTCATTTTTCGTCTGCTCTAAAACAACTAATTCCAAAGGCGCCGTTTCCGTCTCCCCCGAAGCCTCTATATAGTAATCCCAGGATGGATTGGCTACCCGTACCGTTCCGGGCTTGTCCTGATCCGGCCCTGTCTCATCCGCCGGCTCTGCCCAGCTGTGATAGACATCCAGGACTCCGTAATATTTATTTACCGTTCCTCCGTCTTTCATATATTTTCCCACATCTTCCGGTCCATACCGAAGAAGAAAATAATCCATATCGTGCAGAATATGATAAATATTTTCCATATACAGCACGTCATGTGTTTCTTTCGCAAGCCTCATATTTTCAATCAGGCTGTCAAAATCCCCCTTTAACAGCCCGCTTTCCAGACTATCCCTCATTTCTTCCATCAGAGCAATAAAATCATCTCCGTCAAGCCGGTTATAAGCCTTTACCTCAGCTCCATACTTCTCCTCGAACTCCCGTCTGCCCGCTTCGTCCGTTCCGTCATATCTCACTCCATCCTCGAAAGCCCAACCGATCTGGATCTCTCCTTTTTCGTCCACATAATTCCAATACAAACTCTCGGGATCGGCCAGCCTGCCAAAAAAATCGTCGTAAAAATAAGCCTGCTCCATCCATATATTCGCAACCTTAATATTTTCCGTCAGACGATTTACTGCTTCCTCCGACATCCCTTCCAGAACTGCCGCCCTCATAGCCAGTACTTCTTCCTTACTCGGCTTTGCGCTTTTCTCCCGGCCTTCCATGTTTTCCTCCTCCGGGTTCGGAACGGAACCGTTTTCCGCCGCATCCATTACCGTCTCTTTGTCTGTTTCCCGGATTTCCACAGCTGATACCCGCTCCGGCCCCGTTTCTTCCATATCCGCCGTTTTCCCCTTTCCTGCCAAGGCCAATCCAATCCCCACCGCCAAAGCCGCGATGATACATCCCATAGCTATCATCCATCGTTTCATACCCTGCCTCCTCTTCTGCCGCTATCCATAATCTTTCTTTATTCATTATCCTTTAGTTATATATTTTTGTAGTCTGCTTTGGGGTTTATCCTTTGCAGTATCCCAATATCTTCTCCGCAATATTACTACACCTCTTCTCAAAAGTATACCACCCCGAACCTAAAAACTCTACCACAATCTCCGGTCTTCCCTCTCCTCTACACCAGCTTTATCTTATAATGTTCCATCCAATAATTCACCTGCAAAAGATATGCCAAGAGCTGCGGCCCCGCCATCAGCTGCCCGTAAAAAGGCCTTGCATAATCGGAAGGCTGCTCCATAAACTTTTTCACTTTTTCCGCATCCACCAATGCCCGAACCGGCGCATTGGCGTCGTCCAGCACTTCCAGCATACGGCTTCGCACCAGCCTTTCATAAGCCGGGTCATAGGTCTTCGGATAAGGGCTTTTTTTCCTGTACAATATTTCCTCCGGCAGATACTCTTTCCCAGCGGCCCGCAGCAGCGCCTTTACCACGCCGCCCCGGTACTTCATATTCCAAGGCACGTTCCAGGCATACTCGATAATTCTATGGTCAGCAAACGGCACTCTGGCCTCCAGCCCCACATGCATGCTGGTGCGATCCATCCGGTCCAGCAAAGTCTGCATAAACCAGCGCAGATTCAAATAGGAAATTTCTCTCCGCCTTTTTTCTTCCGCCCCTTCTCCTCCCAGAACCGGCGTTTCTTCCACCGTTCTGCGGTAAGCCTCCCATGCATACTCCTGGAGCGGCAGTTCCCGCAGCACATCATCCCTTAACAGCATCGTTCTTGGCCGGAAATCCATGGACCAGGGGAAAATATCCGCTTCCAGGCATTCCTTTTTATGAAACCAGGGATACCCTCCGAAAATTTCATCCGCGCATTCCCCGGTCAGCGTCACCTTATGGCATGCCGCCACTTTCCTGCAAAAATACAACATGGACGACTCCACATCCGCCATGCAGGGCAAATCCCTGGCTTTTACCGCCTCGAACAGATCATCATACAATTCCTCATTCCGGCACTCCAGGTAATGATGCCTTGTCGCCGCATAATCTTTTACCTTATCCACCCAGGGCCGGTCCTGGGACGGCTGAAAAGCGTTGGCCTGAAAATTGACATCATTATCTTTAAAATCAAAAGAATACGTATCCAGCACTTTTCCCTTTTTGCGCAATTCCCTGCTGCAGATCGCCGTCACCAGGCTGCTGTCCACGCCGCCCGACAAAAAAGTGCAGACCGGTACATCCGACAACATCTGTATTCTTACCGCATCCTCCAGAAGATACTGCATCTTTTCCACCGTATCCTCCCAAGAGTCCTCATGAATCCTGCTTTCCAGCTTCCAATAACAATGCTCCCGGCAGCCTTCCGCCCCGCATTCCAGAAAATGCCCCGGCAATACTTCAAAGATTCCCCGGAACACCCCTTTTCCATATGTTTTTGCGGGGCCAAGCC
Organism: Lachnospiraceae bacterium 28-4; assembly: GCA_000403275.2. GTDB lineage: Bacteria > Bacillota > Clostridia > Lachnospirales > Lachnospiraceae > Kineothrix. The sequence continues at coordinate 365,729 of KE159599.1, forward strand.
CTAATACTTCGCACAATCCCTCTTTATCCACCTCAGGCTCTTCCCCCGGAAAGCAGAAAATTCCTTTTATTTCGGAAGAAAAAATGAGCGTATCTCCGCTTTTTTTATAAAAACAGGGCTTCACCCCCGCCCTGTCTCTGAACAGAAACAGTTTTCCCAGCCTCCCGTCCCAAATACCGAAGGCAAAGATCCCGTTTAACTTCTTTACAAAATCTGCCCCATGGCGCATGTACCCCGCCAGAATAACCTCCGTATCGCTGTTGGTCAAAAATTTCTCTCCTGCCTCCTCCAGCTCCTTTTTCAGCACGCCCATATTGTAGATTTCCCCATTATAGACGATCGCCCATACATTCTCTCCTTCCCGTCTTATCATCGGCTGCTGGCCGGACAGCAGATCAATAATGGAAAGCCTTACATGAGCCAGTCCGCACCGTTCTCCCAAAAATATCCCATCCTCATCCGGCCCCCTGTGCTTCTGCTCCCTGTTCATTTGCTTCAATACGGAAACCCATTTTTCCTCTCCGTCCTTATAATTTTCCTTCCCGTTAAAAAATCCAGCGATTCCACACATAAGACTCCTCCAAACCAAAATTTTTTCCAGACTGCCAAAGACTACGCCAGCAAAGGCTGTATCTGTTTTCCATCCAGCGCCATTTCCAACGTAGGGATGATCTTCCCGCTATGCGCCACAAGGGAATTCGGTTTTTTTACCGCATCATCCTGCCCGAAAGGAACAAAATACACATTTTTTGTATTTAATAATGTGCCGATATTTTTCATATTCATTCCCAATCCATCGTTCGTGGAAATAAAAATAACGAGAGGCTTCCCGTTTCTGAGATGCGCTTTTGCCGCCATCAATACCGCCGTATCCGTAATCCCGTTCGCCAGCTTTGCCGCCGTATTCCCCGTACAGGGAATAATTGCCAGAAGATCCAGATATCCTTTCGGCCCGATAGGCTCCGCCTCCTCGATACACAGGATCGGCTTCCGCCCCGCGATCTCCTCCGCCTTCTTCATAAAATCTGCCGGCTTGCCGAACCTGCTCTCAATCCCTTTTGCCGCATCCGAAAAAACAGGATAAATCTCCGCCCCTGTTTCTTTTAAATGTTCCAGTTCATGAAAAACTTTATCAAAAGTACAAAAGGAACCGCAAAAAGCAATTCCTATTTTTTTCCCTTTCAATTCCATATGATTCTATACCTTCCTTTATAATTTTCCAATCACATATTCGGAGAGACGCTTTGCCGATACCTCTCCGGCATACTTCCCGGGCAGCCCCAGACAATGCAGAGCGTTCAGCTGCCGTTCCTCCGCCTCCTGATAGTCCAGCCCACCCCTTCCTGAAGCAATATCTATAATAAGGGCGTCTTTTTCCACCTTCTTTAAGATCTCCCCCTCCAGCACAAGCGCCGGTATCGTATTGTAAATATACTCAAATCCGTTAATTTTCCCCTCCAATTCCTTTAACGGCAGCACATCCATGCCGAAGGCTTCCGCCGTCGCCAATTCCACCGCATTGTTGCCGCACACGGTCACATGTGCGGATAACCCTTTTAATTTTTCGCTCAATACTTTTCCGCATCTTCCATAACCGAGTACCAATGTCCTGCTATGATGTATATTGGTCTGTTTATGGAGCATAGCCTCTAAGATTGCTCCCTCCGCAGTTGCAACCGCATTGAAAACAGCAATGCTTTCGTCTTTCATAAAATCGTAACAGGCAATTCCTCTCTCACCGCATTCCTGGCGAAAAGCCTCCGGTATGATCCCTCCGAATATTTTATGGTATTTTCTGATATGACGGGACAGTTCCTTCAAATTCACACTTCCTTTTTTCTCCATCGGAATCCCGCCTATTATAACCGGCGCCGATTCCACCGCCTGTTTCAAAGAATCCGCATACCCGTCCGCTTTTATATCCATATCAGTTCTATGGCAGATTTTATAACCAATGACACGATAACCCCTTTGCATAAAAAAGGGTATCATACATGCCGTGCGCTTATCCCCTCCAACCACTGCAATATCATACTTTTCAAAAGTATGCCTTTTGCATAAAGGATCCATTTTTTCACAACTATCCTTTTGAGGCCAAACATTTCCTTCCATATTTCCCTCCGCGATACATCCTGTCTCCGGCAACGACACCCTTAAATTATTACTATGTCTTTCTTCCCTCTTCGTGCCTGTCAAAAAGGACCATAATTGACGCATCAGACATGCATACCGAAAAGACCGGCATGGTTTCCCATACCGGCCTTTTCTTATTTCTTTATTTTCTTATTTTCAAACTATTTCCTTACTAAATGTCTCGGCAGTCCGTTCACAAAAAGCGGCTGCAGCTCGCCCATAATCAACGGTCTCGCATATTTCTCATATCCTTCGTTCAGTCCGCATCCATCTTCCGTAATCCATTCGGCGGGAACCGGTCTTTCCACGTTGGCAATCGCATGAATATCATATGCGCTCGTTCCGCACTGATACGGATCATCCCCATTCCTGTCAAGGGTGATCATCATGCCGGTCTTGCCTTCTTCTGCCGCCATAACCGCATCGAAACCAACCTGGAATGCCTCGTTGATATCCGTCAGGGAAGCGAGGTGGGTTGCCGCACGCTGTAAAGTGGAGAACTCCACGGCACGGGTCTTAAGCCCTGTCTCTGCTGCTACGAGGGAAGCCAGATAAGCCGCAGTGCCGGACAGCTGCTTATGTCCGAATGCATCTACTTTCTTATCCGCATCTGCCAATTCGCATACAAAACGCCCGTCCGCCAGGGATACGCCTTCCGATACGGCGATCACTACGGAATGCTTCGTTTCCGCCAGATGTTTTACTTTTTCCATAAATTTATCCACATCAAAAGTTACTTCCGGTAAATAGATAGCGTCCACACCGCTGCAATCCTCGCCCTTTGCCAGAGCTGCAGCCGCAGTCAGCCATCCCGCGTGGCGTCCCATAATCTCCACAAGGCAGACCGTAGGTTTTTCCACGCCAAAAGATTCATTGTCACGGATAATTTCTTTCAGGCTTGCCGCAATATATTTTGCTGCGGAACCATATCCGGGGCAATGATCCGTGATCGGAAGGTCATTATCGATCGTCTTAGGAACTCCCATAAATCTCTGGGGCTTGTTGTGAGCCGCCGCATAATCGGACAGCATCTTCACCGTATCCATGGAATCGTTGCCGCCCGCATAGAACAAGCATTCAATATCATGTTTCTCCATGATCTCAAATACTTTTTCATACACTTCCTCATGTCCTTCGATCTTAGGCATTTTAAAACGGCAGGAACCCAAAAATGCGGAAGGCGTTCTCTTCAGCAATTCAATACCCGTTTCATCCGCCAGATATTCATCCAGATCGCACAGATTGTCCTGTAAAAATCCCTGAATACCGTGTACCATTCCGTATACTTTTTTTACACCCAGCTTTTTAGCCGCCGCATATACTCCGGCTACGGATGAATTAATAACAGCCGTAGGTCCGCCAGACTGCCCAACAACAATATTTCCTTTCATCGTTATCTCTCCTTTTATTTTTCGTCTCTTTATTTTGACCGCGCTTCTTACCGCGCGGCTAATCAGCACACACAATTATAGCAGATTCATAGTCCAAGCACAAGTTCTTTTGTAGCTTCTTCCATGGGATTTTCTTTTATGAGAATAAATTGGAACTGCATAAAACCCATAATAAGTTTATAAAATTTCCCCTGTCGTGAAGGACACACAGTCAATGCACCCCCACGGGGTATAGCCTATCAGATTCACCCCATCGAACAGGACTGCTTTTTTCAGTTCCTCAATATGTGCCTTCAGATATGCAATCCTATAGTCATCCTCGATTGTTCCATCCGTCCGTATCTCGTCCACCGCGCCAAATCCATTCTCCACAATGAACAACGGCTTCTGATATCTCTCATACAACAGGTTCAATGCGTATCTCAACCCAGCCGGATCAATCTGCCATCCCCAGTCGCTCTTTTTAACAAAAGGATCTCTTTCATAATTTCCGCTTCATTAGCGGACGAAGGGACTTGAAGGCTTTGGGCTTGGCATTCTTTCTGAAATTCATTGCACCACCGACGGACACTCTCTTTGGAGATTCCGTACTCTGTGGTGATACTGTTAATTGTCCGTCCTTCCTCCAGACGGAGGCGAACCATCTTCTTTTTAAATTCAGGAGTGTAATTCTGTGGCATAATATGTACCTCTTTTCTTTGCAGAATGATTATATCTTATTAGCCACTACCGTTACAACTTTACTTTATCACAACAATCACAACACAGCCCTTTCATCGCCACTAAGTTTAATGATATATGTCTTAGGTCCTGCCATAGTCGCCACCGCCGTTTCTTTTTTCTATAACACAGAATGGCATTATATGGAATAATTATTTAGTTAAATATATATCGGTCAGTACACTAGTGTACTTCTCCAATCACACTTCCGTCATAAGCATTGATCACATAGGAAAGATTCTGCAGGGGATTTCCCCCAAGACTTTCTTGGACAGTAAAAATCCACGCCGGAACCAACCATGCATGTTCCGGCTCCTGATAGGCTGTGGTATAAGTATACTGCAGCTTCGCGTTTACCACATCATATTCCAGCAAAGTAGTATCGTTGGCGGACTGCCCTTTTCCGGAATACCAATAAAAGATCTGATCCGTCAGCTTTGCCTGTATTTTTTCAAAGGGCAGAAGCTTTGTATTTTCCGTCACTGTACGGACTTCCTCCGCTATCCCATCCCATTTAAAATACTTAACTCCTTCCTCTGTGATCAGAATGGAGATTGTTTCTATCTGGAACGGCGGCACATAGCTGTCCACTGTTCCTTCCGCAGCCATACCCTCGGAAACTGAGGTAAGCCCCTCTACGCTTCTTGAAAAAGAATACAGGTATCCCGGCAATCCCTTATCCAGATCCCCCTGCCACAAGGCATCACTGCCAAGGCCCAGACCATTTTTCTCCGAACATGCGCCCTTCGGGAACCACACAGTGCGGTCGGAATCTACAATACCCATGTCATCGATACCGAGATCCTCTAAAATTTGTTCCGCCTGTTCCTTTCCATCTTCCTCTGTGAAGGTGATCTTATCCATGCACTCTCGGTACGCATCTGCCAGCTCATGAAATTTCTCTGTATAGCCGTTGGTATCCATGCCGAAGCTGCTGTAATACTCGCTCTGCATTTCCTCATTCTCTATCGTTTCTTCCTCTATAAAATTAGAGCCCTCCATCCAGAGAAAGCTGCTGTCATTGTCAATTTTCTGATTATACCGCTCCGCTTTTATATGTGCTGCCCTGTCCTCTCCCAAATCCACAGCAAAGTAATCTTCTGTATCTGTGTTTTCCGGTTCAGCACCCATCCAGCTCCGCGCCGCCTTCACGCCGGGATCCTCTGATTCTTTATGAAATCCTATCTCCGCCTTTTCCGGGGCAGACGTCTCGTCCGGCGCAAGCTCCATCCCCTCCCTGGTTGCATTTTGGATACTTGCAATCGATGTGGAATACGCTGATTGCGCGTAGCTTCCTTCCTTGTTGGAAATCCTGTCTAATACCGCCTGATACACATCCTTTGTCACCATCTGTGACCTATATAATTCCTCACCGTTCGCAAAATAATCAATCAATCCCTTCAGCTCTTCCTGCGTCAGCTCATGGCTTTTCATCTCTATAACCGGAAGATTGCCGATGCTTTGTTCTCCCAGCTTAAGATCTGCTTGGATAATCACACGGTCGTTGCTTTTCTTCTCTTCAAACTCCCAATGCGCCGGAACGTCCGTCTCTCTCTTTTCTCCCTCCTTAAGAGGTTCACAGACAACTGCCTCACTGATCCCGTCCGCTTTGCTGACTACCGCGCTCTCCTCGGGCGTTTCCTGACAGCCGGAAAGCATTATACACAATGCACCTGCCATTATTGCCAAAATATAGTTTCTCATTTTTTCCTCCGTATCATTTTTATTTAATCTGTGTCAGGATGCCTGCATCCATCTCACAGATCGTATCACAGAGCCATTCGATCTCCAGCATGTTATGCGCTGCGACAAGAACAGTCTTTCCCCGCTCCTTTAGTCCCCGTAAAAGTTCGCAGACCTCTCCGGCCCCCTGCTTGTCCAAACCATTAAAGGGCTCGTCCAATATCAAAAGCTCCGGATCTTCCATAATCGCCTGCGCGATACCAAGACGTTCCCTCATTCCAAGAGAATACTGTCCCACCTTCTTTTTGGACAGAGGATCAAGCCCCAGAGCCCGCATCGCCGCCCTCACATCGTCATCGGAAATACAATGCTTCAGAGATGCCAGTCTTTTCAAGTTCGCAAAACCGCTGAGGCCCAAAAGGAAACCGGGATTTTCAATGATAATCCCTACGGAATCCGGAAAATCCACCTCCTTTCCGATCTGCTTTCCCCCTACGAGGACTGTGCCGCTCTCAGGTCGTAAAAATCCGCAAATGCATTTAAACATTACAGTTTTTCCTGAGCCGTTAAAGCCCATGATCCCATGGATCTTCCCTTTTTCAAAATCATGGTTAATATCCTTCAGTACTTTTTCTTTTTGAAAGGATTTTGTCAGTCCCTTCAGTCTGATTGCATATTCCATTTTGTCCTCCATTTATTCGTTCATCTGCGTAAAAGAGAAACTATAACCTCGGATCCGGACGGCTGACAAGATGATCAGTGCTGTGATCAATACCACAAATATGGACATGCTCGCCCCAATCCCCGGCAGGTAATCATAGCCAAAGCTGTGCATGGGGAAGGTAGCGTGGTTCAGCGGAGATAGCCAGCCGCAGAGTACGTTCGCCCTGTATGCCTGATTCCCTGTAAAATGAAACAACTCCCGGAGAATATTCGGATTCAGCAGCAGCCCATACAGACTGACTGCAAAAGCACCGATCACCCCTGCCATATTTCTTGCAGTTAGATTTAAAAACAACATGAGAACCGCAATAAAAAGAGTATACAAAAGTACAAGTCCAAATACGATAGCCGCGCAGCCGTAAGGAGTGGAGCTTTCCATTGTTTTTATCGAAACAGGAACGGTTATACTCTCCCCACCGCCATAGCCCAGCATCGCCGCTGTCTCGCTCCACACATTCCCCGTAAAGGAAAAGGGAGCTCCCATGATTCCAAGCATCACTGCCAAAAAGATATTATAGATCACGGTTGCCAGAATCACATAGATAATCTGACCCGCAAGCCATACCTTTCGTTTTGTACGTACAAGCCAATACGGAGTTGCCTGACTGATAAACGGCATGTCCGCAAAGAGCAGAATCAAAAGCAGAGAGGAAAGCATAACAGAGGACGCGTCCCCATATGTCCAGATAAACGGCTCGAATACTTGAAGGATTGTTTCATATTTTATCGCATGGGAAATAATCTGATCCGATAGCATCAGACATAATACAGCCGCCAGAATGAAGGTCATCCAGATCCTCGGATTTTTTCCCCATCCGGAAAAATTCTGGCATGCAATACGAAAAGCCTGTTTAATATCACGCATACCGCAACCTTCTTTCTATTGCGCACATAAAGATAAGTGCTGCCAAAAAAGTGCCAACCGCTAATATAGCGATACAGAAAATATCATTGTAATAAATAGACGCTGCCCAATAGCGGGGGTTCATAAAGAATGCTTTTTGATAGTAACGCTCCTGAAATACGGTCAGGACATAATAAAGAATAAAAGGAACGGCATAAGACATATAGCGGTTTTTGGTTATGACCGCCGCCAAACCGCCAACCAGCGCCCAAAAAGCGCCGTTTAAAAACAGCCGCAGAAAACTTACGGCCGTTCTACCCGCAAGCACAGCTATAACATAGTTTCCATCGAACAAAGAGGGATACTGCCCGAACCTTAGTATACAGATCACAAGAAGGAACACCATGGCAAAAAAGGCCGTCAAGCCGCCGGAGGCCAGAAGCCCTGCCGCTTTTCCTATGAGATACTGTTTTCTGCCTGAACGGATATAACTGAACAGGAAAAAACGGCTGTGCAGCTCCGCCTCCGTGTTTTCTCCGCCTGCAAAAGCAACGGCAATGGGAACGAACAAAAGCATATTAACGCTGTTCATACAATAAGAGTATGCCACGAACCAGCCCGGTCCCTCCGCAGAGCCACCTGCATTTATGATCTTCTGTAGCATCTCATGCTCAGATATCAGGGCAGCTGAAGCGATTAGCAGGATCCCCAAAATAAAACGAACGCTTCGGATATTGTTTTTTATATCCGTTGCCAACACATGCCTCATACGCTTTTTCTCCATACTTCAAACAACCATAGACTTGGTTTTTTCCGATTTTTTATAGCATTATCAATTTTTATATATTTATTATACTAATATTTCTGTTAAAAAAACAACCCTTTTCTACGAAAATAAAGATCGCAGCCAAGAACCGAACCTTGACAACAAATGTTTTCAACAATTATGAAAGTATCACAATAAGGCAGTCATAAAAACGGCTGCTGTCAGTGAAATATTGGTAATACAAAAAATCAGAAATGATTACGAGAAGTTTTCTGGCAAGGGCAATAATGGCTTTTTTTACCCCCTTCTTCTGCCTGATTCTCCAATACCAGGAAGACAGATAAGTGTCACGTATGACGCTCTTGCGGTAACGGTTTAAGTCACGGAGATTCGTTGATAAATATATAAATCCACATAATCTCCAAACCAACTGGCCAATTCAGAATCTTTCCTTACCAATATACCCCATTTTTCTTTCTGCGGCATACGGATAAATTTATACTTCCCAACATCCACAGGCTCCATCAGAAGCCCTATATCTAAAGTCCCTTTTTCAATCCGTTCTTTAATATCATCTGCGATTGCGCTGTGAACACTAAACTGCACAAGGGGATATTTGTGCCGGAATTTTCTTCTCTGGCAACCATCAAAAAATATTTCAAAACTCTAATTTCCATAATGTTATTTACACCTCCCACACCAATTATAACTATTATGTATATTATTCTTTTCTATAAGATAAAGCAATCTATAATTGCCCTGGCTAAATAGCCCTTTTTGCTGCTTTCCATGCTCCGGCTTATAACATTCTTTTTTTCTCTTTGAAAACAAGCCATATTGAAAGAAATGCCGCAAGTATTTGTTTGGGAAAGAATAGTACAGCTAACCAAATAAAACAAGTGATTGACACGGAAAACAGAGCAGCCTGAAAAAGTGTCTGCATTATCCTTTTATAGTTTCCAGCGCCGTAATTGTTTCCGACAATGGGTTGAATCCCCTGGCTGATACCGCTTGCGGGCATGATAACAAAAGTCATAACACTGGAAACAACAGCATAAACACTGATTGCAATATCTCCACCATACTTTCCTAATTGGCTGTTATACACAAGGCTGATAAAGCCCATGGCCATTTGTGCAACCCAGAAAGCAAATCCACAAGAAATAATTTTTAAACAAAGTTCTTTATCCAAATGAAAAACATCTCTTGAAATCTGAACCTGCGTCTTATTCCCAAATATTAAATATGCTCCCAAAAGAGCTGAAAAGATTTGCCCTATTACCGTTGCGCCGGCGGCTCCTGCTACACCCCAGTCAAAAATGATGATAAATATAGCGTCCAAAATAATATTTGTTACTGCTCCTATCCCCGTCACGCACATTCCCAAAACCGGTTTCCCGGAAACACGGACCAAATCACAAAACAGTTGAGACAGTCCTTGAAAAATACATCCTAAAGACACTATTCTATAATATAAGATTGCGTAAGGGTAGGCTGTTTCTGTAACTCCAAAAATATGCAAAATTGGATTTGCAAATATAAGTAATACAGCACTTAATATTATTTCAAATATACATACAAGCAGTAACGCATTTCCAAAAGATTGATTCATTTTTTCAAATTCATTATGGCCGGAAAACAAACAGATAGCCCAGCCAAAGCAGAAGTACCATTAAAATTACCAACAAACATTCTATCTACTATGTTATAAATAGCTGTTATCAATAACGAAATAGCCGCTGGTATAGAAAATTTTAAAATCATTGGGAAAAGTTTCCCGTTTAAATAATCAACATTCTTTGTTTTCATTATTATACTTCCATTTATTAGTTTCCTAAGTTTCTATTTTGAAATGTAGCTGCCGTTTTTTTGCCGACAGCTCTAACTTTTTCAAGAAATATTACGAAGCATTTTTTCAATTACTTTGAAAAATATATCCAAATCACTTTTAGAAATACCTTTTGTCAATTCATCTTCCAATGAAGTAATATCCTCTATAACCATATCTTTATATTGCAAGGCTTTATCACTGACTATGATTCTTTTCATTCGTGCGTCATTCGCCATAGCTTCCCGATGGATTAATCCGTTTTGCTCCATTTTTTTTAATAATTCCGTTGCTGTGGGAGGGCGCAAACTGTATTCTTCTTCTATGTCTTTTTGAAAAACATCATTATTCTGAGCCAGTATAAAATGTAATACCCGCCCCTGTGACCCACTAAAGTTTTCTTTACTCGAAAAAGCATCAATTTTTCTTCGTAATTTATTTGATAATTTCATTTTTCAGAAAATACAGAAATAAAGCCTATCCCTTTTCTCAAAATCATTTAACGCTCATGGCTAAAAAATCAGAAAGAGAGGATGCCCCTCTTCTATGAATCCAATTTTTCATAGTTTTGAGGCATCCTCATGTACATCTCTCCCAATCACTTATAAGCAGCTCATATAATAAGCATATAAGTTCTGGTAAGTCTCCGCATTAAAATGAAGCCCGTCCACCAGCTTATAACCGATCGTATTCAAATAGCTATGGCTGTCGATCCATGTGATGTCGCCGCTTAATCCATTCTGCATCTGGCTGTTGAAATATTCCACCTGCTCTTCCGTCACGTAAGGATTTTCCCATACCGGATTCACGGATGCATAATATACCTTCGCGCCTTTTCCCGTCCATTCCGCCGCCTTCGCATTTACAATCTCCAGGTAGTTGTTCAGGTTGCCCGGATCGTTTACGCCAAGGTTGATCAATATTTTAGAACCCTTTCCCACACAACCGTCGATTCTTGCTATTGCATTCTCAATAAACCAGTTATAGCCTTTTCCGCTTTCCGCAATCCATGTGCAGCTGTTCTCTCCCACATTCGCCTGCATCTGCACGAACCTTGAATCGCCTACCAGAATAACTCCCGACACATTTTTCACTTCCGCCACCGCCTGGGCCTCCGGCTGCGGCGCCGGTTCCGCCGGCTTTCCTTCCAGAAGATATTTATTGCTCACATAAGCCTTCCCTTCCCCATATGCAATCTCATACCAGCCGGTATCCGCCTGTCCGGTCGCCGTAACTTCCTGCCCTTTTGCCAGGCCGCCGATTCTTTCATAATCGGTAGACGGCCCCTTTCTTACGTTGACCGCACCGGAAGCATACATCGCTTTCCCTTCCTCAAAAGCTGTCACCATATACTCCTCTTTCGTCTCCTCCGTTCCGGCATCTGCTGCCGCAGCATTTTCCGTTGCCCTGCTTTCGAAACCCGGCAATACAAGCATGAATGACAATGCTAATATCATTACCATCGTTTTCTTTTTCATTTCTTTCATCCCGCTCCTTCCTACCGTTCATCTGCTAACGGTTTTGATAGAAGAATTATAACAAATATTTCCCGGATTGTCTCATGGAATTCCACTTTTCTTTCCATTCGACAAAAAGTGCGGGATAAAAAAAGGCTCATTCAAAAAAGGCATTACAAAAGGCGTCCATCAAAGATGGACGCCCACAATGTAAAAGGGGAATTTTACATGGGTCTCTCGACCCACTTATAGTATACCACGATAAGTTACAATAATCCAGTATTTTTTTAAATTTTTTTCAAAATTTTTTATCGTTCTTTTCTATTCTTTTTTTTATTTATTTTTTCACTTCCTGCATATTTGTTGTCCTCGGACAACTTTTTCACTCGACTTGTCTAGAATCTATTTATAAATTTTCAACTATCGAAGGAGGTTATCAGGAAAAAGCAACTCTTAACAAACTATTTGCAGATACCGATACCGACCCCAAAACTTTGACGGTTAATACAAACGTGTTCGGCGTATACGCTATCGTATATTAAGCCATACAATGCCCTGAATGTCTCACGACTTCAGGGCATTCTTTCAAACACATATTCCGTATCTCCTGACATATCCTCTCTGAACACATAGCCCAGCCCCCGGAATTCCCTGATTTCTTCCGGTTTCTCGATTTTTCTTTCTGCCATGAACCGCACCATCTCTCCTCTTGCCATTTTCGCGTAGGTTCCTTTGGTGATAAATTTACCGCCGGCCATTTCTCCGAATATGCATGTAATATATGTATCTTCCTCCGTCAAATATTTTTCGACGCATTTGGAATATTCCCTGGAAGCCAGGTTCAGAATGATTCCACTTTCATCCCTGACCTGCTCATAGATCCTGGCCCCCCATAGATCATACAAATCTTTGCAGCCGCCAATGGAAGCCTTTGCCTGCATCTCTAACCGATACGGCGTCACCCCGTCCATTGCCTTCAGCACGCCGTAAAACCCGGATAAAATGCGCAAATGTTCCTGCACGTAATCCAACTGCCCGTCCTCAAACACCGCAGGAGCCATATACTGATAGGCAAGACCCTCGTAAGAAAGCACTGCCGGCGTCAGCCCTTTATGCAGATCCATATACTCCAGCCGTTTATAATTCTGCTCTGCGATCTTATCATTGCATTTCCAGAGACGTTTCAACTCTTCCCGGGACAGCTTCCTCATCCATGACAATATTTCCTCCGTCTGTGCAAGAAATACCGGCTTTCCGGTACAGGCCAATGTATCCACGTCCACATTCATTTTCTTTGCCGGGGATAAAATAATTTTCATCAGACTTCGCCCAACATCTTTTCCGGGTCGTCAGCCGCTTTCACCTTATCATTGGCCTTTATGATCACGCCCTCCTCGTCGATTAAATACGTTGTACGCACTATGCCCATGGATACTTTTCCATAATTTTTCTTTTCATGCCATACATCATATGCCCGGATAGCAGACAGTTCAGGATCCGATAAAATGGTAAACTTCAACCCCTGCTTCTCTTCAAATCGCTTGTGGGAGGCTACGCTGTCCTTACTGATGCCAAGCACCACAGCCCCTTTTTCCATAAAAAGCGGCGCGCGCTCCGAATATCCGCAAGCCTGTTTCGTACAGCCCGGCGTATTATCCTTCGGGTAAAAATAAAGAATGACTTTCTTCCCCCTGTATTCTTCCAACGTATGGATATCCCCATTCTGATCGGGTAGTGAAAATTCCGGTGCCTTCGTTCCAACTTCTAACATTGTATTCTCCTCCTGCTTTTTATATCGCTTTTATTATACCCCATATTTTTTATATTACAAGCCTATTTCCTCTTCCGCACCGCTGCCGGAAGCACACCCCGCCAAAGCAAGCGTTCCTGCCAGCATCCATCCTATGATTTTCCTACGATAAACCGCTCTTATCTTTTTTCCTCTCATCCATATCTCCTCAATCAACCTGTTAAAACCAATCCGAACATAGTCATACTATTACGGAAAACATCATTTATCTGAAAATGATGCAAAAATGATACGAAAATGATGCCAAAATGCTACATCCCTTCTATATACTGATAACCAGGAAAAAGAAAGGAACTGTCGAAAAAATATGAAAAAACATATCCCTCCAATCATAGCTTTATTTCTGACATTTTTAGCCGGAACCTCCCTGACAGGATGCGGCACTGCTGCCCCTGTGCAAACCGGAGGTCTGGAAATCCTTCCTTCCGATCCGGTTCTTTTGGAGGAGCCATTGGAAACGAGCCGACGGATCTCTATCGGAAGTCTGGCAATCACTCTGCCGCCCGGCTGGGAAATATATGAAGAAACATCCGGGAAAGGGGCCAAACAGTACATCCTCACCGATGCCCACTCCCAATATGCCGGCATCTGCGCCAATGATGAAACGATCGAAGCACACAAAGACGGCTATGAACATGATATCGTAATCACTCCCTATCAAATCCGGCAAATGCCCGACTCGCCTTTACAGTTAGCCGCTAAAATAAAAGAATATTTTCCGGTCCCCCTCCTATATACGGCCCAAGCCATTCAAACAACCGATGAAATCGAAGGATGCTGGATATATGGAGAAAATCTTAGTACATCGGAAGAAGAATATTTTCTTTTTTCCGAAAATGAATCGGGCGGAAAAGAATTGTTCCATATCCGGGAAGGTTCTCCCCTTATTACGGCTTTTAATAACGATATCGAATCGTTCCGGGATCTCATCGGCGAACAGATGGTATTTACGAACGGCGGTTCACATACCGTTCGTTACGGCAGCAGCATGGGCGAAAGGGAATATTATTTTCTGTTGAATCGCCAAACCGACCATTCCATGCTTGCCACCGCCCGGATTTCCCCCAATGAAATAACCGTATATCGCACCGGAGCTTACGAATCCCCTCTGCTGGTGCAAGATACTGATTCCAATCCTGAACATCTGGCAGTTGCAGATATTGACCGGAACGGCTACGACGACCTTTTATGCAATGATTGGGTTCTCGATCCCCAATATTCTCCACATCCTGATAGCATCTATGACTTGGAAGGATATCTCTGGAAAGAAGAAAACAATACTTTTGCTCATGTAACAGGCGAACAGATAATGGAACAATACGATTTCTTCCCGGAAAACAAACAACAGCGGCGGGGATGCGAAATGGTACCTGAAGATCTGACCGCTTATCTTTCCCAATATATCTTAGCCGACAAAGAAGAGATGCGGAACATTATGCTTCCCTTAATTTCCGACCGGCTGCTGGATATGGAAATAATCAAAGAGTTAGCCAAAGCGAATGCATCTATCAAAAAACATATGCTGACCATCGCATCCACCTACGACGGATCGGGGGTATGGATCGAAACGGATGCGGATAATGACGGCATTGAAGATATCTTTCTTTGCGAGTATCTCGGCGGAAGCCTCCATCTTGTCACCTACTATCTTTTCAAAGGAACGCCGGATGGTCATTATATTCTGACAGACGGGCAGGACTCCCTCCAGGAAGAGTTCCGCTTCATCCGCTGGAACGAAAAAAACTATCTGGCAAAAACCACCTGGAACTTTGAAAAAAAGGAGATAGACGGACTCTCCCTGGAATGTTATGAAAACGGCAGGTACCAGGGCGGCGTATGGATCGCCATCACAGCAAAAGAAGGCCGATCCGGCCGCAGCGTCCAAACCTCTTACCTCCAAAACCCATCCTATCAAAACCTGGAACCTGTATTGGAAAAGCTGGCCATGGACTACCGCTCCGGTTCCCGCCTCCCTCATGGAACAGCCGAGGAGGAAAATAACGAAAAGGACTATAATAGAAGCTGCGACATCAATAACGACGGCAAAACGGAACAATATCGCATTTCTCTCTGGCAGACTACTAATTTTTATACGGTAGACTATTTGAGCATTGTTCCTGAAAATACAGATGATCTTGCAGCGATCCATTCTATTGTGAATGCGGATGATACAAGCGGAATCTGCATGAACCTATGGGTCGATAAAACGGATTATGGGAATATTACATACATTTTATATGAGGATGGACTGTATGATTTCCACATTTGCGGCTATTTAATTTCAGGAGCTGAATATGAAAAATTAATACAAGTAGATTGCCATGTCCTGACGGAAGCAACCGTTACGGGACTCGAACCTTCAAACACCTTAAAAAGCTCATAAAATAAAGAAGGAATTACAATTCTGGTTCAAGCTTTCGCACATACTATGCCGCCTTATTGTAATCAATAATCATAACTTCACTGATAATTTTTTCTGCCTGTTTGCTTAATTTTTCAATTTCTTTCATGATTGCCATTGAAAAAAATTCCTCGCCGCATTGGGAACATTTTTTACATGGAACATTTTTCACAATCAAGATACCGTTTTCTAATTTTTCAACATAGATTGTTGTTGCTTCAATCATATGATTACTTCCACAAGTAAAACAATTCATATTTAACGCCCCTTTCTCGTTTTAAAATCCGGTTCCCATTCGTCAATACTTGGGTAGTATGCCGTTATTATATGCAAATTGATATTATCGCTTGCAACGACTACATGTAAGTATTTTCCATTTATTGACATTCCCAATAACAGGCAACTGGGGAACGGTTTATCATCTTCATATTGCTTTATGATTTCGCCTTGCATAATGACTTTTATAATACTGTCTGAATCAATATTTCTTTCATTGCACCGTTTTATAACATGTGCAGTCATTATAATAGTATCATCTGTACACAACTTTCTTAAATCGTTGATGAGCAGAGCCACTTTTTTTCACCTACTTTCTATATAATATTATATCACACTTAAAATAGGAAAGTAAAAGGAAATAGAAGTCAGAGTAAGCATAAAGAATTAAACCAGCTAATCTTATCTGACAGGCTTTATAGACTGTCTTCAACTGTCTTCAAATTTGCAGACACAAAAAAACAGAAATGCCGCAATTATCAGCATTTCCGCTTCATGAAAAAAGAGCGCGAGACGGGACTCGAACCCGCGGCCTCGACCTTGGCAAGGTCGCGCTCCACCAACTGAGCCACTCGCGCAAACCGTAACACCGAATATTATTTTATACTGCTCTCCTCCATTTGTCAAC
Source organism: Lachnospiraceae bacterium 28-4 (assembly GCA_000403275.2). GTDB lineage: Bacteria > Bacillota > Clostridia > Lachnospirales > Lachnospiraceae > Kineothrix. The sequence goes on from KE159599.1 coordinate 382,389, forward strand.
TACTATTTTCTCATTTCTTATTGTTCTTCCGTTTCAAGCGTTTCTTCCCCATTTGCTCCGGCAGCATCCTGCTCTTCCTCTTCTATCATTTCCTGGCTTTCTCCTGCCGCTTCCTGGCTTTCCGATATGCCATCCACTACATTGCCGTCCTGGTCCAGCCTGTCGCGGTATTTTACGCGGTATATTCTTTTCAGGGATTCGTATATCCGGTCTTCCGTAATCACACCTTCCTGCACCGCTGCCAGAACCCCTTCATAAGCCATTTCAAAGTCTTCCGGCATAAGGATCATATCCGCTCCGGCTTTTAAGGCCATCACTGCCGCTTCATCTGCTCCGTAATATTCTGTAATGGCCGCCATATTCATCGCATCCGTAATAACGATACCATCATACCCCAGCTCCCCCCGAAGCAGATTGGTAATCACTTCCTCCGACAAAGAACATGGCGTATCGCTCCCAACGATATTCGGCGCGGACACATGGCTTACCATTATGCAATGCACCCCGGCATCAATGCCCTCTTTAAACGGAATAAACTCCGAAGCCCTCAGATCATCCACCGTTTTTTCCAGTTTGGCCATCCCTTCATGTGTATCTTCCGTCACTGCGCCTATTCCCGGAAAATGCTTCAGGCAGGCACTGATCCCCATATTTTCTATACCGGCCACTGCCGCTCCGACCATAGCTCCCACCGCTGCAGGATCTCCGCCAAAAGAACGCTTTCCGATCGCCGAAGCAGACACATCCGTCACGATATCCGCCACAGGAGCAAAATCCAGATTAAATCCGAGTTCAGATAAATAGGAAGCGATCTCCGCCCCGGCATTATAAGCGGCCATCGAATCTCCGCCCGCTCCGATATCCGCCATATCGCCTACATCAGCCACCTCAATGCCGCTGCCTCCTACGCGCCTTACCGCTCCTCCCTCTTCGTCCACGGCGAGGAAAATCGGATATCTGCTCATGCTGACGGTTTTGGATAACATCTCTGTCAGCTGTTCTTTGTCCTTTATATTCTGGCTGAAATAAACCAAACCCCCGACCGCATATTTATTCAAAGCTTCCTGGGTTCCTTCTCCGGCGGTAATCACTGTGTCCACTCCGGTAATGTCCTCCGGCCTCACAATAAACAAACCGGCCACCCTGTCTTCCAACGGCATCGGCGCTATCACGCTTTCCACCATTTCTTCCAGCCAATCCACCTCTGGCTCCGGTTCCGCCGGCGCAGACGGCTCTATCGGCGCCGGAGGTTCTACGACCGCATTTTCGTTATCCTGCTGCTCCATTTCTTCCAGCTGCCTTTCCATTTCTTCCGCCTGTTTCCGTTCCGCAAGGAACCCCATCAGTTTCTGCACGCCCAGCACAACGCCAACCACGATTGCGGCAAAAAATATGCCTACCGTTATATAAGCCATGATCTGATTCCTGATTCTCCTTCTTCTTCTGTACAGCCGTTTTTCATCAAATTCTCGTTCTCTTTTCTCTCCCATATCCTACTCCGTAAAAATAATATATAGCCTATCATACCCTATTTATGTTAAAATTTCCATATCTATTTCAACTGTTTCTCCGGCGGCCACCAAAACTTCCCGATCTCATCTTTTCTCTATTGAAAGATTTTCATTCATTTTTTTCACATCGCGCCTTCCGAGCATATACTGGATGACCCAGATCAATAGAAAAATCAAAGCAAAAATTCCAAAATAGCTTAAAAAACCTGCTATGCTCCTTTCCATCCAATACATAAAATAAGCAGTCGGCAGCATAACCGCGCAGATCGCCAGAAAATATATTCCTGTCCGCTTTACCACGCTCCAGCTCTCTATTTCCCATATTATCGATCCTGCCGCGCAGTCGGCCCCCAGCGCTCCGCAAAGCAGCGCCTGCAGCATAACCGCATGGATCTCACTTCCCATAGAAGAAACCAATTCCGGCATACAAGGCGAATAACATCCGTTCCCCCAGACAAACGAACTAAATATAGTGATCAAATATCCGATCGCGATTCCAACCGGAAAACCCCAGATACCCCTTGCTATTATTTTTCTTTTCATTCTTCTCTCCATTTCTGCACGGCTTTTGTCCCAACTTTATTGAGACAGTTCATCGGCAAGTTTGTGGATGCCGTACAGACACAAACTTGAATCTCACTTATATTCCCAACATTTTTTTAATTTTGGAGACATACCGTCTCGACACATATGACATCGTATGGTTTGACAATTTCACGCAGATCGTCCCTGTAAAGCTCAGATCAAAGCAACTGACTTTTTTCAGGTTAATGATCTCCGAATTGGAAATACGGACAAAACGGCGGCTGTCCAGCCTCTCCTCCGCCTCGTACAACCTGAGGCGCAGCACATATTCCCCCTTATCGGTCACTGCAAAAACTCTTCCTCCCTGCGCATAAACCCTTATAATCTCCGCCTCATCCAATACCTCTATTTTTTCGTCTTTTTTCCCTGAAATCACCTGCGGTATCTCTTCCGATAATCTTTTTAAAATCCAATTTACTTCTTCCGTCACCGAAGCGGTCGCAATGATAACTTTAGGTTCCACGCATGCGCTGTCAATCTTTAACTCCACCTGCATCCCTTCACCTCCTTTGCTGTCCTGATTAAAATATTATAAGAATTATAAGGAATTTATCCGTTCCCTTCAACCGATCCGCGATAGTCGGTTCATATAGCGGCATAAGCGGGCCGGGCAGGAGAAAAACTTTCCCTGTCCGACCCGCGCCAATGCGCTATACGGCAGCCAGTTGCCTTAAGCGCTTTTTATACATGAAAAGAGGATATCAATCATTTCGATTAATATCCTCTTTTAAACTATGCTGTCCAATGGTTTATACCTCCGTTTTCCATTTTTTTGCTTTTTACTTACTATTCATTTTTCTCTTTCGTACTCTTTCCATTTTTCTCTTGTACTGCCTGTACTGTAACGGCTGATAATCTTTTTCCTGCCCGATGGTATTCTGATTTATCACTTCTGCCATCTGCTATCCTATTATCCTTTGTCCTTCGCTACTTTTTCTTATGTACTCGACTACGATCTCTTTTGTACCTTACTCTTTCGTACCTTTCATGAATGAATTAACTTACGTTTTCGGTGGTCCGTACCTCGCTTTCTTTAGTATTTTATCTATGTGAATTTGTTTTGTTTATGTATTCATTATAGCATGATAAATTAATTTGTCAACACTTTTTTTCAAAAAAATATAATTTATTTCATTTTTTTACCTTTTTCTCCATATTATGTGTTATTTTGAGTTTTATTTCCAATATTCGACATTTTATTCCCATATTTTTTCTTTATTTTCTACTTATTTTATTGATTTTAACAAAATTAACAAACTTTTTTCACTCTTGCACCTTCCACCATATTTAGTATAATGGAAATAGACAATCTTATGATTTTAAGGAGGGAGCCACTATTTTTAATCCTTTTTTAGCGGGAGGCATGCTCAGCACAAACGCCTCCATCAATAAACTAATCATAGCGGAAATGCCGGCATGCACCGTTACGCAGCCGCTGGCCGGAAAAAGCGCCCAGGATATTTTTTCCACCGACCTGTTTATTCAGGAAATTAAGAGTGCCGCCGGCAGACTCCATATCCAGGCCGCCTCCCTTGAGGAAAAATCCCTTCCTTTGCACCTGGAATACAGTCTGGAAAGCGATGATGCCCATGTACGCGCCGCAGCACACGATATACTGAAGCTTTTTGGCGAACGTCTTGCCGTAATCCTTCTTTGTCTGAAAGAGGGTTCTCCGGCAAACCGCAGGGCGCGCCCTGACTGGGGCGATGAAGAATGGAATTACTGGAGTTCCCTGAAGCGTATTATATTGGTAGGCGGACTTGCCAGCCCGCCGCTGGGAGAACAGTTAAAATATTATGTGGAGCAGGTTTTCAGGGCCTCAGGCAAAAGCCCTTATGCGATTGTTCTCGGCAAAGACTCCACTTACGCAGGTCTGCGGGGCTGCACTACTTATCTGCAGGACGACTCCCGAACCGGCCAGGCGAATCTGATCTTCGACTATGGGCAGAGCTTTATCAAAAGGAGTTATGCCATTATGGACGGCCATCGGGTTCAGGATATCATCATCCTTGGAAAAACTTTATCCCGGCATGTGGAATGGGACGTGAAAGATCCACTGGTCGAAGAAGCTGAGGCCCAGGCGTTGAACCGGTATTTTCTCGACACCATCACGCGTACCATCCACGAAGTGGAAGGCAGAGGACTCCTTATTCACCCGCATATCGTTTTAAGCATCGCCAATTACGTAAAAAACGGGCAAATCGCCAATCGGGGAGGATATGGAAAGCTGCGGCTGATCGCCCCCAATTACGCCCAATATCTTTCTTCCTGTATGAAGGAGCGTTTTGGCAGAGATTTCTTTTTTACCCTGCTCCACGACGGAACAGCCATGGCTGCCGGTTATGCCGACTATAAAGAGTCCGTATGTATTTCTCTTGGCACCGCTTTCGGCGTCGGCTTTCCGCCGGGCGGAAAAATATCTGACGAATAACAAGGAGGTAACGCTATGACGCACAAACAGGCCGCTTTTGCGGCAACCGCAAAAAGCATTATTAAAAATCTGGAAAAAAGAGGAATGGAGGGCTATTTCTTTGAAAATTCGGCCTCCTGCGTGGATGCCGTCCTATCTTCCATCCCAGAAAACAGTTCCATTTCATGGGGCGGCAGCGAAACGATTAAGGAATCCGGCCTGATGGATAAGATATCCCAGGGGAGTTATCAGCTCATTGACCGTTTCAGCGCTTCTTCTCCTGAAGAAAGCAGGGAATTGTATGCCAAATCAGTCTTATCCGACTATTATCTTATGAGTTCCAACGCCATAACCCTTGGCGGGGAGCTGGTCAATATTGACGGCAGCGGCAACCGGGTGGCATGTCTGATCCACGGCCCGAGAAACGTTATTATTTTAGCGGGCATGAACAAGATCGTTACCGATGTGGGTACCGGCATCGAAAGAGTGCGTAATTTCGCCGCCCCTCCCAATGCCCACCGCCTGAACCGCCAGACTCCGTGCCTCGCCAACGGAAGCTGCGGAGACTGCCTTTCCCCCGACTGTATGTGCAATCATATCGTCATCACCCGGCGAAGCGGCATCCAGGGAAGGATTAAAGTTTATTTTATCGCGGAAGAACTTGGCTATTGACCGCATACGCTCCGCGAAAAGAACGATATCATACAAAGAGTTGGCTCGGAAGCCAACTCTTTTTTATCTTCTTTCGAAACTGCAAAGCTGCGAAACACTCTTTTATACTAGCGGATACCGGTCGGTCAGTTCCTGAACGATCGCTCTCGCTTCCGCTATCTTTTCTTCTCCTCCTTTGATCACGAGCGCGACTGCCTCCGCGATCCTGTCCATATCTTCCGTTCCCATTCCCCTCGATGTTACTGCCGGAGTACCGAGTCTGATACCGCTTGTGACAAACGGTGATTTGGGATCGTTCGGAATCGTATTCTTATTCGCCGTAATATGCGCCTCATCCAGAAGCTTTTCCACTGCCTTGCCCGTCAGGTCGAAGTTCGTCAGATCCACCAGCATCAGGTGATTATCCGTACCGCCGGATACGATTTTTATTCCTCTTGCCAGCAAACCGCTGCAAAGCGCCTGGGCATTATCCACGATTCCCTTTTGGTATGTTTTAAACTCATCAGCCAACGCCTCTTTGAAACATACTGCCTTTGCCGCGATCACATGCATCAGCGGCCCTCCCTGGATGCCGGGGAAGATGGCTTTATTGAAATTATATTTATCCGCAGCTTCCTGGTTGCAGAGGATCAGACCGCCGCGCGGACCGCGCAGCGTCTTGTGGGTCGTCGTCGTCACCACGTCCGCATAAGGGATCGGGCTCGGATGAAGCCCAGCCGCCACCAGACCGGCAATATGGGCCATATCCACCATAAGGACAGCTCCGGCCTCATCGGCCACTTCCCTGAATCTCTTAAAATCAATGGTTCTTGCATAAGCGGATGCACCCGCAATGATCATTTTCGGCCTGGTTTCCAGGGCAATATCCCTTAATTGATCATAATCGATAAATCCTTCGTCATTTACCCCGTAAGGTACAATCTTAAAATATTTCCCGGAAATATTGACCGGACTCCCATGAGTCAGATGTCCGCCATGATCCAGATTCATGCCCATAATCGTGTCGCCCGGATTGCAGATTGCAAACTGGACGGCCAGGTTCGCCTGTGCGCCGGAATGCGGCTGTACATTGGCATAATCACAGCCGAACAACTCTTTTGCCCTCTCGATCGCCAGATTTTCCACCACATCCACACATTCGCAGCCGCCATAATATCTTTTTCCCGGGTACCCTTCCGCATATTTATTGGTCAACGGGCTCCCCATCGCTGCCATGACCGCTTTGCTCACCCAGTTTTCCGACGCGATCAATTCAATGTGGCTGTTCTGTCTGTTCTGTTCGTCCACGATCGCCTGCGCGATTTCAGGATCCACGTTCTTTACTTCATCAAACGAATACATATATCATATCCTCCTATTCATAAACAATCCCTTTTTACACTATTACGCTAAAGTATACCATAGATCCTTTTGAATGAAAACTATGTAAAAGGAATATATTTTAAAGAATTCTTAAGAATTCTTAAGGGATATATACGAGAAGTCTTCTTTACATCGTGATAAAATACTGCTAAAATGATGGATGATCAAAAACAATGGATGCCAGGCTTTGCCAGCCATCCTTATGTTCAACAGAAGATATCCCGCCGCCCGCCATTCGGGCAGCGTCAGACATCCACGGAGGAATATTATGTACCATATTATTGTCAATCCGGCTTCCAAATCGGGCAGGGGACGGGTCATCTGGGGAGAGCTGGAACAGATATTCCGGAAAGAAGGCATTCCCCACAAGGTTTTGTACTCAAAAGGCGTCGGTCATGTCACCAAAGTAGTCGAACGGCTGACTGCCCCGGATAAAGAGGGAACAGACCGGCTTCCAGTCAAACTGATCATCCTTGGCGGCGACGGCACCATAAACGAAGCCCTCCAGGGAATCCGGGATTTTGACAAGGTTTTACTTGGCTACATTCCTACCGGCTCCAGCAACGATCTGGCAAGAGATTTGAATCTCCCGAAAGATCCGAAGAAAATCCTTCGCAATATTTTAAAAGGAAACACGATACGAACGATGGATCTGGGCATCCTTACTTATTCGGATATCATAGCCGGCGACGCGAGGGAACGTTCCAGAATAAAATCCTCCGCCGTACCGGCGCACAGATTTTTTGCCGTCAGCAGCGGAATCGGATTTGACGCCGCAGTATGCGAAGAGGCGCTTGCCTCCCGTTTTAAGAGTACATTAAATAAGCTCGGCCTCGGGAAACTTACTTACCTCGCGATCGCTCTGCAGCAGTTAATCGCCGCGAAACGGGTTTCCTGCGATATTTATCTGAACGAAGAACAAACGCCTATCCACATCGACCGGCTTTTGTTCACTGCTTTTATGATACACAAATATGAAGGCGGCGGTTTTCAATTCTGCCCTATGGCGGATGACAGCGACGGAAAGCTGGATCTGTGCATTGTCGGGTCGCTTCCAAAACCTGTTATTTTAGCCGCTCTGCCCACCGCATTTTTCGGGAAGCACTATATATTTTCATCCATCAGGCATTATGCTGCATCCAAAGTAAGGTTTCAGACATCCATTCCTTTATGGGTACATACGGACGGCGAGGTCTATACCAAATCGAATAGCATCACCGTGTCCTGTCTGCCGCGAAAAATAAAACTAATGATGTAGCCGTTGTTTTTTGCCTGTCGTTTATGAGGAGAGCCAGTTTGTGTCTGCGGCTTACCGCTTGCAGATTACAGAAGGGAAAAGGGATTAACTATGAAAGGGAACAAAATCAGATTTTTTTATGAGAAATACAAACACGCAATACCGCTTTTGATTTATGGAATCATTTATTTAACGTGGTTCGTATATCTGGAACGTAAAGTTACAAAAGACTATTGGGTCATTCATATGGCATTGGACGACCGCATCCCGTTTTGCGAAGCATTCGTCATTCCATATTTTTTATGGTTTGTCTATGTTTCAGCAATAGTCGTATACTTGTTTTTTAAAGATAAAGACGATTATTACAGGGCATGTATCTTTCTTTTCACAGGAATGACCATCTTTCTAATCATTTCCACCCTGTTTCCTAACGGCCATCACCTGCGTCCGCAGACGATGCCAAGGGACAACGTCTTTACCAGGCTCATATCCATGCTTTACAGCACCGATACGCCGACCAATTTATGGCCCAGCATTCATGTATATAATTCGCTAGCCGCTCATTTTGCCATTGTAAAGAACAAGCGGCTCACAAATAAAAAATGGATACGCGTTTCTTCACTTTTCCTCTGCGTATCCATCATATTGTCCACCATGTTTATCAAACAGCATTCCGTTTTCGATGTGGGAACAGCTTTTATTATGGCGGCCGTCATGTACGGGATGGTTTATAAATATGATATCATAACGGCGTACCGGGAATGGCGCATGCGCAAGAAAGCGACGCCGCAGATCAACTGACCGATCAGTTAAATTTGAAAAACCGCCGGCAGATTCGATATCCTTCAATGGATATCTTTCTGCCTCCTTTTCCCGGAAGATTCATGGAATTTCCTAAGATCCCATACCGCAGCCGGATATATAGCCGTTTGTCCTTCTGTTTGATATAATTCCACAGTTCTTTTTTCTTTTCCAGGTGTTCCTGCGTGCCTCCGCGAATAAGCAGGACGGAGGAAACTGTCGTGATGATCTCCAGATAGTTAGTCATATAATTACGCATCTTGCGGCAGTTTTTTATTTTCTGCCTGTTTTCCACCATATAATCCACCATGATTTTGTTTACTTTGATCTGCTGGTCGATTCTGGATATCATGATCGTCTCATTGACAGACTGCCCTTCCCTGCCAATATAATAGCGGTAAAAATTAACGTCCATGTAATACATATTTTTTACGTAAGGCAAGGGTTCAAAAACAAAGAGATTGTCCACATAAAATGTATTTTCGGGCAGTTTAAGCCCGCATTCCCGCAATAGTTTCGTTCTGAATATCACCGAATGCATCAGGATATACTGCCCCTTATGGAAATGCCTCACCTGTTTCCACGTAAACATTTCCTCTTCCGGCAGGGCATGATGGTAACGCATCACTTTGTTTTTCTTTGCTCCCTGTTTTTCATATACAAAATTGCTGATCAGCATGTCCAACGTTTCCCCACCGCCCGCTGTCTCCCTTAGAAATGCAAGGATCTTCTGATATTCGCTCTCTTTCACCCAGTCATCGCTGTCCACCACTTTAAAGAACAATCCCGATGCATTTTCGATTCCCTCATTCACTGCGGATCCGTGTCCTCCATTTTCCTTATGAATCGCTTTGACGATCAATGGGTATTTTTCGGCATATTCATCCGCGATACCGGCTGTCCCGTCCGTGGAACCATCATCCACGATAATCAGTTCCACATCTTCGCCTCCGACCAGCAGGGAGTCGATGCATTTTTTCATATAATTTTCTGAATTATAACAAGGTATCGTCACTGTCAATAATTTCATTTTTTTCCTCATTTCTGCGAAGCCTTATCGCGCATAACTCCAAGCTTAATATCAAGATATTCCGTATAAGCAGCATAGGCGGAAGGCACCGGATAGTTTTCCCTCACTTCATTCTTGTCTACAAAGATCCAATCCTGCCGGAATTCCGGCTTTTCAGGGCGTTCCAGCTCGTCTACTTTTATGGCATATCCCACCATATGCCATTCCTTATGGGAAAAAATATGTTTTGCTTCCCCGATCGGACGGATGCGGAGTACTTTTAACCCCATTTGTCCCAAGATCTCCAGCACCTTGCCCTCCGCCAGCCTTCCTTCCAGTACAGGAAATTCATACATCCCCGCCAGAAGCCCCTTTTCCGGCCGCCGCCGGAAAGCAGCCCGATCCTCGTCCTGAATGACAAGAACCGTCTTTTCCTCTATTTTTCTCGCTTTCTTCGCTTTCTTCTTCGGAAATTCCGCCGTTTTCCCCATGTGGTGCGCCTGGCAGAGAGCCTCCCATGGGCATTCGCCGCATTTGGGTTCCCCATTGGGCAGACAAACCATAGCTCCCAGTTCCATCAGCGCCTGGTTAAAATCTCCCGGGCGGTTTACAGGAATCACTTCCCGTAGTTCCTTTTCCACCCTGGTCTTTGTTTTCTGGGATAAAATGTCTTCCCCATCCATCCTCAGCCTGGAAAGAACCCGGAGAACATTCCCATCCACTGCAGGAACCGCCTTCCCGTATGCGATCGACGCTATTGCGCCGGCCGTATAGCTTCCGATGCCGGGCAGCTCCAGCAAACTTTCATATTCCGACGGCATTTTTCCTTCATGCTCTTTTACAATCGCTTTCGCGGCCTTTTGCAGATTTCTAACCCGGTTATAATATCCAAGACCCTCCCACAGCTTTACCAGTTTATCCTCTTCCATTTCCGCCAATGCCTGAATATCCGGCACATTTTGAATAAAGCGGTCATAATAGGGCTTTACCGCCTCCACTCTCGTTTGCTGCAGCATAATTTCCGACAGCCACACATAATAAGGCTGCGGGTCTTCCCTCCACGGGAGTATGCGCCTCCCCTTGTCATACCATTTTAAGAGCGGTTCCGCGATTTTTTCCAGTATCCGCTGCTCGCCTTTTTCTTCTCCCTGCAGTCTTACCGGCACGGGATTTCCTATTTCCATGGACTCCTCCGTTACCGTGCAATCATAAGCCAATATTTCTACTCCGGCCTTTCGGGCGTTTTCCAGTGCCTCTGCAAATGCCGGATGGGTTTCGGCATTCGGTGCAAAAAAATCCACGCCTTTCATCTGTATTACGAAGAGGACATATGCTTTATAGCCTTCTTTGACCGCCTCCGCCAATTCTTCCACATGTTTTACCGCCCTCCCGGAAGGGGCATCCGGAAAATAAGCTCCGCCCTCCCGCTCCAGTGTAACACCCTTTACTTCAAGGAAAATCTTATCTTCTTCCGTCTCCACATAAAAATCAAACCGGGAAGTCTTATAAGTTTTTTCTGCCCGGATGTTTGTCAGGGAAGGAAACAATTCTTTTTTCAAAAGCCATTCTCCCACCGCCTTATTAGGGGCATTGGAATCCATATTGATCATGCGGTCTCCTTTTTTTACCGCCACCAGGTCATAACCGGTAGAACGTCCCGGGCTGACACCTTTTTCCAGATATACCACCGCATCCTCCACCAGCAGTTCCCGGCATCTCCCCGTATTTTTCACATGGACTTTCTCCGTCCTCCCCCCCATATCCACATAGGCAATGAAGCGGTTCGGTCTGCTTAAAAACCTTCCCTCTGTAATTTGTGTATATTTCATTTCCGTTTTTCCCTTATCCGTTATCTCAGCCTGTTGCTTTCGAACCTTTCCATCAAGGTCAAGCAGTTCCTGAATTCCACATATTGTTCTTCGATATCCCCCGGTTTCAGTTCGATATCCAAAGCAATAGACATAATATTGATCATTTCGCCGGTGATTCTGTGGTGAAGGGCGGAAAGGATATTCAAACGTTCCTCACAGCTGGACGCATCCAAAAACTCTGCCACCAGCGGATCCAGCCCTGTCTCTCCGGCCTCTTCTTTTTCCCCGCTTTTATGAAAACGCGCGCCTTCATCCATATGAGGGGTTTCGGTAAAAACCGGGCTTTCATCCGAAGATACGCCCTTTGCAAAGGGTACTATTTTATCCTGGTCAGGGGCGACACGTTCAAACCGGTATTTCTGATTCGCCTCCGGATATTTTTCCTTATCCAGCTTTCCCATAAACATCAATAACGGGCGGGCATAAATTTTAAAATCGCCGTAAAGCGCCTGATAAACCACAAGCTGTTCTCCTGTCTCCGAATGCTCCGCAAGCGTTACTATTTGATATAAATTTCCTTTAAAATGCCGGTATATCTCCTGTGGAACCGGTATCTGACGCATAACAGGCACCTCCTCCTAAAATAAACTATATATTTTTTTCGCAGCCAATAATATCATTATTATAATACCCACATACCTTCTTGTCATGCTTTTATTTCTTAAGATTTTGCATATAGCGGGCATACGGGCTTTTTCGGAAATTAATTTTGAAAGATTTGCCGGGCGGCAGGACAGTACATAAGACGGCAATGAAAATGCCGGAAATGTCAGAGAAAGAATTGGCTTGTCAAATATTTTTCTTTTATGGAATTTTATGATGTTGAATTCATCGGCCCCCTTGCTTTTGAACAACAGGAGGCGCACGGAGTATGCCTCCATTCGTTCGGCATTTATCATATACTGTATCGTACAATCAGCAGTTCCACGCTCATAATATCGTTCATTCTTCCGGTTTTTACAGCTTCCTCCGCCTCTACGCATGCTTCTAAGGCCGTGCGCAAATCGGATGTCCTGAATTTCGCGGCCTGGGCGGCATATTTACCGGCAATAAACGGCGGAAGGCTGACCTTTGCACCGATCGATTTATTGTCTAATCCTTGCTTTTTCAGTTCTTTTACCTGAAGGAGCAAGTTAAATTGTCTTGCGATAAGAAAAAGAATACGCATTGCCGGTTCTTTTAGCGCCAGCAGATCGTAGTACAAATCCAGCGCCTTCTTCTGCTTTTTATCCGCAATGGCATTGATCATATCGAAGATATGGCTGCTGATACGCTTCGTGCAGATCTCTTCGATATCCTCTTCTCTTACAGCCTCCCTCTCCATACAATAGCACATGAGCTTTTCCAGCTCTTTTCGAATATTTTCCATATCCGTACCGGTTTTTTCCATAAAATAATGAAGGGCCGGCTCTGTGATCTGTTTACCCTCCCTTTTTATCATACCCAATATCCATTTTTTCAGAGTCGCTTCGCTCTGTATGGGAAATTCCACTGCGGTTCCCTGGGAGGATACTGTCTTGAAAAGTTTGCTGCGCTTATCGATTTCAGTTTCCACAAAAACAAAGTATGCCGTTTCCGCAAGGGAAGCCAGGTATTGGGCCAGTTGTTCCCCTCCATGTTTGAACAGGCCGCTGTTTTCCACGACAACCACCCTTCTGTCCGCAAAAAAAGGAAGGGTCTCCGCAAGATCTATCACAGCTCCTATGGAAATATCCTTTCCCTCCAGATAGCTATAATTCATCGTATCATCATCGCTGATCATGGCCTTTTTCAATCTGTCCCTATACTGTTTGCGCAGATAGGCCTCTTCTCCATACAGGAGGTACATCTGCCGGAAATTTCCACTTTTTATATCTTCATTGATCCTCTGCATCGCCGATCCCGCCCGCCTTCTCTCTCACCCATTCCAACTTAGCTAATTTCATTATAGGTTGACTAAAACAGTCTGTCAAACCACTTTTATTTGCAGAAATCAATTTTGGCAGCTTTGGGCGGCCGGCAGGGCAGGGGACGGGGGAAATAGACCGGGAAGCCGGCGCCTAGGGCTGGATTTTCTGGCTGGAGCTTCCAATCAGATTTTACTAATGAAATGGACAAATAATATCATGCCGTACGGGTCGAAAGCAACGGGCATCCTGCCCATGCTTTCTAAAATTGCCCTCCGTGGCAATTTTCCCCTGGTTTTTGACCATTTCATAAGTAAAATAACTGATTGTACGCAACCGCCAGAAAATCCAGCCCTAGGCGCCGGCTTCCCGGTCTATTTCCCCCGTCCCCTGCCCTGCCGGCCGCCCAAAGCTGTCAAAATTGATCCCGCATTTCTTATTCACTCCCCAAACAACTGTGCGGAAAGATCGCTGATATCAGGAACCGACCACGCTTCTTTGGCCTCTTCCTCCTCTGCTTTATTGTTTGGCATATCCGTAGGTTTGGAAAGCTCTATGCTCGTGGTAGCCGCCATTCCTCCGACCGTCCTGGTCATAACAAGTACTCTCGAACCATCCGGCTTAACTTGAATATCTGTCTCCACTTTTGACTCTTCCTGATCCGTTTTGTTCCCGCCGGATTGCGCCTTCTTTTCGTTTTCCTCTTTTCCTATTTCCAATACGCCAAGGAACCTTTTATAGTCTATATATCCTTTCAGATTTCCGGCGCGGTACTGCATCTCCATCACTTCTTTTATGATTTCCAGCCAGTTTTCTTTATCAAACAAGCTTCCATATCCCTGTTTGCCTCCCCTGTCTTTGTGATGGGCGTGTGCAGACATAAATTTCTGCAGGGCATCCGGGCATTTCCCGCTTTTCGATAACCAGGCGGAGTAAGCATACATATCAATGGTATCGCAGTCTGCCGGATCTACTTCAGAAATATCCACCATCCGCTCCGTCATATTTCCATGGGAATCCCATACTTTGACTTTATAAACCGGATGAGCCGGATCAAAATCATGAGGTTGATATACGGTCATAGAAGTATTTCCTGTCACGCACGCCCATGCAGCAACTACTTTCCCATCTTCCGCGGATTCCTCTCCATGCAGGATGATATCATGATTCTCCGATTTGACTGTCCAGGACATATTTGCCGTTTCTTCCTGGGGTTTACTATTTTCTGTTTTTTGTGCCGCATATCCCGCTGCATTTTTCTGCCCAAAAACATAGTTATTTGTTCCAATCCCACTGACTCCCATACTTCCCACTCTTCCTTTCCATTCTGTTGTCGTTATTATCTTCGTTCTGACAGACGTATACTTCCGCCGTTATTTTTATTTTTTAAAGTATTTTTATACGCATTCACCATGCTCGCCCGATTTACACCAAGAGTCTGCATTCCTTGGGAAGACAGACCGGAGGATAACAGTCCGTACCCTGATAGCCCGGAGGCCAGAAGTCCCAGGCCGGAAAGGTTTCCTCCCAGCAAACCGGACGATATCAGGCCCGTTCCGGATAAGTTTGAAGTCAGCAGACCGGACGATCCCAGCCCATACCCGGATAGATTCGAAGTCAGCAGACCGGACGATCCCAGCCCATACCC